>NZ_AWUK01000041.1 GCF_000499205.1 Paenibacillus sp. MAEPY2
CAAGGGTTCTACTAATTATTTTTGTTCCACAAAATATAACAAGCTTGAAAGTTCAAATCTACCTGAGAGTTTAGAAGTCATCTTCGAATATGCTCAGAGCCATGATTCCTAATGGATTTTGCTAGAAAGAGATGCAGAATAAAATATGGATTTTCCAGTTTATGATAGATAACCCTGGTCTTCAGAGCAAGACCAAAACATTAAAAGTATCGGAGATTCACAGAGTGCGAATGCTGAAACTAAAATCATCATACCATCAATGTCAAAGTCAGCTTCTTTACTGTAATAGGAAAAAGTTTCAAATTGATTTTTAAGAAGGTAAATTATATACCTGTACAGTGATGTGGCGATGTGACGAGTACTTAGTACAAGCATTGTCTGTAGTTGTATTTGGAGAAACCTCAGAGAGCCAAATTACGGAGTATCTTTCGTTTTACAACATGGAACGTTTCCATAACAAACTAGGCGACCTCTCCCCGATTAAATTCCGGGAAAAAGCCGCCGCTTAATAAAATCTCTTTTTTATTGTCTACTTGACGGGGCTATGATTATTGGCGGCGCTACGAGGCATCCCTTTTAGTTCAAGATGCTGCTATTCGAAATTTAGTTTTCCCAGTATTGCTTGGCAATCTTCTGACCTTGATCGATCTTGGCCCATTGCTCAGCTTCGCTTAGTTCGTTACCGCCATCGCAGGATGCGAAGCCGCATTGGTGCGAAAGCAACAGACGATCCTTATCAATAATTTTGGAGGCTTCGTCAAGCAACCGGATCACACGAGCTTCATCATCAAGTGTGTTGGTTTTGGATGACAACAAACCTAATACAATTTCCGTTTCAGGTCTGTCCTTGAAAACTTCCAATGCTTCGATAGAACCCGCCCGATCATCATCCCATTCCAGGAAGAAGCGATCATATTTCAACTGCTTCAGAAACAGATTAGCGATTTTCGCGTAAGATCCGCCGCCCATGTTGCGGGAATCATAGTTTCCGCGGCAATTGTGTGTCCACATTTTTAAGCCCAGGCTATGACCGAAGTCAATCACGGTATTGTTAATATCAATAAATTCGGTAGCGAGACCTTGTACTTCTTCTTGATTAATATGCTCCCCTGTAAATGGAGAGTTCGGGTTGTCGTCTGCAAAAAGCTCCCACAAGCAATCATCGAATTGCAGGATTTTACCGCCTACCGCAGCGAATTCTTCGACAAATTCCTTATACGCCTTCACAAGACCCGCTTTGAGCTCCTGAATGTTCTGATAAACAGCATTCGTACCGCCAATATTATCCGACCAGGAAAGTTCACCAAAGATATGGGATGGCGACGGAACGCAAAGTTTCGTTTGCTGGTCACCCGCCGTGTCTTGCAGTTGTTTGAACAGTTGAATGAAATGATGATTCTTTCCGCTCAGTTCGCCCGTAATACGCAAGCCGATATCTTTGCGTGTTTCATATTTCGAAGTCCCATCCACGTCTCTGAAAAAATAGCCATGATCCGCGATATAACGCTCAACTCCGCCAAAACCCCACACAAAATCCAGATGCCACATCGATTTGGAAAACTCGCCATCTGTAATAATCGACAGGTCATGCTTGATCTCCTTCTTCACAACCTGTTGGATTGCCTCCGTCTCGCATTTCTCATAACCTTCGAAGCTTTCATAGAATGGATATTGGATATCATCACGATGTTCAATTTGCGTTTTATATGTCAGCAGCTCATCGGGCCGCAACAAACTCCCTACGATCTGGAACTTATCAGTCATGTAAAAAACCCCCTCGTTGTATACGATTATCATATCACGCCAAGCGAGGTTAGAAGAGATACTTAAAAACCATAACTAGTTATAGCTAGAAGCTATAACTAGAATGACTGCTAAGATTACTTTTGATACTGAATGTTTCCAAAAGAAAAAACACAGCCAAGTCGGCCATGTTTTCCAAAAATATTATCGACTGTCCATTTAATTTCCGTGTTCATCTACCTCAACATGACCATTAATTCCAGATTTAGTAATATAACCCATATTAATATTGATGACTTTAAACCCTTCTTTCGCCATGCCGATACTCATTTGACGAAAGTATTCCGGCTTATCTCCCCAGATATGGGCTACCATCGGCTGTTCAATGTAACAACTTAATTCTTACCGCCATAGCCCTTATAAGTAGCGTAAACTGCATTTGCATATTGATCTGCCAGAATAGGACGGCCATAAGAATCCGTAGCTCCCGGATACCAGTTATCTCCACCGTTGTAGTGTAATAATCCGTTGTAGATATTTCCAAACTTCGTAATCTTCTCATTTAAAATCAACGCGCCCAGATATACCTGATCTTGTTCACTGCTATGATTATACGCACGGCCAAATTTTGAGCTGAATTGAGATAAATACGCATTGCGTGTGTTTGGTTCTACCTGCATCAATCCGTCGCCGGCCGATGGACTACCTGGTAAACCTGCTCCAAAGCTGCTTTCCTTTTTGATAACAGCACTTAGCAATAAAGCAAAATCTCCGCCTTTCCCATAGGTATTGTCCGCATTGATGACATATGTCCAGATATGGCTTGGAACCTCGGCAGGCTTTGTTACTGTAGGAGATGTTGAACCCGTATAAATCTTGACCGATGACATTTTGTCATTGATCGTGTTGCCAACCCAGGAAGAATCTGAAGTAAAGGTCCACTTTGTTCCTCCAAAATTATCATTCTCATATACATCAACCGTCCAACCGCTTGGAACCTTAAGAGACGACATCCAGTCATTCGGAATTCCGTTTGTGTTCAACTGAGACAGTGTATAATTGCCTATCCCGAGTGTCACTACTTTTCCTCCATAGTTTATATCTGCATAGAATGTTACTCCGTTCGTTGTCGGTGGTGTGGTTGGTGGCGTAGTTCCGCCACTACCGTCTTTCTGCCATAAAGCAGGAACATTGGACGGTTCCCAACCTACGAGAGAAGTATGTGCCTGAAGACAGGTATAAGTACTTCCACTATAGGTTACTGTGTCATTTACTGCATATGTGGTATTTGGAGCCCATGCTCCTCTAGCGGCTGCGTTTACTGACGGTACGGCTACACAGAATGTGGATAGAAATACTGCTAAAACTACCAAAAGTGATAAGGGATTAAAAGGAAACCTTTTATTAGTCATTTTCAAACCTCCTTGTTTTTTATTTATCTGTAGCGCTCCCGTGAGACATGCCACAGATTTTGAATGTACTATTATCTTATTTTATTTCCATTTTCTAAATTAATTCCACAATTTTTTTAATCAGATTATTACAATTCAAACAATACAACGGTAGGAGGATATGAAGATCGGGACCAAAAAGGTAATTAAAGTCGTGCTAAAAACAGAAGAAAGACTATGGACTTGAGATGATATAATCGATATCTTTGTTCGAGAGAAATCCAGCAAGTTTTTCCGCTTGTTCAGCACCAATCGCACTTAATTGAGCGTCAGGAGCTTGTCCGTCTGCTTTACAATGTCGAACAACATAAATATTTTTCATTCGTCGGTCCTCCCTATAAGCCAATGTTGCTTTTTAGACCTTTGTAGCTTCCTGACTCAGGAAAGCCTTTTTGAACAATCGCCATAAAATTCTCTGAGAATCCATAAGCTGCAAGTTTTTGGATCGGAACCATCTCCATACCACTTATAATCAAACTCGTTCGATGGGAAGCGTATTTCCCCACCTATGTTTTCGAGTAGGAACGTTATGTGTATTAGTGAAGGCGGAGCATCCGGTTTATCGCATATGTATAATAACTTAGAAACTTTAGTGTTAAGTCGTCTCTTCTTCGTTTTCTCTTGCAATTGCATCTTCAAGTATCAGCTAATCTCCTCCCAAATAACATTTCAAAAAATTATTATACCCCAATGTAATATTCGTACTTCCCTTCTGTCACTTGATCATTTTATGCAATCATAGTCATAATACCATACCAAAAAAGCCGCTTTGTCAGCGACTTATTCCTTTAGGAAGACAGCCCTCATGATATGCCAAGGCTGTCTTCGCCAACTCTAACGAAGTCTGATTCTGATTGATAACGGACTGAGCCGGTGCTGAAACCGTTGTTTTACCTTGGGCAATGCTCTGCCTAGGGGCGATACCCCTCTTTCTATTATCTATTTTATCGCCTTATGCATTGCCGCGACACCACCACTATAGCTTTTTACATCTACTTTGGAAAATCCCGCTTCCAAAAACATTTGTTTCAGTGCATTTTTATTGGGAAAATGACGGGCTGATTCTTGTAACCATGAGTATTCATCATAACTTTTGGCAATAAACTTTCCAAGCAAGGGCATGATATAGCGAACATAAAAGAGGGATGCTTGTCTATAACCGATTAATGTGGGTTGGGATGTTTCTAAACAAACGACTTGTCCGCCTGGTTTAGTTACTCGATACATCTCCCGCAGTACGGTGGAATAATCGGGTACATTTCTTAAACCAAAACCAATGGCTACATAATCAAATGAATCATCTTCAAAAGGAAGCTCCATGGCATTTCCCTGGATAAGTGTAAGCTGCTTTAAAGCTTGTTGCTCTTGCTTATCTTGTGCTATTCTGAGCATGTTTTGGCTAAAATCTAATCCAATGACTTCTCCATACGTTCCAACAGCATTTGCTAAAGCAATCGCCCAATCCCCGGTTCCAGTGCACACATCAAGAGCTTTACTACCTACTTTCACATTCATCCGTTTCATAACATCATGGCGCCATGCGATATGTCTCCTGAACGTGATGACCGAGTTCATCGAGTCGTATTGATCCGATATCTTTTCAAATACCTGATGAACTCTTTCCGACTTTGTTTGTTCAGACATGAAATTCCCTCTCTTCCACAAGTGCAATATGATTCTTTCAACGAACATTATTTATCCTCATCACGCACTGCGCCGCAGTTCATAAAAATATTGCACAATCGGATGCTTTAACTTCATCATATCTCCCATGTTTAAAATCCGCTTTTTGCCAACTCGTCTGTCTATCAAAGCTAGAATATTCAATAAGATATCATCGCTCTCTATGCTTTCTTCTATAGAAGTAGATAAGAACTTATTCGCTGTAGCGACAAAATTGGATTTACTTAATGCAGCCTGTTCTGACAAAAGCTCCTTTGAGAGTACGGATACTTTTCTATTTCTTGCAATTACGTTTAGACGATCCTCTGGAACGGTCCCTTTTGTTTCCTTTCTGACGGCTTCCAATTCATCATCGCTGATCGGAATTTCGATATTGGGATCATTCTTAATTTCCAGCTCCGTCTGATACCATCTGATTGAGCTGGTTTTATCACTCATATTGAGTACGTTCTTTTTATCTACCGAAATATAACAAAGCCCTGCTTTATCAGGTGAATAGCGATAACCGGTTGCGCGATATTCAACTCTTCCAGCTAACGTAGGACTGAGAAAACTCTCCAGCTGTTGCTTCAATTTACTCCAGGACATAGATCCTCCTATTTTCAATAAGCCTACCGCTCGAATGGCGGCAAACATCTTAAATTAAACATCTACATGTACCTCTCTAATTCCAATAACGACATTCACCTAAAGTATAACACAGCACCACGAAATGGCCTCTCCTATTGATATAGAAACAGGAATTGGTAACCCAAGGTGCTAATATCAACATAGAGAATAAACAGGGGAATCCCTCCTTAGCTAAGGGGTTAGTCAATTGCAGGAATAGTGCTATTGTCAACATGGCGGAGATCTCCGCGATTCTGCTGAATGCCGGAGCATCGGTCACCCCGGCTATGAAAGAGTCCGTGAAGCGAATTGGCAAGGATTTTGAATTCTTCCGGGAAAAGTTCAATAAGGACAGCGTTGACGAAGTCTCAGACGCGCTGCTCCAGTTTTATCGACTATTTGATGTCGAGCCGGTAGCGAATCGAATCATGAACGATGGAACTGCCCCCATTCAGGTAACTGCAACCACCTGGTCCAAACAGCACCAAGAGCTTTGGGAATATCTCATCCCGCCTCAGGGCCATGCGCAAACGGTGCAGGGAGAGGTGATCCGCATCACAGGACGCGTCTCTCATGAAGTATTGAATAATGGCGGTGGAAACTGGGATGCTGAGTATCGTAAGATGCTGGATGCGCTGACTCGGCACCTTGGCAGTGGTGCGCCATTAGCTCCGGTACTTCTCCAAGAGGTAGCAGACTTGGCCGGTAGACTTCGCAATGGATCGGATTATGATGCGCCTGCTAGATTATGCGAGTTGGCGGTGTTATGGGTGCTTGCTAATCCTCAGCCCCTCGCGATGGCACAACTGGAGTATACGCGTTAATGCCCTAGGCCTTTTTCAATAAAATCGCGGGCTTATTCTTTATCTATTGAATTAGAAATAATGCAAAAAAGCTAAACTGCTTTCTCCCAAAATTATTTGGAAGAATTGCTGTTTAGCTTTAATTATATTTCAAACAGTCACATGGATTTCCAGTCTTCCCTCTCCCATTTCGCACATTCCCTTAACAAAGAGATGTTAACTTCCACGTTACTCCGCCTCATCGTGTTCCTTACTTCCAAATTCATCGAGCAAAGCACGCACTTCATTTGTTGATTTCGCGTTCATCAAGCTATTCCTGAGCTCACTTGCTCCTCGAAATCCCCGGACATATATTTTGAAGAAGCGGGCCAGTGGGCTGAACGCACGCGGTTCAAGCTCTGAATATTGATCATACAGGTCCAAGTGAAGCCGCAGCAGATCAAGCAATTCCTCACTACTGTGTTCCTTCGGCTCCTTCTCAAAAGCATACGGATTTTGGAAAATACCGCGTCCAATCATAATGCCATCTACGCCATATTGCTCAGCCAGCTTCAAGCCGGTCTCACGGTCAGGGATATCCCCATTAATGGTCAGCAGTGTATCTGGTGCTATCTCATCACGAAGTTTCTTAATCTCCGGAATCAGTTCCCAGTGAGCGTCTACTTTGCTCATTTCCTCTCTCGTCCGCAGGTGAATGGACAGATTCACAATGTCCTGCTGCAAAATATGAGTCAACCAGTCGCGCCATTCGTCTACAGCTGTGAATCCGAGACGTGTTTTGACGCTGACAGGCAGTCCCCCTGCCTTGGCTGCTTGAATGATCTCCGCTGCGATTTCGGGACGACAGATCAGCCCGCTTCCTTTCCCATTCTGTGCTACATTCGCTACAGGACAACCCATATTGATATCGATGCCTTTAAAGCCTTCTTTCGCCATCCCGATACTCATCTCACGGAAAAATTCAGGCTTGTCTCCCCAAATATGCGCCACAATCGGCTGTTCATCCTCCGTAAAAGTCAAACGCCCGCGCACACTTTTGTTTCCCTCCGGGTGACAATAACTCTCTGTATTCGCAAACTCGGTAAAAAACACATCCGGTCTGCCCGCTTCACTTACGACATGTCGAAATACAACATCCGTTACATCTTCCATGGGTGCAAGTATAAAAAATGGTCGTGGTAAATCACGCCAAAAGTTTTCCTTTGTCATCTCTAAACCCCTCTATACCTTCGAGGACAGTCTAATGCCCTTATTAATAGTAAAAATCGTAACTCATGCATCTGTATATTTATCATTTACATTAGCATTAACAGTTTCGTTGCAATTTACATTTTGATGTCCTTGCTGCTTCTTCACTTGTACCATACAAATGTAACTTCGTTCAAACATCAGTTTATGTTATTGCTTCCAGTAAATCTTCGGAATTCACCTTTCCCGATTTTATCACGTATTTATGTAATTTTCAGCACGAGTTCATCAGTAGAACAATAGAACCACAACTTAACTTTCTCGTTTCGGTCTTCATAATAGAAAACAAGCTTCTTACATCGGTAATTTTTTGATCGATTACTCTTGCCGAACTGGAGAAGCTCCTCTAAAATGAAGCTCGGCAGGCTTTAAACCTGCAAATCGTGATTTGGAGGAGGCCTGAATTAAACATGGAAATTACGCTGGATATTATCAAAGACAAAGTCGAATGCCTGCAGGCTTATGACTTCCGTGAACTGGAACGAGCGATCGAAGAACGAATCGGAATGAACAAAGCGCTTCTGCTCCGGGTGAAGCATGTTCAGCATCAAGTGACTTTCGACCCGCTTCGCAACAAGATGTTATATAGTGCAGTTGTGCATTTTTCCGCAGAGTGATGGACGAGTTTTTACTTTACTAGCTCCCATTACAAAAGTAGACCCGGTCGTTACGGAATCCGTGGAGAATCCGCCAAAGATGGTATCTACATTCTCCCCACCGCCGAGCATTAGATATAAAAAAGTAAAACTACCCCCGACCAAATAACATACGAGGGTAGTCTTTTTTATCAGTTGATTCAATTAAAATTTACATATTTACATTTCCCAGATCCGGTACAGAACCATCGCTGCTTCAGCACGGGTCAATGATTCAGTTGGTGCGATTTTGCCATCTTTGCCGTTGACGATTCCGCTTCCTACAAGGGAAGTTACACTATCCACAGCGTAAGTGGAAATGCTTGCACCATCGGAATAAGGAGCTAGATTTCCGTTGTCGGCAGATTGCTTACCTGCTGCTTTCAGGGCTTTTGCCGTAAGAACCATCATGTCTTGACGAGAAATGCTGCTGTCTGGTTTGAATGTGTTGTCTTCGAATCCAGAGGCAATTCCAAGTTCTTTGGCAATAGCCACAGCCTGGGCATAGTGAGCAGTTGGCTGTACATCGCTGAAGGCTGCCCCGTTCGTGCCTGAGCCCTTCAATTCAAGTGCTCTGACAAGCAAGGTGATAAAGTCTGCTCTCGTGATAGAAGCTGCAGGAGCGAAGCTACCATCAGAGATTCCTTTAATAATATCGCGTGCAGCCATCGCTTCGACTGCTTGTTTCGCCCATAGGACGTTTTGCACATCGGCAAAAGACTTGGTTACGTAGGCTACAGCATAGGTGCTGAAATGAGTTGTTTTAAACACCATCGAGCCGGATTTGGCATCATAGCGTCCGCTTGGTAAGGCTGTTGCCTGTCCTTGATTGTCAATGTAAAGAATCACGATCTGATGTGCATTGACAAGCTCTTGTGCAGCAGGCGTGTACGGAACAGATACCGTTACAGGAGCCGCAGGATTGTTCCAGGCAAGGAGACGGTCACCAGCTTTTACGCTTAGATCGATCACCGGACGGCTGCCCACAATAGCGTGAAAATCTGCGCCCAGACGATCTGCTGAGACTTTGTTAATCTGAATAGAGACTTGATCGGCTTGCTCCGTAATATTAGAAAGCATGTTAGACGGAATTTGAAGTGTTGCATTCTCCGTCTTAAGCACAAACTCAACATTATTGTTGCTTTGCAGACTGGAAGTCGGCAGCTGCACCACATAGGATTGGGCATTGGCCTGCTTCGGCACATCAATGGTAACCTGCTTCTTGCCATTTGCACCTGGAGAAGCTTTTTCAATGGCTTTATTTAGGCTATCGCTCGAAACGGTTGCTGTGGCGGTTCCATTTTCGACTTTGATTATCGGTATAATTACTGAGTCGTTGCCCGGAAGCTGTGGTTGAGGCTGCGCCTGTGGCTGCGGCTGCGGCGTAGTTCCTGAGTTCGATCCGCCACTGTTACCCCCGCTGTTGTTACCTCCACCACTGTTGCCTCCGCCATTGTTTCCGCCTGAAGAAGGTTTGCCAGTAAGCGTCAATTCACCGAATACGGAAGTATCCTGGTAACCTTGACCGGATGGATCATTCCATGCGTTCACGCTGATTCTGTTGCCGTCTTTGGCATCATTGATCTGCGCATCAAAGCCAATTTTGGCATTGTTCGCAGGCTTAACCTTCTTGAACGGAATCTTCATTTCAACGGTGTAGTTGGTACCGGAAACAGAGACTTTGGATTCGAAGCCTGCTGCGATTTCCGCAGGATTAAAGGAAGCGGCGTTCTCGAAGTTCACTCTGTATTGTCCATCATCGTCCTGGAAGGTAGCTGTTTTTCCGTTATTTTCATCGACAAATACTTCGACGGAATCCTGCTCCCATACATTCGGGTTGGACTTGTTCAGTTGATCGTCTCTGACTTGAACCAACACATACAGATTGTCGTCATCCCACAGTGCTTTTGCTGTTCCTGTCGCACCTGACCATGCCATTTGCTTCGTATCGAGTTTCATTTCAGGAGCATTACTCCATACACTGTCTACGGAGCCATCGATAGCTGGTGTCCCATAGTGCGCGCTTGATTTCTTGTATTCAAGGGCTTCGGGTGGATTTTCCGCCATGTACTTTTGCGAATCAACGACCGCGTAGAACGCCTTTTTTGCTTGAAAATTCTTGTCAAACAAGGTTGGATTCTGCTCGGCTCTCCAGCTGGTGCTGTCATTTAATCCCCAGAAGGTGACACGCGAAATATGCTCGCTGTTCTTCTTATAGAGATCCATTAATTGCGCATACAGATAGGCCTGCTGCTTTGCTTCTTTTTCAGTAATTGTAGAATTGGTGCCTGCCATAATGTCCAACTCGGTGACACTGACTTCTACACCCAAAGAAATGAAACGTTCGAGCGACATCTTGACATTGTCCAATCTCGTGCCCAAATTGTAGTGGGCTTGCATGCCGATGCCGTCAATCAGTTTCTTGCCAGGGTGATTTACGGCGTACTTCTCATTGATCTCTTTCACCATGCTATAGATAGCTGTAGCTTTATTCTCGTTGTCATCGTTGTAGTCATTGTAGTAAAGCTTGATATCCCAGCCGTTTTCGTCAATGACTTGTTTGGCCGCAAGGAATGCCTCCTCTATAAATTCAGGGCCGATGGCTTGTAACCAGCCTGAATTACGCAATGCATTTTTCCAGTCTTCCGGATTAGCCGGGTTATCGTTCATGGCTTCGTTGACAACATCCCAAGAAATGACTTGGTCACCAAAGTGCTCAACGACCGTTTTAACATGTGTTCTTAGATTGGTCAGAGCATCCTCACGGCTCAATGGTTTACCACTCTCTGCCGTATGAAGCCATGTAGGTGACTGCGCATGCCATACGAGCACGTGACCGTGCAAATCAAGACCTGCATCCTTTACTCTTTGGACAAGAGCATCTTCTGCGGTGAAATCAAATTGTCTGTCCGTATCATATGCATAATCCGGCTTCATGTCATTTTCAAACGTGACGACATTGTGATGCTTCTTCAGAAGCTTGAGCCGAGTCTCATCAAATGTAGACGGATTAACAATATTCCCAATCAGGAAATCATCCTCATAAATATCCTTGATATTAGGAAGATTTTCTTGAATCGGAGGTGCGGCAGCTACAGGTCCCACATATTTTAGAGCAAAGTCATCCAAGAAAAAGGTACGGTTGCCTCCATCGTTGTTTGCTGTTTCAATATAAGCATTGAGTACGCTTGGAGTAGTGGTGAGCGTGTACTTACCCGTTAAGTGTACCCATTCCTGATCGGTAACGGTTGCATTTGGTGAAACGTTCGCAAAGCCGCTGTCAGCATATTGAACACTAATTCGAAGTGTTGTAGGTGCTTGGCCAAGTGCCATTTTCACCCAAGCAGAGAGCTGGTATTCATGATTCTTTGCCATTTTTCCAGTAGCATCAACCAAGGCTGCATCATATTGTGTCGTAGTCGTCACAAGCAAGCTTTGCTTGCCGCCAGATGTATGATTATCGTCTTCGGAAAGAACTACCGTTTCACGGCCATTTCGTGCTTTGAATCCATCCAGACCATTCTCAAAGTCTGCAGAGATGCCCGTTTTATCTACATTTTCCGGTTCGGTTTGATCAGGGGTTACATCGGTGATGATGACTTCATCAATGTAAATATCCGAGGTTAACGTATTGCCCGATGGTTCAACATAGATGATGACCTCATTCGTTTTAGAAGGGATTTCGTAGCCCTTGGTTTCTAATAGCGTCCAGTCAGAAGCGGTTACAAGCTTGTTGCCTATAATCCAAGGATACTTCTGGTCATCGGCTAATATTTCAGAATTTATTTTGGAAGCCAGATGGAACTGGCCTTCACCGGAACCGAGTCTAACCTTGAGAGAAATATCATACTTACGGTCGGATTTCATTTTACCCGTAAGTACGAGAGCAGGAACGGCCTTCTCATCAGCCCGGTTGAAGAACTTCAGAGATTTCGTGCCTTCGGAGGCTAAGTTATCAACGACCGCAGTATCCCCGCTCGATCCCCAACCCAGCTTGCCCCATCCATCGGTACTGCCGTCTTCAAAACTTTGGTTGAGGACTACAGTAGGCTCTGCAGGTGCTTCTGCTTGGGTAATCGTGATATCCCCGATATAGAAAGAGACACCTTTACCTGCTTCATCAGACTTGATTCGCAGAGCTGTCTTGTCCACACTGGTAACGGAGAGAGCGGCGGATAGCGTAATGCCTTGTCCTGCTTTAAAGTCAGCAGAGCTAATTCCAGTGTACCCCTCTGAGCCAGTAACGCCCTTATTAGATACAATCTCCAGGACAGCTTTCCCAGCTGCAGGCGGGTTAGCATCAGTATCGACATAAACGGAAGCGGTTACAGAATACTCTTTGCCAACGGACAAACCAAGGTCATCAAAAGCGAGGTCCACGCCATCCCAGTTATTAGATCGGTTACTAACTTTTAAAGCTGCTCCATCATCATTGCCTTCAAACGGCTTGCCTGTTACAGTGCTCAGCTGAGCACCGCCTGATTGAGTTACCTTGCCTTGACCATACTGGAATGTTTCTTGATACACAATTTGTGAATTAGATGCCGTTAGATCCGCAGCGCTAACTGCCGGAGCAATCAAGCCGCCTGGAAGAAGCAGAGCCGCTGCGAGTAACCCGGAAACGACCTGCTTAAATGATTTCTTCATTCGAAGCATTCCCCCCACACCAAAATTTTTTACGAACTATATAAATCGCTTACATAATTTGTTGTAACCAGCCTCCTTCACCCCAGATAATACCACTTCATGAAAGAGAAATCTTACTCCAAATTAAAGGTGAATCTTAGTTTTTTACAGCACTATACCAAGTCTGATCATTGTACGTGGACATGCTCTTCGTTCTGCTGATCATGCCGCGGCAGATAGAATCGAGAAGCTATATAAGCTGAAACGGTGTTCATTACTCGTCACGAAATTGTTATGTTCAATATCATGATAAATCTCTATCAAATACATAAAATCCACAGTCAAGCGGTTCCGTGAATCCGATGCTTGTTAAACCAGTTAAAGTACTGGATAATACCATTAATATACAGACAGTCACTTTTGAGGACTAAGGGGGAAAGACCTTGCAGGAATTTATTTTTAAGAAGGATTATAGAAACAATGAAGCACTTCGAACAAGTTTCTTCGAACTTGCTGCTAACACTTTTGATTTAAAATTTGAAAATTGGTACAAACAAGGGTTTTGGGGAGAACGATACATACCTTTTTCATTTGTAGATGGAGATCAGGTTATTGCCAATGTTTCCGTTAACATCCTTGAATTCATCATTCACGCGGAGAAGAAAAAAGCGATTCAAATCGGCACGGTGATGACACATCCTAATTATCGGGGGAAAGGACTTTCTGCACGTTTAATGAATAAAGTTTTAGAGGAATACGAGAACAAGTACGATTACATGTACCTTTTTGCCAATGAATCGGTGCTTGATTTTTACCCCAAGTTTGGGTTTAAGCCTGTGGAAGAACATCTTTTTTCAATGAATTATACGGCAAAAAAATCACCGGAGCCTGCGAACATTCAGAAACTCGATGTTACTAACGCGGAGGATTTGCGCCTTATCCATAAATTCGCATCCGAAAGACTACCTGTTTCGCAGCATTTTGCAACTAATCATACCCAGGGCATATTCATGTTTTACTGCCTGAATGTTTTTAGTGATGATATTTATTACTTGGAAAATGAAAACGTCATCGTTATTTATAAAAAAGAGAAACATAACATCGACCTCTTCGATGTAGTTAGCTTAAACAAAATCCATATGACAGATATTTTACATCAGATTGCAGATGAGGATACGGAGAAAATAACCTTCCATTTCACGCCAGATGCAACAGATCATATCGTTCTAAAAAGTACAATCACCAATGACGGCTTATTTGTAAAAACCCCCGGCGAAAATATCTACCCTTTGCATGTTAAATACCCGATTACTTCGATCGCTTAATGATTTATTTAATAATGCCTACCACCTGCCATACTTAAAAAAGATCAAAAAGGAGCAGGATTCCCCTGCTCCTTCGCTATGTGAAACTTCTTTCTCTCATCAATCGTAAATTCACAAGGTATAATGAAGTCAGATGACCGTTCAGCATGATCTTACGACCATCATAATGAAGGAGGGGACATTCGTGGCGTTTATCCCGTTAAACTGTCCCAATTGCAACGGAAGAATTGAATACAAAGAGGGTGAGATTTTAAAGTGTCCCTATTGTGAAACAGAGCTTTTATTGAAGCAAAATCATGTCTATTACGTAGACCAGACCATTAATCACTACCACGGAACGCCCTCTAAAGCACCGCGGAAGCAGGCTGTCTCCGTAAAGCTAATGCTAATGCTAATGCTGATACTAATGTTAGTCATAACTGGCGCCATCGGTACTTATTTTTATTATAGCAACAGCTCTACCTATTCAAAAACAGAAGCCAATCTGCCTGTGCGAAAGATGCCCGAAAGCAAGGTTCTGCTCTCATTTTTGCGAGATATCTTCGACAAAGGGTCTGCCTTGCCGACAGAGGAGGAATTGGCTCGTCTTCGCTATTTAACTGTAGAGCATTCGGAGAATGATCAGTGGAGGTTTACATATAGCCTCTCCGATCCCTTCAGCGATGAACAGGCCGAGAAGATCACTTATGTTACTCAGGACAAGAAACTGAATACTCAGGAGATCGATCAGCGGGATTTTGAAGCATTTAAGGGACTGACAGCATTGGACCTGACGAATACCTATGAAATCTCCCAGACGGACCAAACAACTTTGGCCCATATGCCCGGATTAAAAAGTTATGGAGGCGCTTTTAACGAATCCTTTAGTAAATTTTCGGGCTACTTTGGCGACAAGTCTAAAATTACGGAGCTTTCCACTCAGCTTCGCAGCAATCAGGAATTGGCACTACTGCTGGAATTCCCCAATCTGGACTCTTTATCCATTACCTATGTGGATGAGTCCGTAACGGATTTCTTTCTGTTGAATAAACTGCCGCTCAAGTCCCTGTCGCTCACCTTTGTCGATGAACTCGGATGGTTGTCGTCCATGACCGGGCTATCATCCTTGTCCATACAGCACAGTGAAGCCACCGATCTGCAGCCGCTGTACGCCTTAACCCAGCTTCAGGAGCTTCAGCTTTCCTATTTAACCAACGTAAAGTCCATCGACTTTGTGCAAAATATGCCTGCTCTACAAACGCTAGATATTGAAAATGTAAATTTTTCCAACCTGGAGCGCCTGGCCGACAAGACCTCCATCACCAAGCTACGCCTGGCTTCCTTAAGCAAGCTTAGCTCGGTAAAAACCATAAACAGTCTCTCTTCTCTACGGGAGTTAACGTTGTCAGGTTACTACGAGAATGCAGAAGCGCTGACATTGCCTAATGTAGGGCGAGTGGAAATACCGACCTCCTTTCTCCCGGGGCTGAAGGCGCCCGTCGCAACCAACCTGACGCTCCGTGGCGGAAGCGGAGAGTTAAATTTGGCGGCGTTGAGGAAATTTCCGAAGCTGAAGCAGCTTTCCCTCTGGGAGATCAGTGAAATAACTCGTCTAACCGCCCTGGACGGCTTGTCCCGCCTAGAGACCCTAAGCATTTACGACTCGTCACTGTTCAAGGAAAGCGACGCCTTATTTCGTTTGAAGCAGGTGAAATCTTTGGTGTGCTCCGAGTGCAGGCTGAACTTTGAACAAAAGGCGGCCGCGGAGAACAGCGTGCTTGAACATTTGACCTTAGAGCAGCCATATTTCAGCATAAACAATACCTCTGTTACTGAAGTTGACCGCATGATGCCTTACTTTGCCAAACTGTCAGCTCTGCGTTCCTTCTCTCTGCAAGACAGCAATTTGACTTCTCTCGAATTTATGAGCAACTGGCAGGCCATAGAAGAGCTTCATCTCGAGAACAATGTCATTTCCAATATAGAGACCCTAAGCCAGATGCCTAATCTGCAAAAGGTATATCTATCCGGTAATTCCGTACAAAACAAATCCGTGCTTGGTACGGGTGTGCACGTATATTAATTATATTAATTACCGCCTGGGATGATGGAGTGGAGAGTTTTTTAAGCTATTGTGATCAATAAACTAAAGAGGAGCGAAAGCTCCTCTTTATTATTATGGCTTTAGCCAGTTGAGTGCGTGACAAAAAACCACCCGCTATGCGGGTGGAGGAATCGAGGGTTTGACCACCAAGACCATTCCGATAAAATTGAGATGTTCAGGCTCAAAGAAAGGAATGGTCTTAGATGGCAAACAAGAGCTACAGCCTAGCTCACACAAAGTGGATGTGCAAATACCACATTGTATTCACCCCGAAGTATAGACGGAAAGAAATCTATAATCAAGTGAGAAAAGATTTAATCGAAATTTTCAAACGTCTATGTAAGTATAAGGGAGTAGAAATTATAGAAGGTCACATGATGCCAGATCATGTTCACATGTTGGTAGCGATTCCACCGAAAATTGCTGTCTCAACGTTTATGGGATATCTAAAGGGAAAAAGTTCGTTAATGATATTCGAGAAGCATGCCCAGCTCAAGTATAAATACGGAAATCGAAAGTTTTGGGCAGAAGGATACTATGTGAGTACAGTGGGTCTAAATGAAGCAACGGTAAAAAAGTATATTCGTGAACAAGAAGCACATGATCAAGCGTTAGATAAACTGAGTGTAAAAGAATACGAAGATCCATTTAGCAGTAACAAGAGCAAAAAGAAGTAAAACCAGTTTAACTGGTAAGTGAAAGTGACAAATAACACTGAGCCTGAACAGGTTTTCTGTCAGGCTAGCGTCTTTAGGCGCAGTTTGGCAACAGGGGGTTATACCCCAAGAGCAAACCACCCGTTGGACGGGTGGTCATGATTTTTGAAAATACAGCTCAACGATCAGCCTGAAAGCATATTCGTTAAAATGCTTTAAACTTGGGGAAGAAAATAGTTTTTTCTCTCTCTCAAAAATGATGTCGATATCAGCGATTATAGATTATTTGGGATATCTACTTGATAAGAAGTCTGAAAAGATCCAATTGAATTAAATCAAGATCAGATAAATGTATTTTGTACTCCGTATTAATGCCAGTCACAAGAATGGAGTAAAAAAAGCTCCCCCCCTATCTTTGGTTACTATTATATTAAATCTGAGGTAGCTTAAAGTGTCCAAATGGATTAGGGGCTTTAAAGTGAAGAGACTTTAAAGCCTTTCCATATGCATGGAGAAAAAATATGGGAACTTTAGTTATTGACTCTCGTAAAAAGAATAGTTAAAAATTCCAGAAGGTTTATTAATTATTAGAACTCAAGTAACCATAGAATTAAAATATTCGACGTATTGTATATGAAGTGCGACACCTACTTGGAAATAAATAAAAAAAGGGCCATGGCCGGATTCGTGTAGAATGAAGATTCCCACACCACACAAGGAGAACCCACCATGAGCTACTATGGTATGTTTTAAAACGATATATCGCTGGCTTTATACAGGCAAAGGCGTGCTTGCCGTCCTGTGACACAAAGGTAAGCGGTAGAAGCCAGCAGAGACGCGCGGCAAGTTTGCTGTGGGAAAGCCCATCTCTCAGCGTCCAAACGAGGTTCGTAATTGGGGAACTTCGGCCAATCGGAGCTGGATGCTGGATACGATACTCTCGGTCCGTGGGAAAAGTAAGGGGTGCATAGCTACGTTCATCGAACGAAAGACACGCTTGTACACAGCGATTCATATGCCTAACCCCACCGCGTTGTCCATGGAAATTGCCTTTGAGGTCGTGGCCACGCAGTACCTTTCCCATGCGTTTCAAACCGCTACCGCAGACCGTGGCAAGGAGTTTGCCTGCTACACCAGCCTGGAAGCCATTCATGGGGTGCAAATGTATTTCGCGGATCCGTATTCTGGCAACGTGGCTCGAATGGAAGTGCCAATGGTCTCTTTCGAGAGTTTTTCCCTAAGGAGACGGATTTCGCTCAAATCACGGATGAAGCTCTGCACTTAATCAATCACAGATCACGTAAATGTCTGGGCTAGAGAACCGCTTACGAATCCTTTTCAAAGGAACTGTCGCACTCGGCTTGAAAAATTCGTCTAAAATAGATAAGGAGATGGGATGAAGATATTAATTTTCATTCTCTCTAAAAGACAATCCCTATCAAGATTTTGATAAAAAGGCTGTTTTTTCGCTTAGCAGCGCCAAAACTTGATACATATTCAACCTTTTGAATTTGAATTATTTTTCTATAATCCCAATACTAGTTTCAAAATTCTTGATATTTAATACTGCTATCCCCTACCTACTCTAAATGCTCAACCGACCATTAATCTTATCAATCACACCAATAATTTTCTTAGCAACATCCAGCTTTTCATCAAATAAATGCATTACATTGCCACGCTTATTAAATGGATGTTCATTAAGCACTCGTTTGTCCAAGCTACCGTTTTTAATAATATAATTGACAACCAACTTTACAAACTCCATCTGATTTAGATTTAAGCTTTCATCAGATAAAAATTCTGAAAAGACTTCATTTGTTGCTTGTGGGTCTAGTCCAACAATTTTACTTACTAATTTCAGCAGTGGTTCATCACCGAATTCTTTTTTATAGTCTTCTCTCGTGCCAAGATCTTGCCATAAAATCTTTTCTAAATACTTAATGTCTTCTTGTATTAAAGGTTTATTACTTCGCAGTTTGTAGATCACCAGATCATTTTGATGTTCCATTAAGTATTTGTTTACTTTTTTGCGATAGCTTTGCATGTCATTAACTGAATATTCACCGGGATTTTCTCTAGTTTCCATAATTTCATCAGTAAAATTAGTATAATAAATTTCGCCAGACTGAGTATCCAGAAATTTAATTAAATCTCTCAGTGCCTCCCGAACCTCTTCATGATCAAAAATATCTGCTTCTGCCCAGTATTCATTAGTTTGTACTTTGTAAATTAATCCTTTTTGCTGTTTTACCTCTTCAATTGCCCCTTTATTGGTAAGCTTTTCGGCTGTACTGACAACACGATTTTTAGGCTTTGAGGCTGGTACTCGTTTAAGATCCGCATATTCAATCGTATACATCAAATAATCAAAACGCTTTGCCAATTCATCATCATCTATGGTTGGCACTAGTGGTGCAACATGTTCTCCAAGGTCTCTAACATCGGCATCCGAAAGGCATTCAAAGGCACTTTCATGATTGAATTTATGAATATATTGAAGCTTCATTCTGGCATTAAATTTACTTTCGTCAATACCTTTAATTTCTTCTATAATGCCTTTAATCAAAGTATTTCTGTGTTGAATATACTCCTCTATCTGATAATCAAGCACTTGTAGTTCTTTAACAATCTCTATACGGATATTGAATAGATTTTCTGTGAGTGATTTTATCATTTTAGCTTCTTTACCATTTTTGTTAACTCTGAAAAACTCGAAATTTCCGCAGTAATCAAAGATTCTGAAACCATTTTTGTCTATACCTATGCCATACAAATCTTCGCAAAGACGTGTGCCACGACCTATCATTTGCCAAAACTTCGTCTTTGAGCGCACCTTTTTAAAAAATACCAGATTTAATATCTCAGGAATATCAATTCCTGTATCAAGCATATCTACAGACACAGCGATTTGCGGGAGCTTTGTTTTCACTTCAAAATCTTCCATGGTACTTTCCACATAGGGGATACCTGTGTAAACAACTTTAGTAAAATTGCCATAGTATTCCGGATATAAAACATTAAAACGCTTAACTATAAAATCTGCATGTTTTTTGTTTTTAGCAAAGATGATAGTTTTCCCAAGTTTATCGCCACCTTCTACCTTTAGCCCTTTTTCCATCAAATCCTGAAGCACTGTATCTACAGTGTTGTTATTAAACAGGAATGAATTTAAAGCTTCTCCACTGATTTCTTTCACATTATCATCAAAGGTTTCTTCAAACTGCTCTTTTTCTTCCTCTGTTAGATCATCATAATGAATCCCTTCCTCAAGGAATTTCATCTTGGTTTCAATAGTGTGATAAGGTACCAAATAACTCTCTTCGATTGCTTCGCCCAACTCATAAGCATAGGTTGGTACATTGTTTTCAAGCTCAAAAATGGAGTAAGTATTTTTATCAAGATCATTTTTAGGTGTAGCAGTAAGCCCTAATAGAATGGCATCAAAATAATTAAAAATATCCTGATACTTTTTATAAATACTTCGGTGGCTCTCATCAATAATGATCAAATCAAAATGACCACTTGTGAATAGTTTTTCACTTCGTTTGTTTTTAATATTATCAATGGCATTCATCATAGTTGGGTACGTTGAAAATACCATTCGACTCTCCGGATTATCTTTACTGTCTAAAAGATTACAAAGTGATAGTTCAGGTAATAAAGCTTTGAAATTTTTCTTCGCTTGCTTCACAAGTGCTTTACGATCTGCAAGGAACAAAATATTTTTAACCCATCCTCTTTTTATTAGTACGTCAATGGTTGAAATAGCTGTCCTTGTTTTGCCTGAACCAGTTGCCATAACAAGCAGAGCTTTACGATTTGCTTTCTCCAAAGTGTCACAAACCGCTGTAATCGCCATCTTCTGATAATGACGATTTGTAATATCATCATTGATGACAGGGTCTTTCAATGATGATTTATTTTCACGTTTGAAATGTAGCCACTCCAGTTCTTCTTTGGGATATACACCAGACACCAGACGTTCCGGATAACTTGCATCGTCCCATAGATAATACTCAAAACCGTTAGTATAGAATATGACTGGTCTGACTTTATATTGCTTTTCCAAACAATCTGCATAACGCTGTGCTTGAATTTGCCCTACCCGAGGATTTATGCTGGTTTTCTTCGCTTCAATTATAGCCAGTGGTTTGCCATTGTCACCAAAGAGGACATAGTCCACATAGCCAAGACCAGCTTCATTTGGCATACCTTCTACTTCGATTTCTTCAAAACAGTCTTTACCCTTAATCCAACCATTTAATTCTAGTTCTAAATCAATATACATTTTGCGTGTCTTGAATTCAGAAATTTCATCTACTTTAAACATACGATTTTTCTTATTATCTACGCGCTTCGCTGCATTGGCCCGTCTAAGCTCTTCATTTTCCTTAATGATCTCTTCCAGTTTACGGTCTTTTGCACCAAGACGGTCATAAAGGTCTTTGAGCTCATCTCTTGTCTTTTTTTCTTTTTCGTTATCCCCAAGAAGGCTTTCGTCAAAGACGAAGTCTTCATATACGTCTGAGTAGCAGTAATCAATCCAAGAAATGAATTCAAATAGATTTTGAAGTGCTAGAACTGCCTGCTCTCTTGTTATAGGTGCAGCTGAATGAACTGCTTTATTCCCCAGTTGCTGAATATATTTAATCATTGGAAACAATTTTGTATCAATGATACGTTTAAACCTGTAATCATGAATAAGCGATGCCAAATTGTCCTGATAAGGTGCTTCCAGTTCATCGTCATGGCTAAACACCCACTTCACAGCCAATTCCAATGCTCTACGTGCTAGAATTGCTGTACTGGCATAAGAAACTACCAAACTTTTCTCAGCTTCGATACAGGCGTATGTAAAGTCTTTATATTTTTCTTCTTTTTTTAGGAAATCAAAGTTGTAGCACATGTTGCCCCCCCTTTTTAAAGTTACAAACTAAATGCTATCTTAGATTGCAACTTTAACTAGAATTATTTTAAAATTTAAATAAATACCTTCCATCACAAGGTACTGAAGAGCATGAAAAAATCTTTAGATACAGGCTCTTTCTTTTTCAGAACAAAACGATTACTGTACATATCCTTTATTAAAAAGAAATCTTTGCTCTCTTGCTCGTCTTCTTTTTTCCCATCCAGTGCAAGAACAAAGTCAATGTGTTCAAAATCTTTGTCAATGCTTTTATCATCAATATATCCATCAATCTCTTTATCATATCGAAATCCAAATTTTTTCAGCATATTAGACTCTTGTATTGCGTATGAATAGCAGAACATACCTACCCTAATGGATTGTGGTGTATCTGAGTATGACTTAATATCCATAGCAAGTTGATCAAGTTTTTTCAAATCACTTGTAGTTGTACAGCTTTTAACTTCAAGAATTATTCTTGCATCATGTATGTCTACCATTGACTGGTCTCCATACTTTCTAATTCTTGCATTATTACCAGTAATAATCATGTCTAACTGCCCCGATTGATATTCCCTTTCATTATTTACAATAAAACCCTTATGATAGCAAATATTTTCAAACTGCTCTTTGACTTCTTTTTTCAGAAAATCTTCTCTTACTTCTCCCTTTGTAAGATTATGCTTAATGATTTCAGAGGCACCAAACTGAACAAGAAGTAATTTTTCAATGTATTCGTCATATTCATCAAAATACTTCATTTAGTCACCTCCGAATAAATCACCTGTAAAAGCTTTTTGTGAAATACCCTCAAATTTTTCCTCCATCAAACTTAATGATTTACAAATTTTTCCTATTTGTTCACTTATTAACATAAAAACTTTAGCAAACTCATTTTGGTCCTCAATCGGTGGCAATTTTAGCTCTAATTCTTTAATAATTCCTAAATTCAATCCATTCATTATTGCTCCTTTATTTCTCATTTTGATTTGTCTTAAAATGTTTTGATTCTTCGTTATTGATAATGATAAAAATAAAGGATGTATAATATTAATGTCTGGTGTAATACAAGCTAAATGTTTTGAGTTAATCGCTAATGGTATATTATCTGGTACAACAGCTGATCTGCCAGTA
The DNA here is from genome assembly GCF_000499205.1 of Paenibacillus sp. MAEPY2. GTDB lineage: Bacteria > Bacillota > Bacilli > Paenibacillales > Paenibacillaceae > Paenibacillus > Paenibacillus vandeheii. Next base: position 22,906 of record NZ_AWUK01000041.1, read on the forward strand.
GTCCCCATTATTGAAATAAGTACATCTCCCGGAAATACAGTATACCTTTTCAATTTCATATACTTATCTTGTGTAATGTACCTTTCTTTTCCCCAATTAAATCTATTAGTCACAACATTATCTATACCTAAAACATACACACCTTCAGATACAAATTCTGAATGCAATAAGTCACTTCCAAACGGCCCAGTTCTCATATTATTTTTACCTGGCTTTACTACATCTTTTATCTGGACGCTTTTCCAAGATTCATAATCAGCTGATTTGGGACCTACTTTGCTATTTAATAAAGAATCAATCAATTCGTTCATCAACCTAATTTGCTCTTTTCTTACATCAATGAGCCCTCGAACTCTGTCCAAAACTTCGACGATTTTCTTTTGGGTTTCGAATGTCGGCAATGGTAGGGATAAATTTTCTAATACTGTTTTACTAATATGCGGTATAGTGGCTCCAGTACAACTATCTCTTAAATATTGAAATTTCGATTGAAGAAATCTTGCCGCATAATATGGATTAACGCTAGCATTCTTTAATTCAAGTTTGGCTAATGTACTACCAATAACACCTTCTAAACCTACTCCTATAGTTCCTGCATTTGCACCATCCCAAGCAATAATTAAATCACTTTTGTTTACACGCACACTCTTTTTATTAGGAATGCAGTACTTTAGATTTTCATTATGGCGTAAATCTTCAATCTGAATATATCTTTTAAATGAACCCTCCAAAATATCTGTCTCTTCCTCTTTTTTACCCTTTGTTATTTTGAATATATCCTTAATAACTGTCATCCCTACACCATCCTCTCAATGTCATTAAGACCATTAAGAATTTGCTGTTCTAGTTCTTTAATCCTTTGAATAATAACCTTGGGTGCTTCATATTCTACTTCCTCATATTCACTTTCTTTATATCTAGTAATAGATAAGTCATAGTCATTCTTTACAATTTCACCTTTATCTACGAAGAAGGATTTCTCCGTACGCTTCCTATCTTTTTCATTTTCAAGGTTATGGTAACGGTTAATAATATCAGGTATATCATTCTCACCTACTACTTGACGCTTATCATCTAGAGATAAGCCATCTGCCTGCATATCATAGAACCATACTTTATCAGTGCCACCTGCACCAGTCTTTGTGAAAATTATAATAGCAGTAGAAACCCCTGCGTATGGCTTAAAAACTCCACTAGGCATAGAAATAATTGCTTGTAACTGATGGTTTTCTACAATCTCTTTACGAATGGATTTATGAGCATTAGAACTGCCAAATAGTACACCATCTGGCACAATAGAAGCACATCTACCGCCTTTTTTAAGCGTTTTTAAGAACAGGGCTAAAAATAACAATTCTGTCTTCTTTGTTTTTGTCACTTTTAAAAGGTCAGCAGATACACTATCATAATCCAGCGAGCCTTTAAATGGCGGATTTGCCAGAACTAAAGTGTATTTTTCACTGTCTTTATTTGTCTCTGATAAAGAATCTCTATATTCAATATTTGGTCTTTCAACACCATGAAGCATCATGTTCATAGCACCAATACGAAGCATAGTTCTATCCATGTCATTACCAAAGAACATATCTCTATGATAATGGTCTTTCAATTCTTTAATAGTAAACATGTCCTCATTATTTCGTTTTAGGTACTCACCTGACGCGACGAGAAAACCTGCTGAACCAGCAGCAGGGTCAACTATAATATCCGTTGGTGTTGGCTGCATCAAGTTGACCATCATTTGAATGATGTGTCTAGGTGTTCTAAACTGACCGTTTGTACCAGCTGTTGCAACTTTAGAAAGTAAATATTCGTATAAATCCCCTTTGGTATCATCTGCTGTATTATCTTCTTTTACGGGTAACCTATCAATATTTGTTACAACTTTTTCTAACATTTGCGGTGTAGGAATCATAAAGATCGCATCATCCATATATTTAGTAAAAGCTGAATCTTTGTCACCATGCATGGTTTTAATAAAAGGAAACACTTGCTTTGAAACCGTTTCATACATATCAGATGCACTCATTTGCTTAAAGCTATGCCATCTGAGGTTTTGCTGATTTTCGTTAAAAATCTTATTGAAATCCATACCGACAAACTCTGCCAGTCTTTCTTCTTCTTTTTGTTTGTCATCAAGTCCCTTTATAAATAAAAGGTAGGTAAACTGTTCAATAACAGACAATGGATTAGTAATACCACCTGTCCAGAATATCTCCCATATTTTATCTACCTTACTTCGTAATTCACCTGTAATCATAGTAATACTCCCTTGATCTGATTTATTTCAATCTAGTATTTCAGTAGCTTGTCTTTTTTATTGCTTGGGTAATTAACATCAAACAAAACTCCAGAACGTCACTTTATATTATAAAAAATGTTATAATACATGTTCATCCCAATTTTAAAATAATCCCAAATAAAAATCCACCGACGTTCCAGATGAAGATTGCGTCCATAGAGGCCTTAATTGACCTGAGCTTCGTTACTCTCCGCATAAACGATCCATTGGAAGCTATCGAGATAACAACTTACAGCTGCTGATAAAACGAGTTGAGGATATTTGACTGTAGATTCTGACGGATTTGAAGAACACGCTGTGCTCATCAATCTAATTACGTTATGCTACTAATTTAGCCCAAACTCCTTGAGTTTGGGCCGTATACTTTTTCAGAAAGGTATTAGCTTCTAACCAACATCGCCACCGACTCCACATGCACCGTATGCGGGAACATATCCACCGGCGTTACCTCAACCGTACGATACCCACCATCCTCCAGCACACGCAAATCGCGTGCCAAGGTGCTTGGATTACAGCTCACATACACCACGCGCTCCGGCTTCATCTCCAGGATCGTATCCAGCAAACGTGGATCGCAGCCTTTACGCGGTGGATCGACAACGATGACGTCAGCTTCGATGCCTTGTTCTTTCCAGCGTGGGATCACATCCTCGGAAGCGCCGACTTCAAACTTGACATTCTTCATCTCATTCAACATCGCATTACTGCGAGCATCTTCAATCGCCTCGGGAACAATCTCTACCCCGTACACCTGATCTGCATGTTGCGCGAGGAAAAGAGAAATCGTCCCGATGCCGCAATAGGCATCAATCACGGTCTCTTTGCCACTCAGTCCTGCGTACTCTACCGTCTTCCCATAAAGTACTTCCGTCTGCACCGGATTCACCTGGTAGAACGAACGCGCGGAGATCGCAAACTGCACATCTCCGATATAATCGTAAATCACATCACGGCCCCACAGGACGCGGGTCTCATCGCCAAAGATTACGTTGGTCTGCTTCTTGTTCACGTTCTGGCAAATGCTCGCCACATGCGGAATTGCTTCACGAATACTGCCGATCCACTCATCCTTGTGCGGAATATCGCGGCCATTGGTGACCAGAACGAGCATCATCTCGCCTGTACGGAATGCTTTCTTCACCACTACATGACGCAGCAGACCGCGACCTGTCTCTTCGTTATATGCGCTAATGCCGAGATGGCTGCCTAGCTCCTTGACCTTGGCCACCACTTCATCGTTATGCTCATGCTGAATGAGGCAGGTGTCCATGTCGATGATCCGATGACTTCCTTTGGCGTAAAAACCACCCACCAAGCCGCCCTCGGCTGAACCAATTGGCACCTGTGCTTTATTGCGATAGCGCCACGGCTCGTCCATACCCATCGTAGGAAGCACACGAATTCCCTGCTCCGCATCTTCTTCATTCATGACACCTTCCATCCGAAGACGGATACGGTTGCTGCCGTTCATTTGTTCTTCAGTAGAGGTTTGTTCAGGTTCGATTGCCTGTTCCGCATCCTCCACCAACACATTCAGCTTGCCGATCCGCTGCAAATTATCCACTACCAACTGGCGTTTCCACGCAAGCTGTCCGGCGTAACTCATATGCTGGATCTGGCATCCGCCGCATTGATCGTAGATCGGGCAAGGTGCGGATACACGATCCGGGCTTGCCTTCACAATCTCCAGCAGTTTGGCGTAGCCGTACTGCTTCTTCGTTTTCATCACTCTCACGCGCACGGTTTCGCCCGGAAGCGCACCTTGCACAAACAACGTGTATCCATTGGCCCGGCCGACACCCTCACCATCATGGTTCATGCCAATGATATCGATGACAGTCTCTTCATTTTTGCTAACCGGAAGTCCTTCGATTGGTGCAGATTCACGTTCCCGTCCCTTAGGACGAACGGCAGAAAGAGATGCGCCTTGTGGTCGCACCTCTTTCCCTTGCTGACGTGTAGATGGACGAGATGGTTTGCTCGGCTGATGGGATGCTGACGCGTTCCCTTGCCCCTGAGAGGCAGCCGAATTCCGGCGGTTTTTTCCACGACCGCTGCGGTTCGTATTAGACAACGTACATTCACTTCTTTCTTCTTATATGTTCATCCCTTGTGCAAGGGAGATTCCATTCATTTTCAGGTACCATGAGATTATACGTGATCCCATTGTACACGGCAACAGGAAATCACGCTTTCTCCCCGATCCATACTACGCTTAACGATACAACATCAGGTGATGACGCAAGTTCGTAAATGCGGCTGGCAATGTACCGCCCAGCTCACCATCCAGGTTCAACTGCACATAGCCCGGCGAAGTCACTTCCATATAATCCGTTTGGAAATGAACGACCTTCTTATCATTTAGATGTTCACCACGCAGCGCAAGGGTTACGAGGCGAATCATGTCAGCCAGATTACATTTGCGCACACCGATCACATCGAACAGACCATCATCAATGGTCGCACCCGGAGCCAGCTTCTCGAAGCCCCCGACGGAGTTTGTATTGGCAATGAGGAACAGCATGAATTCATCATGAATCTCTTCCTGCCCCGCCGCACGGATAACCAGCTCCTGCGGAGACAGACTTGCCATTTTCTCAATACCCTTCATATAGTAGGCCAGCTGCCCAATCATCGTTTTCAGACGACTTGGCACCTCATAGGTCAGTTCGGTTAACGAACCCCCACCCGCAATATTGATAAAATATTTATCATTCGCCTTGCCCAGATCCAGCGGACGAAGCTGCTGGTTAATAACCAGATCCACGTAATCTTCCCACTGTCTAGGAATACCCAGTGCACGCGCAAAATCATTCGTCGTTCCCAAAGGAAATACACCCAGCGGTGGACGATTCTCACGCTCGGCCATACCATTAATGACTTCATACAACGTACCGTCGCCGCCAGCGGCAATAATCATGTCATATCCGCGCTCAATCGCCAGCTCCGCCTCCCGGGTTGCATCTCCCTCACCCGTTGTTGCGTGACAAGAGGCTTCAATGCCACCTTGATCCAAACGCTGCAAAATATCAGCCAGACGTTTCTTCATTTCTTCCCGGCCTGAGGTCGGGTTATATATTAAGCGAGCTTTTTTCATCTCATACGCCACCTATTCCACATTATCCATGAGTCTGCATGACCTCATTTTGTTTCCACCTGCGAGTGACCACAGCCGGGTATCATTTTACACAATGATTCATTTCCGTTAATCCTACGCCAACACTTTTCTCTACCTATATATATGCATAAGGAATTCCGTCTCATTCCATAGCCTTTATATTCTATCATATCATCAAATGTGAAGATGTCCTAGCCTATGATGGATAAGTAATTATTATCATATCGAATCAGTTCAAAATTTTACATCAGGATAACATTATCAATACATGCTAAAGAATTAACTTACTCCACACTGGCCATGTATTGGCATTCACGCTCTCTCTCTTATCTTCCGAACTTGTCTATCCTTTACAAAATAAACCTTTCGCACTCCTCTTGAATCTAGTCCTATCGTTTTCCTGTCGTTCATAACCATCCATCACCATTCTGCCCGCTTGGGCCGGAAATAGTCTTATCCCCTCTCAAATGATGAGAACAACCATATCCTTCAAAAATTTTACAAATATCTAAATGAGATGATAAATAAAATGAAACCTTTTCCAATATAGTCGTAGTGCATCCTCAACAAATCACACTATCATACCCATGAAGGAGATCACCAAATGAAAAGAATCGTATTATTGCTCATGGTTTCACTCTTGGCCTGTATTCCCTTTGCCACAGCTGTTGAAGCAGCCGTAATTAACCATGATCAGGTTGTCGGATTCCAGGAAGTAAGTCCTGTCACAGTCACGCAAATAGCAGCCAAACGTTTTCAACCTTACCTAAAAGTCTACCATGGATGTGTTCCATTCCCCGCAGTGGATCAGCAGGGCAATACCAACGGCGGCTTGCAAACATCCGGTTCACCGAATGGAAACTGCAGTTCAAACACAGGCCAAGTGTACTCCCGTTCAGCATGGCACAATGGCGTATGGGCGATTATGTACGCATGGGTACTTCCCGAAAGACTCTCCTTCCTCCGGCCTCGGCCATCGTCATGACTGGGAAGGCATCGTTGTATGGGTAGACAATCCCGCAGCAGTAAATCCTCAAATCCTCTCCATCGCATACTCAGGACATGGGCAGTTCACCAATGTTGCACCAAGTAACACAAACCTGAACGGTACCAATCCGTTGATTAGCTATAATAGTACCTGGCCTCTAAATCATGAGCTTGGTGTAACGGGGACCGTGGGTGGAATGCAGCCTTTGATCGGCTGGGATGATCTAACGTCTGCCGCGCGTAATGCGCTGAATACAACAGATTTCGGCAGTGCCAATGTTCCTTTGAACGATAGTAATTTTACGAACAATTTAAACAAGGCCTGGTTCAGATAAAAAAGTAAAATCCCCTTCAAGTCTACACTGCACTTGGAGGGGATTGTTTTGCAACTACATATAGTTTAAAAGCCAATCTTTCTGCCTGCACGGAATTGTTTATACCAAAAATATACGGTGCAGCCTACACAGTAACCGAGCAACGCGGCACTTGCAGCGAGGAGAAGCATCGACGAGAAAATATAACCCGCTACCTGCCAACCAAGGCCGAATGAGACAAGTGCCAGCGTAAGAAACAATACGGCCAGAACATTGTTGAAGCGTTGCAGTTCCACTGCCTGCGTCTCTGTACCTTTTCCAGGTAACACAGCCTTCCCAATCTGTACAAACAGATTAAGCTTGCCTCCGGATGCCAGACCAATGACTTGGATGATCCATAATGCTCCCAGAATTAACGGCTGGTTGAACAGAAATGACAGGATAACAAATAACACAATCCCAATCTGGTTCGCTTTGACATAGCGCATAGGTACTTCCCGCATCTTCATATCTCCTTATCCCCATTTTATTAGTTGGTTTAATTGTAGTCGGGATTGGGACATTGAGCAATAGGAAGATGTGTGCAGGATGCTCACTATAGGCAAATTTTCAGAAGAAATTTCACTTTTACAGTGAGTCATCTCATTTGAGATTAGAATATTCCTTTTTGAGAACATCCCAATGAGGAGTGGGCGTGTAGGTAACCTTTTTCCAATCGGTAAATGCATCATTTAACGCTTCAATCTCCCCATAAGAACCCGCAACCAGTTTATACACCGGAAGCATACTATAAATCTTCAATAGAAGGTAAAACATCCGTTGATGCTTGCGAATCAGTTTAGCCTGGATCTCCGGTATTATCGTTATGCCCATGGCCTCAAGCACGCGAAAGCCCTCATCCATCGCCCCAATCATATGCTGGAGTTGCTTTCTGTTCCCATCCAGCTTGATCATCTCACGCTTCTCATTAAAGCTCACCGCATTAAGCATCAGGATGGGCACAATATGACTTTTCAGCCAGGCATCGATATCGTCCAGGTAATTCAACTTGTATTTCGTCTTCTCAAAAGCTTGATCCAGTATCGATTTAAAGGCAATCTCACCGTCCAGTCCACCAATCACCATTTGCCCGCTTGCTCCACCAATAGATAACATGCGGTCTTCTTGCCGCCGCCCACCGCTGACCTGAAAACCAAATGCGATCCTTTTTTCCACCTTGCTGTTTTCCTCCAAAAAGATTTGCATGCTTCGTGCATCTGGGTTGTTGCCAACAATCACAATATTGCTGCTCTGATTGGCCGCCAGAATGGGAAGCACGGATGGAAAATCGTTATATTTCATAACTACGAAAATAAGATCATATTCATCATTCTCTTCCAGCGTTCTTGTTACCCGAACCGGATCAACGGTCGTTTTAAACTGGAACACATGACGAATGACGATACCCTCTCTCTCCAGTTCCTCTGCTCGCTTCCCTCTAGCCAGAATGGTGACGTCATTTCCCCCGCGCACCAGCACCTGCGCCAACTGACTGCCCAGAACGCCTGCGCCATACACTAATATGTTCATTAGTTATCCCTCTATTTCAAATTTTTATGGATATTCGTTGCTTTATCAACAGTTGTTGATAAAATAAGAGTAACAAAGCATCTACAACGCTTCAATCGCTAAAACATCCGTTTTTGTTGAATAATCAACGAATGAACCCATATTGTTGAAAACTTCTGAGGAGGAGCCATGGACAGACGAGTTGTCAAAACAAGAAAAGCCATAACCGAGGCCTTTATCGGGTTGTTGGAAGAGCGAGATTTCGAGCAAATTACGATTAATGACATTGCTGATCGGGCCGATGTTAACCGTGGTACCGTCTATTTACACTATACGGATAAGTTCGATCTGCTGGATCAAAGTATCGAGACGTATTTGCAGCAATTGGTGGAGAGTTGTATGGTGGAGGGTCCTACCACTCCCATGACCGTTAAAGATGCGTTGCTCCGAACATTCCGTTACCTGGAGCAGCACGCTCCCGTTTATACCACGCTATTAACTCAAAAAGGCATCCCGGCATTCCGAAATCGACTCATGACGCTCCTGATTCAGGGGGTCGAAGAGCAGGTTGATGCGTGCGGCATTCACAAGGGACTTAACAGGGAGATCACTATACAGTTTCTGGCCTCTGCCGCCGCTGGTTTGCTGGAATGGTGGATTATGAATTCCATGCCTTATCCAGCCGAAGAAATTGCAGAAGAATTAATCTCTATGCTGGAACTTCATCTGATTGTTCCTTCTTCGATAAAGGATCAGCTGACCGGACCACCCCAAAAACGCCATCACGCAAAGTGATGACGTTTTATTATTTCTTTTATTTAGAATTTGGGGAGTCTGTCTCTTTTGGATTTGCCTCATTTAATCTTGAAAATCAGCATTCACCGATATTTCTTTCCATTCCTCAAATTTTTTCAGTTGCTCTGTATATTTGTTCACCACGGTATGGTAAGCATCCGCTCCAAGCAACAAACGAAGCGGAGGCTCTTCCAATTCAGCCATGCTAACGATTGCTTCTGCAGCTTTTTTGGGATCTCCGGGTTCTTTTCCGTGGTTTTCTGCATTTACAAACGGTGAAATGAGTTCCTCATATTCCTTAATCGCTGATTTTGTTTTAGCGGCTGAGCGTCCGGACCAATCTGTGCGGAAGTTACTTGGCTCAACCAACGTTACATTGATTTTAAACGGCGCAACCTCTTGGGCCAGGCTTTCCGATATCCCTTCAACAGCATATTTAGTACCATTATAGTAACCCACGCCAGGAAACGAAGCTAAACCTCCAATGGAAGATATATTGATTATATGTCCTGAGGACTGGCCTCTCATATAAGGTAAAACTGCATTCGTCATATGCATAAGACCCCAGAAGTTAATTTCAAACATTTTCCGTGTTTCTTCCTCAGCAGCCTCCTCAATAGAGCTAAAGTATCCGACTCCAGCATTATTGACTAGAACGTCAATCCGGCCAAACTTCTCTATAGTGGCATTGACTGTTTTTTCAATCTGTTCAGGCTTGGTAACATCAAGCTCCATGGCCATAACCTTATCTGTATTTCCAGGGACAAGGTCAGTAATTGAATCCAGATTTCTTGCTGTTACAACAACATGATAACCTGCTTTAATCGTTGCTTTTGCAAGTTCTCTACCGAACCCAGTGGAACATCCAGTGATGATCCAAACGCTTGGTTTACTCATTTCACTCTCTCCCTAAGATTAAAATTTTTGATGCAAAAAAATTCTAATCCTTAGAGTATTGTCTAAGTCAAACATCATCTTGATTTATCTGCTCCGACACATTTCTTTTTTTGAATATTGTTTTGACTTAGAGTACACTCTAATCTCTACAATCATGAATATCTACTAACAAAGGTGGCTTATACATTGGGATATACAATTAGTCAGGTTGCAGACAGGACAGGATTAACCGCACATACATTACGCTTTTATGACAAGCAGGGCTTATTGCCCTTTGTTGATCGTAATCAAGCAGGTAACCGGGATTTCAAAGAGAGTGATTTTGAGTGGCTTGCAGTGATTACTTGTCTCAAAAAAAGTGGTATGCCCGTGAAGAAAATCAAAGAGTACGTCGATTGGAGCATAGAAGGAGACGCTACATTAATGCAGCGTCTTGAAGTATTTGAAACACACAAAAACGTTGTTCTGGAGAAAATTGCTGAACTGGAAACGTATTTGGAGAAAATAGATTATAAGATTTGGTATTACAAAACAGCTATTGATTTTGGGTCGACAGCGGTTCATTTACAAAATAACTGTGTATGGGCACAGGAAGAGTCATTTCAAGAGTAGCAGTTGTTAAATGTTACCTCGTCAGGGGGCTAGACTACTGATTGAATAAATAGGAGATCGTAAGTTGCTGCGACTCCTCCCTGTATGCTGAACTTATTCTCATACTCCTGATACATATCGGTGAACAATCGTCGCAAGCTATAACCAGATACCGTTACTGCTTCTGAAGTGCTAGCTCCCATCCCTTTAACCGAATACAGAAAATCCTTTGCAGAAGCATAATTTTTCTTATGAATTGAACGCTCACAATTGAAATTCGAAAATCCGGATTCCTGAAGCATGGTTTCCCATTGGACAGGCGATGCAAACGACAGTCCATGTCGCTGTGGTTCCATTCCGTTGACTCGATAAACTTCATTAAATGCCTCATGCATCTCTCGAAATGTATCCGGCCCGAAGGTCGTAAATATCAGCAAGCCTCCGGGGCGCAGCATACGCCGCAGTTGACTCAGTGTTTCCTGCGGAGAACTTAGCCATTGAAAACATGCATTGGAGACGATGATATCCACGGAGGACTCTGGAGCCGTTGCCGCCCATGTCTCAATATCCGCTTGAAGAAAACGCAAACGATCTGCTGATCGATTTCTTGAACCTGGATGCTGTGCTGACCGGAACCGTTTCGAAGCCAATTCGATCATCTCGGGTGCAATGTCAATTGCAGTAATCTTCGCACTGGGCCATGCATTCACTACGATTTGAGTCAGAGCCCCCGTGCCACAACCGATTTCGAGAATGCTCGGCTCACTTGGGAGCCCTTTATTTTTCCATTCTGCGAGAGATCTTGCTAACTGATCAGCCATCGAACGCTGCACTTGCGCATGTGTATCGTAAGAAATCGCACTACGATTAAATTGGCGTTGAACAGCACTATTTCTACTATTGGTCACGCCACCATCTCCTCCATTCATCCGCTATGTGTGCTTCCCTTCCCAAAAAGGGGGCATGCCCGCAGCCTGTTAATGTCATTAACTTGGCTTGAGGTAAATGAGCTGTAAGCTCCAAGCCAGCACCGTAAGGACATATCCTATCCTCAGTCCCGTGAAAAAGAAGAACCGGACAATCTATACTCGGCAGTTGAGAAAAGCTATTCTCGGTTCGTAACAATTGAAGACCTGCCAGTAGTGCTTGGATTGTCCAGCTACCCGTTTGAGGTAGACTTTCAGCAAGGCCTGTCTCCCATTCTTGCTCCGTAAACATCATCTTTCGAAAATTCGTTTCAACTGCATGTCGATCCCTTGAGATCCCTTTGATCATCTGCCTAACGTACGCATCTGCCATGCCACGGTCAAGCTCTTCTTTGGATCGGGTAAAACGCGCAGTTGCACCGAATAACACAAGACCATCAGCGTAGCCTTTAGCCGCTAATCTAAGCGCCAGTAAACCTCCAAGCGACCAGCCTGATACCAAAAGCGGACCATGAAGCGCCTTTCCCCTGGAACCTAACCCTCCACCAAATAAAATATTCCTCACTGCCGTCTCAGCTAGACATAGCATGTTCTCCGGAGAATCGGCAGTGCTGTAATCAACAGAAATATGCCGGAAATCAGGCAATAACAGGCGAAGAAGGTCAAACACCGCATCTGGCATGCTCCATCCCGTTAGCCACACTATGGTTCCGCTTGTCTGTTGCTTTATTAGCAGCGGGATATTACCTGAGGCATTCATGAGTTCACCACCCCTAATTGAAGCCCGATCTTGCCGATTAGCGTAACTGCATCGCTCAGTTCCTTAGGGGTATGATCAGCTGATAAAGAGAAGCGAATTCGTGCTGTGCCGTCAGGAACAGTAGGCGGCCTGATGGCAACTCCGGCAATACCGCCTTCTTCAAGGGCTGCACTGAAACGAAGAGCTCTTTCGTTATCACCGACGACTATTGGAACAATAGGAGAATCCCCGGGCCCGACGTTAAATCCGGCGCCACCAAGTGAAGAACGAAATAACTTACTGACTGAGTAGAGACGTTCACGACGCCAATGGTCCGTTTGTACCAAGGTTAACGCTGTTGAAATCCCAGCGACGAGAGAAGGCGGCAATGCCGTTGAATAGATAAGCGGCCTTGCTTTGTTGATGAGAAAGCGGATTAATGTTCGGCTGCCGCAGACATAAGCTCCATATAAACCAAACGATTTGCTAAATGTCCCCATATGCACATCCACATCAGTTTGGAGACCAAGCATAGAGCATAGTCCTTCACCCCGTTCCCCGTAGATCCCCCCGCTGTGGGCCTCATCCACCATCAGCATCGCCCCGTACTCCTGTTTGAGCGCAACGAGTTCACGCAAGGGTGCTTGATCCCCATCCATGGAAAAGACGGCATCCGTAACAATCAGCTTACGTCGTTTATCCCGGTGTTTGTTCAATAACACCTTCAGATGCTCCATATCATTATGCCGATACCGGGCATGCTCTGCGCGGCTCAGTACAATCCCATCCACGATACTCGCATGGTTTAATTGATCACTGAAAACCACATCCCCTCGACCCACGAGTGCACGAATGACTCCGGAATTAGCCATATAGCCATTTGCAAAAACAAGTGCTGCCTCACTATGCTGCCAAGCGGCCAGCGCTTCTTCCAGACGGCTATACAGCGGACGGTTCCCAGTGACAAGGCGAGATGCCCCCGAACCCCCTCCTTCGGTAAGAAGCGTCTCGCGAATCGTATTGATGATAGCGGGATGTTGTGCGAGTCCCAGATAATCATTGGAGGCCAGATTAAGGAGCACTCGATCTCCTCTCAACGTATAACCCGGACCATCCGGAACAGCGGCACTGTCACGTAAGTAACGTTCATTGGAGGCATTCGCCAATAACGCAAGTTCTTTTTCCATCCAGTTCATAGTCTGTACCGCCTTAAAGAGCATTTAGCTCAATCTCAAAGCCCAAATCTTCAATCATTTGATGATCGTTTGAGATTTCTTGACCTGCCGTCGTTAGATAATCACCTACAAAGAGTGAATTTGCTGCATACAGTGACAAAGGCTGAAGTGTACGAAGATTGATCTCACGCCCGCCGGCAACACGAATCTCTTTGGATGGGCAGATGAACCGGAACAATGCCAGTACCTTGAGTGCCTTCATCGCCGGAGTGCGACCCGCGCCTTCCAGAGGAGTTCCCGGTATCGCATTGAGAAAATTAATCGGAATTGAATCTGCATCAAGCTCACGAAGTGCCATAGCCATCTCGACAATCTCCTGATTACTCTCCCCCATACCGATAATGACACCGGAGCAGGGGGACATGCCGTATGCTTTTACCTTTTCCACGGTTTCAATACGCTGGTCATAGGTATGCGTGGTGGTTATCGACGGGTAATTGGCTTTGCTTGTGTTCAGGTTGTGATTGTATCGGTGCACACCTGCTTCAGCCAAACGTTCTGCTTGGCCGTCTTTCAAGATTCCGAGACAGGCACAGATTTTAAGCGGCATCGTTTCACGGATTTCCTTAACCGCCTCTACAACTTGATCCAGATCCTTATTGGTCGGACCTTTCCCTGAGGCTACAATGCAATAGGTTCCTGCTTTACGCGACATAGCTTCGCGTGCTCCTGCAAGAAGGGTTTCTTTGTCGAGCAAGCTGTATTTTTGAATGGGTGCCGTGGATACAACCGATTGTGAGCAATAACCGCAGTCTTCGGGACAAAAGCCGCTTTTGGCGTTGATGATCATGTTCAGCTTCACTTTTTTGCCGTAAAAATATTGCCTCACTTGGAAAGCCGCTTGCATCAGCGGCAGTACCTCATCGTCGTTTGCTTCTAGCACGGCAAGCCCCTCTTCAATGGTTAAGCATTCGCCATTCAATGATTTCTTTGCAAGCGACAACCACTCTTGATTACCTGTCATTGTGTTCACCTTCATTCATCCTCCCATGGATTGAACTGTTATAGCCTGTCTGATTGGTGTTAACTGGATCTTCTCTCGAATCACTTGGATCAACAGTTCCGTATTGATTTCGCCCGTTAAGCGCGGAAAGCGTCCGATAAAGGATATGCCGCAATAACGTTCAATCAGTTCGGCGTTCGTTGCAGCGCTCGAGTCGTTATACATTTCGTTTGAATCACCGTCGTTCAGAATGAAGCCTATAATTGGAACCCCATGTTGCTGAAGGTATGACACCGTAAGAAGTGTATGATTAATTGTACCTAGACCTGAGCGGGCAACGATCAGAGCTGGTATCCGAAGCTCCGAGATCAGATCTACTACAAGAGAGTCTTCAGTCAGTGGAACAGCGACGCCCCCTGCCCCTTCGATGAGTACCGATTCAAATCGATGGATTAGCGGCTGACCAGCGGTGATTATCTCCTGTAACGTAATATCCACCCCATCCTGCTTGGCAGCGAGCATCGGGGTAAGAGGAGCTTGGAAAGTAAATGACGCCACATCCTCGGCACGTTCATGAATTCCGCTGTATTGCAATAGACGTTCTGCATCAGTTTCTCCGCTGCCCAGAAGTGCACCGGACTGCACGGGCTTCCAGATGCCTACATTCAGATCTTCAGCACGAAGCGCAGCAGCAAGAGCTCCTGTAACGATTGTTTTCCCAACATCGGTGTCCGTGCCTGTTACGAATAATCCGCGAATTACATTCATCATTCCAAGCCACCTTCGGTGACATCAAGAATGGATTTCATCAGAATATCGGTCATTGCATCAAGCTCAGCCTCTGTGCTGGCAAGAGGAGGAATGAACACCACAACATTGCCAAGCGGTCTCGTAAGCATGCCAAGCTCTCTGGCCCGCCCGGTTACACGAACACCGATGCGTTCGGCCCAATTGTAAGGTTCACGAGTCTCCTTATCCCGTACCAGCTCAATTCCTACCATCAACCCCTTCTGCCTGATATCACCGACATGCGGGCAATCTTTAAGCGCTGCGAGCTTGCCTTCTACAAAAGTCGCCTTGGCTCTTACACCTTCTACCAAGTTGCGCTCTTCAAATAGTTTCAAGTTAGCCAAAGCTACTGCACAACCGAGCGGGTTACCTGTGAAAGAATGACCGTGGAAAAATGTTTTCTGATCTTCATAATCGGCATAAAAAGCGTTGTACACTTCATCTGTTGCCAATGTCGCTGCCACTGGCAAATAGCCTCCTGTAAGGCCTTTGCCTATCACCATCAAATCAGGTGATACCTTTTCGAGATCACAAGCAAACATAGCGCCTGTCCGACCAAAGCCTGTTGCCACCTCATCGGCTATGAACAGTACGTCATAAGAACGACAAAGTGCTGCCATCTCGCGTAAACAGCCTTCAGGCATAATCAGAATGCCGCTAGCTCCTTGCACAATCGGCTCTACGATGATCGCCGCGATTTCGTCTGCGCTGGTATCAAGTACATTACGCAATGCGGCTAACGTAGCTTGCATGGCTTCCAGTTCACCGTTCTCATGTCGATAAACGTAAGGATATGGAATGACATGAGTAGGAAACAGCATCGGACGGAACACATCATGGTACAACGGAATTGCACCGACACTTACCGCACCAATCGTATCTCCGTGATAGGCTTGATTCATCGTAATAAACTTCGTTTTACCGGTTTCTCCTCGGTTCTTCCAGTATTGAAACGCCATCTTCACTGCGATCTCGACACCAGTTGCTCCCGAATCGGAATAAAATACTTTATTTAATCCCTCTGGGGAAATCTCCACTAGTTTCTCAGCAAGTTCAATAGCTGGCACGTTAGCCATTCCGAGTAACGTAGAATGTGCAACACGTTCCAACTGATCCGTTATGGCTTGGTTCAGCTCGGGTATGTTATGTCCGTGAACATTAAGCCAAACCGAGGAGAAGCCATCATAATAAGCACGTCCCTGGACGTCATACAGCATGACGCCTTCGCCTCGTTCAATGATGAGAGGATCGGAGTTATTGTAGTCTTTCATCTGCGTAAAAGGGTTCCATAGATGAGCCTTATTTATAGCTGCCAGTCTTTCATAATGTGTCATAAGATATCACCTTCCGTTAGATCATTTCAATTGTTAACCAAAATATTTTATTAAGGTTAACAATTGAATGTTGACATCTTATCAGACAAAAACTTTCCTGTAAAGAGAATCATTTCTGAGTTATAACCCTGATCCTCCATTCTGTCTGACTGGAATGAACCCGGAATTGCGCCTCGTAAAGGGCTTTGCCTAACACAAAAAAACACGCCTTATTCGGCGTGTTTTAGTGTTTCATAGAGATTAGGATACTGAGCACTCCACATGTCTAAAGTGCAAACAAAAAAACGGCATCTCTGCCGTTTTGGTTTAAATCTGAGGTTAAAAGCTACCGGAAATGAGCGCTTCCAGCGACCCTTTTCCCCTATACTAAATCTCAACCTCATTGTATTTTTCCAGTAAATGTTGAATCTGGCGCTCTAGCCAATGTCCTAATAGCGGATGTGGAAGCAGCGTCTCGCCACTATACACATAATCCAGTTCCTTTAGTCGGCCCGGAATCACCTTCATGGTGAAATAACCGGCACTCAAAAACAGCGGCGCCACAATCACCCGGCTCCCCCGCTCTTCACTCCAGTATTTCGCCTTGTCGTAAACACTATCCGGATTAAGCAGCGCATAATCCGTATGAGCTACACCACTGACTTCCTGCACCCGCTGTGCGAGCGAAGAAATACCCGCTTCCCAGCGCTGACGGAATCCATTGTGAATGCTCCCATGTCCGACGAGCAGAATCGTTTCCTGCTCTGGTTGCTGTGAAAGGGCCTTTACCTTGTCCCAGACCATGACCGCAATATCCGGATCATTATCCACAGGATAACCGAAGTGGACTTGTGCCTTCACCACGAATGGTTCCAGATCCGTCTCACGCTCCGGAGCATCTTTGGCACCAATAGCATACTCTATCTCATCCACATGTGTACTGCCGGACGAAACAAACAGAGGTACGACCAATATATCGGTTACGCCTTGTGCTTCCAGTCGGTCGATACCGTCCTGGATCAGACGTCCTTCCACAAGTTCAAGAAACCCGGCTTCCACGGGCAGTGGTTCAGGCAGTTTCAACCGGGAGACCGCGTCATCGACGGATTCTACCCAGGTCTTCTCCTGAGAACCGTGACTAATGATGAGTACACCCGGTTTCTTCATCCTTAACGTCCCAGGCGTTCCAGTGTCATTTTATAACCGTCATTGCCGTAGTTCAGGCAGCGTTTTACACGAGAGATCGTGGCTGTACTTGCACCTGTCTCAGCTTCAATCTGGTTATAGGTATTTCCTTTGCCAAGCATACGTGCTACTTCCAGCCGCTGGGACATGGATTGAATCTCGTTTACAGTGCAGAGGTCATCAAAAAACACATAACACTCTTCAATATCTTTTAGAGTCAAAATAGCCTCAAATAATTGTTCAATGCTTTTATCATTTAGCTTTTTCAGCTGCATTTCATCATCATCCCCTAGCGGTTACTGTGTACCTTCATTGTACTCACCCTGAGTTGGTATTTCAAGCGTTAACGATTTCACGCACTACAGAACAAAAATACATGTTACCGCTTACATGGCGTATTAATGTCCTCCCTGCGCGCACAATTCCCCTCTATCTCACGGTTTTCACCCTTTTCCCACGTATATTTCCGATTAAATTTGTAGGTATTTACCCATTTTAAATGTGACGAATTTGTGTCCAAAGAATAAAATTCTACTGTGAACCTCTCATCCTCTCCTGCGCCCAAATCCGCAAATATCCCGCTTTACGGGATACTCGCCTACGCCGTCTCTCCGCTAACAACATACAGTATATCAAAAGGGAGTTCCATCTCGGTCTGTTATGCACATTGAGCAGCTGAAGGAACGCAATTCCGAAATCCAACATAGAAGGAACGTGATAGTTCATGCCACAGCATTATTATCACCGCCGGCCCGCTCCACGGCAGCGTCCGTCTTCCCATACGCATCGGCAGCCCCATACTTCTGCCTATATGCCGCCTGGGGCGAACCCGCGGTCATTGAATGAAGGCCAGGTTCAGCCCATGTATCCTGGAGTAGATCCATACTATCCTCCATTCCAAGAAGTTGAAGCATCCGGACTTGTACCTTATAGTCCAGGTGGTCCGGGGGGACCTGGCGGAAACTTGTTCGGTGGGGGAGCTCCTGTTGCTTCTCCTGTTCCAGTGGAAGCGCCTGCGTCTTCCTCAGGCTTTTCCCTGGCCAATATTGGCGAACTGAAAGGAATGATCGACCGCTTCGGTGGAATTGATGGGATCATGAGTGGAATCGGCAAAATGCAAAAGGTTGTTGGCGGTTTCCAGCAGATGGCACCAATGATGAAACTGGTGATGGGGATTCTGCCTTTTGGAAAAGGAAAAAAAAGCAGTGCGGCGGATAAAGATTATGAAGAGTATTCGCCACCTCGCTCACGCAAACGCCGTAAGAAAACGACTTCTGCTCCGCGCAAACGTAATTCGAATAGCAAATCCGGCCGTAATAAATCCAATTCTACGAAACGTCGTCCCAAAAGAAGCAACAAAATCTAATTTTTTTCCCAGGCGCCCTCTTTCATTAGGGGGTGCTTAATCCACTTCAACCTTATTCTTCCCCTTCAATCCACTCATTCTTTCATAGTAAGAACCTATTCATAATAGATATTTTCAGGAACTTATGTTCTTATTCCTGTGATTTGAGGTATACTGGATAGTAATTAAAGGAGGCGGACTATGGAACTGTTCAAAGATAAATATACTCCCGCATTAATCGACCGGACGGGAGAACGGTTACTCCAATTTTACCCCAAGCTGGACAAGCAGCAATTTCGTGAACTTGTATTCGCCGAGGGCTGGGGGGAGCTGGAATTCAAAGCCCGTATCCGCCGGATTACACTCGCTTTGACCGAGGTTCTGCCTGACAACTATGAAGAAGCATTGCATGTTATTGAGCAGACAGCACCACAGATGCGAGGAGTCGAGTACCTGTTCGTACCGGATTTTGTCGAAGTGAATGGACTTGCACCGGAAAACTTCGAGCTATCCATGAAGTACTTGACCCTCTTCACACCTTATTCCAGTTCCGAGTTCGCGGTACGCCCGTTTATTGAACGATATCCGATCGAAACGATGAAACGAATGATGCATTGGACAAGCAGCCCCAATGAGCATATTCGCAGACTTGCCAGTGAAGGCTGTCGCCCACGTCTACCATGGGGCTCCAAACTGCGGGGATTCATCACCGATCCAACGCCAGTACTTCCAATTCTCCATGAATTGAAGCAGGACGAATCTCTGTATGTCCGGAAAAGTGTAGCCAATCACCTGAACGACATCTCGAAAGATCATCCGGAACTGGTTCTGGATTTGGCCTCCAGCTGGTATGGACAACATGAGCATACGGACTGGATCGTTCGTCACGCAAGCCGCTCATTGCTGAAAAAGGGACATCCGAAAGCGCTGAGCCTCTTTGGTTATGTCGAGCAAGATGCGACACATATCGAGCATCTTCAGCTTGCAAGTGATACCGTGGCCATCGGGGAAGATCTTCATTTTTCCTTTGATGTCGTGAATGAAAGTGGTCAGTCCCAGATGCTGCGGATCGAATATGAAATCGGATATATGAAAGCAAATGGCAAGCAGGCACCCAAACGGTTCAAATGCTCGGACAAAACTTTCCCTACCGGGAGAACCAAGGTTGCAACGAAGCAATCGTTCAAAGTCATTACGACGAGAAAGCATTACGCTGGCTTGCATACGCTAACGATTGTCGTTAATGGACAACCTACCGCTACAGCCACATTTGTATTGGAGCAAACGGAGTAACCTACGAAGGGCCTGTAGCCATCCAACTTAGGATGAACACTCAGCACGGTTCATTTTATGATATGAATCCCATGTTGAAAGTCAGCTCATGGATTCCGCTCCTTGAGAAATTCCCCACGGCGTCTTCAGTACTGAAGATGCCTTTTTCCTTTTTCCTTTTACCCATGTTTGTAACAGCCCCAATTCCCTCAAAATCAAGTTATGCACATGATGCTTCTTCATTTATCTTATCCACATGTGGACATCTATTCCGAAAACGAATCTATATGTACTCCTATTTGCCCTCTTATGCACATCTTTCACAGGCTAAAGAAGCGATCTTTGCAGATCGCTAACCTTCATCTTACTATTTACTTGTTATCCGGCTTAGCTTCTATTCTTCCTTACTTAAACCAGCCCCGCTTCACAAACCAGGCCACCATGCTTCCGCCCAGAACAAACATCAGCAGCAGCACTGCCCCATACCCAAACTTCCATTGCAGCTCAGGCATATAGGCAAAGTTCATGCCATAGATCCCCGCGATTAGCGTCAGTGGCATAAAGACGGTTGTAATCACGGTAAGGGTCTTCATTATCTGGTTCATTCGATTAGAATTCAAGGAGATGTAACTGTCGCGCAGGTCTGCCGTCATTTCCCGATCGGCTTCAATCATGTCTGTCAGCTTCAACAAATGGTCATAGATATCCGTAAAATATACCGTATGCTCCCCTGATCGCTGCACATGTTGGGAATTGACCACCCGATAGAGCAAATCCCGCATCGGCACTACCGTTCTTCTAAGCTTCAGCAATCGACTGCGCAAGTCGAACACCTGATTCATCAGGTCTTCCACCGACTCCTTGCCGCCCCGGTTCTCCAGTTCAGCCAGCTCATCCTCAATGGCAAACAGAGACGGGAAATAATGATCGACCAGCTTGTCCATCACCGTATACGCCGCTGCCACCGGACCCCGAGCCCAGATGGTTCGTTCGTGCGCATGATGCAGCAACCGCTCCCACGCTTCATCGACTTCTTCCAGTACGCCGTGATGAAAGGACACCAGGAAGTTCGAACCTAGAAACAGATCCACCTCCTCCGCTTCCAACGTGGAAGGGTTCAGCGCATGCAGCACAAGGAACTGCAAGTTGTCATAATAATCGAGCTTGGGCCGCTGCAGCACAAGCATACAATCCTCAATAGCTAATGGGTGAAAATGAAAATATGTATCCAGCAATCGGCTTTCCTCTTCCGAAGGCTGATTGAAATCCGCCCAAACCCAAGCGTAATCCTGCAGATCCAGCTGTGTAAGCGGTACATTTACAGATACCTGATGATCCCGTGAGATGGCGAGTGTACGAATCATAAATTAGACCACGTCCTTGTCTTGTATCCTTTACGTTATTGTACAACTTTAACCCCTGAATCGTCTCCTGCAACAGCCCATTATACACACGTTATCCTGTGAACGCGACAACAAAAAAAGCCAACCCTGTTGGCTTCTCTCATTTCCCTATCCACAGTTTCCTGTATCCACAGGAATATCTTCTTTTGGTTTATCATTCCACGGATGGCTATCCACATATCCAGCCTGTCCACACGTTCATGCACAGGCGTCTCTTCGTTTTGATTGTATAATTGTCCACATATCCCGATATTCACACAGTTATGAACAGTTTGTCTGAACCACCGAATTGGTTCCTGAATACTTCTTCTAATTAGAAAATGATCCAGTACAGCAATCCTGCCAGCGCCCCGGAAATCGGAATCGTAATAAACCACGTAATAATGATACGTCCAGCAAGTCCCCATTTGACGGCTGAGAAACGCTTCGCGGAACCTACACCCAGAATGGCAGATGTGATAGCGTGAGTTGTACTCACCGGCAGGTGGAGCAGCGTTGCCGTGAAAATAACAGACGCGGCTGACAGATCAGCTGCAAACCCGTTAATCGGTTCAATTTTAAAAATTTTGGTTCCCATCGTTTTGATGATTTTCCAACCACCGATGGAAGTACCGAGCGCCATCGCTGTTGCCGCGGAGATTTTAACCCACAACGGAACATCCAGATGATCCTGTACACCTGCTGCGACCAATGCAAAAGTAATAATCCCCATGGCCTTCTGTGCATCATTGGTACCGTGCGTAAACGCCTGGAGCGCTGCTGTGAAAATCTGTACCGTACGGAAACCTTTGTTCACATTATGCGGACTGCGTTTGGCAAAAATATATTTGAGAATGGTCATGACCACATAACCGATGGCAAATGCGATCAGAGGAGATAATAACAATCCTCCGACGATGTCAATAAATCCACTCCATTTGACTTTATCAGCTCCTGCGCCAACAAGTACAGCTCCAGCAAGAGCGCCAATCAGTGCATGCGAGGATGAAGAAGGAATGCCGAACCACCATGTAACGAGATTCCAGATGATCGCGGCGATCAAGGTGACTATGACGACCTCGATCCCATTATCCAGCGTGGTGGGGTCTGTTACACTTCCCCCAATCGTCTTCGCTACTCCAGTAAACATCATGGCACCGACAAAGTTCATCACCGCAGCCATAAGGATTGCCCGGCGCGGAGTCAGTGCCCGTGTCGAGACCGAAGTTGCAATGGCATTCGCCGTGTCGTGAAATCCGTTGATGAAGTCAAACGCCAGTGCAAGGAAGACGACTATACCCAATACCCAAATCGTTGTTTCCATTATTCTCTGGCTCCTTAAGAATTACGCATGATGATGGATTCGAGCACATTCGCTACGTGTTCACAAGCATCCGTTGTCGTCTCAAGACGTTCGTAAATTTCCTTGCGTTTGATCAATTCAATCGGATCAGGCACGGTAGCGAAAAGGTTCTTGATACAGTTGCGCAGCACTTCGTCGCCCTGGTTTTCCAGATCGTTCAGACGAATGGTGTACTCGCGAATCGCCAGCAATTTTTTCTGAGACAGCAAATGAATGGCCTTCTGAATTTCGTAAGCCGATTGGCGCAAAATTTCAGCGAATTGAACGATATATTCGTCCGGGTCAGTCAGTTGGTACATATAGAAACGGGAAGCCGTTGCTTCGAGTCCGTCCAATACGTCATCAAGTGTCGTTGTCAGCTCCATAATATCATCGCGTTCGATCGGCGTGATAAATGTTTTGTTGAGTTCCGTAATGATCGTGTGCACATAGTCATCACATTGGGACTCGTACTTCTTCATTTCATTGGCAAAAAGAGTCACATCCTGAAGGTTGGAAACATGTTGGGAGAAATAATCTGCCGCTTGCACGACCGCATCTGCCATGTTCTCTAGTGTCTCAAAAAATATATCCTTCTTCTTCTTAAGCTTCATAGCTCTATCCCCTTTACGAGAAATTGCCGATAACCGATGAAACATGAAATGACAACCTTTGATATCTTATCATAAATGTTTCACGGTTTGTACATAAGGCATGATCCTTTTTTATATTCTTATCACATAAATCTGAAATGAATCTTAATTATTTGGAATGGCTGGAAAAATGATGATGAAATTTTACACTGCGTTTACATTTCTCTTCAAATTGGATTAATTTTGAATTTTAATATGCCCTGCAAAGTCAGGCTGATTCGGAACGATACTGATAAAAGTTTTGCCAGGAACAAGAGCAACTTCAGTCCCATTTTGTACAAATCGAATAATATCACCCGGTTTCTTGACCCACTGACCTCGAATCATTTTACCTTTCTGAAACAACATGGCTTCCCCACCCTGCTCCAGATTAACCGACATTCTGCCCACGTTGTCGAGCACCTTGTGATCCGCTCCGGCTACAATAATGTTGGCGGCTCCAATCTGAATGCCATTATCCAGATCCTGATCAGCCTTTCCGTTCACCAATCTCATATATCGTCCACTAACCTCGTCGTAATCATACGTAACCCGGTAACTCTCCAATAAATAATGAAGCTCAAACTGCTTGGCCAACTCTCCGGCAGATGTCGCACCTTCTTCGTTATACGTATACACAGGGGACTTGAAGTCGTGACTATAGCCTTTGGTATCTGCGCCTTCTCTTAGCTTGTCCGCCGACGTGTACAGATTGTGAGGTGCTTTACGATCCGAGGAACGCCAGAAATAAGGGCCACTATTCGATATCTCATCCATATGCTGTTTCTGCTGCTTTTGCAAAATGGAATACGCATCCGGGCTGCCACCCGCATGTACCAATACACCATCATAGCTCTCACCAAGCTCGATCAAATACGGGCGGATACTGCGTATTGGTCCAACCGTCTCAGCCCCGCCTTCACTCTGGAAGATGGCAATAAAACGGGTAATGCCTCCCTCTGCGAGCACTTCGATAATAATATCAGCCGCACTCAGACCTGATTGGGGCCGCGCTGCAGGAGCATTGTTAATCATAACCGCCAGTGGACGACGCGTAATTGCTGCATCAACAGGCAGACCCGTCAGTGGTGCTGTGTAGAGCGACGTGGCAGGTTCTTCCGTTACTTGTTCCTCCTGTACAGGTGTAGGAACGGACTCCGGGACCTGGACCATCTCCTTATTTTGGCAAGCGACCAGACTTAGGGCCAAAATAAACAGCGACGCCGCAGAAATCGTTTTGTTCCATTTCAATTGCTTCAATATATGTACCTCCTGAACGATATGGCTGAAATCTAGGCTGTAGTTGCTCTTATGTAGGTGACCATTTCACGTATTTCTTTCCATTTAATCACACACAGCACCATTTGTCTTCGATAAGGAGAGCATTTTCTACCCTTTGTTTTACGTTTGAAACGTGAGGCAGGATGAAAAATATGTCCTAAATGTGAACTTCTCAAACCTTACTTAAAATTTGAACTAGATTGTGATAATAATCACAAACAAGATGACTTTTGAACTATACAATAAAGACATCAAAGGTGATCACTTAGAAAAAACAAAAACAACAACACACACTAGATTCCATGAAGGAGTGGTTTATATGTTCAGCATCAACCAATGGCTTAGAGAAAACAAAGTGGCAATGTGGATTTTGACAGTACTTCGGGTGTATATCGGTTACGACTGGATGACACACGGATGGGGCAAACTGACTGGCGGATTTGAGGCAGGTGGTTTCCTTGCAGGCGCTGTAGAAAAAGCAACAGGTGATCATCCAGCCGTTCAAGCTTGGTGGGCAACCTTCCTTGAGAAATTCGCAGTACCAAACGCAGGACTGTTCGACTTCGTTATCCCGATGGGTGAATTCCTGGTAGGTCTGGGCCTCATTCTTGGATGCTTCACAACACTGGCAGCACTGATGGCAATGGTCATGAACTTCGCGTTCCTCTTCTCGGGAACCGTAAGCACGAATGCTCAATTGGTTCTGATGGAAATCTTCCTTGTAGTCGCTGGTGCAAATGCTGGTAAAATCGGTTTGGATCGTTGGGTAATGCCTTACCTTCGCGGATTGTTCACTCGCAATAAAGGCAGCCAGCCTAAAGATACACCAACGATAAACCATACGCACAAAACAGCCTAATTATTAAAAAGTATAAAAAAATAAATAGTATTCCCGGTCCTGCTCCCCTCCCCCTGGAGAGCGGGACTTTTTTTGTTCTTTATATATGCTTGCACATTCATCTGACTTGCTCATCTACAGAAACACGTATTATGATGAACGTATCGATCGAATATAATTAAAGGAGCACATGACATGCCAACCCAGCGCCGTCTTGAAACCGATGCCGACTTCCAGGAAGCCATGGACATGAAGCATAAGGTTCGTGTTTTTAAAGATAACCATCAGATTGATTCTGGTGGCATCATTATCCGTTTCGACAGCAATACCATTGTTGTGCAGTCCAGTGTAAGTGATCTGGCTTATCATTCGCGTACAGCGTGTGAGCTTTTCGAATTTCGTAAGTAGCTGCATTAACTTTCAAAATGCTCAAGTCATAAGTCATAGAAAAAGGTTTCTGAAGCCATCAGGCTGGCAGCAGAAACCTTTTTTGTTCAACGATTTATTAACCTAGGTCTTGCGGTCAATGATCTACCGTGTATTGGCATAATATGACCTATAGACCTGTTCACGTTCTGTTGTCTGCGCCAAGTTATACGCTGTCACCAAACTGCCAGCAGTTCAAACTGAGCGTACCGTAAGGATACGACTGGAATAGTCGTTTTGCAGATCGGGACATGTCAGCCGTACCCATGGCATAAAACAAGGGCGCAATGTGCTCCATTCCATAAGATGGAACTGCCGTGCGGGCGTGGGGTGCTTTTTTGTCATATTGAAACAGCTCTCTCGTGTTCCACTGCTCAAGCCGCTCGCCAATCCAGTTATCAAATTCCACTGCCCAGTCTTGTGGTTCATCATTGCTACCAAGCATGCGCAGGTTATGGACTGTTCCGCCGCTGCCAATGATCAGCACATTATCATGACGCAGCTGTTCCAGCATCCGGCCAATATCATACTGTTCCTGCGGGGAACGCAACGAATCAACAGATACCGCAATAACAGGAATATTGGCTTCTGGATACATGTGTAATAGTGGTACCCATACACCGTGATCCAGACCTCGGCCTAGAACCGGTTCATGTGCAAGATTACTCCGAGTGAACAGAGCACAGATCTCATTCGCCAGGTCTGGCTGACCAGATGCTGGGTAATTCATTGTATACATATTAGAGGGAAATCCGTAAAAATCATGCAAGGTCTGATGTGTATCATCCATTGTCACGGACGGTTCGGGACAATCCCAATGCGCCGTAAATACAACAATGGCTTTCGGAGCCGGCAGCCTGTCTCCAAGCTGGTTCAAAAAGTGAGTGTAGTCATTGCTCTCCACCGCCAGAGCGGGAGAACCATGCGCAATGAATAATGCGGGTAATGTCATTGCTGCCAACCTCCAGACACGGATAGGATGCTTACCCTTCTATTTTACCCCGAAGAAGGTGCTTTTCCAAGCTATCATCCCAATCAGGATGCATTCCGTACGCTCATGTTGTCTTTTGAATCAGCTCATGTTGACCATGCCATGCTTCAGACCAACGAAAAAGCTTGGCATAGGACCCTTTTAGATCATCCAATGCTGCCAATCCTGTTCGATCTTCTGACGCTCTCCCAGCCATTCTCTCGTACGTGTGATCAGCTGTTCCCGCTCTTTACCGGAAGAGAAGGTATGATCGCCCTGGAAAATAATCTCCTTGTCGCAGCGGCCTTCCTGGCGCATCCAGAATACCTTTTGATACAGAAACGCGTAGTCGACAGGAATGATCTCATCCGACGTGCCATGCACCACCAGAACATCCCCGTTAAATTTAACGGCTTCCTGGAACGGCTGATGTTCAGCCAGTGATTCAAAGAATGCGGGTGTAAACTTGTAGCCGAGATAATCAGCAGATCCCAGTTTCACCCCTTCATCGTACACATTACGTCCCGTAATCTTCACAATATCATTGAACGGATATCCTACGGATGACCACATGACGAGATTCTTGACTCGTTTATCACGGACAGCAGTCAGCAGAGCAACAGCTCCACCCAGACTATGACCTATCAGCGTCACACGGGTTGGATCTACATCACTGCAATTTACGGCATAATCCAGCACAGAACGTGTTTGGGTAATCATGGATTCAAGTCCTTCAGCTCCGTACTCACCGCTGCTCTCCCCGCAGCCGATATAATCGAAGCGCAGTACCAAATACCCATCTTCGGCCAGCTCACGGGCGGTCTTCACAAACAGACGATCCACACCGATCCGACTTCCTACGAATCCGTGGCAGATGACAGCAAGAGGCACGCGCTGTTGGTGATTTCCCTCCTTGATGTCTTTGACGACCGGATAATGAATCGTGGCTGTTAATTCTTCCTGCCCATGACGAATACTAATCTGACGCTCCATGCCCATTTCCCCTTTCCATTCTTCCCTGCTCATGTTCATTTTGTTAATTATATATAAATCCGATAAGTTTAATGTGTATTAAGATATATTAGTATATTATCATCCTGTGAACCTCAAGTCAACGTGAGGAAATGTCCATATCCAGACATATCTTATCTACATTTTATCGGCAAAAACGCGAAAAAAATGAGCCAAGCTGACTACAGCTGACTCGAATTATACCTAGTGCTAATATACTGGTGCAGAACCCTAGAAACTGAAATTTCAGCTCAGCTTTTCTTAATAAGCGGGTTGAGTAATACCAATACTCTGCCATCCATATTGGCGACCTGAATCTTCTGTTAGAAATTACTCATAGCTGCGACGAAACATCTCATGGGTCTCCACGCGACCCTGCCAATCGTTTTCATAAACCGAAGTTGAGCTTTCCCAAAAGCTCCCCGACTGAAAGGTTCCCTCTGTATACTCTTCCGCATATTCAGCATCCTCCAACGTGTCTTCCATCGGCACAACTTCATCCGTTACGCCGCGGGAGTTGCTATTCAGCAGCAGCTTCCTTGTTAATTGCTCCTTTTGTTGATCCATATCTGCCACACTCCAATCCCTGGTTTCTGTTGGAAATGCTACTATTGTGGTGGATTCGGCTGCACTTTATTCATTCTTCACACAATCGTTGGAACTGAACTCTCTCTCTTACGCATATTAACGGCGAACCAAGGAGAACCTAAACAATATATCATAGCCAACATTTGCCTCCGATTCCTTCTGGCGAAAGGGTTGAAATCATGGAACACATCTTGGAATGGATTCGTATTCACGGTAAACTGGTGCTGCTATGCACCTGTGTCATTCTGGCCTGCGCAGGGCTATGGTCGAATCGTAAACAATTGTTTTATAAGGAATGACTTTGCGAAACGAGAGCCCTTCCCGTATACTAAAATACCGTCAGGGTCTCCAGATCACCGGGGATCAGAACGTGTGTAGACAGGGGGAGCAATCATTGGGGATTTCCTATAAGAAGTTGAAAGAAATACAGAATCGGCAAATGACCGAAATGAGTAAGATGACACCGGAACATGTCAAACTGTTCGACCAGATCAGCACCATTGCGCGCCAAGCACCAGCCGATGAGAGAACGCAAGAAGAATGGATTCTCTCTGCCGGGAGAGCTATCGTACAAGCTCAGCGTGACGGTAAACCTGCGCGCGAGTTATATGGACCTGATCTGGAACAGGATATCTATTCACAGCTAGGCGTGGCAACTAATCATGAGGATGCTGATGCTGTTGAATCTAATATCGGTCCATCCACAACTTCAAGTACGGTTGCAGCGGGCACCCGAAGCAACTCCAATAAACGTAATGCGTCAGCCAAAAAGGCAGCAACAGTTGAAGCCGAATCAGCGGAGTCGCCGGATCAGGTTAAACGAGCGCCAAAATGGTATATCATGATCTCCTGGGCAGCTTTATCTTTTGTCATGCTGATTCAGGGGGCTGTTGGGCTATTTGTTGGCTGGACAGGTGGGGATACGGAACCGTTTAGCCATATTAGCTTGTTCTCTCTTATCGTTGCGGCGGTTGGCGGTATTGCACTCGTTGAAATGCTTCGTCGCCTTGCAGAGCGTCCAGATGATCAGGGAGCAGACAAGACTGCCAGACCACAGGTCAATCTTCGCGGGATCGCCATCTATATCGTTATCGTTGTGCTTGTCCTATTTGTAGGATATCCACTGCGTGACAGCCTTCCCGTATTTACGCTGGCTCCATGGGTTAGTCTCGTGATTGGAATTGTAGGATTGGCTACGTTGAGACCACTCTTTGGACGAAAGAAAGCGTAAGGATGCTAATGCCCATAGTGGGGCAGCAGCATTGGGTATCTCATGCAGGTGTATGATGTGCGAAGAGGAAGTACGACATTCGGTGATGAGGTAGTATATCGAGTTTCAAAAAAAGGGGCCATTATCCCCCAGCCAGCTGTTGAGAAATTCTCGACAGCTATTTTTATTTTCAGACCGTTCAGGAAAATTTCACAATACCCTCACTCCATCAGAGGTAAAGGTGGTCACGTACTCCTGTTATGTATATTGATTACTGGGTAGTAATTGAAAATGCTCCCTTTCAGTTGGGAAAGGGAGCATTTCTTTTTGCGATTAGTTCATACCATTCATTTTAAATCTATTGTTTATTCCCACTGCTCTGAGCAGGATCAGCAGTTGGAATCGTAACTTGAACAGAAGCATCAGGTTTGGCTAATTCCAGTTTGACTGCGCTTGATGCAGCTGAAAGAGCATTGCTATACGTTGTTGTATTTCCAGCTACAGACAGAATATATACTTTGTACTCACCGCCAACAGAAATATCAGCTCCTGTAGAATCTTTTGTGCCTTGTGTCAAGTTAATTTCCCCCGATGCAAGTTCTCCCGGAGTGATTGCTTTATACACTGCCGTTGCTGCTGAGGCTGGATTCAGACTATCTGATCCCTTAACTACAATAAGTCGATATTCAGATATTCCAGTTTCAATTGATGGTTTACTAAAAAATATCTTATAACTGGCTTCCGTTGCTGAACTGGTATTCCGAAGTTCATTGATCGTTGATGCTTTTACTTCAGTAGCTTGTGCAAAGATGTTAAATTCATTGGAAGCAGCGGACAAATTGGAAGCACGAGAACTGCTGTCTGATACGGATAAAACAAAGACCCGATATTTCTGCCCTACAACCAGTGGCTTATTATTAATATCTCGATGACCATTATTCAAGAAGACAGGACTTGAAGCATCATTTTTGTTGATATCAATATTATAAGAAATTCCAAGTGCAGAAGAAATATTAAAACCACTCACTTGATTTGCTGGTACTATAAACGCTTTATAACCCGAAATCCCATTCTCACTGGAAGCCTTACTGAAGCTTATAGATACATCCGACGCATCTCCCGCTTGCCCTTGGTTTTTCACCGTTGCATTTACATTACTAACTGCGGCTACAGCCGTATTGGAAGCCAATGTAATCACTCCCGAGCCTGAAGACAATGCATTAGCAAGAGAGCCGTTGTTATTTATTGCCATTACATATACTTGGTAGGCCACTCCATTAACAATATTGCTACCATCCGCGGTTTTTGCACCACTCGAGAGATTAACAGTCTGGTTGTTTCCATTTTTGCTTACATACGTATAATTCGCACTACCAACTGCATTAGCTGATGCCTGATTGAAGCTGGTACCCGACTTTACCACAAACACACGGTAGTGATTCACATTCGTCTCATCCGCCGAACGATTGAACGTCACACGCAGATCGCTACCATTGCCGTTATCCCCAATATCTGTTGCTGCCACATTGCTTGGTGCAGTCACAGCTGCATTGGCAGTCAACGTAATCTGTGAAGAATAAGAAGATAAAGCATTCTGACTGGAATTTCCACTTGTGCTTACCGACAGGACAAACACGCGATAGCTAACATTATTGGACAATGTGTAACCGTTGGTATCCACCATATAGTTAGGGAGGGTAAATGACTGATTTCCACCTGTCTTGTTCACCTGATAATAATTGTTCGATGCATTCGCTGCGCTCAGTGTGAAGCTGCCTGCATTTCCGGAACGTACTACATATACTCGATATACGGAAACGTTAGATTCATCCGAAGCTCTATTAAACGAAACCCGCAGATCGCGTCCATCACCGTTGTCACTTACATCAGCCACTCCGATGTTGCTTGCGACTCCAGCATTACTATTCGTTGTCAGTCTCAAAAGCGTCGACGACGAGGACAGCGCATTGGTATATCCGTTCTGCTGGTTGCCTACAGCCATAACGTAGATCCGATAATCTTGAAGATTTGTTACGTTATACCCACTTGTGTCCTTCATGGAGGATGGCAGTGTGGTTGTAATATTGTTTCCTGTTTTGTTCACATTATAGTACAAGCTGGAAGACAGATTACTCGCCGTAGTCAGATTAAAGCTGCTGGATACCGAGTTACGTACTACGAAAATCCGATAATTAGCAACCTTAGACTCATCAGATGAACGGTTGAAGCTCACTTGAATGTCACGACCGTCTCCATAATCCGAATTGTCTCTCACTGACGTGATAACAGGTGCTGTTGCTGTGTTTACACCCAGCGTAAGCGAAGATGATACAGAGGACAGCTTGTTGTCCGCTGTTGCCGCGTTGGAGCTCACTGACATGATGTACACGACATATGATGTGCCGTTTTTGATCAATTCCCCGGATGTATCACGCGTCGAGGAACTGAGCTGGCTTTTGACAGCCGTGCTGTTGCCTTTGTAGATAATGGTTGAATTCGAACTGGATACATTATTGGCCGTAGTCAGATTGAATGAAGAAGCGTCTTTCGCCTTGACTACAAAAGCACGATAATACGTAATATTGGATGTGGTGCTTGGCTGTGTAAAGTTAATTTCCAAGTCACGGCCATCCCCATAGTCACTGATATCTGCGATCCGAAGGCCTGTGACAGGTTGAACCGTCGTTTTCACATTGTTTAGTTTCAAGGACTGGGAAGACCAGGCCAGCAGATTTTTGTAATTATTGTTGCTGTTCCCCATGGTAAGTACATACAGACGATAGGTTTCACTTGTATTTAACAAATCCCCATTTACGTCGCGTGTCTGGGCATTCAGCGTTAATCTTGGATCAGTGCCATTTGGAGAAACGGATGTATAATTACCGGATGGTACAACCGATGCCGCAGACTCATTGAAGCTGTTCACATCACGCGTTTTTACCAGCATAATCCGATATGAGGATACAGCCTTCTCGGATGTCGGACGTGTGAAGCTTACAGTCAGGTCACGACCATCCCCATTGCTTCCGGATACAGAACCATAAATGTTCCATGCTCCATATTTCGTCTCATCCACTGGAGGGGTGGATGTGGTTTTAATATCTACCCGCTGATTGCGAGAGTTCCAAAATACTTTTTCTCCAAATGCTTCACTGACAAAACGAATCGGAACCATCGTATTTCCTTTGATTGTATTCGCAGGCACATCCAATGAGACTGCTTCACCGTTGATGTATGCAGTTTTGGAGCCTAGCTTCAGGATCACTTCCTGATCTTCACGGACTGCTGTAATCGTTTTGGTTTTGTTCGTATACTTTACTGTGGCATCCAATCCTTCAAAGATGGACCGCAACGGAACCAGTACACGTCCACCTTTCATGACAGGTGCCTGTGCGGATGACAACTCCGCATCGTTGATATATATACTAATTCTCGCAGCTGCATCCATAACCGACGTAGGTAGTGCTGACATCAACATAGCCGATACAGCCAGTGCTGACATTACCTTTTTCACTTGACGTCCTCCCGCTTTCTTCATATCCAATATCCCCATTCTCTTCATTGTTTAAGTTAAAATGTGATCGTTTTGAATTTCATTTTATTCCTGTAATTTCCTGTGCACATCTAAGACGTATGAATAGGAGTAAAAGTTTCCAATCCCACAAAAAATATTTTCGCAGAAATGCCCTTCCTCCATCTACCCTCCAAAGGTTAAAAATAACAGAAGAATTTGTCATTATTCCGAAACAACATCCTTCCCGAATTCGTTTAATGTAAAGTGACTAGTGTATTGTAGCCTATCATCTCTAAACTACGGGAGGTTCACCCTTATGACACCAGCGTCCTTTTTTTCCAAACGTAACGTCATCCGTACCATCATTACAGCAACTGCCGTCGCCATGCTGCTTCAGACTGGTTCCGCTCCTTTATCAGGGGTCGCTATTGCAGCTCCGTCGAGCGCGGATACCAAAGTAACTACCAGTAGTTCAACCGCCATATATAAGACATTTCAGTCCATGCTCAAAAAAAAGAACGGCTTGCCCGCCGCTGACACCTATCTGGAATCCAATATCAAAAAAGTAACAACGCATCACGCTACCCTGATGGTGCTCCAACTGGAGAATGCGCGCCTGAAGGCTCTAACCTCCATGACGGACCGCTTGCTCGTTCCTAACGTTCAGGACAAGATGCTCAAGGCATACCAAGCAAATGACAGCTTCACCAAACTAATGGAGCGTACCCAGGACTCGAATCTGCGTGCACTGTTAAAAGATGCCCGGGACAGCGGCTATCGCCTCGTCATGCTCGAAGGCTCCCTCTATCCCATTATGAATTATGCGGCCCTCGTGAAATATAGCTCTGATATTACAGAGGATATCTCAAGCTACATCAACATCATGATGAAGGAAACAAAAAAATTGCCTGCGGATGACGGAGCTCTGGTCATTGGCTATCAGGAAATTCTCCTTCGAGCACTCAGCCAGGAAAGATTCTTGGAGCTGCGTCCGAAATCGAATCGGGCCAAGCAGGTTCAGGATCAGTTGAACAGTTATACCCTGTATACTTTTTATGGGCTGAACAACACACCGCTGTTTGATTATGACACGAACAAAATGGTTGCGAACGCCCAAAGAGGCTATAACGGCGTCTTGCAGCGTCTTGCATCCGTCGATAGTGAATTCCTCACCAAGCTGGATGCCTTTATGGATGTGGTTAAGGAAGCAAAGTATGAGAAAACGGCTGCGGTGGAGAAATGGCTGGAACAGAATGTTCCGACCGGGGCAGAAGGCAGCATGCAATGATTCATCCGATTAAACTCCTCATAAACGCAAAGAAACCGACACAGGATCGCGCTCCCTTGTCGGCTTCTTTGGATTCTATCGTTGAATTGCATCTCCTACACCAGACTAACGCAGATTCATAAACTACGCAATCGGCTTGACCATATGGCTATACTCATGTCCAGCAATGACAATCACTTCATCCTTGATATAGCCCTGCCGTTCGTACAACATCAAGGCCCTGCCATTGTTACGTTCAACAATGAGGGATACCTGCGAGTGCCCAAGTTCCCTTCCCTGCTGCTCAAAAGCAGCCATCAATGCCTTGCCGATGCCCTGCCCCTGATACGCTTCGCTTACCGATAGAGTATCCAGATAATACTCCCCGGGACGGGTTTCTTTGACCAAGTTATATTTCTCATCTGTACTCCGACCAGGCCGATCCAGAATTGGCTGATCCAGACGATCTGCCTCGCCGCCATCATAAGCCACCAGTATTCCTGCGACTTGCTCATCCTGTTCCATGACCGTTACGTTACGGTAGCTGATTCGATTGTCTTCCTGCATGTAAAATTGCTGCAAAATCTGCATCGCTTTCTCATGATCCCCTTCACCAGCAAGAGCATAGGCAATATCATCAATCGCCTGATAGAGTAAAGGAATCACTTGTGCGGCATCTTCCTTACGAGCAGGTCTGATCAGAGGCCGTGCCTCACTACGGTCCGACTTCACATTGGAATAATTCATCAGATTAACATGTTGAACAAATTGAGATTTTTGTTCAGCTCAGTATACGCGATGCCTTTACGATTCATGCGTTCAATCAGCGGCTGGTAGTCTTCCTTGTACATCAGCTCGATGCCCACCAAGGCAGGCCCATTTTCCTTATCATGTTTCTTCGTATATTCAAAACGGGCAATGTCGTCATTGGGTCCCAATACTTCCACAAGGAATTCACGCAATGCTCCCGCACGCTGTGGGAAATTGACCATGAAATAATATTTCAGACCTTCGTAGATCAAAGAACGTTCTTTGATTTCCTGCATCCGGTCGATATCGTTGTTACCACCGCTAATTACACAGACTACCGTCTTGCCCGCAATCTGTTCGCGATACTGCTCCAGTGCAGCAACCGCCAGTGAACCAGCAGGCTCTACAACAATCGCGTTTTCATTATATAACTCCAAAATGGTGGTGCAGGCTTTACCTTCAGGCACCTTCACAATGTCATCCAGCGTACTGGTACAGATGTCAAAGGTCAGATCACCAACACGTTTCACCGCAGCACCATCCACGAATTTATCAATATCATCCAACGTGACAACCTGCTTGCGGAACATCGCCTCACTCATAGAAGCCGCGCCAAGTGGTTCTACGCCAACGATGCGGGTTTCCGGGCTAACCGTCTTCATGTAGGTTCCAACACCGGCAGCCAGACCGCCACCACCAATTGTGACGAATACATAATCCGCTTTTTCATCCAGACTCTCCATGATTTCCATCGCAACGGTACCATTACCTGCAATAATCTTGGGCTGGTCGAACGGATGGATAAACGTCATGCCCTGTTCATTACACGCACGCATAGCTTCCTCATAAGCATCGTCATACGTATCACCTGTCAGCACAACTTCAACATTATCTCCACCAAATCGGCGTACCTGCTTCACCTTCTGATTTGGAGTTGTGCTCGGCATGAAGATTTTACCGTGGATGCCCAGCGCGTTACAGGAAAAAGCAACCCCCTGCGCATGGTTGCCCGCACTCGCGCAGACAATGCCTCTCTCCAGCTCAACTGGAGTCAGACTACGAATCATGTTGTAGGCTCCACGAATTTTGAACGAGCGTACCACCTGCAGGTCTTCCCGTTTAAGATACACATTACAGTTATATTTGGCCGACAATACAGCATCCCGCTGCAGCGGCGTTCTTACAATGACTTCTCGCAGCACATGATGTGCGCGCACGATATCTTCCATGCCAACAATGGCACGGCCGGAATTGGTAGTTCCCGTTGGTTCCTGTTCCACTGGTTTCATCTCTTCTCCACACTCCGCTTATCTTGGTTGGCAATGCAAGCATTGCTTTTTTCTCTCTTTATTGTATCACTTTTGTTCTGTTCTTGCGCCTGAGCTCGCCTCATGTACCATTCGCACAATCTCATTAATAATAATCTGAGGATCCGTAAACATGACCTTATGGCTGGATTGATCAGCTCCGATCCACTTGGCATTGGTCAGGGAACTTACGGTTTGACGATGTGCTTGTATGATAGCGGGCCTTATTTTACGCTCTCCCCTACCTGTTTTTGTACCTGAAATGACGCTAACTTCCAGATTACCAAGATCAAGAGAGTTAAAATAAACGATTCTAATTGAAAATGATTATCAATTACTTGATTATAGATTATTCCACTCTTTTGGACAAGGCGTATTGTCGGATTTGCTGGCCTCCTCAACCTTCATTGTTTCCCATCCATATCAACGCTTTCTCCCGAATAGCAGATCAAAAACCCGATCCATTCAAGGACCGGGCAGTAAAACAAAATGTGACTTCGATATTCATGACTTCCTACTCTAGGCAACCAATCACGCCTGAGTCTTATACCAAGCTGCCGCGGCTTCTGCCTCCGTACGGGTCAACTGGTGACCCTGACGCTCCCAGTGCATGTGCACATCGGCACCAGCACCGCTAAGCAGTGAGGCGAGTTCATCCGTTTCATGTTTTGGCACAATTGGATCGTTCTCTCCTGCTCCGATAAACACAGGCAGCCCTTTCAGGTCCGGCAGTTCCAGACCGCGAAGCGGTACCATCGGATGGTGCAGAATCGCTCCTTTAAATGCGTTAACCTGATGGAAGATCAGACTTGCAGCAATGTTAGCTCCGTTGGAATAACCCAGGGCATAGACATTCGCACGATCAAAGCCATACTCCACAGCAGCTGCATCCACAAAAGAACCCAATTCCGCTGTCCGTGCAATGAGATCCTCTTCGTCAAACACCCCTTCGGCCAAACGGCGGAAGAAACGGGGCATCCCGTTCTCAGATACGTTACCACGCACCCCCAGAATACCGGCTCCTGGCGCAATCATCTCGCCCAGACCTACCAGATCATTCTCCGTTCCACCTGTTCCGTGCAGCAACAACAGTGTAGGGGCATCCGGTTGTGCACCTGCTTTATATATATGTTTCATTGTATTGGTAGTAGTCATGATTTGGACTCTCCTTTCCATTCACGTACTTGAATAGGTGGCAGCAGCTGTTCAATCTGCTCGCGCTGTGGTTCATACCATTCAGGCAGCATCAGTTTCTCACCCATGCTCTCCTGCGGTTCATCCCGTGCAAATCCTGGAGGATCCGTAGCCAGTTCAAACAGTATACCTCCCGGTTCCCGGAAATAGACGGCGTTGAAGTACTGGCGGTCAATGACCGGCGTTGGATGATATCCGGCTTTTTGAAGGTCCTGCTGCATTTGTTCGTGCTCGACGTAATCTTTGGCACGCCATGCAATATGGTGTACTGTACCAGCTCCGCCAATTCCCCGCTGAATTCCGGTGGATTGAATATCGATCAATTGACCGATGTCGCCAGTAGCCTGTAAACGAATGATTCCATCCTCTTCACCTACCTGCTCCAAACCGAGCATCGTTTTCAGCACATCCGTTGTTTTGTCGGGTACATGGCTGAATAATACAGCACCACCAAAGCCTTTGATCGCATGCTCTGGCGTTACGCCATTGAATGA
The DNA here is from genome assembly GCF_000499205.1 of Paenibacillus sp. MAEPY2. Lineage (GTDB taxonomy): Bacteria > Bacillota > Bacilli > Paenibacillales > Paenibacillaceae > Paenibacillus > Paenibacillus vandeheii. The sequence continues at coordinate 61,411 of NZ_AWUK01000041.1, forward strand.
CCACTGACTAGCCTGGCCTCCTTCACGCTCAACCAATTCGAGCAACAGACCGCCTTTATCGAAGAAGCGAATGTACTGCTCGCCAAATCTTGTTTTATTTTCAAATGGAATATCGAAGGATGTCAGACGTTCTTTCCAGAATGGCAGGCTTCCCACCGGAACTGCATATACGGTTACGCCCGTCTGTCCTGATCCAATTACACCTCTTCTGGCATTTTGCTGCGGGAAGAAAGTGATAATGGTACCCGGTGCCCCATCCTCATTGCCATAATACAGATGGTAAACATCCGGTGCATCAAAGTTAATTGTTTTTTTCACCAATCTTAGTGCCAATACACCTGCGTAAAAATCAACATTTTTCTGTGCATCATCTACAAAAGCCGTAACGTGATGGATTCCTGAAGTTCTGAACATACTCTCCACTCCCTTGGTTTTATTAGTAGCATTGTTATATTTAGCAGTTTGTTATGCAGTGCTTTTTGTTATTTATCTTTAAATTAAGATTCTTTAAATTTATATTAATCCATTCGTTCTCATTTTGCAAGCTTTTGTTTTAAAATTAAGATACTTAGGGTCGTTAACCTGCTGAAATGCAGCTTGAGTATAATGAAAAAGGACAAAAAACAGGCCCCGATCACTCGGAAACCTGTCTTCCTTGAATCTTATTCCATTGCCGCCAAACAACATTGGCCCTTATTACTTCGCATGATGCTTTAGGTCAATTTTAATCGCTTAGGCGGTTGTACCAGATCTTTGCCATCATACTCATCCTTGATATCTCCAACAATTTCTTCAAGGATATCCTCCATCGTAACCAGACCAACCGTTGTCCCCTCCGCATTATGAACTGCAGCGATATGGGAACGACTTTGCTGCATCTGGATCAATACATCCTTAATTGGTGATAACTCCGAGAATTTCAACATGTCATGAACAAAGGTATCTATATTGAACGCCCGGCCAGCAGCAACACTCGTGAGCATCTCCTTCGTATGAATAAATCCAACGAAGTGGTCCAGATTTCCTTTTTCGATCACTGGGAAACGTGTGTATTCATGCTGCTTCAGAACCTCAATCATACGATTCAGCGGCATTTCTTTATCTAACGTAACAATTTTTTCTTTGCGGATCATAATCTCCTGAAGCAGACGCTCATCAAAAGCAAAAATGTTTTTGAGATAGTCCAGCTCCGTCTGATTGATCTCTCCACTTTCATAACTCTGCGCCATGATCAGCTTCAGTTCCTCTTCAGAGTGAACTGTATCGTGACCTGCTGGTTTTATACCAAATATGCCAAGCAGCAGACGTGCCGCCCCATTCAGTGCATAGATGAACGGATTCATGATCTTACCGAACCAATACAGCGGCGGTGCGAGCAACAGAGTCATTTTCTCTGCAAACTGGATCGCGAGCGTTTTCGGTGCCAATTCACCTATTACGACGTGCAGGAACGTGATGATCGCCAGAGCAATACCATACGATAGTACCGTAGATAAAGCCGCTGGAACCTCAAGTCGTTCAAACAGCGGGTGAAGCATCTTCTCAACAGTAGGTTCACCCAGTGCACCCAATACCAGCGCCGTGATGGTGATACCCAACTGACAGGCAGATAGATAATAATCCAGATTGTGAGCCACTTTTTTGGCCAATACCGCTTTTTTGTTGCCTTCCAGGATTAACTGATCTATTCGAGACATCCGCACTTTCAGAATTGCAAATTCCGCTCCAACGAAAAAGGCGGTCAGACCGATAAATACGGCTACTAAAAATAAGTTTAAGGCTATTATTCCGTCCAATGATTTCCCTCAAGTTGAGGGATTCACCTCCAAGTTGATCATTTATTTAAGTTAACACTAGTGATGCTCGGGTAATTAGATTAGGCTAGGTCACTGGCAGATTCATTAACCTGTGCGGCATTTACACGTTCAAGCAGAACCTGCTTAATGTGAAAATTTTCTGCGTCCACAACGGTCCAGATGTAATCACCGTGTTCTATCGTATCACCTTGTTCCACACCGACACCCTTCTGGAATTGAATCCACCCGGCCACGGTATCCATCTCTTCATTACCTTCAAACACAAGCCCAAACTGCCGCTCCAACTCATCCAGCAGCACCCGGCCGTTAATGAGATATTGGTTCTCTCCGGTTTCCTGAATGTCAGCAACTTCATCGGCATCGAACTCATCCCGAATCTCGCCGACAAGCTCCTCCAGAATATCCTCCATTGTAATGATCCCCGAGGTACCTCCGTATTCATCCACGACCACGGCCATGTGCACACGTTCCTGCTGCATCTTGATCATGGCATCCTGAATACTTGTAACTTCAGAAACGTAAGGAATTTCACGAACAAAATCGACAAGTTGGTGCTCCCTAAGGGCAACCATATCAGGCAAAATCTTTTTCACATTCACGACACCGACAATTCGGTCCTTATCCCCATCCTCAATGACGGGATAACGTGAATAATTATGCTCATCCAATATCGGGATGATATCATCGTAAGTCATATTATGATTCAGTGTTACCAGTTCCGTCCTCGGAACCATGATGTCTTTGGCATCACGCTCATCGAACACAAATACATTTTCCAGATACGAAAGCTTGGTCTTGTTGTTCTCGTCCCCTTCATAACTCTGGTTCATGATGATTTTGATCTCATCCTCCGAGTATGCCTGCTCATGCCCGGCAGGCTTAACGCCAAAACCACGAAGAATAACGCGAGATGCACCATTCAGCGCCCAGATGAACGGGTACATTATTTTACCGAACCAGTACAATGGTGGCGAGAGCAGCAGCGTCAATTTTTCCGAAAATTGAATCGCCAGCGTTTTGGGAGCCATCTCACCAACAACAACGTGCAGGAACGTGACAAGTATGAACGCAATCGCATAGGATGCGACGGATGATACGGAAGCCGATACGTTTAGATACTCAAATACCGGATATAGGAGCCTTTCAACAGTTGGCTTACCGAGTGCACCCAATCCCAGGGCAGTGACGGTAATACCGAGCTGACAGGCAGACAGATAATAATCGAGATCCGTGACTACTTTCTTGGCCAATATGGCCTTCTTATTGCCCTCGGCAACAAGTTGATCCACTCTTGATGTACGGATCTTGACCACAGCGAACTCCGATGCAACGAAAAATGCGGTCAACGCAATCAAGATAATGAGTAATGCAATATTCAATACGGTAATTATGTCCAATGATTTCCCCGCTTCTCAGGGATTCACCTCCAGAGATAGTTACAGCGTGATCCGTTAATCTGGTTAACCATTCAACAGCTGATTGACGTTCAATACGGCGTATGCCTTATATGAAATCGATTAATGATAAAGTTTGTATATGTTATACTTTGACCTTGTAAAATAGCAAAACAGGAATTCAGGATGAAGTTAATCATTTACAGAAACTACTTCACTAAAACCAGGGTTCCCCCTCATGCTGTCGCTTGTTTCTCCGATTTACTCCACCAAAATTCTCCATTTGGACAGTTTACAATATCGCCTTCCCAATAGATATCCACCTCCCCTCTCATTCATTCCTGTTTCAGAGAAGTATAACACGATCTGCACCAAACCATCTAGTTGCACGTCATGGTTTGAAGCACTACATATTGTATTGTTCACAAAATAGTCTTTCTGTATGAAGATTCATTCATTATTGTTAGACTAGACGGTTTTACAAAAATAATACCCTCTGCCAAAATTGCTCAAACAACTCAAAAGTCTCTTTCTCTTTCCTTGATCTGCGGTAAATAGAAACAGCTTTGCCACATAGTTATGTATACGCAATAAAAGGCTCACAGGATGCAAACACCTTTTCAGGCGAGCATCTTACGAGCCCCTTGTTGTTGATTTATTGGTTAACCAAAGCCTTGGCAGCAATATCAGACCGCTGATGTTTGCCATCAAAGCGGATTCGGTCCGCTTGAGCATAAGCTTTGTTTCTTGCTTCGGCGATATCGGCTCCAAGACCTACCACACCCAGGATACGTCCCCCATTGGTAAGCCATTCTCCGGATTCATTGCGCGCCGTACCCGCATGGAAGACTACCGCTTCATCGACTTGATCCAGCCCTTCAATCGCTACGCCTTTCGCATAAGGACCCGGATATCCACCAGAAGCGAGCACAACACATACAGCAGCTTCTTCGCTCCATTCAATCTCGATATCCGCCAATTTCCCGTGCACGGTTGCCCAGAAAATGTCGAGTAGGTCACTCTTCAGACGTGGTAATACGACCTGAGTCTCGGGATCACCGAAACGGGCGTTGAATTCAATCGTTTTGGGTTTACCATCTGGTGAAATCATCAGCCCGGCAAACAACACACCCTGGAACGGACGTCCTTCGGATACCATCGCTTTGGCCGTTGGTTTGATAATCGTCTCCACTGCTTCTTCAATGATGGATGCCGGGATGTGCGGCAGTGGCGAGTAGGTTCCCATTCCACCTGTGTTTGGCCCCTGATCGTTGTCAAATACCGGTTTGTGATCCTGTGCAGCTGCCATCGGACGAACGGTCTCTCCATCCACAAAAGCCAAAATCGACATTTCCTGACCTGCCAGGAATTCTTCGATGATGACCTTGGCTCCTGCTTCTCCAAATACTTTATCCACCATAATGCTCCGGAGCGCCTGATTAGCCTCCTCACGGGAATAAGCTACTGTAACGCCTTTACCAGCTGCCAGTCCATCAGCCTTAATCACCACAGGAATGGCTTGCTCATTCAGATAAGCCTGCGCTTGCTCGTAATTGTCGAATTTCTCATAGGCTGCAGTGGGAATATTGTATTTGTGCAGCAGGTCTTTCATAAATGTTTTGCTGCCCTCAATCTCTGCTGCATTACGGCGTGGTCCAAAGACTGGAATGCCTGTCTTGTCAAAAGCATCCACAATGCCGTCTGCAAGCGGATCATCCGGCCCAATAACAACCAAGCCCACATTAAGCTCCACAGCGAGCGCTGTCAGTTTATCAAATTCATTTACTGCAATCGGATGACACTCGGCGAGCTGTGCAATGCCTGCATTTCCCGGCGCACAGTGAATCTTGCCTGCCTTCGGGCTTTTCGCCAGTGCCCATATGATTGCATGCTCCCGGCCACCGCCGCCCACTACCAGAATATCCATTAGCGTTGTTCCCTCCATGAATTTCAGGATTTTTCATTTCCTCTTGGTAAAAAAGCTTCAAAAGACGATGAACAAGCCTATTCGCTTGTTCATCGTTTGGAAGCACTATAGTTGTCGTTTAATGTTTGAAGTGACGAACGCCGGTGAAGACCATTGCAATACCGTATTCATTAGCCACTTTGATGGACTCTTCGTCCTTGATGGAGCCACCTGGTTGAATCACTGCTGTAACTCCAGCTTTCGCTGCGAGCTCCAGTGTGTCGCCCATTGGGAAGAACGCATCAGATGCCAGAATGGCACCTTTGGCTTGATCGCCTGCTTGTTCAATCGCAATTTTGGCTGCACCGACACGATTCATTTGACCTGCGCCCACACCAACAGTCATGTCGTTTGCCGCCAGAACGATCGCATTGGATTTCACATGCTTAACCACTTTCCAGCCAAACAATAGCTGTTTCAGTTCTTCTTCGGATGGTGCACGATCTGTTACTACCTTCAACTCGCTTGCTTCAATGGAATGCACATCGCTTTGCTGTACGATCATGCCGCCGTCGATGGAAGTTACTACGAATTGGCTCTCCCGATTGCGGGCAGCGTTCAGTTCACCCGTTTTGAGCAAACGAATGTTTTTCTTTTTGGTGAGGATATCGAGTGCTTCTTGTGTAAAGTCAGGAGCCAGAACGATTTCCAGGAAAATCTCACTCAGTTTAGCCGCTGTATCGCTGTCGATAATGCGGTTGGCTGCCACGATTCCACCAAAGATGGAGGTTGGATCAGCCGCATAAGCTTTGCCATAAGCTTCGTAGATGCTTTCGCCAATACCTACGCCGCAAGGATTCATATGTTTGACCGCCACAACAGCTGGTTCTTCAAATTCCTTTACAATCTGCAAGGCTGCGTTCGCGTCGTTAATATTATTGTAAGACAACTCTTTACCGTGCAATTGCTCGGCTGTTGTCAACGTATCTTGGGCTGCCAGTGGTTTGCGGTAGAATGCCGCCTGCTGATGTGGATTTTCGCCATAACGCAAATCCTGGAGTTTTTCGTAAGTAACCGTCAGACGCTCTGGCAGCGGATCACCGTTCAGGTTGGAGAGATAGTCAGAAATAACTGCATCATAAGCCGCTGTATGACGGAACACTTTTGCCGCAAGCCGTTTGCGTGTTTCGAGTGAAGTGTCTCCACTGCTGCGAACTTCTTCAAGCACCTTGCCATAATCTGCTGTGTCAACAACGACACTAACAAAAGCATGGTTTTTGGCAGCAGAACGAAGCATGGTTGGACCACCGATATCGATGTTCTCGATCGCGTCTTCGTACGTTACATCCGGTTTGGCAATGGTATCTTGGAAGGGGTACAGGTTTACGACAACGAGGTCGATATAATCCAATCCGTTCTCTTCCATCTGGCGCTTATGCTCTTCGCTGTCACGAACAGCCAGCAACCCACCATGAACTGCTGGATGCAATGTTTTGACACGTCCGTCCATGATTTCCGGGAATCCGGTCACATCCGAAATTCCGATGACAGGTACGCCTTCCTTCGACAACAGACTGCTTGTACCTCCTGTCGAAATAATCTCCACACCCATTTGCGACAGCTCGCGGCAAAAATCCACGATGCCTGTTTTATCCCATACGCTGACCAGCGCTCTTTTGATACTCACAATATGCTCCTCCTTTAATGTCCCATGGCTTCGCGTTTCATGGCGAAACACAACCGATTTATTTCCCGAGAAATATCACAAAATGCGTACCAATTTTCGACGATCATACTTGTTTCAAACGACAGTTCCTGCCCGAATTTTCAGAGTCAGTCCGCTTTCTTTACAGTAACTTGGCGACCTTCGAGTTTAACCACTCCCTGAGCAAACCAGGATACAACCTCAGGGTACAGCTGCTGTTCAGCAGCATGGATGGAGCGACTGACGGATTCAGCTGTATCCTCTGGCAAAATCGGAACAGGCTGCTGGGCAATAATTGGCCCTGTATCCATGCCTCCATCCACAAAGTGCACGGTAACTCCGGTAATTTTAACGCCGTATTCCAGTGCCTGTCCTACTGCATCTTTGCCCGCAAACGCTGGCAACAAGGACGGATGAATGTTAATCAGCCGACCTGCATAGCTATCCACGACCACTGAAGTCAGCAATCTCATGTAACCGGCAAGAACAACCAGATCAATGTTTTTGGATTCAAGCACTTCCACAATTTCAGCCTCGTAGGCTTCGCGGGAATCATAATTTTTGGGAGTAAACAGATGGCATTCCACGCCTGCATCCTGCGCCCGCTGCACCACACGTGCAGCCGGCTTGTCACATACCAGCAGATCTATGGATGCACCCAGCCCTCCGTTCCGTGCTGCATCAACCAATGACTGAAAGTTCGAACCTTCACCAGAGGCAAATACAGCAATACGGTAGTTCGCCATTAAACATCCGCTCCCGTGAAGGTTACTCGCGCATCTCCTTCTGTAACACGGCCAATGATGTACGCTTCTTCGCCAGATGCCTTCAGATGTTCCAGCGCTTCACTTGCATCTGCTTCGTTCACAACCAGCACAAGTCCAATCCCCATATTAAACGTGGTGAACATGTCACGGTTCGATACAGATCCTTTTTCTTGCAGCAGGTTGAAAATTGGCAGGATCGGCCAAGAACCGTAGTCGATATCTACATTCACGCTGCTTGGCAGCATACGCGGGATGTTCTCGATGAAGCCCCCACCAGTAATGTGAGCCATGCCTTTTACTTTTACCTTTTCAAGCAGGGACAGGAGTGGTTTTACATAGATTTTCGTTGGTTCCAGCAGTGCGTCACCCAGCTTGCCACCCAATTCAGCGACTTCATCCTGCAAGCCCAATCCGGCTTGTTCCAGCAAAAGTTTGCGTACCAAGGAGAAGCCGTTGCTGTGCACACCGCTGGATGCAAGTCCGATCACTGTGTCGCCAGGAGCGATAGTTGTACCGTTTATGATTTTCGCTTTGTCCACGATACCCACCGTAAATCCGGCAATATCGTATTCACCCTCACTATACATGCCTGGCATTTCAGCCGTTTCGCCACCGATTAGTGCACAGCCCGACTGATGACATCCTTCTGCGATTCCCGCAACAATGGCTTCTATTTTCTCCGGGATGACTTTGTCACACGCCAGATAGTCGAGGAAGAACAACGGCTCTGCGCCCTGTACCACAATGTCGTTCACACACATGGCTACCGCGTCGATTCCGATGGTATCATGACGGTCCATGGCAAATGCGATTTTCAGCTTGGTTCCTACACCGTCTGTACCGGATACAAGCACCGGCTCATCATATTTATCTTTGTTCAAACCGAACAGGGCGCCAAAGCCTCCTAGATCTGTCATCACTTCCGGACGGAAGGTACGTTTCACGTGTTTTTTCATCCGTTCAACCGCTTCGTTGCCTGCCGCGATATCGACGCCGGCGTTTTTGTATGCTTCGGACAAGTGGAATCCGCTCCTTTTTTTTCGCCCCTCCTAAATCCTCCCGCCCGGGAGGACCCCAAAGGACCTTGTCAGGCCCTCTGGACACCCGCCAAACAAGCGGTGCAGGAGTGGCTGGTATGATCTTGCTATGGTTGGTTTGTGCGTGTGCTCGCGTTTTTGTTCGCCTTTCCCGTTGGCCGTAGGCCATCGGTCGGCGAACCCCGCTCGACTGCGCTGCGGGGCTGCGCCCGCTGGGGCAGCTGCTTCGCTTGGCTGCCCTGGCCCCTGTTGCTCCGCAAGGCGGGGCTAAGGGATCGGGCTGCGCCCGGAGGCAGCTGCTTCGCTTGGCTGCCCTGGCCCCTGTTGCTCCGCAAGGCGGGGCTTAACAGCTAGCAGCTGCAGCCGAATTTTTCTTCGCCGCCGAAATCGAGGCGGGTTGGGTAATCATTATCAAAACATGCGAGGCAGAGCCCGCCTTTATAGTCATCCTGATTATCTCCCTGAATCGATGTAATCAGCCCATCGGGGCTGAGGAACGCCAGGGAGTCCGCATTAATCTCACGGCAGATCTCTTCCACCGACAGCTGTGAGGCGATCAATTCGCGGCTGTCGGGGGTATCGATTCCGTAGAAGCACGGGTTTTTGAACGGTGGGGATGTAATGCGAACGTGAACTTCCGTGGCTCCGGCATCTCGCAGCATGTTCACGATCCGGCGGGAAGTTGTTCCCCGTACGATGGAGTCGTCAATCATGACCACGCGTTTGCCTTCGACGACACGGCGCACGGCGCTCAGTTTCATCTTCACGCCTTGTTCCCGCAGTTCCTGGCTTGGCTGGATAAACGTACGTCCGGTGTATTTGTTTTTGATCATACCCATCTCATACGGAATCCCGGTTTGCTCCGCGTAGCCGATTGCCGCGGAAATACTGGAGTCCGGTACACCTGTTACCAGATCGGCATCCACGAAAGACTCAATCGCCATGCGGCTACCCATCCGTTTACGCGCAGCATGCTGGTTCGCACCATTCATGTCACTGTCCGGACGGGCAAAGTAGATATACTCCATCGCGCATAGTGCCTTGCGGTGTTTGTGATGATCGAAACGGTCCTCGTGAAGACCATCTGCATCCAGCACCAACAGTTCGCCTGGCTCAATATCACGAATCAACTCTGCACCAATCGTCTCCAGCGCACATGTCTCGGATGCAAACAGATACGCATCTCCCAATTTACCCATTGTGAGCGGACGCAGACCATGGGGATCGGAAGCAACCAGCAACTTATCGTTGGTCATGATTAGAAAAGCATAACCACCCACGATACGCTGAAACGCATCCTTCGCGGCTTCCACCAATCCTTTTGGCGATCTCGCGATTAAATGGGCAATAACTTCCGTATCACTGGTCGTTTGAAAAATGGACCCACCCTGCTCCAGCTCACGCCGGATTGTTGGCGCATTGACGATGTTACCGTTAGTTGCTACTGCCAGATCACCATCACGGTATTTAAATACCAATGGTTGTGCATTCGTCAGCTTACTGTCACCACTGGTTGAATACCGAACGTGACCGATGGAGATATCCCCGGTCAACGTCTGCATTAGATCCTTGGTGAAGACTTCCTTCACCAGACCCATACCACGATGGTAGTGAAACTCGTTGCCGTCGCTTACACACATACCTGCACTTTCTTCCCCTCGGTGTTGAAGGGCATGCAGGCCATAATAGGACAGTGATGCAGCGTCAGGGTGCTTAAACACCCCGAATACGCCACATTCCTCCTTTAATTTGTCGAGTCCTTCCTTACCGGACCCTTCATTATAATAATCGCCTGTCCACAAAGGTCCTGTCGTCAGTTCATGAGACATGGAATCGCATCCTCCCAGACCTGTGTCAAACCTCCTACGGGTTCGTTCACGGCTGATGTTCCGTTCAATTCAATCGTCAGATTACTTCCTTCTACACGCCCAATCACAGCTACAGGCACACCGCGCTCACGTACAAAAGCTTCCAGCTTACCCGCTTGCTCCGGCGATGCCGACAGCAGAATCCGGGATTGGCTTTCACTGAAAAGTGCATGGTCCCCACGCAATGCCGTTTCAACATTGACCTGTGCACCCACATTGCCGCTGATGCAAGACTCAGCCAATGCTACAGCCAAACCACCTTCAGACAAGTCATGCGCGGAGCGAACAAGTCCGGATTGAATGGCTTCCAATACCGTGCTAAGCAGCGCTTTCTCGGTGTTCAGATCCAGTTGTGGCGGACGGCCTTCCGTTTTGCCATGAACCGCATATTGCAGCTCACTGCCGCCCAGTTCAGCTTTCGTTTCACCCAGCAGGATGATAACGTCACCTTCGGCTTTGAAGCCTTGTGTTGTGATGTGATCTGTATCATGCACCAAGCCAACCATACCGACAACTGGCGTTGGATAGATAGAGCCTTTGGCGTTTTCGTTGTACAGACTCACGTTACCCCCGATCACTGGCGTATCCAGCACGCGGCAAGCTTCAGCCATACCGTCTACCGCTTTTTCCATCTGCCAGAAAATATCCGGCTTCTCCGGGTTACCAAAGTTCAGGTTATCTGTAATCGCCAATGGCTCTGCACCGGAACATACAATGTTACGGGCAGCTTCGCTGACTGCAATCCGTCCGCCTACTTCTGGATCAAGATAGACATAGCGTCCGTTACAGTCCGTTGTCATCGCCAACCCTTTGCGTGTACCACGAATGGTCACTACCGCTGCATCTGAACCTGGGCGAACCGCAGTGCTTGTACGCACCATGTAATCATATTGATCATAAACCCACTTCTTGCTCGCTACCGTTGGGGATGCCAACACTTGCTTCAACGCTCCGCCGAGATCCGACACTTCATCGTAACGAAGGGTGTCGATAGAAGCACTTTGCTCATAATAAGCAGGTACAGAAGATGGTTTGTCATACACCGGGCACTCATCAACCAGTGCAGTTACTGGCATGTCTCCAACCACTTCGCCATGGTGGATCAATTTCAGACGTCCATCATCCGTTACTTTTCCGACTTTTGCACAGATAACGCCCCAACGTTCAAAAATCTCCATCGCCTGCGCCTCATCCTTCGGCTCAACAACGAACAACATCCGTTCCTGGGACTCCGACAGCATCATTTCATAAGGCGTCATGCCTTCTTCACGCTGTGGCACCTGATCCAGATACAATTCCAGCCCGTTACCCGCTTTACTTGCCATTTCCGCACTGGAGCATGTCAGACCTGCTGCACCCATATCCTGAATACCCAGCACGATTCCTGTATCGATGAGTTCCAAGCAAGATTCCATCACGAGCTTCTCCATGAACGGATCACCCACTTGAACGGCAGTCCGTTTGGACTCGGATTCTTCTGTCAGCTCAACTGATGCAAAAGTAGCACCATGGATACCGTCACGACCTGTTGGCGGTCCAACATAATAGACCGGGTTGCCTACACCTTTGGCGACACCGCGCTGGATTTTGTCATGATCGATCAAACCTACACACATCGCGTTAACGAGTGGGTTACCATCGTAGCTTTCGTCAAACATAACTTCACCAGCAACGGTTGGAATTCCTATACAGTTACCATAGCCAGCAATACCGGATACGACATGTTCAAACAAATACTTCACGCGGTCACTTTCCAGCTTGCCAAAACGCAGGGAATTCAGAAGTGCCACCGGTCTTGCACCCATGGAGAAAATATCACGGATAATGCCGCCCACACCTGTTGCCGCACCTTGGTAAGGCTCAACCGCGGAAGGATGGTTATGGCTTTCAATTTTGAATACAACGGCCTGATTATCACCGATATCCACGATCCCGGCACCTTCACCCGGTCCCATCAGGACACGCGGCCCACTGGTTGGGAAACGGCGCAGCAGCGGCTTGGAGTTTTTGTACGCGCAGTGCTCGGACCACATGACACTAAATACACCAATCTCCGTGTAGTTCGGCTTGCGCCCCATGAACTCACAGATCAGCTCATACTCGCTGTCAGACACGCCCATTTGTGCGTAAAGTTTATGTTCTGCGACCTGTTCTGCCGTCGGTTCCTTAGCGGATAGCTGCTGCGTCATGCCGATCCCTCCATGCTTTCAAAATAGATGTAAACATACGTTTGCCGTCTTCCGAACCGAGCAGTGAGTCCACCGCGCGCTCTGGATGTGGCATCATGCCGACCACGTTTCCGCCCTCATTGCAGATTCCCGCGATATCACCCAGGGAACCGTTCGGGTTGCTGCCATACGTAAAGACGATCTGGTTGTTTGCCTGCAAACTCGCCAGCGTCTCCTCGTCGCAATAATAGTTTCCTTCACCGTGAGCAATCGGAATAACAATCTCTTCCCCAGGTGCATAGTCACGCGTAAAAGGAGTATCTGCATTCGCTACTTTCAATACTGTATCGTGACAACGGAATTTCAGCGACATGTTGCGAATCAATGCGCCCGGAAGCAATCCTGCTTCCGTCAAGATCTGGAATCCGTTGCAAATGCCGAGAATATATTTACCTTGTTCAGCAGCTTTCGCTACCTCGTTCATTACAGGTGCAAAACGGGAAATCGCTCCGCAGCGCAGATAGTCACCATACGAGAAACCACCCGGAACAAGGATACAATCATAAGCCGATAGATCTGTAGCTGTGTGCCATACGTAATCAACCTCTTGTCCAATCGCATCTTCTACTGCCTTGTAACAGTCGATGTCGCAGTTGGAGCCAGGAAACACAAGAACTGCAAATTTCATGGGATTAACCCTCCAATTCGTAGCGGTAATCTTCAACAACGGTGTTGGCCAGCAGCTTCTCACACATGACTGTCAATCGTTTTTCCGCTTCCGCACGATCTGTTGTATCCAGAGTCAGTTCCATGACTTTACCGATCCGTACACTTTCCACTTCATTGAATCCCATTGAGTGCAGGGCACCTTGAACAGCTACTCCTTGTGGGTCGAGAACGCTTTGCTTAATAGTGACATAGACGGTTGCTTTAATCATGATCCTTATGTTCCTCCTCAGTAATGAACGGGATAAATGCTTTATGCTGTTAAAAAAGTGACTTTGGGAGCTCGCTCCGGGGCGGATTGTTCTTCCGGTCGCTGTTGTCCCCAGGTTTTTTGGATTGTTTTGAACCGCTGTGCGGTCAAAACCCGGGGACAAAGGCGAACGCTTCGCTCCTTTAAGAACAATTCCGCCCCTCCGCTAGTCCATGCGACGTTTTTTTTAAAGGCCTAAACCTTTTACGTTGCACGGTTTGTAATGGTCGAGACTGACCATTCCGTAGAAACGGTGAAATGGTCTTGAAGTACCATGAGTAATCAGAGAATTTAAATTTTTTTGCAGGATTCCGGGTATGCCAGGAAACCATTGTCTTTAGTTGCCTCATCCCCCAGTTTGACACTGGCGGAGGGAAAGATTTGAGCTGTAGAAGCGAAAGCGTTCGCCTTTGCAACCGGAATGTTTCCTTTTGAAAAAAGGATTCCAACCAAAACATTCCGGGGGCAACAACGATCGAAAGCCAAACTTTCCCGTAGCCTTCACTCAAACGTCCCTTACTCAAACTTATTACTTTGTTAAACGGTTATAAATATCGACGTATCTTGCGGTTGTTGCCTCCACAACCTCTTGTGGCAGCGGGTCAGGTTTACTGTTCTTGTCCCAATCGCTACCTAAAAGATAGGTGCGTACCGGCTCTTTATCCATGCTGTCGATCTCAATGTCGAGTGCGTAATTCTCTTTGGCCCAGAAGCGCGAAGCGTCCGGAGTGAATATCTCGTCAATCAAGATGACTTTGCCATCAACCATGCCGAATTCGAACTTGCAGTCTGCGAGGATAATTCCGCGCTGATCACAATATTCGCGAGCGTATTCATACAGACGCAGGCTTTTTTCCTGAAGCTCAATCGCCAGAGCATCTCCTACAATTTCTTTCATTCGATCCATCGGGATGTCTTCATCGTGACCGACATCGTTTTTGGCAGCCGGGGTGAAGATGGGAACATCGAGCTTGGCGTTTTTGCGAAGTCCATCCGGCAGCTTGATGCCGTTAACTTCTCCGCTTTTCTCATATTGTCTCCATCCGCCTCCCGTAATGTAGCCGCGCACCACACATTCAATATCAATGCGCTCGGCTTTGCGGGTCACCATGATGCGGTCTTTAAGCAGTGCAGGGTCGGTGATGATATCGCCCAGTTGGTTTACATCCTTATGCACCACGTGGTTGTCCATCATATCGCCTGTCAGTTCAAACCAGAAGCTGCTCAGTTTATTAAGCACATTGCCCTTCTCAGGAACGGCTGGGTCCAGCACGTAGTCAAACGCCGAAATCCGGTCCGTAACCACGATGAGAAAATGTTCACCCAGATCATACAACTCACGTACTTTTCCCTTATATAACAAAGGAGCTTTAACGAGATCTGCCGCAGTGGACAGTGCCATGGAGGCTCACCTTCTTTCAGGAGATGTAAGGCTTAGGACAGAATCCTGATGGTGCGGACTCCACTCCGCTGACAGAACAATCTTCCGATCGCTGTTATCCCCAGATTTTTTGATTCCACTTTTTCAAAGTGAAAATCCGGGGATAAAGGCGAACGCTTCGCTTCTTCAGCTTATTTCTGTCCTCTGCGTTCCCTGCAAACCCATCATTCTGCGCTATAGCCTTATTAAATTATTAGTCGTTCAAGCCGAGTTTTTTGAAGATGGTATCCACATGCTTCAGGTGCCATGATGGGTTGAACGCATCTGCGATTTCCTCTTCGCTCAGCACTTCAGTAATTTCCGGTGTGGATCTCACGATATCCTGGAACTGGCGTTGTTCTTCCCAGGCCTGCATCGCACGTGGTTGAACGGTATCATATGCCTGCTCGCGGCTGAAACCTTTGTCAATCAGCTTGGTCAACACTCGGCCGGAGAATGGTACGCCGAAGGTGCGCTCCATGTTGCGTTTCATATTTTCAGGGAAAACGGTCAGGTTCTTCACGATGTTACCGAAACGGTTCAGCATGTAGTTTAGCAGCATAGTTGCATCCGGCAGGATGATACGCTCTACGGAAGAGTGGGAGATATCACGCTCGTGCCACAGTGTTACGTTCTCGTAAGCCGATACCATATGTCCGCGAATGACGCGGGACAGACCGGAGATATTTTCACTGCCGATTGGGTTACGTTTGTGCGGCATTGCCGAAGATCCTTTTTGACCTTTCGCAAATGCTTCTTCTACTTCACGGAATTCACTCTTTTGCAGCGCACGTACTTCTGTAGCGAACTTGTCCAGAGATGTTGCAATCAATGCCAGTGTAGCCATGTATTCTGCATGACGGTCACGTTGCAGCGTTTGAGTCGAGATTGGGGCAGGCTTCGTACCCAGCTTCTCACATACAAACTCTTCAACAAACGGATCAATGTTCGCGTATGTGCCGACTGCTCCAGAGATTTTGCCGTATTGTACATTGTCTGCTGCATGACGGAAACGCTCCAGGTTCCGTTTCATTTCTTCATGCCATAGAGCCATTTTCAGGCCAAACGTCGTTGGCTCCGCATGTACCCCATGTGTACGTCCCATCATTGGCGTGTGCTGATAAGTCAGCGCTTTTTCGCGTAAAATTTCGATGAAATTCACAATATCGCGTTCCAAGATTTCATTTGCCTGACGCAATACATATCCCAGAGCTGTATCAACGACATCCGTGGAAGTCAGACCGTAGTGCACCCATTTCCGCTCTGCACCCAGACTTTCAGATACCGTACGTGTAAAAGCAATCACGTCATGACGTGTTTCCTGTTCAATCTCGTAAATGCGATCGATGTCAAAAGAAGCGTTCTGACGAAGCAATGCTGCTTCTTCCTTAGGAATGACTCCAAGCTCCGCCCATGCTTCACATGCACAAATTTCAACTTCCAGCCATGACTTGAATTTATTTTCCTCCGTCCAGATGGCTCTCATTTCGGGTCTGCTATAACGTTCGATCATAAATTTGTATTCCTCCAAAGATTAGTTTGTTCAACCCATTGTAATCCTTCTTCGACATCCTGACAGAGCAGATTAACATGCCCCATCTTCCGTCCTGTCTTCGCTTCGGTTTTACCATATATATGAAGCTTGGGGATGACACCAAGTTCCATCGCATCCGCGTCATGCTGACCCGTTCTTGCAATGATTCCTTCCAGATGTTCTCCAAGCACATTGACCATAACAACCGGGCTTAATAATGAAGTATCTCCAAGCGGTAATCCGCAAACGGCACGGATATGCTGTTCGAATTGTGAAGTCGCACAGGCCTCCATTGTATAATGTCCCGAATTGTGCGGCCTTGGAGCCAGCTCATTCACATATAGTCTTCCATCCGCCGCAACGAACAGTTCCACTGCGAGCAAGCCCACAGCCTGCATCGATTGTGCCACGGCTGCTGCCAACTTCTGCGCTTCAATCTGAATATCGGTAGGTACTCTTGCCGGTACGATCGAAGTATGCAAAATGTTGTTCACATGAATGTTCTCGGCAGGCGGGAACGTCTTAATCTCCCCATTGGTACTCCGTGCAACAACAACTGAAATCTCGCAGTCAAACTTGATAAATTGCTCCAACACCAGTTCCGCACCGGTAGCTGCGAGTTCTTCATAAGTAGCCACCGCCTGATTTGCTTCTCGAATAACGCGTTGACCCTTCCCGTCGTATCCACCAGTCACCGTCTTCAGTACACAAGGAACACCAAGCTCACTTACTGCCGCTTGCATCGTATCTTTACTTGTAATCTCACGATAAGGAGCAACGCGTACGCCCGCCGCTTCGATTGCACGTTTTTCGCGCAAACGATGCTGGGTTGTGTACAGCAGCGCACTTCCTTGCGGCACATAGGATTCCCGTTCCAGAAGAGAAGCAACATCGGCATCTACATTCTCGAACTCATAGGTAATTACGTCACACTGCCGGGCCAGTTCGAGCGCAGCCGCCACGTCGTCATACCCTGCTTCAATCTGACGGGCAACTTGTCCACATGGAGCGTCTGCAGCAGGATCCAGAGTAACAAATCGATAACCCATCGCTGTTCCGGCCAACGTCAGCATCCGTCCAAGCTGCCCACCCCCGAGAATACCAATGGTTGTTTCACCTGGGAGCATGACACGCTGTAATTGTCCCGCTGATCCGGATTGAACTCCCGTATGACTCATAGTTCATCACTACTTTCGAGACTACTTTCGAGCACTTCTTGTTTGATTCGCTCTCTACGGGCTTCACTGCGACGTTGGATATCCTGGTCAAAAGCACCGATGATCTGAGCCGCAAGCAATCCGGCATTCGTTGCACCTGCCTTGCCAATCGCTACGGTTGCGACGGGAATTCCACCAGGCATCTGCACAATAGACAGCAAGGAATCGAGACCGTTTAGCGCCTTGGATTGCACGGGCACTCCAATGACCGGAAGCATCGTTTTGGAAGCGACCATACCGGGCAGATGTGCCGCCCCACCCGCACCTGCAATGATAACCTTGAATCCGCGGTCAATCGCTTGCTCCGCGTATTCAAACATCAAATCTGGCGTGCGATGCGCGGATACGACCTTTTTTTCATACCCAATCTCTAGCTCGTCCAGCACCTCACAAGCATGCCTCATCGTTTCCCAATCCGACTTACTGCCCATAATCACAGCTACCAGCACTGACATGAATACATCCAACTCCCGTCTGAGCGTTTTGGTTTAACCCTGTTGCTTCTCGTTTAATTGTGAAATGAGAAAAATCCGCTACCCGCGAAAACATCACATTTTCTCCGGACACCGGACTCCAAGAAATACGTATCCCGCATTTGGGCATGCCAAAGTGGGCTTGCTGTCCGCATCTGACTTCATGCGACTCTCAGCCGTATCTCCTCGTAGTCCGGAAATTTACGGTTCCCGGGTAGATACTTCCGGGCCCTATTCCCGGCGTTATACGAGCAAATATCTATTTCAACAAATGAATTCAATAATATTAAAGATTCCACATCTTTCGAACCTACTCGACCTTAACTATAACTGATCGACACATCTAACATTCTAACAATCCCCTACAGCTAATGTCAACTTAAAGACGAACATTTAACATATTGACAAAATTAATGTTCGGAAATTACCGATCATTTGGAGCAACTCCATCCCTTTTATTCCAAAAAAGAAAGCCGGCCCCTCTTCATCCCATCGAAGACAGCCGGCTCTTGCTCTTTCATGTGCACACACACATTCTATAATTATTTCACAATTAGTACCGGAACCTGTGCATGCTGCACCACGTTGTGACTGACACTGCCCAAGACAAATTCTCGGATTCCACCAAGACCACGGCTACCAATAATGATGATGTCCGATCCGTTCTCTTTGGCGTAATCGAGAAGGACCTCGGCAGCAGCCCCCTGGATCAGATCCACATTCGCTGTGACACCAGCAGCCTGTATCCGCTCTTTCGCCTCATCTGTCGTTTGCACCGCCAGATTATAGTAATCATTATTCAATGAAGGCGGCAATGGTGCCAATCCTTCCCCGATGAATACACGCGGAAAGTCAAAAGCATGAATAACATCCAGTACAGCGCCCGGAGAAACTTTGGCTAACTCAATCGCACGATCAAGTGCTTTATTTGAAGCTTTGGAACCATCATAGGCCACTAATATTTTGGAGAATAACATGTAAATCCCTTCCCTTCCTTTATATGTAGAACAGTCGAAGCCATCTTCGGTCTAAAATATTACAAGAACCATGTAAGTCCTTAAACGCACCAGGACCAAAACGAATCAATCATACGAAACAATTTACATAATTATAATAACTTATTCATAAAGCGAGCAGAATAGCATCCATATTTATCGCACCACATCATTGCAGAAAATAACCGTAGATAACCGCATTGAGAAATAACAACAACGGGATGCCGATTGTGAAGCTGGGATGTTTGGTCTTGTGACGTTTACGATACATGGCGACCCATACTCCCAACGCCCCTCCAATAAAGGCCAGCAGGAACAGCGTTCGTTCAGGTGTACGGTCTCGACGTCGTTGTGCACGTTTCTTGTCATCTGACATCACCAGGTAACCAACTACATTAATAAACAAAAACCAAAGTATCAATCCGGTTTGCATAAACTTTTAGCGGTCCCCCTATCCCGGGACATCTCCCTATATCTCCATTATAGACCTCCAGAGAGACATGTTCAACGCAAGGGTAGGGACCGCGTATCATTTCAGAAGGAAACAAACATGCATCCCGAACCTAGGACTCCTGTTTTGGAATACCATTCAGATTGGGTGCTCTTTTGGCTGCTTTCTCCGGGCGTACAGCGATATGCTCTTCCCGGATGCTATCATTATTTTGCTGGTTGTGAATTTTCTCTGGCTTGTTATGCGGCATCTGCGTATCACCTCCTAGGCTTACGTTGCCTGAAAAAGGAGGTTCTTATACGGCACATCGTTCCAGAACAGGCAATTCACATTCTGCGGACTTGCCACATGCAGCAGGTTAATCTATTGGATCTCTTCACTTAAAAATAAGAGCCGTCTAATCCCCTTTTTTCTCCATGGCCGCCTTCAGCAAATCTCCCAGATTGGAACCGATCGATTCCTGTTTGGCATACTGTTTAACCAGCTTTTGCTGATCACGTTTGTTCACATGCTGCTTGTCTTTATCCAACGTTTCCGTGATGCCGCAAGGCAGACATTGCACGTACAAACCTGCTTTACCCTCTTTAATTTCCATCTTTTTGTGACATTGCGCGCAGCGACGATTGGACAGTCTTTTCTCTGCCGAACGACGATATCCACAATCTTCTGTAGGACAAACAAGAAATTTCCCGCGTTTACCCTTCTTCTCCAACAAACGGGCATTACAATCCGGGCAGTGACTATTAGACACATTATGCGGCTTATACTCGGCTTTACTGCCTTTTACGGTGGATACAAGCTCTTTCGCCATCGAACGGATGCTATCCAGGAAAGGCCCTGGTTTTCCTTGTCCACGAGCGATCCGTTCAAGTTCGGCTTCCCAGCGGGCTGTTAATTCAGGTGAACGAAGCTGCGGAGCCGCCAGTTCAATCAGCTGTTTCCCTTTTCCTGTAGGATGCATGCTGTTGCCTTGACGATCGATTGTGTCAGAGCTGACTAATTTCTCAATAATGTCCGCGCGTGTAGCCGGAGTGCCCAGTCCATGCTTCTCCATTTGGGAAAGCAAAGCTGCTTCGGTGTACCGTTTGGGCGGCATCGTCCGTCCACTTTTGATATGACAACGTTGAACCGTCACAGGCTGTCCTTGCTGCACGTCTGGCAAAAGCGCACGGTCATGGTCTGAAGAATCGTCAGTCCGATCATCATCCTCATCGCTATACTCTCCGCCGTAAACTTCGCGCCAACCACTTTCTTTTACCGTTGTTCCTTTTACATAAAATGAATCATTCCCCACCTGAACGGTGATCGCTACAGAATCGTACTTCGCAGCCGGATAGAACAAGCTGATGAATCGGCGAACGATCAAATCGTATAGCTTACGTTCCTCTGGATTCAACTGATTGAGGAGAACCGTCTGTTCTGTTGGAATGATCGCGTGGTGATCGGTTACCTTGCTGTCATCCACGATACGTTTGGTGATATTCAGATTTTTACGCAGCAAAGGACGGGCCAGAGACGCATAAGGTCCGATAGCTACACTATCCAACCGCTCTTTCAACGTTCCTGTCATATCTGAAGTCAGATAACGGCTATCTGTACGTGGATACGTTACCAGCTTGTGCTGCTCATACAGGCGTTGCAGAACATTGGACGTTTGCTTCGCGGAAAAACCGTATTTCCGGTTGGCATCCCGTTGTAATTCCGTCAGATCATAAGCCAGCGGATGCGGCTCAACCTTTTCACTTTTTTTCACTTGGGCAATCGTACCCTTGCGACCCTCTATCCGTTTCTTCAATGCCTGTGTCTCTTGGGGATCAAAGATGCGTGAATCACCGCCTGCAGCCCGCCACACTGCCTGAAAACCTCCAACATCCGCCGTTAACGTCTCGTACTCCTGCGAGCGGAAGCCGTTGATCTCATTTTCCCTGTCCATAATCATACCGAGGGTAGGGGTCTGCACTCGTCCAGCTGACAATTGCGCATTAAATCGAACCGTCAGTGCCCGAGTCACGTTAAGTCCGATCATCCAATCTGCTTCTGCCCGACAACGGGCCGATTCATAAAGTCGATCAAATTGGCTGCCTGGCTTCAGCGCTGCAAATCCATCTTTGATAGCCTTGTCCGTCTGGGATGATATCCACAGCCGCTTGAATGGTTTCTTCCACTGGGCCATCTGCATAATCCAACGGGCCAGCAGCTCTCCTTCTCGCGCCGCATCCGTAGCAATAACCAGTTCACCAACATCCTGACGTTTCATCAGCTGTGCAACCGCTTTGTATTGATGGTTTGTCTCTTTGAGCACCTTCAGCTTGGTACGTTCCGGCAGAATCGGCAGATCCTCCAAATTCCACGTTGCATACTTTTTGTCATAATCCTCCGGCTCAGCCAACCCAACAAGATGTCCAAGTGCCCAGGTTACGATATATTTCGGGCCTTCCATATAACTTTTATGTTTATCACGCGCACCCATCACTCTGGCAATTTCGCGTGCCACAGATGGTTTTTCTGCGAGTACCAATGTTTTCACTCAATCTCTTCCTTTCTTAAATGAAACCTACGACTCTCTTGCTTCTATCGTTGATTATGTTCATTCTTCTACTTCTATCCTTTTATTATATCATTTCAGAGTATTGGTTTGCTTTGGCTTCCAAAAACGATTTGTTTCATGAATTAACACTTAACCCCCTTCTTATGTCAGATTATTTTACACAATATCCTTCGACAAGTTTCTTCCGCGAATGGAATGAGGAGCATCTGGAAGCATGTATCACATACGTACTGGATGTATACGTTTTTTTGGATATATATGAGTGTTGTAAGAATACCTTACATCTATTTAGAATGTGACAAAAGCAACTATATCAGATTCGCTAACACACATCATTGATACACAGGAAGGGAGCGTGGATGCATGACTTATCATGGATCTGTATTGAAAAAAAGTGGGGCATTGTTATTGGCAGGGGCTGTTATCGCCACAACATGGGGAGGAACTGTACCATTGGCGTCAGCCGCCGCGGCAACGCCTTCGAGCAAAACTACGGTTGCAGCCGTAACAGCTGGTAAGGCTCCTGTCACTGCAACGGCATTTGTTCAAGCCATGGAAGAAGCGGCTACACTTGCAGGTGTTCCTTTTTCCATGGACAAGCTTTCTGGTACAACAGTACAGCGTAAAGACGCTGCGGTAGTCCTGCAAACATGGCTGAAGTTGGAGTCTGCTGCGGAATCCTTCAAGGATGTCCCGGATCAGGCAAGCTTTGCCGGTGCCATTGGTGCTCTGAACACCGCCGGATTGATGAAAGGATACACGGACTCTCTCTTCCTTCCTAATGCTGTACTTACACAAAATGATGTCGCCATTCTGAAAGACCGCATTTATAACTACATAAAACCATTTGTTCTGGAGGAAGCAACGATCACGGATCTCCAGGCTGCCATGACGCAAGGAAAGCTGACATCCAAAGAACTCGTACAGAAGTATCTGGATCGCATTGAAAAATACGATGATCAGGGTGTGAGCATTAACGCAGTCCTGACGCTGAACCCGGATGCTCTCAAAATCGCTGAAACTTTGGACGAAGAACGTGCAGCTCAAGGCCCTCGTGGACCTTTGCACGGTATTCCGGTACTAGTTAAAGATAACTTCGACACAAATGATATGCCTACCACCGCAGGCTGTATCTGTCTGAAGGATTCTGTTCCTGCTCATGATGCTGAGCAAGTGAAGAAGCTCAAAGCAGCAGGGGCCATTATTTTAGGAAAAACTAATCTGCATGAATTCGCATTCGGCATTACTACCTCCAGCTCCCTGGGCGGACAAACACTGAACCCTTATGCGCTGGATCACTATCCAGGCGGATCTAGTGGTGGAACAGGTGCTGCTATTGCCTCAAATTTTGCAGCTGCAGGCTTGGGCACAGACACGGGCGGATCGATCCGCATTCCATCCAGCTTCAACAGCCTCGTGGGTATTCGTCCAACGATCGGACTGTCCAGCCGTGAAGGGATTATCCCTCTCGCATTAACACAGGATGTAGGCGGCCCGATGGCTCGTACCGTGAGTGATGCCGCCATTATGCTGGACGCTACAGCTGGCTATGACAAAAACGACGTGGCTACAGCCTATGCCGTAGGCAAAATCCCCTCAAGCTATACAGACTTCCTGGATGTAAACGGACTGAAGGGTGCACGGATCGGTGTGGCCACCGAGCTCATTCCAAGTACCAAAGCCGAGGAAAAAGCCGTTGCTGACGTGATTAACAACGCGGTAGTAGAACTCCAATCGTTGGGAGCTAACGCAGTTCCAATCAGCATCCCCAATCTGGCAGAAATCAATAAATATCCAAGCTTAAGCGGATATGAATTCAAATTCCAACTGAATGACTATCTCGATTCTTTGGGAGAAGATGCGCCATATCACAGCCTGTCGGAGATTATCGCGTCCGGACAGTTCGACAAATCACAGGAACAATCCATGAAGACGCGTGATGCAAGAGAAACACTGGAGACAACCGAGTACAAAGATATTGTACTGAAACGTACCCAAGTTACACGTGAGTCCTTGTTGAAGGTCATGGCAGACAACAACCTGGATGCCATCATCTATCCTACTTCTACGCAAGCCGCTGGTGTCATTGGCGAAGGCCAGAATTCTGGTGGTAACAACCGACTCAGTCCATTCTCCGGCTTCCCGGCCATCACAGTTCCTGCCGGTTTCACTACCGACGGTTTGCCTGTAGGCATGGAATTCCTGGGACGCGCCTTTGACGAAGGAACCCTGATCAAGCTGGCGTACAGCTACGAGCAAGGAACTCATCATCGCCAAGCACCTAAGCTCGCGCCATAAACCTTTAATGAGGTTAATTAAGATGTGGATCAAAATAACCCACCTTGCTTACTGTAATCATATTAAATATCTAACTTTATGCGGGGTATCAGGTATTCCCCTTGCCAAGCTAATCACTTTCGAATTGCAACAGCTTTATTGAATTTAATCAATCTGCTCACATTAAAAGTACACCCTTTTCATGAGTTCATGAAAGGGGTGTACTTTTTTTGAGATTGTATCTCAGTTCAAGAAGAATGGCTTAATATTCAAACGTTTAAATGGTATCCGGTACGCCCCATCTTAGCACCAGACCGGCGTAAGTCAGGCCACCCCCAAAACCAAAGAGGGCCACCTGCTGCCCATGCTTTAATTTTCCTTCGTCTACTGCAAGCTGTAAAGCAAGAGGAATCGAAGCCGCCGAGGTATTTCCCCGATACTCCACACTTGTTAAAGTACGTTCCAACGAAATAGGACCACGTTCACATACCGCTTCAATCATTCTTAGATTCGCACTATGCGGAACAAACCAATCAATCTGTTCCGGTTTAAGCTCAGCTTTGGCTATAAGATTACCTAACTGTTCAGGAATCGTTCTTACAGCCCATTTATAGATCTCTCTGCCATTCTGCACAAGGCATCCCTCACCCTGCAGAGGTACGCCATTCATCTCCGAAGATAGACCACTCTTATAGAGATGAATACCTCCTTCTCCACTCGTACCTGAGATCGCTGCTATAAAATCGCCTTTTCCGGCAGCTCTCTCTACCAAAAATGCTCCTGCCCCGTCTCCAAACAATACACATGTCGTACGGTCTGTGTAATCGGTAATCTTGGACAACGTCTCCGCTCCAATAACCAGCACTTTATGATACATGCCACTCGTTACCAGGCTGTCAGCCAGCTGCAATCCATACGTAAACCCTGCACATGCCGCATTCAAATCAAGCACTCCCGTATGTGGAATGTTAAGATTCGCCTGTACTCTGGATGCTGTGCTGGGAAATGCATATTCAGGTGTGCTGGTAGCAACCAAAATCATATCCACATCTTCTACGCTAACATTATAGCGCTGCATCATATCTTCTACAGCCTTCGTAGCCAGATCAGACACAAACTGATCATCAGCTGCAATGCGTCGTTCTCTCATCCCTGTACGCTGTACAATCCATTCATCACTCGTATCGACCAGTTTCTCCAAATCAGCATTACTTAATATTCGATCCGGTACATACGTACCCATTGCCGTAATGGTTGCCATTGATTGATTCATACCGGTAATCACCTCTTTTGTTTTTTATCATTATAGCACTAAGTATTAGTACTTGGTACTAATTTTAAAAAATATTTATTATGACTCAAACGATCGCATGCAGTTTTGATGAAGAATTGTGGATATCTCTTAATTAACATGAAGAATGCCTTAATTAAAACCGTTCTCTATAGACAGTCTAGTCCTACAGGAGGAAAATAAACAAATCGCCTACATTATTAAAGAATAGAGATGATGCTACGTTGAAGAAAGAACTCAATATCCTTGCCATTTCCGGAAGTCTGCGCAACCAGTCCTCTAATACGTTACTAATGCATGCCATGATTAAGCTGGCTCCTCCTAACCTTAAGTTTGAAGTATATAAAGGATTAAACGATCTACCGCATTTTAACCCTGACCTCGATGTCGAGGAAGGTCCTGTATCCGTGCAAAATTGGAGAGCCCAACTGAGGCATTCGGACGGAGTTCTGATCTGCACACCGGAGTATGGAAACGGAGTTCCTGGGGCCTTAAAAAACGCATTAGATTGGATCGTCTCTTCGGGAGAATGGCTCAATAAACCCACCATTGCCATCGCTGCTTCTCCAAGCCCCATGGGTGGTGACAAAGCCCATGCTTCACTATTGCTGACGTTAAACATGATTAATGCACAAATCTTACATGATGCCTCCCTAACCATTCCTCATATTACTTTGAAAATGAACAAACAAGGAATCATCATTGATTCAGAGACCCAGCATGCACTGGAGAGCTCCCTTTTACGCCTAGAGAATGCATGCACCAATGAATGAATACACAAGACAGAGGCTGCCTCATAAACTCACTATAAAGGAATGAACAGCCTAAAAGAGATTTAACACACTCAGATCAATTGAAATAAAAAAACAGCCCTGGCTATTTACCAGGCTGTTAAGGTTTTATTTGATATTTCGCTTTTAACAAGTTTTACTTATAAACAAATAAAAACC
>NZ_AWUK01000042.1 GCF_000499205.1 Paenibacillus sp. MAEPY2
AAAAATCTCATTTGTGCTTCCAAATCATACAGTCCGAAGACATGTACCGATTTCTCAGCGTCGATCTTGCAAGCAAAATCGTTACTCACTCGTTGTTCAGTTTTCAAAGATCAAACATTCAATTTGTTTCGGTTTTTCATGTCACCGTATTTTCAGCGGCGACTTTTATAATATATCATGTTTAAGTTTACTTTGCAAGCACTTTTTTTCGATTTTATTTTCATCGCTTTATTCCAGCGCTTGTTCCGGTTAACTTTTCCTTAAAAAAGGAACGAAAATTAATTTATCATATTGAACAAAAAAGGTCAACCCTTTTTCGACAAATTGCTTCATATCCTTTTCAAAGCTGGTTATTCGTTCTATTCGTAATTCATGATGTCTGAGGTACAGCGCTGGCTTTACTTTACGGGCCGCACCTCTCTTATATTGGTAAACACCAAATATTCCACTGACCACAGCATTAGGGCTTCGACTTTTTTAATTTACCGCCTCTAGCATATTTGGATAGCTCTTTAGGTGGCGCAAAGCGTGCATACATACGGAACACAGTCTTGTAGCGACTCGCAATGGCGTATTTAATTTCTTGATCGAGACGATTGTCACTTAAGTCGAACAACATTTCATCGAGCTCTTTGCGCAATACATAATCCAGTTCCTTGCATTCCTTCTCGTTAAACAGCATACCCAGCATTAGAGTTCTCCTTTTTCTGCATATGGATAATGGCGTGTCCCCGTGTATGTCATATTCGAGCCCCTTTAATTCAGGCTATATATCGGACAGCGCCGGTTTAGTAGCAAACCTAGGATCATCTTTGTTTGTCCTTTTGCGGTTGCTACTGAAACCCGTTTTATTGTTATGGTCAACTTTCTGAAAATTTATGAATGTCATCCCATACAAATTTATCCTCGTACTAGGCTGTAGGTAAGTGTACTTTCGATAATCGCTGCAACAAGAAGCAAAATAACAATCCAGAAGGATGCAGTTACCGTTGTGCGCATAAACGTACTCCACTGGCTGCTAATCGTATTTCGTTTGCCCCCGCCAAATTGAATAAGGCTTTTGAGAACCAGCCCACCGAATCTTAGACCGAATGCACATGCGATAATAATGACCGGAATTTCAATAATGCCATGTGGAAGAAGTCCTTTTACAACAATATCAAAGAAGCTGGCCCCATAGTTCATTGTGGTGTGTACCAGAAAACCGATAACCATTCCGTTAATCAACAGGAAAACGACAGGCAGAATGCCAAAGAAGATACCAGCATAGATTACGAGTACACTTTTGATCGCATTATTGAAAAAGATAAAGAGGAAGAAGTTCCATTGCACATTGCTCCCCTGCTCCAGCCTTTCACTAATCTCCCTGAGTCCCCCAATTTGGTTCAACAATATATCCTCAAGTGGTCCTGTACTCACCCATCCCGTGCCTATTCCAATAACAAACAATACGATCGACCAGATTAATGCACCACGAATGGAACTTAACGCTCTAAGAAATGTACTGAATTTTAACATGATATCCTCCTGTGAAACCAAGATGTTGGACAAACAAACGTCTGATACGAATAACTGCGAGGTACGAGCATACATTGGAGAGTAAACAAGCATTTCTTATGGGAGAGGGGCGCTTATTGAAATGAACTCGTTCTATGTATTTAGCGGCAAAAAGATCAAACGTTTCCTGATTGTGCTGGTTGCTGCCGTCTTTGCTATCGGGATTATTTATCTGGAGAGCGGCAATATTTCTGTATTCTCGGAGGACGCACCATCCGCCGTATACAGCGTTCCAACCGATAAGAAGGTTATTGCACTCACCTTTGACATTAGCTGGGGAGATAAAAGGACAGAGCCTATTCTGAAGGTTCTCCAAGATAATAAAGTGCAGAAGGCTACTTTCTTCTTGTCCTCCCCCTGGAGTAAGACACACCCCGAGATTGTAACAGCCATCAAAGACGCAGGATACGAGATTGGCAGCCATGGCCACAGACATGATAACTACAGCAGTCTGACTGAAGAGGAAATCCGCAAGGAAATTTCGACAGCTCATAGCATTTTAACCGATTTAACGGGAAAAGAACCGAAGTTGCTACGTCTGCCGAATGGAGACTTTGACAAACGTGTTCTCCAGGTAGCCAGCAGTCTGAATTACCAAGTTGTCCAATGGGACACTGATTCGCAGGATTGGAAGAACCCTGGTGTACAGACCATCGTTGATCGTGTTGTCAGCAAGGCACATCCGGGTGACATCGTGCTGCTGCACGCCAGTGATTCCTCGAAACAAACGCACGAAGCCTTACCCGTCATTATCGACAAGTTAAAAAATCAAGGGTATGAATTCTTGACGGTTTCCGAGCTGCTCAACCATTCAAGTGTCAAAGGTACGGAAGTTCGTGATCAGGCCAGCGCACAGTAACGAACACAGTAATGCGGCCGCGGCAGCTGCTGCAACTGTATAATAACCTTCAGGACATTTCATGGCAAAAAGGCGCTGAAGCGCCATAAATGAAAAGAGCTAACCAGGTTAGCTCTTTTTGGCGTTTTTTTGTAAGTTAATTGCTACGCATGGCTTTCTTGTATCTGCTCTTTTTTCCGACTCACCCGCTGCTCCATGGACCCATCTACCAGCCTGTGCAATATCAGCATTTGGTATGCATTACAGATTAACAAAGGAACCACAATAAAGATGGTAGCCGCATTCACATCAATTCGCAACACACCGATCGTCTCTACTACAGTAACAGCCACCATGAAAAAGAGTGTAGGTACCAGCGCCGAAATATGTGTCTGCTTCACCTTTACGTAAGCGGTAACAATTCCAGCTGCCAAAATAATGATTCCAAGCACAATATCGGATAGGCGTTCTCTTTCCCCACCGACGAACAACCGTAAAAACATGACATCAAGCAACGCCAAAACGGTTAGAACAATCTGTACAATTTGCCAACTGCGTTTCGAAAATACACCTTTGCCCATATAGTTCAATATCAAGTATGCGAAAAAACCCATTTGCGAATACACGCTAATCATAATACCGGAACCAAACAAGATGAGGAGATAAATTAAAAAATCGGTCATTCCATTCGTTTTTTCTCCATTAACCAACATCATAATTAGACCCGTCACTAATGATCCTGCAGCCCCAATAAGCAAAGCTGACCAAAATAGGAAAAACCATTTACGTAAATTCAAATGTTTTCCACCCCCGAGAGTTTATTTTACCAACCTTCACAGCAAAAAACCATCATCATTCAACATATTTAGCGGTTTCCCATCACATACTACATCCAGTATCTAATCAAGGAGGGGTTGTGCACATGAAACGGCCTTTGTGGCAGTTATGCTGTGTCGTACTTGGACTATCCGTCATGCTTGCCGGCTGTGGCTCAGATCAGAATTACTCGCCTCCTCAGGGCGGTTATAAAGAGATGAAAACGATGGTCGTGGATATTCTTAAAAGCGACGAAGGCAAAAAAGCGGTCGAGGAAGCTCTCACTGGACAAAGTTCTTCTGGTGGTGGTGGCGGTGCTTCTGGACAAAGTGGTGCTTCAGGCGGTGGATCTGGAACAGTGGGTATGAAAATGCTAATGCCTATGCAATCTTCAGAACAAATACGTATAGCTGTAAAAGATACCATCACAGCTCCAGAGTACAAGAAGGAATTCGAGAAAATCATGACAGACCCTCAATTCGCAGGCGAATTCGCCAAAGTAATCAATGCTCAAAGCAAACAACTGCATATGCAATTGATCAAAGACCCAACGTATCAAAAGTCGATTGAAGATATCATGAAATCCCCTGATGTATCCAAGATGTTTATGGACATGACTAAAACACCAGAATATCGTAAACAAACGATGACCGTTATGCAGGAAGTCATGCAGAACCCTTTGTTCCGGATGGAAGTGCTGACTTTGCTTAAAAAAGTAGTTCAGGATGAGCTTCAACCCAAAACAGAACAAGGCGGGAAACAGGAAGGCCAAAGCAAAGACAGCAGCGGAGATGGCGGAGGAGGCGGCGGCAGCGACGGTAGTAGTGATGGCAACAGTGGTGGCGACGGAAGTAGTGGTGGATCATAAGAAGCATAAAAACATTTAATGTTAAAGTTATCATGTTAAAAAAGCCCGCATCCATTGGATGTGGGCTTTTTATGTTTTACGTCATTAGAAAAATTAAAACTTGGCATCAATAGACTGGGCCACCTCATCGTAGATCGCACCGATGCTTGACTCTGCCTTATACACGGATGGGGAAAAATCAGGCTCCGAGATATGATTATCCGGCGCTCCCAGTGGAATCTGCGCTAACAGCTCTGTATGAAGGCTCTCGGCAAGAGTGCCACCACCGCCCCGACCAAATACATAATCTTTTTCACCGCATTTGCTGCATTCATAATAAGCCATGTTCTCCACTACGCCCAGCAGCTCATGTTCCGTCTGAATGGCCATGGCGCCAGCACGTGCAGCTACAAAAGCAGCGGTTGCATGCGGTGTTGTAACGATGATTTCTTTGCTGTGTGGGAGCATCTGATGTACATCTAGTGCGACGTCTCCCGTACCCGGAGGCAGATCAAGCAGCATATAATCCAGCTCTCCCCAATTTACATCGGTAAAGAATTGGCGCAGCATCCGCCCCAACATGGGTCCACGCCAAATGACCGGGTTATTCTCCCGAATAAAAAATCCCATCGACATGACTTTTACGCCGAAACGCTCAACAGGTTGGATAACTCCGTCCTCAACGACCGGATATTCCTCAATGCCCATCATATCAGGTACACTGAAGCCGTATATATCTGCATCAATCAGACCAACCTTCTTGCCTTGGCGTGCCAGAGCGGCAGCCAAATTAACGGTTACCGTCGATTTACCGACGCCACCTTTACCACTAGCCACAGCAATAAAACGAACACCGGATTCAGGACTCAACAACTCATGCCCGTCCAGCCCTGCTGCATGGCCTTTGACAAGCACTTCGTCCTGATTGTCCTCCTCATCCGCTTGTCCTATGTTCAGGCTCTCACGCTCATGCTCAGACGCTGCACGCAGACGAATATGTACATCATTCACTCCGTGTTGGGACAGCAGGTTGCGCGCGGCATCGCTTAGAGCAGTTGTATCCTCTGTGCGGTTCTCCAGCGTCACCATAGTTAGAGCAACATGATTTTCTTTAACCATGACATCACGGACCCACTGCAGTTCTGTCAAACTTACGCCCAATTGCGGTTCCTGCAATGGCTGCAATAGTTCAAGTATCTGTTCTTTTGATAACATCAGACAGCACCTCAGCTTTATCTATTGGCATGTAATTAGGTATGCTGAACCAATTATATCATTACCTTTCTCATTGTGACTAACTTTTAGGACGTTCTCCTGAGGAATAACGGAGAATTCCGTTGTAGATGGATGCAGCCACTTTGCGCTGATAGGATTCATCTGCAAGCAGACGCGCCTCTTCAGGATGAGAAAGGAAACCCACCTCCACAAGTGCCGAGGGAATTTTTAGTGCCTGGAGCAAATAAACGGTATTGACCGTTTTCGCAATTCGATCTGTATTTTCCAGATTTCGAATCATTTCTTGCTGAAGCAGGTTAGCTAATCCTTCATTATCGGGATGATTGGGTGTATAAAAAACTTGTGCACCACTCCAGCGGTTCGAAGGAACACTGTTCATATGAATGCTGATAAAGAGATCCGCCTGTTTGTCCTCGATTCTTCTTACTCGTTGTTTCAGATCCTCCGTCTTGCGTTTGGAGTATCCTTTGGTATCTGAAGCTGCCAGATCGGTGTCTATTTCTCGGGTCATCACAACCAGGGCCCCTGCTTGCTGCAGATAATCTCGTACGTACAGCGCAATCGATAAATTGATATCTTTCTCAATGACCCCCTGCTTACTTACTGCTCCCCCATCCGGGCCACCATGGCCTGCATCAATGGCTATAACTTTACCCGCTAATGGCAACCCCCAGTAACCGGACATTTTGGAGGACGGCAGCTCATACGTGACCACTGCCACAAACATAGCAAGCAAACAGAGGCTTAACATGACCCTCTTCATGGTGCGTAACCTGATCCAGACCACAAAGTGCTTCTTCCCCATATTTTTACGCATAAAAAAACCACCTCGTCCCTATAAATGATTCTAATCATCTATATGGGACAAGATGGACAAATATACCGTTAGGAGCGGACTTGCTCCGCCATTCCTTCAATCAGCACCTCAGCTACCTCAGGGCGTGTAAATTCAGGTGGAGGGCATTGACCGTCTCGCAGCAAGCCACGTACTTTGGTGCCCGATAGAGCCATGTGGTGTTCTTTATCATGCGGGCAGGTTTTGCTTGATGCCATGTTGCCACATTTTGTACAGAAAAAACTATGTTCGAAGAACAACGGCGTGATACCTAGTTCTTCTGGTGTGAAGTTAGTAAAGATCTCCTGCGCTTCATACGTTCCGTAGTAATCACCCACACCTGCATGGTCGCGGCCTACGATAAAGTGAGTACAACCATAATTTTTTCGTACCATCGCGTGGAAAATGGCCTCTCTTGGACCAGCATACCGCATAGCCGCCGGGAATACACCGAGGAACGCACGATCAGCCGGATAATAGTTCTCCAGCAAAACCAAATAGCTCTTCATACGTACATCGGCAGGTACGTCATCAGACTTCGTTTCACCTACAAGCGGGTTTAAAAACAGGGCGTCCACAATCTCCATTGCACTCTTCTGAATGTACTCATGGGCACGATGGACCGGATTACGCGTCTGAAAACCGACAACCGTCTTCCAGCCCTTATCCTGGAACGTTTTCCGTGTCTCAGCGGGTTCAAAGTAAAACTGTTCGAACTTGGCCGGTTTGGGGCGATTCAGCACTTGAATTGGACCTCCTACATACGTTGCAGGTCGTTCCAGCAGTTTTTTCACACCCGGGTGCTCTGGATCATCCGTCTTGAAGACACGACGTGCTTCTTCACCCTGATCTACTTGGTATAAGCTCTTCACTTCCAACAATCCATAGGTTACCCCATCATCATCACCAATGAGTGCCACCGTCTCACCAATCTGGAGCGATGCAGCCTGTTCCTCGTCTACAGCCAGGGTAATAGGTATACTCCAGACGGTTCCATCAGCAAGACGCATACGAGATATAACCGAAAGATAGTCTTCTTCAGTCATAAAGCCTTGAAGCGGGGAGAACGCACCCACGCCGATCAGATCCAAATCCGAAATTGTCCAGCTGTTAATACGTAAAGAGGACAATTTGTCACTCTCTCGTAATAATTGTTCCCGTTCTTCTCCTTGTACGACACGCTGAATCAGCGTACCTCCATGAGGCAGAATCGAAGTCATCTTGTCAGCTCCCTTTTCTCCATTTTTTTATATTATTAAGAGTGAATTCAATGCTTTATCCAAACTTACTCTGAACTGAATTATTTATGAAGACCACATTCCGTTTTATCATTCCCAGACCAGCGTCCCGCACGTGGATCTTCTCCAGGCATAACCTGACGTGTGCAATATTCGCAACCGATACTCGGGTAATTCTGATCATGCAGCGGATTGTATACGACATTATTGGCATGAATATAGTCCCATACATCCTCTGAAGTCCAATGTGCAATCGGGTTGAACTTCATCAGTCCAAACTTGGCATCATATTCTACCTTTTTGGAATTTGCACGCGTCGGTGCTTGATCTCTCCGAATACCGGTAATCCAAGCATCGTATTGGGATAAGATACGGGTCAGCGGTTCAACCTTCCGAATATTACAACAAGCATTCGGATCCAACTTCCACAATTGTTCTCCATGTTGAGCTGCCTGCTCTTCAGGAGTGATTTTTGGTGCAACACGTACAAAATCAAGATTGTACTTCTCTTTCATTTTGTCACGAGTTTCGTATGTTTCCTTAAAATGAAAATCGGTGTCCAGATAAAAAATATCAGTGGATGGGCTGATCTTCTGAAGCATATCTACAAGTACCACATCTTCCGCACCGAAGCTGCATGCAAAAGTGATATTTGGAAACGTCTCAATAGCATAACGAATAATATCCTCTGGACTTGCGTTTTCCAACTCTTCAGCTTTCGTCCGTGCAAGTTCTTCTTTCTCCAACAAGTTCATGTCTGCATTTCCCCCATTCTGCATTTCAACAATCACTAAAGCCGACTAATCTAATATGAATTATGTATAGTATAAATCTTTCATGGTGGATGTCAATGCCTGCCATATGGTAAAATACATCAGTTTGAGCCCAATTTTTTGTTGTTCTTTTTGAAAATAATTAGGTGTTGATTAAACTTTAAAATGATTAGCAGATAAAATCATCCATCTGTAATCTCATCATATCTCACCTTATCTTAGTCATTCATGATTGAAAAACGTTGCCACTACTGGATTTATCGTCACAAGTGAATCATTCGAAGTATAGAACAACTCTATAGATCCTTGGAGATATCAAAGGGAAAGGTGAATTTATTAATGAAATAGATAATGGATCTTATTCTTCAATTGTAAGGGACCTTTATCAAAACCATAAGAAATACTGATGAAAATAGGGGATGAAAAATGATTAATTACAAACATGGTGAAGTCTAAATTCAAGAAATAGGTTAATGAATGTCGGAGAATTGCATTTGCTGAAGGGTTGGAGTGGAGGAAGAAGGAATGCATTCGCAGTCCGTTATGATGACCTGAGATGATGGGATGGTTCTGATTCATTAGGTTGTGGGGAGATACTTTAACTGCTACAGAAGAATCTGAAGCTAATCCACAACCTCAGCTGGAGTAAAGAAAGATTATTGCAGCCTAATGGGTTTATAAAATATAAAAAAGCCTTCGGCCGAGGCCAAAGGCTTGTAATGCATATTAACGTTTGGAGAACTGAGGTGCGCGACGTGCGGCTTTGAGACCGTATTTTTTACGCTCTTTCATCCGTGGGTCACGAGTCAGGAATCCTGCTTTTTTCAGGGAAGCACGGTATTCCGGATCTGCTTTCAACAGAGCGCGGGAGATACCATGACGGATCGCGCCGGCTTGACCGGAGATTCCGCCACCATGAGCGATAACAAGAACATCATAGTTGCTGAGTGTTTCTGTCAGGTTCAGTGGTTGTTTTACGATCAGTTTGAGTGTTTCCAAACCGAAGTATTCATTAATATCACGTTTATTGATGACAATGCGTCCTTCACCCGGTACAAGGCGAACACGAGCTACCGAATGTTTACGACGACCTGTCCCATAGTATTGTACTTGTGCCATGAAACTGTCCTCCTTTTAATTAACCGCGAAGTTCATAAACTTCTGGTTTTTGTGCT
This sequence comes from Paenibacillus sp. MAEPY2, assembly GCF_000499205.1. GTDB lineage: Bacteria > Bacillota > Bacilli > Paenibacillales > Paenibacillaceae > Paenibacillus > Paenibacillus vandeheii. Next base: position 9,316 of record NZ_AWUK01000042.1, read on the forward strand.
GCATGTGGATGCTCAGTGCCTCTGTACGCTTTAAGTCTCAACTTCATTTTCTCGCCCATGCGAGTTTTAGGAAGCATACCGCGAACAGCCAATTCCAACATACGTTCCGGTTTGTTTTTAACCATCTCTTCAGCTGTAGTTACTTTCAAACCACCTGGGTGCATCGAGTGACGGTAGTATTTTTTACCTTGCATTTTTTTACCAGTCAATACAATTTTCTCTGCATTGATGATAACAACGAAATCGCCAGTGTCCACATGTGGAGTGAATTGTGGCTTATGTTTGCCGCGGATCAAAGCAGCTGCTTCGCTCGCCAAACGTCCGAGCGTTTTGCCTTCGGCATCAATGATGTGCCATTGGCGCTCAACTTCGTTAGGCTTCGCCATGTACGTGGTACGCATGAAAAGTTCCTCCTTAAAATGTTCAACATCATTATATTCATTTATCTTCGTTCATTAAGTGATAACTTTTAGGTGTTGATGGATAGTTCTTTCGTTGTGACCCTCTTAATTGGGGCTGTGGGAAAGCCATTAAGAAAACACAACTTTTATATTACATGATAGGAGCTTAAATCGCAAGTGTTAATTAAGCATTTCACTTCGCAAATTTAATCTTTTCTGTATTCAAGGTCCCAGAGCATTAAACCGCAGCTAACTGCAGTAGGTCCTGCAGCAGAACGATTACAAGCAGCAATCATATTCGGTACATCAGAGGCTTTCCTTTTGCCCTCTCCGATCTCCAGCAAGGTACCTACAATAATACGAACCATATGCTGCAAAAAGCCGTTACCACTCACATAGATGTGAATGACACCCTGATCGCGCGGATGGTCCCTACACATTGAACGGTCCACTTCTATCCATGCATCGTATACCGAACGTACATGATTCTCTTTCTGAGACTTGCGTGAAGCAAAGGAGGTGAAATCGTACGTACCAATAAAATGACGCAACCCCTCCTGCATTGCCACAATGTCCAGCTTGGCATGATGATGATATTGCAGCCTCCGGTTAAATACATCCGGGAATTGATTCGCATTGACGGTATAGCGATACGTTTTCTTTTTCGCTGCATAGCGAGAATGAAAATCGTGTGGTACTTCAGCCGCATCAATAACGATAATATCCGAAGGTAATCTGGAGTTGAGCGCAATACACCATCGTTCAATCGGGATATGGGATTCCGTAGGGAAATTGAAGATCTGTCTGCGAGCGTGAACGCCAGCATCCGTTCTGCCTGATCCCGTAATTTTAACCTTCTCACCGGTCAAAGCACGAATGGCATCTTCAAGATGGTCCTGGATGGTGTTCCCTCCCGGCTGAACCTGAAAGCCGTAATAGGCAGTGCCATCATAAGTTAACGTCATACATAAGTTGCGCATCATTACCACACCTTTGTTCCATACTATACATGTGCCTATCCCGAACAGCAAAAGAAGCCCCTTTCGGAGCTTCAATTACAGCACGAATTCCGAAATGAAGAGAAAAAAAGGGTTAATCCAGAATCAGTGATTCTGTCCCCTTTCCTCATCTCATCTGTTTTACGCGCGGTCAACCAGTTCCAAGTAAACCATAGGCGCAGCGTCACCACGACGAGGTCCCAGTTTAAGGATACGAGTGTACCCACCTGGACGCTCAGCGTAACGACCGGACAATTCGCTAAACAGTTTTTGGATTGCATCTTGCTCACCATCGATTGTTTCGCGGCGAACATAAGCTGCCACTTGGCGACGGGCATGAAGATCTCCCTTTTTCGCTTTAGTGATCAGTTTTTCAGCAATAGAGCGAACCTCTTTTGCTTTCGCTTCAGTTGTCTGAATGCGTTCGTATAAGAACAGGTCGGTTACCAGGTCACGGAACAAAGCTTTACGTGCGCTGGAATTACGGCCCAACTTTTGGTATGCCATTGTTTTCCCTCCTTCACTTCAAGCACTCGGCTGTCTATTCTTCTGTACGGAGTCCCAAACCGAGTTCCTCAAGCTTCTCTTGAACTTCTTCCAAAGACTTGCGTCCGAGGTTACGGACTTTCATCATGTCTTCTTCCGTTTTCGTGGTCAGCTCTTGCACGGTATTAATACCAGCACGTTTGAGGCAGTTGTAGGAACGAACAGAGAGATCCAGCTCTTCGATCGTCATTTCGAGTACTTTTTCTTTTTTGTCTTCTTCTTTTTCGACCATGATCTCTGCGTCTTTCGCTTCGTCTGTAAGACCCACGAAGAGCATCAAGTGCTCGGTCAAAATTTTAGCGCCAAGGCTTACAGCCTCTTCAGGACGAATACTTCCGTCAGTCCAAACTTCCAACGTGAGCTTGTCATAGTTGGTTACTTGGCCGACACGCGTATTTTCCACAGCGTAGTTAACGCGGCTGATCGGGGTGAAGATGGAATCGACTGGGATGACGCCGATCGGCTGGTCATCGCGTTTATTCCGATCTGCCTGGACGTAGCCGCGACCGCGATTGGCAAAAATACGCATGTGAAGTCTCGAACCTGGTCCGAGCGTAGCAATGTGCAAATCCGGGTTAAGGATCTCCACATCGGAGTCAGCACGGATATCTCCCGCCGTAATTGCTCCTTCGCCTTCAGCATCAATCTCGAGCACTTTCTCCTCGTCAGAGTGAATTTTGAGCGACAAAGCTTTCAGGTTAAGAATAATCTCCGTTACATCTTCCATAACGCCAGGAACTGTAGCAAATTCATGCAGAACGCCATCGATTTGAACCGAAGACACTGCCGCACCCGGCAGTGAGGAGAGCAAGATACGACGAAGCGAGTTTCCAAGCGTCGTACCGTATCCGCGCTCCAGCGGTTCTACTACGAATTTCCCATAGGTGCCATCATCGTTGACGTCTACCGTCTCAATTTTCGGCTTTTCGATTTCAATCACTGCAATACCCCTCCTTCAAAACGTCGGTCCTCTATGAAACATTTACCTTCTCTTGCGAAAACATGTAGTAGTATGCCTAAACAACCATTATTAGCAGATTGTGCCGGAAATATACCACACGCAGGGGCAAATCTCATTAGACACGACGACGTTTTGGAGGACGGCATCCGTTATGCGGGACTGGAGTTACGTCTTTGATCAGGTTAACTTCAAGACCAGCAGCTTGCAAAGAGCGGATCGCTGCTTCACGGCCTGCGCCTGGTCCTTTAACCATAACCTCAACGGCTTTCATCCCATGTTCCATTGCAGCTTTGGCAGCAGTCTCAGCAGCCATTTGTGCAGCAAACGGAGTCGATTTACGGGAACCTCTGAATCCGAGGCCGCCGGAGCTTGCCCACGAAATTGCGTTTCCGTGAGGGTCCGTAATGGTAACGATAGTGTTATTGAACGTGGAGCGGATATGTGCCACGCCAGATTCAATATTTTTACGGTCACGACGTTTAGTACGTACGACTTTTTTCGGTTTAGCCATTTTCTCTTATCCCCCCTTATTATTTCTTCTTGTTCGCTACAGTACGACGAGGACCTTTACGAGTACGAGCATTCGTTTTCGTACGTTGTCCACGAACAGGCAGACCACGACGATGACGAACTCCACGGTAACAACCGATCTCCGTCAAACGTTTAATATTCAAAGAGATTTCACGACGCAGGTCACCTTCTACTTTGACCTCTTTGTCGATACTTTCCCGCAATTTGCTGACTTCATCTTCCGTCAAATCACGGACACGAGTGTCCTTGTTGATGCCTGTTGTGCTCAGAATTTTCTGGGAAGTCGTTTTACCGATTCCGAAAATATAAGTCAAGGCGATCTCAACGCGCTTATCACGTGGCAAATCCACACCAGCTATACGTGCCATTTTACGCTACACCCCCTTCTTTAACCTTGTTTTTGTTTGTGTTTCGGATTTTCACAGATAACCATAACATTCCCTTTGCGGCGAATGACTTTGCATTTTTCGCAAATCGGCTTGACCGAAGGTCTTACCTTCATGTGAATTACCTCCTCAAAGTTTTGCTTAGCAAAACCCTCTTCGTAAGCATTGACCTTGTTTTACTATTGTAAAACCGGCTTCGAAGCTTTCGCAAGTTTTGCCGGGCAAAACCCGCTTCATAAGCTTCACAGTTCATTGCAACTGTCTACTACTATTTACGGTAAGTTATACGACCTTTTGTCAAATCATAAGGTGATAACTGAACAACCACTTTGTCTCCAGTCAGGATACGGATAAAGTGCATCCGCAACTTGCCGGAAACGTGAGCGAGAATTTGATGACCGTTCTCAAGCTCAACCTTGAACGTTGCATTCGGTAGCGGCTCGAGAACCGTACCTTCCACTTCAATGACATCTTCCTTGGCCATTAGTCAGTCTCCTTTCTCTTCAGCTTGAATGTTGGTGGATTCCAGAAACGAATGAACCGCATAGCGGAGCTTTCCGTTTGTCACCCGACCACTCTCGTTTAAACTGTTTACGACCTCGCTGCTAATCATCGGCTGGAGCTCAAGATGAAGAATATTCTTCTTCTTGGGTTGATCAAACTTACGTTTGTCCCCATCCGCAATATATACGAACTTACTGTCCGCTATAGCAACAATTACTGCGGCTTGGTCCGCATTGCGGCCTTTACGGATCTTCACAAGTTGACCGAGCTGCGGATTAGACTGATTGTTCATGCCTTATCACCTACGCATTCAGTTTTGTGAAAATTTCCATGCCTTCCGGTGTAACTGCTACGGTGTGTTCAAAGTGGGCGCATAACGATCCATCAACAGTGACGACAGTCCAGTTATCTTCCAACGTTTTCACATACCGTCTACCTGCGTTAACCATCGGCTCTATGGCCAGCACCATGCCCGCTTTAAGCCGTGGTCCCCGATCAGGAAGACCATAGTTCGGAATCTGTGGTTCTTCGTGCAGATCCGCTCCTATGCCGTGACCGACATATTCACGTACTACCGAGAACCCTTCATCTTCAATATATTTCTGAATCGCATGAGATATTGTAAACAAGCGAACGTCCGGTTTTACCAGCGCCAGACCTGCGTATAACGAAGCCTCGGTAACGTCCAGAAGACGACGGGCTTCTTCGGAAATACGGCCGACTGGATAAGTCCAGGCGGAATCTCCGTGATAACCCTGGTACTGCGCGCCAATGTCAAACGTAACGATATCGCCCTCGTTCAACTTTCGTTTGCCGGGAAATCCATGCACCAACTCTTCATTCACTGAAGCGCACACACTGGCAGGGAAACCGTTATAACCTTTGAAAGACGGCACAGCTCCTTGACTGCGGATGTATTGATCGGCCATATGGTCAAGTTCTCCAGTCGTAATACCGGGAGCGATATGCTCTGCCAAGAGACGATGCGTTTCCGCAACAATTCTCCCCGCTTCCCTCATCAAGCCCAGTTCCGTTTCGGACTTACCAATGATCATTCAATTAACCTCGCAGCAGGGACACGATTTCATGAGAAACTTGATCGATATCCTGCTCTCCGTCCATTTGACGAAGAAGGCCTTTGTTCTCATAAAATGTGAGGAGTGGTGCTGTTTTGTTGATATATTCGTCGAGACGTGTGCCTACGCTCTCTTCATTATCATCAGAGCGCTGGTACAAGTCACCGCCGCATTTATCACAAATACCTTCCTGCTTGGGCGGATTGAACACGACATGATAAGTGGCGCCACAGTTCTTACAAATGCGACGACCCGTCAAACGGGCCAGCAATTTGTTGCGGTCCACTTTCAGGTTGATTACATGATCGAGACCTGAGTTCAGTCGATCCAGAATGCCATCGAGCGCTTCTGCTTGAGACAGGGTTCTTGGAAATCCATCCAAGAGGAATCCTTCTCTGCAATCAGGCTGCTGCAAACGTTCTTCAACGATGCCAATGGTTACATCATCTGGTACGAGCAATCCTTGATCCATATATTCCTTGGCTTTCAGGCCAATGGGAGTTCCCTGCTTAATCGCGAGACGAAATGCATCGCCTGTTGAAATGTGGGGAATACCGAACTCTTTCACAATGACGTCTGCTTGCGTTCCTTTTCCTGCCCCCGGAGGGCCCATGAATAGGATGTTCACGTTATGTCACTCCCTCCAAGACTACCCTACATCAACAAACAGCACAATAGGTGCCGGCAAGTAAATCTTAGCTTGACCGGTACCTATTGCCTATTTATTGATAAAACCTTTGTAGTGGCGTTTGATCAATTGGCTTTCGATTTGCTTCATCGTATCCAGCGCAACACCGATAACGATCAGGAGAGAAGTTCCTCCAATTTGCGCGGATTGAGGCAAACCAGAAAGTGCCCCCAAGATTACAGGCAGAACGGAAATTACTGCCAAGAAGATGGCACCTGCCGTTGTCAAACGAGTCATGACACGGGTCAGATATTTCTCGGTTGCTTTACCCGGACGAATGCCTGGGATGTAACCGCCGTTCTTTTTCATGTTGTCAGCCATCTGCTGTGGATTCATCTGTACAAAAGTATAGAAGAATGTGAATCCGAAAATCATCACTACATAGAGTAACATACCCAGAGGTTTGTGAGTAGTGAGATTGGCTCCGATCCACTGTGCCCATGTACGATCAGCCCAGAAGTTTGCGATGATCGATGGGAACATCAACAGAGATGAAGCAAAGATGACAGGGATAACACCTGCTGCATTAATCTTCAGCGGGATATGTGTGTTCTGTCCACCGTACATTTTGTTACCTACGACACGTTTAGCGTACTGTACCGGAATTTTCCGAATCGCCTGCTGAATGTAAATGACACCTATGATAATCAGCACAATAACAATTGCTACGATTACCCCTTTAAGAATGTTCATGAACATTTGATCAGCTTGGATAAAGTCGGATTCGATCGTTTGTTTGATAATATTAGGCACCGTTGATAGGATACCCGCAAAGATCAAGATCGAAATCCCGTTTCCTATGCCCTTCTCGGTGATCTGCTCACCAAGCCACATTAGGAATGAAGTACCGGCCGTAAGTACAATCGCGATCAAGATATAATCTGCAAATGTTGCGTTAGGCACCATTTCTGTATTGTATAAGCGGTTGAATCCGATCGACGTACCAAACGCTTGAATCAATGCCAGACCTACCGTTAAATAACGGGTCAGTTGTGCAGATTTCTTCTTACCTTGTTCACCCTGCTTTGCCCACTCCGCTAGTTTAGGAATAACGTCCATGGAAAGCAGCTGCACTATGATAGACGCAGTGATGTAAGGCACGATCCCGAGCGCAAATATCGAGAACTGAAAGAGCGCTCCACCCGAGAACGTATTGAGAAGTCCAAAAACTTCTTTACCCGCAGAATTTGTCGCTTCGAAAACCTCTTTGTTAACCCCAGGTACTGGAACGAAGGATCCGATGCGGTAAATGATCAGTACAAAAAGGGTAAATAATACCCTTTTGCGCAGATCTTCAACCCGCCAGATATTCTTTAGGGTCTTGAACATTAAATCACCTCGGTTTTACCGCCGGCAGCTTCAATTTTCTCCACCGCAGATTGAGAAAACTTGTTAGCTTTAACAGTCAACTTCACAGTGACTTCACCGTTACCCAGAATTTTGATTCCGGATTTAGCGTTTTTAACTACGCCGTTCGTCATCAAGAATTCTGGAGTTACTTCAGTACCCTCAGCAAAACTGTTCAAGTCTTCAGTATTCACAACTGCGTATTCTTTGCGAGTTGGGTTTACGAAACCGCGTTTTGGCAAGCGACGATACAATGGATTTTGTCCACCTTCGAAGCCTGGACGAACACCACCGCCGGAACGAGAATTTTGTCCTTTGTGACCGCGACCTGATGTTTTACCAGTACCACTACTTGGACCGCGACCAAGACGTTTACGTTCTTTGCGGGATCCAGGAGATGGTGAAAGCTCATGTAACTTCATCGTTCGTTGCACCTCCTTAAAGATTTGTGGGATTAACCCTTTTTTAAACTTCTACTTCTTTAACAGCGACCAAGTGGCTTACTTTGTTAATCATACCACGAATGGCAGGATTGTCGTTTTGAACCACTTTACTGTTGATTTTGCGCAAGCCCAATGTTTTCACAGTTGTTCTTTGCGTCTCCGGACGTCCGATCAAGCTGCGGACGAGGGTAATTTCTAATTTAGCCATGAGATTCCCTCCTTAACCCAGAAGCTCTTCGACGGATTTGCCGCGCAGTTTTGCCACGTCTTCAGCACGTTTCAAACGGGACAAACCTTCCAAAGTCGCATTGACCATGTTCATGGAATTCGAAGAACCCAGAGATTTTGTCAAAATGTCACCTACACCAGCAAGTTCGAGAACCGCACGTACAGGACCACCAGCGATAACACCAGTACCTTCAGATGCTGGTTTCAACAGAACGCGTCCTGCGCCGAACTTACCTGTTACCAAGTGAGGAATCGAAGTTCCTACGAGTGGAACGTGTACAAGGTTTTTCTTAGCGTCTTCAATACCTTTGCGAATTGCATCAGGTACTTCGCCCGCTTTACCGATACCAGCTCCAACCCAGCCGTTGCCGTCGCCGACTACAACCAGTGCGCTAAAGCTGAAACGGCGTCCGCCTTTTACTACTTTAGCTACGCGATTAATATTTACAACTCTTTCAGACAGTTCCAAAGTATTCGGATCTACACGCAAGTCGTTAACCTCCTTTTTAAAAATATCTTAAAACTCAAGTCCTGCTTCACGAGCCGCTGCAGCCAATGCTGCGATACGACCATGGTACAGATAACCGCTACGGTCAAATACGATGTTTGAAACGCCTTTGTCTTTCGCACGTTTAGCAACGAGTTCGCCAACTTTACGAGCAGATTCAACAGATGCGCCGTTTTGGATGTCGCCGCTCAATTCTTTGTCTACAGTAGACGCGGAAGCGATCGTAACACCAGCTACATCATCGATGATTTGAGCATACATATGTTTACCAGAACGGAATACGTTCAAACGAGGACGTGCTGCCGTTCCTTGGATTTTCTTACGAACACGCAGGTGTCTTTTCAGACGAGCCTTGTTTTTATCTTGTTTCGTAATCATCTCAGGGATTCACTCCTTTCAGGTTACCTCGCTGGCTTCAAACCAGAAGCCACGGGGTATATTAGAAACACAAGAAGCAAGCAAGCCGAAAACCGCGCAAAGGCGGCAAGAAAAATCTTATTTCTTCTTACCGGCTTTACCTTCCTTACGGATGATACGCTCGCCTTCATATTTAATACCTTTACCTTTGTACGGCTCAGGTTCACGAACGGAACGGATTTTAGCAGCGTAAGCACCTACACGCTCTTTATCGATTCCGCGAACGATGATTTTCGTGTTCGAAGGAACTTCGAACTCGATTCCCGCTTCCGGTGTAATTTCAACCGGGTGAGAGTAGCCAACGTTCAGAACGATTTTATCTCCGGATTTGCTTGCACGATATCCGACCCCAACCAGCTCCAGAGATTTTGCGAATCCTTCAGTAACACCACTCACCATGTTGTTTACAACGCTACGCGTTGTGCCATGCAAAGAACGGTGAGTTTTGTTATCGGAAGGACGCACAACTGTAATTTCGTTGTTTTCAACCGTTACTTTCATGTCTTTATGAAGTTCACGAGTCAAAGATCCTTTAGGTCCTTTTACCGTAATAACGGTGTTGTCCAGTGTGATGTCCACACCACTTGGTACTGTAATTGGTTTGCGACCAATACGAGACATATGTTGCACCTCCTATCTTGTGACGTTATATTACCAAACGTAGCAGACGACTTCTCCGCCGGATTTCGATTGACGAGCTTCTTTGTCCGTCATGATACCTTTGGATGTCGAGATAATAGCGATACCCAGACCACCAAGTACACGAGGTACTTCGTTGCTTTTCGTGTAAACACGAAGACCAGGTTTACTGATTCTTTTCAGACCAGTAATAACACGCTCGTTATTTTGACCGTATTTCAGGAAAACACGGATAATCCCTTGTTTGTTATCGTCGATAACTTCAGCATCACGGATGAAACCTTCACGCTTCAGGATGTCGGCGATTTGTTTTTTCATTGTCGAAGCAGGCATTTCTACCGTTTCGTGACGAACTGTGTTCGCGTTACGAATACGAGTAAGCATATCTGCAATTGGATCAGACATAGTCATTGTGAGTTAACCTCCTTCCCGTTCAGGACTTTTTACCAGCTTGCTTTTTTCACGCCAGGGATCTGGCCTTTATAAGCTAATTCACGGAAGCAAATTCTGCAAATTTTGAACTTCTGCAGTACCGAATGTGGACGTCCGCAACGCTCACAGCGTGTATAAGCACGTACTTTAAACTTTGGTGTACGTTGTTGTTTAACTTTCATCGAAGTTTTTGCCACTTAGCCTGACACCTCCTAAATAATTTCGGAGAAAAGGGAGTCTTTCCAGACACCCGGAAACGTTATAGTAACATTATTTTACGAAAGGCATTCCCAGTTGCGTGAGCAATTCACGGGACTCTTCGTCTGTTTTCGCCGTTGTAACAATGACAATGTCCATACCGCGGACTTTGTCTACTTTATCATACTCAATCTCTGGGAAGATCAGTTGTTCTTTCAGACCCAGTGTATAGTTACCACGTCCGTCGAAAGCTTTGCTCGATACACCGCGGAAGTCGCGGACACGAGGAAGCGTAACGTTGAGCAATTTATCGAGGAAGAAGTACATGCGCTCGCCGCGCAATGTTACTTTCACACCGATAGGCATGTTCTCACGCAGTTTGAAACCTGCGATAGATTTTTTAGCACGAGTGATTACAGGTTTTTGACCTGCGATCAATTGCAAATCGTTTACTGCGGAATCCAACACTTTGGAGTTTTGGACAGCGTCGCCCACACCCATGTTGATAACGATTTTCTCGATTTTCGGCACTTGCATTACCGTTGTATAGTTAAACTTCTGCATCAAAGCAGGAGCAATTTCGTTCAGGTAACGTTCTTTCATTCTTGCTGCCATGAATCATAGACCTCCTTTCTCATTCGGTTCAATTAGTCGATAATTTCTCCGGAACGTTTAGCAACGCGCACTTTCTTTCCGTTATCCAACACTTTGTAACCTACACGGGTTACTTTTCCGCTCTTTGGATCGATGTGCATTACGTTGGAAACGTGAATCGGAGCTTCCTTCTCGATAATGCCGCCTTGCGGATTTTGCTGGTTAGGCTTCTGGTGTTTTTTAATCATGTTAACACCTTCCACAAGGACACGGTTCTCACGAGGATAAGCAGCGATGACACGGCCTTTTTTACCTTTGTCTTTACCGCTGATCACCATAACTGTATCTTCTTTTTTAACATGAAGTTTATTGTTATGGGATTCCAGAACTTTTTTCACTCTTGGCATTTCGTACACCTCCTGTTTCTAACATCACGAGATTAAGCTTTAGATAACTTCTGGGGCCAAGGAAACGATTTTCATGAAGTCTTTCTCGCGGAGTTCACGAGCAACAGGTCCGAAAATACGTGTTCCACGTGGGCTTCTGTCGTCTTTTACAACAACCGCTGCATTTTCATCAAAACCGATGTAGGAACCGTCTTTACGACGTACAGAACGTTTCGTACGAACGACAACCGCTCTAACTACATCACCTTTTTTGACAACGCCGCCTGGTGTTGCTTGTTTTACAGAACAAACGATCAGATCACCGATTTGAGCTGTACGACGTCCCGTACCGCCGAGTACGCGGATACACATCAGTTCCTTCGCACCGGAGTTGTCAGCCACAGTCAAACGTGTAAATGGTTGAATCATTTAGTATTCCTCCTTTCAGCTATGCTGCTGATGCATTAGATGATAATCGCTTTTTCTACGACTTCAGTAAGTCTCCAGCGTTTATCTTTCGAAAGCGGACGAGTCTCCATGATTTTCACCGTGTCACCGATTTTCGCAGTGTTTTCTTCGTCATGCGCTTTGAATTTTTTAGTAACCTTGATACGTTTATGGTACAAGTCGTGTTTTTTGTAAGTTTCTACAGCAACAACGATCGTTTTATCCATTTTATCACTGACTACTTTACCTGTTTGCACTTTACGTGCGTTACGTTCTTCGCTCATTGTTGGCCTCCTTCCTGATTACGGACGGATTAGACATCCGATCCCTAATTAACCGATTCCCAATTCTCTTTCACGGATAATGGTTTTAGCACGAGCTATTTCTTTCCGCACATCACGGATTCGAGTCGGGTTATCCAGCTGACCGGTAGCGAGTTGAAAGCGGAGGTTAAAGAGTTCTTCTTTAAATCCGGCAATCTTTTGCTCGATTTCAGCAGAGGTTAGGTTGCGAAATTCACTAGCTTTCATTTGCTTCACCACCCAATTCTTCACGTTTCACAAACTTCGTTTTGATTGGCAGTTTGTGAGCGGCAAGACGCATTGCTTCGCGTGCAACATCCTCCGGTACACCAGCAAGTTCAAACATGATCTTACCTGGTTTCACAACTGCAACCCATTTTTCTACGTTACCTTTACCGCTACCCATCCGAACCTCGAGAGGCTTTTGAGTGATTGGTTTGTCTGGGAAAATTTTGATCCAAACTTTACCACCACGTTTGATGTAACGAGTCATCGCAATACGAGCCGCTTCGATTTGACGGTTCGTAATCCAAGCCGGTTCCGTAGCTTGCAGACCATACTCGCCAAAGTTCAGCGTAGTTCCGCCTTTAGCTTGGCCCTTCATATGTCCACGTTGTTGCTTACGGTGTTTTACACGTTTTGGTACCAACATGATTAGTTGCCTCCTTCCTTAGCAGCCTGTTTCTTAGCCGTAGGAAGAACCTCTCCACGATAGATCCATACTTTTACGCCGATACGGCCGTAAGTAGTATGAGCCTCTGCTGTACCGTAGTCGATGTCGGCACGAAGCGTGTGCAGTGGAACAGTTCCTTCGCTGTAGCCTTCCGAACGTGCGATCTCAGCTCCGCCAAGACGTCCGCCCACTTGAGTTTTAATACCTTTTGCACCAGAGCGCATTGTTCTTTGAATAGCTTGTTTCAGAGCACGACGGAAAGAAACACGACGTTCCAATTGTTGTGCAATGCTTTCAGCTACCAGGATCGCGTCCAGGTCTTGGTTCTTAATTTCAGAAATGTTGATGTGTACTTTTTTACCGCCTGCGATTTTCGTAATTTGATTACGAAGATTTTCAACTTCCGAACCACCCTTACCGATAACCATACCTGGTTTCGCAGTGTGAATCGTTACGTTTACGCGGTTAGCCGCTCTCTCGATTTCAACACGAGACATAGCGGAGTCTTTCAATTTATTTTTCAGGAATTCACGAATTTTCACGTCTTCCATCAAAAGATCGCCGAAGTCTTTACCTGCATACCACTTAGATTCCCAGTCACGGATAATTCCGACACGGAGTCCGACTGGATTTACCTTTTGGCCCACACATTTCCCCTCCTTCTACTTTTCAGATACCACCAAAGTGATGTGGCTAGTACGTTTGTTAATACGACTTGCACGTCCCATTGCACGAGGGCGGAAACGTTTCATTGTCGGTCCTTGGTTCACGTAAGCTTGCGAAATGACCAAGTTATTAACATCCAAAGAATAGTTATGTTCCGCATTTGCAATCGCGGAGTTAAGCAACTTCTCAACAATCGGAGAAGCGGATTTCGGAGTGTGACGGAGAATGGCAACCGCCTCACCTACTTGCTTGCCGCGAATCAAGTCAACAACGAGTTGAACTTTACGAGGAGCAATCCGGATAAACTTAGCATGTGCTTTTGCTTCCATTGTGTAACCTCCTCTCAAACATTAAAGATGTTCATTTATCTTCTTGTTTTCTTATCATCATCAGTATGGCCTTTGTACGTACGGGTTGGAGCGAACTCACCCAGTTTGTGTCCGACCATGTCCTCAGTTACGTATACTGGTACGTGTTTACGACCGTCATATACGCCAAATGTGTGTCCGATGAATTGCGGGAAAATTGTAGAACGACGGGACCAGGTTTTAATAACGAGTTTCTTACCGGATGCTTCCATCTCTTCTACTTTTTTCAGCATGTAGCCATCAATGAATGGCCCTTTTTTCAAACTGCGACCCATGTGGAGATCCTCCCTTCAAACGTAGCTATTATGCATCCGCAGATGCCTCACGAAGTTATGCACAGTGTGTATTACTTCGTGCGGCGGCGAATGATGTATTTATCAGAAGCTTTATTTTTCTTACGCGTTTTGTAACCAAGAGTAGGTTTACCCCATGGTGACATTGGCGATTTACGTCCGATTGGAGCACGACCTTCACCACCACCGTGTGGGTGATCGTTAGGGTTCATTACTACACCACGAACTTCAGGACGTTTACCCAACCAACGGCTACGACCGGCTTTACCGATTTTGATAAGCTCGTGGTCTTGGTTACCAACAGATCCAATTGTTGCGCGGCAAACTTTCAAAATACGACGAACTTCTCCGGAAGAGAGACGAACGGAAACGTATTTTTCTTCTTTACCAAGCAATTGAGCTTCTGTACCAGCAGCACGAACCAATTGTCCGCCTTTACCTGGTTTCAACTCGATGTTGTGGATAACAGTACCTACTGGAATATTTTCGAGTGGCAATGCGTTTCCGATTTTGATGTCTGATTCAGGTCCGGAGAATACTTGATCTCCAACTTTCAAACCTTTAGGAGCGATGATATAACGTTTTTCACCATCAGCATAGTGAATCAGAGCGATGTTAGATGTACGGTTCGGGTCATACTCAATCGTAGCAACGCGGCCCGGTATTCCATCTTTAGTACGTTTGAAGTCAATGATACGGTATTTACGTTTGTGTCCACCACCATGGTGACGAACTGTAATTTTACCTTGGTTGTTGCGGCCTGCTTGTTTGCTCAATGGGGCCAACAACGATTTCTCCGGCTGATCTGTGGTGATTTCCTCAAATGTAGAAACGGACATGTTCCGTCTTGCCGGGGAAGTTGGTTTATACTTTTTGATTGGCACTGGGTTTCCCTCCTTACTTCAAAAATTCAATTATACTGTTTCAAAGAACTCAAGCGTTTTGCTGTCTTGTGTCAGCGTTACAAACGCTTTTTTCCATTCGCTAGTATATCCGGAATAACGTCCGTACCGTTTTGGTTTAGCTGGAACACGAAGCGTGTTCACGTTTTTCACTTTTACGTTGAAAATAGCTTCCACGGCTTTCTTGATCTCGGTTTTGTTTGCACGGATATCGACTTCAAATACATATTTCAAGTCATTCATCATGTCAGCAGTACGTTCCGTAATAATCGGACGTTTTACAATATCACGAGGATCTTTCATTACGCGAGCACCTCCTCTACCTTCTGAACTGCTTCTTTCGTAATGATCAGTTTGTCGTGCGAAAGCACGTCAAGAACATTAATGCCGTCAGCAGCTACGAATTTCACGCCTGGAATATTCCGTGCGGAAAGAGCTACATTATCATCATAGCTAGGAGCTACGATCAAAGCCTTACGTCCCACTTTGAGGTTACTCAAGATGGCTGCGAATTCTTTAGTTTTAGGCGTGCTCAACGTGAGAGCGTCCAAAACGATAATGTCATTGTCAAGCACTTTGGATGAAAGGGCTGATTTGATCGCCAAACGGCGAACTTTCTTAGGCAGTTTATACGCATAGCTCCGTGGTGTTGGACCAAATACGATACCGCCGCCTTTCCACTGTGGTGAACGAATTGAACCTTGACGAGCGCGACCTGTACCTTTTTGTTTCCAAGGCTTACGTCCACCGCCACGTACTTCAGAACGTCCTTTTACTTTGTGGGTACCTTGACGAAGGGAAGCGCGTTGCATAAGAACTGCATCGTACAGAACGTGTTGGTTCGGTTCAATTCCGAAAACCGCATCGTTCAATTCAACTTCGCCTACTTGGCTACCATCTACATTGTAAACTGATACTTTTGGCATTTTGTGTTCCTCCTTTCTTCAGTGGTTATTTTTTCACCGTTTCTTTAACTTTAATGAGACTGTTTTTCGGTCCAGGAATGGAACCTTTCACGAGCAACACGTTACGCTCAGCGTCTACTTTAACTACTTCAAGACGTTGGATTGTAACAGTATCATGTCCCATGTGTCCTGGCAGGCGTTTGCCTTTAGGAACGCGGTTAGCTTGGATCGAACCCATTGAACCAGGGCCACGGTGGTAACGCGAACCGTGTGACATAGGTCCAGTGCTTTGTCCCCAACGTTTGATAACGCCGGCAAAACCTTTACCTTTAGAAATACCCGTTACGTCAACGAATTCGCCTTCAGCGAAAATGTCAGCTTTCAGTTCTTGGCCAACTTCATATTCTGCGATGTTGATACCGCGAACTTCACGAACGTAGCGCTTAGGGGCAGTATTCGCTTTTTTAGCGTGACCTGCTTCTGGCTTGTTAGCATTTTTCTCTTTCTTATCGGAGTAACCGATTTGAATTGCTTCGTAGCCATCGTTCTCAATGTCTTTCTTTTGCAAAACAACACAAGGGCCTGCTTCGATAACCGTTACTGGAACGACGTTACCTTCAGGAGTAAATACTTGAGTCATTCCGAGTTTTTTTCCTAAGATTGCTTTCATGTTGACACCTCTTTTCCTTTATACATGGTCTTTGTTGTAGCTTATATTACAATTTAATTTCGATATCTACACCGGACGGCAGATCCAAGCGCATCAAGGCATCCACAGTTTGTGGAGTCGGGTTAACGATGTCGATCAAACGTTTATGTGTACGTTGTTCGAATTGTTCCCGAGAATCCTTGTACTTGTGCACCGCACGAAGAATAGTAATGATTTGTTTTTCAGTAGGAAGCGGAATCGGACCGGATACACCAGCACCCGAACGTTTTGCTGTTTCAACAATTTTCTCCGCGGATTGATCAAGAATTCTGTGGTCGTAAGCTTTCAAACGAATACGAATTTTTTGCTTTGCCATTTTAGTCCCTCCTTCTATCGCCCAATTTTTTATCGGACATACTCCGTGAAAATTTTCTAGCCACTGTCCCATGGCAAAGGGGCCGGGTGTGCCAGTAACCTCTCACATCATCGCAACGTCACAGAACAACATTCATTATTATATAGAAAAGATGGGCGTATTGCAAGCATAATTAAGAAAAACATTTAAACTAATCTTTTCGAGTGAAATGAATTTGTTTAATGTGCTGTTTTCCTACTCTATACTAGCTACCTTAACCAATCTTTCTTTACAATTCCGAATGAAAGTTTAAACCTGATGACGCAGGTTCCGAATCATTTACATAATAAAAGAGTTCTCTATCCGATGTCGGATAAAGAACTCTTCCGAAGCTTCGTTACAATACAATGTTACTCGTTCCAGTACACTGTTGCATATGCTTACTCAGCGTTAAGCTGAATTATTTTTGGATGCTTGCTACGGAACCGGCACCTACTGTACGTCCGCCTTCACGAATGGAGAACTTAGTTCCTTCTTCAATCGCGATTGGGGAGATCAAGGAAACAGTAACAGTGATGTTATCACCAGGCATTACCATTTCAGTACCTTCAGGCAAGTTAATGATGCCTGTTACGTCAGTTGTACGGAAGTAGAACTGTGGACGGTAACCGGTGAAGAATGGTTTGTGACGTCCGCCCTCTTCTTTAGTCAGAACGTAGATTTGAGCTGTGAATTCTGTGTGAGGCTTAACAGAACCCGGTTTTGCCAAAACTTGTCCACGCTCGATTTGAGTACGATCAACACCACGCAGCAATGCGCCGATGTTGTCACCCGCTTGAGCGGAATCCAGCAATTTACGGAACATCTCAACGCCCGTAACTACGGATTTTTTAGTTTCTTCAGTAATACCAACGATTTCGATCTCTTCGCCGACTTTAACAGTACCACGCTCTACACGACCTGTAGCAACAGTACCACGACCAGTGATGGAGAATACGTCCTCGACAGGCATCAAGAAAGGTTTGTCAGTTTGACGCTCAGGCAGTGGGATGTACGTATCGATTTCTTTGAACATCTCAACGATTTTTTGAGCCCACTCACCATCAGGGTTTTGCAGAGCTTCACGAGCGGATCCACGAGTGATTGGAGTATCATCACCTGGGAACTCATATTCGTTAAGAAGGTCGCGAACTTCCATCTCAACCAATTCCAACAACTCTTCGTCTTCAACCATATCACATTTGTTCAAGAATACAACAATGTAAGGTACGCCTACTTGACGGGAGAGCAGGATGTGCTCACGAGTTTGTGGCATTGGGCCATCAGCTGCGGATACTACCAAGATAGCTCCGTCCATTTGTGCCGCGCCAGTGATCATGTTTTTAACATAGTCGGCGTGACCTGGGCAGTCTACGTGAGCGTAGTGACGAGTATCAGTTTCGTACTCAACGTGTGATGTAGAAATTGTGATACCGCGTTCGCGCTCTTCTGGAGCTTTATCGATTTGATCGAATGCGATTGCTGCACCACCGTAAGTTTTGGACAATACAGTTGTGATTGCAGCAGTCAGAGTTGTTTTACCATGGTCGACGTGACCGATAGTACCAATGTTAACGTGGGGTTTATTACGTTCGTATTTAGCCTTTGCCATTTGAACGTGGCCTCCTTAAAATTATAATTTTATGTTTTCACTAAATGAAGTGCAAAGAATACATGACTCTTATGCACTTTCATCCAATGAGAGAAAACTACTCGGTTCCTTTTGTTTTAGCAACAATCTCTTCAGCGATGCTCTTAGGAACTTCTTCATAGTGAGAGAGCTCCATGGAGAATACGCCGCGTCCTTGAGTACCGGAACGAAGAGTTGTAGAGTATCCGAACATTTCAGACAAAGGTACTTTAGCACGGATGATTTGGGCTCCACTACGGGAATCCATACCTTCGATGCGGCCACGACGGGAGTTAAGCATACCCATAACGTCACCCATATACTCTTCTGGAACGGTTACTTCTACTTTCATGATTGGCTCAAGCAGAACCGGCTTACATTTGTCTTTCGCAGCTTTCAGCGCCATCGATCCGGCAATTTTAAATGCCATCTCGTTGGAATCGACATCATGGTAAGATCCGTCTACGATTGTAGCCTTAACGTCAACAAGCGGGAAGCCTGCAATAACGCCGTTTTTCATTTGCTCTTCGATACCTGCAAGAGCTGGTTGAATGTATTCTCTTGGAACAGAACCACCGACAACCTTACTTTCGAACTGGCTGCCTGTACCCGCCTCGAGAGGTTCGAACTCAACCCATACGTGACCGTATTGACCACGACCACCGGATTGACGAACGAATTTACCTTCAACGCGCGCTGGTGCACGGAACGTTTCACGGTAAGCTACTTGTGGTTTACCCACAGTAGTTTCAACCTTGAACTCACGACGCATACGGTCGATGATGATATCAAGGTGAAGCTCACCCATACCTGCCAAGATTGTTTGGCCTGTTTCTTCGTCAGTATGAGCACGAAGAGTTGGATCCTCTTCTGTCAACTTACCGAGAGCAACACCCATTTTGTCTTGGTCAGCTTTGGTTTTAGGTTCAACGGCGATTTCGATAACCGGATCAGGGAAGTTCATTGACTCCAGGATAACCGGGTTTTTCTCATCACACAGTGTATCACCTGTACCTGTATCTTTCAAACCTACGGCAGCTGCAATGTCACCGGAGTAAACTTCAGTGATCTCTTGACGGCTGTTCGCGTGCATTTGAAGGATACGACCGATACGCTCACGTTTGTTTTTAGTTGCGTTCAATACGTAAGATCCGGATTGAAGAACACCGGAGTAAACGCGGAAGAATGTCAACTTACCAACGTAAGGGTCAGTCATAATTTTGAATGCCAATGCGGAGAAAGGCTCTTCATCGGATGACTTACGAATTGCTTCAGTTCCATCTTCAAGATGACCCGTGATAGATGGAACATCTGTTGGAGCCGGCAAGTAGTCGATAACAGCATCCAACATCAGTTGAACACCTTTGTTACGATACGAGGATCCACAGATAACCGGGAAGATCTTAACATCAACTACACCTTTACGGAGGGCAGCTTTGATCTCATCAATAGTGATTTCTTCGCCTTCCAGGTATTTCATTGTCAAATCTTCGTCGAGTTCAGCAACACGCTCAACCAATTCGTTACGGAGTTCTGCAACTTGATCAGCAAATTCCGCAGGAATTTCAGTTTCTTCGATATCTTGTCCCAGGTCATCTTTGTACATATGAGCCTTTTGTGCAACGATATCAATGATACCTTTGAAATCATTTTCAGCACCGATCGGAAGTTGGATCGCAACTGCGTTCGCTTGAAGGCGATCACGCATGTCAGATACAACGTTCAGGAAGTCAGCACCGATGATATCCATTTTGTTTACATAAGCGATACGAGGTACGCCGTACTTATCAGCCTGTCTCCATACGGTTTCGGACTGAGGCTCAACGCCTTCTTTCGCACTGAATACACCAACTGCTCCGTCCAATACACGAAGGGAACGTTCAACTTCAACAGTGAAGTCAACGTGTCCCGGGGTATCAATGATGTTAACGCGGTGGCCTTTCCAAGCAGCGGTAGTCGCAGCGGAAGTAATCGTAATTCCGCGCTCCTGTTCCTGTTCCATCCAGTCCATTGTCGCAGCGCCTTCGTGTACTTCACCGATTTTGTGCGTACGTCCTGTGTAGAACAAGATCCGCTCAGTTGTCGTGGTTTTACCCGCATCAATATGAGCCATGATCCCGATATTACGTGTATTTTTCAAGGAGAACTCTCTTGCCATGAAATGGGTCTCCCTTCAAAATTGAAGTTATTATTGTGAACCGAATCCTACCAACGGTAGTGAGCAAACGCTTTGTTCGCTTCAGCCATTTTGTGCGTATCTTCACGTTTTTTAACGGAAGCGCCTGTGTTGTTGGAAGCGTCGATGATCTCAGCCGCCAAACGCTCTTCCATTGTTTTCTCACCGCGGTTGCGGGAGTAGTTCACGAGCCAACGTAATCCCAAAGCAGTACGTCTCTCTGGTTTTACCTCGATTGGTACTTGGTAGTTGGCACCGCCGACACGGCGAGCTTTAACTTCCAGGACTGGCATGATATTCTTGATTGCTGCTTCAAATACTTCCATCGGGTCATTACCCGTACGTTCTTGAATCAACTTAAACGCATTATACAGAATGCTTTGAGCAACACCGCGTTTTCCGTCGAGCATGATGCGGTTGATCAAACGAGTAACCAGCTTGCTGCTGTATACCGGATCTGGCAACACGTCTCTTTTCGTAACTGGACCTTTGCGTGGCATGGATATCCCCCTTTCTTTCTTCATGAGCACATCCTACACCTCCTGGGATTAACCCAGAAGATATTCAGGACTGCTACTTATAATATTTTAGGCTTTTTTAGCTTTTGGACGTTTAGCACCGTATTTCGAACGAGCTTGCATACGGTTGTTCACGCCTGCAGTATCAAGAGCTCCGCGAACGATGTGATAACGAACCCCTGCAAGGTCTTTAACTTTACCTCCACGGATCAACACAACACTGTGCTCTTGAAGGTTATGTCCGATACCCGGGATATAAGCAGTTACCTCGAGACGGTTCGTCAAACGAACACGGGCATACTTACGAAGTGCAGAGTTTGGTTTACGTGGAGTCATTGTACCTACACGAGTGCAGACACCACGTTTTTGTGGGGCACTGATGTTAGTTGATTCACGTTTCAAAGCATTGAACCCTTTTTGCAAAGCTGGTGATTTGGACTTTTCAACTTTAGCTTGACGTCCTTTACGTACCAGTTGGTTAATAGTTGGCATGTGATTGCCACCCCCTTCCTCAATTGTTCATGTTTCTTTATAAACCTCTTATGCTAAGTCCACAGACCCAGGCGGTTCATAAAAAGACAAATGAAAAGTTTTTGCCTTGGAGAATCCCTAAAAGTTCTCGGACAAAAACGTTCCTTACCGTATCATTTTACGACAGCAGCCATTGCTGCTCCTACTCCAATCCCGCAAGCTTTGCCGAGATTTTTCATTGTGTCCACTTTCGTGCACTTCACATTGTGTTGTTCACACAAGGCAATGATTTTGGAAGTAAGCTGCGGATCACAATCTTCAGCCACATAAACTTCAGAAGCCATACCTGTCTGAACCATCCGCGTGGTCTGTTTGGTACCTATTTTGACATGAGCATCTTGCAGACCTTTTTCATTAGACATTGTTCATTCCTCCGAATAGGACCAAATACAATCAGCTACTCACGCACCTTTGATATATTAGCATCTAGCGCAAGCAATGTCAATGCTAATCCTAAAACATTTTATTTAAAGTTTTGCCACACCGGGAAACATCCTTCTGTACGAAACAGCCGTCGTCTCCCGGCGTACAAAACTCTAGTTCAACCTTATGATAAGGATGAATCTAGTTAAATATCTTAATCAACCGAAACTGGTTCAAGTTCTTCAACTGAAGATTGACCATCTTCCGGCTCAGCAAATTTGATGCTGCGGTAACGGTGCATACCTGTACCTGCAGGAATCAATTTACCGATGATTACATTCTCTTTCAGACCGAGCAACTGATCGACTTTACCTTTGATCGCTGCATCTGTCAGTACACGTGTAGTCTCTTGGAACGAAGCCGCCGAGAGGAAGGAGTCTGTTTCCAGGGATGCTTTCGTAATACCGAGCAGGATTGGTTTCGCAACCGCAGGCTCTTTATCACTCAGAATCGCTGTTTTGTTAGCTCTTTCGTACTCATGCGTATCCACGAACGATCCTGGCAACAACGTAGTGTCCCCTGCATCGACGATACGGATTTTACGCAACATTTGACGGATCATAACTTCAACGTGTTTGTCATTGATTTCTACGCCTTGGTTACGGTATACGCGTTGTACTTCCTGCAAAATGTAGTTCTGCACGCCACGTACGCCTTTAATGCGCAGCATTTCTTTTGGATCGATAGAACCATCTGTCAACTCGTCGCCTGCTTCAATTTCCATGCCTTCGCTAACGCGTACACGGGAACCGTAGGTAACAGAGTATACTTTGGATTCTGCTTCACCTTGAATTTCAATTTCGCGACGATCTTTCGCTTCGCGAATTTCTTTAACAACACCATCGATTTCACTGATTGTTGCCTGACCCTTAGGATTACGAGCCTCAAACAACTCCTGGATACGCGGCAAACCTTGCGTAATATCGTCTCCGGCTACACCACCGGTGTGGAATGTACGCATTGTCAGCTGTGTTCCTGGCTCACCAATGGATTGTGCTGCAATAATACCAACTGCTTCACCGATCTCCACGTGTTTACCAGTCGCCAAGTTGCGACCATAACACTTCTTGCAGACACCGTGACGTGCACGGCAGCTAAGTACGGAGCGGATTTGCAGTTTGGTTACGCCAGCTTTGATGATTGCTTCAGCTTTATCAGAGTCAATCAGCTCATTGCGGTGTGCAATAATTTCTTTTGTTTCCGGATGACGAACAGTCTCGAAGCAGTATCTGCCTTCAATACGATCGTAGAGATCCTCAATAACCTCTTTACCATCCTGGATACGACTTACCGTAAAGCCTTTATCAGTACCACAATCATCTTCACGCACGATCACGTCTTGTGCCACGTCTACGAGACGACGAGTCAGGTAACCTGAATCCGCTGTACGCAGGGCCGTATCGGCCAAACCTTTACGGGCACCGTGAGTCGAGATAAAGTACTCGAGTACCGTCAGACCTTCACGGAAGTTCGATTTGATTGGGAGTTCAATGATTCGACCAGACGGGTTGGCCATCAGACCACGCATACCGCCCAATTGGGTGATTTGCGATTTGTTACCCCGTGCTTTGGAGTCAACCATCATCATGATGGAGTTGTAACGATCCATCGATTTCATCAGAATCTCGGTGATATCATCTTTCGATTTCGACCAGATATCAATGATGCGGTCATAGCGCTCTTCGTTCGTAATCAGACCACGACGGTACTGGTTCGTAACGATTTGTGCTTTTTCCTCAGACTGTCTAAGGATTTCAAATTTCTCAGGTGGAACGATAACATCCGACACCGCTACAGTGATACCCGCACGAGTGGAATACGTGAATCCGAGTTGTTTGATTTTATCCAAAATAACGGCAGTTTCCGTTGTGTGATAAATTTCAAAACAACGCGCGATGATAGAACCGAGATATTCTTTACCGACACCACCAGCCAAAGGAGCATTCATGATCGCTTCTCTAAGGTCAGCACCCTTCTCATAAACAAATGAATGCTCTGCAGTACCTTGGTAAAGGTTCGCACGAGTTGCATCATTGATGTAAGGGAAGCTTGCCGGGAAGATCTCATTAAAGATGATTTTGCCGATGGTAGTCAGCAACATTGCATCTTGTTGCTCTTCGGTGAAGATTGTTTTGCCAAGCGCTCTAACCGGGATGGCTACACGTGCATGCAGTCCTGCAGTACCACGTTGGTACGCGGACACAGCCTCGTTAACCGTACGCAAGATCATGCCTGTTCCCTTTTCTTCCTTGTTGTCCATGGTCAGGTAGTAAGAACCAAGCACCATATCCTGGGAAGGGGTAACAACCGGTTTACCGTCTTTCGGGTTCAAAATGTTACCTGATGCAAGCATCAAAATACGTGCTTCCGCTTGAGCTTCAGCGGACAATGGAACGTGCACGGCCATTTGGTCACCGTCAAAGTCGGCATTGTATGCCGTACATACGAGTGGGTGAAGACGAATTGCTTTACCTTCAACAAGAATCGGTTCAAATGCTTGAATACCGAGACGGTGAAGCGTAGGGGCACGGTTCAGAAGAACCGGGTGCTCCTTGATAACTTCTTCAAGAACATCCCATACTTCAGGACTTACGCGCTCAACTTTACGTTTAGCGCTCTTGATGTTGTGGGCAAGCCCTTTATTTACAAGCTCTTTCATAACGAAAGGCTTGAACAGTTCAAGTGCCATATCTTTAGGCAGACCACACTGATACATTTTCAGGTAAGGTCCAACTACGATAACGGAACGACCAGAATAGTCAACCCGTTTACCGAGCAAGTTCTGACGGAAACGTCCTTGTTTACCTTTCAGCATATGGCTGAGAGATTTCAATGGACGGTTACCAGGACCCGTTACAGGGCGTCCACGACGGCCGTTGTCAATTAATGCATCAACAGCTTCCTGAAGCATCCGTTTTTCATTTTGCACGATAATGTCTGGCGCGCCCAAATCAAGCAAACGTTTCAGACGGTTGTTCCGGTTAATTACACGGCGATACAGGTCATTCAGGTCAGACGTTGCAAAACGTCCACCATCCAGCTGTACCATCGGACGAAGTTCCGGCGGGATAACAGGAAGTACATCCATGATCATCCATTCAGGTTTATTACCCGAGTTGCGGAATGCTTCGATTACTTCCAGACGTTTGATAGCACGGTTACGACGTTGTCCTTGAGCAGTGCGGAGCTCTTCCTTAAGGAATTCAAGCTCTTTGTCTATATCAAGGTCTTGAAGCAATTTTTTAACTGCTTCTGCGCCCATACCAGCCTGGAACCCATATCCGTATTTCTCACGGTAGCTGCGGTATTCTTTCTCGGACAACAGCTGTTTTTTCTCCAGTGGAGTTTCTCCTGGATCAGTTACTACATATGATGCAAAATAAATAATCTCCTCGAGAGATCTTGGAGACATATCCAAAGCGAGACCCATGCGGCTCGGAATACCTTTGAAGTACCAGATATGCGATACCGGAGCAGCGAGCTCAATATGGCCCATCCGTTCGCGGCGTACTTTCGCACGTGTGACTTCAACGCCACAGCGATCACAGACAACGCCTTTATAACGGACGCGTTTGTATTTACCGCAATGACATTCCCAGTCTTTTGTAGGGCCAAAAATCTTTTCGCAGAACAGCCCTTCTTTTTCCGGTTTCAACGTACGATAGTTGATCGTTTCCGGTTTTTTCACTTCTCCGCGGGACCAAGAACGAATTTTTTCTGGGGAAGCAAGCCCGATCTTCATGTATTCGAAATTGTTGACGTCCAACAAGGAGCAACCCTCCTTAACCAAGTCCTGTATTCTAGGTTACGCCCCCTCCGGCCGAAGCCGGAGCAAGACGCGAGCCTGATGAAAAACGCCGGTCATCATGCGCCCGAAGCGGTTACTCCGCTCCGACCTCTGTACCCTCAAGGTTGAGGCTGAGCTTATCGCTCGCAGCGTCATCTTCATCGTCCATTTCTTTCATTTCAATCTCTTGCTCATCTTCGCTCAAAATCTTAACGTCCATACCCAAGCTTTGCAGCTCTTTGATCAATACTTTGAATGACTCAGGAACACCTGGTTCCGGAACATTCTCGCCTTTGACGATGGACTCATATGTTTTCACCCGACCTACAACGTCATCGGACTTAACAGTCAAGATTTCTTGCAGTGTATAGGCCGCACCATAAGCCTCAAGCGCCCATACTTCCATCTCCCCGAAACGTTGTCCACCGAACTGGGCTTTACCACCCAGAGGCTGTTGCGTAACGAGTGAGTAAGGACCTGTGGAACGAGCATGGATTTTATCGTCAACCATGTGCGCCAGCTTGATCATGTGCATGACGCCAACAGTAACTTCACGTTCGAACTCTTCTCCCGTACGACCGTCGTACAGAACGGTTTTACCATTCCGCTGCATACCTGCTTCTTCCATCGTATCGAAGACGTCATACTCCTTCGCTCCGTCGAATACAGGAGTAGCTACGTGAATACCGAGCTGCATGGCTGCCATACCCAAGTGAACTTCAAGCACTTGACCGATGTTCATCCGGGAAGGTACGCCCAGCGGGTTAAGAACGATTTGAACTGGTGTACCGTCTGGCAGGAAAGGCATATCTTCTTCCGGCAGGATACGGGCCACGACCCCTTTGTTACCGTGACGTCCGGCCATTTTATCACCCTCGGAAATTTTCCGTTTTTGAGCAATATAGACACGAACGAGCTGGTTAACACCTGGAGGCAGTTCATCACCATTTTCACGGGTGAAGACTTTTACATCGACTACGATACCGTCAGTACCGTGAGGTACACGCAAGGAAGTATCACGTACTTCACGTGCTTTCTCACCAAAGATTGCATGAAGGAGACGCTCTTCTGCAGTCAGTTCTGTTACACCTTTTGGTGTTACTTTACCAACCAGAATGTCACCAGCACTGATTTCTGCACCAATACGGATAATACCGCGCTCATCCAGATTACGCAGCGCTTCTTCCCCAACGTTAGGGATGTCACGCGTGATCTCTTCAGGTCCGAGCTTAGTATCACGTGCTTCAGACTCATACTCCTCGATATGGATCGATGTGTAGACATCTTCCTTCACGAGTTTTTCGCTGAGCAGGATCGCATCCTCGTAG
The DNA here is from genome assembly GCF_000499205.1 of Paenibacillus sp. MAEPY2. GTDB lineage: Bacteria > Bacillota > Bacilli > Paenibacillales > Paenibacillaceae > Paenibacillus > Paenibacillus vandeheii. The sequence goes on from NZ_AWUK01000042.1 coordinate 36,591, forward strand.
TTGTAACCTTCCCAAGTCATGAAAGCAACAACGACGTTACGTCCCAGTGCCAATTCACCCATTTCCGTCGAAGGACCGTCTGCAAGGATGTCGCCAGCTTTGACAACAGCACCTCTTTTGACAATCGGACGTTGGTTAATGCATGTTCCTTGGTTCGAACGCATAAATTTGTGTAATTTATATTTAACGATATCGCCTTTGACTTCTTGACCATCGACTTCTTCAATACGACGCAACCAAATTTCATTCGCAGAAGAACGTTCAATAATCCCGTCATATTTGGAGACAATACATACACCGGAATCTTTCGCGGCTTTATGTTCCATACCTGTTCCGACAAGCGGTGCTTTTGGAATCAAGAGTGGAACGGCCTGCCGCTGCATGTTTGATCCCATGAGCGCACGGTTGGAGTCATCGTTCTCTAGGAACGGAATGAGCGCCGTAGCGACGGATACAACTTGTTTAGGAGATACGTCCATGTAGTCAACGCGCTCACTCGGCATCGTAAGGATGTTATCCGACTGCTTGTTGTAACGTACAATGATCGCTTCTTCTTCAAATGTACTATCTTCATTCAGCTTCGCATTCGCTTGAGCGATTACATAGTTGTCCTCTTCGTCTGCTGTCAGGTAATCGATTTGCTCGGTTACGACACCAGTCTTCGGATCTACCCAGCGATAAGGAGCTTCAATGAAACCATATTCGTTCACACGGGCAAATGTCGACAATGAGTTGATCAAACCAATGTTTGGTCCCTCTGGTGTCTCGATTGGACACATCCGGCCATAGTGGGATGGATGCACGTCACGGACTTCCATGCCGGCACGCTCACGCGTCAAACCACCTGGTCCGAGAGCGGACAGACGGCGTTTATGCGTCAACTCACCCAATGGGTTCGTTTGATCCATAAACTGTGACAATTGGGAGCTACCGAAGAACTCTTTAATGGATGCGATAACAGGACGTATGTTAATCAAAGCCTGAGGCGTGATTACGTTAGCATCCTGAATGGACATTCTCTCACGAACTACACGTTCCATACGGGATAAACCGATACGGAATTGGTTTTGCAAGAGTTCACCAACCGAGCGAAGACGACGGTTACCCAGGTGATCGATATCATCTGTGCTTCCGATGCCATGCAAAAGGTTAATGAAGTAACTGATAGAGGAAATGATATCAGCTGGTGTAACGTTCTTCACTGATTTATCAATGTTAGCATTGGCAATCAGTTTAACGACCTTACCATCCTCAATCGGTGAAAACACATCAATCGTTTGCATCGGGATATCATTGGCATCCAAAACGCCGTTAGCCACATGATATGTGCGGAAACCAACACTTTTCTCCAGTTGCGGCATGATTTCATCCAACAGACGACGGTCTATCATTTGACCTGCTTCGGCAATGATTTCACCGGTTTCGGTATCCACAAGAGACTCAGCCAAACGTTGGTTGAACAAACGGTTCTTGATGTGCAGCTTTTTGTTGATTTTGTAACGACCCACATTAGCAAGGTCATAACGTTTTGGATCAAAGAAACGAGCGACGAGCAAGCTTTTCGCATTATCAAGCGTTGGCGGCTCGCCCGGACGAAGACGCTCATAAATCTCAATCAGCGCTTTCTCCGTAGAATCCGTATTGTCTTTGTCCAGCGTGTTGCGGATATATTCGTCATTACCGAGCAGATCCAGAATCTCAGCGTCTGTGCCAAAACCAAGTGCACGCAGGAGAACCGTCACCGGTATTTTACGTGTGCGGTCGATCCGGACGTAAACAACATCCTTCGCGTCCATCTCCAGTTCGAGCCAAGCGCCGCGGTTAGGAATAACTGTAGCGGTATACGTTTTTTTGGCGTTTTTATCTACTTTGGTACTGAAGTAAACGCTAGGAGAGCGAACCAACTGGCTGACAATAACCCGTTCCGCACCATTAATAATAAATGTGCCGGTGTCGGTCATCAGCGGGAAATCTCCCATGAATACTTCCTGCTCTTTGACTTCGCCGGTTTCCTTATTAATGAGCCGGACTTTGACCCGAAGCGGTGCTGCATAAGTAACGTCGCGCTCTTTCGCGTCATCTACTGTATACTTCGGTTCACCGAGACTGTAGTCGATAAATTCCAAAATCAAGTTACCTGTAAAATCCTGGATCGGCGAGATATCCTGGAACATTTCGCGCAACCCTTCCTCCAAAAACCAATCGTAAGATTTTTGTTGGATTTCAATCAGGTTCGGAACTTCGAGTATCTCGTTAATTCGTGCATAACTGCGCCGAGTGCGTCGACCATATTGAACAAGATGTCCTGCCAACTTAAACTCACCCCTCAATGTCTACTCACTTTAAAAATTTCGTTGCGAACCTCTGTTTGTAACCTTATAATGGTACACATACAGAGCAAAGCAATGCATCCACAAATAAAGAAAAGCCCTTACTCGAATGTCGTTCGAAAAAAGAGCAACTTTGATCGGCGGATGTCTTTCCAAAACATACTTATCCCCAGTTTGCCCAAAATGTACATATTATACGCCAAACGTTGGCATAATAAGCCCGTTCGGCGTAAAAAAGGTTGACATTTTTAGTTAGCTAAAGCCAAATAGGGCATCTTAATACTGACATTTTACAATAATACCACGACCTGAATTTCAAGTCAATAGTCCTATTGCAAAAAAAATGCTCCCCTGCTTACTTTACAAATCAGGATTTAGCCTAAAGGCGCCTCTTCCAATTTTACCGCTTTGAAAATTCGGTAGCCTTTATCCTTCGTTACTTCCTCCACTCGTCCAAAGAGAGATTCCAGCTTCGCTTTTGCCGAAGGTGCTCCCTGCTTTTTCTGAATGACAATCCATAACGCTCCGCCCACCTTCAAATGACGATACGCCTGTTCAAAGATCGTATGCACGGTTTCCTTACCCGCACGGATCGGAGGATTCGTTAGAATCGCGTCAAAGTCTTCCTTTTTAACTTCTGCCAGAAGATTGCTTTGCATAACCGTTACATTCGTTATGCCATTCGCTTTTGCATTTTCCTTGGAAAGCTCAACGGCTCTCTCATTGATATCGATCATGGTGACATGTCCATCCGGTACAAGTTTAGCTGCTGTAAGACCAATTGGCCCATACCCGCAACCCACATCCAGTACATGAGCTCCAGCAGGCAACTCTATAGCATCAATCAGCACTCTGCTGCCGTAATCGATTCCGTTTTTGGAAAATACCCCTGCATCCGTAACGAGTCGTAATTTCCATCCGCGTAGCTCCGCTTCTGTAGCCCGTCTGTCATGTGCCACCTGCGGTTTGTCCGAATAATAATGATTGGACATGTCCTCACTCACTTTCCATTTACAATTACAGCAACAAACCCCTTGATATAAGTCAAGGGGTTTGTTGTTTTGTTCATTTAGCTAATGAAAGCCAAATTATTTAACTTCGATTGAAGCGCCTGCTTCTTCAAGCTTAGCTTTAACCGTTTCTGCTTCTTCTTTGCTAACTTTTTCTTTCAACGCTTTTGGAGCGTTGTCAACTACTTCTTTTGCTTCTTTCAGGCCAAGACCTGTGATTTCGCGAACTGCTTTGATAACGTTGATTTTGGAAGCACCAGCGCTAGTCAAGATTACGTCGAACTCGGATTGCTCAGCTTCAGCTGCAGCAGCTCCGCCACCTGCAACAGCTACTGGAGCTGCAGCAGTTACGCCGAATTCTTCTTCGATTGCTTTAACGAGATCATTCAGTTCCAGTACAGTCATGCCTTTGATTGCTTCCAAGATTTGCTCTTTACTCATGATTGAACCTCCATATATAATATTATTTTTTTTGTAATTCATCACTGCTAAGCAGCATTCAGATCAAGTTGCTTACGCGCCTTGTTCTTCTTTATCAGCAACAGCTTTAACCGCAAGCGCGAAGTTGCGCACTGGCGCTTGAAGCACGCTGAGGAGCATGGAGAGGAGACCTTCGCGGGATGGCAATTCTGCCAATGCTTTGACTTCTTCTACTCCAATTACGCGACCTTCTACGACTGCACCTTTCAATTCCAGTGCATCGTTCTTTTTCGCGAAGTCGTTCAGAATTTTGGCTGGAGCCACTACGTCGTCTACGCTGAATGCAATTGCACTAGGACCTGACAGTACTTCGTTAAGTTCTGTCAGTTCTGCTGCAGCTGCTGCGCGGCGAAGCAACGAGTTTTTCAGCACTTGGAATTCGATTCCGGCTTCACGAAGCTGCTTACGCAGCTCAGTTACTTGGGCAACGTTCAAACCGCGATAGTCAACAACAACGCTAGTAGCGCTCTCGCGCAATTTTGCTGTTACTGCATCAACGGATTCTTGTTTTGCTTGAATCACTTTTGCGTTTGCCAAACTGTACACCTCCTGATCAAATTTATCCCAATAAGAAAAGCCTCCGTAGAATCACGAAGGCTTGATATATACTCATAACCGATTTGCATCGTTCTAAGTTCTATAATCACACCTCGGCAGGGAATTAAGCCAAAATGGCACCTACTGTCTACGGTAAGCATATTCAAATGTCAACGGTCAGTCACTCGGACTCACAACTTTTATAGATTATCAGAACAGGACAAGCCTGTCAAGTGATATTATCTAAAAGATGCTGCGTTCACGCGTGCTCCAGGGCCCATCGTGGAAGAAAGACTTACATTCTTCAGATAAACACCTTTTGCTGCCGCCGGTTTAGCACGAGTCAAAGCATCCATGAGAGCTTTAAGGTTCTCATTCAGTTGCTCTGCAGAGAAAGAAGCTTTACCGATCGGTGCATGAATTTGACCTGCACGATCCAGACGATATTCGATTTTACCGGCTTTGATTTCTTGAACAGCCTTGGATACATCGAAAGTTACCGTTCCGGCTTTAGGGTTAGGCATCAGACCTTTACCGCCGAGCAGTCGGCCCAATTTACCTACTTCACTCATCATGTCCGGTGTCGCTACGCAGACGTCGAATTCGAACCAGCCTTGTTGGATTTTGTTGATCATGTCTGCATCACCAACATAGTCCGCGCCAGCCGCTTCCGCTTCTTTCGCTTTGTCACCTTTTGCAAATACCAATACGCGTTGTGTTTTACCTGTGCCGTGTGGCAAGACAACAACACCACGTACTGCCTGGTCTTGTTTACGTGGGTCAACGCCCAAGCGTACTGCTGCTTCGATCGTTTCATCGAATTTTGCAGTGGCTGCCTTTTTCACAAGCTCTACAGCTTCTGAAGGCTCGTAAGTTGCTTCGCTGTCAATCAGCTTGGCAGCTTCCAGGTATTTTTTACCGTGTTTAGCCATGTTATATTCCTCCTTTGTGGTGTTAGCGGATATACCTCCCACATCAACCGGCCGCGAATCGGCCGGCTTTACGAAGCCATGTTTCAGATGAAAAATTAGTCTTCGATGGTGATACCCATGCTGCGGGCAGTACCTTCGACCATACGCATTGCAGACTCAACGTCAGCAGCATTCAGGTCAGGCATTTTTTGTTCCGCGATTTGACGTACCGCATCACGTTTAACGGTAGCTACTTTTTTCTTGTTCGGTTCGCCGGATCCTTTTTCTACTTTAGCTGCCACTTTCAACAGAACTGCTGCTGGTGGAGTTTTAGTAATGAAAGTAAAGGAACGGTCTTCGAATACTGTGATTTCAACAGGAATAATCAATCCCGCTTGATCGGCTGTACGAGCGTTGAACTCTTTACAGAATGCCATGATGTTGACACCTGCTTGACCCAAAGCTGGACCTACCGGAGGCGCTGGATTCGCTTTACCTGCTGGAATTTGCAGTTTTACCATTTTGATTACCTTTTTTGCCATGATTGACACCTCCTTGCAAAATAGTGGTTAACGGGCCTCTCAGCCCTCCCACAAGAAACTTGAAGAAACTATATCTTCTCCACTTGCGTGTATTCCAACTCAAGCGGTGTTTCCCGTCCAAACATGTTCACGTGCACTTTCAACTTGCTTTTGTCTACCAAGATTTCTTCCACGGAGCCCACAAAATTCGCAAAAGGACCAACTTTAATACGTACGGATTCCTTAATATCGAATTCAATTTTAGGCTTCGGCTCAACCATGCCCATATGCTTCAGAATTTGTTCCACTTCTTCAGGCAGCAAGGCTGTTGGTTTGGACCCGGAACCTGTCGAACCGACAAATCCCGTAACACCTGGTGTGTTGCGAACAACATACCAAGAGTCATCCGTCTGGACCATTTCGACCAAGACATAACCGGGGTAAACTTTACGCATAACGGTTTTTTTCTTACCGTCTTTGTTCACCACTTCTTCTTCCATAGGAACAAGAACGCGGAAAATCTTGTCTTCCATGCCCATGGACTCTACGCGTTTTTCCAAATTGGCTTTGACCTTATTCTCATACCCTGAATAGGTATGAACGACGTACCATCTTTTTTCCATATCAAGCCACCTGGGACCCTTCTTAAATAATCGCTTCGATCACAGCGGAGATGCCGATATCAACGACCCAAAAAAACAGCGTCATAACCACAACAGTACCAAGAACGATCAATGTGTAGTTGGTCAGCTCTTTACGATTAGGCCAGCGAACTTTTTTAAGTTCAGCCCAGCTTTCAGAGAAAAAGGAAATCAGAGATTTGAAACTACGTTTCACGCCGACTACACCTCCAAAAAACTATCTGGTTTCGCGATGAGAAGTCTGCTCGTTACAAAACTTGCAAAATTTCTTCATCTCCATGCGGTCGGGGTGATTACGCTTGTTTTTCGTCGTAGTGTAATTTCTTTGTTTGCAATTCGTACAAGCCAAAGTAATAATTACCCGCATGATGTACACCTCCCGAAGACTTCCACATTGAAGCGGAGTCTCTAAATTGATCCTAAAAAAAAGCCGCGAATTTAGGCCTACCTAAAACACTTTATCATATGGGTATAACCCTGTCAATGAAAGATTAGCCTCTCATCATTGGGTAAAAGTTCCTTACAAACACATTTGGTTTCGCATCTCTGTTTTTTCTCTTCTCCTGCATGGACCAAGCGATTACTAGTATAATCATTCTTTTACTTTATAAACTTGAGGCAGCAAAAAAAGACTCAAACCCCGAGCCTTTTCCGTCAACGACAACATGTGTTCAATTATCTCGAACTTCCAGGTACTTTTCAAGTTTGCGCTTCACGCGCTGAAGTGCATTATCAATGGACTTCACATGTCTGTCCAAATCCACTGCAATCTCTTGATAAGATCTCCCGTCCAGATACAACATCAATACTTTACGTTCCAGATCACTCAGAATCTCAGACATCTTATCTTCCAGGCCCACAAACTCTTCCTGATTGATGATAAGCTCTTCCGGATCGCTGACCTGTGTTCCACAAATCACATCGAGTAACGTACGATCGGACTCTTCGTCATAAATAGGCTTGTCCAGTGATACATAAGAATTAAGCGGAATATGCTTCTGACGTGTTGCTGTCTTGATTGCCGTAATAATCTGTCGTGTAATACACAACTCGGCGAAAGCTTTGAAAGAAGCGAGCTTGTCCCCTTTGAAATCCCTAATGGATTTATAGAGTCCAATCATTCCTTCTTGAATGATATCCTCCCGGTCAGCTCCAATCAGAAAATAAGATCTTGCCTTGGCGCGTACAAAGTTACGATATTTGTTAATCAAAAACTCCAGCGCTTCGCTTTCACCTTCACGGACCGCTTCGACAATGTCTTCGTCACTTTGGTAATCATACTTGGATAACATGATATCTTTGAGGTCGACACTCACAGACAATCCCTCCGGCTGCAACGCAAGGTACCCCGTTACTCTACTCTATGAAATATAGGATCAGTATATATGATGGTACCTCACACCGTCAACCACGCTCTGCCTAAAAAAGAACATCAATAACATAATTGTCAAGAGTTTCAAAATTCTAATTTCTGTAAAACCGTGCTGTTATTCCCGGCGCCATCGCTCAAACTGCTTCAAAACATCCGGACTTAACTTCCCGCCGAGCGTATTTCGCGTCGCTTTAGCCTGATCTTCTTCCAGACGTTTCTGTAACTCTTTTTCGTTCTGCTCTACTTCGATGAGCAATTCCCTTGCGGATACACGCAGAGCTCCCTGTCCAAAAATGACATGCTGCTCTACCATATCACTTGTAGCCACATAGATTTGGCGTCTTCGCGTGCTTAGTTCCCGAACGAGTCTCTCAATGCATTCGTCTGCCGTCTCTCTTTCCTTTGTGAAAAAGATCTGTACTTTGCTCTGTGTAAAGGATTTACCGAGTCCTGGCACGAGGTAGGCGTCAAAAACAACAATGACTCTCAAGCCGGAGAATGCCTGATAGTCGGCTAGACGAGAGAGAAGCCTGTTGCGGGCCTCCTCCAACCCACTCTCCGCCAATCGGGATAGCTCCGGCCAGTCACCAATCATGTTGTACCCGTCTACAAGAAGCACATCACGGGAATCAGCCATATCTTCTAGTCCTGCGCTTGGCGCGAGCGGAGCACTTCATACATGACAACCCCCGCTGCCACGGAAGCATTCAGGGAATTAATCTGTCCTTGCATCGGCAATTTGATCAGCACATCACATTTTTCACGAATGAGCCGTCCCATCCCTTTGTTCTCGTTCCCGATCACGAGGGCTACCGGGCCTGTAAAGACTCCGTTCCCGAACACGCTCTCCTGAGCAGCAACATCCGTACCCACAACCCACACGCCCTCTTCCTTAAGACGATCAATGGTTTGACCAAGATTGCTTACACGAGCAACGGGCACGTACTCTACCGCACCTGCAGATGTTTTGGATACGGTCACTGTAACTGCAGCTGAGCGCCGTTTGGGTACAATGACACCATGGGCACCTGTGCAGTCGGCCGTCCGCAAAATTGATCCAAGATTATGAGGATCTTCAATCTCATCCAGCAAAATCAAAAATGGATGTTCATTTTTTGCAGCCGCTGCAGCAAGAATGTCTTCAACCTCCACATAAGCGTAAGGTGCCGCTTGCGCCACCACTCCCTGGTGTTGAACGCCCGGGACCGTCTGATCCAGTTTACGCTTGTCTACATGCTGAATAACAATACCCAGTTTTTTCGCTTCCGTGATAATCGGTTGAGTCAGATGTTTTTGCGCGGTATCTGCAATCCATATTTTATTAATGGTCCGGCCTGAACGCAGCGCCTCCGTCACGGAGTGTTTACCGGCGATCCATTCTTCTTCCATCTTTATTCGATCCTCTCTATAACGCCTTGTAATTCACTACGCCATGATCAGCGCACCTTACAGAGCTGTTTTTGTTGTAATTAATATTATTTTGTAGGTAATTGCAAATTTTGTTCGGCATGCTCGATACCCTGACGAATCAGTTCAATCATGCGATCATGCCGACCACTGCTATACAGGTAACCGATCAGACACTCCAAAGCTGTGGCATGTCTATATTCCAAAACGTCTGCGTTTTTGGGAATACTGCCGGACTTGGCATTACGACCTTGTCTGACAATGTCACGCTCTTCCTCGGTCAGCTCAGCCTCAATACCAGTGAGAATACGGCTCTGTGCCTTCGCCGATACCAAGCCTGTCGCACTACGGTGCAGATGGTTGGGGCGCATGTTGGCTTTAGATAACAGATACTGTCGTACGGCTACCTCATATACCGCATCCCCAATATAGGCAAGAGCAATGGGTGGAATCAACCGTGCAGGCCGAGATGGGGGATAAGGAAACCATCCCCCTTGGTCAACTTGCAGAGACTGTTCATCTGGCTGTTGTTCCTTTGGTTGCTCGACATGCTCGACAGATTCAGACAACTTATTCAGTTGTTCCTCGCTCATTTGCGCCGCCATCTCATTCCTTGAGCCGTATCCTCAAGCAAGATGCCCTGCGCAGACAGTTCATCCCGAATTTCATCAGCACGTGCCCAGTTTTTGGTCTTACGTGCTTCGTTACGTTCTTCAATTAGACGTTCAATTTCTTCGTCCAAGAGTTCCGGTTCCGCCTCGGTATAAATGCGAAGCACCGCATTCAGCTCACTGAACAATTCCAACAGGGCACGAATGTCCGCAGCATTAACCACATCTTGCTGCAGTAGTTGGTTAGCTTCCCCAGCCCACTCAAACAGCGCCGTGATTGCATCAGGCGTATTGAAGTCATCCTGCATTTTTTGATGATACTGCTGACGAATTTGCTCCAGCCTAGCAGCGAACTCTGCCGACACAGCCTGGTCCACACTTACAGCCTGCAAGCGATGTTTCAGGTTGCCCACGCTATTAGCGATCCGGTCTACACTGTTCTGCGCCTGCTCCATCGTATCTTCCGTAAAGTTCAACGGATTGCGATAGTGAGTAGACAACATGAAGTATCGAATGGCTTCGCGTTTGTATTGATTTCGAAGGTCTTTAACAAGCACACCGTTACCGAGTGATTTCGACATTTTTTCATTATCGATACGGATAAATCCATTATGCATCCAGTAGTTTGCGAGCGGTTTGCCCGTCAACACCTCGGATTGAGCGCATTCGCACTCATGGTGCGGGAACTGCAGATCCTGTCCTCCACCGTGAATATCCAGTGTATCCCCCAGATACTCCCGTGCCATGGCAGAGCACTCAATATGCCAGCCTGGACGACCATCGCCCCACGGACTGGACCAGAAGATCTCACCCAGCTTCGCAGCTTTCCAGAGTACAAAGTCTTCCGGGTGCTCTTTGCGCTCATCTACACCAATGCGAATTCCAAACTGTAATTCCTGAAGGTTTTGCTTCGACAGTTTGCCATACTCTGCGAATTTGCCTGTGCGATAATATACGTCACCGCCATTTTCATAGGCAAAGTCCTTTTCAACCAGCTCACGGATAAAATCAATAATGAGCGGCATGTTTTCCGTTACTCTAGGATTACTGCTTGCCTTTGGAATACCCAGCCCTTCGAGGTCTTCGTAATAAGCCGCAATAAACTTCTCGGCGACATGAGGAACATCCGTCCCAAGCTGCTCGGCTTTACGAATGAGCTTGTCATCGACATCCGTGAAGTTCACGACATAGTTCACCTCATGACCGGTCTGTTCCAGGTATCCGCGAACCGTGTCGAAAAAGATAACCGGACGTGCATTTCCGATATGAATGTAATCATATACCGTTGGCCCGCACACATACATTTTCACTTTTCCTGGCTCTTGGGGAATAAAATTCTCTTTGGTACGACTCATCGTATTGTAAATTTGAAGCGTCATAGTCACTTTCCTTTCATCCGTTTCCATCATTATTCTATTGTACCACGGGAAAACTCACTTTCACGGGTACTCTTCAAAGTACGCACTTCTTCACGCAATTGTTCGATCTCTTGCTGCATGCTGCGCAGGGAATCGATGACCGGGTCGGGAAGCTGCTGATTCAGACGGTCCACCCGGCGCCCATCCTGCTTCACGATTCTGCCCGGTATGCCTACAACGGTGCTGTTTGAAGGGACTTCCTTCAGAACAACCGAGTTCGCACCAATATTGCATTGATCCCCCACACTGAAGGAACCAAGCACCTTCGCCCCGGATGATATAACCACATTATTGCCAATTGTCGGATGTCTCTTCCCTTTTTCTTTACCCGTTCCGCCAAGCGTTACCCCCTGATAAATGACAACATCATCCCCGATTTCACACGTTTCCCCAATTACGACTCCCATGCCATGGTCAATAAACAACCGATTGCCAATGGTAGCCCCAGGATGGATTTCGATGCCTGTCATAAAACGGCTGACCTGTGAAATGAAGCGGGCGAAAGAAAACCATCTCCGCTTGTATAAAAAGTGTGCCATCCGGTGCGCCCATATCGCATGCAGCCCCGAGTAGGTAAATACAACCTCAAGCCAACCCCGGGCCGCCGGATCGTTTTCAAACACCGCCTGGATATCTGATCTGATCTTCTTGAACATGCTCGTTCCCCTCTTGTTCAGGTCTTCGTCCTCCGGCTTACCGGATGGCGCGGCCCTCATGGTAGTGTACTTCCGACTCGACCTAAACAGAAAACGCCCCTGCAGCTATTTAAGCTGCAGAGGCGTTTATCGCGGTCCCACTCTGCTCGGTTCATGCCTTAACATACAAGAACTGAGCAGCGTGTTATAGCTGCCTCATATCCTTGCACAAGAATGAACCCTCAACAGTTCCGTAACGGGAACCAACCGTCACAACCTATCCTGACGTTTTCCTCTCTTCTACAAAACAAGAGGCGGGGCCGGATTCGGCTGTGCAGCTCACGGGTGCATTTCGACTGGCGGACAGCGGATGGCTCACAGCCACCGCAGCAAAGAATCTTGTTCTCTACTGCAGGACCATCCTCTCTGAATCTGTCCGGTTCAGCCTACTTCTCCCGGTCTTTGCTGTTTTTATGATGAATGATAAAATCATACCATTTAACCTTTGTGTTGCTATTATAGCGAAAAGGTTATGGACTGACAACAATCTTCCTTCATATCGGTCTGAACGAAGCTCCACCCTTAAGTCCAAAGCAAACTAAAACAGGGGTACTCTTACGCGCCTTTAACCTGAGCATACAATCGATCAATAACCGTATCGCGGCCAAGCAATACAATCGTTTGGTTTAGATCGCGGCCATGAGTCTGTCCTGTCAGAGCAACACGGATTGGCATAAACAGCTGTTTACCCTTAAATCCGGTCTCCTTCTGAACTTCCTTGATCAGCGCAGCCATCTTGCTTGGTGTAAATTCGTCGCTTGCCTGTACCTTATCAGCAAATGCTTTCAGAACGGTTGGCACCTGCTCTTCTGCCAGTACAGCGGCCCCTTCACTTTCCAGCTCCAGGTGGGAACGGAAGAACACTTCCGACAATTCTACGATATCGGAGGCAGAATTCATCTGCTCCTGATAGAGGTGAACCAGCGTATATGCCCATTCTTTCTGTTCCGGAGACAGCTCAGTAGCAATACGCCCCGCTTTTTGCAGATGTGGAATCGCCATTTCGGCAATGCGATCCGGGTCCGCATTTTTGATGTAATGGTTGTTCAAGTGAGCCAGCTTATGGGTATCAAATACCGCCGGGCTCTTGGACAGACGCTTCGTATCAAAAATGGAGATTAACTGCTCCTGCGAGAAGATCTCTTCTTCTCCTTCAGGCGACCAGCCAAGCAGGGAGATGAAGTTAAACATCGCTTCCGGCAAATAGCCGAGCTGATCATATTGTTCAATAAACTGAATAACGGACTCATCCCGTTTGCTCAGCTTTTTGTGGTTTTCATTCACGATCAGCGTCATATGCCCGAATTGCGGAGGCTCCCAGCCAAGCGCTTCATAGATCATCAGTTGACGCGGTGTGTTAGAGATGTGATCCTCTCCACGCAGGACGTGAGAGATCTTCATCAGGTGATCATCCACAGCAACTGCATAGTTGTACGTGGGAATGCCGTCTTTTTTCACAATAACGAAGTCGCCGGATTCCTTGCTGTTGAATGAGATTGTACCTTTTACCATATCATCAAACGTATATGTCTGTTCTGTCGGTACACGGAAACGAATACTTGCCACACGGCCTTCCGCTTCAAATGCACTTTGTTGCTCCGGTGTCAGATCACGGTGTTTGCCCGAATAACGCGGTGTTTCTCCACGAGCTGTCTGTTCCTCGCGTTCTTGTTCCAGCTCTTCTTCTGTGCAATAACAGCGGTAAGCCAGACCTTTGTCCAGCAATTCCTGCGTATATTTACGATAGATGTCCAGACGTTCCGTCTGACGGTATGGTCCGTACTCTCCGCCGACATCAATACTTTCGTCCCACTCGATTCCGAGCCATTTCAGGTATTTCAGCTGGCTTTCTTCACCACCGGCAATATTGCGTTTCACGTCCGTATCCTCAATACGAATAATGAATTTGCCGTTATTATGTTTGGCATACAAATAGTTAAACAGCGCTGTACGGGCGTTCCCGATATGCAGGTGTCCCGTTGGACTTGGCGCGTAACGCACGCGAACTTCGGTGCTCATAATATCCCCTCCGTCTCTAATTGGTTGATAATATCACACGCGAACAAGGCAAACAACTGATTGGGCTGCTATGCCCTCTCCCCGTCCGGGGAATCCCAGTTGCTCTGTTGTTGTCGCTTTGACATTCACCTGAGTTACATCCGCTTCCAGTGCCTTGGCAATAATCTCAGCCATCTGTGGAACGTAAGGTGCCATCTTCGGTTTCTGTGCAATAATGGTTGAATCGATGTTCCCTAGACGGTATCCGCGATCCTTCACCAACTGCCACACATGCTCCAGCAGTTTCAGGCTATCGGCATCCTTGAACTCCGGATCGGTATCCGGGAAGTGTTTGCCAATATCCCCAAGCGCAAGCGCGCCAAGAATAGCATCACTAATGGCATGCAGCAACACGTCTGCGTCCGAGTGGCCCAGCAGTCCTTTTTCATAAGGAATCGTCACCCCGCCAATAATGCATGGGCGTCCCTCTACCAGCTGGTGTACATCAAATCCTTGTCCTACACGTATCATCGCTTCTTCTCTCCCCCCAGGATAAACGCAGCGTATTCCAAATCTTCCGGCGTCGTTAATTTGATGTTCGTATAACTGCCTTCCACAACCTTGACCGACATTCCCTGGCGTTCAGCCAGCATCGCGTCATCCGTTCCGAGAAATCCGTCCCGTTCCGCCGATTCGTATGCGAGCACCAGGGAAGAAAGACGAAAAGCCTGCGGGGTTTGAATGCTCCACAGACTGCTGCGGTCAGGCGTCGCCGTAACGATTCCCTCCGCATTGACTTGTTTGATCGTATCCTTCACTGGAACGGCCAGTACAGCTGCTCCACCCGACATGGCGGCCTGCATACACCCCATAATCTGCTCACGGTTTATAAAAGGGCGTACCCCGTCGTGAACGAGGACCCAATCCGTCCCCAATGCCTTAAGGCCTTCGTGGACTGAATGCTGTCTCTCTTTCCCTCCGGGGATGACACGGACACGTGATTCCAGTCGGTATTCTTTTACCCAATCCTGGCAGCGTTCAACATCGGCAGATCCTGTGACCAGCACCATTTCGCTGACCTCGTCCAAAGCCGCAAACACTTCGAGCGTATGTATGAAAACGGGCTTGTCCTGCAGCAGCAGAAACTGCTTGCTCTCGGTCGTTCCCATCCGGGTCCCTCGACCTGCTGCCACAATGACAACACCCCACCCTTTATCCATGCCGCAATCCCTGCCTTGTCTGTCAGTTTATCGTTCAGAGATATACAATATCTACTTTCGATATAAAATATCGTTAAACGATACACTACCCATCATACCGCTTTATTGGGCTTTTTCCAACAGTTTCGGCTTGGCAAAAATCATTCGTCCTGCTGACGTCTGCAGCACGCTGGTCACCAGCACTTCCATCATCATGCCGATGTACTCGCGTCCGCCTTCCACAACAATCATTGTGCCATCATCCAGATAGGCTACACCCTGACCATGCTCCTTGCCATCCTTGATAATCTGCACCATAATCTCCTCACCCGGTAATACAACCGGCTTAACCGCATTGGCAAGATCGTTGATGTTTAACACGGATACTCCTTGCAATTCGCAGACCTTGTTCAGGTTGAAGTCGTTGGTGACGACTTTACCCTGAAGCACCTTGGCGAGCTTGACCAGTTTGCTGTCCACTTCGGAAATTTCCTCGAAATCTCCTTCGTAGATAAGTACTTTAACATCCAATTCCTTCTGAATTTTATTCAGTATATCAAGCCCTCTGCGTCCTCTGTTTCGCTTGAGCAAGTCCGATGAATCAGCAATGTGCTGCAATTCCTCCAGAACGAATTCCGGGATTACAATCGTGCCCTCAATAAATCCGGTTTTGCATATATCTGCGATGCGACCATCGATAATGACACTGGTATCCAAAATTTTGTGCTCTTCCAGCCGTCTTTCCTCGTCCACCTCGGGATGACCCCAGCGTCCTGACATCCAGAATGCCGCCAGATCGTCTTTCTTTGCCATGGCAAGCATATAGCCTGCATAGCTACTTACGACCGTCAGTGCCACCTGCAGCACTTCTCCAGCCGTCCCCAGCCATGCCACACAAGGATATAAAAGCAAGGCTACCAGTAAACCAGCAACGGTACCAGCGGCACCTGCAGCTAATTCATTCATCGGTACCTTTGCCAGGGAATCAATCCCATTTTGCAGTCTGGTTGCCATTATTGTTCCGCCGATGTTACATACAGACATAAACATTACTGCTCCTAAAAGCGTTGCTACCCCAGCCCCTAACAGTCCTGCTGACTGAATCCATTCAGCCATCCAAGGGACAGATTTTCCTGCCAGATGATATGCCGTGTAGCCGAACCATGCACCGCACAATCCTGTAAAAGTTAAAATGCCTTTTTTCCACATAAGTCCCTGCACCTCCTTCAATATATCTTCATCTTTATATCCAGTATGATCCAATTCCCGGATTGCTAATCCCGCTTTACAAGAACTTTTTGGAAATGTTGAAATCGTCAGTTGAAAGAAGGTAAATTATTGGCATATAATGAATTCAATTCATATCCCGAGGTGAGTAGCAAAATGAGTACGCTAAGTTTACAGGCTTTTCAGGATCAAGTTTCCGAGCTGTTGCTGCGTCATCGCAGCCTGATTGATGTACTGTCCAAAACGGGACAAGCCGGAGCTTCTGTCAATCGTGCCGTGTCCAAGGCCATTACCGAATGCGGCTGCATTGAGCTGCACGCCACCAAGCAGAAATATGCCCCGGAGAGCGATATCGCTCAATCCAAAGGGCTGCTGGAAACGCATGTGGAAGGTGAATTGTGCGAGAATTGTAAAGAGGTGATCAGCTCTGAACTGGGGCGGAACCTGTTTTATATGTCGGCTCTCTGCAATCTGCTGGACATCAACATGGAAGAAGTCGTAAATCACGAGTCACAGAAATGTTCGACGTTAGGGATGTTCAATTTGTCGTAAACAATACGTATTTCGTTGCAAATGGTTAAGTTACCTTATAGATTTGAAAAACAAAAATAAGCACGCATTCTCCGTTCAGGAGCGTACGTGCTTTCTTTGTATTGTTGATAAAGGAGACACAGACCGACCGACTTCCAGAATGATGGAATGCCTAGCGATCGGAAGGACGTGAAGACTTCTCTTCCTTACGCTTTTTGGCCCGGTTACGTGAGGCTGCCGTCCGCATATTATGCTTCATTCCATATAGAGCGTATATCACAAGTGGAATAAAGATCAATTTGGATAGTTGTTCTTGGAACATGACTGCCACCACTACCGCAAAGACGATGACCCATGGTGCAATCCAGATCGCTTTACGAGGCAGACCAACCTTTTTGAAATTGGGATATTTCAGCGAACTTACCATCAGATACGATAACAGCAGCGTCGCAATCATCATACTTACAGGACCGATATCCTTGTTAAACAGGGACAGTGTAGCCAGTACACCTCCGGCTGCTGGAATCGGCAAGCCTGTGAAATACCCGGGGATACCGGGGCGAACATTAAACCGGGCAAGCCGGATGGCACCACAAATGGGAAAGCTTGCGGTTGCGATCCAGGCAAGAACCGGAGTTGCATCCTGAAACGAGACCATGAATATAATCAGGGCCGGAGCTGCACCAAATGACACCATGTCAGACAATGAATCCAGCTCTTTACCAAATTCACTCTGGGCATTCAGTGCCCGTGCCACACGACCATCGAGGCCGTCAAGCAACATCGCAATAATGACCAAAATGGCTGCCAAACTATAATTTCCATCAATTGCAAGCAGGATTGCCATCATTCCAAGAAACAGATTACCCAAGGTAAAGAGATTCGGAATGAATCTGGTTAACATCGTTGTTTCACCTCATTATTTTCAAGCCGTTATAGGCAAACCCTTACATCTGTCTGTCAATAAACATCTGCTCCTGCAAACGCTTGAGACCTTCCTTAATGGTTCGGGCACGTACCTCTCCAATCCCGTCCACTTCGTCCAGCTCTTCAATTGTAGCCATAATGACATGAGGCAATTGTTCGAATTGACCCACCAGGTTATGGATAATGACATTCGGCAGGCGGGGGATCTTATTTAATACCCGATATCCGCGAGGCGCAACCGCATCTTCGGAGGTAGCCGCTGACGAAGGGTATCCCAGCAGACGTACGATATGATGTGCATCCAGCAATTCATCGTCCGACAATCTTTTCAGACCCACGATAATCTCACGGATTTTCTCATCACTGTCAACACGGGCATAGTCCTTATACAGCAACCAGGCTTCCTCTTCCGTTGTACCAACGAGTTCCTCCATCTGCATGGAGATCAGACGTCCCTCGTTGCCGAGTTCATGAATGTAACGTTTGATTTCCGTTTTGATGCGCATAACCATTTCTGTACGCTGAATGACATTGACCACCTCAGGAATCGTCACCAGTTCCTCGAACTCGGAGGCACTCAGATTCGTAAGGGACTGTGTCAATACAGCTTTGTATTTCTCCAGGGTTTGGATCGCTTGATTCGCTTTGGTCAAAATAACCCCGATTTCCTTGAGGGAATACCGTAGTGTTCCTTGATATAAGGTGATAATATTCCTGCGTTGCGATATAGATACGACTAATTTACCTGTTTGTTTCGCGACACGCTCAGCCGTCCGGTGACGGATCCCCGTCTCAGATGAAGAGATGGATGAGTCAGGAATGAGCTGAGTATTGGCGTATAGAATACGCTTCAAATCCTCGCTAAGGATAATGGCACCGTCCATCTTGGCGAGTTCATACAGATAGTTCGGAGAGAAATCACAGTTAATCGAGAATCCTCCATCCACCACTTCCATCACTTCAGGGCTGTATCCTACAACCAGCAGTGCACCCGTCTTGGCGCGCAGCACGTTCTCCAGACCTTCGCGGAAAGGTGTACCTGGTGCGATCAGCCTTAACAATTCGTTCATATTATCCAGTTGGCTCGAATCTTTCATCTTGTTATGCCCCCTAATCTAAAGCAACCGCTAGTGCATCTGCCACGGTATTCACACCGATCAGTTGTATCCCGCGAGGATGTTTCCAGCCCTTTAAGCTTTTTTCTGGTAAAATAACACGCTTAAAGCCCAATTTCTGAGCTTCTTTCACACGTTGTTCAGCCCGTGAAACGGCCCGAACCTCACCCGTCAAACCGATTTCGCCAAAGATGACGTCATCCGGTTTGGTCGGTACATCCCTCAGACTGGATGCAATGCTGACCGCAACCGCCAAATCGATAGCTGGTTCATCCAGCCGCACGCCCCCAGCTACATTCAGATACGCATCCTGTGTTTGCAAAAACATGCCCATTCTTTTCTCAAGTACAGCAATAATGAGGTTCAGCCTGTGATGGTCTATCCCTGTCGCCATGCGACGTGGGGAAGGAAAGTGTGTAGACGAGATGAGCGCCTGCAATTCCACAAGCAGAGGACGTGTGCCCTCCATGCTGGCAACTACCGTAGAACCCGCTACACCAAGCGGACGTTCCGACAGGAAGAGTTCTGAAGGGTTACCCACTTCACGAAGTCCTTCTTCACCCATCTCAAAAATACCAATCTCATTGGTCGAACCAAAACGGTTCTTTACCGCACGTAAAAGGCGATACGTATGATGCCGCTCTCCTTCAAAATAAAGAACACAGTCCACCATATGTTCCAGCATACGTGGACCGGCAATGGCGCCTTCTTTCGTAACATGCCCCACAAGCACGGTTGCAATGCCTCGGCCTTTGGCTATCCGCATGAAACGTGACGTACATTCCCTTACCTGAGCTACACTGCCGGGTGCACTGGTGACTTCTGGCAGATATACAGTTTGAATGGAGTCGATGACAAGAAAATGCGGCTGGATCTGCTCCACCGCTTCCTCAACCCGCTCCATATTGGTCTCACACAGCACATATAACTCAGGAGACAGCGCACCCAGACGGTCAGCCCGCAATTTGGTTTGCTTGACTGACTCTTCACCCGAGACATATAACACGCGCAAACCTGAATGGGTCAAAGCATGAGATGTCTGCAACATCAACGTTGATTTTCCAATTCCGGGGTCTCCGCCCACCAGAACGAGAGATCCCGGAACAATTCCGCCGCCCAAAACCCGATTCAGCTCTTCAATTCCAGTCTGTACACGCGGTTCTTGACCGCTATCTATATCTATGATGGGAAGTGGCTTATCTTTACTCTCAAAGAGAGGGGAATTTCTCCCTTGTGTTTTGACCACCGTTTCGGTTTCTTCCACCATTGAATTCCAAGACTGACAACCCGGACATTTGCCGTACCATTTGGGGGCTTCATAGCCGCATTCCGTACACTGAAACTTGGTTTTAACTTTGGCCACTTCAGCACTCCTAGGATTTATTTTATAACAGCATTTTGCATTTTTCGACGAATTTTGCCCTATATACCCTGACGTGCAGGGTTAATAAAAGTTTACCATTGTTTGAGATTTTTCGTAAAGGATTATCGCAAACTTTACACATGTTCGTAGCAGTTCAAATGTCGTTTTGATAAATAACAGAGCTTTCGGGCTCTAACTGGTCCAAAAACAAAAAAATCCTTCCCAGCTAAAGCCAGGAAGGATTTTTGTTTTATGCATCAGAATCAGTAAACTGATTAAGGGTCAATTATTTTGTTTCGATTTCCTCATTGGATGGAACAACAACATCTTTTTTCGTTACAGACAATGCTCCGTTCTCTTCGTCAATGAGCAACGAATCTCCTTTGACCACATTACCTGTGAGCAACTCTTCAGACAATTTGTCTTCGATATGCTTCTGGATCGCCCGACGAAGCGGACGAGCACCATAGGCTGGATCAAAGCCTGCTTTGGCAAGGAAATCCTTGGCATTGTCAGTGAGCTCGAAGTCGACCTCATACTCACGCAGCCGTTTACGAAGCTCTTCACTCATGAGGGTAACAATCTCAGCAATGTGTTTCTCTTCAAGAGAGTGGAACACGATAATTTCATCAATCCGGTTAAGGAACTCAGGACGGAAACTTTTCTTCAGCTCATCCATCACTTTACCCTTCATGTTATCGTAATCCGCACCTGCATCCACAACTGCTGTGAAGCCCAGTGTAGAGTTACGTTTGATCGCTTCTGCACCGACATTGGATGTCAAGATGATCAACGTATTACGGAAGTCCACGACGCGACCTTTGGAATCAGTCAGACGGCCATCTTCAAGTACTTGCAGCAAGATGTTGAATACTTCCGGATGTGCTTTCTCGATTTCATCGAGCAGGACGACGGAGTAAGGTTTGCGACGAACTTTCTCTGTCAGCTGTCCACCTTCTTCGTATCCCACATATCCCGGAGGCGCTCCGACCAGTCTTGAAGTGGAATGCTTCTCGCCATACTCGGACATGTCAATCCGGATGACTGCATTCTCATCTCCAAACATGGCTTCTGCAAGCGCTCGAGCAAGCTCGGTTTTACCTACACCAGTTGGACCCAAGAAGATAAAGGAACCCATCGGACGTTTTGGATCTTTCAATCCAGCACGGGCACGACGAACTGCACGGCTGACGGACTTCACAGCCTCATCTTGGCCAATGACACGTTCATGCAGAATCGATTCCAAAGTCATGAGACGTTGTGTCTCTTCTTCTTTCAGCTTGTTCACCGGAATTCCAGTCCAGTTGGCTACCACTTGCGCGATATCCTCAGGCGTTACTTCCGAATCCGTGCGGCCTTGTTTTTCTTTCCATTGGTTCTTCGTTACATCCAGCTCTTCACGGATTTTTTGTTCCGTGTCACGCAGAGCTGCTGCTTTTTCGAACTCCTGGCTTTGAACCGCTGCGTCTTTTTCCTTGCGGATATCTTCGAGACGGCTTTCCAGTTGTTTGAGGTTTGGTGGGATCGTGTAAGAGTTCAATCTTACTTTGGAACCTGCCTCATCAATCAGGTCGATCGCTTTGTCCGGCAGGAAACGGTCAGTAATGTAACGATCAGACAGTTTAACCGCCTGTACAATCGCTTCATCGGTAATTTTAACCCGGTGATGCGCTTCGTAACGGTCACGCAAGCCGTGTAAGATCTGAATTGCTTCTTCTGGAGAAGGCTGATCTACCGTAATCGGTTGGAAACGACGCTCCAGAGCAGCATCCTTCTCGATATATTTGCGGTATTCATCCAGTGTTGTTGCACCGATGCACTGCAATTCTCCACGGGCCAAAGCCGGTTTCAAAATGTTCGAAGCATCGATTGCACCTTCCGCTCCGCCTGCACCAATCAAGGTATGCAATTCGTCGATGAACAGGACAATGTTACCCGCTTGGCGAATTTCATCCATAATTTTTTTCAGACGATCTTCGAATTCACCACGATACTTTGTACCTGCAACAACGGAACCCATATCCAAGGTCATGACACGTTTGTCACGCAAAGTCTCTGGAATTTCGTTGGCGATAATTTTTTGTGCAAGCCCTTCAGCAATCGCTGTTTTACCTACACCTGGTTCACCGATCAGTACCGGGTTGTTCTTGGTACGACGGCTGAGTACCTGGATGACACGCTCAATTTCTTTGCTACGTCCAATAACCGGGTCAAGGTTGTTCTCTCTCGCATAAGCCGTGAGGTCACGTGCCAGACTGTCCAGCGTTGGTGTGCTGACATTGGCAGGTGTACCGTTATGACTGGATACGGCTTCACTGCTGCCCAGCAGTTGCAGCACTTGTTGACGTGCCTTGTTCAGGCTGATGCCCAGATTGTTCAGCACACGTGCTGCGACCCCTTCGCCTTCACGAATTAATCCGAGCAAGATATGCTCAGTGCCTACATAGGTATGACCCAATTTACGGGCTTCATCCATAGACAATTCAATTACTTTTTTCGCACGAGGCGTATATGCAATGTTCGTAGGTTGCTCTTGGCCACGGCCAATCAGCGTTTCTACTTCATCTTGAATTTTTTCCAATCCGAGTCCCAGGCCGATCAGCGCTTTGGCTGCGATGCCTTCGCCTTCACGAATGAGGCCGAGCAAAATGTGCTCTGTACCGATGTTATTATGACCAAGACGGACAGCTTCTTCCTGCGCCAATGCGAGCACCTTTTGGGCCCGTTCCGTAAATCTTCCAAACATCATATCTCCTGCACCTCCATGGTTTTGGATAAAACGGGGGCTGTTGAAAAGATCCCACCGTATTTTCTTCATATCATTTTTGTTTGCAGCCGTGCTGCGAATAAAATCATTCAGCATTTATTATAAAATGCTCTATTATATAAAGCCGCAGATGCGACGTGAAACCTTTGTTAATGACTGTTGTTTAGCCTAAGATTGATTGGCTGCACTAATCGTATCACGGATCAACTGAGCCCGATAAATGTCACGCTCATCTGTCCGCATGTCTTCCCCAAATGTTTTCTGCAAAAAGCCCGGCTGCGTCATCACATTTAGCTCGTTCATCACGGTTATGGACAAGCCGTCCAACAAGCCGAGATCTACACCAAGTCGAACATCAGACAGACGCTGTGCAGCTTCCTTTGAGTCGACGATAGCTGCATGGGACAGAATGCCGTAAGAACGCATCACTCTGTCGGTAATCCGCAATCGGGAGTCGGTCATTAACCGCTCTCTGGCGGTACGCTCATGCCCGATCATTTGTAACACAACACTATGCAGGTTATCGATGACTTCATGTTCCGTCTGCCCCAGTGTGATCTGGTTCGAGATTTGGAACAGGTTACCCATCGCCTCACTGCCTTCACCGTAAATTCCTCGTACAGTCAGTCCGACTTGGGAGACTGCGGTTAGAATGCGGCCGATCTGCTGTGTCATCACCAGAGCGGGCAGATGCATCATGACAGATGCTCTTACACCTGTACCTACATTTGTAGGACAGCTGGTTAAATATCCTCTGCGGTCATCAAAAGCATAATCCACATGCGCTTCAAAAGCATCATCTATGGCGGAAGCTTTCTCCCAGGCTTCTTTCACCTGGAACCCCGGATAGAGGCACTGGATACGAAGATGATCCTCTTCATTAATCATAATACTGACAGACTCATCCTCACTGAGAATAACAGCACCATTTCTGGATTCGTTCGCAAGACTGGGACTGATCAGATGTTTCTCCACCAGTACCCGTTTGTCAAGGTCATCGATATCAGTCAGATCCAGGGTATGAAAATCTCCAAAGGCATGAACGTCGTCGTATTGAAGTACCTCGCTCAGCTTATTCAGCACTTCTTCCGATTGCTCATTGGAAGCCAGCATCGGAAACGGATAATGCTGCAGGTTGCGTGCGATCCGGACCCGGCTGCTAATCACAATTTCGGAATCAGCCGCATCACTACGCATCCAGTCGCTGAGCGCCTTCTCTGTAAAACGCAGATTAGACATTACGCATCCCTCCTACTCATCACAAACTTTACTCCTGAGCTATTTCTTTTTCAAGTTCCCTGATCCGATCACGAATTTGAGCTGCTTCTTCAAACTCCTCTTGCGTGATGCTCTCCTGAAGATCCCGTTTCAAATCAGCAATCTGTCTTTTGACCTTGATGCGACCACCTGCTCGTGCAGGCACTTTACCCACGTGAGAAGTGCTGCCATGAACCCGTTTGAATAGCGGGTCTAAACGACTGTCAAAATATTTATAACATGAACTACAGCCAAAGCGGCCGATTTTGCTAAACTGTGAATAGGTCATGCCGCATTCTTCACAACGAAGGGATTGCGCAGGTGTAGCTCCCGCACTTCCATTCTTGCCTGAGGGTTCAAAATCAAGCAACCCGGACAATAGGTTGTGAATGGAAAATCCATTGGATGTTCCGGGAATCATTTCCCCTTTTTCACGAGCACATGACTCACAAATATGGAATTCCGTCTTCTCTCCGTTCACGATCTTGGTGAAATGGAGTGTGGCCGGACGTTTGTTGCATTCTTGGCACAGCACAATGATGTACCCCCTTGATCCCGATAGTTTTCATTTACCGAGCAAAGATATTAACATCGCCTTTAACATTCTGGCACGAATTTGATCCCGGTAAGGAAGTTTGACCAATATAATCTCTCTCGATACAGCTGCCCGCATCAACCCGGCTTCCCTTTTGCTTAAGAAACGTGCTTCTTCCAGTTGGTAAATCAGACCTTCGGCAGCTGTCTGCCCGATCTCATCTCCAATACTATGGTGCAAATGGTTATGCAGAGCCGAGTGAGCCGGCAATTCAATCCGCTGTATGCGAACATAACCGCCGCCGCCACGTTTACTCTCTACAAGGTAACCTTTTTCGAGTGTAAATCGGGTGCTGATGACATAATTGATCTGGGAAGGCACACATGAAAATTGGTCAGCCAGATCATTACGTTGAATTTCGACCATTCCTTCGGGACTTTCATGCAAAATACTCTTCAGATATTGTTCGATAATATCAGAGATATTACGCATCCAATCATCCTCCACTGTCTGAAACGTTAAGTCAATAAGGACCCACACGCCCCTACAGAGTACACCTTCTCAACCCATTTAACCCATTTAACCAATCAAGGAAACAGCGAAACTGATCTTTCATGGTCGTTTACAGGAGAGCGAAGGACGCTCGAAGGTCCTTTAATATTGCCTATATCCGCTGATGTGTACTACCTTCAAAATGGCTCCCACCACCGGATTGCAGAAAGAAAGCTACGTAAGTATTTAACCTTTAGTTGACTTTGACTTTCTTTGACTTTATATACATTATAGCATATTTTGTGGTTTTGCCAAGAGGGAGCACTATTCATTTTTTACGATTTTACACGAAATATTCGGCTGACACAAAAAAACCTCTCCAAAAGAGCTGGAGAGGTCTACTTTTCTCACACTAGCAACGTATTGCTATGCAAGCTAAATCTCTATGAAAATGAGTCAGAACTCTCGTCATGAGAGTCAAAACGCATCAGAAGAAATCAAGTAAATACGTTTCCCGTCTAGGGATCGCTTGTTCCAAAGCCTTAATCGCTTCTGTCGGTCCTTCAATTCTGCCTATTTGAGCCATCTCCGTAGGTCTGCGATAACCCATCAGCATTGCGGTGAGCGCCTGAATGTCTACCTTAACGGTCTGATCTTTAGCTGCAGGCTCAGTTGTTTTCCAAATCGAAGCTGTACCGTTCATCGCCACATTCAACTGCCACACCCCTTCATTCCATGGTGCA
This sequence comes from Paenibacillus sp. MAEPY2, assembly GCF_000499205.1. GTDB lineage: Bacteria > Bacillota > Bacilli > Paenibacillales > Paenibacillaceae > Paenibacillus > Paenibacillus vandeheii. Next base: position 62,678 of record NZ_AWUK01000042.1, read on the forward strand.
TGGGCATCCTCTACCTGAAAATTAATCTGTACTGGAGAGTCTTGACTCGCAAAAGGATACTGTGAAATAAATTGCTCCACACTCACAATACGTGCCATGAAAAAAGGTACAATTTCCTGCTGAATTCGCGGATTATCCAATTGAAAAGCAAGCATATCACTGGCTGGTGCCTGTAAGGTAACTTCCTCTATCATTGAATCATGGTTGGCTATAAAGGTCCACAAGGCTTGTCTTGCCTCTTCGTTCAGATAGATGATCTCTCTAATGCTAAACTTTCTTTCTTTAACCTCATACAAAAGATACCCTTGCGCTTTACCAGCTTCATCATAATATACAGCCTTCTGGTTGGCTCCCTTAGTGAGAACAGAATTCTCCCATCTCGCATCATCCCGAATCAAAGTTCCGTTATAGCGCTCAGCATAAGCACTGTATACTTCCTTTAATGTGCTGAGTCCCGGATCGCCGCGCCGAATTGTTCCAGGGGTTGCCTTTTTCGCAGGCAGATGAGCTGTAGGCACTTTATATCGTTTAAATTCACAATAAGTCTCCCAACCATACCTCCGATAAAAAGCAAACGAGAACGGATGCAAAAACGATATACTTTGTTTATTACGGTTCATTTCCTCCAGTGCATGCTTCAACAGCCCAGCTACCCAGCCTTTACGTCTATATTCTGGCCATGTGGCTACACCCGCAATACCGCCCATCTCGAATGATCTCCCATGAATATAGGTTTGAAAAGGAATAATGTGAAGTTTGGCACCCAATTGTCCTTCCTCAAATACACCCCATATATCCTGTGAATCAAATTGACTCCGCCGCTTATCCGTTTGTTCTTCACTCATTACCACTTGAAAAGCATACTCGGAGAGTGCCATAGCTGGTTCAAAATCATCTACGGTCAATTTCTGAATTTCCATGTCGTCCTGCACCCCGTTCTCTAAGTTATGATATCTTTCAAATCATGTCCTGATACGTGATGTATGTATCCAATTATGAGTGTGTCAGAGGAACGGGACAAAGTCAAACAAGAGATGCACGTGCATCTCTCAGGAAATAACATATAGTCGTATACTATAATCGTTTCACCTATGATTTATAGTAAAAACGCAAATAAAAACCACCACCGAATATCATCGGCAGTGGTTCTTCGCTTGGCGGCGTCCTAC
>NZ_AWUK01000043.1 GCF_000499205.1 Paenibacillus sp. MAEPY2
TAATCGGCAATCGGACTATGTTCTTGTCCATTTCGGCAATCGGTACAAGTTCTTGTCCTTGGCTCGGGACAAGAACTTGTACCGATAAAATAAAATAGCCGCTAAAATAGCGACTTCAATGGGAACATGTTCTTGTCCCTCGACCCAGTCTGGTGGGTAACTTTCTGTCACTACCACCCTTCACAAATTACCTATCCATGTTGTTTACAGCGTTTCTCATATGGTATCCAATAAATAACGATTTTATACACCTGCATTCAACGAAAAAAGAGCAGCGTGCTAAAAACTGCAATCCGTTCATTGCATATTAAATTTTCGGCTAAGTTTCTTCATTTATTGACGAGATATCATTAAATTACTGGTATATATCTTCCACACAAGTTTACTATCAGTGAAAGTTCCTATCCACCAGTTATTATCACCAGGAAAATAAAACAGAATATCTTCTCTTCCATCACCATTGAAATCCATTACCCAAAACGGCCGGCCGTCATTGATTCCGTGTCCAAAGCCAACAGTGTTACCTAACGGAGAACTTTGGTAGGACTTTATGTCATTCTCCAGTCTGGTAGGTAACTTTATGTCACTCCCACCAAGGATTAGAATTTGTCAATGAATATTGTAATAGAGTCTGATAGAATAAAATGATACTTTTAACATGTAAAAATTAGTCTTATTTACAAAATAAACTAAGGAGATGGTTACGTGTTAAAAAAATTTATCGCTGCTTCTCTTATTACCACTACAATACTCCCTGTTTCAGGAGCCTTTGCAGCTGAAGATGTAAACACAGTATTTCTACCGTCATACACCCCAGCAATCGCTAATGAGTTAAGCAATTCAGATATTTCTACTTTGGCTTTGTCTTCATATTATAAAGTAAATGATTATTCTAACTTCAGAAAAACCCCTTCACCAACAGGAGTAAATATTGGCTCTCATGTATACGGTGATATTGTATATGGTGGCACAGAGAGTGTAATTGCTGATGGCATGACTTATTTATATGTATATAGTTATAAATATCAAACATGGGGATGGGTGCAAAACTACTTTTTAGATAGAATTGAACAACCTTAAAGATATAAAGTAAGAAACGGCATTAAGATAACCTGCTCTACCTCGCATTCAATAAAAAATGAGCAGTCTGTAACTACGTCAGCTGCTCATTTTTTAACCAACCGTTTTTTTATTGACGAGATATCATTAAATTACTGGTATATATCTTCCACACAAGTTTATTATCTGTGAAAGTTCCTATCCACCAGTTATTATCGCCCGGAAAATAAAACAGAATATCTTCTCTTCCATCACCATTGAAATCCCCTACCCAGAACGGTCGACCATCGTTGATCCCATGTCCAAAGCCAACAGTGTTACCGGCAAGATTCCACTTTAATTCCGATCCATTATAAGAGCCAAGCCACCAGTTATCATCCCCTGGGAAGTAAAAAAGGATCTCATCCATCGTTGAATTAGAAAACCTTCCCGTCCAAAACGGCCGACCGTCATTGATCCCATGTCCAAAACCAGCGGTGTTACCGACGAAATGCCATTTTAGCTCCGTACCTTCAAATACCCCAAGCCACCAATTATCGTCACCTGGGAAATAAAACAGAATATCTTCTCTTCCATCACCATTGAAATCCCCTACCCAGAACGGTCGACCATCGTTGATCCCATGTCCAAAACCAACAGTGTTACCGGCAAGATTCCACTTTAATTCCGATCCATTGTAAGAGCCAAGCCACCAGTTATCATCACCTGGGAAGTAAAATAGAATCTCATCCATTGTGGAATTAGAAAACTTTCCCGTCCAAAACGGCCGACCATCATTGATCCCGTGTCCAAAACCAGCAGTGTTACCGACGAAATACCATTTTAGCTCCGTACCTTCAAATGCTCCAAGCCACCAATTATCGTCACCTGGGAAATAAAACAGAATATCTTCTCTTCCGTCACCATTGAAATCCCCTACCCAGAACGGCCGCCCATCGTTGATCCCATGTCCAAAACCAACAGTGTTACCGGCAAGATTCCACTTTAATTCTGGTCCATTGTAAGAACCGAGCCACCAGTTATCATCACCTGGAAAGTAAAAAAGGATCTCATCGTTATCATTGTTAGAAAATTTTCCTATCCAGGTTGGACAACCTCGTGGTGCTCCACCAAATCCATTTGTATTTCCAATAGGCTTACATTTTGCATTCCCGTCTCCTGTTTTTGAACAAAGCCACCAGTCATTATTTGAATCAAAAAATAACAACTGGTCTTCGCTGCCACTAAATTTACCTATCCAACCAGAAAGTTCTGAATCATTTACGAAGAATAGGCGAATAACGAAGTCTAATGCACACCAAGCTTCAATTCCATTCTCTTGGTTAAGATAACGGTTAATGTACTCGTAGCTCAGGTAACCAAAACCTTTATCTCCCCACCAATCACCCCAAGAATTTTTGAATTTCATCTTTTGATTGGTATCATCATATCCAACAATACATATTGCATGATGACTGCGGTACGTCGAATCTCCTGGAAGAGGAATAATCCCAGTTGTCTTGGCTTCGGTCCAATTGTCATAGACTGGTACTCCCATAACAAAAGGTCCGTTGTTAAATATACTGTTTTTCATTGCGTCTAATGAATCAAGCTTAGCATATGATAAAACTTTATTATCCGCAGCATTTGAATCAGCATTGGGGTGTGGATTATTAACTGAATACGCGATATACGGCCAATATTGCCATTCGCATACCCCACGATCTGTCAGAACTTGCATTGCGGTTCTAATGTAAGTCCCTTCTTGCGGTAAGTTATCAATCTCTTTGCATTTTTGATACAGATATCGCGGTGATAATTCAATGTATTTATTTTCTTCCTTCGATTCTTGAGCCTCTTTCATACCAACAGCACAGGCGAATCCAACACAGGTTCCTTCACTACCCTGGCTTTTAACCGGAGTACCATAAGGCGACTCATATTTTTCAGGAATGGTAGCCAAATTTAACTCGGCAGGGAATTCCCGAATAATAGCAGAAAATAAAATGTCTCTTTCATCCGGCGGGGACGGTACAGCCCCAAACCCAAATTCATCTAATGACATTTCAGACCTCCTACAGGCTTAATTTCTAAGCCTAAGCTTCTGTTACTTGAATAAAATTTATTCATTAGCATTTAGCTGGGGTTATACTGCACTTACCCTTTGATCGTATTTAGACAACTATCTGTTAGTGCAGTGCTAAAAGCCTGTTAAGTTACGATGCACTCGTTTAAAGAGCAGACCCAACAAGTTGAACAGAAAATAGAGAATCCCAGAAGAATGTAGGGTTCTCTATTTTTTGTTCATTATGTGTTGTCATAACCCACTCATTCTCATTAAAGAGTTCAGGTCCAATCTAGCTTGATCATTACAACTAAGAATTACTTAGTACTAACGGAGCAAGATTCTGGTTGATAAATGTTTCTATATATTTATCCAGACTACTTAACTTTCTCCGGGTCTACGTTTCCTCTCAGCTGATTTTTCTTTCAACCTCTTATTAAGCAACAATTGTGCAGTACGAGAGCTAAACGTTTTACCGCATCCTATACATCTGAACCTTGGCGTCCCAGATACAGAATTTACTCCGTATTTATTGGTGTGGGTAGATCCACAGTGTGGGCACCTCGAAACCCTTATGTACTCAGTCCATCCCATTTCAAATTCTTACCTCCGTTCTTAAAATTCTAGTCATTCGTCTTCGGTTGTGTTACCTTCCTGCATCTCTCCAGGTAAATGACCATCCTAAGATTTATCTATAATTTAATTTACATCTATCCCTTTAAATCTGATCTTTCTCTGATATTCATTTTTGTTGATTAACTTACCAATCTCAAATACAGCAGCTAAAGCTAGATTGGTTACAGGCGCAAGATGACTGTTATCAACTACTCTAGTATAATTTACGCCATCACAACTGATATTGTGAAACACTTCATTTTCCATTCTATATATTTCATCTAAATCTAACTTTATTTGGCCTTCATTATTCAAAATACCAGTAGTGATAGAATGGTTTCCACTATTCACGAATGTTACTCCAAATGGTAACCAAAGCTCTAATCGATGATTATCGTCCTGTGTCCAATCACCATACTCTTTGTTTTCGCCAATACAGAGAAATGCTCTCAACAGCCTGTCTATATGCCACGGACGAGTTAAGACTGGGTCCTCTCCTAAATTAATAAGAACTTCTTTTCCAGAGGTTTGAATAATTTCAGAAATGCGTTGTCCAGAGACTCGAGACCTCTCAAGCATTGTATGAAAACTGACAGAATGAGAAAGTGATGTCTTGTACAAGTACTTCTCTCCCTCATCAACTGAAATATAGTGCGTTCGTTTACTTCTCGATCCAGGATTGGGAAGAATTTTGTTAATACCAACTGTAAATACCTTAGCATCATCATGAGTAGAGACGGAGCGATAAACGTTTTTATAAAACTCTTGATTTACTAAACCTTTAATTAAAATATAGATTGGATGAGTATCTCCATATTTGTAATCAGTAGGTGTGTTTAGTATTTCTCTAGCCAGGGATAGTATATTTTCAAACTCTTCTCTTTGCTTATTTTCTTGCTTTAATTTACTTGCTTCTTCTCTTTGCTGAAGTTCCTGTTCTAGTTTCCTAGTATCTTCTCTTTTTCGTTTAAACATGCCATTCCTTCCTTCATCTATTTATTAGCTACTCTTCTTTTGACACACAATTTAATTATAGTAAATGCAGTCAGTACAAACTACTCCACAAGCACCTCATATATCGTCCCTTTAAAAGCTCTAATTCAACAAGATTCCGTAGTAAACCGCTGATTAATATAAGCCCCCAATTCCCAATCCATTGGGCAGAAGGTTATAATGGTTGAAGGCTCTTATAGATGGGGTGAGGTGATTTATTATTTTTAACGACAAGTTGATTAACTCCCTTCAGCATACACATATCCATTTAGTTAAAGAATGGAACTTATCTAAAACCAATCAATTTCTTCCGGAAGAAGTCACAGCTGATTCACACCGAAGAGTTTGGTGGAAATGTGCCTCTGGGCATGAGGAATTTGATCCCATCAGGATTCGTGTTCGAAATAACGGTTGTATTCAATGTAAGCGAGAAGCTAAGAAAATACTAGAAGCTAATAAGGAACTAGATAAAAACCCATTAACGGGCACCTTTACTGATCTGATACATAACCCTAATATGAAGCTCATTGAGGTACTAGGGCTGCCACAGGACTTTACTGCTAACATAAGCATTGAGTCACTTTATGAAGGGGATAATGAATTTGATAGGAGGATTTATCTTTCTCTAAAGCGGTATGGTTTAAATACTGTTGATCAAATCCTGCAACTTACCTACAATAAACTGGATTCTATTAGGAACTTAGGAGAACGATCCCAGATCAAGTTATATACCATTTTGAAATCAAAATTCTGCTGTTGACCCAATTACATTGTGCCTATCGTGGACTCTAACTCCCTTTTACTTCATCTAATGAAAAAGCGAGCTACACATGATTGTGTTAGCTCGCTTTGATAATTCTCTTTTGCTAATACGAATGTTTACTTACTCTCTACTGTTAATGCTTACTCCCACTCTGTTCACTCCATCTCACAATCACGCCAAGTTTACTCTTTTGTGTTAATTTCGATATGCCTTATCAAGGTTAATCCAATAATCAGCCGGTGGCTTAAAGACTTTTGCTAACTCATCAGCAAAATATTGGGTTACTGGTTCTTTACTCATGAAAAAAGACGCTAGACTTTCATTTGCTATTCCTGTTTTCTTTGAGAGATCATCCAGATCCATACCTTTTGCAACCATTAGTTCAATAACCTTGTCTCCAATAGGGAATGCGTTTGGGTTATTAATTTGATTCATAAATTCGCGTATCTCCTTTGTTCATATGTCTTAAAATAACTTTAATTCGATTTAGTTGAAATATATCATTATAAAGTCAGGGTGTAAATCAAATTATACAACTTTGTATGTTTTGATTTACACGTATGTTTACTATGTAAATCAGCTTTATAAGTGCAAACAAGAAGGACCACTTCAATTTCGAAGTGGTCCTTCTTGTTTAATTCGTGTTTTCAAGGAGTTGCCAGAGCCCATCGTATAGTCTTAAGAACCTTCGAGAACCTTATCCTCTATAACAGGAGCAGGAATTTCTGTAATCTCAATCGACTCTTCGGGACCAAAGCTTTGAATCTTCATTGGCATGGAGTCCAGATATTTATACTCCTCCGTTTTAGTTGAACTTCCGATAATATTACCCTCTTTATCTTTTGTGAAAATTTCACGTTTAGTAGGTAATCCAGTATCCAAATCAATGGTTACTATCTCTTTATGAAGGTCATCTTCAGCAAGAGCCTGTTGCTCGTTTTTGTCTGAAGAAGTCAAGGATTTCATTTCATTAGACTCAAGTACCGTCCAATCCTGACTTTCCAGTTCATTCTTCGCCTCTTCTAACAGAGAGATCTGCAGTAACTTTTCATTTTCTGCAGCGATGTTCTCTGGCATAGTCCAGGTGTTACCCACTAACTTCCCTGTTTCAAAATCCCGTCCGTATGAAGTGATTTTCTTCCCGCCATCTTCAATGACGAGTTTATTATGAAGTTGGTTGTCCCGGTATTCCTCCGTGATTTCAGTGAGGTTCTCACGATCACGGTAGCGAATGATGTAGGACCCGTCTTCCATGGTTTCTTTGATGTATTCCACCTTGCCTTGTGTTGCCTTATTGGCAGCACTTAGAACATCACTCTGAGCACTAACTATCGTTGGTTGATTGAGGTACATATAGCCACTTACAGCGACAGCTGCCAGTGGTAATGTTAGCAAAGAAGCCATTGTCTTTTTCTTCACAGGGGATTCCTCCTTTTTTCGCTACAATTATAACGCTTTATTCTGCTTTTAAGTTCCAGCCATTTACAAATCCATTGTCAAAAGTTCCTGATGAGTTTGAACCGGCTTGAAAGTCTTGTACTCTCCAAGCATTCGGGTTGCAAGCAGATGCCTTCAATTCTGAGTCAAAGGATTGTAGGTAATAATTTTCATTTAGCCCCTTCATGACACCACTCATATTGCTACAATCATTTGAAAACATTTGAGTCCATCTACTTGTTTTGGCAACAGAAGTATAATAATAATTGAAAGATGTAGGACCAGTAGTGTTGTACCAAGCAGCATAGCCTAGAGCTGCGTTAGCATAGTATCCAATGCTGGAATTAGGATAATATGTACGTTGCCACGTGTAGCTGTCTGCTGTAGTCAACCCACATGCTCCAGACGGGCAGTACTCCACGAGATCTGTTCCCATACTCACTTGGCCAATAATAGGGTATGACGTGCCTGCGCCACTGCGAATGTTCAGACCGGATGTTTTTACATCGTATACGTTGGTCTTCTTGTCATACGAGTTAAGGGCATCAATTGTACCTGTTGGAACATAGAATGATACGATTGCAAATACAAATAAGATGAGATACTTACTGCTTAGGTTGATCAATTTTACCACAAATATCAACTCCCTCCATATTATGTACAAAAACATATTACCATATCCAACCAATAATATGTTACAAATTGTAATATAATCAAATAATATATCGTTTCATAATGATAATATCCAATTTTATCATCATCCTTTTTACGTATTACAACACAGAATATGACCCATAATCATATGGGCGATTGCAAGACACTACCCCAAAACAAAAAGCCCGTACAGACGATATTTATCTGTGACAGGGCTTTTGAAGTGAGACAGTTTTATTCGTAGACCTTTAGACCTTAACCTTGCTTACATTTAAGTTTAGTTCACAGCTTTGATTCTACAGTTGATACTACTAAGTGGAGTTTGTTGTTTTTTCATGATTAGATCCAGAATCAAATTTTAAGAACCTTCCAGAACCTTATCCTCTATAACAGGAGCAGGAATTTCTGTAATCTCAATCGACTCTTCGGGACCAAAGCTTTGAATCTTCATTGGTATGGAGTCCAGATATTTATACTCCTCCGTTTTAGTTGAACTTCCGATAATATTACCCTCTTTATCTTTCGTGAAAATCTCACGTTTAGTAGGTAAGCCGGTATCCAAATCAATGGTTACTATCTCTTTATGAAGGTCATCTTCAGCAAGAGCCTGTTTCTCGTTTTTGTCTGAAGCAGTCAAGGATTTCATTTCATTAGACTCAAGTACCGTCCAATCCTGACTTTCCAGTTCATTCTTCGCCTCTTCTAACAATGAGATCTGCAGTAACTTTTCATTTTCTGCAGCGATATTCTCTGGCATAGTCCAGGTGTTACCCACTAACTTCCCTGTTTCAAAATCCCGTCCGTATGAAGTGATTTTCTTCCCGCCATCTTCAATGACGAGTTTATTATGAAGTTGGTTGTCCCGGTATTCCTCCGTGATTTCAGTGAGGTTTTCACGATCACGGTAGCGAATGATGTAGGATCCGTCTTCCATGGTTTCTTTGATGTATTCCACCTTACCTTGTGTTGCCTTATTGGCAGCACTTAGAACATCACTCTGAGCACTAACTATCGTTGGTTGGTTGAGGTACATATAGCCACTTACAGCGACAGCCGCCAGCGGTAATGTAAGTAATGAAGCCAATGTCTTTTTCTTCACAGGGAAACTCCTCCTTTTTTCGATACATTTATAACGTCTTATTCAGCTTTTAAGTTCCAGCCATTTACATATCCGCTATCAAAATATCCGCTTGAGTTAGAACCTGCCTGAAAATCTTGCACTCGCCAAGCATTCGGGTTACATGTGGAAGCATGCAATTCAGAGTCAAAGGATTGTAGGTAGTAATTTTCATTCAGACCCTTCATGACGCCACTCATATTGCTACAATCACTTGAGAACATTTGAGTCCATCTGCTCGTTTTTGCTACATAAGTATAATGATAATTGAAAGTTCTATTGCCAACTGTGTTGTACCATGCAGCGTAACCTAGAGCAGCGTTAGCATAATATCCAATACTTGCATTTGGATAATATACACGTTTCCACGCCTGGCTGTCAGCAGTAGTGTTGGAGCATACGCCGTCTGGACAATAGTCAACTAAGTCCGTACCTTGACTCACTTGAGCTATTATTGGATAGGAAGTCCCCATTCCGCTACGTATGTTCAATCCAGCTGTCTTTACGTCATAAACAGGTTGCTTTTTTTGGTATGAAGCTAGGGCAGCATCAATTTTACCGGTTGGTACATAGAATGATACGATTGCAAATACAAATAAGACGAGATACTTACTGCTTAGCTTAGTCCATTTTACCACAAATATTAACCCCCTCCAGATTTTATACAAAACTATACTACCATATCCAACCAATAATTTGTTACAATTTGTAACTAATTGATAAATATTGGATTAAAAAATAAGTGACTGAATCGTGAAATATAGTTCATATTATGTTGTCCACTGATTTACTTACCTCACCCTATGAATGAAATAAAATATATATTTATCTGACTTTTGTGTTAATAAAAGTTCTTTCAAAAATACAAAAAAAGTCGCTTAAATAGCGACTTTTTTTGTATTCGATCTCGGCTAGGTTTCAACATTATTGATTTAATAATCTTCTAATCCTTGAGTTGATGTCTTACTATGTAAATTGGAGCTAAGCTCCTTTAGGTGATGTGATACAAATTTAGTTAAATGATACTCTTTTTATGAATGCCAAATACATAGAACAATGATAGAGGTGGCTTTACACTTCATTTTTGTACTTTTTATACTTGTGCTGGTTTGTAATCTTTCCTTGAAATGTATTCTCCATCATATCCAATGATCCTGAGGTAGATTCTCATAAGCAAATCGTTATAATCAGTATAAAAGTTGTAGAGTTCATTACTATTCATAAATGGAATTGCGCCTGTATGGAACAATGGATTCCGTACCTTTCTCAGATCGTCAGTCAATAAATTTTTAGGTATAAATCGAAGCTGCTTATTAATCGATGTCATTTTCTTTTGAATGTTCATTAGCTCTAATTCATCTCTACTTAAACAACCAAGGCTGACGAGATAGTTTGAAATGAGGAATTCATACGCCATAATTAACTGTGCCAGCTTGTTATCAATGAATGTTTGATTTTGTATATCTACGATTCTATTCGTATACTCATTTAACTTTAAGGAGTCTTCTAGTTCTCTATACTTCTGATACGAAGAATCAAATAGATGCTTAAGTCCTCTCCTTGTTAAAAAGTTATCAATAATAGCTTCATTATTAAACCTTAATTTAGTAGTTTCCATAACATCGAATCTTACTATTTCATTATTCTCATCATAGTATTCGATTTTTTGTGGATAGTTAGTTGTTAAGGTTACTGAACTTAGGAAAGAAGTAATAGATTTAATCTCCTTCTTAACTTCCTCTAATGAGTGGCATTCGTGAGGTACTACTGTAATATAAGATAATACACCATGATTAATCCTCTTAGTATCAATGAGTTCCCTAATCTCATTAGAATTCTCCGTCAATTTAAATTCTAAAGCTAATCGCTTCAGATCTACCGAGAACTTATCAAAATTAAAACCACCATTGGTTTCCGTTTTTTCAAGACCCAAAAATTCGAAATTTGTTATATAGGCTATTGCTTTAGAAGGGTGAATACCTTCTACTCCTCTTTTTTCGAAAGTAAACTCTGGTGATATACAGTAAAGTACATTTGTCTGGCCCTTTGAATTAGTGGATTCGATCCACAATTTTTCAATATTAACAGACCAACCTTCCATTTCATTACAGCGTCCTGAAAAACTGTGTTCATCAGGTTTATAATAGTGTATCCCCTGGTATTTTAGAATAAAGTGACTAGTCCCCGTAATATCTAAACAAAACTCCCATGAAACAGGGATAGATGTCGAATCAGTCATAAGATTTCCTACTCCTGAAAGATATCTTATTAGGGAATAGGGGTAGATGTCACCCAATTTGTTATGAAAATCATTCTCTGGTACCTGACTATCTCCGTTTATCAATTCTTCAGCTCCTATCTTACTAATTGGAGAAATATGAAAAATCATCTTGTGAACATTTTTAGAGAACGTTTTGAGGATAGTATTCACTCTTATTCAGCTCCAAATTATTGATAACTACTGAAATTATATCATCATTGCCTTATTCTACTCACAAAGTTTCAACATTATGAGTTTCGTAGCTATCAAGTAAGCTTAGATTTGTTCTATAGGAGGGTTAAGACACTTGTCCGATCTTCCTTAATTCTATTTCTGATCTCACCTTCAAGTCTTCATTGCTAAAGGTAGACTTAAACCAGGCGATTGGATTATCAATCTTGTTATTTATTAAACCTTCCGCGAACTTTTTTAAAGCTCTATAAATCGAATCAAAATGGTACTTTTGGATGCTACTCTCGATAGATGGATATAGTTCAGAGATCAATCGCGGTGGAAGATTAAACAATTTGCAGCATGATAAAAATTCCTCTTGATGGAAACAGATTGCCCCTGTTCCTTGAAACTTTATCATTTTTTCTACCACGTCTGCATATCGTGCATATTGTGCCACTTCAGGCATGTGTTCGCGCATAGGTGGTGTATCTTCTTCTTCTTCAAGATCTGTTGAAGGATAAAGATCTAAAGAATCTTGATTAATAAAACCTGCTTTATAGGGTGCATGCTGTGCATGTGAAAAATCAGCTTCATATGCATGCTGTGCATTATTAAGTGCATGATGTGCATCTTCCTGTATTTTTGATTTGAATTCATAAGCTACTTGAGAAGTATTGGTCTCGGTATATTGATTAGAAGTCTGTTTGACAGGGTGTCCTACTACCTCTTTAAAGCGAGCTTTTTTTTCAATTAAATTACGACTAACCAGATCCTTAACAACGTATTGGGCTTTGCGTTTAGACATCCCTCCAGCTGCTGCGATCGTATCATAATCTGGGAAGACATGCTCATGCTCAGCTTGATAGACTTTTATCACAATCATTATCATTTTTTCATATGTTTTAAGATCAGAGTTATCCAATATCCCTCGTAACCCCTTAATCAATTGCTGTTCAGATGAATTAAAATTAGATAGCATGAATAGTCCTCCTTAGAGTTCGTTCATGCCAATCCCCTTGAATTTGAAGCTTTTCTTCCGTATAATAAGGGAACCGGCATGTTAATGTTGTATTTAAGCGACTTTAACACGCCCCCAGGATATCTGTTTTTTCCAGAAACAGTTACCTGCGGTTTCGTTTTTAACTGCTGTCAAGAGTTCGCACCTCTAGATAGCGAGTGAATCAAATGCTTTTTCTAATTGGCCATGAGGCCTGCTCCCTTAGGGAGCTTTTTTTTAGGTATAACTTTTTGCCTTGTGGCATAAACTACTAATTTGCCTTATCGCCATTGTATTTTTTGCTAATTAGTGAGTCAAGATATCGGGGTTGAAAGGACATTTTTGAATTATCGGGGTTGAAAGGACATAAAGTCGGGGATGAAAGAACAACCTATCGGGGTTGAAAGAACGTTATGACGGGGTTGAAAAACACAGTTAACTTTTAAAGATTTTTTTTAGTATCGGGGTTGAAAGAACGTTAAAATATCGGGGTTGAAAGGACAACCTACCATATTATCGGGGTTGAAAGGACGCTATTCCACCTTTTCCCCCTGTTTCACTGATTGTCTTCACTGTATGAAAGTAACCTCCAAGTAGGCTAATCGCAATACTTCATCATTCGGACCATAGCTTTCGCCTTACCAAAACAGGCTGAATGCCAGGCTGCTGGTTAGACCCGCTACCTCCGAAGAGATCCACAACGATATTCCCAGGTCGGCTGCTGTAATTGTTATGGTAATAGTTCCAGCGGCTTCTGCATAGGATGAACGTGCTTACCAACATTTCCGCGGGTTACACCTCCCAAACCGTGGACGGTTCTGCCTCTTTAACTGGTAAGCCAGCTCGTCAAACTGTGCTTTGCCGACGATCCCCGTACCAAGAAGGGGCCATCGAGTGAGCATAGAAAACAGGCTTATGTGCCAACGATACTGCGACCAGCCGAATGATGCTGAATTCTTAACTCATACTCACTGGCTGTGAACAACAATACCTGCAGCATTCATTGCGTCTTAGAATTCCCTCTGATAGGACGAAGGATGGTAAACGTAATTACCTGCTGCTGGATCCATCAAACTAGCATAACGTTCAAAAAGGGCATTTAAATAGCCCACAAATTCCTCTGCAGGCATGTCGTCATTCTGTATCCTACTGTGCCCATCGGCAGCCAATCGTGCAGAAACACTTTTGACTGCAACGTTAAAAGGGGAGCTGTCAGATGTTACCCCTCTTCGTCTAAGGAACTGAGTATTATCCAAAGCACTTGAACATCGAAGTTATCCTCAACCACTAGATCCTCAATCTCGGGATCTGGAATACTCCCAAACTCTTCGATTAGATCCTCGAATTCTTCAGATCCAAGCCCGATAAAGTCAAATCTGCCCAGCTCTCCTGTAATTCGTCCAGCGACCTGCCCAGTCATCCCAATTCTCGATACTTTATTTTTAAAGCGATATTCAGGAGCCGTTCCTGCTGATAGTCTAGATCCACAAAAGAAACCTGCAGACCGGTATGGCCCTGCTCATAAACCAGGATCTTACATAGTTGATGACCACCGACCATGTTCCCTGTGCGTTCATTCCAGACGATCGACTCGACATAACCAATTCCTCAATTCTACACTTCAGCTTTTCATACTCGGGAATTGCCTGGCTGTAGGTCAACCCGGGGGTTATACTGCTGCATTGATCTGATCGAGTAGCACGGGATGTCATTATCTATACCTCCTTAATTTATGTAGAAAAAACACCCAAGATCTTTACTTGGATGTTCTTTGTCTAAAAATCTTAGGTAATCCGGTTTCGTATTCTTCCCTGTCATACTCCATACGCAGTTGCTTTTTCAATTCATTGTAATCTTTAACAGCTATTTTGACGAAGCGCTCTACAACATCGTTTGGGGTAATTCCTATGGATGATACATATTTACCCCATGCATCCAATAGTTCAGTAGAAGCATATGCAGAATTATCAAACATAAGTTTGTCAGTAAATTCTTTTGTTAAGAATTCATGATCTTTGATACTTCCAAGCATAACCACACTTTTTTTAGGGATTGTAAAAGAATCATATAGATGTGCTCTAGCAAGAATCAAAGCGTATAACGGACTGTATAAGTTATGTAGCCTTTCGAATTTGCGTCTCTTCTTCTCTTTGTACGGTTCTATAAAGAAATGTAAAATAAGAAATGTTAAAACTGCTATTATAGCTGAGATTCCTGCAGACAATAATGGGGTTGGAATTGAATTCATTTTTCACCTCTTTCAGATATCACAATTCGACATAAATCAGTACATGTCCTTCTGTAATAATTGAGTTGAGTTGATTTCAACGTTTGGGTGTCCATCGTATGCTTTCATACGCTCACTCAGTTGCTGTTCTCCGCTCGTCTATGGAATGATTCCTGTATTCGGATGCAATCAATTACACAGGCTTAAATGTCTCATATTCTGTCATAGAAGGCAAAAGAAAAGCACCGGTTAAGGTGCTAGGATGGCCAGATAGTTTTTTTTGCTGCTTCACTCAAAACATCTACAAGGATATCCCTTACGCCATCTCCAATGAACTTAGTAGTTTTATTCAAAACCTTTCCTATTCTTGTTGAAGCTAGAAGAGTTCTAGGTCCATCAGACATAGCGTCTTGAATATTATTTTCAAATTTCGCTATGTCTTCAGCTACTAATTCTTCATCTTCTTTGAGGAGTTCGATAGCCGCTTCCAACTTGGCCTTAGTCCAGGGGAATGCTGCTCCACAATCTTTACAGAAACTAGGTACGGTACTTCCACCGAAGTTAGCAACCCCCTCGACGTGTAAT
This sequence comes from Paenibacillus sp. MAEPY2, assembly GCF_000499205.1. Lineage (GTDB taxonomy): Bacteria > Bacillota > Bacilli > Paenibacillales > Paenibacillaceae > Paenibacillus > Paenibacillus vandeheii. The sequence goes on from NZ_AWUK01000043.1 coordinate 14,926, forward strand.
TCACCTTGGATAGCATTACCGCATTTTTCACAAGTACAGATTGTTTCTTTACCACATTCAGGGCAAAACTTTTTATTATCATCAGGGTATTTTTTCATAGCACTGTTAATTAAATGACCATTTTTACATACTTGTGCTTGATCATACCAATTTTGCTTCTGTTGTCCACCGTAGCCATACCCTAACCAATCCACATAGAATCCCCCTTAAGCTTCTGTTAACATCAGGAATATTCTACCTCTTTGGGACAAGATGGTCTACACTCCATTCCCTTGAGTGCGATCTGATTTTGAGCTAAGCCAGGAAGCTGCTCCATAGTTTTTATAATTGAATCTTAGTCTGTTTCTCTTGTCTATGACTGGACCAGTAGCTTTTATGGACGCTGATTCGCAGAATTCATGGCCACTATGGCATTTCCTCTCTTCCTGGGGAGTTGAGCCCCATCTCTCCTCTAACATCTATCTAAAATTGTGAAGAGATAATTGCCAGGGGTTATTCCCCTTAAGTCTATACATTTATCTTAGATAAAAACGTCGGGGATGAAAGAACGTATTATCGGGGTTGAAAGGACAAAAGGTCGGGGGTGAAAGAACATTTCGATCAATTTTATACTCAATATTTAAAGCTATGGTATTCTATATTCACAGACATTAACGAGTATATAAGAAAGGAGCTGTTATCAAATGCCCCCTCGGAGAATTAATATTGAACAATGGGTTGGTAAAATAACAGCGCTAGATCTACCTGCTGAAGATCCTAAAGTCCAGGAACTCATTATCAAGGCAGCTGACCAATTGAAGACGAAATCAAAGGAAGTTGCTCTAAAACATATACAAAACGAAGGAACCGGTGAACTGCAACTAGCCAAACGACTCGTTCAGGAACATCAACTCACGGATGAAGAAAAGGACCAAATAAACAAGGAAATCTTTAAACATCAAATAAAACAAAAGATTTGGGAACAATCCCAGGTAATCAGACGAGCTACCTATTACAATAAGCCTTCTCATCCCTATGGACATATCTTCTCAGAGAGTGCGATCAGTTCAATATCAACATCTAGGACGGTAGCACCCGCTTCAGAAACTGGAGATACACTGGTCCGCGACAACAGAAGAACTAAGATTTATCATCCAGCTAAAAAGGAACTGACCCTCCAAGACGCAAAGGTGTTAATTGGAATTCATAAACTTTGGGAAGAAAGTGGGAAACAAAAAGAGTTTGAATTCACCATTTATTCTCTTGCTAAGGCCATGAATCGTGATACTGGTGGAAAGACGTATTTAGAGATCTGGCAGTCCCTTGAGGTTCTTCAAGATAGCAAGTTTGAATTCACCTATTATCATGATAAAGGGTTGATTGATTCTTTAGACCGAATCAATATCTTACAGGCAATTGGACGGCGCGACCGCAACGAGACATTCAAAATAATGTTCTCTGATGCTGTCTACCGTTCATTACAATCAGGTGCTATTGCTTACTTGAGTTTAGCCATTCTAGAAGATTTAAAGACAGGCACTGCGCAGAACCTATATCTTTTTTTGCCTGCACAAGTGGCTCAGGGGATCACACGGTGGCCTTTGGATGAGATTGCCCTCCTAATGGGGTCTAAAGCAAATAGGCCAGCCAAGAAGAAACAAATCGTGGAGGAAGCGTGTGAGAATATGATGGAGATTTCCCTCCTCGATGGTTACAAATTACATGAGGACGAATCTGGATCTATTTTTCTGGAGATCCGACCATCCAAACTTCTACTCACTTCAGGAAATAGTGTTAAGACCGTCCAACAACTTACATTCTCTCTATAAGAGAACGTAAGTTGTTTTCTTTTCATGTCCTTTCAACCCCGATAATATAATGGACTAAGTTAAACTTTAAATTACCACAACTCTGTATATGTTCCTAACTATATGAAACGAATAACATAGTAAAACGTATTAACTATAGGGATTAAGCAAAGTTAAAGGAGAGGTGCGAATGAGCAAAAGGTCAAGAAGAAGAGGAAGACAAAAGAGGAGGAAATGGAAAGAAAAAAAGATAGCAAGCGAACAAGTAAAAAATCAGGATTCTAATCCTCATACAAAAAAGCGACCTGCGATAATAGATACTTTAGAGCTAGTAGAAAGAAAGCCTAAGTCAACTAAGAAAAAGAAACAGATTAGAACGTATGAATCTAAGAAAAAGAGAGCGATTAGGGTATCATTAGATAAGTATGAACGATTACAGGCTTATATGGATCCTTACTGGTCCATTGCAGACAAAGATCAAAAAGTGAAATTACACTGGGTTCGGTATCTCCTTATCAGTATCCTATCGTTTCCAATCTATGATTCCTTACTTAAACATATTATCAAAAAGTATACAGATATTATCTCGCTTTTTGAGAATTATGACTGGTATTTCGATCTCATGCATTCAAAAGTTTACCAAAACTTTATCCATGATGTGTATCAACCTATACAAGATAATTTTATTTTTCAATGGATTGTGCATTGGGTACCTAAGACATATATTTTAATAGGCGATTCATACATATGGTGTACAGGCAGCACATTGTTCATGGTTCTTATCTTCCCTATATTGAGTTTGGGTTTCCTTCGTAATCTAAGAAAAGTCGATAAGCTCAAAGACAATCTCATAGACGAGTTTACTTTAAAAAAGGCATCTTCGTATATTGGTACATTTGTATCAATGTACGCTGCTGCAGACGCGTATCTTGTTTCAGGGATTATTGGAAAAGTATTGGTTATTTTAGTTGTATTTGCTACCATTTCTAATGCCATGATATTCCGAAGTCTGAAAAAAGAAGCAGTTAAATATGGTTTGGCTCCTTCTATATAGGTTACAAAAAACATCCCAGAAGTTGGGATGTTTTTTTGTATTTAATTAAATTAAGCGACCTAGCTTGTTCGATACTCCAAAAGATCATTGTGGTATCGCATCGACTCTGTAAGTTAGTGCCCTCATATAAGAATATATTTCATTAGAGCATTTTTTTTAATTGAGAGACGCGTCCTTGACTGATCCCCATCTTGAGTGCAATCTGATTTTGAGCTAAGCCAGGATGTTGCTCCATAGTTTCTTTCAGTTGTTGAAGTAAACGGGCCGTTTTAGGGCGTACGTCTGGATAATTATTGGTAGCACTGTCGTCCAATTGAGTTTTTGATACAGGTATTGATTCAGAGATTACCTTCTCAGCAGGCGTAGGAGAATACTCGGATTCTGGTAAGAACCATTCGGAAGATTTATCTGGATGTTTTAACTGAGTAGCACAGGTACTACAGACAAACTGCTCCTTATAATACGTCTCGGCTGCAAAATAACCACAAAAAACACACATTGTAGATTTGTACTTTCTTAGAATCAGTTCCTTCCCCTCAATAAAAAATTCGAGCGGGTCACCAATGTCAATCTGCATAGTATCTCGCATTTCCTTTGGTAGGACAATTCTTCCAAGGCGATCCAATGATCTCTTCATACCGGTTCTTTTCATACAATCCCTCACCTCATACCTTCAACTATCTTTATTCTAAAAAAGAATTTATCCAACTACAACTACTTTTTTCAAAAATAAGGAATAAAGTAACATAAAAATATATACAAATCAGTATTCACTAAAAAGTATCCCACTCTCTTACCTGGACGAATGGCCAAATGGTTTGTATGTATCTAATTCAGTATTCAAGATAATAACTCATTTATTAGATACCCTACCCTTCCTGTGGTCCAGGAAGGGTTTAAGGTTAAGGGGGCGCTGCACCGTATTGTATAAAATTAATTAGAGGGAAGATTTTGTTCTAAAATTGCCTCGAGTTCAGCTCTCATTTCATCAGGAGTCATTGACTCAACTGGCTGATACTCACCATAGATGTTGTAGTCAGCATCATTTGAAGTCGTACGTGAACTACTTTGGATTTGCTCATCCTTATAATAAGCAAAGGACTCCGGAGTAATTCTGTTCTTTCTATACAATTGAACGTAATCGTTAAAACTGAGAGAAGAGTTTTGGCCATTTTGTTCATAAGCCTCATGAGTGTATTTGTAGTAGAAAACAAGATCCTCATTTCTTCCCGTGTAACTACTTGGAATTTGATTTAAGGACTTCAAAGCTTTCTCATCTTCACCATCCTGACCGTACACATGATACATGGCCAGCAAGTACATCATTTGAAGGTCATTACTAGGGTTGGTTATAGATTTAATTAGCTTACTTACCTCCATATATTGACCTGTAGCAAGGTATCCATTGATCAGGTCCCAAATTGCCCCATCTTCTGTTAAGTCTTCTTCTAATGATTCTTCATTATTTTTTGATACTTCTTGTCCACGTTCCAAACTGAATTCATATGTATATTTTATCTTATTTCCAAAACCAAGCTCTGATACAACAAGATCTCCAGAAAGGTTTTCTCCTAGTAAGCCTATCTTCTCCTGTACTTGTCCTGGCTGTACACTTGCAGGACGTGAGATAAGCATCAAATTATAGTCGTCGAGATCTAACCCATGACCATTGTTTGAAAACCATCCACTTTGAAATTCCCCGTTTGTGACAACAACTTTGTCTTGAGCAGAATATGCACGCCTGTTACCATTTAAAGTAAGAATCAACTCCATGTTATCTGGGATATTAGTTCTCCCAACAATCCTAACTTTCCCATTAGAGTAATCTATTTCCTTATCTACGACCAAGTCTACAACCGTATTTTTTGACGAGCAGCCGGCTAATACCAATAATATAGTTACTAAACTAATAATGACCTTTAACTGTTGTTTCAAACTTGATCCATTGTGCTGAATAATTTTCGTCCCCTACTTTCTTGAACATGATCGGAATATTCCTATTTCTCTCGAATTCTCATTTGTTTTTATTAAGCAAGAGTAAAAATACATTAAGAGAGTGGCTACCCCACCCCCCTCTGAGTAATACAAGGAGAATGGGATAGTGTAGTAGTTATGTATACCTTAGTGGCCTGTACCGTGATTATGCATTTTATACCCCCCTTTTTATCCTAACTTTTTGAAGATGGCTAGATAAGCTAGGCTTATCTGCAGAGCGGTTCCTTTATTTGAACCTGCTTCGAGTGGGATCCTTTAAGTTCTTCTCCATTCGTTAACTTCATGGTTGCTCCTTCGATGCTAACTACATTATTTTTATTTACTAAGAGGTTTCGATCTACTTGGACGAAAGGAATATGACCCATAAAAAATTTGGCCGTGGGGAAATTGAAGTACATGCCTTCTTTTGTCTTAACACGATATCCTTCCACTTTATTAATAGTCACATATAAAATATCGTCTTCATGAATCATTGCCGGCGTATCATTGGATATTTCAAATACTTGAATCTGCACTACTACCAACTCCCTCTTCTGTTATCCTCTCAATCTTACTATGTCTTTAGTCCCAATTCCATATAAATAGACTGCATTAAGTGGCTGAATTAAATATAAGCAAAATTCAAATAGTGAATTGTTACTCTATCGTTAAAAGACTCTCCTATTAGCTATAACGCAGATTCTAAGCTGCTTTAACGGAAAAAGAACCTATGTATACTTATTGAGATTAAAGTCCTTTAGAGAGCAATCTACGTATGTTTAGTACGACAAAAAATAACAATCTAAATTACTAGATTATAAGTTGTTTAATTGATCATCAATAAATAAAAAAAGCCCAGTTATAGGGCTTAGCACTTGAGTAAAAGGGAGAGTTGTTTATCTAGGAATACGGGAGAGGATCGATGGAGAAGTAATCGACACGTCCTCTGGATTATCATATACTGATGCTTGCTGTGGATCCATCATTCAAGTCAAAAATCTTACTATATTTTATCTAACGTTACTCCTCGATTTAATATCACTCCCCTTGCTACATCTTCTGCACTAAGTGCAACGATATCGCTTCTCATATCTCGTTTTAAATTCTTTTTAAGTAGGTAGGTGGACCAATAATAATGGCTTTCCACATAAAGAAAATAATTCTTTCCATCCACCAGGATAATATCACCTTCAATTGGAGAACCTTCAATTTCTACTTCAGTTCCTAAATCGGGATTATTTACTGCTTTGGATTTTTTAAAGTTTCGTCCGCAAACATGACAAACGGATTGCTTAATTAATACTTCACAGAATGGGCATTTCTTCATAAGTTACACTCCTTAAATTGCTTTCTAAATTACTCGTATGCATTTCCTTCAGAATCAAAGAAAGCACGATCTTTACCTGTTAGTTTTTCTAGGTGACGTATATAAGTTAATATATGATTTGTTTGTTGAGGAGGCTCTTTCATTTCATCAAGAATAATATACAAATTTCGCAAAGTGGTTTCTGCCTCATCCTCTCTACCTTTAGCATATCCTTCTTTATATTGCATGCTACTGCCCTCATCTCGTTCAGTGTCTGACGCCGAAATGCGAGGATCGGATAGAATTGCAAATAAGTAAGATGGGCCCCTAAGATCTTGGAGTTCGCCTGGTCCAGTTACCGGCATACGCTCCCAAGCCTTTTCGAAATGACTTCTAGGGATTGTAATGTTCGTTGTGCTTGGTATAACCGCATTATGAATAAGTTTATATGTAAAAGCCTTACCTCTCAGTTGATGAAAATCTGAATCCTCGAACTTTCTAATGGCATTCCAAATTTGATCGAGTGTTTTCATAGTTTTCAGCCTCCATTAAATTACAATGTATTTCTTTCAAGAGTACTTAACTAGTGAACGTTCTCTTCCTTTAACAACCTCCCCATTCTGTTCTTTTAATTAATTGTAACATCCTTTTAGGAAAGTAAAGCCAAGGATATATGGGTGCGGATTTTAGTGATGAAAGTGATTCTAATCGCGTGTAAGGACTAAGCGTAAATCATAATGTAGTTACATACTTATTCTATCCAGTTTCGATTTATTATTTTAATGGTTGTATGATGTCTCTCCATTTTACCTATATCAGTGAGAAGGAAATCGGTAACAGGGATTGCCCGGGAATGGCAATCATCTAGTTGATTCCCACGATTTCATCTCATAAAAAAATTATAGGGAAAAGGATGATATCAATGGCAGATGCAAAATACAGACAAACCACATGGAATGGAATTACAGTGGATTACATTGAAGCGGATATGTCTACAATCCAAATTGAGGACTTGGGCGGTAAAAACCTGACCGCATCCACTAAGTATGGCATTAATGGCACTTTCTTTGATGACAGTACTGGTTATGTCCACGGCATTGCAGTTTCTAAAGGAGGTAGCCCGGTAAGGAACTATGCTTCTACGAATGCAACGTATAAACGTGGCACGCTGGTTTGTTCGAGGCCAAACGCCGGTACTTCCCGAGTAGCGAACGTATTCGTGATTAACAAATTAGCTGACCTATCCACCCCTGCTAGTTGGATTGAATGGGCTATCGGAGGCATTAGTCTCAAACTTCAAGAAACGGTTTCAAGTGAAACTGCATTCAATAACCTGGTGAAAGATGAAAAAGGCGGAGTGGATTTTGGAAACAACAAACGCGCTGCCATCGGGTATAAAGGTGGTAAAATTGTATTGGCAGTGATGAGTAAGGCTACGGATTGTACCCCTCTAGAAACTAGAGGTATCATGAAGTCTCTAGGATGTACAGATGCTATTATGCTGGATGGCAGCACGGCGGCACAAATACGTGCCAAAAAACCAGATGGTACTAACTACACTTCTGGTGGACCTCGTCTCGTATACAGTATCATTACAGTGAACGGGGCAACTTGGTCCTAAATACTTCGGTTTTTTCAAAGGGAAATCGCATGTCGATTTCCCTTTTTCCTATTCACTTCCTTAAAAATAATTTGTAACTTTTCCCAACATTGTAGCGTCTTTATCTATATGAATTTTATAAAGGTGGGATATCATGCTGAAATCTATTGCTTTAACAGCGTTGCTAACTTCATTTATTCTTCTTACGGCGTGTGGTGATACAAACTCACCAACAGAAGAACCGACGAATACGACGAATACATCTCAGAATTCCGCATCGGATACATCTAAGAATCCTGATTCAGAAACGGAGTCTTCAACAAAATTTAATTCTGGTAATGATATTGATTTTAAAGAGGCGGAATCCTCCCTAACGGAAGATCAATCCCCCATTCTAGATGTTCTTAAACTTAATTTAGAAGGACTAGTTGAGCATGACCACGATCAGTATCGGTCTGGATTTGTCACTGAAAAATTAGCCGATGCTATGGAGGGGTATTATAGTGATGATTTCCAATATCATTTTTCAACCATTGAAAGCATTCAAAAAAGTGAATCAATCAAAAATCAAGTTCACGTTACAGTCCTTGGGGAACGATTAGATTCGAAATCAGATTCGATTGAGAACGTTAAAATGATGTATGCAATCCGGATGAATAATGAAGGTGAGTGGTCCATCTACACAATTGATTGATCTGTTTGCGTAATTCCACTAAACCTGTGCATCATGTGAGGAATAATGCTAGTCACATAAGGCAAACTTAAAAGGAGCCAACTTTAGAGTTGGGTCTTTTTTTGTATGTAGATTTTGAAAACAAGGGGATGATTCCATATGTCACAGAAGGTAGCGGTCATTGTTATTCATGGTTTGGGTAAGCAACAGGAAGATTTTGCTTCCATATTTATTGATAATCTACTCAAGACATTCTCCGCAATCAGTGGTGAGAAAAATCCTGAGTCCTGCATTGAAATTAAACCGGTCTGGTGGGCATCTATTTTTGCCAGTCGGGAGGAAGAGCTAAAACGAAAGTTAGTGGGCCCACCGCATAATCTCCGATATGTAGAGCTTAGAGAATTTATGATTCACTATCTGGCAGACGCTGTCGCATACCAACCCTTAAGGGACGGTGGAGAACAAAACTACGATGCTGTTCATCAGGCCATAAGTAAGGAGCTGAATAGTTTGAGTACAGAGGCCGGGTTGGATGCTCCTCTCTGTGTTATTTCGCATAGTCTAGGTAGTGTTATTGCAAGTAATTTCTTTTACGATCTACAACACGCTAAGGAGAACACTAAAATAACAAACCCTAATTCCGCTTTGGAGCGAGGAGAAACCTTGTCTCTCTTTTATACTTGTGGAACTACTTTGCCTTTATGGAGTCTACGATATGCATCCTTTGACCGCCCCATCCAGGTACCTAGCAAGGAGTTTTCTGCTAAGTATCCTGCTATAGCTGGGGAATGGATCAATTTTTATGACAAAGACGATGTATTAGGCTATCCCTTGAAGAGTATACATCCTGAGTATGATAAGGCGGTTCATGAAGACCGTGACGTTAACGTTGGGACTATACTGGACCAATGGACGCCCCTTTGTCACAATGGGTATCTTCACAGTAATAAAGTTATAAAACCAATTGCTGAAGGATTACATAAGGTCTGGATGCAGATTAACGGAGTTTAAAAAAATGGATCTACAGTACATTCACTGTGGATCCATTTTATACTTAACTTGATTAACAAGCTACAGGTAGATGCAACTTAACTTAATTAGCTAACACATTCTCTTTTGAAACAGTACTTGTAGGAAAGAATTCAACTAGTGTTGGTGATCTTAGATTACCATTCTTAGTGAAACACTGAAATTTGATTCTGCAGCTAATCAAAGGCTCTAGATATATCCAATCCTTAGTTTCACTTCGTACAAGGTTCTTCTTAATAGAATGAAATTGCTGTATCAGGGCTCTTTGTGGTGGGAATTCAAGAAGACCTACATACTTATCATTCATTTGTAAGCCCCACCCAAATCGATTTTTCCTTATTGAAACAACATCGCAAATGGCAAACTGATAGGCTTTTATTTTTGTAATGACATCCTGGGGCCGAGAATCTAAATAATATGGTGCATCGCTGTTATATTGTACGATACCTTCAAGTCCCTGTTGCTTTATGTTGAGGAAGAGCTGCGTTCCATCATCGTATAAAGGTGTAATAGATATAGTATCTGAGGGTGGCAATATAGCTTGAAGGATTTCGCGCCGCTCAGTAAAAGTCTTTGACATGACGGATTGACCATTTATCCACAATACATCCCAAATCGGGAAATGTGCCTTTAAGCTTTTAGAAATTTGCTTGATCGCAGAAGCCTTTTTTGTATGAAAACGTGCCATAGCATCATCCCACCAAATTTTAGGTGTTTGGTCAGTTGCTTGAGTGACATCAAATGCAATGCATTCTCCATCCAAAATCGCTGTCTTTGCCGAGAGGCTAATTTTCTGCAGTTCAGGGAACCTTTCAGTTACCTCAGTCCCATGCCTAGTGTAAGCACGGACATTTCCATGGTCGTAGTGAATGGATATTCTAAACCCGTCCCATTTAATACTGGATTTCCAGCCCTCTTTAATCCCACTTGGTGGTAATGGCTGCAATAACATAGGCTTGATTGGTTGATTCAACATGACAAAAACCTCCGCCCTAACCTTAGCATAGGAAGTATTGAATTTCCTATTTAAGATTGCTGGGTAGTTTGAGATATTTTTCATGCAGGTAATTGTCCTGAAATGGAAAAAAAGATTCGTTTGACTTGAAAATTAAGATGTTACTCCCTTATATATTTACAGATATCGGGAATGTACAAGAAGACAAAACAAATTCTCAGATTCTACTGGAGGTTGAACTGAGTTAGTTAGAGATATATCCATTGATGACGACGTACTTACCTTGTTTTTGGATCAGATGGGGAACTGGTATTTAGTTTTCAATTCAATAAACACAGATTTATGGTCCAGAAAAACAGCAGGGGCAACCCCTGCTGTTTTTAATACTTACTAGGATGGAATAAAAACTTGGAAAATAGTGTTACTACTTTAAAAATGAATTTCAAATAAAAACTCAGGGGACAAGAGGATTAACTTCATATAATGAGATAGGTTAATGTTTTATTGTCTCTTACTGATATCTTTTTAGATCTAGTGAGAAAACATCTCTCACTAGATCCCCTTCCATACCTCTCTTTATAAACCATTAAACACGTATCTCTTCTCTCCTCGACCCTGAGTATGTTCTCTTCAAATCATCATAACCTTCTGGTCGGGCTGCATTTTTATCTACGTATTTAGTATTAGTCATAAGGAGCCCATTCCCATAATGTGTTTCAATAATTCCACTTGAGTAATCAACAAATACTGGACTTTGACAATACTTACAATTGGACTTCCTTCTACTCTTTCGTGATGGCGTTAAGTATGTAGCGCTGCATTTACAAACTATCTTAAAAGATATCAAGGGGTCCTCTTCTAATTCTTCTTCTGCTTCCTCAATATGTGTCTGAATTATATGTACGGAGCTCGTTTCAATGCTTTGTGCACGAAGACATTTAAAATCAGCTACAAGATTTGGATTGAGACCAAACACATATTTTCCGGATTCAATCACAAATCTTTTGTTAGTCTTATAACACTCTTCCCACTCTTCTAGTTGTGACTTAGATAATTCAATAGAACCCTTCACACCACTATTTAAGGTGTACACCAGCGTGTTTAAAACTTCGGCATGCTTGTCATAATTGTCCATCTACCGTCCTCACTTCACTTTTAAAAGTCCTTCTTATTACAGAGTATACCATGACCTCATATTTATGAGATGAAGAACAATATTTTCACTTCCCCTCTTTTGACCAATTGTTTTGGAATCCCGCTGCCGGTAAACTCTATAACAGGAGGTCGGTTAAATATGCTACTCACCAAAAAGACAATGATATCTCAAGCGATTGAGCATGGCATTCACTTAACTCCAAAGTTGCTTGATAGATACTTAGAATTAGGATTCCTAAGTGGATCCTGGACCGGCGATGGCAGGGGCAAAGGGGCGAGGAAGTACTTCAATCACGCGGATTTAGATACAATTCAACATATTAACGAACTTAAACAAGAAGGAATTAGTAAAAATCAAAAAGATCTAATCTTTGTATTGTTCTGGGAAGGTTACGATGTGGATTTGGAAAAATTGAAGATAAGGCTCCTTAGCTTCTATGAAGATGTACAAACTGTTTTCAATGAAATAACAAAGTACAGTCAAGACAATAGTTATGGAGACTTTATAGATTTGCTCGCTTCACAGGATGTTAGGAAAAGAAGTAAAATCGGAAGGCCGTCAAACTCTGATCAAAAAGAATTACAAGATGAACAGGCAGCTAAGGTAGAAATGCTTTGGGATGGAAGTAACCTGGCTCGCGCCCTCAGTAATAGAAATATCTCTATTGAACATATTGAAAAGCTCAGCAGATCGAAAGGAATCATGTTTCAAGACGAAATTGATGGGAAGCCTATGAGCGAGATTATTCAAGGCACTGTAAATGGTTGGTTACAAAGAATGGACTGGAAAAAGCAGATTCAAGATACAAATGAAGAAGACTTTAGAGAATCGTATTCCATCATTCATATGATGCGAACAGCTGGAGCATCCCTTGGTGAGCTTGGAATTCTATGGCCATCAAATACAGGCAATTATAAACTCAACATGACTCGTATAATTTTGCTACTCTTGATTTGCAATATTGAGATGCGTTCAGGGATAAAATGGTTTGTAAATAATCATTGGTCAGAAATAGTTAGTGATTATTCATTGGTAATTACGAAAGGAGGTGACACAAAATGAAGAACGTTGGTCTAGCATTTGGTAGTGGAAACGCTGTATCTGTTCCCACATGGTTCATTGCGATCATCTTGCTGTTTGCTGTTATTGGTATCTATGAAATGTATAAGAGTTTCAAAGAATCTGTAGATTAAAAAATAAAAAAGTAGCTATTCCCGAACTGGGAAGGCTACTTTCGTCGTTGATAAGGCCATATGAATGAGAACACGATAGATATATGTAAGCTAAAAATGATTAAAGCTATACAATTTTTTGCACAGCTATTCAAAGTGCCCTCCTCCCTCCTTTCACTCATTCTTTGGGTTATTATCTGTGGTGTGATTTATAATTAATTCAAGTAAGCCTAAACGCAGTGATTGCATCACATCCTCCTTTGGCATTCGTATATATTTTGCCATCTGCTCCATCTCCTCCTCAAACATATCGAGTATAGCCATAAAAGCTGCTTGATCACCTTTCCTAGATCTTTGAACAAGATTCATGAACTCAATTTCGTCGATAGAAAGCTTAATGTCTTCTTTTTCCATTTATTTACTCCTTGTTGTGAAATTTGAAGGTCTGCAGAAACCTCTTTTTCTGACTTGCCACAAAGGTAAACATCATGAATTACTTTCTTTCCTACGTCTGATGGAATGAGAGCAAATATCTCCTCCACATGGATTCTTGAAATAGAATCATTTTCAAAAGAATCGATTGTTGTGATATCAAACACCATCCCAAATTCCTTGTTAGCTGTCACCTTAGACCTGTACTGAAGTCTCCAAGCCATCTTCTTTAGCTCGGATCTACATTGTTCTTTTGTCATCTCCAATTATCTCACCTCACTATATAGGTAAAAATAAGAACGCAATAACAACCAAAAATATGAATTGTAGGAACAAATGTTCTTATTTAATTATATTGGAATCTCCGATTTTCTTCCAGTTAAAAGTTGTAAACTACCGTTCTTTTTTACCTATATTTATGAGAAGGAGGTGAAGAAATGGAGATTGAAAAATTCATCGAGTTAGTTCCTAGTTTTGGATTCCCTGTAGTAATCACGTTTATGCTATTGAAGTATCTTATGGACAACATTAAGGAAAAGTTTGATACGTTGGATCGGACCTTAAAGGAATTGATTGATTTGATCAAAGATAAGAAAACGCTACCTTGAACACTACAAAGTGTATTGGAGCTTGACCGATCTCAAATAGATCGGTTTTGTTCTATGAATAATCATAATCATCTGATTAGATGAATAGATATATTGAAGGAATGAGCAGCGCATCGTTAGAGAAGTAGATATTTAAGTTAGAGCTTGAAGCGTAGTTTTATTTTTAGTCGTAGATACGTAGATAATTATGAATTTAAATGAGATATAAGAAACAGAAAGTTAAACTACCTAAAATTCGGTATGAATAACGATTTAGTTTACATAATCATGCTAATTTAGTGAAATACAGATCATCTGTTCTTGTTTTGAGTAGTAACACTATTGTGTCACACAATAGTGTTACTACATGCTGATCTAAAAAGCCTTATCATATAAGGTTTTTTTAGTTTTTCATAGAAAGTTATTTATATGTCGCATAATAGTGTCACATGATTGTGTAACTATATTTTTCTTTACATCTTCCAATAGTGTCCACTATAATTAGCAATATAATCCTCTCAAAAGGTATTGAGTGAGGTGATCAATCTGAAATACAACGGAGAACATGCAGAGGATCAGCTAGATGAATACGACGATTTGCTCTTCTCGGAAAGAACCCTTTCGTTCTTTCGTAGCAAGCTAAATGATTTTGCAATAGATATATTCTTACTGATTGCAGTTACGAATAAAGAGAACAAAGGATTTATTAAGACGAGGATAGATGATTATCGTGATCGTAGATTCTTCATTGATTCTGCATTAACTGTATTGGAAGCGCAGGGATTCATTAAACGTGGAAAAGTCGGAACTATGGCTCCTTATTATTTAACTAATAGAGGGAAGCAATTGCTGGGATTAGTAATTAAAGAACGAAAAAATATGAGTGAAAGAAAGGAATAAACAGATGAGCAAAATTGATGTGAATAATCTGGGGCATCTACGGAGAATGATCTCTCCATATGTCTTTTCTGAAAGCATTTTAAACGAAATAGATCGACTTCCAAACCAAGTTATTATCGGGTTAGGTCAAGGTGGTGGTCGGATGGCAGCAGAATTGTCGCGTTGCGGTCACCCTACTTATCTTTTCAATAGTTCAAAAAGTGATTTAAACGAACATAAAAACCTTATTCCTGATGATAGAAGGATTGAAACACCTTCTAAACGTTTAGTCGGGCTCGAAGGTACGGATAAAAATGCAAAACTTGGCTTTGAAATAGCTAAAGAGAACATTGATTTATACAAGCAAGTTGCAATACAACCTGATGTTCAATTAGCCGATTTCGTATGGGTAACTGTTTCTTTAGGTGGAGGTAGTGGAAATGGGGCCCTCAAAGTTATTATGGAGATCTTGTCCAAGGTTAGGGAAAGAAAACAGCTGCCAGGTGGGAAAATTCCTTTAGGTGTTATTTGCTCCCTTCCTTCTACTGATGAGCGTGGGGTTGCGTTTAGAGATAATGCATTAGCAGGCATTTATGTTATACAGGATCTCATGGCTAAAGGGAAAATGGGCGCGGCTCTTGTAATCGATAACGAGAAACTAAAAGATTACTATGAAAATGGAGAGCGAGTTCAGGGTGTCGATGCTCGATCTTACACAAATATGGTTGTTGCCTCAACACTTTACGATACAGCTGCTCTTCCTCTTCTGGAAGGTAGATCTGTCTACGATAAAACTGAATTGTTATCTACTTGGTCTACGCCTGGATGGTTATCAGTATCTAAACGATCGATTCCACTCAGTGATGACGTAATTTACAAAGCTGAGATTGAGAACTTATTTAAACGTAATGAAGTCCTTGCAAACTATAGACTAAATAATGTGCTGACAGGTGCAATTGCAGTTATCTACCCGAATAACCGTAAGATTTCCCCACAAATTGCAGATGACATTTACAGAGATACTTCAGAGATTCTAAATACTCGGGTTAATCATGCAATCTCGAAAAACGATCGTCTATATAATGAGATTCTTTTGTATGGTTTAGCAGTAGTTTCAGATCCTCCACTCCGTATTGAGGAACTAAAACATGAGCGTGAGGAATGGCAAGTGATTGAGGAGGAGCAAAAACGAGCAAGAGAACAGACTGCTGCTGGTTTGAGCGACTATAATGACTTTTTCTCAACTAATACTTCGACTAATACAAATCAAGGAGGACTCCTGACTCTTGATGATCTGGATGAACGAGACACTGAAGACAAACCAGCTGCACTTGCTGATTTAAGTGATCTTGATGATCTAGACCTCTAAAATAGAAAGTAAAAGGTGGCTCTTTAAGAGCCACCTTTTTTGTCTTATTCATTTCCACTTTCTAATGTTGCTGCACTTTCATTTAAGGGAAACTCTTTCAGCCCGTTATCAATGTAAGACTGGATAAACGCTTCTTTATCTTTCTCACTAGCAAAGAGATTTTTTAGGGCTCCCCTACTCTTCCACTGTTCTATAGCTTCTAGCCTTAACAACCTCTTCATTTGCTGTTGTTTAAGCTTAAACTCTAGGTCAAGGTTTCTTTGAATAAGCTCTTGTTGTTTAGTTGTTCTCTCATCAAGCTCAGCTTGTTGTGAAGCAAGTTTTTCCTGTTCTTGAACCAACCTCTCCTGGGTTACCGAAAGCTCCCCTTGCTTCTCGAGTTGTACTTTGTGTTCTTCAGATATTTCCTTGAATTGTTCACCAATGAATTCAATACCTTCAGCAATATCACTTTCGAATCTTTTTTCATTATGGTCAATGTAGGCTAGGAATGCACTTTTGAGTGTATCTAAACTTGAAATATTATAGATCTCGCCAGAGTTTATCATAGAAACAATAGTGTCTGGAGACATTCTGGCAGCGGAGACCGTTGATATTCCAGTAGTCATCACTTTAATGTCTTTCTGAGAGTATTTATTACAGTATCTTAAAGTAGCAACGATCTTTGCTCTAATAATCGCATATACATCCCAAGTCCATGTATTCCCGGTCTTTTGTACGTTCAAGTAATCAATAAGATTATCCTCTCGTTTCGCGTTTAGCCACCAACGCAAACGGGCATCATCGATCTGATGGTCCCCTGTTGGAGATTTTAGAAAATCATATGATTTGAGTATCTCAGCTACTTTGGACGTAGAATACCGTGCTGTACGGTCCAATTGAAGAATATCTGTGCTTACCATTTCAAATTTTTCATGGTTTACGTATTTGTATAGAATATCCGATTGTTCAAAGTATGATTTAATTTCCTCACTAGGACCAACCTCTTCTATATTCCGTGATTGGTTAGCGGTTGTGCTGTTGTGCTGCTCGTTAGTATCAGTCATATAATCCCCTCCTACCCTACTGAGAATAGACTATAGAGCCGTTCCTGTGGGCTTATGTAAGCTCTGCTTTACAATTTTATATCAAAGACTACGTCCACGTCTAGTTTATTCACTTAAATCTACGTTGGTTTACGATTAAAGGCTAAATTGTTAGAAAAGATGAATATCTACGGAAGAATTCAACAAAAAAAGAGCCGTAGATAACATTTCTACGGCTTGAATGAGGAAAAACAGCGTATTGGATAACGAAGACTGTATCTACGCTAGAATTTTATACACAGATCTAACGTAAACTACGGTCTACGATCAGATGAAGGGTATATATTATGAAGAAAAGATGTGTAGACCGAAATCTCTGGTATGATTAGATGAATTCTCTACGGCTACATTTAAATATTGTGACTTTGATCTGCGTTAGTCTACGATCTAATCATAAAATGAATAAAAAGTGATTAGCTCAATGATTTAATATTTTACCGAAGATTAAATATCTACGAATGGATTGTTGTTAACCTTGAATAAATTATAAATGAAGATTATGGATGATTTTATCTTCTTAATTCGTAGATATTTATCTACGTCTTCGTAACGATTGATCAACCTAATCTTCTTTGATCTACACGTATATTTAACAACATATCGCTATCTTTTTATATTCTTATTAACAAATTCTAAGGTGAGCTTTCCATTCATAGAAGCAGCATCTAGCATTAACTTAGCTTTGTAGGCTTTTCCCGATTTGTTTTTGAAAGAAATAGTGTTGGTTTTACCAGAGGTGAGAAGGTCACTGATATTTTTGGAGGTTAACTCCTTACCATATTGCATTGAATTGATTTTAAAGTCGCATTCCGTAGACGTGCAAAGATATGCGAATCTTTCGGCAATAATACTTTGATTTTTGCATTTGGGGCAGTTACCAATTGTATTCATAAATTTAGCCTGGCTAATCGTAGATGTACCATTTTTTAAGCAAGATATAATCTTTTCCGTAAATTTAACGACAACTTGTGAGAAGGCTCTATCTGATGCTTTGCCTACTGCTATTTCACTTAAACGTTGTTCCCATTTAGCAGTCATCTCTGGGCTGGTTAGCACATTTAAACCGAGATTACGAAGCATTTCAACGAGAGTATTGCCTTTGTCTGTAGGTTTAAGTTTCTTTCCATCAACTATGATATATTGCTTTCTTTTTAGATTTTCAATGATCTCAGTTCTTGTGGCGGGAGTACCCAACTGTATATAGCTCATTTCCGACTTTAACTCTGCATTAGTGATATGCTTCCCGGCCTTTTTCATGGCATCAATTAGACTTCCCTCCGTATAATAACCTGGAGGTTTAGTTTCTATTGTTTTGCCGTCCGCTTTGGTACATACAGCTAATTCCTCCTCATTAAATGCAAAATTAGATCGTAGATCATAATCTTCGGTAGATTTATCTCCTTTATCTTCGGTGTTTTTGTTATTATTTTTTTCTTCATTAATGATTTTCCATCCAAGAGAGATTAGTTCTTTGATGTTTGTTTTAAATTCAAATTGATCTACGATGCTAAGTATACGATGGAGTTTATACTTTGCAGGTGGATAAAAGTGAGTCAAAAATCTTTTCACAATTAATGAATAGATATTTTCTTGATCCTTTGTTAGATCATGTGGAATCTTCTCAGTTGGAAAAATAGCATGATGATCTTCGATTTTGTCGGGGCGACAAAGGTTTTTGTTTTCTGGGTTTACATAACATTTATCCCCGTTAATAGTGAATGAACTATATTTACTATTTTTAAATAGATCAAAGATTTCATGCATAACAGCCAAGTTGTCTGCAGCAACATAATTAGATGTTGTACGTGGGTAACTTATGGCCTCTAATTGTTCGTAAAGCTGCTGTGCAATATCAGCTGTCTGTTTAGCTGTATAACCAAATTTCTTGTTCGCCTCAGTTTGGAGCAAGCCCAGATCATAGAGTAGGGGAGGTTTCTCTAGAGCTTCTTTGGATTCGTAGCTTTTCGTTTTGGCAATCTTTCCTTGTACAGTCTGAGCAATCTTATCTACCGTTAATTTTTCCGTTATAGGTTCATCAATGTGTAGTGTTCCAGAATAATTTACTTGTTGCTGCTGCAACTCTACAACAACAGTGTAATAAGTTCTGCTTTTGAACATAGTGATTTCTTGATGACGGTCATAAATCATAGCCAATACAGGAGTTTGTACGCGTCCAATACTAATCACATTCTTGGATCCCCCAAACTTCGTAGTAAATGCTCTTGTTCCATTCATTCCAATTAGCCAATCTGATGTAGATCGAGATCTCGCCGCTTTATACAAGTTATCATACTCTGAACCATCTTTAAGATTTCGGAACCCTTGGGTGATAGCCTCTTTTGTCAGTGATGAGATCCATAAGCGTTGAAAGGGGAGTCTAAGTTCAAGGTATTCATAGATGTATCTAAAAATCGCTTCACCTTCTCGGCCAGCATCTGTACAGTTAATAATACTTAATGAAGATAAAGCTAGTTTTTTAATTAACGAAAGTTGTTTTTGAGTATCTTTGTTCGGCACTAGTCTAAATTGCTTAGGTACAATGGGGAGATCATCAAAGTTCCACATTTTGAAACGTTCTTCATAATCTTCTGGTTCAGCGAGGCTAACCAGATGTCCAAAAGCCCAGGTAATGTAATAGTGCTCACTTTTAAGATATCCTTGTTCTTGTTTAAACCCTCCCAAGGCTGTTGCTATTTTTCTTCCCATGTCCGGTTTTTCAGCAATGATAAGTATCAAAAAATATTCACTCCTTTAACTGTATTCAAAATAATAATTAGATGTATATTTTGATTTACAACCTAATTAAATGTAGTATTATTAAGTTAATATTTCAAGTGATACTTTATTTATAGGGAGAATTGTCGTATGGAAGAGGGCGTTACGAATTCGCTAGAATTCATACCCGATAAAAGGTTTAACAAGCTTAAGCAGCTTCAAAAATTGATGCTATCATATTGTTATCGAAAAATTGAATATGAGCCACATCTAAATGAATTGAATGATCTGGAGCGAAGAAGGGGACAGCGGAAAACTTGCGCACAAGCCCTCATCATCATAAAGATGTACAGTATTACTCTGGCTGAATTAATCGATGATGTTGTCCTATCGATAAAATGGATTGAAAGAGAACGTTTGGTACTTAAGCAGATGGACTACTTAAGTTGTGAATTAGAATGGTTACATAATAAGTTGAATGAGCTCTACCAGGATCGATCTCATACCGGTGAAGCGATATTAAAGTTGGCTTATTTGCTTAGAAACCTACGGATTTCTCTTTCAGAGATTGAGATCAAAAATGTTTTATCGTTAAGTAAAGCTGACTGGGATAAACATGAGTTCATTTGCAGCCAACATAAAGTGAACAAAAGAGATATATTTAACGTCCTTATTCTATCTGTTGTGGGTCCTCCTGGATTAAGAGATCAGGTATTAGATGCTGCTCTTCAGCACGTTTTTTCGGATGAGAAAACGAGGAGGAAAATAGCCTGGAATGCAGAATCACTTTTCGGAAGTTTAATATAGTTTTGGCTGAAACACTGCGAGTGGGTAAGAATTACCTTAGCTTGGATTCTGCCATAAGCTCAATGATGATAAGAAGCGAGAGGATGCAAACATGAAAGAGCCATAATGTCATGTAATAATGACGTTATGGCTTTTTTTGTTCGCTTAAATCCTTCAGAGGATATAAAATTATAGCAACGGAGGTGAGGTTGTGTCATTTTATAAAGAACAAGAGTATGTAGAATACCTTCAATCAAATAAGAAAAAGCAGCTAACCATAAGATCATATTCTGATGAAATTCATAGCTTTATGGCATGGTTCAATAAAAATTATCCAACAACAGAATATATGCAAATTTCTCGGCCTGCTATTGTGAGTTATTTAGAAACAGAAAGAATTGATAAAAGCGAAGGTACTATTGATAAAAAGATCTCGATACTTCATTCATATTTTGATTTTCTATGGAGTCAAGGGTACTTAGCTGGGACGGATCCGGCTAGTAAAATAAAGAGGTTAAAGAAAAACATTTCAGAAACTATTGTCCTTACACCTTTAGAGCAAACTAACTTACGAAACTGGCTTGTGGATGTCCCTATAACCAAAGTATACAAAGCATATCGTGACCGGGCTCTATTGACGCTTTGCTTATCAGGTGGACTGACAGGCCGTGAGCTGCAGTATCTGAAGTTAGAGGACATTGTACAAGATAGAGATCGTCTCATTATTTCAATAATAGGTGAGAAGCGAAGAGATGTGGCCATTTATAACGAAGATGCCCATTTCATTGTTAAATATATAGGAATGAAAAAGAATAAAGTTGATGCCCCCCCATACTTATTTACTAATCACAATAGCGAACCGGTGTCACAAAGGGTAATCCAATTCATTTTCTCTAAGATAAGCAAAGAGATTGGTTTTCAAGTTTACCCGAGAATTCTGAGAAATACATTTGCAATTAATAAGTATAAAGAGGGATTTTCCAGTGATGATGTATCGGCGCTTTTGGGTATTATTAACTGGAAGCCGATTGATGTAAATGAATGATTAATGCTTTAGTGAGCTGATGTGGTAGAGGGGAATATCTCATTTACGATATGATTATTAAATATCATTATTCCATTTTTTAAGTAGACTTAATAATCTGGTCCATGATTTTTTTACTATTCCCTTTCTCTACTTCATGTACAAAATCTAGGAGTAATATAGTGATCAATTCCTCTAACGTCAATTGGAACTCTGGTATAATTTTACTCATATCGTAAAGGAATATCTCTCCACGCTCTACATACTTCCGATGCATTTCAATACGTATTATTTTTGTCTTTACTTTAGCTGGAACTTTCTTTTCGACTAATGCCCAGTGGTTTGGGTTTATTTGTTCAAATGAAGTGACTGTCTTATTTGAGTTTTCCTCTAATTCTTCCTTTTTCTTAAGTACTTTTGTACCTAGTGTGGAAATTTTAGCTGCATGACGAACCTGATTTAAAAACTGATCATATAGAGTACCTACCAAGTCTTCGATAGTGATCATGATTGAATGATCTGTTAGTTCCATGACGTCATCTAAAAAAGATTTAGCTCGTAGGATTTCATAGTGAGGAAGTCTGATATCCAAGTAGCAGCGTGAGTATTTTTCGAACTTGCCAAGTAGATAGGAATGGATGCCGCGCTTTTCATCGGCTAATTCATTTAACCCTTTCGACAATAGATTAATCTGGCTTAAAGATCTCATTACTAGTGTTCCTCCTAACAACTGTTTGTAAATATATCTATTATGCTGAGGTCGGTTTTATGTATATTTTCAAACGAAAGTGGAAATAGATTTAGTAATACAATTTAAGGAGAAGTACATTGATGGATAAAAAATCAGATCTCAAAGAAACGGCACTGAAATTTGTACAAAAGACTCAAAAGACTTCTAAACGGCTGGGAATACGTAAACCTCTGAAATCAATAAAATAATACATGAGAAACTGTATTTACATGAAATACACTCCGAAAAAATCAATATTGGAAACCTTTCAGGTTTAACTAATTGATTTTTTCAGGGTGTGTTTTTTCACCGTTTTAAGCGACGAAGATATCGATATAAAAAGGAATACAGAGTAATGGAGTTCGCAGTGGTTTTCACAAGTCAAATATCGAGGTGAGACTTCATTGGTGACCGGACAACAAAAAAGGCCACTTCAAAATTGAAGTGGCCTTTCTCAGTATTCCGTTATAGTCATAAATTAGTGCTCTGATTCTTCATACTCCTTCCGAGCTTCACCAACTGAAATTACATCAAATTCTCCGTTAATCGCCTTAACAAGCAGCTTGATCTGTTCCGATGAATAGCCAAGCCGTTTGGCCCCAAGAATCGCATAACCCAAGCAGGCTTCATTATCCCACTGTCCATCGCTAATCATTTCCTGAAAATCCCGATTCACCAAAGAGCGAAGGTAATCAGAACGGTTATTGTAGGATTTGACTTCCAAGTGTTCCCACAACTGTTTGGTCATCGTAAGTGAAACCTTTTTGGTGATTCCCAGGGAGGGCCTGCCCATAGTTTTGAGTGGGAGCTTCAGTTTCCCGGTAGCAAGATCAAATCTGCAATCAACACATAAAATAACTTTCTCATTATTGGATAACAAATCAGTGGTATCATTTGTACTGCCACAATTCATGCATTCCATCTGCTGTAATTCTCCCTTTACTTTAAGTTACCTAAAGTATATAGTTTAAGTAACCTAAAGTAAAGCGTGAGGTGATTCCGGTTCGAAAGGAGGTATTGGACCGTTGGTCGACTTCTCTAAATAGAAGATGCCAAAAGTGCGGTATAATAGATTTACGAACCGACAGTAAATAGTTACGTAAGACGCAAAAAATCGTCATCTTCTATAATTGAAAATTGAATGAACTACAAATGACTCAAATTTTTTGATTCATTCTTACAGCACCTAGTTGAGAAAGGACTAGATCATAAGACAATTGCAAACTACAAAGCGAGCTGGAGTGAATTTTCAAAATGGATGTTTCAAGTAGATCCGCATCTTAAAGATCGAGGTACAGTCATTCAAAGATATATTGCAAATTACAAACGGCACATGCAAGAAGCTTGAGGAAGGAATGGAAAGCAAAGATGTCTGTTCGTGCAGTCCAACATATCGTGGAAAGGTATGGGAAGCGAACGAGGATGAAAACTCTGGCTTGTCACAGCATGAGGCATACTTTTGGAAATGAACTTGTTAACAGATAACCCATCCGTACTGCTGGATCAGGTGGCACTGTTAATGGGACACTTCAAAGAAACCGGTGATCCCAATATTCTTCAAAAGACTATAATTTACACAACACCAGGATTCAAGGACTTTACTGTAGCTGTGGAGTCGACCAGCTGGACTTCATGCTCCGGGAGCTGGAAGCGGCTCCGGCCCACGTTAACATTTAAATGAATAGTTCAGAACTACTTAAAGGAGAGTGTAATGATGAATAAAGAAAAAATAAGAGAAAAGTTTTTGGCGGCTCCAGGGAATTCTTTTGCTGTGGCATTTCGTCTAGTTCAAAAAGCAGCTGCTGAAAACGAAAATCCGGAAGACTGTATTCAGCTCATAGGTGAAGTAGCGAAAGAATTCGGGGTTGATATAAGTGACTGCAGCTATTGAATTTCTATGTCTTTCTTCAGGTGGTTTACGCGTAATACCGCATTGAGGATCTGGAGATTGCAGCGATGTCGATCAGGTGGGCATAAAATTTGAAAGAGGTAGTTGAAAAATGGAAAATGGGAAGTTGGGGCGAGGTGGTACATTGACTGTGTCGTTACCGGACAAGTCTAGTCGTTTACCGTTGTAGAGGTGGAAGGTAGAAAATAAGAAACCATTATGATAGATAGGGCTGAATATTATTGACTAAACAATATATCGCAAGTATTAAAAATAACACAAGAGGTTCATGGGTAAGTTCCGTAGCTCCTCATAAAAACACAACTCAATTATGGCTCAAGCCTAAGATTACTCATAGTTATAGTGATACTCTTTTGAAAGAAGAACGTCTTATATTCAGAGATGAACAAAAAGCTGAAAGTGTGCTAAAAACATTAAACTCAATTTATCCCGATACATTCACTCTCGTAATTGAAAAGGAAGATGTTTTTATGAGTGAAGCTGGCTTTCCTACTGTATGTGTAAAACCAGAACAATTTCGAGAATTGCTGACACAACAAATCAATGAATTTATCAGAATTGAAAAGAACGAAACTGGATTAGAGTATCAGCAAAAGTCGTACTTTGTACGTGGTCAGATTAAAATGACAACCTGTCTCATTGACGATGAATGGAAGAAATACAAGGAGACGGGGCGCAGCTACTATGAGTTCCTATTTTATTTAGTAATCAAGTATGAGTTGCTTGGGGTATATCGAATTAACGAGCTTAAAGCGGGTGACTAAGATTGTTGAAGTTTTGCCAGGGCAGGAACCTGTTATAAAGGACGTTCCGTCACTACTAGGTACATATTGGTAAGAACTGTTTGAGAAGCGAGGCGCGATCATGTCAAGCTAGGGAACAATTTATATTTGACTGTAGGGGATTCAACAACTCTCACTGGCAAGCCGGTTACTTTACCCATGCTTTCGATCGGCTCAAGTTACTGTTTGTGGATCAGCCGTCTTTATGACCAGGGTTTGGGAGGAGGGCGGCGAGACATTGACGAGTATAAGTCAGTTACTCACAGACCATTTTTCTCCAGAAGGTCATAGTTCGGTCCGAGAATGTTTTCGATCCCACAACACTTTCATTCGGTTACATGTCCAGATCCCAAGGCTACTATCTCCAGTTGGTTAATGGAAAGGTTTAATGTATCTGCAATCACACAGGTTCACGGTGAAAAGATAAGCTTTATTATGAAGATCGATCAAGAAGTTTGATAAACCGTAAAATTGTGTTGGTGCAAATAATACGTCTGCAGTGGAGTCGATCAGCTGTGTCCCTGGGTTTAAATTATCTAAAATTGGAGTAGATCTATGAATAGTGAAGCTGTTAAAACAATTGATAAAACGACTAGAAAACGTACAAGGTCTATTGCTTTAAGTATTATTGCTATTATGCTTGTTGCCCTGGCCGCCCTTCCGCTATACACGTATCTAAAACCCATAGAATTGAGAACATATGAACTACCCGGAAAACTTTACCCAGCACAAGAACTATTTCGTTATCCATCTGAGGACTCTATTTATATCCCTAGCGTGAATGTGGTAAAAGTAAGCCGATTATCTGATTATCTTTTTCTTAAAGTGCAATACGGGGGGTTACTTCAGGAGTTTGAAGAACCGAAACAACAGGAAGGTCTTCCCTATGAACCACAACTTGATCCACCTGGGAGTTTGAAGTTCCCTGATACAGAACAAATAAGAGAAAGTCTATTATATGTTGCTCTACCGGCGTACATATCAGGAAGCAATGAAGCGAACGTTCCAATTCAGTATGGATATGAGTTTGAAATTGGGGGTGTCCCTTCGGAAGTAGATAATGAATTGTTAGATTTATTAGGTTCAACTATCGTAACCATAGATGACTATCCTCCTACACTTGAAAAAGTGGAGGAAATATTGGCTTCTAAGGAACTTCATAAAATCGAAGGAAGATCTTATGATGGGAAAACTGTTTTTCTAGAAACTGCGCTGTATGGTACTACAGTTAACGTACACTATACAATAAAGGAATTATGGAAATTTAGCGACTTAATGAAATTTGACTTAGCCAATATCGAAGGGAATTCAGGTGGTGCTGCTACGGCCTATGAAGTTATGCTTAAACAAAGAGAAGAACCACCAAAAGACCATGGGAAATTTCTTATTACTGGAGCAATCGATGCAGAGGGGAATATATCAGGTGTCGGGGGAGTAAAAGGTAAAACATATTTGGCCATAAAGAATTCAATTCCGGTAATGTTTGTCCCTAAGGGGATGAATTATGCAGAAGCAATGGAAATGAAAAGTCTGATGAAGAGTGACATTGATATCGTTCCAATTCAGAAGCTCGGTAATATTGAGGCATATTGGTTGTGAAAAGAAAGTTCTAATTGGCGTGATCAGAAATTCAGTTTTACACAGTGGAAGTTCATTTTAATAAATAAAGTTGACTTAAGGGGATTTCAATATGATCAAGGATAGAATTCAAGAAATTGAGAGATTAAAAAAGCTTGTTACTGATGCTGCAACAAGTAGTGGATCGGGGCCAGATGAAGAATATAAACAATTGCGAAACAAGATTATTAAATCACAGGCACTAAAAGACTTACTCCCCACATTCATAAAAGATAGCCGAAGCCTCATGGAGATCTTTAATCATTTCAAAGCTATAATACCAGGATATGCTGAAAGAAGAGAGCATATTAAGAATGCGTTCAGTAATATTTTTGATTATTTAGAGAGCGTTCAGGATAGTCCACTTGACGGAGTTATCGGGGAAAGGCTCTCGGGGGAAAACATCCATGAGTTTGTTCGGCACAACTGGGACAAGGCATTGGCTCGAAGAGAGGAAGATCCTGAAGGAGCTATTACAATTGCTTCTACTTTGATAGAGCAAACTATTAAGTTCATTCTAGACAGTGAAAACATTGATTATAAAAAAACAGATGATCTACCTACACTTTACAAAAAAACACATACTGTACTGAATCTATCACCTGATGGTCACACAGAAGAGACTTTCAAGCAGATATTACGAGGGTGTACATCGATCATTCAGGGGTTAGGAAGTTTGAGAAATAATGATGGTGATGCTCATGCTCCAAGTACTAAACGGGCGCTGCCTGGAAAGCCTGTTAAACCTGGCGTTCGTCATGCTGAGTTATCAGTTAATTTATCTGGAACGATGGCAAATTTTTTAATATCTACTTGGACCCATAGAAAGTTGAAATAAATAAATTACATTTGGAGGTTTGTCCATGAGTCAAGTTGAGTATTCTGAAAGTGATTTATTTTTAAGTACTTTAAAGGAATATCTTGAATCAGAAGGTGAAGAAGATATACTAAAGCATTTAGAGCCTTCTAAACTGTCTATAAATTATTCTGACAGATTTAGTGGTCGACTGTGGAATCAGAGAAGCGCATATGTGGATCTTAAAGTTGCAGTACGTTCTAAAAAAGCTTTAGAGGCAGATGATCTATATCACAGATTAAATAGATATTGTAGTGAGCTATATGAAAACACAGATGAGTATGGGTATGCAGGCTTGAAAATTGGAGTTCTCGTAGGGTTAACGAGTACAAGTAACAACGAAAATAGAGATATCCAATATTACAGCAAAAACCAAGTTTACGAAAATTTGAGGACGAAAGTTCATAATAGTACTTTGGATCCAATTGAGGAAATGTATATACTTGAGGCTTGTGCTTGTGCAATTAGTGGACAACGATTAGCAGCAGTAACAATGTTAGGCTGCGCGGCGGAGCAATTGCTGCTATTGTTGTCGAGATCCTACCTGCAGTATCTGCGAAAGCATGGTTCAGAAGCTGAGTCTAAAAAGTTTGATGAAAACGTTGTACAAGCAAAAAAAGCACACGCTAGATTAGATGGTTTTAAAAGAACTGTTAGCAATCAAGAAAGGTTATTTGAGTCTCTTGGTTTAGAGAATTCTAATCTTCATTTTCAGTATTTAGACTTTTTACGACAAATAAGAAACGAGTCTGGCCATCCAACTGGGATCAGATTATCCGAAGAGACTATGAACTCATTATTTGTTAATTACCAACTACTCATTGATCGCGTTCACCCATTGATCCTTAGTATTCCTATCGCGAATCCTGTTTAAGTTATCTTCAGATGGAGCTGAGAGGTTATGACAGGTTATTAATTAATAAACAGCGTCTATCCGTTGATAGACGCTGTATTTCTATGAAAAGGGAATGTCAAAGAGGTATTCCAATCTTATATCTCAAAAGAGGCGGAATTATGACCATTAATTCACGATGAATTAGAGTTGTATATAGTAAATGTTACGAATGTCTTGGACTGTGTGGATTGGAACATTACAGATGTAAGAAGGTATAACGATGGGGACTTCGCAGGCTTTAATAAATTGATGTTTGACTTCTCCAAAATACCGAATGACACCTTTATGTTTAAAATAAAAGAGACTGCTACGGTGGAAGTGTTTGTGACAGATTTATTCAAAAAAGTCGTAGAGCAACATAAGTTTAAAGGTTTGAATTTCTCGGTCATATACGATTCCGAGTTTAAACAGAAGATGGAAGATGAGGAGCAACTTTTGTATGCTCAAGCCCTTGAAGTGATTGAACGAAATAAGGAAGAAGAACATTCCTATGAAGACGCCTGTGAACTTGTAGATCAGGGAGAAGCCATGGTTAGTGGCCCGTGGAAGATGCAATTGGATCAGAAGGGACAATTCTGGCCTGGTGAGCTGCTTAAAGATTTGTCTTATCAATGGATCATGCCAGATTATATTCCGCCGGTGTTGCTTTTAAAGTCTTGGCAAAAGGTTGAGAGATCAGAAATGTAATTTGAATAGTTTTGGGGGATGAACATGAAGGGCTCGAGACGCAATATTACTGTCTATGGTTGAAACTCAACCCATACAAGGATATTCGTGATTTTTAAAATTATTTGGAAGCATAAGTTTGCCTTGAGTCGAAATTGGAAGAAGTAAGTTTGCAATAAGTTTTTGGAAGCATAAGCTTGCCAAAGGGAAAACTTATGGGTTAAGTCTCAGCGGTCCTCCCTCTTTTTCAGTCCCAAAATCACACTTTCTAACCTTCGATAATGTTAATTTATCGAGGGTTAGTTATCAGGCTTGGTTTTTTGATAAATTCCATGTTATAGTTAACCATAAAATAGCAGTTAACCAGTTAACTATGCATTATATAAGGGTTTATTGGTTAACTAATTTATATTATGGAGGACTATTATGAACAAGACAAAAGGATTCAAAATGGATGAAGAAAAGCTCGAAGAAGTGAATGCGCGCATTTCGGCGACTGGATTGGAATCAACAGAATGGCTAGAATCCTTAATGGCGTTGGAGACGCTTCACAATATAAGAAAGAATGATCCGCGTATTGAAGAAGATTTAAAGGACCTGGAGAAACATATGAATGTGATCTACAGTCTTTTTATCCGAATAAATCAAAAAGCAATAGAGGTAGTTGAGGAAACAAAGGTCGACTTGGATGAAAAGAACGAACGGCATGCCATTGAGCTTAATGAGTTAAATAGAGAGATAACTGAACTGAAAAAAGAGGTAGCAGTCCTAAAACGAGATAATTCTCTTCTTGCTGAACATAAGGATGAGGCACGAATTGAGGCTGAACGTATTAAGAAATCAGCAGATACTTTGGAGCAGCTTAATAGACATATGGCAGAAGAGAATAACCGTCTAAACATTCAATTAAATGAATTGCAGAAGATATCTGATGAGTATCTGGAGTTAAAAGAGACGATAAATACAATGGAGCAAAATTATCAAAGCAATATCACTGAACAAAACGTTGTAATAAACCAATTAAATACGGAACTTACTGAAAAAAGGAATCTGATCGATAAACAAGTTGATGATTTAAGGAGGAGAGAAGAAGAATACGAGAAGAAGCTGAATGAGCAGAGGAAAGAAATTGAATTGGAGTATAAAGAGAAGTTATTAGAAGAACGTATGAAAATTCAAGAAGAGACTGCAGCAAAGATTAGTGAATTGAACCTACAACATTCTAGATCCATGTTAAAATTAGTACAAGAGGTTAACGGTGAAAACAAAAAGAGTAGCGATGGAGATAATCCCTCTATTAAAGAATAAATAGTTCTATAAGTATTTATATAAATTAAGTTAGATAGTAGAAGGGGGAGGAGAATGGAGAATCACCCTATTGATCCTGAGGGATCTCAAACACAAGTATTTTTGTCATTGAAAAAAGAAGAACTCATTAAGCAAAGTAGACAGTTAATTTCACATTCGCAGTCAGTGAATACAAACAAGGCATATCGTAGTGACTTTGCATTGTTTGAAAAATGGTGTCGTGAATATGACTATATTTCTTTGCCAGCAAGTGAAGAATGTTTGGGTAACTACATATCCGATCTTGTTCTTCATGATTATAAAGCCAACACTATTTCAAGGAAATTGAGTGCTATACGTTTTGCACACGAAACAGCGAAGATGGAATTTCCGTTCACTTACTCTATTCAACAGATTCTTGCTGGTACCAGGAGACACTTAGGAACAAAGCAAAAGGGCAAAGATCCAATAACAATCCCGATGTTGCAAGAAATGGTTCATGCTATAGATGGAATAGACAATGAAGTGAAAAAAAAGAGGGACAAGGCGATACTTTTAATAGGCTTCATGGGTGCCTTTCGTAGAAGTGAATTGACCGGAATTGATCTGGAAGATGTTACACTAGTTGAAGACGGTCTTATGATTGAATTGAAAAAGTCAAAGACGGATCAGCTTGGTGAGTCAGAGAACTTAGCAATTCCTTATGGCCAGTTCGATCACACTTGTCCAGTTCGAGCTTATATTGATTGGGTTTCAGCAGCCGGAATTGACAATGGTCCATTGTTTAGGAGCATTAATCGCCACGGAAAGATTTCAAGCAATCGACTATCCGATGGGGCAGTTGCTGAGATTGTGAAAAACTACGCCGGAAAATGTAACTATGACATTTCGAAGTACTCTGGCCATAGTCTTAGAGCTGGCTTTGTAACTACGGCTGCTAAGGCAGGTAAAAGCGAGTGGGCAATTGCAAAGCAGAGCAGGCACAAATCAATGACAACTTTAAGAAGATACATTCGGTTGGGGAATGCCTTTGAACAAAATGCAGCAGATGATTTAGGACTGTGAATGAGCTGAACTTAACCATGATTATCATTCAATATCAATTTTGACTTCTTGTATATGGCTTGGTTACAGTGCCTAGATCAGCATTAATGGCCGATGCTACCTACTCGTGTAGATACCGCTAAGTGTATACTAATAGGCTTGCTGTTATTGAACTAACAGATTGGCTGCAGCTGACATATGAAAGCCAGAGCATATAAACATGTAACAAACCAAGGAGGATATTGCGTTGTCTTCATTAAAAAGTGATCCGGTCATTCAGGATGGAAACGAAGTTCTTTTGCAGTTAATGGAGTCATCGCTTTCAGACAAAGTCAAGATCAATCATATTTGCTTAAATCCAATTACAGGTGAACAATTAACTTTTCAGGACTTAGTAAGGATAGAAAGTTTTTTCAACTTTGTTTTTCTTATACATCAAGATGATGTTAAAGATACTCCCATTATTCATCCAGAGTTTATAAGATACCCAAAGACAATGGGGATATATACTGTTCCAAAGAGGCTAGAGCCAACTTTTAATGGCAGAAAGTGGTCCCGTTATGTCGAGCTTGAAGGTATGGAATATAGGGCTGCAGAAAATAATGTAAGGGCCAAACACGCATTTAAAGAATATACGAACGTTAATCTGACAGATGCAAAGAGAAGAAATAGATTATATGGTTATACCGTCGCACATATCTTTGGTGGCGCAGATAACCCTTTGTTATTTTCAGCTGGCTTTAATTTAGCCCTCATTAATGACGGCTTTGCAAAATATACTGATGAACAGCACTTAGATCCATTAATATACTGGGCATTGACTTCCGCCGCTTTTCTTCTTCATAAAACTACAATACATTCACACATCAATCTAAAGTCATTACCGTTTGTTGGTCCGCTAATACCTAAAATTCAAGATGGAAAGTACCAAAAACAGAAACATCGTATTCAATTTCAAGTTGTTCAGCCATTGAATTTTTGGTTTCCAGTGAATGTGGTTAAAAGGAACGATCAATCTTATACCGTGTTGCTGGTAACCCCTGAATAAAACCTCCAAACAAGTGAAGTAACATAAGGCGGGAGTTGGGGGGCTGAGTTCGTAAGGTTCAAATATAGAAAACAGCGACTTCTCTTGATATTGGAAGTACTGTATAGGGAGCGTTTTCGGCGGTACTTTTACTTTTGTAAACGTGTTATATTATGGAGGTTATTATGCAGATAATCATATAAATGTGAGGGGGAACACATATGTTGAGCGAGGGTGATTTTTCTAATTTAAGAATAGAAAATATCTTAGGGAAGATGATTTACGTTTTTGATAAGCATCACTTTGCATTACCAGTATGGGCTTTAACTGCAGATAAAAACAAACGGCCTTATAATCTTATTAGTTTTGATTATCATACTGATACTGTCGCTCCTTTTAATAAATATGCTTTTAGAAAAGTATATGAGGACAAGATGAAGAGTTCGACAAAAGATGAGTTTCAACTTGCAAATGAGATTATTTCGGAACGAATATTGAAGGTGGATACAGACGACCTGTCTTCCTTATTAAACGCTGTCAAAGATTTAGAGTATGATGAACATATTACGACAGCTCATGAGCTAGCTATTATTAACGAATATCATGTAATAAACAAAAGTGACTCAATAGCAATGTTTAAAGGAGAGCACTTATACACAAACGATTCCTTAAGCTATGAGATTGGTGAGATAGAATCTAATTCCTGTGTAGATGACAATTACATAGAGCAAACAGGTTTTAAAATACCGGAAAAACCTTATATATTAGATTTTGATTTAGACTATTTTCCGAAACGCTCATCATTTTCACCCGAGAGGTCCTCATTTCTAAGGCAAATTATTGAGAATGCAGAAATAATTACAATAGCTCGTGAAAGAGAATGCTTTGATGATTTAAAACTTGAAGAGTTCGAGGTGGATGAAGCAGAAAAGTTACTGTTAAATTTTATTGCTGCAGTCCTAGAAGAACCGAAATAGGGTAATGGTTAGGGTCTAACTTTGTTGCAGAGGTTGGACGGATAACTTAGAGATAGCTGAGATGGTGTAGTAGTAACTAGTAAAGCGAGGGAATTATGAGAATAAAGAAGCGAGTTCCATATTAGGAACTCGCTTTTTCCATCTTATTTTTCATCCATTTGGCGTTGAGCCGAATCTGAGAAGATGACTTTTACCGCTGCAATGATCTTATCCTTGTCTCCCTTGGAGAGAGGCTTACCATACAATTGTAAGCCGGCATCATTAATTAAGGATGTGAGCTCCTTTAATTCAGGAGTGTCCGGATGGAAACCTTTTTTATCTGCAGCATAACCAGCTAGGTAATCAGGAGTCACATGTAAAGCAGCCGCAAGAGAGTAGATATCTTCAATCGATGCAGATACACTTCCCTGCATAATTTCTGTGATTTGTTCCATGGGGATTTCGGTTTTTTTAGCAAGAGAGACGAGATCCACAGACTCCTCTTCTATCAGTTGTTTTAGTCGTTGAAGGAAGATTTCTTTTCGTTCAATTTCCGTAATGTCTGGAGTGTCGGTTTTTACAATGCCTGCCTTTTGAAGCAAAGTCTCATAAGGGATATTATATCCTCTTGCAAATTTAGCTAATTTGTCTGTTTGAACAATGATTTCTTTTCCCGAACGCGGGTCAACGCCACTTTCAACATTCTTAATGTAAGAGTGACTTATTCCTGTTACTTCCATAGCTTGTCTATATGAATATTTCTTTTCTTCTCTGACCTGTTTTAAGTATTGTCCTAAAATGGCAGATGGTGAACTAGTAGCCGAATTAGGTTCAATAGATACATCTTTATTTGTAGTGGTCATAAAAAGTGCCGCCTTTCGAGTGTCTTAAAATAGTAGAAAAATTATATTTACATCAAGCAGCCAAACAACTCTGATCGATGATCGCCATCATATTTACTAATTACTGCATTCAAATGTAAATCTTCGTTTACATTAGTGATATTTTGTGTAATTCTTGGTTGACACCTATACTAATCATTAAGTAATATATTCAATGGAAGAGGTTCTTATTCCTCCATCTGCAAATGGAGGCCTTATTTCAAAAGGATATTTAACTACATATAGATTATTACAACTGGCAACTGGAAAGGAGAACGTTCTTTTGACTGTAAGTCACTCCGCTAAACTTAAAATTAGAAACAATGTCCGTTCATTTCGAAAAAAGAACGGTGAGACTCAAAAGGACCTCGCTGATGCAGTAGGCGTTACCAGACAAACGATCAGCAAAATTGAGAAACAGAATCATGTGCCGGATTTTACATTAGCCATTCATCTAGCTTTCCACTTTAAAGTAATGGTGGATGATCTATTTGAGGCTGATATGAAATAAAGTGTATTCAATGGATTACGAAAATGTACACCGTTGATTACATTTTAGCACAAAAAAATGACTAAGAATAGCACGATGCAAAAAAAAGTTGGTCAGAAAATTAAGCATAGTAAAAAAAAGAGGTGGGTTGAGAATGCATTCGTCTATTGAGCTTTTAGCCAGTTACCAGGGACATCGAAGTAAAGTCCTTAAAAACAAGCGGGTTAAGCAAAATATTACCTTCGATGATTTTCTAAGTCCGGAAGAAACCTATGAACTTTTGAGTCATCGAGGTATGAGCCGAATCATCTCTTATTGTAATTATGCGATTAACTCTATTGGGTTCCCTGTAGGAGAAAAGATCGATGATGAGCAACTTAGCCAACTTCCAACATTGGAACAGTGTATTGTAAAACTAGTAATTGAGGATCGTAAAGGTTACCAGGAGATTGAAGAGTTATATCCAAGCTTGCAACCGGCTGAAATCGAGCGATTATTCAAAACTGCTCTGCGAAAGCTTACGAAGCATATTCGAGATAGTAATCCGAGTAAGAATTAAACCTTGGGGAGGAAAAGACTATGTGGTATGCATTACAAGTTAAAACAGGCTTTGAGTTAGAGATCGCTCATCGGTTAAATCAGTACGCGGTGGTAAAAAAGGTGAATGGATTGATTCATGGGATATTTGCTGGAGTTAAAAAAGTTGTAAATTTAACAACTAAAGGTCGTAAGCTAAATGTGGATTCCGTCCTTTCAGGATACATTTTTGTAAAGCTTGAGGATCTGTCGGCAGAGTTGTGGCACTTTTTTAAGGAAGTTCCGGGTGTTTATAAAGTGTTGGATTGGTCCCCAATCTCATCTGAAGAGATTGAACACTTACATAACCAATGTAAGGGTGAAGTCGAAGTTGAAGTTCCTTTTAAGGCTGAAGAACCTACTGTAAGTCATCAATCACTAGATTCATTACACAATCCAAACACTGTTGAATCTTGTCAACAATCTATTGAAGAAGAAACAAATGTAACAGAAGATTATCAAACAATTTATAATTCTGATATTGATGCGGATAACAACGTAGAAAAGTTAAGTTTGTTTAGCCTAGCCTTTGATATCGTGCGTAAAGGCAAACGCACATTGATGAGAATTCCTATCTCTCTATACCGGGAAGTAAGGGAATGGGACACTGGGCTGACAGAGTTGCGGAATGAAAAAAGCCCGCGATATGTGTGGAATTCGCTTGTGAATTATATGAAGTCAATGAAAAGGACTAGCAACAAAGTGTTAAACGAATAAATGCAGATAAGGCCTGTTTTTTTGTGCTCAGTATCTTCCTGTTCTGTATATGTCACGGAAGATAATTTCGTTAATTCTTTCTTATGAGTGCATTTTAATGCAGCCTATTTCTATCTTTAATCAAATAATCAAAAGTTTATAGTAGTGAAGCACAGCTAAGCATTAGGAGGTAATTGTGTGCCAAGAAAAAAAAGTTTTCTGAAATTGTATTTACCTATGGTGGTATTAGGGATTGTAATTGTTTTTTGTGCCGGCATGTTATTCAGACCAGATGAGGATCTGATTCAAAACATTGCACCTGATGAGGCTCATGAGCAATCTAAGGGACGAATTAGTGTGGTTAAAGCGGATGTCTATGATAAGCAGCAAGACAGTGACTATCTTGTTTATTTTTACTCGGATGAATGTCATGTATGTAACTCATATAAACCAACATTGGAAAAGTACAGGTCTAGTGAAGATGCACTAAACGTATATGGTGTGGATGTTCTTGATCCAGATGCCAAAACTATACTCAAGAATCTGAATATCAATGAGACACCTACATTAATTCGGATCACTCGAGGCATTGAATCGTGGAGAGCACTAGGCGATCTACCTATTAGCTTATTACCAATACATCCTGAAAAAATATAGAGTGGAGGTACCTTTTTGTACGCTAAGACTCATATGCTTATGGGGGGAGTAGTAGGTTATTTAATTTCCCCCACATGGCTCGGTGTATTGGGCGGTATAGGATCCGCTCTAATATCTGATATCGACGAACCTAAGAGCTTCATAGGTAGACGTGTATTTCTTATTTCAATCCCTTTAAACTGGACGATGAAGCACAGGACTGTTACACATTCTTTATTCTTTTCGATTCTATTTTCTTGTCTATTTGTTATAAGTGCATTGATAATATCGATTTTCACTGATGCCACGCCAATTTTCACTCTAAGTTATGTTGTATTTGGGGGTATCCTTTCACATATTCTTGGTGATATGGTCACTGGGAGAGTGAGTTTGTTATGGCCACTATACAGAAAGAAGATAGGAATCAAGGTACCGTTTTGGCTCTATCGGGTAATCGATATGTTGTTTCGTTTAGCACTAGTGTATTTGATCATTAACAACCTTATTTTTGGTGACGTCATTAACAACCTATTGAAGAATAAATTATTTTAACTTTAGGAATGGCTTTCGGATGATATACGTTTCTTTTCATAGCCAGCAATCAATACAAACCTCCTTCTGAGTTCCATTGAAGGAGGTTTTTTTGTATATGACGAGGGGAGGCGAACGAATATATAAAGATTCTCATCAGATAAATATAAATATTATGGTTTTACAGCTTTAGAAAAATGGAGGAATGGAAATGAAAGCATTGAAATCGAAGAAATTTTGGATCATGTTGGGCCTTGTGGCGGTATTATGCTTAACTTTCGCTACAGTTACATCCGCAACAAAGTTAGATCCGACCAATGTTGATAGCTTTAAAACATGGACAAAAGATTCTGCCGATCGTGGAGCAGGCGCGGTAAGAGAGGTCTTTGGCTGGATTGCTGCTATTTTCTTAATGTGGGGTGCATTTATGTTCCTTACAGCCGGTGGGGATTCTAATAAAATTCAGGGTGCTAAGGATAAATTCAAGTATACTCTCATTGCACTTGCCGTTGTTATCATGGCTGATAAAATTGTGGGTCTCTTCTACGGTATCTTTGGCGGCAACTTAACCTAACATGCAATAAAGGAGTGACTCGTAATGTACGGCAGGCAGCATCTATTGACTTATAAGAGTAACGAAAAAACCAAAGTAATATACGGACTGTCATTTTTTCAAGTGGGTTGGTGGATATTGGGTGGTTATTTATCATTACAAGTGATTAACTACATTCCTAAAATACCTGGGATTGGTACAGTGGGTTATATTCCGCATTTAATACCATTCGTCATTTGCTTGGCTTTTGCTCATATAAAGCATCCTTCCACTGGGCAAGATCTTCATCGTTTTCTGATGGGGTATGTCTCGTGTCGTTACCGCAAAAGAACATTTCTATAGAATAAAAAAAACTATTTTTGTGAGGTGAATAACTATGGATATCGTTTTGGGCTTGGTATTAGTAGGGGCCGCATTGTTTATACATTTCCAAGGAAGAAAAACGAAAAAAGCACAGAAAAATGCTACAAAAAAAGCAAAATAATTTCTATAAAGATGCCCTAATATATTAGGGCATTTTTCTTTTATATGGTGTGAGTTACTTTTCTGTGAGGTGAAAAAAGATACATGGATATTATTTTAGTTGTAGCTATTGTTGGTGTGCTCATTTTTTTACAATTCGGTGGAAAGACAAAGAAAAAGGAGAAGAAGGAATCAGCTAAAGACTGGTTTCAAGTTCAAGAAATAACGACTGATGGCTTAATCACTACCCCGGACGACCGGTATATGTACATGCTTGAAGTTCAACCAATATCGTTTGCTTTAAAGTCTCCGAAAGAGCAAGAAGCAATCTGGTTAGCATTCCGCGAAACGATTAATACCATCCCACATCCACTTCGTTTCAAGTCTGAAAGTCATCCTTATGACTTGGAAAGTTATTTCCAGGATTTGAAATCACAAGCTTATGAAACAAATGATCCAATGGATTTGGAATATGTGGATGAAATGCAAGAAACCTTCTTTGGAATTGTCGAAGCAAATAAAATTCAAGACCGCAAATATTTTGTTTTTCTCGAAACAGATTCAAGATACTTGCTAGACCTGACTACTGAAACATCCAATCCTATCATTAACGATCTTCTTAGAAAAAATGCTTCCAGGAAAGGCATAGAGCACGATATAGATACGGTAAAACAGGAGCTTACTAACAGTATGAGGATTATGCAATCTAAATTTTCTGATGTTGGCATCGTGACTACGGAAATGGATCGGCAAAAAGTGTTGCAATACTTATATCGTACACAAAATCGGGAGATCGCCGGCTTGGTTAGTTTAGAAGAATTTATTGGTATGGTAAATGAAGACGGGCAGGTTCCTCATTCCTTTGGCAAATCTATATATACACAGGAGGATGCTCATGCTTAAAATCCCAAAATTGTTTAATCGGAAAAAAGAAATTGACGAAACAGAGAGTTCAGAGGAAGAATTCAAGCTTCAAGGTTTAACCGAACAAGAAGCCGATATTATTGCCCCACCCTCAATTATTGAACGTATGCCAGGTGAAAACAATGCAACCGACTACTGGGTTGAGTTCGGCGATAATACGGGAGGGGCATCATACCTCCGCACATGGTTTCTGAAATTTACAGGGCGAACCACTTTCGTCGGAATGTTCGACCCGATCATGTTAAGTGAAGGTGATGGGGCAGTAGACATAACCGTGTCCATTGAGCCTGCAGAAATAAGTCATGAAATCAATGTAATATCCAATCGGATAGCGGTTTTACGGGCAGAGTTAACGCAAGAGCATAACCCTGGAAAAGTCGGCGCAATGATGCAAGAACTATCTGATTTAGAAGAGCAATTAGGTCGACTCAGGGTCAATGCTGAAAAGTTGTTTAACACATCTGTAGCACTCAATGTTTCTTCAAACACTCCTGACAAGCTAAGGCGTCTTAGTCGAACGATTATTAAACGTCTTAGTGGTATGGGGATACGCTTCAATGCTGCTGATACTAGACAGCTTGAAGCATGGAGACATACTGTGGGCATCGGGCCAAAAGTCATCGCAAAGCCTCATATTAAAGAAATGGAGAGTAGTAACGTAGCCGATTTTTTCTTGTTCGGGTATGGAGGACTATCTCACCGTAAGGGTGTGCTTTTGGGTTTTGACCATTTTCGCAGACCTGTTTTTTATGATGGATGGGATCGACGACTTAATAACAGCAATATGGTTGTGTTCGGACGAGCTGGTTCAGGAAAATCATTTGCTATTAAAGTCTTAACGAGAAGGTCCGCAGCCCTTGGTATCAGCACAGGAATTATTGATCCTGAGAGGGAATATAAAAATCTTGTTTTGGCGATGAACGGACCTTATGCGGAATTGTCTCCTAAACATGCTGATTACCAACGATTAAATTATTATGATGTTCGAGAAGAGGAAGACGAGCGGGGACGAGTTTTCGTCGATATTGAGGAAGCATATCAAGGTGTTCAAGCAGTAATATTCAAAATGATCCGTACCGTTGATGAGAGTGCTCTTACAGGGGCAGTCAAAGTGGCCGTACATGATACAACGATTAAGCTGTATAAACAATTTAACATCAATAGTAGTCCTGAGAGTTTGTATGAGCTAGTAAACAATGAATATGTTATTAAGGAAATGCCAACTCTCTATGATCACTACCAGCTTATGCTGCAAGATGAGAGACTATCGGGTGTTACTCCACTCATCAAGTTGTTCACACGAGAGGGCGGGGACGACTCCAAAGCTATCTTTGATGGCCAGTCAACGTTTAAGATTGGGGAGGGCCGTGTTTTTGGAATCTCCACAGCCGACTTGGACGAAGAATGGATGAAACCTATTGGTTCATTTATTGCGAATAAGTGGACATGGGAGAGGTTTGGGAAGAAGGATCGTTTCCGCAAAAAAAGAATTATATCCGATGAGGCTCAGCTACAGATGGAAGATCCAGAACAGGCAAAATGGTTGGAGAATGCATACCGGCGGGGAAGAAAATTGAATGTTTCCATGTGTGCGGTAACCCAAGGATTTGAAGTCTTTCTAAGGGTTCCAGAGGGAATGGGAATTCTAAAAAATGCTCCGACAAAATTATTACTTCGCCAAGAGAGTATTGACATCGATGCAGTACAAGGGAAATTCAACTTGGCAGAAGGTGAAGCTCGCTTCTTACTTACTGCAAGTGCTGGCGTAGGTATATTGAGAGTTAATGAAGAATCAACGATTGTCTCCATCCAACCAACGGCAAATGAATACTGGTTGTATACCACCAATCCTAATGATTATGAACAAGGTATTGGAGCGTGATGTGAGAGATGGCAAATATAAAATTCAAGGGTCTCATCCTGAGACTTTGTTTGGCATTGCTCATTTTGGGCTTTATACTTCCAACGGTTAGTGGTATAGCATCAGCTGAAACTCAAACAGAAACATCGAATGAGGCTGCAAACAGCCCCACCGACCAAATAAGGAACGGTGTATTTGGCGATCGCTTGGATGATGATGGAGATCCTGGGTACTTGGAGAGGCAGTTAGCTTCTTTGGTAGTTAACTTTGCTGATTTTATCCGGAAGACACTTGGACTCAAGGATTTTAACGAGCTTATTTTTCTCCAAGGAACTGAAAACCTTGTTTTTAACACTTTCGAATCGTCTATTTTTAGTGTCATTGTTGATTTTTTCAATTCATTTTTAACAGTAAGTGCTTGGTTAGCAGTCTTCAGTCTATTTGTTTGGGCTTTTATGATTATGTTTAAAGGTGGCACTCAACAAGGTCAAATCAGTATCACTAACATGGCACAAGGACTTGTGATTTATTTTGTTGGATTGAACATGGCTGGATACATGTATAAGCTTCTTTTTGATATAAACTACATGGTCGTTCTTTGGGCTATAGATGGAATGAAAATGGCAACGGGCTGGGATGTTATGCAGGTCAACATCCTTGAAATCCTCACTTCTGAAACTAAAAGCCTCGGCCAAGCGGCCCTGGTGATTCTGATAGTTTTCTGTGTAGGTATGCTTAACTATCAATATGCTTTGCGATTGGTAACCTTAATCTTCTTAATGGTTATTTTTCCTTGGGTTTTATTCCGTTGTACGACACCAGGGGCTCAAAAAGTGCTTGATGACTGGTTTAGGGAATTTGCAGCACAGATATTTACTCAGGCGGGTCATGCAATTGGTTATGCCATCTTTATCTCCTTACTCGCCAAAACTCCTAACTTCTTTATTCTACTTGTATTCTTAGTGGGTATGCCTACGATTACAAGTTTGATCCGACTCCCTATCGGGGCGCATGGTGGGGGTACCGTAAGTGGTGGTTTTGGTATGGGAACAGTCATGGCCGTTCAAGGTATCGTCAGAGGCTTAAAAGGGAATGGAGGGGGAAAATCCAATACAACAAGCTCTGATACCAAGGGGATTCTTCCTTCGGGTTCAGGAGGTGCTTCACCAGCAATGGCAACGGCAGGTTCATATGGTATTAGTCCAGTAAGTGCTCCAAGCTTTGGTTCTATGATGGGCAGTTCAAACTTGGCGCCTGTTGCACCTACAAAAGGGGCCCTTGCTAAGAACGCTCCAGGTGGAGCTGCGAACAAGGTATCTTCCGGAATGAGGGGGGGACCTTCAAGTAGTGGCACCTCAACTACTACACAAGCTTCATCACCAATTAAAAGTTATGTAGATTCTAAAGGTGGAACGATGGGGTTAATGCAATCGGCTGCTATTGCCAGTACTAAAGCTGCAGGTAAAGTGGCGAAACAAACAGCTAGGGTAGCTGGGGCCAGTGCAGGATTTATCGCGGGTAGTGCATTGTCGGGTAACCTATCTGGTGGGTTTGTTGGAGCTGCATTAGGAGCTCAAGCAGTTGGGAAAATCGAACAAGGCGTTGGATCCCTAGCAAAAGGAGCGCGAGAGGCTGGTAGAGCATTTCAATCATACCGATCAGAAAAGCCTATAACTGAAACTCAGTTGGCCTCTGCCCCGTTAGCATTGCCAATGGGTAGTGGTCCTATCATGGCACTTCCCGCTGGTCCAGGTGTACAACCGGGAGGAGGTAACAGTAGACCGGCAGAACTACCGGGTCCAGTTCATACACCCCTGGCTGAACAAGGAGGAGTTATGGTTTCTTCAAAACCAGGCTATCCAGGTCATTCTTCGGTTTCTATCCCTTCTCAGAGTCTCTCAAAGCAGGCAGGGAGTGTTGCAGGTAAACAAGGGCAAACAGTACAGGCTAGACCACCACAAAGGCCGTCTGGTCCAATGAATAATCCTTCGACTATAGTTCCACCGAACATGAGAAGTCCTATTGGCCAACAAGCAACGCAGAATCAAAGAAACCGGAATAATATGAACTATCTAGAACGACAGTTCCATCAGGGTCGTCCTAATCATAATCAATCTGGTTCTAAACCCGAGAGTCCAATTCAAGGAGTATCATTAACTCAAGCACAACCGCCATTATCCGCTCCTGGACATAATGGAGATCCTGGACCAATTCCACCACCAGCTATGGATCAGTCATATGGATTTTCTGACCCAAGAGAAAACAGTAAGCCGAAAC
This sequence comes from Paenibacillus sp. MAEPY2, assembly GCF_000499205.1. Taxonomy (GTDB): domain Bacteria; phylum Bacillota; class Bacilli; order Paenibacillales; family Paenibacillaceae; genus Paenibacillus; species Paenibacillus vandeheii. The sequence goes on from NZ_AWUK01000043.1 coordinate 58,165, forward strand.
AGGTAATTATTGATATACCTCCTTCCATACGGAAAAATGAATAGAGAATTCTTTGAAAATGTCTTTTCTGTCCAACGACAGGAAAGGCATTTTTTCATAGATTGAGGAAGGTGATCAAGATTGAGTTTAGAAGGGCTTTTCCAAGCAGGAAAAAGTGCTGCTAAAAAGTACATGGCTCGGAAACTGGCGAAACTCGGGAAAAAAATCGCTAAAAAACTAATCATTAAACTATTACCGTACATCTTAATTGTGGCTGCCGTACTAATTGCTTTTTTGAGTATTTACTCTCTATTCTTTGGTGCTCCTGATGATTTCAAAAAGGAATCTGGACAGATGGCTATCTTTACTACCGACGAACATGATCCGGAGTGGAACTTACAAAAAGACAAAGAATTACAGGAAAAGTATATTCAATTATCTGAGAACGGATTAGGCGAAAGTGATGAGTACAGCTTTGGATCCAAGAAGGGAGTTCCTTATCAAGAAAGTCCATTTGAACAAGCTACAACATACCAAATATCCTGGGCGTTAATAGCCGCTGCTGACCGTGTTATAGGTGACCCAATTGTTGGTGATGGAAGTACCAGAAAACCAGATCCAGAGCGAACGTACAAAGCGATAGGGCCTCGTTTTACGTGGAAAGACACGGTGGTAATTGTGGAGACAAAAACTACAACATATCGTACAGTGACGGACGATGAGGGTAACGAAACTCAAGAAAGAGTCGTAAATGTGGATACACAGAAATACAAAACTAAACTCATTACCACAGTTGACCAGTACGATCAAACGGTAAACGTAGATTACCGTACCGAAACGGTTCAAACAGGAGATAGTGATAACTATACGAAGGTGACAGCTGAAGTCCAGAGTTCTATTGTTTCTACGCCTCGTGTGCCAGATCGGCTAGTTACCTTTTTAATAGACCATGGATTGATTGAAGACGATGCTGAATTTGTCGTTGAGCTCGCGAAGGTATACGACCCTTTATATGTTGGATTCCCTGGTAGTGGGGATGGGAATGGACAAGGAGGAAGCTATGTTAATGGACAAATTCCTCCAGAATTCATTCCAATTTATAAAGCTGCTGCAAAGAAGTACGGAATTCCATGGTATGCGCTCGCGGCCATACACAATGTAGAAACGACATTTTCAACAGACCCTACTATGGTATCTAGTGTAGGCGCTGTCGGGCATATGCAGTTTATGCCTGCTACGTGGGTAGGTTGGAAATACGAGATTGGTGGCGGATTGGTATCTGATTCGCTAGATATTACGGATCTGAATGTTATCAAAGCTGGAGGAGGCTACGGCGTTGATGCTAATGGCGATGGTAAGGCGGATCCGTGGGACATTGAAGATGCAATATTTTCAGCGGCAAATTATCTATCCAAGAATGGTTATAACAAGAACCCCGCAGCTGCTATTAGGCTATATAACCATGCGGACTGGTACGTAGACAAAGTATTAGCTCTTATTGAACTCTATGAGAAGCCTGCACCACTTTGGGCATCAGCAATCCATCCAGTAGATAAAGATAAATACCGTGTGTCCAGTCTATTTGGTTATAGGATTCATCCGATTACAAATGTGAAAACGATGCACTCAGGTATTGATCTGGCTGCACCCGCGGGCACCCCTGTAAAAGCACCATTAGACGGTGTTGTTACCTTTGTAGGGACAAAGAGCGGATACGGAAACACAATTATTATAGATCATGGGGGAGGTTTCCAGACGCTATATGGCCACTTATTAGACAGCAGCACGTTAGTCAAAAATGGCCAACAGGTAACCGCAGGTGAGCAAATCGCAGGGGTAGGCTCTACTGGTAAATCAACCGGGAACCACCTTCATTTTGAAATTATTGAGAATGGTATGAAAATAGATCCAAAAACGTATATGACGTTCTAATGATTATTTGTGAAAGGGGGGATGCTGAACATTTCCCAGTTCAAATTAGGATGAAAGAGGTAAGAATATGAGAAAAAAAGGTTTCATGTTTTCACTAATGATGGTGCTTATGCTTGTTTTTTCTGTACCTTCTTTTGCATCAAGCAGCAATAGCAATTCAGGATTGGACATTCCAAGTACCAATAGTAATACTAGCCTTGATCTATCTACCGTGGATAAAGGAAGATTCTCAAAAGGCATGGATGCCTTAACCAAGGATGCAGAAACAGTAGGAGGAAAGATGGCTTATCCATTGTTTTTCTTCTGTTTGATTGTCGGAATCATCCTTATGGTGTGTGGGATCTTTTCAAAAAAGCTTTTAGCATTAGGTGGATTGGCGCTTGTCATTGGCTTTGGGATTATGTTTGTATTAGGTGATCTCCGGAAAGCAGTAGATTACATGGATTACGTAGCCACGACCATTCGCAACTATTTTTAAGACATACTTTTTGACTTGAAGAGCGACGGAAGTTCCGTCGCTCTTTTTTTATCTACAGGTAAGACGTCTTTGACGAACAGGAGGAATAATCATGCATGTTGCTGTTATTTGTAAGCCAACCAGCTACGAGCGCATTTCCGTAGCCATTAATGGGTTAAACCCAAGTATAAAAATTTCCTCAGCCCTTACTTCTTGGAATTCGGCTCTCGATTATGTTCAGAAACAAAAAATTGATGGTTTAGTGATTGAAGAAAGTCTTCCTTTCTTTATCCAGGTTAGTTCACTCCCGTTGCCCAGTCTGGTGTATTCAGGTACGCGTGATTTTAGAAATGCGGCTAAGGATTGGATTCAATCTCTTGGTTTGGAGATTGAAAGTACCAGTCGCCAAACATATCACTCCCAAGATGCTGGAAATGATGACGAAAGTAAGAGTGAGGATAGTCTGCAAAATATCCCAACAGATAAAACAGGAGCAAAGGTCGCCATTGTTGCAAAGAATACCAGTTTAATTGAGCTAATTGAATCTTTTGGAGGTATCCAGGTTGTAGCGAAAAGCAATAAGTTCAATGATGTGATGGATTTGGAGAAGTTAAATAACCCTGATGTTATCTTCCTTGAAGAAGGTGTGATGCCTAAGGACGAACCCACCTTGAGAGATTTGAAAATTCTTCAGGTAGTAAGCAATTTTCAATCTTCAGAAAATACTCGTCTTGCGATGATGTTATTTGAGCGGAAAAACAACAAACTATACCAGCGCTTAGTGTCAAAAGGTTACTATCACTTTTTAGCCAGAAATAATGTGTCATCTGCAGATATTGAACGTCTCGTAAAAGTTCCCAACACTCTACAAGACGTAACAGAATATCAAGATTCTCCTCAAGCAATGGACCCAGTGGGGAATCAAGTAAATATATCCCAGAATGAAGTGGTTACGAAGGTGGAGGAAAAAGTTGAGGTTACAGACCCGGAGAATACAGATCACCCTTCAGAGCCTTCGTTTCTGTCTTCTCGTCCTTCGGTCAATCCACCAAAGATTGAGGTGGCTATAAAACCTGCCGAAATACCACATATGGACGTTGAAGTGAAAACACCGACAGTAACCCATGCTTCACCGGCTGAAGGAGTTGAGGAGCCATCTAGGCCTAGTGAGGAACAAAAACCACTGGAAGTTGATGAGACTCCAAAGGGAACGAAAGGGACCATATTAAAGAATCCCATTTTTCAAATATTTAGAAGGTCAAAAGATACAAGCAAGCAGGATGGTGATGTTCACGAGAGTACCACTCATGCAAAGGGATATTCACCTTTTTCCTATCCAATGCCACATCGAATTATCTTTTACTCTCCAAAGGGAGGGGCGGGAGCAACGTCCATGATTTTATCTTTATCAGAAGGTGCAGAAGACAAAGCACTTGGTGTAGCCGAAATATCGTATAGCTATGGACAGATTGCAGGGAAATTAGGGCTACATCCTTCTCATACCATTGCGGATACTCCTGATGGTCTCGAAGAATTGGCTCTATGTAAGAATAAATATCTTTGTGCCCCATGGATTTACTCAAGTAAAAAACCTTTCAATGATACTTTGCTGAGAGAGTGGTTGGTACGAGCTGAGAGAGCCTTTGTGGGGAAAACAATTCTAGCAGATCTTCAGAGTCAGAGTTCACCTTTACTGCTTATGGCTTCACATGAATGGTGCACAAAATCAATTTGGGTTGTTCAAAACTCTGATGATCATCTGGGTATGGCTGACATTCAAATGTCTCATCTAAAAAGAATGGGAGATGAGTGGAAGAAAATCGGTCTTATTATCCAGGGAGAAGGAGAGGGGAAGATCCCTTGGGAGGATGCTTTAGGTGTACCTGTGATTGGAAAACTTGGTTCTAGTATTTCCAACAAAGATTGGAAGAGACAGCTTCAAGATCATGTAGCTGAACATTTGGGTTTACGTTCCATTGTCTAACTTTTTGCGAAAATACAGGCTTGTAAATCAATGATATCGAGGAGGATTCAGATGAAAAAAGCATCAAAGCGTTTTGGGAAAACAATTATATTTATGAGTTTAGTCTCTCTATTGGTAACTGGAACTTCATTGGCTCAATCAAGCAACGCAATTCAAGCACTTATTGAAAGTAATTTGAAAATCTTTAAAGATGGTCAGCAGCTAACGTTAAGAAATGCGGAGGGGAAAAAGATTGATCCGGTTATCATTGAAGGGAGTGTTTATCTTCCTATCCGGTCCATTTCTGAAACGCTAGGTTGGGGGATCGAATGGGACAAGGGATCCAAAGCGGTCACACTTGTTGAGCCAGATACTGGTATTGATCCAAATCAAACGACGACTCCTGTTAATGAGGTTAGTAAACCGGTGACTTTGGTAGAATTCCCTGGGATTCTCGATAGCAAACTACTCTTAACTACTATCGCAAGTGATCTACAGGTGGGAACTGTCTCATTCTCACAAGGAGGGATATTAAAAGGTAAATCAGCAAGGACGACAATTGATTTCGCCACCGAGGAATACGACAACCTGTCTCTATATATGGCTGTAAAAAAAGAAGCACCCGCTACTACGAAGACTAACACAAGTACGAACGTCAATGAACCAGTTGAAGTAAGGTTCTTAGACATTGACGGCAAGAAAGAAATTGCCTTTTATACAACAAGTATCCGACCTACTGACGGAGCAAAGAAATTCACATTAGACCTAAGGGGTAAGAAGAAAATTCGAATCGTTTTAACAAGCGATTTGACGGATACTCAATTGATTCTTGGTGATCCCATTTTCCAGTAGAGGTTAGTAGACTTTTGATTTTTCAGAGTCATGATAATATTCACATCTCTCTATTTGTGAAACACAATTGTGTGACACAATAGAGAGATGTGCTACATAAAGAATATCGAATTACTTTTCTTAAAGAAAGAAGATTAGATGGCTTGGAATTCCTTATGGACCGTAAAGCAAGCGAACAAAGAAAAAGTATCAGAGTCAATTTACGTTCATTGAGCTAGTGCATGGTGGGTTTGGACTCGTAAAGCTGAAGCAATAAATCCGAGACGTTCAAAAGCAGGTGAGAAGATCTGGGAGCCATATTTACATAATTTGAATGTTGGGTTACTATGTGGATCATTCGAGATGCTTCTTCAGTTAATGATGAAAGTAGACAACTGGATCTCACTGATTATAATGTTGAGTTGTCGAATTTGTATTTAGAATTGATACTTGGATTAATGAGAATTTTCAATCTAAGAGCACCTTACACAATTGCGTTGGAGCAGACAGAAACTTGTATGAAAATAAACAAGACAATTAATAAAAATTTTTAGTTTCTGAAAAAGAAAATAAGGCTACAATTTAACTTGGCTAATATGAAGGGATTGATGAGTCGATATGGAAAAAAATTATGATATAAATTTTCGTTGTACTGAAGGTGCCTTCTCCCAATATATAATTCAAATATTTAGATTACAAGAAGATATCAAATCTTTAATTCAACCTCTCTTGAGCGGTAATAATTTCGGAGTAATAAGAGAAAGTACAGGGTTAACAGAAATTAGTAGAGAGGACGACGGATTAAATGTAGCATTTGAAGCGAATAGAGAATTTGACGCCATAAGAGAATCGCTCAAAGGGCACGATGCCATAAGAGAAACATTTAAAGGGTTTGATGCAATTCGCGAAACAATAGTATATCCGACTCGATAAAGGAAGCAATTGCTGGAGCTGCATACAAAAAAACCAATAATGATATATTTGAAGCAATTGCAAATGCTCAAAAAGTATGGTCCGAGGTTCAACGAAATATTAATGATACTTTTTCTCAGATTAGCAACGTTTGGAATAATAATGATGCATTCCAGTTATGGAGAAATAAATAAAATTCCTGGTTTACTCAAGGAAGCAAGAGATAACATCCAGAAAGGCAAAGAGCATATGATTGCTCTCAATTTCCCTCCGCATCATTCAATGAATTTTTCCGAATTTAAGCATATAGACATTGATCAGATTAAAAGTGAACATATACGATATTATAGAAAGAACTTTTAATGATGAAATAATACACTCATTTTTTGAACATTGGAGTGAAATTGATTGGCTTAAGTCTCGTGTTCCTATCCTAGGAGAATCTATACTTAGTTTCCAAGATGGAAGATACTACAGTGCAATATCAACTCTGTTACCTAGGATTGAAGGTCTAATTATAGAAAGAGGTAATGCTCAGGATATATTATATTACTCAAAACCGGTTAAAACGTTTAGGGGAGGAGTTACTTAACGAAACAAGTGATTTTTCATTGGATGACGCAGTTTTAATGTTTTACATCGGTTGTGTACTGGATTCGTTAAGTTATTCGCTCTCCTTTAAGTAGACATGTGATTCTTCATGGTGCAGATACTAGATTTGGCTACAAAATCAATGCTCTAAGATGTATCCTCTTTTTGACTACCTAGTATCTAAAATCATTGAACCCGACTTATAGACGAATGTTTAGAGTGTTGCTGATGGAAGAGCCTTAAGGCTCCAAACGAACAAAGTGTACTTTAATGTACAGGTTCCTATGAGAAAGCGTAACGATTTTGTTCACTGCAGCACCAGGAATCAACCTGATAGTCAATTTCTTAACTTCCATCTGAGGTGTAACTTATATTTAGAAATTATGCAAGAAAAACGGTTTAGAGTAAGTTAGAACTTATATTTCACACTAACCTGTCCCCCCAAAGTTGACCGATTAAAAAACTTGTTTTGAACCGTTATGCAGAGGACTCCGAAAAGGGGTCCTTTCTTGTTGTAGGACAGGTATTGATTGAAGTTTCTCCAAGGCCAATACTGTAACTATAGTAAAGTCAAATTATGATTTTACTTTGTCATTTAACAAAGTAGTTAAGCTATAATAAGGTAGATGTTAGTAAATATATGTGGTCTTAATGTTTAGATTTCGTTTATAAGGCAGTGATAATATACACATCAGGGGAGTAACTGCTTACACAAATGTCTCAACAGAAGATATTTTCAGGAGAGATGATAATGAATAGTGATTTTTGTCTATGCGATTTTGATTACAGTCTGAACAAAGTTAGCTCCAAAATATGTGAAAAATGCACTTTGATCTTTACCTTAATCGATTCAATAGATGACGCTACTGCGGTAACTTGTTTTAGAGCATTATCACCCATAGAGAGGAAAACACTAGCAAATGTAGATCAATTCTATAGAGGAAGACGGGAGATAGAACCAATCGAACTCTACGACAGAAGCCTTAGCAGCACTGTTACTGCTCTTTTTAAAACAGTGCGAGAGACGCTGAACAATAAAACCTCAGGAGATGCGAATAAGCAGTTTAGTTATAGTAAATGTTTGGTAGTTCCTCTTATTAAATATATAAGCAAAGAGAATTCTGATCCGGTTATGGCAATATCGAAACTTGATCTTAATTCAGTTGTTCTAGAGTATGGATTAACTTACTTTCCGTGGAACAAAGCCAGATTCGGCGATTCAATATACCAAACAGCGAGTGAAACTTCAATCGGAATAAAAGAACTCTTTAATGTCAAGAAGCTATCATTACACGGAAACGATTTGGAATTTCTCAAAACTGTCTATAATAACATAGGAGCGATACCATTTGAATATTATCTAACTGAACTCATTCAAGAACTTAAAGAGTGTTCAAATAATCAAGTAGAATTTTCTGATTTACATAAAGTTGATTCTTTAAGAATTATATCAGTAACCTTGGATCTAACTCCTTTAAACAGATCATTACTAGATAGTTATTACCAAGAACATGATCGTGTACCAAAAATAAAAAGACTTGCGAGCTTTAATAAGGACCATGAGGTCTACTCTACAGAGTCTCCTTTTTTAAGTAGTCGTTTTTTAAAGGGAAAAGAACTTATTGATGATATTAAAGTAATAGCCGTATTTACTATACTTTTAGCTCAAAAAGAAGTAGATAGCCGATTTGAGTCTATAATTACCAAGTTTATTAAATGTA
>NZ_AWUK01000044.1 GCF_000499205.1 Paenibacillus sp. MAEPY2
CGCACACTGCTGACAAGGCATGGATGGGATATTTCTGCAAAGACACTGTTGGAACAAAAGAACCTCCGCACAACCGCTGAGCAGTTCATGGATCAATATAACCTTGCCCAGAGTTCAAAAGCAGAAAAACCCGCGAGAATAGAAGATACGGAAGAGGTTACAGGACTTAATGACAAGCTTGAGGATCGAACCATCCGTTGGTTAATTGAAACATTGGCACCCGTGATCGGTTTGCCAGAATCAAGGATTGAGCCGGATGCCCCGCTGGAGCAGTATGGTATTGATTCACTGCTCATTATGAAGATGACGGACGTACTGGAGAGTGAATTGGGTTCCCTGTCCAAAACGCTGTTCTTTGAGTACCAGACTCTGAGGCAACTAAGTCATTATTTTATGAACATACATCAGGTGCGATTGGATAAGCTGCTTCAGCCAAAAGGGATGAAATCAGCCGGAACGACACAAAAGAATGTCTCAGAGAACTTACGGCATGTATCAAACTCCGGAACGCACGTCCCAACGTACACCATGATGTCAAAGCGAAAGCTGCTGACAGGAACCCACTTCGAACCCGAAGCCGAACCTGTTTTGAAAAAAACGGATCCGGACCTTTCCATTCAAGTGGACTCACGCTCTGGCGGTGGAAAAGACCCGAATAATGAGCATCAGGATATTGCCATTATCGGAATGGCGGGCAGATATCCAGGTGCCCGTAATACCCGGGAATTCTGGCATAACCTGCGAAATGGTGTGGACAGTATTACCGAGATTCCATCTGAACGTTGGGATCACAGGCAGGTGTATAACCCAGAGCAAGGAGTTCCTGGCAAAACCTATGGCCGCTGGGGTGGTTTTTTGGATGGTGTGGATGAGTTTGACCCCTTGTTTTTCAAGGTATCTCCTCGTGAAGCCGAAACAATGGACCCTCAGGAGCGACTTTTTTTGCAGTGTGTATATGAAACACTGGAAGATTCGGGATACACCAGACAAAGCTTGAGCACGGAGAAAGTAGGAGTCTATGTAGGTGTGATGTATGAGGAGTATCAGCTCTATGGATCCCAGAGTTCCATGGCATTCAACGGTAATCCGTCTTCCATTGCCAATCGGGTTTCGTATTTCTGTAATTTTCGCGGACCAAGCATGGCCGTGGATACAATGTGTTCATCGTCATTAACATCCATTCATTTGGCCTGTCAAAGCCTGAGACAGAACGAATGTCAGGTTGCCGTCGCGGGCGGTGTGAATGTGTCGGTCCATCCCAACAAATATATTCTTTTGTCCCAAGGGAAATTTCTGTCCAGCAAAGGACGGTGTGAGAGCTTTGGCCAAGGTGGGGACGGCTATGTTCCGGGTGAAGGCGTCGGCGCCGTTCTGCTGAAACCGTTGGCGAGAGCCATAACAGATGGAGACCGGATTTACGGTGTGATCAAAGGATCGGCGCTGAATCACGGGGGTAAAACCAATGGATATACTGTTCCAAATCCGAACGCACAGGCTGAAGTTATCAGCGATGCCCTATATGAAGCCGGAATCGATCCACGAACGATCAGTTACGTGGAGGCGCATGGAACAGGAACCTCGCTCGGGGACCCTATTGAAGTGGCTGGTTTAACAAAAGCATTTCAGCAGACGGTCCAATCCAACTTCAAGTGTGCCATCGGTTCAGCCAAATCCAACATTGGTCACTGCGAAAGCGCAGCAGGCATTGCTGCGGTAACAAAAGTGTTGCTGCAGCTGCAGCATGGGGAACTCGCGCCATCCTTGCACGCGGAAGAAACCAATCCAAACATTGATTTTACCCAGAGTCCATTTGTGGTGCAGAAGCTGCTCGAACCATGGAAGCGTCCAGAAATAGACGGAGTGCAGATCCCAAGACGTGCAGGCGTGTCTTCATTTGGAGCTGGGGGTGCCAATGCACATATCATCATTGAAGAGTATACCCCGACAGGTATGTACTCGGAACAGATAACAGTTGGCGAAGATCACCCTAAATCTCCTGTTATCATTGTGCTGTCCGCGAGAAATCAGGAACGACTCTTGGCAAAGGCCAAAGACTTGCTTGAGGTGTTATGTACCGGAATATATGAGGATTCGGATATGAGGAGCCTATCCTATACGTTGCAGGTTGGGCGTGAGTCGATGGAAGAACGTCTGGGATTGCTGGCGGTGTCCATAGATGAACTGATCGTGAAGCTCAAAGAGTATATTGACCAGGCAAACGATATGGAAACACAAGCTTCCCAGAATTTGTTCTATACCGGTCATGTGAAAAAGGGTAAAGAGATGCTTTCCATCCTTAGTCGGGATGAGGATTTGGAAGAAATGGTGAACCGGTGGATTCAGAAGGGCCAGCATGACAAATTATTGGAATTATGGGTACAGGGTCTGAACCTGGACTGGAATACATTATATGCTGCTGAGGGTAAACCCCAACGGATCAGTCTCCCAGCCTACCCTTTTGCAAGAGAAAGATACTGGATTCCGCAGCAAGCCCAGGCCAATGAGAAAAGTGAATTAAAAGTAGAGCAGGAGGAAACTTTCCCTGCAAACCCATCGAAGCCATCGGACCATAATCTTATGCTGACGCCAATATGGGAAGTAATCGAAAAGACTGAAAAGTCCGAATTCAATCCTGCCCATAAACGTTGGCTGGTGATTGGAGGTACAACGGAGCAATGGGAGATGGTTCATCAGATCCATGCAAACTCAATCCGTATGGATGCGGAAACGGCGTCAGATTCCGTCAGTTTGATGAATGCCTTGAAAAAGGTCGATTCAATTGATCATATCATCTGGTTATCCAATCATATGTCTCTCCCTCCAACGTCACTGAATCATTTGATATCCGCACAGAATATGGGCGTAAAAAATGTGTTTCGAATCATTAAAGCCATGATTCAATTGGGATATGGTGATCATCCGTTGGAATGGTCATTCTTAACATGTCAGACACAATCCGTATGGTCTAGCGATCCGGTTAACCCTGCGGATGCCGGAGTTCAAGGTCTTGCCAGCTCGATGGCGCAGGAGTTTCCACAGTGGTGTGTGCGTCTTGTGGATTTGCAAGCCGGTAACATCAATGAACGTTCCATTCGTGCAGCGCTCTCTCTGGAACCGGCAGGTGTTGGGGATCTCCAGGTCCATCGAAACAACCGCTGGTACGGTCAGGAACTTGTTCGCTTGGAGAGCAATGCTCCTCAGAACAACAACCATTATCGTCATGGCGGAATCTATGTTGTCATTGGCGGGGCCGGCGGGATCGGTGAAGTATGGAGTGAATATATGATCCGGACCTATCAGGCGAGAGTGATATGGATTGGAAGAAGTGCATACAACGACGAGATACGGCATAAGCAGAATCGGTTGTCAGCTCTGGGGACGGCTCCTGAATATATTTCGGCCAATGCAGCCAATGAAGAGGAACTTATGGGTGCGTATGATACGATCAAAAGCCGATTCAAGACCATTAATGGCATTGTACATTCAGCAATTGTTTTGCAAGATGGCAGTTTGGAACAGATGACAGAGGAACAGTTTCAACATGTATTTACCGCCAAAGTGGATGTAAGTGTTGTGATGGCGAAAATATTTGCGAAAGAAAATCTGGACTTTGTACTCTTTTTCTCATCCATGAACTCTTTTACGAGACGACCAGGACAGAGCAATTACTCGGCGGGATGTATGTTTAAAGATTCGTTTGCGCATTGGTTGCGACAATCCTGGACATGTCCGGTCAAAATTATGAATTGGGGTTTCTGGGGGAGTGTAGGCCGTGTTGCTTCATTGGAATACAGGGAACGCATGGACCGGATGGGTGTGAGTTCCATTGAGGCGCCAGAAGCGATGGAAGCCTTGGAGATGCTCATGTGCCTGGACCTTACACAGGCTGCCTTGTTAAAAACAAAAACATATTCGATTCCTGGAATTAACATGCAAAAGTCAGTACAGGTCTACATGTCGGATCTGCCTCTAAAAGGGAGCGGGCCAGAGACTCGCGACATCACGCACATCTCCCAGTCAGAGCAAAATACAGGTCATTTGCTTCAACAGATGGAGCCCTTGCTTGCAAAGTTGATGTGGGTGCAGCTGTATGCCACCGGGTGGTTTGTATCCGATGTAAGCTCTGGCACTTTGGCTGAATTAACCCAGAATTTGTCGGATACCTACGTGCATTGGATCAGGGGAAGCATGACCGCTCTAGTCCGTTACGGCTTTCTGATGAAAACTGATTTTGGATACAGGGTGTGCAATAACGAGGCGCCGAATGCCGAAACGGCTTGGCAGGAATGGGAGCATAACAAACCTGGCTGGATCAAACACCACGGTGCGGAATCACAAATCAGATTGGTTGAGACGATGCTGAGGGCGCTGCCGGATATTCTCAATGGAAATTGCCTGGCAACCGAGATTATGTTTCCTGATTCCTCTATGGAATTGGTCGGGGGGATATATACATGAAAATAAATCGTTATAACAAAGTGCTTGCAGAAGCGGCAGCATCCTGTATACAGCATAAAATCCATCTCGACGACTCTGCACGTCTGCGCGTGTTGGAGATTGGGGCGGGAACCGGAGGAACCAGCGCAGCTGTTTTGAAAAGATTGGAAACCATGGCACAGCATATTCAAGAGTACGCATATACAGATGTATCCCAAGCATTCCTTTTGCACGGTGAACAGAAGTATGGAGCAGACAGGCCATTCATGAATTATCGGATGTTCGATGTCCGTTATGCTCCGTCTGCCCAACAAATAGATACCGGTTCCTATGATGTGGTCATCGCAGCCAATGTGCTGCACGCAACACCCGATTTGCGGACAACACTGCGTAATGTGAAGGCTCTGTTAAAACAAGGCGGGATGCTGTTAATTAACGAGATTAGCAGCAATTCCCTGTTTACTCACCTTACCTTTGGTTTGTTGGATGGGTGGTGGCTGTACGAGGACCCCGAGCTTCGTCTACCCGATTGTCCCGGAGCAGCACCGCATGTATGGAAACAACTGTTACTGGAAGCGGGTTTTCATTCTATCGAATTTCCTGCACGGGATTGGCACGAGGAAGGGCAGCAGGTCATTGTGGCATACAGTGACGGCTTAGTCAGGCAGATCGACACGGAGGTTGCTCCAGTTGGATCTTCCAATCAGATACAGACTGAGTTACAGTCCAATGACCCGTTCACTCCGGGAAGCCGTCCTGAACTGCAAGAAAAGAAGCCAGGCAACCCATCCCTTGGTTCGGCGAGCACTTCGGCAACCACATTGAAAGCATATGTAAGAGAGATCGTTACAGACATGCTGTCTGCATCGCTCAAAGTAAACACCACTATGATTGATTCAGAGGAGCCTTTCTCTGAATATGGAGTGGACTCTATTACAGGTGTTCGGCTTGTTCAGTCGATTAACGAGGCGTTATCTATATCCTTGCAGGTATCCAGCCTGTTTGATTATAGCTCCATTGAGTTGTTATCCAACCATATCGTTGAAAAGTATCGGGACGGCCTTGTGCAGACCATCGAAAATTCTTCCAAATCAGTAGAACAGCTGGAGTGGAGCTCAGTAGCTTCTGTCCCGCATGCGCACAGAACAGAAAGTTCATCTGAATCTGAACGCACGCATTGCCCATCTGCCTTGCCAGAGTCTTATAGCCCTTTAAAGGTGGGGCAGGGTGATATTGCTATTGTTGGGATGAGCGGCCGATTTCCGCAGGCAGATGATATTCATTCCTTATGGGAGCATTTGGCCGCAGGAAAAGATCTGGTCGGGAGCGTTACGCGTTGGAATATGTCGTCTTATTTTGAACAAGATACTCCCTATTGCAGCTATGGCGGTTTTTTGGAAAACATAGATGAATTTGATCCTCAATTTTTTAACATTTCTGGTACGGAAGCGGCTCACATGGACCCGCATCAGCGAATTTTTCTTGAGGAGTGCTGGAGGGCACTGGAAGACGCCGGGTATGCGGGACAGGCAGCTGCCGGGCTGAAGTGTGGTGTATACGCGGGATTTAATGAGCTTGATTATCGGACACTGCTTGGAGCGAATCCTGTTCCGCAGGCATTCTGGGGCAACTCAGGCTCAGTCATTCCTGCTCGAATCGCGTATTATCTGAATTTGCAGGGCCCTGCTATTGCAGTGGATACAGCATGCTCAAGCTCACTCGTATCGGTTCATCTGGCATGTCAGGGGCTGTGGTCTGGAGAGACGGAAATGGCACTTGCCGGAGGGGTGTTTATACAGTCCACACCAGGTTTCTTCATTGCCTCCAATCGGGCCGGCATGCTCTCAACAACTGGCAGATGTCATACGTTTGACCAGCGGGCAGACGGATTTGTGCCTGGAGAAGGAGCCGGAGTTGTTGTGCTGAAGCGTTTGAGTGATGCTCTGCGTGACAGGGACAACATTCATGGGGTTATTCGAGGTACTGCCCTTAACCAGGATGGCGCCTCGAACGGACTCACTGCGCCAAGTGCGAAGTCTCAGGAGCAGCTCATGGGTGAGGTCTACAATCGTTTTGACATCCATCCTGGAAATATCCAACTGGTTGAAGCCCATGGAACGGGAACTAAATTGGGAGATCCCATTGAATACAGTGCCCTTGTGAAAGCGTTCCGTTCGTATACCGAAGAGGAAAGTTACTGTGCTCTTGGTTCAATCAAAACCAATATTGGACATGCTGCGGCTGCTGCCGGTGTGGCTGGACTGATCAAAATTTTACTTTCCTTAAAACATGCAAAAATTCCAGCGTCCCTTCATTTTCAGGAAGGCAATGAACATATTGCTTTTGCAAACAGCCCTTTTTATATCAATACAGAGACCATCGATTGGATCACACCGCCTGGTGTTAAAAGGATGGCAGCAATCAGCGCCTTTGGTTTCAGTGGAACGAATGCACATATGGTTATTGAACAAGCACCGGTCAAAGGAAGTCAGAAGGTCAGTTACCCTGGGAACCTGATTGTTTTATCCGCTCAGTCACAGGAACAATTACGGACTCAAGTCGAGCAACTGGTTAGCTTCTGCAAAGAACAATCTGATGTGAGCTGCTGGGATATGAGTTATACATTGCTCATGGGACGAAAACATATGAACTCCCGATTGAGCTGTGTGGTCCGTAATGAGCAAGAGTTAATCAGAATATTGGAGAAATGGCTGGAAAAGGGAGCTGCTGCGGAAGTTCAGGTGGTGGAACTGTCACATACGCTGCGCCCACAATCTTCATTGATGCGTTACGGAAATGAATGTTTGCAGCATTGCTCGGAATCACCGGATTCGGCTGAATTTACGGAAAAATTAGCAGCTGCAGCAAGCTTATATATGCAGGGATATCATCTTGATTTTGCATTGTTGTTTGAGCATGCGCCCGCAGAACGAATCTCACTGCCCGTGTATCCATTTGCCAAGGAAAAGTACTGGATTGATGCTGGTTACGCATCAACAAATAATCATGCGATCCGACAATATGCTGACCAGAGCATAGAGGACTCAAACCGGTTGCTTCATCCTTTGCTGCACCGTAATACTTCGAATTTGACTGCTCTCCAATTCAGTTCCATCTTTAATGGGGAGGAGCTTTTCCTGAAGGATCATGTCGTGCAAGGGAAAAGCGTATTTCCGGGTACAGCCTATCTGGAGATAGCTCGTGCAGCATTCGAAATGGCTCATACGCATGATGATCTGGAACAGACATGGATAAGACTGAGTCATATCGGCTGGTATGGTCCGCTACAGGTGAACAATGTACCTGTTCAGGTTGACGTCTTGCTTCATCCGATTGAACAGGGGGAAATCGAGTTTCGGGTACAGAGCCATGGTGCGGAAGAGCCTGTTGTGCACTGTCTTGGGCAAGCGGCAATGATGGAGCCGCAGGAAGCCGGGTGGGCAGATCTGGCACAGATCAGAACCCAATGTACCGAAGGATTTTATACCAAAGAGGATTGTTATAACCAGTTTAAACAAATGGGGCTGCAATATGGGAAATATTATCAGGGAATTGAAGAGTTGTACATCGGGACCAATCAGGCGCTTGCCAAACTGAGCCTTGCAGAAGGGTTACCCCATGAATATGGCGAAGACCAGCTTCACCCTGGTCTTACTGACAGTGCCCTACAGGCTTCTATTGGACTTCTGTTGGCGGCAGCAGGAGGTTCGCCTGTTATAACACCGGTTCCATTTGCCATAGAGCATGTGGAGATATGGGGAAATAGCACATCCTTAATGTGGTCGCATGTTCGCGCCTGTACTCCGAATGACTCCCTGGTTGAAACGAAAAAGGTCAATATTGATGGATATGACGTTAAGGAACAGCTTGTCCTTCGCATCAAGGGGCTGACATTCCGTGAGCTTCCTGGGCAGGTAGAGCATGCGGATGAAGGGACTTTGCTGGCTGAACCCTACTGGAAATTGTTACCTGTTGAAACATTTTTCCAGGAAGGTTCCGGGAATGAGAACCTAACAGTGGGCAATCATGTGGTGCTTTTATTCGAAAACAGCAATCACAGTTACCCGGGAATGGAACACTACTTACAGCGATTTTCAATTCAAAGTGTACGTATTCGGATAACGGATTCCGGCCAGTCTTGGGACGAATTATTCACCAACGGCGCATTGCGGGTGCTCGAGGAGATCCAGCGTCTGATGCAGGCAGTGTCCCATGTTAACGATGAAAAATGGCTCCAAATTGTTATTCCTGGCGAGTTATCGTTGTATCAGGGAATTGCCGCTATGTTAAGAACGGCCGAGCTGGAGAATCCATCCTTTCATGGTCAGGTCATTGAGGTCATGAATGAGACGGAATCGGAGATGCTGGCAAACATGCTCGTAGATAACCGGTCTTACCCGGAGCATGGGTTAATCCGTTATAAGAGTACACCAGGGCAATCAGGTAGTGGACTTCGTCATGTTCAAGACTGGAAAATGATTGAACATGATCCATTAGAAAGATCATTAGACATCCCGTGGAAACCCGAAGGGGTCTACGTTATTACCGGGGGAGCAGGTGCTCTCGGCATCATCATGGCTGAAGAAATAGCGCGTCATGCACCCTCCTGCACCATTGTTGCTGTAGGAAGAGCATCTGTGTCAACCGTCCGGAAGAAATTGGATGCTTTACGTGAGAAAGGAATAAACCTCCTCTACAGACAAGGGGATATTTCGGATCGAGAGACCGTGCAAGAATTAGTGAGCTCATTCAAGATGGAGTTTGGTGAGCTGCACGGGATCATTCATTGTGCAGGAATTATACATGATCACCCCATTTTTGCTAAAAGAGAGGGCGATCTTCGCAACGTTTTTGCACCGAAGGTGTCCGGTATTGTTCATTTGGATGAAGCTAATCGGGAGGACAAACTGGATCTGTTCATCGTTTGTTCGGCTGTTGCCGCGATGTTTGGCAACCCTGGGCAAGCCGACTATGCGGCAGCCAACGCTTTTATGGATTCTTTTGCATCTGAGCGGCATCAGCGAGTGCAGAAGGGTGAGCGGTTTGGGCGGACCTTGTCCATAAACTGGCCGCTGTGGACTGAAGGGGGCATGACGGTACCTGAATCCGTCCAGCAAAGGATGTTTCATCGTTACGGTTTGACGGCGATGGAAACGTCGAGCGGCATACAGGCCTTCTATCTAGCCTTGGCGACAGGAGCCGGACAGATTGCTGTTTTGTCGAGTAATGTGACCCGGATCAGGGAGCTTCTACATTCCAAAAAACAAATAGGGTCCCTGGTTTCCTATGGTGAGAGCGAAGAATTGGAATTAACGAATAAAATAAATTCTCCTGTCGGAGAATCAAACCTTTCACAGGCAGCCGATAAACCCAAACGAACGGTTCAATTTTTGATCCAAACCCTTGCCGAAGTTATTGGGCTGCCCGAGTCCCGTATTCGAGCGAATGCACCTCTGGAGCAGTATGGAATCGATTCAATCCTGATCATGCAGATGACAAATAAACTGGAAAGTTTGTTTGGACCACTGCCGAAAACATTATTTTTTGAATACCAGACAATCGGGGATTTGAGCAGTTACTTTCTACAGGAACAAGGCGAAAAACTGGACAGGCTGCTAAGGGAGAGAGATCCCGACACAACTTCAGATGCAGCCTTCATACCTTTGGATGCCAAGCATGTCAAAGAACAGCAGTCTGTAATGCAATCTGTTTTATCCAGCCATGGAGAGACCAGATCGCCCTATCTAACTTTTGGACAGACTCAAACGACTGCACCACGGATGAATGAAATGCAGACAAAGTTGTCAGGACAGGAGGGCACACATAGCGACACACAGCAGGATATCGCCATTATTGGTGTGGCGGGAAGGTACCCGGGCGCGCGGAATATCCATGAGTTTTGGGAGAACCTGCGCAGTGGAACGGACAGTATTACCGAGATTCCATCGGAACGCTGGGATCAGGAGCAGGTGTATGATTCAGCGCCGGGCACACCGGGCAAGACTTATGGACGCTGGGGCGGATTTCTGGACGGTGTGGACGAATACGATCCGCTGTTCTTCCAGATCTCTCCTCGCGAAGC
>NZ_AWUK01000045.1 GCF_000499205.1 Paenibacillus sp. MAEPY2
TTATTTGTTTATAAGGAAGATTGAATAATTAACTAAGATAAAGATGCGTTGATATCTGGTTTTGATAGCTGACCCAAATGGATAAGTGCAGACGATTTGACTCACAAATGAGGGTAAGTGAGGCCATATAAAAGTCTTGAAATGAAGGTAACATTTTTGTTACGGAAAACGCATTCGAAACCAGTATAATAGGACTATGTTAAATATGCTAAAAGTACCTGACCACAGAGCTGGAATGTGCAGCTGTGAAAAGGAGGGTGTGTGTGATAAGTTGGCGAAGACTAGTTCTTCATTCATTTCTCTTGCTCGGTCTGATTGGCGTGCTTGTAGGATGCGGTGAAGCAGGATCTGCATGGACTTCTTATGAAGGAGCGGTAAACGAGAAGGGTTTCCCGGTTCCTAAAGTGGCGAATAAATCTGACCAGTCTGAAAACAATTCGGATATGGATTATGTTCGATATACGCTGTCTGGTATTAGTGAGAGCACTAGTTTACCTGAGGTGTATCTAGACGAGATTAAAAGCTGGGGCTGGACAGAAAAGCAAGCCAAGAGTACATCCAATGACTCAAGTTCCCTACGTGTATTTGCTAAAGAAGGGCATACTGTACAGTTAGCTGTACATGATGGGTTCTTCACGGTAATGGTTCCGAAAAGTGAAGCTGCCCAGACGACAGTAAAATCACTTGATGATGATGATTGAATGGGTTGTGTTTTGATGTAATGGTTTAACAATTAACGGTGTAATGGTCCGTATTATAGTAAAGGCTCCCGATTAGTGATCGGGAGCTTTTTTTGTATGTAGTTGTGTATGTTATGAACCATATTGGACGAGGCTTGGAGCGTGTGACGTTGTCTTTTGGTGGTGACTTGACCAGGAGCTTTAGATAAACAGGGTTATATCACTCACATAGAAGACATGAGGCATCGATAGTATTTCCTTGTAGAGGTCGGTTAGGCCGGTTTCAGTCGTCCGTAGAGTAACTCAGCAGTAGAAGAGGGGGAATAGACACCGGAAAGAAAGCAAAGCATGTTATGAGCCTCATATATGTATTCAAGGGCATCAATCGGTTTGCAATAGGTGAGCTGATTCCTGATCTCACACTCTATCTGGATATTGAACCGGAAGTAGGTCTCGCCCGTATTGATGAGAGGTGTTCAACGAGCCAGAGCGTGTAATGGAGCGGAGATAAGTATACTGCTTTGGGGATAACCATTTTAACTATACCCATGCTGTGGATAAGGGAGAAAAGGAGGGAACGTAAAAAAGGTTATCCACTGTGGATAACCTTTAAGGATAGGAAGTACAACGCAGTAAGTATAGAAGAGTGTCAAAGGTGTGGTTGCGTCGATTTGGGTAGAACATATGGACGAGCTTTAGCGATTATGTATTACCGGGTTCAATATACATTGCATGTGGCAAGTTATAGGTTGAAGGATAGAACGAGAACGATTATTGCAGGTAGTATGAAACATCTTGTTCATTTAGTTTGATAAGTCCGTCCTTGCGTTCGCGTGAGAGCACAAGAACAACATATAGACGCGGTACAAGCAGCCACAGATGCCAGAAAATCAGCGATAGGGTAAAGGACAAGGGTGACCATATTAAGCAGACGGTAATGATACATAGCCCAATCCAGCTCATATTGAGGTGGACCCGGACGAACATGCGGTAGCTAAAATGCTGATCTGGAATATAGCCGAACCACGGCATTTTGAGGTTCCATCGCCAGCGCCGTGCATAAGAGGTACGGACCAACAGTAATATGGTTCTGGCAATGACATAATGAATCCAAAGCGTAATCGGGCCTGCCAAGATAAAGAAGAAGAGGCCGGTCCAGGAGAATGCCAATAGGTTAAACAGGAGCATAATTACAGGCAGACACAAATAGCTGAAGATCACGCTGCGGGCAATGGCCTTTTTTTTGAGAAGCCGGTATTGATAAAAAGTGACTTTATTCTCCGGTTCGGCGATCATACGATTACAAATCCTCCTTCTGGGATCACGTTCATTTGCAAAAGGTATTCGTTTTCATGAATAAGGAGACAGGTGATGCAGAGATGCGTATATGAACCTTGTGTGCTCCAGATTGATGTACAAGATATGAAAGTAGATTGTTCTTATACAAGTATACCGTCGAACGATCTGGCTGTCAGGTTCCGATTGGTGATGTATTATATATCGGCTGAAAATCCAAGTTTTTTTAAGATTATAGAATATAAGTTTTTGGAGCAGCAGGGGGAGTGATAATTCACAGAGGAAAATGCAATGAAGTGCGGGTACGTTTCTTGTAATGGCCGTCCAGAAATGGTTTTCATATAATAGAAGAAGTTGCAGATCTGCGAGGCTGTTGCTGCGTAATCAGGCAAGGAAAAGGACTTCCAAATGCAGGCTGTCTCACGGAAGTATAGAACGAAAGGCATTTTCTTATGTTTGTTTTCGGTACAGACACCCATAGAGGGGTAGGCGAATATATATATTTTATAGAAAGAAAGCACTATGAAAAGGTTTAAAATAATAGAAACTGTGCAATACTGATAGTAATACGTAAAACAAGGTGGGATGGTTGATGGAAGGACACGCCGAACACACATGCATTATCTGCGAACAGACAAAAAGAGAAGGCATTTTTATTGTATCTGAATTTATATGTGACGCTTGTGAAGCAGAAATGGTTCATACGGATGCACAGGATGCCAAGTACAATTATTTTATACATCAAATGAAGCAGATTTGGGTGCAAAAGAACGCGTAAAGCGCGTTAAATCATATTCGTGAAACATCACATTGATTTGTATCGATGTGCATAGAGGCCCTAGGGGCCTTTTTCTGTTTTTATCGGGGAAAGAAGAAGGGGAAAGATGGACATGATAAGTACCTGTGTGTGACAGGATATGAGGATGCTCCAATGGTAAAACGCTGATTTGCACGGGTGCTGGACAATTCCTGATATAATGAGATGAGAAGTGATTCACCTTCAAGTTTTGAATGCAGCAGATGGTGGGAGAAGAACAAGAGTGGGAAGGTCGCTTTTGTTATAGAAAGAGCATTGGTACGGCAGTATCAAAATTTATGAATGTACAGGATGATTATTCAATGGAGCATAAATCAAATACCGCACCTTTATATGAGGCGTTGCTTGCGTATCGTGATTCGGGGCAGCGTTCTTTTCATGTACCTGGACACAAGAATGGACAAGTCTATCGCAGGTTACTGGAGCAAGTGGATCAGCAGCAGTCAGATAGAGGAGTCGTTGACGATCACCGGAATGAGGGTGAGGCAAAGGGAAAACGAGGTATGGGACA
Source organism: Paenibacillus sp. MAEPY2 (assembly GCF_000499205.1). Lineage (GTDB taxonomy): Bacteria > Bacillota > Bacilli > Paenibacillales > Paenibacillaceae > Paenibacillus > Paenibacillus vandeheii. Next base: position 3,305 of record NZ_AWUK01000045.1, read on the forward strand.
TTCAGTACATGATGGGGAAGAGTGCTTCAGACAAGCTGAGAAACAAAGGGATGGCAATGAAATTGGCGGGCTGACAGCTCCGGACGGGCATGGAAGTGACGGATCTGCAGCAGCTGTTGTACCGGTGAATGCGTTTCTGGAGATGATGCGGCTGGATGTGACGGAAATTTTGGGGACGGACGACTTGCATCATCCAGAAGGAGCAATATTGGAGGCGCAGCAGCTGGCAGCCGATTGTTTTGGGGCAGAGGAGAGCTTCTTCCTTGTCGGAGGCAGCACGTCTGGTAATTTGTCTTTGCTGCTGACCGTATGTAATGAACCTAACAGCCTTGTACTGGTACAGCGCAATGTGCATAAGTCCGTCATCCACGGGTTGATGCTGGCAGGCGCAAGGGCTGTATTCCTGGAGCCATGGGTGGATCCTGCGAGTGGACTTGCGGTGATGCCGTCGCTTGAGACGGTGCAGGCTGCTGTCCAGGCATATCCTGAGGCAAAGTCAGTCCTTGTGACGTTGCCCAATTATTACGGCATGGGCGCTGATCTGACGCCCATTGCTGAGTTTTGCCACGCGGCCGGCATGCCGCTGCTCGTGGATGAAGCGCATGGCGCGCATTATGGGCAGCATCCGGAGCTGCCAGCCTCTGCGCTGTCCTGCGGAGCAGACGGTGTGGTGCAGTCGACCCACAAGATGCTGTCTGCTTTCACCATGGGAGCCATGCTGCACGTTCAGGGACCACGGTTAAACCGATCCCTGCTGCGTCAGCGTCTGGCCATGGTACAAAGCTCGAGCCCATCATACCCGGTGATGGCTTCGCTTGATCTGGCGCGCCGCTTACTGCATACGCAGGGCGCGAATGCCTTCACGGCGGGGCTTGCCGCCGTGGATGCCTTTAAGCGCGGCCTCGCGGAGCTGCCGCGCTTTCGGTTGCTGCAGCCGGCACAGCTGCTGCAGCAAGAGCCGCCAGCTGGCGGAAAGTCCGAGGCCGCCGCTGCACCGGGGCGGCCTGAAGAAGTGCCCGCGGCGGCTTTGCCTTCAGCCGCGGGGTATACCGCTCAGGACCCGTTCAAGGCCGTCATTTATGACGGCACAGGGGTGCTGAGCGGTTATGGGCTGCAGCAGCAGCTGGAAGCGCGCGGCTGCGTGCCCGAAATGAGCGACGAACGATACGTCGTCCTGCTCTTTAGTCTGGGCTCGTCGCTGCGCGATGCCGAGCATCTGCTGCAGGCTTTGCGGCAAATCAGCCTTGAGCAGGAGCAGAGCCAAGCTTTTGATGAGCAATCTCAGCGTTTTACAAAAGAGGCTGAAAATTATATTTCCACGTGGAACAATTTTCAAGAAGGACCTCCTTTTTCGGAGCCCATTCCGTTCACGTTGCAGCCGATTATGGAGGAGGATACGACAGAGGTCTCCATCGAAAACAGTGTGGGTCTTCGCTCTGCGGAGATGGTCATCCCGTATCCGCCCGGCATACCTCTTGTGTACGCTGGTGAGCGAATAAGCGCGTCCATGGCAGCACGTATTAAGATGCTGAGAGATGAAGGAGCAAGGTTCCATGGCGTATCCGATACTTCGCTGCAATCATTGAAAATCATTAGGGAATAACCAATTTAGGACATCATTGTTGTCTGGACATAAAGAAAGAAGGGAACGAACCTTGGATATTCCGCTAAAAAAATATACGGGAATAATCCTGCAAGTCATACTGATGTACGGTTTTTATTGGATAGGAAACCTAGTTCAGGCTGTACTACATCTGCCGTTAACAGGAAGTATTGTCGGGATGCTACTTCTATTCATCGTCATTCAATTGGGATGGATCAGAATAAGCTGGGGCGAAGAAGGATCATCCTGGCTTCAATCGAACTTGCAGTTATTATTTATCCCTCCCACAGTGGGCATTATCAATCATTTTGATTTTTTTAGAGCCAATACGCTGCTGCTTGTTCTGGGATTGATGGTTAGTACGTTAGTTACCTGTCTGTTGTCTGCAAAAATCAGTGAATGGCTCATGGCTTGGAGATCGACGCATCAAGGCGAGAAGGAGGCGATCCCATGCTCACATTCATCCTCGGAATCGGAATGATTGCCCTGACCTTGGCTATATATGTCCCGGCGACTCATTTATATAGAAAATTGAAGTGGCCGATTCTTATGCCCGTATTGACGGCAACGGCAGTCATCGTACTGATCCTGCTCATTTTCGGTATAAAGCTTGAAACGTACATGCTCGGTGGCAAATGGATACAAGAGCTATTGGGTCCGGCTGTAGTTTCCCTGGCATTCCCTTTGGCGAAACACCTTGATGTACTGAAACGGAATATCTTTCCGATTTTGGGTGGGACTTTGGGTGGGAGCATCGTTGGTATGTCCACAGGGGCCGCCATATCTCTGCTGCTGGGTTATCCGCAAGAAATTGTTATTGCATTATTGCCCAAATCCATTACGACCCCCGTTGCCATTCAACTAGCTGATCAGGTGGGAGGTAATTCATCGTTCACTTCGTTATTTGTGATGATAGCCGGATTTTCGGGGATATTATTGGGACCCATGATAATGAGATGGGCTAGAGTAAACAGCAAAAATGCGTATGGGATCGGACTTGGTTCTGCTTCCCATGCACTGGGGATGGCAAGATCCTTTGAATATGGGGAAAATGCAGTAGCGTTGAGTTCGGTATCAATGATTGTCAGTGCTATTGCCGGTTCTGTCATGCTCCCTCTATGGGTGTGGATGATATACGGCTGATCAGGCCGCCTTATCGGAAATATTGGAGAATAGCTGACCGGTAACGCTGGATCATGTATAGTATTATAGTAAGAAGCTTGTACCATACTCGAACCAATCTATGGAGTAATCGTGAATATACACCTCTGGGCAGACTAATTCATAGTCTGTAGTAAGAGAGGATCGATCCCGTAGTTATCGCAGCACAATTAGGAGCAATTATCGATATAGAAAGCAGGGAAGCATATGCAGGGCAGAGGTAAATTCATTACGTTGGAAGGGGGAGAAGGGTCCGGCAAAACAACGATGATCAGCAAGCTAGGTTCTTACTTTGAAGAACAGGGTATACCATATGTAGTTACTCGGGAACCTGGCGGGATTGAAATTGCGGAGAAAATACGTGCCATCATCCTCAATCCTCTTCATACGGCAATGGATGCACGGACCGAAGCGCTGCTCTATGCAGCTGCACGCAGTCAGCATTTGGCGGAAAAGGTGGAGCCTGCATTGAAGGCAGGGAAGACAGTGATCTGTGACCGTTTTGTCGACAGCAGTTTGGCCTATCAGGGGTATGCTCGTGGTCTAGGCGTGGACAATGTATGGGCTATCAATCGGTTTGCAATAGGTGGGCTGATGCCTGATATCACACTCTATCTGGATATTGAGCCGGAAGCAGGTCTCGCCCGTATTGATGCTCATGATGGACGTGAGGTTAATCGTCTGGATCTCGAAAGTCTGGAGTTCCACCGCAAAGTGCGTGAAGGCTATTTTCTATTGAAGGAGCAATTTCCTGACAGGATCAAGGTCATCGATGCTTCTCAAAAGCCGGAAGAGGTTTTGGCAGCAATGATTTTGTCGCTTGAGACAGGGATTTTGAAGGATTTTGGCGAGTAATTGTCTAATATATAGATAGGGCATTTCACAAGGTGCTTATTCTTAAGGAGGTTATGCAGGATGAAACTGATTGTTGCGATTATACAGGATAAAGACAGCAACCGATTATCCAGCGCATTGGTCAAAGCAAATTTTCGGGCTACGAAATTGGCCAGTACCGGTGGATTTTTGAAGGCAGGCAACACGACGTTTATGATCGGTGTCGATGATGGTCAGGTCGAGTCCGTAATGAACGTCATTCGCAGCAGCTGTAAGGTTCGTGAACAGCTCGTGACTCCAGTCACTCCGATGAGCGGAACAACCGACTCTTACCTGCCGCTGCCTGTCGAAGTTCAAGTAGGCGGAGCTACCGTGTTTGTTCTTCCAGTAGATCGATTCGAACACTTTTAATGAAGCATTACGCATAAATCCAATGGAGCGTCCTTCTTGATATCAAGAATCGCGTTCTCTGTCCGGAAGAAAGCTTTTCTATCAGGGAAAGATCTTATTTCGGACAGAGGCTGACTAACCAACGAACAGATCCATGTGGTGATATTTAACTACTATTATATATAGAGTATGATGTAGCACATATAAGGTCTCCTCCACGCACAGGCGCAACGCGCACTGTGCTGATGGGCGATTGGCCTACTAAGAGAGAAAGCAGGCGTTTCCATGAAAATCAACCCTGGATTCCGACCGATGCAGAGTGGACTCAGTTCTTCCGATTCCGGCTCCAAACCGGTTCAATCCAAAAATTTCTCTGATATGATGAATCACCAGGGTGAACGGGCATCACAGGCGGAACTTACCCGCCGATTAAGTGAGATCCAGATGCAGGGTGACCGTCTGTCTCGTTCCATGACCATTCGTGAATTGAAAGCATACAAGCAGCTTGTAAAAAGATTTCTGGAGGAAACGGTCCGCCGCGGTGTGTCCATGAAAGAGACGCGAGGATGGGATCGTCGGGGAAGAGGGAAGCGTTACAAGCTAATTGATGAGATTGACTCTGCCTTATTATCTATGGCGGACGAGCTTTTGGAAACAGAGGAAGGCAAGATTACGTTATTACAGCAAGTGGGAGAAATTCGGGGAATGCTTATTAATTTAAGCTTCTGAGGAGGAAGTATGTCCTTTCAACAAATTATGGGTCAACAGGCAGCCAAGCAGATGTTACAGAGTAGTTTGAGACGTCATGCCATAAGTCATGCCTATTTGTTTAGCGGACCATCCGGCAGTGGACAATTGCAGGCGGCGATAACATTTGCCAAAGCGATATTCTGTACAGAGCTTGAAGATGATGCCTGCGGACAGTGTCTTGAATGTCGCAAGGTGGAACATGGAAATCATCCGGATCTAACTATGCTTGCACCGGATGGAAATAACATTAAAATTGATCAAATTCGGGATCTGCAGCGTATCTTTTCGTACCGTTCAGAGGCAGGGCATCCCAAAGTATATATTATTGAACAAGCCGAGAAGATGACCGTACAGGCGGCCAACAGCTTGCTGAAGTTTCTGGAGGAACCTCAAGTGCCCGCGGTAGGCATATTGATTACGGATAACGGACAGGCAATGCTGCCTACCATCCGTTCACGCTCTCAATCGGTTCCTTTCAGTGCACTGAATCCGGAAGAGATGCTGCAATCACTGATTGCGGAAGGGCACCCTGGCAATCTGGCTCGCTCTGCCGTCCATTTAGCGTCAGGACTGGAAGCATGTAGAGAAATTCTCCAGCAGAATTGGTTTGCAGAAATTAGAAACGTAATGTTACAATTAGGGAAGGAGTCCCTGGGTAGAGGAAGTACATCATTGATCTCTGCACAGCAGAAGCTTTTTAAAACCGGACTCTCAGAACACCTGGATACGATGCTTAGCCTGTTCCATTTATGGTTCAGGGATATGCTGTATGTCCAGTATGGTAGGCATGAACATATCGTTTTTATAGATCAGTTGGACATGCTGTCTCAGTTGGCTCATACCCGCAGCACCGAGCAGTGGGTTTCCTATATGGATATGGCCGCAGCATGCAGAAAAAAATTGCGTTTCAATGTCAATGGCCAGCTTTGTCTGGAGCAATTTTTGATCGGTTTGGCATAAGAGTGGGAGAGGACAGATTTTGTTCCAATCATATGCAAACGGTTATAACTTCGGCGGGTTCCCTAAGAAGACAGGGCTTCAGACGAAGTGGGATTGGCTTACGAGGGGGTTAATTTTTTGTACAGTGTAGTGGGTGTCCGTTTCAAAAAAGCGGGCAAAATTTATTACTTCGATCCCCTGGACCTTCCCATTGAAAAAGAAAACTGCGTTATCGTGGAGACAGCGCGGGGGGTAGAGTACGGTAAGGTTGTCGTTGGCAAGAAAGAAGTAGGCGAGTCTGATGTGGTGTTGCCGCTCAAAAAGGTCATCCGGGTTGCGGGCGAGACAGATGCCCGTGTTGTAGATGAGAACAAGCGTGCAGCAAAAGAAGCATTCGGTACTTGTTTAAATAAAATCAAAGACCATGGCCTCAAAATGAAGCTGGTCGATGTGGAATTTACGTTTGATCGCAATAAAATTATTTTTTATTTTACAGCTGAAGGAAGAGTGGATTTCCGGGAGCTGGTCAAGGATCTGGCAAGCATTTTCCGGACACGGATCGAACTGAGACAGATCGGTGTACGTGATGAAGCAAAGATGCTTGGAGGGATTGGACCTTGCGGCCGAGTATTATGTTGTTCTTCCTGGCTGGGAGACTTTGAGCCGGTATCAATCAAGATGGCTAAAGATCAGAGCCTGTCACTGAATCCGACGAAAATTTCCGGGTTGTGCGGAAGACTCATGTGTTGTCTGAAATTTGAGCATGATAACTATGAAAGTGTGAGAGAAGAATTGCCGGCTGTAGGCAAGTTGGTCGTCACCTCTTTGGGTGAAGGAAAAGTTGTCGGCATCAATGCCGGTAATCGCACAGTCCATGTTCAACTGTTCGACATCAGTAAAGTCAAAGAACTTCCGCTGGATGACGTCGTTATCAAGTAAACCATAAAGGTTGCTTCGGGGTGGAAACTTGGAAAAGAAAAATCTGTTTACGCACATTCATGAAATGGAAACCCAATTGGGTCAGTTGCACAGTGATTTAGGAGAGTTAAAAATGATTGTTAAAGAGCTGCTTGAGGATAATCAGCGGCTTACCATCGAGAATGAGCAGTTACGCAAACTGCTGAAGCGTGAGGCACCGGCAGATTTGCCCATCGCATCGGCGCTAGCTCCGGTAGCAAGGCCTGCAGGTCCGGCTACTGGTGAAGATGTTGTAGGTGAAGGGTATGATAATCTGGCTCGGTTGTATCACGAAGGATTCCATATCTGCAATGTCTATTATGGACATTTGCGGACGGAAGGCGATTGTCTGTTCTGCCTGTCTTTTTTGAATAAATGAAGTGGCCGTAGGGATCCCCTACGGTTTTTTTTCAAGGTTAAGAACCTTGTCTGAGATATAGAGTACCGGAGGATGAGTGTATCATATGACAGAAAAATCAGTAAAATTGCAAGATTCGGAGCGAATCGACGATCTGCTCTCTCATGATTTGAAGATTATTCAAAGTGATGAAGTGTTTAGTTTCTCAATGGATGCGGTATTATTGGCCCGATTTGCTTCAGTACCCAAGCGTGGTCGTGTGCTTGATTTGTGTACAGGTAATGGGGTTGTTCCCATCCTGTTGACCACACGAACGCAGGCGAGTCTGGAGGGCATTGAAATTCAGCCACGATTAGCGGATATGGCACGCCGGAGCGTACAGCTGAATGCATTGGAGGAATCGATTACGATTCATGAAGGTGATCTGCGTGAACTTGTGAAAGAAACGGGCCATGCGGTATACGATGCCATAACAGTTAATCCTCCGTATATGCCGCTGAATGGAAGTGATCTCAAGATGAACAACCATCAGGCAATGGCACGCCATGAAATCGGGTGTACGCTGGAGGAAGTCATTCAGGCTTGTAATCGGCTGGTTCGTAATGGCGGTAAAGTATCCATGGTTCATCGCCCGCAGCGTTTAGGCGAGATCATCTCTCTGATGCGTGAGTACAAACTTGAACCGAAGCGAATTCGGATGGTACATCCCCGTGCTCATTTGGAAGCCAATATGGTGTTGATTGAAGCACTCAAGGATGGAAAACCGGAGGTACGCATGCTTCCACCGCTGATTGTCTACAATGAAGAGGGGAAATACTGCGAAGAAATTATGGACATATATTACGGGGCACAGCATGTACAACATACAACGGAAGGAGGGTTATAGATGACATTGCATATTCAGAAGAGCTACGCGGAGCAGTCGGGTGATGCCGGAAAATTATATCTGATAGGAACACCGATTGGTAATCTGGACGATATGACATTTCGAGCAATCAAAACATTGCAGAGCTGTGACATCATTGCAGCAGAAGACACACGACAGACCCGAAAGCTGCTCACCCATTTTGAAATTACACCATCGATGTTGTTCAGTTACCATGAGCATAATAAGGGAGCCAGTGGGCCTGAACTAATACGCTATATAATAGAAGGAAAAAATTTGGCGCTCGTCAGTGATGCCGGTCTGCCGGCCATTTCGGACCCTGGATCCGATCTTGTAAAACTTGCACTTGAAGCCGGAATTACGGTCATTCCCATTCCTGGAGCCAATGCAGCGTTATCAGCTCTAATCGTATCCGGTTTACCGACGGAGCGTTTCACATTCGGCGGTTTTTTGCCGCGGGAGAAAAAAGACATGCGAAAAGTGATGGAAGCTTTTAATGAGTCCAACGGTACTTTACTATTTTATGAATCCCCTCACCGTATTCGCAAAACTTTGGCCTATCTCGAAGAGATTCTGGGTGATCGGTCGATTGTACTGGCACGTGAGCTGACGAAACGTCATGAGGAGTTCGCAAGAGGCAGTATCCAAGAGTGCATTGACTGGCTTGAGGAACATCCACCACTTGGGGAATATTGTTTGCTTGTAGAAGGCATCAGGGAAGAGGAGCGTAAGGCCGAGCGGGAAGCCTGGTGGCAACTGCTGTCTTTGGAGGATCATGTAAGTCATTATGAGAATGAAGGACTTAGTCGGAAAGATGCGATGAAGAAAACGGCAACGGATCGTGGTTTGACAAAACGAGATGTGTATAATGCTTTAATCTAATAACGGATCAACAAATATCTACTGGAATAGGGAACATAAACTTAAAGGAACCTTAGACCCAACCTTAACGGATTATGAAAATAAGCAGAGCGGAGAAAATTTATTTCAAACGTCACCGCTCTTCTTTTTGAAGCTAAACAGACTCGTAGCTTAATCTATTGGGTAATGAAAACCATAATAAAGCAAAAAAATACCTTCCAGCGGTGGGGTTCACACCGGGAAGGCGATCAAGGAATATAAAAAGGTTAGAAATAACAATTTAATAAGACCAGTATACCTGATATTTCTTATTTTGTCACAGGTGCAGGGATTTCGGAAATACATTCGTTACAAACAATTTTACCTTTGAAATAAGTAACGTTTTCTGCATTGCCACAGAAGATACAAGCTGGCTCGTATTTTTTCAACATGATACGCTCGCCGTCAACATAGATCTCAAGAGCATCTTTTTCACCAATACCGAGCGTACGGCGCAATTCGATTGGAATAACTACCCGTCCCAGTTCATCCACTTTTCTTACAATACCTGTTGATTTCATCATTATAATCAGTGCTCCTCTCAGCTAACGATCATTGTCATTATTCGACATTATTTTATGTTTTATGATACTCATCATACCAACGATTCCCAAAACAGTCAACCTTAAAATTAGCTTAAAATAAAGGCTGTTTTTGATAAGATTACGAGTGGTAAGGGATTGGAAGCTATTTTTCGTATTTAAACATCCATGACAGCTTTGTCGATTTGGAAAACGACAAAATTACCTTATTCGACAAGATTCGTCAAAGCATGTCGAATCCTTGGTAGTATTATACTTAAAAGCGACAACTACAAACGATATTTAAAGGAGTGAATAGACATGGAACAGCGTTTAACGGAAGAAAAGGTGTTTAAAGATCCGGTACATAATTATATCCATGTGCAAGATCCGATTATATGGCAGTTGATCAACACGCCCGAGTTTCAACGTTTACGCCGAATCCGTCAATTAGGAACATCATTTCTTACTTTCCACGGTGCAGAGCACAGTCGCTTCTCACATTCCCTGGGTGTCTACGAAATTACGCGTAAGATTATTTCCCAGTTCGAAAGAAGTCACTATTCAGATTGGCCAAAGGAGGAAAAAACGGTAGCCCTTTGCGCAGCATTGCTCCATGATCTTGGACATGGGCCATTCTCTCACTCTATAGAAGAAGCTTTCGATATGAATCATGAGGATTGGACTTGTCGGATCATTACAGGTGATACCGAAGTAGGGGCGATCTTAAGACGGTATGCTCCCGATTTCCCCGAGAAAGTGGCTTCAGTTATTCAAAAAACGTATGAAAAGCCCATTGTTGTTAATTTGGTCACCAGTCCACTGGATGCGGACCGCATGGATTATTTGCTGCGGGATGCCTACTTCACAGGTGTAAATTATGGGACGATCGACCTTGACCGTATCCTGCGTATGCTGCGTCCATATCACGGACGAATCGTGGTTAAGGAGTCGGGCATGCATGCCGTGGAGGATTACTTGATGTCCAGGTACCAGATGTACTGGCAAATTTACTTTCATCCGGTTACCCGAAGTTCGGAAATTATACTGCGGCAAATATTTAAGCGGGCGAAAAGTCTCATACAGCAAGGTTTCCAATTCCGCTTCATGATCGATCCACTGCCCCAGTTATTCGAGGGAGATCTATCGGTGGACGAATATTTACAACTGGACGAAGCTTTGATTCAGACGGCATTTATGCAGTGGCGCAAAGAGGACGATGCTGTTCTAAGTGAGTTATGCGAACGTTTTATAGATCGCAAATTATATAAGTATGTAGAGATTGAACAGATCGACGTAAACATGATTGAAGAGATTCGGGAAGCCTTCACTGTAGCAGGTCTCAATCCCGAGTATGATCTGGAAATTGATTTTCCATCGGATAATCCGTATGATGTGTTTCGTCCGGATGAATCGACGGACAAGCAAATTCTGCTGCTTGATCGGCAAGACAAGTTACATGAGTTGTCAGAGGTATCCGACATCGTCCGTTCAATCAGTGGTCTTCATCGGGGAAAACATCACTTGTATTATCCGCAAAATAAGGTGGATGCGATTGTTCATGAATTACCGTCCCATATACGCCCCTATTTCTCACATTAAATGGTGTGCAATGCTGTTGATGAGTCATGATGCAAAAGGCTTTCTAAAAGAGCTATTTTCATGATACAGTAATCTGCTTTAATGGAGAGTACATGTAGATCGACATAATTTTGTAATCAGAGCAATTAGAATACAACTCAGTCAGCTAAAATTAAGCAACATATAGATATGAAAGAACTCTTTCACTCTACATGTTGTGCTCAATGAACGAATGAAATGAAATATAGATAAAAGCACGATCTAATTAGTAATATTTATTTCTGGTTAAGATCTGCAGAGTGGATAAAGAAGAGATTGTCGTTGATTCGACACGAAGGGAGAAATACAAAATGATGTTGTTCGACACACATACCCACCTGGATGCTCCACAATTCGACGAGGACCGCGAGGAAATGATTCAGCGTGCTGTGGATGCAGGCGTTGGCCGCATGATTAACGTAGGCTTTAACCGGGAGACCATTCCAACCACGATGAAGCTGGCTGAAACCTATGATTTTATATATGCGGCAGTAGGTTGGCACCCTGTAGATGCGATCACGATGCAGGAGGGTGATCTGGAATGGATTGCATCTTTATGCAAGCATGAAAAAGTGGTAGCCATTGGTGAAATTGGTCTGGACTATTATTGGGACACTTCGCCAAAAGAGGTTCAACATCGCATATTACGACAACAGATTGGACTGGCCCGTGAGTTGAATATGCCGATTGTCATTCACAACCGGGATGCGCATGAGGATATTGTAAAGATTCTGCGTGAAGAAAAGGCTGGAGAAGTAGGCGGTGTCATGCATTCGTTCTCTGGCAGCTGGGAAACGGCAAAAATGTGCCTAGATTTGGGCTTCCATCTTTCCTTCGGAGGGCCAATCACGTTCAAAAATGCGAAGCAGCCGAAAGAGGTACTTGAGAAGGTTCCTATGGACCGATTTTTCATCGAAACCGATGCTCCTTATTTGACACCTCACCCTTATCGTGGAAAACGTAATGAGACAGCGCATGTACGTCTGGTTGCAGAAGCAGCTGCGGAAATTAAAGGCATTTCGGTAGAGGAAATTGCAGCAATAACGACCAGAAATGCCATGGAACGATTTGGGATTCGTTAAAATATCGAGCAAAACGGGTGAAAAAGTGAGTTAGACGGAGTTAATTTGCTTTTTGATCCAAATAAATCAAGAATATTACAATATTTTAACCAAATATTTAGAAAAACGTACTTGAACAACGCTTTACAACATGCATAGAAACAGGATATCATCTTTTCAGTGAATTGTTGTGCGGAAAATTGGACAGATGTTCGGGGGATGAACAAAGGGACACTTTCCGATGAAACAACATTACTTTCATGAATCAGTCTCGCTGAGTCTCCGTTAACGGAGAGCGGGGGAACCAATAGGGCTTAAACATCGGTGATTGTAGCCGATGCGCAATATGCGCTGACCCAAAAGCAGCGTATAAATCTGCGAAGCCGTATTTGATTTCTTCTTTGGGTCTCGGGGTGAATTCAAGGGCGTCCGCCATGAGCGGGTGACCGGAGATAGGGCGGCTCTCTTTCGCCCGAACCCGACAGCTAACCTCGCAAGCGGAAAAAGAGAGGCAACCTCGTGCATGAATTTCCGATATTCAGAATCATTCGGAAGCCACGAAAGAGTTCCTCTTAAACTCTTTCTTTGGCTTTTTTGTTTTTGAATAAAAGAAATACTGTCATCATACGGTAAGTATTCAGGAGGATGACATCATGTTGCGAAGAGTGATTCATGGTGCAGAACCGGATTATGTTGGTCCGATCTGTGTTCTGTAGAAAATTTGGTATAGTCGCGTCAAAGACATCATGCATTACTTTAGACGGCGAGGCTATGAAGGAGGACGGAGAAGTGGGCACATTCCAACCAGAAGAGACCCATGAGTCACGATCATCCAGTAAGTCTTTCGCGTTGCGGTGGAAGCATGAGAACTTGCGTCAAATGGCATTGATCGCGATTTTCTCAATTGCGCTTACAATCATGATCTTGTTAGTCGTTTACGGTCAGGCCGGGAAACAAATTTCACTGGTTATTGATGGCAAAGCTCAAGCGGTAGAGACTCGTACAGGAATGCTTCAGGAAATGCTGGAGGAGCAGTCAATCACAGTCAGCCCTCACGATCAGGTATCCATGCCCTTGAACGGGGCGATCACAGATGGAGACCGCATCGTTATTGAGCGGGCAGTTCCAGTTAAGATTACGGCAGACGGAGACACCAAGACTCTGTATACAACCGATTCATCGGTAAAAGATGCGATTAAAAAATCAGGTATTCAGATTGCAAGTGAAGACAAAGTGTATCCTGCGCTGGGAACCACTGTTGAAGCGGATATGAAAATTCGTGTAGTGCGTGTAACCAAGCGTACGGTGGAAGTGGAACAGCCGATCGCTTATAAAGTGATCAAAACAGCCGACCCTAGCTTATACAAAGGCGACAATCGTGTCGTTGTGAGCGGTAAAGAAGGCACACTTGTAAAGCATATTGAAAAAGTGTTCCAGGATGGAGAATTGGTCTCCAAAAAAATGGTGGGTAAATCGATCGCAACGAATCGCGTTGATAAAGTTATCGCCGTTGGCACCAAAGCAAAACCTGTTGTGAAAGAGCCAGTGATTCAGACGGTATCGGCGCAGACTTCCACAACCAAAACAGCAACAACCACGAACTCGAAGAAAACGGCTGCCTCGGGTAGCAAAGTAATTACCGTCTCAGGCAATTCTTTTAAATATTCAAAAGTATTGAAAAATGTATCCATGACGGCATACTCTTCTGAAGAGCCCGGTATCGGCACAAAAACAGCATCAGGCACTCGGGTAACCGAGGGACGTACCATTGCGGTTGATCCCAAAATCATTCCGATTGGCTGGTGGGTGTATATCGAGGGCCTTGGCTTCCGTCGTGCGGAAGACACCGGTGGTGCCATTAAAGGCAACAAAATTGATGTGTATTATGATAGTGTGAAGCATGCCCTGAACTTCGGACGGAAGAAAGGCAAGACGGTATATGTGATTGGTCCGGTGAAGCCGGAAGCAAACTAAAATCGTTTTACTTTGAAATGGGAATGCTATAAAATATAAGCATGAATGATTCATGCGGAATATGCGGCGGAGGGGTCTGAATTCAGTCTCCCCCGCCGTTTGGCAGAGAAGAGGATATTCCTCTTCTTTTTGCGTTAGAAAGGAAGAAATGGAACATGATAAAAGAAGTGATCGTGGTGGAAGGCCGTGATGACACCGTAGCCATTCGCCGTGCGGTTCAGGCAGATACAATTGAGACCGGTGGATCGGCCATCAACCAGCGCATTCTAAAGCGGATTGCACTTGCTCAAGAGAGACGTGGTGTCATCGTACTGACAGACCCGGATCACGCGGGTGAACGTATTCGTAAAATCATTGCCAATAAAGTACCTGGTTGCAAGCATGCCTTCATTCCGGAGGCGGATGCTACGCGTAAAGGCGACATCGGAGTGGAGAACGCCTCACCGGAGGCGATTCGTCATGCACTGGCTCGTGTGCATACGTCATATGAAGGCGCACCAAGTCTGATCGATTGGGAGGATCTGATTGCGGCGGGACTGATTGTGCACCCACAGGCTGCTGCACGTCGCATGGAGATGGGCAATTTGCTGGGCATTGGTTATTGCAACGGCAAGCAGTTCCACAAGCGGTTAAGTGTATTCCAGATTACCCGGGAAGAGTTCTCCGAAGCATTATCGCAAATTGAACGTGAAGGATTGTGAGCGTATGAAGGGCATGGAAGAAACCATAGAGATTGCAACACCCAAACGGACCAAAGAAATTATTCAAAGACACGGATTTTCATTCAAGAAGAGCCTGGGTCAGAACTTTCTGATCGATCAAAATATATTGAACAAAATTGTAAATGCAGCTGATTTGGACGAGTCCAAAGGCGCACTTGAGATCGGACCGGGTATTGGTGCACTCACAGAACGTCTGGCTCGGGTTGCCGGGCCTGTAACGGCTGTAGAGATTGATCAGCGACTGCTGCCGATTCTGGGGGAAGTGATGGAGCCTTATCCGAACGTTCGTGTGCATCACGGGGATGTGCTGAAGCTGGATCTGGCTGAGCTGTTCCGTACGGATTTTGGAACGGTAGATAAAGTGAGTGTTGTAGCCAATCTGCCTTATTATGTAACGACGCCAATCATGATGAAGCTGCTCGAAGAGAAGCTGCCTGTGGACAGCATTGTGGTCATGATCCAGAAGGAAGTGGCGGAACGTATGGCTGCTGCACCAGGATCAAAGGACTATGGCAGTCTGAGCATTGCGGTTCAGTACTACAGTATGCCGGAATTGGTCTGCATTGTACCGCCTACAGTCTTTATTCCGCAGCCTAATGTGGAATCGGCTGTAATTAAGCTGAAGGTGCGTGAGCAGCCGCCGGTTGAAATTCCCGACGAGGCACATTACTTCGAAGTGGTACAGGCTTCTTTTGCTCAGCGTAGAAAAACGATCTCGAATAATCTGAAAGCTCGTTTCTTCACAAAGGAGAACAGAGAACAGGCTGATCAGCTGTTGGAGCAGGCTGGCATTCAACCTTCGAGACGAGGAGAAACATTGAGTCTGCAGGAATACGCGACACTCAGTACCGTAATGTGGGAAGCAGGGGTACGCGCAGCTTTGTAAAAATTCGGATGAACCAATCCGGGTTTCTGCCCATACGATGGGGTAGAGGTGATTATGTTGATGAATATCGGAGACTTGGTCGTTCGAAAGTCATACGGTGGAGATGTGACTTTTCGGGTGGAAGGCCTCCAGTCGGACAGTGCCATCATTAAAGGGACCGAGTTCCGGCTGTTAGCCGATTCCCCTGTGGACGATTTGATACAGGTTCCTTATGAACCGCAGAGTGCCAAGACAAGGCAGGCCCATGTGAAGGCACATCAGACGCTTTCGCGCCTGCAGCAGAATCGGATGGAACAGGCCGAGCGCAATCGTGAAGGCTTGGTACAGGAATGGTCTGTCCAACAAGACCCTGCTTATTTCGAGATGCCTGGCAAAGTGCTGCACTTGGATGGCGATCCCAATTATCTGAAAAAAAGCATGAATCTTTATGAGCAGCTTCGTGTTCCCGCAGAGGGGCAATATGTACACGAGTCTGCCATGGCGGACACTTTATATCGTCTGCTTCCCAAAGTGCGTCCCGATATCGTCGTCATTACCGGCCATGACGGGGTACTCAAGACTCGTCAGCCCTATGACTTATATAGTCTGGGAAGCTACAAGAATTCACAAAATTTCGTATCAGCCATTCAGGTGGCTAGGCAATATGAACGTCATCTGGATGCGCTCACGATTGTAGCTGGCGCGTGTCAGTCCCATTTTGAAGCCTTACTGCGGGCAGGGGCAAACTTTGCGAGTTCACCAGGCAGAATTCTCATTCATGCCCTTGACCCGGTCTATGTGGCAGCCAAGGCGGCCTTCACGTCGGTGCGGGAAACGGTGAACATGAACGACGTTCTGCATAACACGATCAGTGGTAGTCAAGGTGTGGGCGGCGTAGAGACAAGGGGAAGTTATCGGGTAGGTCTGCCGGGATTAAATGATTTATCTACGTTAAAAGTGAATCCGTCAGCCGTCTAAAGATGGCAGAATAAAGTCCCTTTTTGGGGCTTTTTTTCTTTGCAAAAAAATTCATTGACAACAACTTTTTGATACTGATATAATAATTAGTTTTGATTTGACAATGACTGTAAAATCCGGTATAATGGACAAGAAAAGAGGTGGTCGTCGACAATGGCTAAAAATACGCTATTGGATATCAAACGCAATCTCGATGCACATATCGGTCAGAAAATTATGCTGCGGGCTAATGGTGGCCGCCGTAAGACCATTGAGCGTACGGGTGTATTGGAAGAAACGTACCCTTCTGTTTTTATTGTTAAGCTTGATGAGGAGCAAGAAACTTTCAAGCGAGTATCCTACAGTTATGCTGATATACTTACGGAATCGGTGGAAGTCATGGTATTTGATCCAGGCAGCCAGACGCATAGCCCCTACATGGAGACGTAAGTATCGATTTACGGCGATTCTGCCCTTCGGGCAGGTCGCTTTTTTTATTTTTTGGAAGTCATGCTCAATTCATCGGGAAGCCATATATGATCAGGAATGAGTCTAGGGAAGAAGCGGCATACTATTTGAACAGGTTTAAGGCATTTTCCTGGAGTAGCTCAAAGGAAATGAGCCTGGCCTGGGGGCAAATAGTCCCGAATACGACTGGACTTATCATGAATAAACATTTTGGAGGAGGATGATCCAATGAGCCGGAGAAGAAGTGTAATGTCGGATGAACTCAAGAATGAACTGGCGAAAGACCTAGGGTTCTATGATACCGTTCAGCAAGAAGGCTGGGGCGGGATCAAAGCCAAGGATGCAGGCAATATGGTAAAACGGGCCATTCAACTTGCGGAAGAAGCGGCACGCAAATCGTAATCCGGTTCAATCGGTTTGGAGAGCGGGGCAATCCGGCAGGAATGACCTCGCTTTTTCCCCATGGATGCGGAATAGAAATGACTTGACAGCCCCATTTTGATATAATATGTTAAGTTGTCTTAGGGAAAAGGTGAGGACGGGTGAACGCCTTGAAAATTTACGAAAAAGCGCCTGCTAAAATCAATTTGATGCTAGACGTTTTACATAAAAGAAGAGATGGATTTCACGAAGTTGAGATGATCATGACGATGGTGGATCTTGCCGATCGACTGGAGATGTCTGAGCTTCCTCGTGACACGATCTTTATCTCCAGTCAGGCGGGATATATCCCCCTGGATGAGAAGAACCTGGCTTTTCAGGCAGCCAGGCTTATTAAAGAGCGTTATGACGTGAGAACCGGAGTTCATATTCATCTGGACAAAAAAATTCCGGTGGCCGCTGGACTTGCTGGTGGCAGCAGTGATGCAGCAGCAACGCTCCGTGGATTGAATCGCCTCTGGCGTCTCAACATCCCGGATCAAGAGCTGCAGGAGCTTGGAGCCGAACTGGGATCGGATGTGCCTTTCTGCATTACAGGCGGAACAGCGCTCGCCACAGGCCGTGGAGAGAAGCTCACACAGATGCCCAATCCCCCGCAATGCTGGGTGATCTTGGCCAAGCCGCCGATCAATGTATCCACTGCCGATGTCTATGGACGTTTCCGCAGCGACAAGATTGTTCGTCATCCGAGTGCTGCCAAAATGGAGCAGGCCATTCGCAATCAATCTTTTGCCGAAGTATGCGGGCAGATGGGAAATGTGCTTGAGGATGTAACCTTGAAGCTGTATCCGGAAGTTCAGCATCTGAAAGATGCCATGATTCGGCTCGGAGCAGACGGAGTATTAATGTCTGGTAGCGGCCCAACTGTGTTTGGGTTGGTCTCTAAGGAGTCCAAGGTTGCACGGATCTACAATGGACTTCGAGGCTTCTGTAAAGAAGTATATGCTGTACGTATGCTAACTTAAAATTCGCTTTTATAATGTACAAACACGTATAAAGGTGGTATATTTTTAAATAATTATTCGGATTTGGATGTTTTCCGTGATCGTGAGGATGGATCTCTGTGAAGAAATTAAAACGAAGCGCAAGGCTGGTTGAAATGACGCAGTACTTATTGTCTAGACCGCATACGGTTATTCCGTTGACTACATTTGCCGAACGCTATGGAGCTGCGAAGTCGTCGATCAGTGAAGATTTGGCGATTATCAAGGAAGTGTTCGAAGAAGGTGGTTCGGGAGAACTGCATACACTGGCTGGAGCAGCCGGGGGAGTAAAGTGGATTCCAAAGGTGTCCAGAGAACTGGCACTGGCTTTTGCGGAACGACTTTCTACCCAGCTTGCACAGCCAGATCGGATACTCCCTGGTGAATACCTGTACATGTCCGACCTGCTTGGAAAGCCCGCATTGATGAATGAAGCCGGCAAGATTTTTGCAACGGCCTTTGGCAATATGGATATTGATGTGGTGATGACGGTCGAGACTAAAGGGATTCCGCTTGCTTATGCGACCGGGGCCCAGCTCAACCTGCCTGTAGTGCTCGTGCGCAGGGACCATCAGGCTACGGAGGGATCGGCCGTAAGTATCAATTATGTATCCGGGTCCCATAAAAGCCTACATACCATGTCCCTATCTCGGAGGGCCATGCGTGAGCACTCCAGAGTACTCATTGTAGATGACTTTATGAAAGCCGGGGGAACTGTTCAAGGGATGATCGACCTATTGGCCGAGTTTAATGCAACCGTAGCCGGGGTAGGCGTATTAGTAGAATCTGGATCGGTTGATTCGGAAGAACGACTGCTGACAGATTACATATCTCTGGCAAAGCTGACGGCGGTTGATGCGAAGAGCAGACATATCTCCGTCAAGCCTGGCAACTATTTTGACCTGTAGAATTATGACGAATTACATGTCGGGAAAGGGTCTTTTCCATCGACCTGGCACTAACGTTGTCGAATTGTGTATTAAATAAAAAAATTCCTGAAATTAGGACATTTTTGTGGTTATAAAAAGAAGGAGTTCGTATAGGCTGTGTGGAATTATACACCAAGTTCTGATGGAAAAAGGTGGTGAACACACACATGCAAATTACGGATGTCAGACTCCGCCGTGTTAACTCTGAGGGGAGAATGAAGGCTATCGCATCCATTACCATCGATAACGAATTCGTCGTTCATGACATTCGCGTCATCGATGGCAATAACGGAATGTTTGTTGCTATGCCGAGCAAGCGGACTCCTGACGGAGAATTCCGTGATATCGCCCACCCGATTTCTTCCGGTACTCGCGAGAAGATTCAAGCAGCTGTTTTGACTGAGTATGATCGCGCAGCAACTGAGGAAGAAGTCATTGAAGAAGGTGCCTGAGAACATTATTGGGGTTCGAAGGAAAAGAGAGCCATGTCTTATGGCTCTCTTTTCTTTTTGACCGGAATAAGATATATTCAGTATTGAGTTTATTCACAGAAGAGCATGTACGCAGCTTGAATGCTGCAAAATGTTGAAAGAACAAAAAGCGCAGCGTGCGCTTGGTAACAGGGCGGCATCTTAGGAATCATGGGATTCGGTTAAGCTCGCAGGTACACGGCGTATACATATAGGTCACGATTTGTTGGTGTCCGCTGTTACGCGTGATTACAGAGACAGCAGGCGATGAACAAGACCGGCAAAAGCCGGCTGAACGTTACTCATCGGATATATACAGGTAAGGTCAAAACGATGGGTTTTTCAGAACAGGAGGTCGTAAATTTTGAAAAGAATGGCAATCGTTCTTGCAGCAGGGCAAGGCAAACGGATGAAATCGAAATTGTACAAGGTACTGCATCCCGTATGCGGTAAACCGATGGTGGGTCACGTGCTGGATGCAGCTCTTCGCGCAGGCGTTGAACGCAGCGTAGTTGTGGTCGGCCACGGAGCCGAAGCGGTGCAGTCATTTTTGGGTTCCAAAGCAGAGTACGTGCTTCAGGCTGAACAATTGGGAACAGGGCATGCGGTGAAGCAGGTTAAATCTCTGCTCGGCAGTGAAGCAGGGTCTACCATTGTTGTCTGTGGAGATACACCACTTGTGACCAGCGAGACGCTGGAAGGACTGATGAAGCTCCATGAGAGTCGCGGAGCAGCAGCAACGGTACTCACAGCAAAACTGGACAATCCCAAAGGGTACGGCCGCGTGATTCGCGGAGAAGATGGGTCTGTACAGCGCATTGTGGAACAGAAGGATTGCACGGAGCAGGAAGATGCTGTGAACGAAATCAACACAGGTACGTACTGCTTCGATAATGCCAAGTTGTTCGCTGCATTGGAGAAAGTGACGAATCAAAATGCGCAGGGAGAGTACTATCTCACTGACGTGGTTGGCATTTTCCGTAATGATGGAGAAGTGGTAGAAGCCTATATGTCAGATGACATTGCGGAATCCATCGGGGTTAATGATCGTCTTGCCCTTTCACAAGCAGAAGCATTCATGCGTGAACGTTTGGCGGTAAGACATATGTTGAACGGTGTTACGATCATCGATCCGGCATCGACATATATCGGGGCGGATGTTACCATTGGATCAGATACAGTATTGTATCCGGGTACCATACTCAAAGGTATGACTACTATTGGTGAAGCATGCCATATTGGTCCGCAGGCAGATATCGAAGACAGTACCATTCAGGATTTGGTAACAATCAAGCATTCTGTACTGTCTCAGGCCGAGGTTGGATCAGAAGCAACCGTAGGTCCATTTGCTTATTTACGTCCAGGCACCAAACTGGGCCGCAACGTAAAAATTGGTGACTTTGTTGAAGTGAAAAATGCTACAATTGATGAAGGCTCCAAAGTATCTCATCTCAGTTATATTGGTGATGCTAAAGTTGGGAAAAACGTAAATGTTGGATGCGGGGCAATAACGGTGAATTATGATGGATATAATAAAGCTGTAACGACGATTGAAGATGATGCTTTCGTAGGCAGCAACGTCAATCTAATTGCACCTGTCACGGTAGGAAAAGGCGCATATGTTGTTGCGGGCTCTACCGTTACCCATTCTGTTCCCGACAACGATCTTGCGATTGCCCGCCCGCGCCAAGAGAACAAACCTGGGTATGCGGAGAAAATTCGCGGTCGTGCCAAAGCCAAGAAACAAAATGCCAAACCCGAATAAGGGGTATTGATATTAAGTATTGCCTTCCGAACATCGGGGGGTGCCGACATGTCGCAGACGCTTATAGATTCCAATGAACCAGCACGGAGGGTTTTTATTTTATGACTTATTTTGATTCGAAATTAAAAATATTTACTTGCAATTCTAACCCCAAGCTTGCCCATCAAATTGCTGATTATATCGGAATTCCTATGGGTGAATCTCACACAACCAGCTTCAGTGATGGTGAGATCCAAGTGAAACTCTCTGAGAGTGTTCGGGGCTGTCACGTCTATATTGTGCAGTCTACTTGCTTGCCGGTTAATGACAACCTGATGGAAATGCTCGTTATGATTGATGCGCTTAAACGGGCATCTGCCAAGACGATTAACGTCGTCATTCCTTACTATGGTTATGCCAGACAGGACCGTAAGGCACGTTCGCGTGACCCGATTACAGCCAAACTGGTTGCCAACCTGATCGAAAAAGCGGGTGCAACCCGTGTAATTGCGATGGACTTGCATGCCATGCAGATTCAAGGATTCTTCGACATTCCGGTTGATCACCTGCTCGGCGTGCCGATCCTGGCTCAATATTTCCGCTCGAAACAGATCGAAAATCCGGTTGTTGTATCGCCTGACCACGGCGGCGTAGTACGCGCTCGGAAACTGGCGGACTTCCTGAATGCACCTCTCGCAATTATCGACAAACGTCGTCCAGAGCCGAACGTCAGCGAAGTGATGAACATTATCGGTAACATCGAAGGTAAAACAGCAATTCTGATCGATGACATCATTGATACGGCGGGAACGATTGTACTGGGAGCGAATGCTCTGATGGAAGGCGGCGTAAAAGAAGTATACGCTTGCTGTACTCACCCGGTATTGTCCGGACCTGCGATGGAACGCTTGGAGAATGCACCGCTGAAGGAAGTCATTGTAACGGATACCATTCCGATTACGCATGCTAACCCGACAAGCAAACTTAAAGTGTTGTCTGTTGCACCTTTGCTCGGAGAAGCCATTATCCGGGTTCATGAGGAATTGTCAATCAGCAAGCTGTTTGAAATTGAATAAGGATGTCTGCATAAAGTAGTAGAGGGGTTACGTTTTCCGGATCAATGGAAAATGTAACCCCTGTCGGCGTGCCGTTATATGGGAAGTGAAAACAGGTGCCTGCCGAATTTCAGTATCCGGGGCGGGAGATAAAACGGAACCGGCGCCGATGAAAAAGAGTGTCGGCAATTTCGACAAATTGATTATCGAAACGTGTGATTAGTCCGATCTCAATATGGGTGTCGCGGTCATATACCTGTACAGGTACGTGATATTCCAGATGATAGATAAAATCGCTATGTTGAGTCAGTTGTCCGTTGTCTTCGCGCAAAACCCGCTCACCTTCCTGGGTTGATGAATAAAAGCTATAAACATGATATAAGTTGAAACTACGTTTACACCAACACGGAGAGTGCAGAACCAATCTGAAGAAGCGGAGCGTACGCCTGAAAGCTTTCTGCAAGAAAGCTACTTCGGAAGCACATGCTATCACCGGATTTTTCCCTTGGATCAAGGGAATAAAGAAAATCTGGGGATAAGAGCGATCAAAAGATGGTACTGCAATCGGAGTGATTAGGTGTAATAATCGTTCAAATTATATAACCAATTCGAATCTCACTTTGTTGATATTATATGAAATATAACAATCGAAGTCTATGCTTCACCTTAGGCTGATCCAAAGGAGGGAACAAGATGAAGTGGATTGTCGGCCTCGGGAATCCAGGCCCGAACTACGCTAAAACCCGTCATAATATCGGCTTTATGGCACTCGATCGACTTGCAGAGCGTCATCATATCTCCATAACACAGAGCAAATGCAAGGCGCTGATTGGAGAAGGTGTAATTGGTGGCGTCAAAACGGTGCTGATTAAACCAATGACGTTTATGAACCTTTCCGGTGAATCGGTAAGGGCCTATATGGATTTTTATAAAGTTAGCCTGGAAGACCTGATTGTCGTCTATGACGACATGGACACGGAAACAGGCAAAGTCCGATTGCGATACCAGGGCAGTGCGGGTGGTCACAATGGAATCAAATCCATTATTCAGCATACCGGTACACAGCAGTTTAACCGGGTACGGATGGGAATATCCCGACCAGAACCGGGACATGCCATTGTAGACTACGTGCTGTCGAAGTTTATGAAGAACGAAAAGGAAGCGCTCGATCAAACCATTGAACAGACTTGTGATGCATTGGAGTATAGTCTGGATCATACGTTTGAGCAAACGATGGCGAAGTTCAACGGGTAAACCGTTGCAAGTGAAGCTGGAAAAATGATCAAGATTCGGGTTCGATTCGGTCTTAATGGGCATACTGAACGTATAAACCATGTTCAGGAGGCATAAACATGTCAGTGAATTATGTGTGCAGGCATTGCCGTACTTTTATTGGACGAATCGATTCTGCCCGAATAACGGAAGCGCAATTGGGCTTTCATTTCTTGACCCCCGACGAGCGGAGGGATATAATAGCGTATAATTCCGGTGGTGATATTACTGTCCGGATTACATGTGATTATTGCAAAGAAGCTCTGGAATTCAATCCTGAGCTGAGCCTGCTTGCGAGCCCGCTTCAATAACGATCTCGCCTGCAGCAAGAACTTATGACAGATGATGGCGGCTGCGGAATACCGCTCCACCTTTATAGCCTTGGCAGCCTGCTGAGGCTTCTTTTCAGTTGGGACGAAACCAGACTATATCCTAATTCGCGCTCAGCCACATCAAACCGATGTGGCAAAGTAGCGATTAATCCTTTATGATGAAACAGGACAAAAAGGAATTTGTATCCAATTTTAATATGATGAACTGCGCGCAGGCGTGAGATACTCAAGTAAGTTATAAGAGAGGTGCCCCTTTTGTTACAAGCACTTATACAAGCTTTTTCCAAAGATCCGGACTTCGGGTCCATTACGACCGGGATTACATCCGGCATGAAGGAGCAATTGGTTTCGGGCTTATCCGGATCGGCGCGTCAGATTATGCTGGCTGCCCTACATCAGGAAATGAACCGTCCCCTGCTCGTTGTGACACACAATATGTTTTCCGCTCAAAAAATCGCAGAAGATTTACAGGAAGCGCTTTCACCTGATCAGGTGCTGCTCTATCCTGCCAACGAACTTGTTGCCGCAGAGGCTGCTGTCTCCAGTCCAGAAACATTGGGACAGCGTATTGATGTGTTGGTCCGTTGCGCCCAGGGATTCAGGGGCGTTGTTGTTATTCCTTTTTCCGGGGTACGGCGCTATGTTCCACTTCCGGAAGTGATGGCTAATGCTCAGATTACAATTAAACAAGGCAGCACGCTTGAGCTGGATTCATTCCTGCTGGAGATGGTGAAGCTCGGATATGAACGCGTGGAACGTGTAGAATCTCGCGGCGAGATGAGTGTACGTGGTGGGATTATTGATTTCTATCCAGTCACATCGTCCATTGCGTATCGTGTGGAACTATTCGACGATGAGATCGATTCCATCCGGACATTTGATCCGGCAGACCAGCGTTCCATTGAACGAATTGACGAAGTCACGGTACTGCCGTGCAAAGAGTTAATTGCAGATCGCGAACGTATGGAAAAGGCTGCGGATGCAGCTGTTATTTTGCTTGAGCAGCAGTTGGAGAAAATGACAGACCGGCAGGCGAAGCTTCGTCTGCGAGAAGAAATCCATCGCGAGATCGAACTTCTTCGGGAGCATGTGTATTTCTCTGAAATGTATAAATATATTTCACCGCTTTATCCGGAGAATAAGACCATCTACGACTACATGCCGGAAGATACGTTGCTTGTACTCGACGAGCCAGCAAGGCTGGCGGAGACATCGAAACAGCTTGACCGGGATGAGTCGGAGTGGAATTTGCATTTGATGCAAAATGGGAAGACCCTTCCAGACCTGCATCTGTCAGCCGATGGAGATGATCTGATATACGAGCGTCCTTTCCAAACGCTGTTTATGTCCATCTTTTTGCGTCAGGTTCCTCATACCCAACCGCAGAACATCCTCAATTTTATCAGTCGCGGTATGCAGGACTTCCATGGTCAGATGAACGTGCTCAAAGCAGAGATGGAGCGCTGGCAGAAAGCCGGAGTTAAGGTGCTCATGCTGGCCAACGGTGAGGAAAGACTTGATCGCATGCGCCGGGTACTGATGGATTATGATATACCTGAGCCGGAAATGCTGATTGGCAATCTGCAAACTGGATTTGAAATGCCTTCTATTCATCTGGCTGTTGTTACCGAAGGCGAGATGTTCTCGCAGAAGCAGCGCAAAGTGCGCAAACCGGTTCGCAATGTGGACAATGCTGAACGAATTAAATCCTATAGTGAGCTGAAAGTGGGCGATTATGTCGTTCACCAAAACCACGGGATTGGTAAGTACCTCGGGATCGGTACACTTGAGGTTGGCGGTATTCACAAGGACTACATGCATATTCTCTATGCGGGTGGAGACAAACTGTCTGTACCGATTGAGCAGATTGATCTGATTCAGAAATATGTCGGTTCAGAAGAGAAAGAGCCGAAAATATATAAGCTGGGCGGTAATGAGTGGACACGGGTTAAAAATAAAGTCCGCACATCTGTTCAGGATATTGCTGATGATCTAATCAAGCTTTATGCGGAACGCCAGACGTCCAAAGGTTTTGGCTTCGACAAAGACTCTGCGGAACAGCAGGAATTCGAGGACATGTTCCCTTATGATGAGACACGTGATCAGGTGCGTGCAATTGAAGAAATCAAGAAGGATATGGAACAAAATCGACCGATGGACCGTTTATTGTGTGGAGATGTCGGTTACGGTAAGACCGAGGTCGCTATTCGTGCTGCATTTAAGGCTGCCATTGAAGGGAAACAGGTTGCTGTGTTAGTCCCTACAACGATTTTGGCACAGCAGCATTATGAAACGTTCCGTGAGCGTTTCTCCGGTTATCCATTCAACATCCATGTACTTAGCCGATTCCGTTCACGTAAAGAACAGAATGAGACGGCCAAAGGCATTAAGGCAGGCACCGTCGATATCGTCATCGGTACCCATCGGTTATTATCACAGGATCTGGTCTTCAAGGATCTTGGACTCTTAATAGTAGATGAAGAACAGCGCTTCGGTGTAACGCACAAGGAAAAACTGAAAAAGCTGAAAACAAACGTGGACGTGCTGACACTGACAGCGACGCCGATTCCGCGTACCCTTCACATGTCCATGTTGGGCGTTCGGGATCTATCGGTTATCGAGACACCGCCAGAAAATCGTTTTCCGGTCCAGACTTATGTTGTTGAACACAGTCAGGCGCTTGTTCGCGAAGCCATTGAACGTGAACTGGCTCGTGGCGGTCAGGTCTACTACCTGTATAACCGTGTGCAGGGAATTCAGGAGATGGCCGCGGAGATATCCGAGTTGGTTCCTGAAGCCAGGGTTGGTGTGGGACATGGGCAGATGTCGGAAACGGAGCTGGAGAAGACCATTCTGGACTTCCTGGATGGCGAATATGATGTGCTCGTCAGCACAAGCATCATTGAGACCGGGGTGGATATTCCAAACGTAAATACCCTGATCGTTCATGACGCGGACAAAATGGGGCTCTCCCAGCTGTATCAGCTGCGCGGACGAGTGGGTCGTTCCAACCGGATTGCGTATGCTTATTTCACGTACCAACGGGACAAAGTGCTGACCGAAGTCGCTGAGAAACGTCTGCAATCGATCAAGGAATTCACCGAGCTGGGCTCCGGATTCAAGATCGCGATGCGCGATTTGTCGATCCGCGGCGCAGGCAATCTGCTCGGAGCTGAACAGCACGGCTTCATTGCATCTGTCGGATTCGATCTGTATTCTCAGATGCTGGCAGAGGAAATCAACAAACGCAAAGTTACGATGCTCGGCGAAGAGCCGGTGCCATCCGATCAGTGGAATACAACGCTGGATCTCAGTATCGATGCGTACCTGCCGTCTGATTATATTTATGACAGTATTCAGAAGATTGAGATTTACAAAAAAGTGGCGGTTATTGCCTCCTTCGATGATGCGATGGAACTGGAAGACGAATTGGTTGACCGATTCGGCGATCTTCCGGAAGCCGTGATTAACCTGCTGGCGGTGGCCAGAATGAAAGTCTATGGCAAGATCTACGGTATTGAGTCAATTTCCCAACGCGGTGACGATCTTACAGTGAAGTTCTACGAAGGTCGTGAACATGCCTTTGAGCTCTCCAAAATCGCACACATTGGAAATCAGTTCGAAAGACGTGTACAATTTGAACAAGGACCCCATATGCTTATTCATGTCAAAGGCAAAGGGCTTGGGGACAAGCAACTGATGGAGCTGGTAGAGAAATTTCTGGAGTCCATGAAAAGTGCTTTTAAATCAAAGGGGGAACTAAAGGATGTTAGCAAAGTATAAAAAAGTAGGGAAGGTACTGTCTGTGAGTATGGTAGCAGTACTGTCCTTATCACTGCTTGCCGCTTGTGGCAAGAAGGAAGAAGCAACAACGGAAACAAAGGATACAAGTGCTGTAGTCGCTACGTATGAAGGCGGTACAATTACAGCCAATGAATTTGACATGGAGCAACGGGTCATGAAATTCCTCTATCCGGAATATGCACAAATGATGGATATGGATGATTTCAAGGAATACCTGGTGAAACAGGAAGTTGCTTATGAATATTTGAGTGGAAAAGCAAGTGATGCAGCCAAAACCGAGGGTGCCAAAACAGCGACAGAGCAATTCGACAAAATGAAAGCTTCTGTTCAAGCGGACCAATGGACTGAGATGCTGAAAGCTCAGAATCTGACAGACCAGAACATCAAGGATTACATGACTCGCATCATGACGGTAATTAAGGACAAAGAAACAGGCGTTAATGAAGATGCGATTAAAGCTGAATTCGAGAAAAATAAAGATCAGTTCACGACGGCTTCCGTTCGTCACGTATTGATCAACTTTACTGATCCAAAAACGCAAAAAGAGCGTAAAAAAGAAGATGCATTGAAACTTGCCAAAGAAGTGAAAGCAAAATTGGACGGCGGAGCAGACTTTGCTGAAATTGCGAAGAAATACTCCGAAGATACAGGTTCTGCAGAAAACGGCGGCTTGTATGAAGATACACCTGTAGCCAGCTGGGTAGAGGCGTTCAAGGAAGCGGCCAAAACGCTGCCATTGAACAAAATCAGTGATCCTGTAGAGACTGAATATGGTTATCACGTCATGAAGGTAGAGAAACGCACAGAAGCGGACTACGCGAAATTGACTGCTGAACAAAAAGAAACACTGAAAAGTCAATTGGCTGCTGCTGAGATCGACACATTCATGACCAGCGAACTGGATAAAATCGTAAAAGAAGTAAACCTGCCGAAAACAGACAAGGCTGAAGAAGGCACGACTGAAGGCACAACCGGTACTGGAACGGAAAAGGGTACTGAGGGTGAAAAAACCGATGCGGGTACAGATACCAAAACGGATCAAGGAACAACTGGAACCGACAAGGAAACAAAAACAGATGAAAGTACAGATACAAGCGGTAAATAAGATAGCGAGTGCATACATTCAGCAAATACGTTTGTCTGGATGATACACTGAACGCTTCAAATATGGACAACCATACAGAAAAGCAAGAGGGGGACTTAAGGCCTGCCTCTTGCTTTTCCTTGTATCTATGGAGCGAAGTGGGTACATGGTCGCCTTCTGTGGAAGTTTACACAACTATATTCTCCAAAGTATGTATAAGGAAATGGGAACAGATAAATACTATTGTCAAGATATCACACTAAACGTTCTGGGACTTTCCTCTACCCATTAAGGAACAGTAGTTGAAAAATCTTCTCGAGAAAGTGGGGCAACATGTGAAATGAAAGCTACTGGTATTGTCCGCCGTATTGATGACCTTGGTCGAGTGGTCATTCCGAAAGAAATCCGCCGTACGTTGCGTATCCGTGAAGGCGATCCACTTGAGATTTTTGTGGACCGCGATGGAGAGGTTATTCTTAAAAAATACTCGCCAATTGGCGAACTTGGTGATTTTGCCAAAGAATATGCAGAATCGCTGTATGAAAGCACAGGCCATGTAACGATGATCTCTGACCGTGATACGATTATTACGGTGGCAGGCGGCTCCAAGAAAGAGTATCTGGATAAGCAGGTAGGGCCGCTGCTGGAGAGTTGCATGGAAAATCGCAAGACAATCCTGGAAACCAACAATGGTTCTTATGAGCTTAGCAAAGATCATGACGAGACGTTATCATCGTTTGTTATTGCCCCGATCATTTCGGGTGGTGACCCCATCGGAACGGTTATCCTTTTCAACAAGGATGAATCGGTGAAGATGTCTCAGATGGAAATTAAAATGTCCGAGACGGCTGCCGGGTTCCTTGGCAAACAGATGGAGCAATAAACAGCAGATTAACTCCTGGTGCCCTGAGGGTATACAGGAGTTTTTTGCATTTTAGGAAGCAGTAGACAGTCTGAGTGATATCCTGAAGGGCAGGATGGCTTGAAGGGTTAGTCTGTGCGCCTTTGGACAGGTATAATAGCTAGGTATACGTTGAAGGAAAGAATGCATGGACATACGCAGGAGGGTCATATGAATCAGTCGTCTACAGGCTCAAGATTACTTCAGGGTGCATTTGTGCTTGGGCTTGCCGCCATTATATCCAAAATCATTGGTGCTTTTCAGAAGATTCCGCTACAGAATCTGGGGGGAGACGGTGTTTTTGGCATCTACAATACGGTGTACCCGTTTTATATGCTCATCATTACCGTTGCCGCCGCCGGATTGCCTGTGGCTGTATCCAAATTCGTAGCAGAGCAGAATGCTCTGGGCAGACCGGAGGAGGGCAGACGAGTTATCCGTTTATCCTCAATGCTGCTCGGTGGGATTGGACTGATCTTGGCTTTATTGATGTATACTGGCGCACCTCTTATCGGCAAATGGATTGGCAACGGAAGTGTCGTTACGTCCATTCGGGCAGCTTCTATGGCTTTGTTGTTTGTACCGGTGATGACAGGGCTGCGCGGATATTTTCAGGGTTTGCAGCAAATGGTGCCTACAGCAGTATCCCAGGTGGTGGAGCAGACTGTTCGGGTCACCGTGATGATTGTTCTGTTGTTGTGGCTCATGGGGCGAGACGCCTCATTGGAGACTATAGCGGCTGGAGCCATGCTTGGATCAGTGGCAGGCGGGTTTGCCGGGTTAGTCACCATGCTTGGATATGTGTACCATCATCGACGGAAAAACAGAGAACGGCTCGCTGTTATGCAAGGTGCTGAATCGGTAACGGGACAACCGCTTGATGCGACAGCTGTTCCAGGCGGAGAGGGAATGCAGAAATCCTCGCGCGGCGTTAAAGGGGACAAATGGAGCAATGAAGTTGCAACAGATGGATCGTTACTTGTACAGATAGAGGGAACAAAAGAATACAGCACCACAGGCAGCAGCCCTCTTCCTGAACAGCGCCGATCCAACCGTGATTGGATCAAAACATTGCTGATGTATGCCATTCCGGTCTGTCTCGGATCACTGGCTGTGCCATTGATGAATCTGGTCGATACCTTTACGGTGCCTCGATTGTTAAGACGAGAAGGGTTGGATGAGCTTCAATCCATGGTGTCCTTCGGAATATACAATCGTGGTCTGCCGCTGGTTCAGCTGGTGACGATGCTTGCCACGTCGCTGTCTGTGCTCTTTATTCCGGCGATGGCCGAAGCCCGGCTGAAGGGCGGGCCGGGAGCCGTGAGGCAGCAAGCAGGCCTTGCGCTGCGCTGGTTCTGGTTGATCGGTCTGGCGGCATCCGCCGGTTTGGCGGTGCTGGCAGAGCCGATTAACCGCATGCTGTACGGGGATGCCGCAGGCACCGAAGCTCTGCGGTACATGGCGCTGACGGCAGCGGGCAGCACCGTCAGCATTATCGCGGCGGCGCTGCTGCAAGGCCTCGGCGCCGTGCGCGCACCCGCGTTCAGCATGCTGGCCGCCGCAGGCGTCAAGGCGCTGCTGAACGTCATGCTTGTGCCGGCGCTGGGCATCAGCGGCGCGGCCCTGGCAGGCGCAGTCGCCTACATGCTGGCGGCTGGCCTGAATGTGGCGCTGCTGGCGCGGCTTGTCGCCCTGCGCCCGGCCCCTAGCGCCGTCCTGGCGAAGCCGGCGCTGGTAATCGCCGCCATGAGCCTGGCGGCGGCAGGCACGGCCTGGGCCGCCGAAGCGCTGCTCGGCGGCATCGGTATCGCGGCCGATCGCCGGCTGGCCGCGATGGGCGTGAGCCTGCTTGGCATAGCCGCAGGCTCAGCCGTGTTCTTGCTGCTAGCGGCCCGGACGGGGCTGCTGACCGCCACAGAGCTGGCGGCTGTGCCGAAGCTGGGGCCGCTGCTGGCCAAGCTGCTGCGCAGACTGCGTGTGCTGCGCTAAACCCTGCGTTGCGCTGCTACACTTAGCGCTACGCCGTCCATTCATCCCGGCTCTCACATTCTTAAGCGGAGCAGCAGAGATTGAATGAGTCAGACCGTGTCATATGCAAATGCAATTATAGGATAACGTCTAATTCTGGTATAATACGTGTAATTATAGAGCCCTGTTCTGCTTTATGTATGGCCCATCTACGATTGGTTTGACAAAGGATGGAGAGTCGGAACAGGAAAGTTCGGATGGAGGCTTATAAACATGAGTGCAGCTTTGACAGTAGTCGGTCTTGGATCTGGAGATGCAGATCAGCTGACGGTAGGAATCATCAAAAAAATGAAACATGCAGCGACGCTGTATGTGCGGACACTGGATCATCCCGTATTGAATGATCTGAAGCAGGAAGGGCTGGAGATGACATCCTTTGATGCCATCTATGAGGCGAAGGATTCTTTTCCGGAAGTGTACGACGAAATTGCAGAACGACTGATTGAGGCCGCACGCAAGGGCGAGCCGGGTACCGAGATTGTTTATGCCGTGCCAGGCCATCCCATGGTCGCAGAAGCGAGTGTGCGCCTGTTGAAAGAGCGCTGCCCACAAATGGGCATTTCGCTGCGTGTCATGGGCGGCGAGAGTTTCCTGGATGAAGCGTTTATTCGTCTTGGATTTGATCCTATTGAAGGTTTTCAGCTTCTCGATGCCAGCAGTCTGAATACGGAACTGGTTCAGCCACAGCTCCATACCTTGATTGGACAAGTCTATGATGTGTTTACCGCTTCCGACGTAAAACTGTGCCTGATGGACGTTTACCCTGACGATTATCCGGTGTTTGTCGGACATGCCTTGGGTGTACAGGGACAGGAGATCATTCACAAGGTACCGCTGCATGATCTGGACCGGATTGAAGGTTACGGTAATTTATCATTAATATATGTGCCAAAAAATACGGATGACGCGCTTCGTCGACGCTCCTTCGCACGACTGCATGAAATCGTGAATATTCTTCGCAGTCCAGGTGGCTGTCCTTGGGATCAGGAGCAGACCCATCAGTCGATTCGCAAAAACCTGATCGAGGAAACCTATGAAGTCATTGAAACGATTGATGAGGATGACCCTGATCACATGAAGGAAGAGCTAGGTGATCTCCTGTTGCAGATTTTGCTGCACTCCCAGATGGAAGAAGAAGTTGGCACGTTTAACGTGTATGACGTTATTGAAGGATTGAACGACAAGCTAATTTTCCGTCATCCACACGTATTCGGCGAACAACAGGCAGAGAATGCGAATGAAGCATTGCAAAACTGGGAACAGATGAAGGCAGAGGAGAAAAAGCGCAAGGGACAGGATCAGCAGATTTCCGTGTTGGACGGTATTCCGCGTGACTTGCCTGCCTTGATGAAAGGGTATAAATTACAGAAAAAAGCGGCCAAAGTCGGCTTCGATTGGGATGACGTGGATGGTGTCTTTGCCAAGATTGAGGAAGAACTGGCCGAGCTGAAAGAAGCAGTACAGCATAATCAGTCTGCGGAAGAGCGGAAGCTTGAACTGGGCGATTTATTGTTTGCGGCTGCCAATGTAGCGAGATTTATTGATACAGATCCGGAGGAGGCGCTTGCCGCCACGAATCGAAAATTCATTCAGCGTTTCCAGTATATTGAGGAGCGTCTGCGTGAACAGGGAAGAACTCCGTCAGACAGTAATGTTGATGAAATGGAGCAATACTGGCAGGCAGCGAAGAAGGCTGGATTGTAAAGGACTCTGGCATTTTGGACGATGATCCGATATCATTAGTTGCATCATGCGTATCGTGTCGTCGAAGCATCTCGGACGGGTTGCACGAGAAAGCGTGTGATTAACGAAGAGGTGTTTCGGGTACTGGACTTAGACTGTTCTTGGGCAGGACCGACAAAAAGTGAAAAAAGTCGAAGACCGAGGCAGGATTTCAGATGCCAAGCCAGAATACATGTGTAGTAACCTTGCGCGGAGCCAGCAGCAGATATGTTGTTATGGATTCGCAGATACTTTTTTTTCAATTTGGGAGGCTTTTAAAAATGAACAAAACAGATCTGATTAACAACATTTCCACCAAAAGCGGTTTGACTAAAAAAGACGTTGAGTCCGTATTGAACGGCTTTTTGGGAGAAATTACAGATGCACTTGCCAGCGGAGACAAAGTACAACTGATCGGCTTTGGCACTTTTGAGACCCGCAAACGTTCCGGTCGTACCGGACGTAACCCGCAAACAGGGAATGAAATCGTGATTCCTGAGTCCACCGTTCCTGCGTTTAAAGCAGGTAACAAACTTAAAGAAGCCGTAAAATAATGCGTCTTGATAAATTCCTGAAGGTCTCCCGGCTGATCAAACGCCGCACTGTAGCAAAGGACGTCTCTGAACAGGGACGTGTGCTGGTGAACGGACGTGAAGCGAAGCCCAGCGCCGCTGTCAAAGTGGGCGATGAGCTGACGGTTCAGTTCGGTCAAAAGCTGGTCACTGTGAAGGTGGAACGTCTTGCCGAGAGTACCAAGAAGGATGAGGCGAGCAGCCTCTACACCTTGGTTAAGGAAGAGCCGATCGCCAAGGATAACGGGCTGAACTGGTAACAGGGATGCCCAATATACGTTTGTACCCATTCATTGCAAAATGAAGAGAAGCGCCTTTCCCGTACAGGGAAGGGCGTTTTTGTGTTGATCTGTTATCCAGACATTCGGTTTCATCCAACCTTGGTTCTATTCTGTACTTTTGATCCATAAGCTAGGGGTAAGAAGGAGGGGTACATGCCATGGTTGAGCAAAGTAAGATGAAACAGCATCATCTGAGCATGCAGAATCGGAAACTGCTGGATCTGACAGGTGTCTCCAATGTGGAGAGCTTCGACAGTGAGGAATTTTTGCTGCAAACTGAACTTGGGCATCTGACCATCCGGGGGCACAATTTACATATCAAAAACTTAAGCCTGGAGGACGGTTTATTATCCATCGAGGGCACTGTCAGCTCTCTTCAATACCTGGACCCCGGTTCCCAGTCGAAGAACAGTAAAGGCCTGTTCGGCAAGATGTTCCGATGAGTCCGGATACTCAATGGATCACATTGATGTGGATGCTAATGTCGGGAGCCGTGATGGGGATGGCCTACGACAGTTACCGGGTACTGTCCGGTCAGCTGCGGTTCCCGAGATGGAGCGTCCACACGTTAGATCTGTTGTATTGGGTCGCCTCCGCGCTGTTCGTCTTCCGGATGCTGTATGCCGGGAACCACGGACAGCTGCGGTTTTATGTCTTTTTGGGGCTGATTATAGGGGTTTGCTTCTATTTTTGGCTTTTAAGTGTTACAACTCAGCGTTTTGTGGTAATGTTAATTAAACTCGCAAGAACGCTGATTCATTGGTGTGGACATATCCTTAACATCCTGATCGTTATGCCCGCTAAAGGACTTTACAAGTTAGTGCGCGTATTATTTGGTTTTGTACTCGCCATACTGTTATTCCTGGGTAAGCTGGTGCTGCAATGTTTGGTACCTTTCGGCAAGTTGTTCCGCTGGATGTTTAGGCCAATCCTAAAACATTGGGTTACGCCACGCTTCCTGATCCGTGCGGGTTCAAGTATCGCAGCGATGTGGAAACGCTGGTTTTAAGGAGGTCCGATAATGGGTAAAACACCTATGAGCAAATCAAAAGTACAAGCAGGCCAAGGAAAATCTGCTGGTGCCAAAAGGCGTCTCATGCTCTGGATGACTTTTATGGTTGTGTTTATCATTTGGGCAGGGTATACGTTCCTTGTGCAGACTGCACAAATTTCGGACAAGAGTTCTCACCTGGCGGCACAGCAAGCTTCAAAGGAAGAAACAGAGAAGAAGCTGGATCAGTTGAAGTATGAAGTCAGCCGGTTGAAGGATCCCGAATACATAGGACAGCTGGCTCGAAAAAAAGGATACTATCTGCCTGAGGAAACACCAATTCAGGTTGAAGAGTCAGGGAACTGATGTAATTTGGCTCATTATCGAGCAAGGATTGTTATCTATATGTCTGAAGCCGTTATACCGGTAAAAATAGGCTGCCTTCAGGGGTAGTGCTCAGTTGACCTTGGTTTGCGGCATAAGGTATAATTAAATTAGCACAGCATTGATTTTGGCATTCAAAAAATCGGGTTGTATATTTTTAAGGGAGGATCATTTTATTCTATGGCAATTGAAGTGGGCACCAAGTTAGAGGGCAAGGTGACAGGCATCACGCATTTTGGAGCATTTGTGGATCTGTCAGGAGGTGTCACGGGTCTCGTTCACATCTCGGAAATCGCCGACAATTATGTCAAAGATGTCAACGACCACCTGAAGCTTAATGACCTCGTTACCGTTAAGGTCATCAACGTTGACAAGGATGGCAAGATTGGGCTTTCCATTAAGCAAGCTGTTGACAAACCGGTTGAGCAACAAACACAGTCCAGACCCCCAAGAGCTCCTAGACCGGAACGCAGTGGAGGAGATCGCGAACGATTCAGCGGCGGAGGCCCAAGTGGTGGCCAAGGTCGTGGCGGCGGTGGTGGTGGATTTAACCGTGACCGCGGAGGCCGTTCTTTCAAGCCCGCAGCAGGCAAACCTTCATTTGAGGATAAAATGTCACGCTTCCTGAAAGATAGCGAAGAACGGATTTCTTCGTTGAAGAAGAACACAGAAGGCAAACGTGGTGGCCGTGGAGCCAAGCGCGTTTAATCTGGTTCAACCTGATTTAAAATATAAGAAAAACCGTTAGCCTTGGGGCTGGCGGTTTTTTTGCGTTTGTTTTTAATTTTGGAGTTTAACGGGTCAGTTATAGACAATAGACCGGATTCTTAGCCTTTTTTGTAAAGTGAAGCTCCATATCCCCAGCTTTTCTGCACAGGAAAAAAGTACATAAGAACATTTGTCGTCTACCATTTTTTACCGACAGGTTTCCGTGGCATTCCACAGGTATCCTGCTCATATCGTGGCGAAGCCGAAGGGCTTCTAGTTCAAAATCAGACAAGCGCCTTGTCGGCGGGGGATCTGCCAAATGGATGAAACCACAATAAGGCCGGGGGATCCGCACCACCGCGCCGCATCTGTTTCTTTTGTCGTAAAGTTTTTGAAGCCTGCCCACCAATTCTGACAAACTACGTCTTCTATTCTATCTATAATCAGAACCATCGAGAACGAAACACGAAAATTAAATTAATCGAATGGGGTGCCTTGAGGATGATGGAAAAGTGGAATGTCATTCAATTTCCGGGAATGAAAGCTGGTAAAGGAGGTACGGAAGCTCGGGAGGAGCTGTCAGTACGTCTTAAGCAGTGGATTAGCTCCCGCAAGGCTGTCCAGATCGTTGCTGCACGTAAATGGGTGCTGCTTCTCACCTTTATGGGATTTTTGCTGGGCAAGGCCATGATTCTGAATGAATTATCGCCCTTTGCGATTGCTTACTTTGCGGTAATAGCCTTCATGCGCAGGGATTACATTATTCCGGTAGGTGCCGCGCTGCTGGCAGGCAGTCTCTTTGCCCCGTTTCCAGTTCCACTGATTGTTGCTTCGGAGATCGCCATCTTCTATCTGTTGTTCAGAGGACTGGAGTCTTATGACCGCGCTGAATTATCTTATGCGCCAACGATGGTGTTTACGACTACTTTTATGGTCAAGTTATTCGCCGTCGTGATAGGGCCGTCTTTCAGCTGGTACGCGATGCTGATGCTGACCATGGATTCCATACTCAGCTTCGTGCTCACCCTGGTTTTCATACAAGCCATACCGATCTTCACGTATCGCAAAAAAAAATTCAACCTAAAGAACGAGGAGATCCTCTGTCTAATCATCTTGCTGGCCTCCGTGATGACGGGAGCCGTGGGCTGGACGATTCAGTCCCTGTCCGTCGAGCATATGCTCTCCCGGTATCTCATTCTGATCTTTGCCCTGGTGGGCGGAGCCCCCCTGGGAGCCTCGGTTGGGGTCATTACTGGCCTCATTCTGAGTTTGGCCGACATGTCGGCGGTATATCAGATGAGTCTGCTTGCTTTTGCAGGCATGCTTGCGGGTATGCTCCGGGAGGGGAAACGTGCTGCGGTCGCGTTAGGTATGCTGCTGGGTTCCTCCATTCTATCCATCTATCTGGGTGGTCCGGGAGATGTCATGAACTCCTTATGGGAAACGTGTGCAGCCATCGTTCTGTTTATGCTGACGCCAAAAAGCATGCTGACGGCCATATCCAAATATGTTCCTGGTACACAGGATCACACAAAATCGCAGCATGAATATGCGAAGAGAATACGGGATGTCACCGCAGAACGGGTTACCCGCTTCTCGCAGGTATTCCGTCAGCTGTCACGCAGCTTCGATCAGATGTCCGGCGCGGGGGAGCCGGTACAGAACGAAGGCGGGATGGAGCATTTCATGAATGCCGTAGCCGAAGGGACATGTTCGGGTTGCTTTAAGAAGGCCCAATGCTGGGATGCGAAGTTTATTCAAACCTATAAATATATGACGGATGTGATGAGTTCCATTGAAGCCAACCCGGAGATGTCAGGCAAGCAGATTCCGGTGGAATGGAACAGGGTATGTGCGAAACCGGAGGAGGTACTTGAAGTGATGCGCGCCCAGTATGGTCTGCATCAACATAACATGCAATGGAAACGTCAGATTATAGATAGTCGACAGCTGGTTGCAGAGCAATTATCAGGAGTATCCCAGGTGATGGAGGACCTGGCGAAAGAAATTCAACGGGAAAGTGATGAGATGGTGCAGCAGGAGGAACAGATTCGGGATGCGCTTGAATCGTTGGGTCTGTCCATACATTCTATTGAAATCATTAATCTGGAAGCGGGGAATGTGGAGATTGAGATTGTTCATGCGTATACACGCGGATTTGACGAATGCCGGAAAATGATTGCTCCGCTGATCTCGGATGTACTGGACGAGCATATTGCCGTCTTGAATGAGACGATGCTCGATCCTCGCCAGGGGCTGGCGACAGTCACCTTTGGATCTGCCAAAACGTTTGAAATAACAACGGGTGTTGCTGCTGCTGCCAAAGGGGGAGATGTGATGTCCGGGGACAGCTTCAGTACGGTTGAACTCGGCAATGGTACATTTGCGGTTGCGCTTAGCGATGGCATGGGCAATGGGGAACGGGCACGGATGGAGAGCAGTGCTGCGCTAAATATACTGGAGCAGTTGTTACAGTCGGGCATGGATGAGAAGCTGGCGATCAAATCGGTGAATTCCGTTCTGCTGCTGCGTTCTCCTGAAGAAATGTATGCAACGGTCGATATGGCTCTGATCGATGAATATACGGCAGAGACCACATTTATGAAAATCGGCTCGACTCCAAGTTTTATTAAACGGGGGCAGGAGGTTATCCAGGTTTCGGCAAGCAATCTGCCGATTGGAATTATCAAAGATATTGAGGTGGATCTGGTAACCGTACAGCTTCAGCCAGGGGATGTTTTAATTATGATGACTGATGGCATCTATGACGCGCCGGGATATGCCGTCAATAAAGAGTTATGGATGAAGCGGCTCATTCAGGAAATTGATAGCGATGATCCTCAGGAGGTAGCAGACTGCCTGCTTGAAAGTGTTATTCGTTATCAGCAGCATGAGATCTATGATGATATGACTGTAATTGTAGGCAAAATAGAACATTATCGCCCGGAGTGGGCCACATTGAGAGTACCTGGAATAAGCCGGATGGAACGTCCGCGCACCGTCAGTTAATTGCATATTCCTCTGTTTGAAGTCTCTTCATTCTGGCAATGCTAGTCATAGAGTTGGAGAGTAACCCAAAACGGAGGGATATCGGATGAAACAAATCTTGTTGATCACCGACGGTTGTTCCAATGTAGGCACAAGCCCAGTTCTGGCTGCTGCGGAAGCGCGGGAAGAGGGAATTACGGTCAACGTGGTCGGTGTTATTGATTATGGAACTATTGGTGAGTTGGGCAGTCGGGAGATCGAGGATATTGCCAAAGCCGGAGGTGGAATCAGTCAGATCGTAGGCACAAGACAGCTTGCTCATACGATGCAGATGATGACAAGAAAAACGGTGGTTCAGACCATTCAACAGGCGGTTAATAGAGAATTAACACAAATTTTGGGAGAATACGAGCCGAAAACGGTAACAGACCTTGAACCGGCAAAACGTGCGCAGGTCGTTGAAGTGATGGATGATATGGCCGAGACAACACCACTTCAAGTCGTGCTTCTCATTGACGTAAGTGCCAGTATGAAGCCGAAGCTGGCTGCTGTGGAGGAAGGAATTCGGGATTTAATGCTTAGCTTGCAGGCACGTATGGGTCAGAGCCATCTTTCCGTCTTTCATTTTCCTGGACGACATAGCGGAGAAGAAGCTGTCATGGATATCGACTGGACAGTTGATCTGAGCCGTGTTCGTTCGCTATTTGGACGTTTGCAAATGAAGGGAGCGACGCCGACAGGTCCTGCGATTCAAAGGGTGATTGATTTTTACCGTTATGGTACACTGGAGGGACAGCAGGAAATAGAAGGGAACTATCGCATTGAAAGAGAAGGGATGCTCGGTGACAACGTTGTCTGACGCCTCTTTCCCGCCAGGAACAGTCATAACAGGGAAATGGAATCGCAGCCGTTATACGATTCGGAAGCTGCTGGGCAAAGGAGCCAACGGCATCGTTTTTCTTGTCCAGCGGGGTGAAAATGGCAAACATTATGCGCTTAAAATGGGATTTGACCCTGTAGATTTGCAATCGGAAATTAATGTGCTCAAATCTTTTCAATTACAGCGTAATCATGAGGCCCTTCGGCAGAGCGGTATTCCTTCCTATCTGAAAGATGTGGATGACTACGCCATTCGTGGTCGTGACATTCCCTTTTATGTGATGCGTTACGTTCGGGGGGAGTCTCTGCACCACTTTATTCGGCGACAGGGAACGGACTGGACACTTCTGGTTGGGCTCAGACTCTTGCAGAAGCTGGCTCAATTGCATCAGGCTGGATGGGTATTTGGCGATCTTAAACCCCAAAATGTACTGGTATCCGATTATGGGCAGGTAGAGCTTATCGACTATGGTGGAGTGACTTCAATTGGCCGGAGCGTTAAGCAGTTCACGGAATGGTATGATCGCGGATTCTGGAATGCCGGTAGCCGGACAGCAGATGGAACCTATGATGTGTTTGCTTTTGCGTTATTACTCATTCATGTACTTGAAGCCGATGCACTCAAAGCGCTGGCTGCAGAAGGATTACCACAACTTCGAAGTGTGAACCAGCTCACAGCCCTCGTGGAGCGCAGCGAACGCCTGCGTCCATTTCGAAACTGGACCATTCAGGCATTACGAGGTCAGTTTCAGGATGCGGGACACGCGGCTAAAGTCTGGAAAGAGATGATGGCACGCCCTTCTCCTCTTCGTCGCCGTTCCAAAAGTACTACACCGCGTTGGCTCAAAAATGCATTTGCTGTATCCGTTATATTACTTATTGGGGTACTCATCTATGCACTGCGATTCTGACCTGTGAGCGTGCATATACATAACGTAAGGAATGAGGAACAGGTATGGAGGCTTTACGCTGGAACAAGCTGGTGAATAACGTGCTGGATGCAGCGGAAGAGCATCAGTTATGGGTTCCCGGGGATCGGATTGTCGTCGCAGTATCGGGCGGGCCGGACTCGGTAGCTTTTTTGCATATCATGCATGAGATCAGTATCAGGCATGTCCCGCTGGAATTGATTTGCGCCCATGTACATCATGGGTTTCGGAGTGAATCCGATCATGAAGCCGAGATGATGAAGGAACTTGCACACCGGCTTGGCATTGCCTTTGAATGGGTGAAGGCCGATGTACCTTCTTATATGAAGCTTACCGGTCAAGGTCCTCAAGAGGCTGCGCGCAACAAGCGATATGCGTTTTTGCATGAAGTGGCAGCCAAATATGATGCGGCGAGCATTGCACTGGCCCATCATGCCGATGATCAGGCAGAAACCGTGATGCTCCATTTGCTGCGTGGTAGTGGTCTTTCCGGTCTCGCGGGAATGAAGTTTAAAAGGCGAGAAAAAAATGTGGAACTTATTCGTCCATGCCTTCGTATAAACAAGACAGACCTTGTAGAAGCTTGTAATAACCAGGGTTTTCTGTATTTTAATGATGAAAGCAATTCCCTGCGTAAATATCGGCGTAATGCCATTCGCTTGGATGTGCTTCCTTTTTTGGGGCAATATAATGGACAGTTGACGCCGTCTTTGAATCGACTTGCCGAAATTGTGGGTGATGAAGACGATTTCATGGAACAAGGTGCATATGACGCATACAGGTGTCTAGTGCAGGCGAACGGCGGAAGGCTAACCTTTGAGGTGCCTTCCTTTTTGAAGTTACATGTCGCTTTACAACGAAGGTTGATTAAACTAATATTGAATTATCTGCCTTTGGACAGTGATTTTGTCGACTTTACCCGTATTGAAACCATTCGCCGCAAGGTTATTCAGCCTGATGCGACGACCTGGAGCCTGGATATAGGACAGACACTCGCCTGCACCCGGGAGTATGATCTGATTTCTTTCGGCATACGGACTGACGTACAGGATCAATCTTACGAATATCGTCTTGCTCAATGGAGCGGAACTTATGAGCTTTCTCTCGCGGAAATCGACCGGCATGTTCGGCTCGTTCCGATGAGTCCCGAGGACTATCATGTACCGGAATCGGCGAATCATGCCGCATTTGATGCGGATCAACTGCTTATGCCGCTGGTTGTGCGTTCACGGTTACCTGGAGATACCATGAAAGTGATGGGATTAAACGGAAGCAAAAAGGTGAAAAATATTTTCATCGATGAGAAAATTCCCCCTTCTGTCCGTTCACGGGTTCCCGTGGTATGTGATGGAGCAGGCAATATCATCTGGTTACCGGGTGTTCGCCGGTCTAGTGTAGCTCCTGTCAGGGAGGATACTTCCGCAATCCTGTACATGACTGTAGGCGATTCAGCGATTCAGGGGTAGTGGTTATGGTTCAGGTAAGGCTTTCATATGTATAACTTAGGAGGTTCGCACAGTTGCAGAACGACATTCAGGAAGTATTGATCAGTGAAGAAGAAATTCAGAGTAAAATCAAGGAATTAGGCGCAACAATAAGTGCCGAATATGCAAATCGCAATCCTTTGGTCATTTGTGTGCTCAAGGGTGCGTTTATATTTATGGCTGATTTGGTTAAAAACATTACGGTACCTGTTGAGATGGATTTCATGGCAGTATCGAGCTATGGCGCTTCCACCAAATCATCTGGCGTGGTTAAAATCATTAAGGATCTGGATGAATCCGTTGAGGGACGCGAAGTTCTAATTGTAGAGGACATTATTGATAGTGGACTCACGCTCAGTTATCTGATCGAACTCTTGCAGAACCGCGGCGCTGAATCCGTCCGTGTGGTTACGCTATTTGACAAGCCTTCAGGTCGCAAAGTCGAACTTGAAGCCCATTACACCGGCTTTGACATTCCGGATGCATTCATCGTTGGTTACGGCCTCGATTATGCCGAGAAGTACCGGAACCTCCCTTATATCGGGATTCTGAAACCGGAAGTTTACAGTAACTAATGCTAAAGCTAGTTCCAAGCCCATATCTGTTGGTGGCTTCTGTTGAGAAGCTATGTCGGGCTATGTTAAAATAATTAAAGTGTCTCGAGAGGAGGTAGGGGATGAATCGGTTCATCCGGAATTCTGGTTTTTATTTGATTCTTTTTTTAGTTGTGGTGGGGATAGTCCAGTTCGTCAGCAATGGCGGCGAAGCCACCGATAATCCTAGATATGATCAGTTGCGCACGGCGATCAAGGCCAATAACATCTCTGAATTGACGGTTCAATTCAACGGTCAGACGTACCTCGTGACCGGTCAATACAGGGAGAAGCCTGACGGAGCCAAATCAGAAAATTTCTCAACGTATATTCCTCCTACGGATGAGGCAATTAGTGAGCTTGTAGTTGCAAGCGAAACAAACAAATTCCAATATCATCAGGAACCTATGAAAGGTGACAGCATCTGGTTGACGTTGCTGACTTCCTTTATTCCTTTGATCATTATGTTCCTGCTGTTCTTCTTCCTGTTTAATCAGGCTCAAGGCGGCGGCGGTAAAGTAATGAACTTTGGTAAAAGCCGTGCCCGTCTTTATAACGAAGAGAAGAAACGGATTACGTTTGAAGATGTTGCGGGTGCTGACGAAGAGAAGCAGGAGCTTGTTGAA
Organism: Paenibacillus sp. MAEPY2; assembly: GCF_000499205.1. Classification (GTDB taxonomy): domain Bacteria; phylum Bacillota; class Bacilli; order Paenibacillales; family Paenibacillaceae; genus Paenibacillus; species Paenibacillus vandeheii. Next base: position 47,471 of record NZ_AWUK01000045.1, read on the forward strand.
GTCGTGGACTTCCTCAAGGATCCTCGTAAATTCGCAGCAGTAGGTGCACGAATTCCTAAAGGCGTATTGCTTGTAGGTCCTCCGGGTACAGGTAAAACCTTGCTCGCTCGTGCTGTTGCCGGTGAAGCAGGTGTACCATTCTTCAGCATTTCCGGTTCTGACTTCGTTGAAATGTTTGTCGGTGTCGGTGCATCTCGTGTACGTGACTTGTTTGAAAATGCGAAGAAAAACGCCCCATGTATCATCTTTATCGATGAAATTGATGCTGTAGGACGTCAGCGTGGTGCTGGTCTTGGTGGTGGTCACGACGAACGTGAACAAACACTCAACCAGTTGCTCGTTGAAATGGATGGTTTCGGAGCCAATGAAGGTATTATCATCGTTGCAGCTACGAACCGTGCAGACATTCTGGACCCTGCCTTGCTGCGTCCAGGCCGTTTTGACCGTCAAATTACGGTTGATCGCCCTGACGTGAGAGGTCGTGAAGCCGTTCTGAAAGTACACTCACGCAACAAGCCACTTACCAAAGATGTGAAGCTGGACATCATTGCGAAGCGTACTACGGGATTCTCCGGTGCAGATTTGGAAAATCTCCTGAATGAAGCGGCATTGATTGCGGCACGTCGTAATCGTAGAGATATTTCCATGAAAGAAGTTGACGAGGCGATCGACCGTGTCATCGTTGGTACGGAGAAGAAAAGCCGTGTTATCAGTGACCGCGAGAAACGTATTGTTGCTTATCATGAAGCAGGCCATACCATTGTAGGTTACTTCCTGGAACATGCCGATATGGTACATAAAGTTACCATTATTCCGCGCGGACGTGCGGGTGGATATGTAATCATGTTGCCAAAAGAAGATCGTATGCTTGTTACCAAGCAAGAATTGCTGGACAAAATTACTGGACTCCTTGGCGGCCGTGTTTCCGAAGAACTGTTTATCGGTGAAATCGGTACGGGTGCATACAGTGACTTCCAACAAGCGACGGGTATTGTCCGTAGCATGGTTATGGAGTACGGTATGAGTGAGAAGCTGGGACCTATGCAGTTCGGTAGTTCGCAGGGACAGGTATTCCTGGGTCGTGATATCGGTCACGAACAGAATTACTCGGATTCCATTGCTTACGAGATCGATCAGGAAATGCAACGCTTCATTAATGAATGTTATGAGAAGTGTAAAGATTTGCTTGTCAAACATTCAAAAGAAGTACATCTGATCGCTCAAACGTTGCTGGAAGTGGAGACATTGGAAATGGATCAGATCAAGCAATTGATCGAAACAGGTTCCCTGACTCCAAAAGAAGAGAACAGCAACGATGGAGAAGGTACGCCTAGTGAAGGCGGAGAGGCGATCATCGACAACATCGGTGATGTGCGCGTCCGTATCCAAGGCAAAGATGAAACGCCTGAACCACCAGCCGGAGATATTCCTAACGAAGCTCCGAATCTGGACAAAGGAAGCAGCAATGACCCGGATGATGGTGGGACGAAGCCAACATCTTAATTTATAACAACCATCTGTCTATAGTGACAGCTGACAAAGAGAGCCCGCGGGCTCTCTTTTTTTATGGATTAATTCAAATTGTAGAGATAATGATAACCGGGAGCTTTAGGGCGTACTACGTAGGAAATGGGCGGTTATGCCCTTGTTCTGGGGCGTTTTCATTTATTGACAGAGTCGTGAACGTTGTGTACATTAGGTGTTAAACCGCTTGTGATTCGTTTCTCAAGCGAAAATAACGACTTGGATTTGCCATATGAAACAGCGTATGAGGCTGTCCCGATAAGGAGAGGATCACAGGTGGAAGCTCTGGCTTTAGAGCGCAAGGCTGAGATGAACCGGGAGCTGCGCGAGCGGCTGATGGAGTTGAAGAAGGAACGGAATGCCATTATTCTAGCCCATTATTATCAACGTGACGAGGTGCAGGAGGTCGCTGACTTCCGGGGGGATTCATTCCTGTTGGCTCAGAAGGCAGCTCAAACCGATGCGGATGTTATCGTTTTCTGTGGGGTTCATTTTATGGGTGAAAGCGCTAAAATTCTTGCTCCTAACAAAACAGTGATTATCCCTGACGAGCGTGCAGGCTGCCCGATGGCAGACATGGTGAACGTTGAAGGCTTACGTAAATTGAAAGCACAGCACCCGAATGCCAAAGTTGTAACGTACATCAATTCCTCAGCTGAGATCAAGGCAGAGACCGACATCTGTTGTACATCGGCCAATGCTGTCAGAGTCATTCAATCTGTTGATTCCGATGAAATCATCTGGGTGCCAGATAAAAATCTGGGACATTATGTGCAACAACATACAGACAAGAAAATGATTATCTGGGAAGGTTACTGCAATACCCACGATATGCTGACAGTCAAAGACGTGGTTGAGATGAGAGCGAAGCATCCTAATGCCGAGTTCGTTGTTCACCCGGAATGTCGTCCTGAAGTTGTCGAGATGGGTGATTTCGTAGGTAGTACAACCGCCATTCTGGAATATTGTAAGAATTCGTCCGCTAAGGAATTTATCGTAGGCACCGAAGATGGTACAGGATACCAGCTGCGTCTGGATAGCCCGGATAAACAATTCCACTTTGCTACCAAGTTCCTCGTATGTCCGAACATGAAGGTTAACAACTTGAAAAAGCTGGTTAAATGTCTGGAAACGATGAAGCCGCAAATTTACGTGCCACCAGCCGTTGCCGACAAAGCCAGAGAATCACTAGAGCGCATGTTACTGGTGAAGTAGCATGCGCTACTCTTGCTCCAAGACAGGTGAAATAACATGATACCGCAATATTTAGTGGATTTTGATCTGTCCGCGCTGCCGATGGTGGAGACGGATGTGCTGGTTATTGGTTCAGGCATTGCTGGTTTGTTTACTGCGATCAAGGCGAGCGAGCAACGCAGTGTATTGATGATCACGAAGAAGTCGTTACTGGAAAGTAACACCCGGTATGCGCAGGGGGGCATTGCTGCGGTTATTGCTGAGGATGATTCACCTGCCTACCATTTGCAGGATACACTTGTTGCAGGAGCGGGATTATGCCGCTCCGAAGCAGTAGAAGCATTGGTGAACGAGGGCCCGGACGGAGTGAAGGAACTGATTCGTCTGGGTACTTTGTTTGATCTGGAGAACGGCGAGTTGGCGTTGACGCAGGAGGGTGCGCACAGCCACCGCCGTATTTTGCATGCCAATGGGGATGCAACGGGATATGAGATTGTACGTGCGCTGGCTGCACAGGCGAATGAACACCCTGGAGTTGAAGTGTGGGATGAGCATTTTGTCATTGACCTGATTACAGAGCAGGGAGAATGTATAGGTGCGTTGGTTCAGAAGGCTGATGGTTCGCAAGTATTTGTGAAGGCAGAGGCAACCGTACTATGCTCTGGCGGGGCTGGGCAATTGTATCGATACACGACTAATCCGGAAGTGGCCACTGCAGATGGTGTGGCGATGGCCTATCGTGCCGGAGCAGTTGTCCGGGACATGGAGTTTATTCAGTTCCACCCCACCTCCCTTTGTTATCCAGGGGCACCACGTTTCCTGGTGTCCGAGGCTGTACGTGGCGAAGGAGCCTATTTGCGTAATGTGAAAGGCGAGCGCTTCATGGAACGGTATCATGCACAGCTTGAACTGGCACCCCGTGATATCGTAGCCCGGGCTATCGTCAGTGAAATGGAATCGACGAACAGTACATTTGTATATCTTGATATCACTCATGAGCCGACAGAGATGATTAAACATCGGTTTCCTACCATCTATGAGACTTGCATGCGTTATGGGCTGGATATGACAACAGACTGGATTCCAGTCGCACCTGCTGCACATTACATGATGGGCGGAGTGAAGACGGATCTTAGCGGAGAGAGCAGCATCGGCAGGTTATTTGCCTGTGGGGAAGTATCTTCTACAGGAGTACATGGAGCTAATCGGCTGGCGAGTAACTCTCTGTCCGAAGCAATTGTATTTGGACGGAGAATCGTTGATCGTATTCAATCCCTTCCTCCGCTTGCTTCACTGCATACAAGGGTTCCCACATCAACAAGCATTCGCAGGGGAATACAGGAAGAGCAGAACCCGGTGTCCGAAAGACGCTTGCGTCTGCAAAAAATGATGGTGCGTCAGGTGGGGCTGCGCCGGAATGGCGCAAACCTGCAAGGAGCGTTGGAGAAACTGCAACAGGAATTGCATTTTTTTGATCAGAAGTTTACTCACAAAGAAGAGATGGAATATGCCAACCTGTTGACCTGTGCCTGGTTGGTTACCACGGGAGCATTACACCGTGAGGAAAGTCGGGGAGCCCACTACCGTGAGGATTTCCCGCAGCGTGACGATGCCGTGTGGCAGAAGCATAGTCTGCAGCAGCGAGAACAAGCGATTGTGGAGGAATTGATGTCATGATACTGAACGGATATAATGAAGGACTCATCGTATCAATCAAAAACTGGCTTCGTGAGGATGTCGGTGCAGGGGATGTTACCACAAGTGTGACGATTCCCGCTGGCAGTCAGTCCAAAGCTGTTATACATGCCAAAGACAATGGGATCATTGCAGGAATTACGGTAGCAGAACTTGTGTTTCAGGTAGTGGATCCCAGCCTTGTGTTCACACCGATGGTAAAAGACGGTGATACAGTTACGCATGGTACGATATTGGCTGAGGTAGAAGGCAGCACACATAGCTTGCTTACAGGAGAGCGCTTGGCTCTTAACCTGCTGCAGCGCATGTCGGGTGTCGCTACCCGCACACGTACTTATGTGGATGCGTTGGAAGGCCTTTCTACACGACTGGTCGACACTCGTAAAACAACACCGGGACACCGCTTGCTTGAAAAATATGCAGTGCGGGTTGGTGGCGGAGCAAATCATCGATTCGGCCTCTATGATGCGGTCATGATTAAAGATAACCACATTAAGGGTGCAGGCGGGATTACCGAAGCAGTACAGCGTGCACGAGCCGTCATTCCTCATACGATGACCATTGAAGTGGAGACCGAAAACCTGGAACAGGTCAGAGAAGCCTTGCAGGCTGGAGCAGATATCATTATGCTGGATAACATGCACCCAGATCGGATGCGTGAGGCTGTTGCTCTTATTCGTGAGCAGGCTCCGCATGTGAAGGTTGAGGCATCGGGCAACGTCTCGCTAAATACCATTCGTGGTATTGCTGAGAGCGGAGTGGATGTAATTTCAGTTGGCAGGTTAACCTACTCTTTTGAGAGCCTGGATATCAGCCTGGATTTAAACGAAAAGAAAGAGGGGTGAACCTCTTTGATTCTTGTGGTAGACGTGGGCAACAGCAACATCGTCCTCGGCGTGTATCAGGGCCGAGAGTTGCTCCACCATTTTCGCCTGAGCACATCCCGTCAGTCGACAGTGGATGAATACGGCGTATTGATTTATAATTTATTTCATATGTCGGGTATTTCAACACGCGACATTGAAGGTGTGATCATCTCATCGGTGGTTCCGCCACTGGTGAATGTGATTGAAGCCATGTGTGAGAAATACGTAGGCAAAAAACCGTTACTCGTTGGGCCTGGTATAAGAACCGGCCTGAACCTGCGGTATGAGAATCCGCGTGAAGTTGGCGCGGATCGCATTGTTAATGCAGTAGCAGCCGTCGAGAAGTATGGCGGCCCTCTCGTTGTAGTCGATTTCGGTACAGCGACCACATTTGACTGTATTGACGAGAAAGGAAATTATCTGGGCGGGGCTATTGTACCCGGCATCCATATCGCAACCGAAGCGCTCTATGAACGAGCATCCAAACTGCCTCGCATTGAACTGGAGAAGCCCAAGAAAGTTATTGGTCGCAACACCATTCATGCCATGCAGGCCGGCATTATTTATGGTTATGCAGGACAGGTGGACGGCATTGTGGAGCGTATTCGCGAGGAAATGGGAGCCAAACCCAGAGTCATTGCAACCGGAGGCCTTGCCAAGCTGATTGCAGAAGAAACACGCAGCATCGATGAAGTGGATCCGCTGCTTACGCTTGAAGGGCTGCGTATCGTTTATGAGCGGAACCGGGAAAGGTAAGAACAGAGACGGCAAACAGCGGGCTGGGAATACAGTCGTATATGTTATGCCGTTTTTTCTATAACTGGCAATTACGCCAAAGGAGGCTGAATGACTTGGAAAACAACAACAAGCAAGACCGGTTAATTCGCGGTACAGCAATGAATGGACGAGTTAGAGCCTTTGCTGTGCAGACGACGGAACTGGTTGAGGAACTGCGCAGAAGACATGATACGTTTCCCACGGCTACAGCTGCTATGGGGCGTACGGTTACAGCAGCAGCCATTATGGGTGCTATGCTTAAGGGAGAAGAGAAGCTGACTATTCAGGTCAAAGGCGATGGTCCCATTGGACAGGTTGTTGCCGATGCTAATGCGAAGGGTGAAGTACGTGGCTATGTAAGCAATCCGCATGTCCATCTGCCGAGCAATAGTATGGGCAAACTGGACGTTGCTGGCGCGGTCGGAACAGAAGGATTCGTGAACGTAACCAAGGATCTGGGGCTGAAAGAGCCTTATCGCGGCAGTGTACCGATTATTTCGGGAGAACTTGGTGAAGACTTTACGTACTATTTTGCCAAATCGGAGCAGACGCCTTCTGCCGTAGGTGTTGGCGTACTGGTGGATACCGACAATTCGGTGATTGTAGCCGGTGGATTCATTGTTCAGCTGCTGCCAGGTTTGATGGATGATGAGATTACCGTGATTGAAAAGGCCATCGGTACAATGCCGCAGGTAACATCGCTGCTGGATGAGGGACATGGACTGGAGGAGTTACTTCGCCGCGTACTGCCGGATGTACAGATCATGGACGAAATGGATATTCATTTCCACTGTGAGTGTTCACGTGAGCGGGTAGAGAAAACGTTGATCAGTCTGGGTCAATCGGAAATGGAACAATTGATTGAGGAAGAAGGCCAGGCTGAAGTGGTCTGCCAATTCTGTAACGAAGCTTACGATTTTAACAAGGAACAACTTGAGACCATTCTAGAGCAAGCCAAGAACTGATTCTATGCGGGGACGGGACGCGGAATGACAAGACAGGAAAAAGGGTTATGGACGGCTGTAATTGTCTTGACGCTTGGAATGCTGGTGATGGGTTCGGTTATGATTGTGCAAGGGTTGCGGACTGGACGTGATGGGGCAGATTCCCCTCAGGATGCCAATCAGGAAGATGGAAGTGCTGTAGCAACAATTAATGGCGAGGTCATCACGGACAAGGAATGGACTGAAGCCTTGAAACGGCGTTATGGCAGTGAATTGCTGCTCCAGATGCTCAACCGCAAAGCTGTCTATGCAGAAGCGGTGGACCGTAATCTGACGGTAAGTCCCAAGGAAATTGCGAAAGAAATTGCTGCAGCCATGGATGGATATGACTCGGAGAAGGCTTATTTTGACGAAATGCAGTCCCAGCTCGGTTTATCCAGGCAGGATCTTGAGTTGGAGGCGGGATACCGACTTCTGCTTGAGAAAATTGCCACAAGCGGTATCCAGATCAAGGATGCAGATATCGAGCGTTATTGGAACGAACACCATGAAGACTATGTTTCACCGGAGAAATACGATCTGTCTATCATTGTGTTGAAGGAAGAGGAACAAGCAGAATCGGTACTGGATGAGCTCGACAAGGGAGCAGACTTTGAAGAAACTGCACGCAGTGAATCGACGGACAGCTATTCTCGCGATGCGGGCGGGCGGCTGGGCTGGATTGAGCAGAATGATCCGTTCCAGTCCGAAGAAATTCTCAAACTTGCCGCTCAACTGGACGTTGGCGATGTTGCAGGACCAGTGAAGGTGGAAGAGGGCTACGCCATCATTAAAGTGAACGACAAACAAGAGCGTCAGGTGCAACCTGCAGAAGAGGTCCGCGAAGAGATTCGGATGCAGCTGGCTCTGAGCCAGGCTGATCCGCTGCCCCAGGTGGAGGAAAGGCTGCGCAACAAGTATGAAGCTGTCGTCATCGCTGAGATTCCAGCATCCTGAATCCTGCAAGCGCACGTATTGCTGCATCGTGATAAAAATACTCTGTCTACGGCCTTAGGGCCCAGGGCAGAGTATTTTTTTGAGTACTCATATTGACAATAGGGTATAACGTTGATAAGATAAAAATAATCAAATACCTACTCGTTTACTCGGAATAAAACGATTTATATGAACAAAGAAATCTTCGGAAACCTCAGGCCCTGTCCGGTTTGTTGTAGACGGAATAGACCCAATAACGGATTTCCGTAGTTCTTTTATAACATCTAGAGGCTGCTCGGCCGCACATGTATATGGCAACAGGACTTAAGTAGTATTCATCCCACTAAGGAGGGCATTCATATGGCTAAAGTAGTTAATAACGTAACAGAACTTATCGGAGGTACTCCGCTTGTTCGTCTGAACCGTATTGTACCTGAAGGTAGTGCTGAAGTGTTCGTGAAATTGGAATACCAGAATCCAGGTTCAAGCGTGAAAGACCGTATCGCGATTAGCATCGTGGAAGAAGCGGAAAAAGAAGGCAAGCTGAAACCAGGTGATACCATCATCGAAGCAACAAGTGGTAACACCGGAATTGGACTGGCTATGGTGGCTGCAGCCAAAGGCTACAAGTCTGTTATTGTTATGCCAGAAACGATGAGCATGGAGCGTCGTAACTTGCTTCGCGCCTACGGAGCTGAGCTTGTGCTCACACCGGGAGCCGAAGGTATGAATGGTGCAGTTAAAAAAGCAGAGGAATTGCTTAAGGAAAATCCATCCTATTTCATGGCTGAGCAATTTAAAAATAAAGCCAACGTGAAAATTCACCGTGAAACGACTGGCCCTGAGATTGTTGAAGCAATTCAATCTGTAGGCGGTACGTTGGATGCTTTCATCGCAGGAATTGGTACAGGCGGAACGATTACAGGTACAGGTGAAGTGTTGAAAGAAGCCTTCCCTGAGATTAAAATTGTTGCTGTTGAGCCAGCAGCTTCCCCAATCTTGGCAGGCGGTAAACCAGGTCCTCACAAAATCCAGGGGATTGGTGCCAACTTTATCCCTGAGATTCTGGATCAGGAAATCTATGACGAAATCATTCACATTGAAAATGATGATGCATTCGAGACTGCTCGTCAGGTAGCGAAGGAAGAGGGTATCCTATCCGGTATTTCTTCCGGTGCAGCCATTCGTGCAGGTCTGCAAGTGGCTAAACAGCTGGGTGCAGGCAAACGTGTTGTGGTTATCGTACCAAGTAACGGCGAACGTTACCTGAGCACACCACTTTACAACTTCGAATCTTAAGATTAACAAGAGATGAAACAAATCCTCCTTGCCCGCATGCCGGGTGTGGAGGATTTTTTGCTGAATGCTTTTAAAAGCAGCGGTGCTTTAGTATACTATCAGACAATAGAACTAGCGACAGATGGAGGCGGCAAACCGCAATGACACACCTGATGACAACATACGCCGACTGGACCGAATGGGCAGGACAAGGCTGGACCATGATGCCTTACATGATCAAGTCGGATAAGGGGCCGTATCATGGCGGTTTACCGTTAACGTGGGAAGGGGCCTGGCAGCAGGCATCCCCTTATGCAATGGTGCTGGAGAACGGCAAGGGCGGCAGGTACACCTTCCTTGGATTACACCCTGTATCCGTTATTTCCGGCAAAGGAAATGAAGCTGTTATTCACGATCTGAAAGAGGGATCCACGTCGACAGACAAGGGTAAGCCTCTTGAAGTATTAAAAAGATGGGCTGCGCCATACAGCGCACCAAAGGTGAGCGGTGCCCCAGACTTTGGCGGTGGTTGTGCAGGGTATCTAAGTTATGACGTAGCCAGATCCCTCGAGAAGCTGCCGACCTTGGCTGAAGATAATCCGGCTCTGCCAGATTATTGGTGGATGCGTTTTGAAGAAGTGTGGGCATATGATCATGAGCAGCAGGCCTTGTTCTGTATGGTGCACATGCCTGTGCAGCCAAATCAGACGGAGGCCGATCTGCGCAGACTTTACACGGAAGCAGAAGAGCGAGCAGCAGCCATGCAGCAGCGCTGGCTGCTTATTCTGGGATTTGCGCAGGCAGAAGATCAACAGCAGGCACTGGAGCATCGCAACAGTCAGATCCATCGTACTCCACTGACAGCGGACTCGGAGCGAGAAACCGAAGGGTGGCATACTTCTTTTCCGAAAGAAGATTTTGAGCAGGCAGTACGTACCGTGCAGGAATATATCCGGCAAGGGGATGTCTTTCAGGTGAACCTGTCCCTGCGGCAGGAGAAGCTTCTGAAGTCCAGTCCCGAACACATCTATGAGTGGCTTCGACTTGTGAATCCATCTCCCTACATGGGAATGCTGCGGAGTCCTGATTTCCAATTGGTGAGCGGTTCGCCCGAGTTGCTCGTCAAAGTCGATCATGGCAAGGTGAGCGCACGTCCGATCGCAGGCACACGGAGAAGAGGGCGTGATGAAGCTGAGGATGAGTTGATGGCCGCCGAGATGCTGAACAGTGAGAAGGAGCGGGCAGAGCATATTATGCTGGTCGATCTGGAGCGGAATGATATCGGACGAATTGCGGCCTATGGATCGGTCCATGTGCCGGAACTGATGACGATCGAGAAGTATTCGCATGTCATGCATCTGGTGTCTCAGGTGGAGGGAACGCTGGCCGACGGACTTTCTGTATTTGATGTGATTGCAGCGACATTCCCCGGTGGAACAATTACGGGTGCACCCAAAGTTCGAACCATGGAAATCATTGAGGAACTGGAGCCTGTGCGCCGCGGACCGTATACAGGTTCGATTGGGTGGATGGATTACAGTGGGAACATGGAGTTGAACATCGTCATTCGCACGCTTTCCATTAAGGACGGTATGGGGTATGTACAGGCAGGAGCAGGCATTGTTATTGATTCTGATCCATATCGGGAATACAGGGAGTGCCGCAACAAGGCAAGGGCCATGATGCGAGCTGTGAATTACAGTGAAGAAGCTGAAGCTGTTAAAATAAAATAATTAAGCAACCGTTCCCTGTGTGGACGGAAGAACAGGAGGAGCAAAGATATGATACTGGTTATCGACAATTATGATTCCTTCACATACAACCTGGTTCAATATCTGGGTGAACTTGGGGAGACGGTGGAAGTTCGCCGCAATGATGAGATTGATCTGGCAGGCATTGAGGCCTTGGCGCCTGATCATATTTTGATCTCACCCGGTCCTTGTACGCCGAATGAGGCAGGCATCAGTCTGGCGGTCATTGATCATTTCAAGGGCAGCATTCCGATCTTTGGCGTTTGTCTGGGACATCAGGCGATTGGACAGGCGTTCGGAGGCAATGTTATTCGTGCGGACCGCATGATGCATGGCAAAACATCCGAAATGCATCATAACGGAACATCCGTATTTAGCGGATTACCATCACCGTTTACGGCAACGCGTTATCACTCTCTAATCGTCGAGCGCAGCAGTCTGCCAGACTGTCTGGAGATTACAGCCGAGACGGCGGAAGGCGAGATTATGGGCTTGCGTCACAAGGAATATGCGATTGAAGGTGTTCAGTTCCATCCCGAATCCATCATTACGGATCACGGTCATCAAATGCTGCGTAACTTCCTGTCTCAGCAGGTAAAAGTATAGAGATGAAATATGCCGCGATAAACGGAGACTTGGTCAATATGGCGGCAGCCGTGGTTCCGGTGACGGATCACGGCTTTTTGTACGGACTCGGATTGTTCGAGACGTTTCGGACGTATCAGGGAGTTCCCTTTCTGCTGGAACGTCATTTGGAGCGGATGGCTTCAGGGTGTCGTGAATTGGGCATTCCTTTCACAGCAACAGCAGCGGAGGTAACGGACTGGATTAGTGACCTGTTGCTTGCTAACGAACTCCAGGATGCTTATGTCCGCTATACGGTATCTGCGGGTGAAGCCCCGCTGGGATTACCTTCGGGGGATTATGTAAAACCCAATCATATCGTATTGGCAAAAGCACTACCTGAACCCTCCCCATCCCTATACGAAAATGGAAAAATGCTTCAACGTCTGTTGACACCCCGTAACACGCCTGAAGGAGAAGTGCGGTTCAAATCGCTGCATTACATGAACAGTATTCTGGCGAAACGTGAACTGAACGGATACGGACAGCATGTGCAACATGCGGAAGGGCTGCAATTAACCCGAGATGGGCATGTAGCTGAGGGGATTGTCAGCAATGTGTTCTGGGTGAGACAGGGCGTACTCTACACACCAGCACTTGCGACCGGCATTTTGCCGGGAATCACCAGAGCCGTTGTACTGGAGCTTGCAGCTCAGCAAGGAATGCTTTGCCAAGAAGGCTTGTTCCCTTGGGGGGAACTGCTACAGGCAGATGAAATCTTTTTGACAGGCTCTGTTGCTGAACTCGTTCCGGTTACGACGTTGCGGGATCAGGATGGTACAGAAACGGTAATAAGCAGCGGACACATAGGCCCGGTTACAGAAGCGCTTCTGGGTATGTACCGGCAGAAAGCGGGGTATACTTCATGACACTTACACCAGTCATCTATGAACGGAATTATGCGTGGGGGCCAGCAGAGCTCAAACTTGGTACACGGACACTTATTATGGGCATTCTGAATGTCACACCAGACTCCTTCTCGGATGGGGGACATTATACCAATGTGGAGCGAGCGGTAACTCACGCCATACAGATGATGGAGGACGGCGCGGATCTCATTGATATCGGAGGAGAGTCCACCCGTCCAGGCTCAGAGGTCGTTGGCGCGGAAGAAGAGCTCAGTCGGATCATACCGGTCATCGAAGCGTTGCGGGAGCAGGCTCCACATATCCCAATATCGGTAGACACCTATAAAGCAGAAGTAGCTCGTCAGGCCGTTCAGGCTGGAGCGCACATCATCAATGATGTCTGGGGAGCCAAGGCTGACCCGAAGATGGCACGCACTGCCGCAGAACTGGGATGTCCTTTGATCCTGATGCACAATCGGCAAGAACGAGACTACACGAATTATTTGAATGATGTGGTTCGTGATCTTCAGGAGAGTGTACAGATTGCGCTGGAGGCTGGAGTACATCCCGACCAGATTATTTTGGACCCGGGCATTGGATTTGTGAAGGATCTGAACGAAAATCTGGCGCTCATGTCATCGCTTGGGTTGCTCAATGAGATGGGGTATCCCGTTCTGCTGGCAACCTCGCGTAAAAGGTTCATCCAGAACACCTTACAGGTGCAGGCGAATGATGCGCTGGAAGGTACAGCTGCTACGGTTGCCTTTGGCATAGCGCAAGGCTGCCAGATGGTTCGGGTTCATGATGTGAAGCCGATGCGGCGCACGGTGGACATGTGTGATGCCATGCTGTATGCATCTCCAGGCTTGCGGAGGAAATGATGCTGACGGGTCCGGTGACCCGTTCAGTAGAAGCGCAGCGTTTTGCAATGGGAACGAAATATCCAACCATGATTTCATTATATATAGAGGGCAGGCGGAACTTATGGATCGAATGGTATTGCATCGAATGGAGTATTACGGATATCACGGCGTATTTGCCGAGGAACGGAAGCTGGGGGCGCGTTATTATATTGATTTGGAGATCGATATGGATCTGGGTGAGGCTGGGCGTAACGATGATTTGTCCAAAACCATCAATTATGCAGAAATCCATGAGCTGGTGAAACAGATCGTTGAACATAAATCATTCCAGTTAATTGAAGCTTTGGGCGAACATATTGCATCTTCTTTACTAGACACTTATACTATTATCAATGCATTGACAGTCAAGGTGACGAAGCCGCATCCGCCGTTCGATATTCATTTTGGGGGCGTAACTGTAGAGCTTCGCCGCACAAGAAAGTGAGAACCGATCATGATTGCACATTCGACCTCTGAATCTTCAGAGGCTTATATTGCTTTAGGGGCTAATTTGGGTGACCGGGAACAGACGCTGCTTGAGGCGTTAACGTTGCTGGATGCACATCCTCATATATCCGTCCTGCGCTGTTCTGCACTGTATGAGACGGAACCGGTAGGTTATGTGGACCAGCCAGCGTTTCTGAATATGGCAACTGCGGTACAGACTACACTTTTGCCGGAGCAGCTGCTCACGGAACTGCTGGATATTGAAACACGGCTTGGACGGGTTCGTGATATCCGTTGGGGCCCTCGTACAGTCGATTTGGATCTGCTTTGGATGGATGGAGAGACGAGTGATACCGAACGGCTGCAATTGCCGCATCCACGGATGGGTGAACGGGCATTTGTATTGGTGCCACTGGCTGACATCGTAACCGAAGATGAGCATTCAGGTTTGTATACCTTTGTACAATCATCGTTGTCTGTACTGGATGGAAAGGATGGAATACAGCTTTGGAAAACGTGCAATTGGCCAATCGAATCCGGGCTTTCCGGAAGCTGAAAGGTTTAACACAACAGGAGCTAGCTGCCGAGACGGGCATATCGCTGGCCATTCTGGGTATGATTGAGCGAGGCAACCGTAAAGTAGCAGAACGGGAGCTTAATCTTATTGCAGGGGTACTATCGATTAGCATTGAGGAATTACAGGGAAGTTAGCGCCGTTTTTTTACTAACAAGAAAACATCGTCATCATTCGTTGATTTTATACTTTATACAGCAAGAAGCATTAAGAAACTAAACACAACCAGGATTCATACAAAAGTCGGATTTAAAAAGGAGTGGAACGACTACCGTGCTTAAAATAGGTGACATTGAAATGAAAAACCAGGTCGTACTTGCGCCGATGGCTGGCGTGTGTAATCCGGCTTTTCGTCTAATTGCAAAAGAATTCGGAACAGGCCTCGTATGTGCGGAGATGGTGAGTGGAAAAGCCATCGTGCATGGTAACAAGCGGACACGTGAGATGTTGTTTGTAGATGAGCGGGAGAAACCGCTGAGCCTGCAAATTTGGGGGGGAGATCGTGAAGCCCTCGTAGAAGCAGCCAAAATTGTGGACAAAGAAACCAATGCTGACATCATTGACATCAACATGGGATGCCCAGTGCCAAAAGTGACGAGCTGTGATGCAGGTGCACGGTGGTTGCTTGATCCGAACAAAATTTATGAGATGGTATCCGCTGTAGTGGACGCGGTAGATAAGCCCGTTACAGTCAAGATGCGGATCGGCTGGGATAACGAGCATATCTTCGTGGTTGAGAATGCACTTGCGGTTGAACGCGCTGGCGGACAGGCGGTAAGTGTACACGGCCGTACACGCGAGCAGCTCTACACAGGTACAGCGGACTGGTCGCACATCAAAAATGTTAAAGAGGCTGTCTCCATCCCGGTTATCGGGAACGGAGATGTATCTTCACCGGAAGATGCCCGTCGTATGTTGGATGAAACGGGTTGTGACGGAGTTATGATCGGTCGTGCCGCTCTGGGTAACCCATGGATGCTGTATCGCACCATTCAATACTTGAGTTCCGGCGAATTGCTTCCTGACCCGAATGGGGAAGAGAAGATTCGGGTTGCCATTTTGCATATGGACCGTCTGATTGCACTGAAGGGTGAGGCTGTTGCTGTGCGCGAGATGCGTAAACACCTGGCTTGGTATCTGAAAGGTCTGAAAGGATCTGCCCGCATCAAGGACGTTATTATGGAAGAAACCAAACGTGATGAGATGGTGCATATTCTGGAGAACTTTGTAGGTCAGCTGCATATGGAAGGCAATCTGGAGTCAGAACCGGCAGTAGCTGAAAATGCATCCTGATCTGCGGTTGTAAAACGTTTACAGCCATAGGGGATGTAACATTGACTTTTCGAGACCGTTACCCTATAATTTCACAGTATAAATTCGCCATGTGCGTCATAAGGCTAGTGCATCAGGAGGAACGTTCTGTTTCTCCGGAGAACTTCATATAGTTTTGAAGATGTATGCGGGCGGAGCTCTGTAAACAGCACTGGTTCCGTTGCCGTGCAATCAAATTATTCCCATGACAGGAGAATCGGTTGAGATGAGCGATAAGGAAGTTATCCTTACACCAGAGGGACTTAAGAAGCTTGAAGAAGAACTGGAAATGCTGAAATCGGTGAAGCGCCGCGAAGTGGCTGAACGGATTAAGGTAGCCATCGGGTATGGAGATATTAGTGAGAACTCCGAATACGAAGACGCGAAGAACGAACAGGCTTTCATTGAAGGCCGCGTTATTACTTTGGAGAAATTGCTCCGGAACGCACGGATTATCAACAGCGACGAGATCGATACCGAGGCCGTAAGCGTGGGTGCAACAGTTAGTGTAGAAGATCTGGAATTCGGTGATATCACGGAATATACGATCGTAGGTACTGCGGAGTCCAATCCGCTGCAGAACAAAATATCGAACGAAAGTCCTGTTGGTAAAGCCATTCTGGGCAAGAAAAAAGGTACGGTTGTTGATGTAAGTGTGCCTGCTGGCGTAATTCAATATAAAATTCTAGACATCAAAAAGTAATATAAGCAATGAAGCAGTCGGGTACGGAGACAAAAGCTTCCTTAGGGAAGCTTTTTTCAACATTTGAGGCAGAATACCTCGGAAGATGCCTGCAATGTAAATAAGGAGATGAATATAGATCATGACGGATGAAGTCTTGAATCAGGAAACCGAAACCGAACTAAGTGAGCTTTTACAAATTCGCCGCGACAAATTGGACGAGCTCCGCAAATTGGGGATCGACCCTTTTGGCCAAAAATACGTACGTACGGAAGAAGCCGGCTCCATTCTGAAGAAGTATGAAGAACTGACTAAGGAAGAGCTGGAAGAGAAGCACATCGAAGTCAGTATTGCCGGACGGATTATGGCGAAGCGGGGAATGGGTAAAGCGAGCTTTGCACATATTCAGGACCTGAGCGGCAGAATCCAGATCTATGTTCGTCAGGATACTGTGCCGGAAGACAAATATGCCGCGTTCAGCCTGCTCGATCTGGGGGATATTGTAGGTGTTTCTGGGGTGATCTTCAAAACCAAGACAGGTGAAACTTCGGTTAAGGTGCAAAATCTCGAAGTATTGTCCAAGTCACTTTACCCACTTCCGGATAAATATCATGGACTAGCGGATGTAGAGCTGCGTTACCGTCAGCGCTATGTTGACCTGATTATGAATCGCGAAGTGCAACAGACCTTTGTTACTCGTTCCAAAATCATTCAGTCGATGCGCCGTTACCTGGATTCCCTAGGCTATCTGGAAGTGGAAACTCCGACGCTGCACACCATCGCTGGTGGAGCCGCTGCGCGACCATTCATTACGCATCACAATGCGCTTGATATGGAATTGTACATGCGGATTGCGATCGAGCTTCACTTGAAACGTCTGATTGTAGGCGGTCTGGAGAAAGTATACGAGATCGGCCGTGTATACCGTAATGAAGGGATGTCGACACGTCATAACCCGGAGTTCACGATGATTGAGCTTTATGAGGCATATGCCGATTATCAGGATATCATGCGTTTGACTGAGAATCTGGTTGCTCATATCGCACAGGAAGTGCTGGGAACGCAAGTTGTCCAATATGCAGACTATCAAGTAGATCTTACGCCACAATGGCGCCGTGTAACGATGGTAGATGCGGTTAAGGAAGTTGTAGGCGTAGACTTCTCCGTGCATATGACGAACGAGGAAGCTCACCGTTTGGCGACAGAACATAAGGTTCCGGTTGAAAAGCATATGACATTTGGTCATATTCTGAATGCATTCTTCGAACATTTTGTAGAAGAGACGTTGATTCAGCCAACCTTTATCATGGGACATCCGGTTGAGATTTCCCCGCTGGCGAAGAAAAGCGATGTAGATCCACGCTTCACGGACCGCTTCGAGCTGTTTATCGTTGGACGTGAGCATGCCAATGCCTTTACGGAGCTGAATGATCCAATTGATCAGCGTCAGCGCTTTGAGGCACAATTGCTGGAGAAAGAACACGGAAACGACGAAGCACACGAAATGGATGATGATTTCATCCGTGCACTCGAATATGGTATGCCACCAACAGGTGGACTGGGAATCGGTATTGACCGTCTGATCATGTTGTTGACCAATTCGCCGTCCATTCGTGACGTACTGCTCTTCCCGCACATGCGTCCTCGTACACAGGATTAAATAAGGAACGTTTAACTCGTTCATAATAGAAGAGGAACCTGCCGTTCAGTATGATGCTGGTGGCAAGTTCCTCTTTAGGTTTACATAGGCATCGAAGTGATAGATTCGTCGAAACAACATGACTGCCATAAGTATGGTGACAAATCTTCTTGCCTACCTGTTTGTATTACGTTAAAAGAGGTGCCCTTCATGAAGTTTAGGCTTCACATTGCTAAATTCCTATCACCCCCACTGATTCTGGTTGGTGGTTTCATGCTTATTATCACGATCGGTACGATTCTGCTCATGCTGCCCATCTCCAACCAAAGCGGCCAGCATTTGGCGTTTATTGATGCGCTGTTTACGTCTACCTCTGCCGCATGCGTGACCGGGCTGGTCGTCGTGGATGTAAGAACAACCTTCAACCTGTTTGGTCAAATCGTGATTATGGTGCTTATGCAGCTAGGTGGACTTGGCTTCATGACTATCGCAACGTTGTTTGCATTGGTATTGGGCAAGCGAATCTCGCTTAAGGACAGGCTGCTGCTGAAAGAGGCTATCAACGCAGACAGTATGGAAGGCATCGTACGTATTATCCGCAAGGTGCTAATCTTTTCGTTTACCATTGAAGGGGTGGCTGCTGTTATATTGGCCCTACGCTGGGCAACGGAAATGCCTTTTTGGCAGGCTGTGTATTATGGTGCTTTTCACTCGGTATCATTATTTAATAATGGTGGTTTCGATCTGTTTGGTAATAGTTTTCAGCATTATACGGGAGACTGGTTGTTTAACGTAACAGCTTCCGTGCTGGTTATATCCGGGGGACTCGGCTTTGTGGTATTGAATGATTTGTTTGAGTACCGCAAGCGTCGTCGTTTATCATTGCATTCCAAATTGGTATTGTCCGTGTCAGGTGCGCTGATTGGTGTGGGTGCAATTGTACTGTTTGTATTTGAGTTCACCAATGGGCACACACTGGCTTCTCTAAGTTGGAGTGAAAAGATCTACGCCTCCTTCTTCCAGTCTGTTTCAACACGCTCGTCGGGTACGAGCACCATTGATATTGCCCAGATGAGGCAGGCTACCCAGTTCTTCTTCATTCTGTTGATGTTTATTGGGGCATCTCCGGGATCAACTGGGGGCGGAATCAAAACAACAACGTTCCTGATCATGATTGGAGCGGTGTATGCCATGATTCGAGGCAATAAAGATATTGTGTTTTTCCGTCAACGTGTTCCAAAGGAGCTGCTGATGAGAGCATTGACGATTATTATGGTTTCCTTGATCATATTCATGGTTGTCGTCATGCTACTACTTACGACAGAGGATGCACCGTTCCTTTCACTTATGTTTGAAGCGGCCTCGGCGATTGGGACGGTTGGTCTGTCGGTAGGAGTAACGCATGAATTAACGGTATGGGGAAAAGTAATTATCGCCTTCACGATGTTTATAGGACGGATTGGGCCTCTAACCATCGCATACGCGCTTCGTCCACGCAAAGAGAAAAAACTGTATCGCCATCCGGAAGGCCGGATTATTATTGGATAAAAAGAAAAACCGTCACGCATCTAGGACACTAACCCTATTATGATTCATTAGGTTAGTCACAACTGATGCCTGACGGTTTTTTTGTTTCATAAGAAGCAATTACTCGGCCCTGCTGTGTGAGGGATAGAGCTGTATAAATCTTGTGACCGAATCTCTTATTCTGCATCCCGGAATAACGTTGCAAGATGCATTGTAAGGATGTCCTCCATGATCTTGCTGTTCATCTGGTCAGGACGAAGAATCGCATGGATTCCCAAACCGTCCACCAGTGCGTACAGTCGTTCAATTTCCAGCTCCTTATCGAGACCTGTTCGGGAGAGATCGAGCTCCATGAGGTAGGTGATAACCGTAGCCATCGCGCGTCTGAGTTCGTCATATACTTTGTCGGCATGCTCTTTAAGAGCGGGTTCGGTCTTGGATTTGGCTGTAAAAGCGTACCACACCTCCATTTCGGCCATTTTTTCATCCGTATTTGGCAAGAGTTCTAACAACATAAGCTTCATATTCTCCAACGGGGAAGCATCAAAGGACATCTGTGTGATTCGGTTCGAAACCCGTTCGGATACCAGATTCATTGCGTATAGGAGTAGTTCCGATTGGGTTGAGAAGTAATGGCGCATAGATCCGGCTGAAATACCAGCTTCTACGGCGATATTTCGAACGGAGGCCTGTTCCATACCATCTCTGCGGATGACGCGCCAGGCTGCTTTGGCTACGAGCTGACGTTGTTTATCATGATCAACTATTTTAGGCATAAAAAGATTATAGCATTGTTGATTATTATAATACAAATGTGTTAAATTGTATTTAATACATTTGTATTATAAAAGGAGTAGATTATTTGATTGCCTATTTTATTATTGGATGTGAGATTGCTTTCTGGGTATTTGTCGCTGCAGGTCTGAGTGTGCGTTATCTGCTCGGGATGAAACGTACAGGGATTGCACTATTAATGGCGACACCCATTGTGGATGTTCTTCTTATGGTTGCGACGGTGATTGATCTTCAACAGGGTGCTACAGCAAGTATGGTTCATGGCATTGCAGCAATATATATAGGCGTGAGTATTGCCTATGGTCATCAGATGATTGCTTGGGCTGATCGTTACTTCTTGTACTGGTTCAAAGGTGGAGAACATCCTCGCAGCAACAAGGTGTACGGTAGCGAGCATGCTAGTCGTGAGAGAGTGGGATGGCTTAGACATCTATTGGCTTGGAGCATAGGTAGCTTGTTCCTGCTCGCAATGATCTGGTGGATTGGTGACGCGGAGCGTACTGCGGCCTTCTCTAATCTCATAAGAGTATGGGGAATCATATTGGGGATCGATTTTATAATCAGTTTCAGTTATACCTTATGGCCGAGGAAGATGCCTGTAAAGAAAATGAAGTAACATGAAATTGTATTAAGCAGGAATCACGCAGATCATCCATGGAAGATAGGATGATCTGCATGATAAACTTTATTGAAAATAAAGCTTGCGTTCCGAAACTGTACATGGTATATTCTAATTCCGGCCAAGAAAACACGAGAAACACGGTGCGGCAAGCGAAACGAATAAGCTTCGAAAGAAACTTAAAAAAATAGCTTGCAAAGTTGGTTCGGATGTGATAAGATATAAAAGTTGCTGAGTTGAACGAAACTTAGTAGCGAAACAAGTTTGATCTTTGAAAACTGAACAACGAGTGAGTAACGATCTTGCTTGCAAGATCGACGCTGAGAAATCGGTACATGTCTTCGGACTGTATGATTTCGAAGCACAAATGAGATTTTTAATCTC
>NZ_AWUK01000046.1 GCF_000499205.1 Paenibacillus sp. MAEPY2
CTCTCAGGGCGCGCCATTATAACTTCATATGCCGGCGTGGCGGAATGGCAGACGCGCTCGACTCAAAATCGAGTGGGAAACCGTGGAGGTTCGAGTCCTCTCGCCGGTATAGATAACGGGATGTAGCTCAGCTTGGTAGAGCACCTGGTTTGGGACCAGGGGGTCGCATGTTCAAATCGTGTCATCCCGATTTTTACATGCGGGTGTAGTTCAATGGTAGAACTTTAGCCTTCCAAGCTAATAGCGTGGGTTCGATTCCCATCACCCGCTTTATGGTAATACAAAAAGAGAGATGGTTCTTGCCATCTCTCTTTTTGTATTTTTTACGTGTCCATCTGCACCTGGTACTCATTCCACTGCTAACAAACCTAATCTCAATAGTACCATTATGATTACGGGAGTTTAGAGATATGAGATTATCAGATCTCCTCATTAACAACGATAGGATAGTGCACAGAAATATATTCAAAAAGTAGGTTTTAATTTTTATTTATTTAAAACGCTTACAAAAATATCTTGCCTAATCCTTCAGCCTGTAATACTATATCAATTAAGCGCTTAACCTTTAGGGGTAAAGTGCTTAAACTTAACGTAGATTAAGCGCTTAACCCGTAAAGGGAAGGGAGATGTCAATCCATGACAACAATTAGACTGACGATGGCTCAGGCACTGCTCCGATACCTGGATCAGCAATATATTTCGGTTGATGGGGTGGAAACGAAGTTTGTGAAGGGTGTCATTGGCATTTTTGGACATGGCAACGTAACGGGGATTGGAGAGGCACTGGAGCGTAGTTCAGGAAGTCTGACGTATATGCAGGGGAAAAATGAACAAGGCATGGTACATACGGCAGCGGCCTATGCCAAGCAGAAGAACCGTAGACAGATTTATGCCTGCACGACATCCATCGGCCCAGGTGCACTGAACATGATTACCGCAGCGGCAACTGCAACGGTCAATCGGATTCCTGTTTTATTGCTTCCGGGGGATAACTTTGCCACGCGTGAACCAGATCCTGTGCTGCAACAGCTGGAGGTCAGTGGCGATTATACCATTTCAGCTACTGATCCGTTCAAAGCAGTCAGCAAATACTGGGATCGTATCGTGCGTCCCGAACAGCTGATGATTGCCGCCACGCAGGCGATGCGCGTGCTGACGGACCCGGCGGAGACGGGCGCGGTAACGCTGGCGCTGCCGCAGGATGTGCAGGCAGAGGCGTACGATTACCCTGAATCGTTCTTCGCCCGCAAGGTGCATTACCTGGACCGTCGTCCTCCGGTCCAGGCGGCTATTGAACGGGCAGCACAGCAGATTGCCCGTGGCAGGAGGCCGCTGATCGTAGCAGGCGGCGGTGTGTTGTATGCCGAGGCGTCCGCGCAGCTGGCTGAATTCGCCGAGGCATATGGCATTCCGGTTGCCGAGACGCAGGCTGGCAAGAGTGCCTTGCCGTGGGACCACCCACTTAATGTGGGAGCCATCGGCGTAACCGGCTCGCTGGCTGCCAATAGGCTAGCTAGGGAAGCAGATGTGGTAATCGGCGTCGGTACACGTTTCTCGGATTTTACGACGGCGTCCCGGTCTGCTTTTCAACATCCTGATGCGGCTTTCATTAATATTAACCTGAACGGCATGGATGCCGCCAAACTGGGTGGGGAAGCGATTTTGGCTGATGCACGGGAAGGTCTGCAAGCGTTGCAAACGGCTTTACAGAAACAGCAATACCGCAGCGGTTACGGAACATCCGAGATCGCCGAACTGCGGGATGAATGGAACAGCGAAGTGGATCGGCTTTATGAACTGCAGCATGAGGCTGGGCTGGCCCAGACCACTGCGGTCGGTGTCATTAACCGGACCATTGACCCTTCTTCTGTCATCGTGTGTGCTGCGGGAAGTTTACCCGGAGATTTGCACCGTCTGTGGCGTGCATCTGCACCAAAAACATACCACATGGAGTATGGCTTCTCCTGTATGGGCTATGAGGTAAGCGGGGCATTCGGAGCAGCTCTTGCCGAGCCTGAGCGTGAAGTGTATGCCATGGTGGGTGACGGCAGTTACCTGATGCTGCATTCTGAACTGGTGACGAGCTTGCAGGAACAGAAGAAGATGACCATTTTGCTATTTAATAATAACGGATTCCAGTGTATTCACAATTTGCAGCGGGAGCACGGAAGTGACGGGTTCGGTAATGAGTTTCGCTATCGGGAATCGGAGAGCGGACGACTGACTGGGGATTACATGCCTATCGATTTTGCAGCTCATGCCCGCAGCCTTGGAGCCAAAGCCTATAAGGCAGAGACGACAGAACAATTGGAGCAGGCGTTAAGAGATGCACGGAATGAGACCGTAACTACATTGATTGAAATTTCGGTCGTACCCGGAACCAATGCAGGCGGATATGAGTCGTGGTGGAATGTGGGTGTGCCAGAAGTATCTACGGAAGAAAAAGTGGTTCATGCTCACCACACGATGCAGGCAAACCGTGTCAAGGCTAAACTCATTTAAGTGCGCATGCATGTGCATTAATCCAAGAATATCTTCTAGCCAGCATGATATAGATGGCAATGCTTCACTCGTATATCCGTTGTATGGATCAGGTTGCTTTTTCCTCTAAATATCTTGCACCCAGGAGTGGGTTAATTCGAAATTATCCAAAATGCATCGTTCAGCACTCTGCACTGAATGATGCAAATAAGTTAAACCACAAAAGGAGACGTGGAGCCATGAACAAGCTGCCATTTCAGCTCGGGATTCATCCGATCAACTGGGTCGGAGAGGATGTGAAGGAGCATGGTGATGCAACAACGTGTGAACAGATACTGGATGATATTCAGCGGCTCGGACTGATAGGAACGGAGATGGGACGCAAATATCCCACGGATCCAGTCATATTGCGGGAGGAGCTAGACAAGCGCAGTATACGCCTCGTATCCCAGTGGAAATCGGTATTGTTCTCCGACGCGGCATATCGTCAGTCTGAGCTGGACAGCTATCGCAGACACGCTGAGTTTCTGCAATCGATGGGCAGCACGGTGATTAGCACGGCGGAGGTAGGCGGCTCGCTGCATTTTGATCCAAGGCGGACACCACATGAAAAAGAAGTGCTGAGACTCAGTGAATCGGAATGGCACATCCTTGCTGAGGGGCTAAACAAAGCGGGGGCCATCGCCCGTGAGCACGGGTTGAAACTGACGTATCATCACCATGGAGGCACTGTTGTGGAGAAGCCAGAAGAGATCGATAAACTGATGGAGTTGACCGACCCATCTCTTGTTTATTTGCTCTATGACACAGGCCATGCCTACTACGGTGGAGCAGATCCCCTAACGCTCTTGCGCAAGCATTATGACCGGATTGCCTATATCCACCTGAAGGATATCCGTCATCAAGTGCTGGACGAAGCAAGGGAAGAACAGTCTGATTTTGTGGGTTGCATCCGTAAAGGGGTATTCACGGTTCCCGGAGATGGTTGTATTGATTTTGAGCCTATTCTGCAGGAATTGATCACCCGAGGGTACGATGGCTGGGCGATGCTTGAAGGGGAACAGGACCCTGCAATTCATAATCCATATGAGTATGCGCGGAGATCCTTGCAATATATGGAGTCCTTATATCAACACAGCTGATAAAGTCATGGCAATCGGGAGAGAGCCATACCATGAGGTAAACCGGATGATGAGTATGTAAGTTTGATGAATTTTCTAACAACATTACAGAGACAAAACTTTAAACTTTAAACTTCGCAATTCTAAATAAGCTATCCATATATACATGCAAAATCCCATCATAGAAAGGGGTTCAAATGCAATGACCTACGTATCCTTTCCTGGTTCCAGGAAGATGGATTTCACCGCGATTGGCCGTCTGTGCATCGACTTGAATGCCAACGAGATCAATCGCCCGATGGAAGAGACAATGACCTTTACAAAATATGTGGGCGGTTCTCCGGCCAATATTACGATTGGCATGTCCAGACTCGGCATGGAAACGGCGTTTATCGGCAAAATCGCAAATGACCAGATGGGCCGATTCATCCACAGCTATCTGGAGCGGAACGGGATTGATACGTCGAATGTGGTAACAGATGATACCGGGGCGGTGACAGGGCTTGCTTTTACCGAGATCAAAAGTCCAACCGACTGCAGCATTCTGATGTATCGCGACAATGTGGCTGATCTGCTATTGCAGTCGAGAGAAGTACAGGAACAGCTGATTGCCGACTCCAAAGTGCTGCTGATCTCAGGCACAGCCCTCGCCCAGAGCCCATCGCGTGAAGCAGTATTCCAGGCGCTGGCGTATGCGAAAAAGCATGGCACAGTCATTGTGTTTGATCTGGATTATCGTCCATACACATGGACATCAGCCGAAGAGACGGCGGTCTATTATAACCTCGCAGCCGAGAAATGCGATATCATCCTGGGTACACGTGAAGAGTTCGACATGATGGAGACGTTTGACCATAATCCAGACCATAGCGATCAGGTGACCGCGCAAAAATGGTTCGACTTTTCCGCTAAAATTGTGATCATCAAACATGGCAAGGAAGGCTCCATTGCTTATACAGGTGAAGGGCTATCTCATCAAACGGACAGCTACCCTGCGCGTGTGGTGAAAACGTTTGGTGCAGGTGATTCCTACGCGGCGGGCTTCCTGTATGGGTTGATGCAGGGGTGGACGATTGAACGCAGCATGGCGTTTGGCAGTGCGGCAGCAAGTATCGTGATCTCCAGCCATAGCTGCTCGGATGCGATGCCAACGGTGGAACAAGTGAATGACTATATTGAACGCTGCAATCGGGGCGAAATTACGGTGTCCTGAAGCGTGTTGAAGTACTTGGAGTACATGGAGTAATTTGAGGCAACGCACATATAAGCGAAGGGAGACAGGGCTATGGGAAAAGGGATTTCTGAAGCGTCAGCAACAGCGACAATGGTTCAAAACTGGATCGGGGGTGCCTGGGTGACCCCGGCGGCAACCCGTACGGAGCCGGTCGTAAATCCGGCTACGGAAGAGGTCATTGCACACGTACCGCTGTCTGAACAGGCGGACGTGGATTTGGCCGTCCAGACGGCACGGGAGGCGTTCCCGTCCTGGAGCGGTACACCGGTTCCCCGCCGTGCGCGGATTCTGTTCCGATACCAGCAGCTGCTGGTAGAGCACTGGGAAGAACTCGCTCGGCTGGTTACTCTGGAGAATGGTAAAAGCTACGCGGAAGCCTACGGCGAAGTACAGCGCGGCATTGAATGCGTCGAATTCGCGGCAGGAGCCCCGAACCTAATGATGGGCAAACAGTTGCCTGACATCGCCACCGGGCTGGAGTCGGGCATGTACCGGTACCCGATCGGTGTTATTGGGGGAATAACCCCCTTCAACTTCCCGATGATGGTACCGTGCTGGATGTTCCCGCTGGCGATTGCGTGCGGCAACACCTTTGTCCTGAAGCCATCCGAGCGTACACCGCTGCTGGCAGGCCGCCTGGCTGAGCTGTTCAAGGAAGCAGGGCTTCCCGACGGCGTGCTCAATATTGTTCACGGTGCTCATGACGTCGTGAACGGGCTGCTTGAACACAAGCATGTTCAAGCAATCTCTTTTGTCGGCTCACAGCCTGTCGCCGAATACGTCTACACCACCGCTTCCGCACATGGCAAACGGGTGCAGGCACTCGCCGGTGCCAAAAACCACTCGATCGTTATGCCAGACGCCGATCTCGACCTGACAGTGAAGGAAATCACCAGCGCAGCCTTCGGCTCCGCCGGAGAACGCTGTATGGCTTGCTCCGTTGTTGTCGCCGTGGGTGATGTTGCTGACACGCTGGTACAAAAGCTGGTGGAAGCGGCAGATCGCATCACGATTGGTAACGGTATGGATGAAGGGGTATTCCTGGGTCCTGTGATTCGTGGTCCACATAAGGAGCGTACACTCAGCTACATTGAATCCGGAGAACAGGAAGGTGCTGCTCTGATCCGGGATGGTCGTAAAGATGAGGCGACAGGCAAGTCCGGTTATTTTGTTGGTCCGACGGTATTCGATGAGGTGCAGAGCACCATGAAGATCTGGAAGGACGAGATATTTGCACCAGTGCTCTCGGTGGCGAGGGTAGCTACGCTGGAGGAAGCTGTGGAACTGGCGAACCGTTCCGACTTTGCCAACGGGGCGTGTCTGTTCACCCGCAGCGGAGCGAGCATGCGTCAATTCCGTGAAACCATTGATGCAGGCATGTTGGGTATTAACCTGGGCGTACCAGCGCCAATGGCATTTTTCCCTTTTTCCGGCTGGAAGAAATCGTTCTACGGTGATTTGCATGCCAATGGCACGGATGGCGTTGAATTTTATACTCGCAAAAAGATGGTCACTGCCCGCTGGTAGTCACTCAGGGCATAGGGCATACCCGGGCCAAGGGAAGAACGTTGAGTCCACATGGACACTTACAGGGAGGATAACGGAATGGGCAAGGATAAAGTGAGAATTGGCATCATCGGCGCTGGGCGCATTGGCAAAATTCATGCAGATAATCTCCTGCGCAACCCACATGCCGAGATTGTGGGTATCAGTGATTTGTTTGCAGGACCCGAACTGGAGGCGTGGGCTTCCAGCCGAAGCATTCCGGTGGTAACGACAGATAGCAGCCAGCTGATCGCCATGCCAAATGTAGATGCAGTGCTGATCTGTTCCTCAACAGATACGCATGTGCCACTGATTGAACAGGCAGCCCAGGCGGGTAAACATATTTTTTGCGAGAAGCCGGTTAGTATGGACCTTCATCAAACTCAGGCAGCTGTAGCAGCCGTGCAAAAGGCCGGGGTAAAGCTGCAAATTGGATTCAACCGTCGCTTCGACCATAACTTCAAACGGGTACGTTCACATGTGCAGGACGGAACAATTGGGGAACCGCATATTATCAAAATTACTTCTCGTGACCCGAGTCCGCCGCCAGCGGAGTACATTCGGGTGTCTGGCGGGATTTTCATGGATATGATGATCCATGATTTCGATATGGCCCGGTATCTGTCCGGGAGTGAAGTGGAGGAAGTCTATGCCCAGGGCAATGTGCTGATCAATCCTGTTTTTGCAGAATACGGTGATGTGGATACGGCCATTGTGACAATGAGTTTTGAAAATGGAGCAATTGGCGTTATTGATAACAGCCGCCAGGCGGTATATGGATATGATCAGCGTGTTGAGGTATTTGGCTCATTGGGCAGCGCCGCAGCTGCGAACGATCATCCGAATACGGCAGAAATTAGTACAGCGACCGGACTGATGCGCGACAAACCGCTGCACTTTTTTCTGGAACGATACAATGAAGCGTATGTACAGGAGACGGCTCTTTTCATCGACGCGATCCGGAACGATACACCTGTCACCGTGAACGGGAATGATGCAGTTCAGGCAGAACGTATCGCGCTCGCGGCGCGCATGTCCATGGAGCAAGGCAGACCTGTGAAGCTGCGGGAAGTCCCGGGAATGTCGGTGGAATCGCAGACGGTTGCTCCGTAGGAAGGACCATTTTCATAACAAGTGCATTTCATCTAATAGACAGCCATAAAAATTAAGGATAAATACCGGAAGGAGTGAAAGAAAGCATGTCAGAACGTGTAGTAAAACCTGTGTCGAATCCGAAAGCAGACGGAACGTTATTGACGGTCACACCAGAGTCTGCGGGCTGGCAATATGTTGGGTTTCAGGTCGTACAGCTTGCGGAAGGACAGACTCTAACTCGTGAGAGCGGGGATCAGGAACTCTGTATTGTGCTTCTCAGCGGCTTGGCGGATGTAAGTACTCGTGAATACACGTGGGAGAATATTGGCAAAAGAATGAGCGTCTTCGAGAAAATTCCTCCGTATTCGATTTACGTATCCAGTTCAGATCGAGTGGAGTTAACAGCTCGTACCGCATTGGAGATTGCGATATGTGCGGCACCAGGTAAAGGCACGTATCCAGCTCGTCTGATTGCTCCCGAAGATGTAGGTGTTGAGACACGTGGTTATGGCAACTTGGAACGACAGATTCACAACATTTTGCCTGAACAAAAAGAAGCAGACAGCCTGCTCGTCGTTGAGGTGTTCACGCCAGATGGACATTGGTCGAGCTATCCTCCGCATAAACATGATCGGGACGCCCTACCTGACGAATCCTTGCTGGAAGAGACGTATTATTTCCGAGTACAGCCAGAGCAGGGGTTTGCCATTCAACGTATCTACACAGATGATCGCGCTGTGGATGAGACGCTTGCAGTGAACAACGGGGAAGTTGTGCTTGTCCCGTGTGGATACCATCCGGTAGGTGCTCCTCCGGGATACGAGGTCTACTATCTGAATGTGATGGCAGGACCAACCCGGACCTGGAAGTTTCACAACGACCCAGACCATGATTGGCTTATGAGTAAAAAGTAATGCAGGTAGATGGCATACTCCTATATTTTATTCTTCAAGTGAGCCAGGTTATCCGATTCCATTATTCGTTATCCAGGAAGTGATCCAGGCTTGGTTCATAATTTGCTTCGGCTTCAAGTTGCGTATGCGGACTTCCCCCTGCATAATGAGAAGAAAACGATTACCTATATATAAAGAAATTTATATATAGCACAAATGGGGAAATAACAATGAAAGCAACCATATATGATATAGCACGCGAGGCGGGTGTATCCATTGCAACCGTCTCACAGGTTATTAACGGCAAAGGGAAAATTAGCGAGAAGCGGCGCACCGAGATTATGGAGATCATGGAGCGTCTTCACTATCAGCCGAGCGCGATCGCCGCGGCACTTACAGGTAAGCAGACATACACGCTCGGGCTGCTCGTGCCCGATATCTCCAATCCGTATTTTGCCGAGCTGGCCAGAGCGGTAGAGGATCGCAGTCGGCAGTTGGGTTATAGCGTCGTAATTTGCAGCACAGACAATAAGGACGAGCGGGTAGAGCGATATCTGAATCTGCTTCAGCAAAAAAGGGTCGACGGCATGATGATCGGAACGGGTATTGATAACGCCGAAATTCTGTCCCCGCTTCTGCAACAGTCCATACCTGTTGCTCTGATTGCCCGTCATATGCCGTCGTTATCGGTGCATACCGTTGCCATCGATGATAGGCTTGGCGGTGCTTTGGCAGCGCAGCATCTGCTTGAATTGGGTCACACTCACGTAGCGGTGCTGTCCGAACCGTTCAAAGTCAGCAGCAGTCAGGAACGCGTACGCGGATTTCGTGAAGTATTGGAGAAGGCGGGTCATTCTCTTGAAGCGGATCAGGTGAGAGAGTCTTCTGCCGATCTGGGTTCAGCCAAAAAAGAGGCGCTCGTGCTGCTCACGGAAAAGAATAGAGCCACAGGCATTTTCTGCTGCAACGACATGCAGGCGATTGGTGCGCTTCAGGCTGCCAAAGAGCTAGGTCTGCGTGTGCCTGAAGATGTATCAATCATCGGATTTGATAATACGATTCTGGCTTCAGTAACCAGTCCACCTCTGACGACGGTTGCCCAACCTATTGAGGATCTGGGGCATCGTGCCGTTGATTTATTAATTGATGAGCTAAAAGATGAAGGTAAATCACCACAGAAAATTGTCCTGAAGCCTGAATTGGTCGTTAGAGACTCGACAGGGAATGCATCAGATCAATGATGAGAACAACAGTGTCGTAATAGGAATTCCTTCGACTTTCAGGAAAAAACACTACAAAAAATAAGCATACAAATGACCATAAAACAAACATATGCTTCATAAAAAAACAAGCCGCTCACCTCTATGGGTGAACACGGCTTGTTTGAGTTAGATCTTGAACTTCTTCACTTCCTCATACAGCGCATTGGCATGCTGAGCCAGCTCATTGGAACGTTCCGAGATGCTTGTAATGTAATTGAACTGTTCCTGTGTAGAAGAAGCAACCTCTTCCGTGGAAGCTGCGCTCTGCTCCGACATGGCTGCAACACTGGATATCACTTCGGCAATCTTGCCAGAGCTGTCATCCAACTCGGTCGTAGCAGAGGATACCAGCTGAAGCTGGCTGTCGATGCCGTCAATGGATTGCTTGATACGGGTAAACGACTCGCGCATCTCATGAACAGCAGCTACCTGCTGCTCAATACCTTGTTCAGCCGAAGTAACTTCACTCACGCTTTGACGACTTGCCGCCTGAATCTCATCCAGCAGAACAATGATATCCTGTGCCGAGTCCGAAGACTGTTCGGCCAGTTTCCGTACTTCTTCGGCAACGACGGCAAATCCGCGTCCATGTTCACCCGCTCTGGCCGCTTCAATAGAAGCATTCAGGGCGAGCAGATTAGTCTGGGAAGCGATGCCTCGAATCATGCCGACAATGTCCTCGATTTTCTGCGACTTCTCCGCCAAAAGCGTGATCGACTCACCTACGCGATCAATGGAACTCCGATTGCCGTCCGCAAGTTCCACCTGATGATCCACAGCTTGCATTCCGGCAAGCATAGCTTCCCCTGCTTCTCGCATCATCGTCACCGATTGCTCCACACTGCGGTTAATGCCGCCAACACTATTACTCATCTCTGACAATCGACTTGAACCGTCATAGACCGATTCCGCCTGTTTGCTGGACCCTTGAGCGAGCTCATCTGTGGCGATGGAGATCTGCTCGGCAATGCGTTTGGTATTGTCCGTATGCTCTTCCATCTCACCCGAGATGCTTTGCACCCGGTTAGCAGAGGAGGTGACCTGCTCCAGCAGCAGACTGAGTTGAGCGGACATCTGATTGAATGCTGTACCTAACTCCGCAAACTCATCTTTACCTCTGATCTGTACCCGACCCGTAAAGTCACCATCCGACATCCGTTGGGAGGTTGCGCCCAAGGTTTTTAGCGGTTTGATGAATAGTGATGCAATCCAGTATGCTGCCGCCATAACTACGATTAGGGTAACAGCGATAATCAGAATGTAGGTGTTTCGTAATTCATAGTATTCGGAATAAGCTAATTTTTCGGAAATGACTGAGCCTACCACCCAGCCTGTGCTGGGGACTTGGTTAAAGTACAACAGATAATTTTCACCATTGTAGTTAAACTTCTTCTCCCCTGAGGTGGACGCCTGCATGTCGGCCAGCAGTGGTTTTAATTCCGCATTTTCAGAGGCCGAGGTACTTACCAGTTTATCGTCAGGGTGAGCCAGAAGCATCCCCGTTTTATCGATTAGAAATGTATATCCCAGCCCGTCCAGATTAATTTTTCCCACCGTATCCGTAAGGGTAGAGAGCAGTAAATCTCCTGCCACGACGCCTTGTAGCTGTCCGTCTTTATTCAGGACCGGCATCGTCATGGACACTGCGTATTGCTTCGACATCATATCCAGATAGGGATCCGAGAAAGCCAGTTGATCGGCCTGCTTCGCTTGTTGGTACCAGGGACGCTCACGTGGATCATACCCCGCATCAGGTGTCCAGTCCGAGCCATTCATAAAATGACCGTCTTGTTCTGAGCCATAGTAAAGATCCGACAGACTTTCTTTGTTACTGCCCAGCTTCATGATATCAAAATAATCTTCGTTCAGTTGTCCAGCCGGAATCGCTTCCTGAATTACAAACCCCAGTGTTTCCACAACTTTGGCATTGCTGCTGATCCATCCATCCAATTGGTTGGCCGCCGAGGACATTAATCCAGTTAATTTGGAATCGACATTGCGAGTGGCTTGTTTCTCTGTTTGGTATAAGCCTAGTGTTGCCAGTGGAATCGCTGTAATCAGTACAGCAGCCAGAAACATCATCATTAATTTCGGTTTAAGTTTCATCCAATCTCCCCCTTTGATGTCCCCTGCCAGTATAGGCAAAGCTAAAAGCTTATGTAGTATATCGACATTTTTTTCAAAATCATAATATAGATATTTATCAATTTAGTTAGAGATCTCATAAAATTTAAAATGACTGGTTATAAAGAGGTATTTTCTATATAAAATGCATGTATTTAATGGATTATTTTAATGGTGAAGAACAATATTTGGATGATGAGATGGTATACTTGAAATGCAATTGCTAATTTCCTGATATACCCAACAACGAGAGGGGATTTCAATGAAAAAAAGAAACATAACCATTCTTGGTGCAGTCATTGTCATTGTGATTGCAGCTATTGTGATACCGATGTACATGTCGAGGCAGCACACCAATTTTCGTGCAGAGGTCACGGATCATATGAGTATGCTGGATACACTGGATCGTCTGGTTATTAAGAAAATTGCAGCCAACAGCCCTTATGATGATGAGGGAGAAGTGACCATTAAAGATCCCAACGAGATTAGAGCGATGCTGAAACAAGTGAAGGATATAGAATTCAAACGAGTGCAGGAAAACGATATCTCCAAGGGCAGCCGTAGCCCATATTACTTTGAATGGCAGCTTCTGACTAAGAAAGAAGATCGATTTACAGAAGGCTTTGGAATTACGTTTTATAACGAACATGCTGTCTCTATCTATAGCGGATACAAAACGAGAGACAAGCTTGAAAATTATGAAATTACCAATGAATTTAATCTGAATGAAATGGAACGCCTCTTTACCAATTTGAAGGAGGGGAAGGAATGACAGAGTATCAATTGCGTCCCATTGAAGAGCAGGATATCCCTTTTCTGTGGGAGATGTTGTATGCATCGATGTTCAAGCGGGAGGGTGAAGAACCCTTTGATCCTGAGATCATCCATAGCCCCGGCATGTCCAAGTACGTTGAAGGCTGGGGGAGAGAGGGAGATTTCGGCTTTATCGCCGTGGATTCTCAGGGAAAACGTATGGGCTCGGTAACATTGCGATTTTTTACGGAGCAGAATGCGGGGTACGGTTATGTAAATGCGGCTACACCCGAGATGGGAATGGCTGTGATTGAAAATGCGCGTGGCAAAGGAATAGGTACCCGTCTTATACAGGCAGCATTAGAAGAGGCTCGGAAGCGGGGAATTGACGACGTTTCGCTCAGTGTTGACCCGGATAATGAAGCCATTCGGCTTTATCGGCGTTTCGGATTCGTTGAACAAGGCATGAGTGGCACATCTGTAACGATGGTATGTGCGATGAATCCCTAATCCTATCGCAGTGATGATGAACATATTTAATGTGAAGAGTTTGGACATTTTTCATCTTATGAACTATGTGCTCTTAGCTGAGATAATTTCAGGGAACCATATGTTGATAAGTAATAACTGGAAATCAAGCATAAGAAAGCCGCCCAGTCACGAGAGATCTGGACGGCTTTTAACGATGTTTAAAAACCAATCTTCAAGCTGCTGCCTTCTGTAGCTATTCCTTCCGAACGGTGGATGGGCAGCTTTTGTTCTGCGGAGAAGCCAAGCGTCTCGCCGCTATGCAGGGTTACATCATTTTCAACAACATAAGTCGCTGTCATGTACATCATTTCAAATACTTCACTTAACGGCTTTGCGGATTGAGTGATTTCCATCTCCTCTTTCCCAAAGTTGCGTAACCCATAAGTATAGGCCGATGCGCCTTCAGGGCTCTGAAATAATCCGATGAAAATCCAGAGGGAGACGGGCAGTTCATGCTCCTTAAGTCCACGACTGATTTTCACGTACTGACCTGCTTCCACCACAAGTGGTGCCATATATATAGCCAGCGCGTGATCAAGCTGAAGTAAGGCGTTCGCCGTCTGGGTGAACAGAATATGTGCTTGAATTGCGTCTGTTGCATTCAGAACAGAGACAATAATCTGGGATTGATGTCGTGAAGTGACTTGTACCGCTTCCCGCCACAACACATTTAATTTGGCATTTTCCTCTACTTCGCGGTCAGGAATAGGAGCGTTAATATGTGCGCACACCACTTGCATTCCATCCACTTCGAAAAAAAGGTTGCCTTCCTCCGGACGTTCATCAATCTCAATATGCCACTCGCTTTTCATGGTGCTAATGAAGTGATCGAAATTACATTCTTCGTGCTCGAGCAAAACAAATCCAACGATGGTTTCGCTATAGGGCGCAGTATCTACTGTTCCGCCTGCGGGCACATGTTCCTTTTTGCGACGCCGAAGCTTGTCAAACAGTCCCATGCAACGTTCTCCTTTCCAAGCCAATCACAGTGATCAGGCATAATCCGATGCCTATATATCCTAACCTTACCACATTGGAGCTTGTAATGAATCCCAGCATGGTATGGTCAGCAGAGGATCAGAGGAAAAGAACCAGAAGCATTGCAATAATCGCAGGCAGCCCTTGTTTGATGATGATGGATCGCGTAGCGGTCACGGCTCCGTATATGGCGGCGATGATGACACATGCCAGGAAGAAGATCTGGATGTGCTGTCCGACGGTTCCATCCGGATAAACGAGTCCCCAGATCAAGCCTGCGGCCAAAAATCCATTGTACAGCCCTTGATTGGCAGCCAAGGATTTGGTGGATTCCGCTAGTACAGGGGTAAGACCGAACGTTTTCATTGTGCGTGGACGAGTCCACAGAAACATCTCCATTACCATGATGTACAAATGTTCGATGGCTACAAGAGCAACAAAAATAATACTAATCAAACGAAACACCTTGCTTCCTATATGTCATTTGTTTACTAGTCTTACTCAGTATAAATGTTTGTAATCTGAACGGATAGTGAAAATTTAATTTTACACAAATTAATTGTGCTAAATAGTAATGAATCATTTTCTGGAATGGACGTAATCCTCAGGTGTGCTGCCGATAATGGATTTGAAATCTTTAATAAAGTGCGACTGATCATGATATCCAAGGTCCTGAGACAGCTTAACCAGATCACAATCCACACCCCGCTCCATCAGCTCGGCAGCATTTTGCAGGCGGTAGAGCTTGATCACCATTTTGGGGCTAATACCTACATACTGATTGAACAGGCGCTGGAGCTTTCTTGTGTGCATATTCCAGGAGGCAGATAAATCATCGACTCTCAACATATCCCGTTGTTGCTCAATCTGCAGTACAATCTGGCTGACCAGCACGGCTTGATCATCAGGAGGAGGGAGGTGTTTACAGAGAAGCTGATCCATATAACTGACTTTGTCCGCATCACTTCCGTCCCCGAGAAGACATTGTTCGAGCTCTGGAGCATCCACATCAAGCACACCAGAGACATCAAGGGGGGTTCCATACAGTGTGGAAACGGGAGTGCGAATGAATGGATAGAAGCCGCCCGGTTTAAACTTCACCCCAAACACACTTCCTTTTCCACGGACGAGATAAGAGAATTTCTGACCAGATGGACCGAAGAAAAAGGTGTTTCCCCGCTCTACCACTAGATTGACACAGGGATTTGGAACCACATGCTGAGGGTAAGGATCATGCCCGGTAAGATCCCAGGAGACGATCCAGAAATGTTTAACCAATGAACTCAGCGCTTCAGAAGTCGCGTAGCGTGTCAGTCGATAACTTTTGTCACCTTCATCCAGGTTCAGAAGACCCATGCTGGGTCTGGCAATATGATCCGCACGTTTCATTAGGTCAATTCCTCCAGGTATCTCATTAATTCTGCTTCGTCGCGAACAATGCACAATTTATATTGGTGAGGCTGCAAAAACGTCATGATTAGCGCTTTTTCCTTGCGGTCATGCTGATAGCTCCATTTATACATCCGCCAAAGCATGGTGAAAGTCTGTCTGTAATTTCCTTGTTCCAGTCCAAGCTTCTGTACTGTGAAACGTTTGAGAATGCGTACATTCCTTTTCCACACCGGTGTATTCAAATAGACGATAAGATCAGCCTGCTCGAAGCTTCTTGCTACCCATTTATAGTGTACTCCTTCGATAATCCACTGATTGGAATGAACGGCTTTTCGCAAGAGGGTGTCCCGTGTCTCCGGGCTATTGCGAATATCCTGTCCTTGAGGTACACGGTGCCACACCATATTATCAAGCTCATGATAAGGAAGGTCTAGACTTGCGGATAAATGGCGAGCCAGTGTAGATTTACCACTGCCGACTGAGCCGATAATATGTATTTTGTTTGGCCTGAGTTTGATCATGGATTTATCTCCGATCATTCCTTAACCAGTCTCCTTTGTTATTTACCTTTGCTCCCTGAACAGCAGTGCCCGAACAGCGAAACGTGGCAAAATGAGTTGTCTGCGCCATCTGGAAGGCTGGCTGAGCAGTCGATAAAGCCATTCCAAGTTAAGCTTCTGCCATATTGCAGGTGCACGTTTGGTTTTGCCGGCGAGGATATCCAGGCTTCCCCCAACTCCGATGGCTACACGAGCATTTAATTGATGGCGATATTTGTTGATCCAGTGTTCAGCATTGGGCGCTCCTAGGGCCACGATAAGAAAATCAGGTTGTGCCTCGTGAATCTCTTTTACAATGCTTTTCTCCTCGTCCGTTGTGAAAAATCCATGCTGCCTACCACGAACAACGACTCCTGGATAGTTTTGCGCTATAACCTCCACAGCCCGCTTACTGACACTTTCATCTGCCCCGAGCATATAAAAGGACCAATTCTTCTGGCTTCCTTCTTCCAACAAACGAAAAAGCAGGTCACAACCTGTTACCCGTTCGGCCAATTGTCCGCCCCGAAAGCGGGATACCATCACAATACCTGCACCGTCAGCGGTCACAATGCCTGCCTGATCCACGACAGAACGAAGTGCCTGATCCTTCTGACAAGACATGACGATTTCCGGATTTCCTGTAATGACATGGAACAGTTTGGATGGTCTCTGATCGACTACATCACCAAGAATCGTAACCGTCTGATCCATAGTTATATTGGGAAAAGGAATTCCCATAATATTTGTTGTTTGGTTCATATCTCCGTTCCTTTCAGGATGCTAACTATCCGTTCGTAACTTGTATACATTTCCTGCTATTTCATTCCAGTTTAGTATATCTGATCTCCTAACAAAGCACTATATTTGTTAGATTTCAGGATAGGGAAATCGGACAAGAAAAACTTCCCTGGTCTCTCCGTGTGGTTGCTGTATATAAATTGAACGGTGTGAAGGTCCAATTTCGTTTTCTTTATCTTTTATTTTTGCTGTTGTCGCGTTTTTACAATACATGGTTTGGGGTATAACGTAGGATAGTGTTGCAAGCAAATGTCATTTGTATCTTCAATAATTAACACATAAAGGGAGTGAGTTCATGGATTTGAAATATGAGTTCTATATTAATGCCGGACAGGAAGATGTGTGGAATGCTCTGATCTCGCCGGACGGTACACGGAGCAGCTTTTTTGGCAGTGAACTTCGTTCCAATTTTCAACCGGGTCAGCCATTTGCCTATGTAGGGCCTGGAAATGACGGTGCAGAGACGGTGCATGTGTACGGGGATATTCTGGAGTTCGAACCTTTATCCGTACTAAGCTACCTTGAACATCCCGGACCTTCCTACCACGCCAATCACGCCGAGCTTCAATCCAGAGTAGTGTTCCGACTGGAAACGGTAGGGGAATGTACGAAGTTAACATTGATCAATGATCAATTTACGGACAACCATCCATCCTTTGCGAACGCACAGAGTAGCTGGTGGATGATATTGAGCAGTATTAAGACATGGGTAGAGACGGGTAAAACGCTGAATTTTGGCTGGTAAGGGTTAGGCTTCGGGTACATTACAATTGGGTATGGCACTCTGGAACCAAAAAATCCACCGAGACGCATTTCTGCTCTCGGTGGATTTTTGTATTTAGAACTATACAAGTATTTGTATCCGTTGAATTATACTTGTTGAACTTTGATCAAGTTGGTGTTACCGGATTGACCAATCGGTACACCAGCGGACAATACAATGATGTCCCCTTTTTCGATATAACCGGTTTTGATGGCATTACGTGTAGCGGACTCGAACATTTCATCGGTTGTTGTTACCTTGTCGCCCATAACCGGAATGACACCGGAAAGCAGACAGATTTTCGCCAGTACTTCTTGATGCTGTGTTACCGCGATGATCGGTGCTTTTGGACGATATTTGGAGATCATACGAGCGGTAAATCCACTCTCGGTAGAAGTGATGATCGCTTTGGCATTCAGGACGAGGGAAGAGCTAACCGCTCCCTGACTGATGACTTCGGTAATATCAGCTACTTGTTGAGCAGACTTCTGGTTGAATTGTTCTTTATAATCAATCATCGTTTCAGCACGGCGGGCAACTGCAGCCATCGTGCGTACGGATTGTACCGGATATTTACCGGCTGCGGATTCACCGGACAACATAACAACGTCAGCACCTTGAAGGACAGCGTTAGCTACGTCACTAACTTCGGACCGGGTTGGACGCGGATTCACTTGCATGGATTCCAGCATGTGTGTTGCTACGATTACCGGTTTACCCGCACGGTTACATTTATCAATCATTTCTTTTTGCATCATCGGTACGTCTTCGATCGGTACTTCAACCCCGAGATCTCCACGAGCTACCATGATACCGTCAGATGCTTCAATGATATCGTCCAGGTTGGTCATACCTTCCTGGTTTTCGATTTTGGAGATGATTTGTACGTGTTCTACACCGCGTTCTTTCAGAATGCTGCGGATTTCACGAATGTCATCGCCTTTACGAACAAAGGAAGCTGCGATAATTTCGATATCGTTTTCGATCCCGAATCCGATGTGCATAACGTCACGTTCTGTTACACCTGGCAAAGTAGTTTTAATTCCTGGCAAGTTAACCCCTTTGCGTGGTTTCAGAATGCCACCGCTGATGATTTTACAGTGAATATCCGAACCTTCCACGGACAGTACAGTCAGATCCACCAAACCATCATCGATGAGAATGCGATCTCCAGGTTTTACAACGAGGTTCAATTCCGGATAGTTTACCGAGATACGCTCAGCGTCACCAAGAATTTCTTCGGTAGTGAGGATAAGCTCTTTACCTGCTTGAAGATGACAGGATGCTTCTTTCAATTTGCCAATACGAACTTCCGGTCCTTTGATATCCATCATGATCGGTACGTACGTATTCAATTCAGAAGCCGCCTTGCGGATATTATTAATCCGTGTAACGTGATCTTCCAGCTCACCGTGAGCCATGTTCAGACGGGCAACAGTCATCCCTTCCTGAATCATTACTTTTAACAATTCGATTGAGTCACAAGCAGGTCCCATAGTACAAATAATTTTTGTTTTCAACATGCTATTTTCCTCCTCATATGTTTGCTTATATGTGTATTGTAGCGTTTTCTGTCGAATCAGGGTATGAACTATAGTACAATGATTAGAATATAGTCCAATAATGAGGTGTGTTATGGTCACTCCATTAGAAGTACGACACATTAATGGTGTCGGTTGGTACGAAGAAGCGGTGCAGTCACAGGCGACTTGGCGCTTAAGCTTGGTTACTTATGGAAAATGTGTATATTGGGTGAACGGAGAAAAGCAGATCATGGAGAAGGGAGAGCTATTGCTCATTCCCGCTGGCATTCCGTATTACGGCAAAAGCATTCCAACCGTAACCCATACGCAAATTGTTGTTCAATTACAGGGGGATCATGCACAAGGTTTGCCCGCGCTGGAACGGAGTGAGGCCTTGCGACATAAGCCCGGATGTTATGAACTGATTCATGAACGCATGAAAGCCATCCAACAACAATGGCAGGAGCGTCCTTCTTATTATGTCATGATGAGCCAAGCCTTATTGATGGAAGTGCTTATTTATATAAACAGGGAACTGGACCGCGGGGTTATTCCACCGGAGAGGCATGTTCATGCGGAGCGGATGAAGCGGTACATTGAGCGGCATTACCGGGAGAAAGTTACGAAAGAAGAGCTGGGGGACGAGATTGGTAAAACCCCCAATTACGCAGCCGCTTTATTTAAAAGCATGACGAATCAGACGATCAGCCAATATGTTCATGATCAACGGATGAAAAGAGCCGTATATTTGCTTACCGAATCACAGCTTTCCATTCAGGAAATTGCAGAATTTCTCGGTTACCGTGATCTGTCTTATTTTTACCGGATATTCAAGCGTTTAATGGGAAGCTCTCCATCTGATTTACTCCATGAACGGCCACCCATCATATGAAAGACAGGTCGCCAGGGTCGCTTCTTGAAAAGTTCTTTCATTATAAGCATCAACATAATTCACGCAAAAAAAAGAGGGCCTCGGCCCTCCTTTTGGTTTCATGACAGTTGAATGACTCCTGCCTTTGCAATATAAATCGTATATTAAGCGTTGCTGCTTGTATTTGTAGCCGTGAGTGGCTGCTTTGTTTTTTTGCTTGCCAAACCTGTGCGAACCGCAAATACATGGACAGCCCAGTACGCTGCTTCCGCAAAGAGAATTCCACCTGCAACATCCAGCAGTGAATGCTGTTTCACAAATACCGTCGAAGCAATAATTAGCCACAACCATACCGACCAGGAGATCCGCGCCAGTGGTTTGAAGTTCAAGTGACGATTAATGATAATGAAGAGCAG
Organism: Paenibacillus sp. MAEPY2; assembly: GCF_000499205.1. Lineage (GTDB taxonomy): Bacteria > Bacillota > Bacilli > Paenibacillales > Paenibacillaceae > Paenibacillus > Paenibacillus vandeheii. Next base: position 20,323 of record NZ_AWUK01000046.1, read on the forward strand.
ATAACTTGTGAGACAGTGGATGCTCGGAAAACAGTTGAATGGAGCATCATTGGTATAGATAAATTGTACAAGTGCACTGCTCAGACCTGTTCCGATAACTTCCGGTCGTGGTACGTAAGTAGGGAAGACCGCAAAAACGACGTTGGCTGCGATCACTCCTACGTTATAGGTTATTAGCACACGCCAGAATAGCGATTTGTTCGTCAGACCCAAATAGAGAAATCCAAGATACAGAATCGGCATCCAACTGACATAGGGATAAATAAATTCTTTGATAAAAGGAATCTGTGTATCAATCCAGGCATAGTTGTAGAAGACATCACTTCCGGTGTTGCTGCCCAACAAAACATAAATGGAGCCTTGAAGCGGTATACATAAAATTGCCAGCAAATGTCCCCAGCGCATAAATAAAGCCTTCATACGTATCCCCCTGATTTCGTTCTTCTTTTCGCAGCGTGCATCTTACGCTCCATATATATGACGTTGCAAATGTGACGTACCCCTGCAACGATTCATTCCATTACTACTATAATGGACAGATTAGTACTTGAGCCATACCTGATTGTAAGGTAAAAGCTGTAAGAGGAATTCTCTTTTTTGTTACTTTTATAGTTTTATCCAGAAAAGGATACCCGATTATACAATAGATATGATACAACTAACTTGCGCTATGAGTTCATATGACAACCAATAAATACGAAACGAGGCGGGTACAATCTATGAAAAACTCGCAATCCAGGCAAAACAAATCCTTTTCCGTGCGTAGACCTGTGCTGACGGTAGTGATCATTGAACTGCTCCTTTTACTGGCGGTTTTCACAGCAGGAGCGATTGCAACCGTGAAGCAGCTGGACTACACTTCACCAGTACTGATGTCGTTTACTCCCATTGCTCTCGTGCTTATTATTTATCTCACCCTGCGACGCAAGTGGGGGGAAACCGGATTTCGCTCCTTAAGAACTATCCCGGTAAGTCATGCAAAGTATTATATTCCGCTACTCCTTGTACTGGGTACACTTGCGTTGAAAGGATTTACGGAATTAACCCTGTCGAAGGTGCTCTTTTTTATCTTTTTCACCTTACTTGTCGCCTTCGTGGAGGAAACCATTTATCGTGGACTTATTTTCAAAACATTACTTCGTAAGAGTGCAGTTGCGGCAGTCGTTACTTCAAGTGTTTTATTTTCCATCACTCATATCATGAATGCATTATCCGGCCAGAGTATGGCAGATACCGTTCTGCAACTGATCTATGCATTACTGCTTGGAGCAGCGCTCGCACTGTTAATGTTGAAAAACGGTAATATCGTACCGCTTATCCTGTTTCATTTCATACATAATTTGATTCAATTTCTAGGCAATGACCGGCAAGATAGCGGAACACTTTCCTATGATCTCTTCATATTGGTTGTGTTGGTTGCTTATTGCGTATGGTTAACATTTAGCGTTCGAACGAAGTCCTCTTCTTCAGAGCGTAATATATCGGGGAGTTCGGTGGTTCATTAAAAAGGGCCTGGCATCATCTGCTGCATAATTCTGAGTACCGCCAGCCCTGGGATCCATGGTATACTTCAGTCTGGCGGTATGACAGGCTTGTTCATAATCCGAAGCCCGTCCCCGTACAATGGATAAATAAATAGGTGATATTGTGGAAAAGACAGCACAGGCAGTGGCCGAATGGATGGTGCAGGAGATTAAGTTTACCGGTACGCTTCATCAGGAAGCTGCAATTCAATATGTAAAGTCCAATTTTGGAGAAGAATTTGTATTTGTGAATGAGAATGGAAATGCTTCTTTATCAAAAGAAGTGAAGAAAGCGTTCCGCAAGCTACATGGTGGGCAGATTGCATGGGATCGTGATGCCTTTATGTGGGCCTGGACCTAATGTGTTATCCTGTGATTCGTTCATGTTTCATGGCTGTATTGGATATGCATGTCAAAATATTTTAAGAAAATGTATAAGTTGGTTCGGATCTGCATATCCTTTCATAAGACCGCAATGAGCGTAGAGCAAGCGACAAACCCTGCTCCAGCGCGTGCGAATAACATGTATTTCCAAAGCTGTTTGAAAAGAAAATACAAAGATTTGCTTTTTGGTGGAAACGGAGTTATAATAAAAACAAGTTGTAGAGAGTGGAAAACCTAATTCACATATTGTAAAGGGCGATCACTTATAGGTTATGACTGGTACCTTTTTCAATGTGTGAATTTTTATTTGCTTGCTGCAAAGAACAAAGGAACATGTTAATCTTTATTTGGAGGTGTAATTCACATGCAAAACGGAACAGTAAAATGGTTCAACGCTGATAAAGGCTTCGGTTTCATCGAAGTTGAAGGCGGAGAAGATGTATTCGTACACTTCAGCGCTATTACAGGCGAAGGCTTCAAAACGCTGGACGAAGGTCAACGCGTGCAATTTAAAATTGTACAAGGAAACCGTGGTCCTCAAGCAGAAGAAGTTGTAAAACTGTAATTAAAGCATAGCTGCCTTTAACATGTTATAATGGTAAAGGCAGCTTCTTTTTTATGAGCAGTTATGTAGTTATAATGAAAGTCGGCCCAATAGTTGTCGAGACAGAAGTCCGTACGGGACAAAACTTCCGCTAAGTAGTGGCTTCTGTGAAATAACGTCGGATTAGATGTTTTTCCATAACAAAGGGGGTAGAAGTCATGTATAATCGCAAAAAACCGTTGGAAGAGATTCCACAAGCGGATGCGGCAATCTGGGAATGTACGAGTGATACGTGCAAAGGATGGATGCGGGACAATTTTGCGTTTGATAGCGTGCCTACTTGTCCGATATGTGCTTCTGAGATGGTTAGCACGACCAGGATGCTGCCATTGCTTGAAAATTCGAATAGCAATCTGAAAACGATGCCTAAAGGAAATCGGATTTAACATAGCTTACCCGCCTCTAACGAGGTGTTTTTTTTTAAGTTCAACCTGACATCTTGTACAAAGGTAAGGGTATTAAATATGAAGTTCCCGGCATTCGTTTTGGCGAATGCCTTTTTTATATGCGCGTACACTTAGTGGTGGAGTGGGTAGTATCCAGGAAAATAACATGATTTTATCGAGACGGATCGGTAGCTTCTGTTGAGGTGGATTTTAAAACACTTATCCCTAAACCGATAAGTAGAACTGCTGTTCCGACATATAGAGGTGTGAGGCTCTGTTCAAAAAGAGAAGCCAATAAAGGTCCTATTGCAACCCCAAGATCAGTCACAATCGTATAACCCGTCATAATTTCGGTTTTATTCTGGTTTTCTTTAGCCGTCTTGTCTGCTGCTAATGTGTCACATAAAGTGGTGGCTATGGTTGACATGAATTGCATAACCAAAAGTATGAAGATAGCTAAGAAAATAGTGGTAGGAATTGATATAAGCACCAAGGTAAAAGCGGTTGAAATCAATGCCATCGCTAATAAGGGACTTCTAATTCCTTTTGTGTCTGTTAATTTACCTACTTTTGGGGATACAAAAGGTTCCCAACCCGACTTCAGAGCTTGAATGATACCAGATATAGACGCTGCGCCTATAAGTAACCCTAACACACTTATATTATGTGGTATATGGAACTCAACAATCCTGCTAAGGGTGAATGCAATAATCCCGAAGTAAATCATATGTATAAGAAAGCCACTGAGAAACAAAGGTCTGTTTTTTTTCTCGAAAAGCAGATGAATCAATTTAGTAGGTATTTCCTTTTTAATCGGTCGAGATATTCCATGTGGAATGATATGGTAAGCGAGCGGTATGCAAAGTAGAGCTATTATTCCGAATGTTATCGTGACAAATTTGAGACCGACTAACTCGGTCAATAATCCACCTAGTAAAGCTCCGCCTAAATGGCCAAGCCCCCATAGACTATTATATGTCCCCATCAATTCACCCCGGTTTTTATCGCTCGACAACTCTACGACGGTTAACAAACCGCCAATCCGCAATAAAGTCCAAGCAGCTCCCCAGACACACCTCATAATTAACAGCCAAATAAATCCCTTTAAAAATCCGTAAGACAGTGTAGAAATAAACGCTAGTATTATTGCGACAATTACCCCCGTTTTTTTGTCAAAGCGATTATAAAACCAGTTAACTAATGGATTTAGGGGAAGCCTTAATAGCCTGTTTATAGAAAGTAAAACACCTGCTTCCCATAAACTGCTAAGTCCAAAGTCTCTCCAATATATCGGTAGTACAACATAAAGCATTGCATTTCCAAGAAGACAAATCGCAGTAATAAAAGCTATTCCTGCTACAAATTTTTTGCTTTCGATCATAGCTTCCTCCCAATAAATATTTATTTAGTTTTGTATCACACACCTGCATATTATGAATCCGTTCATGTTTTCTGAAATATCTCATAACACCTAAAATTCGTCAATATATTTCTTTTTTACAATTATATGGAATGGAATTAACATTTCGATGTGACGCCTCTTGCTAGTCAATTGTCTTTTCATTTACTTTAAAAAAAAGAACCTAATCGCCTTAAAGCGAGAAGGTTCTTTGATCTTTGGTACATTCATTTCTGACAAAATCGTAAACTGGGCGAAAAGCTTAGATGAACAGGAATGGAAGCAGGAACAGCGTTGCTACCAGAGCCAGCTCAATCCCTGCTCCAGGACGGTAACCTCTACCGTATCCCCCACCGTATCCTCCATAGCCATAAGGACCATAGGCTGAAGATTTAACTTTCTTTGTTGCAACTGCGTTTTTTTTGCTGCTTTTTACAAGCTGCTCTTTGGATTTGACTGAACACAGCCGTGGTCCCTCGAAACATCCGTCCAAATAGATTTTGCCATCACGACATTGACTAAGCGTACCATACATATGCTTACCGTCGTTCATAACGAGACAAACGGAACGGCCAACGTGCGGAGAAACCGTCTCTTCACATACCGGATTAATTCTGTACATGTAAATCCTCCTCATTAGTGCGGTTGCCGCTTGAAATCAACGGTTTGTATATCATAGTAAAAAGAAGACCGATTGGTATGGACGAGTACCCGGATATTAGATGGGGAGGAGCCGTTTTTAGTTCTGTTCATACACTGGAGGGAGTGAAAAGGGAGGGGATGTCATGGATTATCATGATTTGCTGGCCCGGCTTGGAGAAGGGAGTGCCCATCCAGGAGGGTTTACAGCAACGATGCAGCTGTTAGATATGCTGTCTCTGCCTGCGCATAGCAAGGTGCTTGAGGTGGGATGTGGTACAGGGAGGACGGCTTGTTATTTGGCACGAAACGGTTATCGGGTAACAGCCGTTGATCTTAATCGGCAGATGTTGGAGAAAGCGGTGCGCCGCGCAAGGCGGGAGCGCTTGGATATTCGTTTTATTCAGGCGGATGTGAAATCATTGCCTTTTCCGGATCATTATTTTGATGTGGTATTTGTAGAATCGGTCACCATTTTCACCCAGTGGCGAAGTACCCTTGCGGAATATAAGAGAGTATTGAAACCAGGTGGTCTCTTTATTGACCGGGAGATGGTGTTATCCGGAAGGAAAACTGAGGTGATGAGTCGTAGGCTGAAACAATTTTATGGAATTAGGACATTGGCAACCATGACCACATGGAAGAAACGTCTCAGACAGAGTGGATTCACTGAAGTCTTGGTCAAGGAACAATCTCGTTCGATGGGAAAGTGGGGCGTGGATCATGATCCTCATCGGGAGATGGATATGAGCTTGTTTGAGGATGAGCATGTGCAGCGTATGGGTCGCACGAATGATCGTTTGCTGGCGAGATATGGAAAAAGGCTGGGTTATGCGGTTTTTGAAGCAAAGACACCAATGGATAACGGAAGTAAACAGAAACGGTAGGATTGTCTGTTAGCGGAGAGAATACTCCATCATGGATCAGCAAAGTTGGTTGGTGCCAAATCTGCATCTAAAAAAGCAACCCACTCCAATGTGGATTGCTTTTTTTGTTCTCGGACTCTAAATTTATCCAATGAGTGTGAAAGTGCGTTCACTCAAGACCTGGGTCAACCATTACAACATATCGTTGTCGATAATGCGCCAGTGGTGCTTCAGCAGGGCTTCCAGTTGTGGTTTATCCTTGGCTCGAAAAGCGCTTAAAATTTGGCGATGTTCTTCATTTACTTCATTAAGCACACCGGATAGCCTCGGCTTGTTGTCACTAACATACGACTGACGAATAAAGCTGTTTTTTAAGGTGTTTAACATCTCGATGACAGTCGCGTTGCCGCAGCGCTGGATGTACAGGTTATGGAATTGATATTGATTCTTACTGTATGCAGTCAGATCAAGCTGGGTAATATCTTCATCCATTCGTGCAACAAGGGCTTCCATCTCCAGAAGCTCTGACGGTTTGAGGTGGTCTGCAGCAAGCGTAGCAGCAAGTGCCTCAAGCGCTCCAATGGCCTGGGAGAACTCCAGTTTTTTGCCAGCATCAAAAGGAGTAACGATAAATCCCCTGCGTGGGATATATTGCAAAAGATTGTCAGAAGCGAGCTGGAATAAGGCTTCCCGGGTAGGCGTGCGGCTTATGTCCAGCTTTTTGCAAATCTCCGCTTCATTAATCTTCTGATTTGGGAGCAATGTCCCATCCTGAATTTTCTGCGCAATGTAATCGTAAACGTGATCTTTCAAGGACCGGTATTTGGGTGCCTCCATACCGAATCCCCCCTTCTTTATATAGTGATGATTGAATGTGTGAGGTTGGTAAGCCTTGTAATGGTGCGCCGTTCGGGAGTTTCAAGTTTTTATCATCTTAACACCGAGGGGAGAGTTGGGCAAGCAAACTTAATGAGCTAAAATAGTGTTATCTCCATGTTGCGTAAATTACTTTTTATGGAAATCCAGACCTTTCGTAACATGCTTCCGGCTATCGGCAATGAATTCATTATTATCATTAAAGATTCCTCACTTGCTTCCATGATCGGAATTGCTGAGATTATCTTTACAGCCAGAGCTGTTCAAGGGATTACCTTACACCCGCTTGCCCAGCTCGTTGCTGCTGTTGCCCTCTATTTTGTAATCACATTTACGTTGGCCAACCTGCTTACCTGGCTGGAACGCAGGCTTTCAATATCCTGATAACGAGAAGAAGGACTGTTAAATTAGGTGATAGCGGAAAAAGTAAGCAGGAGTCGTAAATGCTCGTGGCGAAGCATACATTGATATTGTATTTTGTATACAATATAATCAAAGAGAGGTGCTGGGAGTATATGTCAAATTCGAAAATGTTAATGGATTGGTCGGAACGTTATGCTGCACCTAATTATCATCCGCTCCCTATCGTCATTGAGCAGGCGGAGGGAGTATGGGTCGAAGACCCGGAAGGTCGCCGTTATATGGATATGTTAAGTGCATATTCGGCATTGAATCATGGGCACAGACATCCAGCAATCATTCAGGCGCTGAAGGATCAGGCGGATCGGGTAACATTAACATCACGGGCATTTCACAGCAGTGCGGCATCACTTTTTTATCAGAAGCTCTCGCAATTTACGGGTAAACCCAAAATTTTGGCCATGAACACAGGTGCGGAAGCGGTCGAAACAGCTGTGAAAGCAGTACGAAGATGGGCGTATCGCTGCAAAGATGTACCGGAAAACCAAGCTGAAATCATCGTGTGCTCAGGGAACTTTCATGGAAGAACACTGACCGTCACCTCTTTCTCATCTTCAGAAGAGTACAAAAAAGACTTTGGACCGTTTACACCCGGATTTAAGATCATTCCTTACGGCGACATTGAAGCGCTGAAGCTGGCGATCACACCATTCACGGCTGCTTTTCTTGTGGAACCCATTCAGGGGGAAGCTGGTATTGTCATTCCGCCTGCAGGATATCTTGCTGAAGCCTTTACGTTATGCAAGCAGCATGGGGTGCTAACCGTGGCGGATGAGATTCAGACTGGATTCGGAAGAACGGGACGCCGTTTTGCCTCTGATTGGGAGGGGGTTGAGCCGGATATCTGGATTATGGGTAAAGCACTGGGCGGGGGAGTAATGCCCATCTCGGCTATTGCTGCTAATGCAGAAATACTGGATTTGTTTGAACCGGGTTCTCATGGCTCCACATTTGGGGGTAACCCACTCGCTTGTGCCGTGGCTGTTGCAGCGCTGGAAGTTCTGGAAGATGAGAAGCTTGCAGAGCGATCAGAGCTTCTTGGAAACTATTTTATGAAACAGCTTCAGGGAATTCGCAGTTCGGCTGTGCGTGAGATTCGAGGTAGAGGGTTGTTCATCGGTGTAGATCTGCATGTACCTGCACGTCCATATTGTGAGAAATTAATGTCTGTTGGACTGCTCTGTAAAGAAACCCATGAGACAACGATCCGTTTTGCGCCACCACTGACCATCACGGAGGCTGAGATCGACTGGGCACTGGAACGAATTGCTCAGGTGCTGGGTGACTGAATCAAAACTTTCTTTCATTACTTCATATAAGCGGCGAAGGAGCTGACCTACATGGGAAACAATGATATGGAATCTGCAGGAACGCTGAATGCTTCTAATGAAACAAGTCAATTACTTTTGCGTCATCATGACGTTGCCATCATAAAGGTTCCTTTTGGATTAGGTGGGGCACGAGGCGGTGCTGAGTTAGGTCCGGATGAACTAATTACAGCAGGATTGAAACGTGAAATTGCAAGCCTTGGGTTAAATGTATCAAAAGAGATCCGTGTAGATTGTCCCTCAGAGTCGGTTACTCCAATTGAACGCAACCGTGTGAAATATTTATCCGAGGTAAGCCAGGTGAGCGAGAGAGTATGCAATGAAGTGTCTGGTGCGATAGCAGGAGGTGCTTTTCCACTTGTTCTGGGTGGGGATCACAGTGTGGCCATAGGTTCTCTCGCCGGGTTGTCAGCACATTATTCCAAACTGGGTGTGATCTGGTTTGATGCCCATGCAGATTTGAATACAGAAGAGCGTAGTTTATCTGGAAATATGCACGGGATGAGTGTAGCTGCGGCTTTGGGGCATTCTGCATTTAACTTGTCTCATATTCCGGGTGCGGGGCCGTTCGTTGATCCTTCCAATCTGGTCTATATTGGCTTGCGTGATCTGGATGAATATGAAAAGGAACAGATTTGGGCCCTTGGCATTAAAAGTTTTACGATGCACGATATTGACCGGATAGGGATACAACAGGTTGTTGAACAAGCGCTCGCTGTAGTCGGGGAAGGGACGGATGGTATTCATATTAGCTTTGATATGGATTGTCTTGATCCGCGTGAGGCTCCGGGTGTAGGTACTCCGGTACCAGGAGGATTAAATTACCGTGAAGCTCATTTTGCACTGGAACTGCTTGCTTCGACTAATCGAGTCACGTCCATGGATCTGGTGGAGGTTAACCCGCTGTTTGATCAGAACAGACATACGGCCCGCCTCGGAGTAGAGTTGATTGCTTCAATGCTGGGTAAACGGATCTTATAGGGACGATAGCTACTACGTGTGAGGGTGGATTCATGCTTATATAGAAGGTAAGGTCCAATCATATTCAAGTTGAGGTTATATAAGAGCCAGGGTCAGTTACTTCCATCCAATCTTCATCTGATTGAGGATAGGTATGAGTGACTTCCCTGGCTATTGTTATTGGGTCGCTTCTGATTTATTTAACAGATGAAGGTGTAGTTGGCTTTAAAGAGTAATGTTTGGCTATTGGTTAGGTGCGACTTTCTATTCCCATGAGGAGCGTTGGGTATTTATACGAGGAGCCTCTATAACTCTATAAATAGAAGAAAGAGTTATGGGTTATCTATCGAAAATGAGATTCAAATCTTTTTTGAAAATAAAGCTTGCGTTCCGATTCTGTAAATGGTATATTCTAAGTCCGGCCAAGAAAACACGAGAAACACGGTGCGGCAAGCAAAACGAATAAGCTTCGAAAGAAACTTAAAAAAAGAGCTTGCAAAGTTGGTTCGGATGTGATAAGATATAAAAGTTGCTGAGATGAACGAAGCTTAGTAGCGAAACAAGTTTGATCTTTGAAAAC
>NZ_AWUK01000047.1 GCF_000499205.1 Paenibacillus sp. MAEPY2
AGACGGAGATTAATGATCTGCTGCTCAGTGCGCTATACCTTGCGGTGCGGAAGCTGACAGGCGAGCTGAAGCTGAAAGTGAACCTGGAAGGCCATGGCCGGGAAGATGTGCTGGAGGGGATCGATGTCAGTCGCACCGTGGGATGGTTTACAACCCTGTACCCGGTGCTGCTGAAGGGAGAAGCGGAGGATGAACTTTCGACCACGATCAAACGGGTGAAAGAAGGATTGCGCAAGGTACCGCATAAAGGCTTCAGCTATGGAGCGCTGAAATATGTGGCCCGAATGCCGGAGTTGCAGACGGAGCACCAAGCATCCATTTCGTTTAACTATCTCGGTGAGATGGACGGAGGCATGATTGGGGAAGCCATGTTCCGGGAGTCTCGTTTCTCTACGGGGCAAACGATTGGTGGCAATATCGCCCGAAATAACCCGATTGAACTGAATACGTTCGTATCTGGTGGGAAGTTACATCTCAACGTAACTGCAAACCAAACTGCTGCGGACATGCCGCTTGTGAGTCGATTTGCAGAGACGTTCTTGGAGCAATTAACGGAAATTGCGGACCATTGCTTGTGTCAGCGTGAAACGACATATACACCTTCCGACTATGGTGATCCGAGCCTGGCACTTGAGGAGTTGGAACTTATTAAATCTGCCTGTCCGGGCGTGATCATTGAACGGATTTATCCGTTAACCAATATGCAGCAAGGCATGCTCTTTCACGCAATGGAAGATGAGACATCAACTGCGTATTTTCAGCAAACGGTCATGAGGATTCGCGGGGAAGTGAACCCGGATGACTTGCAATCCAGTTTCAACGAGCTCATGAACAGACATGAAGCATTGAGAGCTTCATTTATACATCAAGATTTGGAAGAACCGAGACAGGTCATTATGCAAAATCTCACCATTGAATTTGAATTTCATGACTGGACTGCTATGGAAACGAATCGCTCAGCAGCGCAGTTGGAAAGTTTTTTACAGCAGGATAAGGCTCACAGTTTCCGTCTGGATACACAGCCACTTATGCGTGCAGCTCTGTTTCGCACCACTGATCAATCCTACACTCTTGTATGGAGCCATCATCATATTTTGCTGGATGGATGGTGTCTGGGAATTATATTATCCGAGCTGTTCCAGATCTATAAGGCCAAACTGGAGAATAAAGCGCACAATATGAAGGAGCCGAAACGATATCATCATTACATTGAATGGCTCACTCGTCAGGACAAGGATGAGGCCCAAGCGTATTGGAGACGTTATCTGGAGAATTATGACACACAGTCGAGTGTTCCAGGTTCGCTTCTTACAGAGCATGATGTTCCGTATTTGCGAAAAGAACAGACGATATCTTTGGGACAGGAGTTAACCCGCCAATTAAATGAAATAGGTGCTCATTATGGTGTGACGTTGAATACCGTCATTCAATGTATCTGGGGTCTGGTGCTGGCCAGATACAATGATACGGAAGACGTCATATTTGGAACCGTAGTCTCTGGCAGAGAAGCGCCAGTTGAAGGCATAGAAGAGATGATAGGGTTGTTCATCAATACGATTCCTGTTCGGATTGGTTACCCGCATCAAAAGCATTTTGGCGACGTACTCCAGGCCGTTCAGAAACAAGCCGTTGAAAGTCAGCAATTCAATTATTTGAATTTGGCTGAGGTTCAGGCATTGAGCGACCTCAACAAGGAATTAATGGATCACGTCTTTGTATTTGAGAACTATGCCCTGGATCATGGAGCTGTTCAACAATCCAGCACTGGGGTTGGTTTTGAAATTACCGGACTGCATGCGGAGGAACAGAGCAACTATGGATTCCTGATTTCAGCAACACCTGGTGACAGTCTGACCCTTGTGATTACGTATGATGGTAATAAATATGATTCATCCATCATCGAGCATATGGATCAACATTTTAGGAGTGTGGCAGAACAAGTTACTTCAGCTGATCATCATCAGCTTGCTGACATTCGGCTTGTGGGCGGTCAAGAGCGTGAGGTGCTCCTGAATTCTTTCAATAACTCTGATGCGGATTACCCGCGAAATATGACCATTCATGAGCTGTTCCAACAGCAAGTTCGACGTACGCCTGATCGAATTGCTGTCCTGGATGAGCATCGTCATATGACGTACACGGAGCTGAATGAGCGTTCCAATCAACTGGCTCGTACGCTGTTTTCTCTTACAGGAGGAACAGAGCAATTCATTGGGATTATGGCGGATCGGTCAGTCGATATGATCGTTGGCATCATGGCAGTGTTAAAAGCGGGAGCTGCATATATACCTGTTGATCCTACCTATCCGGATGACCGTATTAGCTATATGCTGGAGGATTCGGGCATCCACCTGCTGGTGGTTTCTGAAAAAGGAATGGATCGTGGTCTTCACCGTGGTTCATGCGTTGTGCTGGAGGAAGAGGACTCGTATCATGAGGATGCAGGAAATCTGGAGACATCCGTTCAGTCACATGATCTCGCTTATGTGATTTATACCTCAGGCACGACCGGGAATCCGAAGGGAACACTGATTGAGCATAAAAATGTTGTACGTTTGTTGATTAACGACCGTAATCGATTTGATTTTAACGAGAACGATATATGGACGATGTTTCATTCCTTCTGTTTTGATTTCTCGGTATGGGAGATGTATGGAGCGCTGTTGTACGGGGGGACATTACTTATCGTTCCACATCTGGTCGCCCAACAGCCCGGAGAATTCCTGCAATGGCTAATCCGTGAAAAGGTAACCATACTGAATCAGACGCCATCCTACTTCTATCGATTGCTGCATGAAGAGGCAAAACGTGCGAGAAAGGAATTGACTTTGCGAAAAGTCATTTTTGGTGGAGAAGCGTTAAGTCCGTCCTTATTGGCAGCATGGTATGAGCGTTATCCGTCTACAAAGTTAATTAATATGTACGGCATTACGGAGACTACGGTTCATGTTACGTATAAGGAGATTACCCTGTCTGATATACAAACGGGCAGAAGTAATATAGGTCAGCCCATCCCTACACTCAGGGCATATATTCTGAACCAGTATCGCCATTTGCAGCCTGTAGGATGTGTAGGTGAGCTATACATTGCAGGTGAAGGGCTTGCCAGAGGATACCTCAATCGAACCAACCTTACGGAAGAACGATTTGTCGAAGATCCGTTCTATCCTGGTGAGAAAATGTATCGTTCAGGCGACTTGGCCAGATGGCGTGCAGATGGCAGCATGGAGTACCTGGGCCGCATGGATCATCAGGTCAAAATCCGGGGATATCGAATTGAATTGGGTGAAATCGAGCATCAATTGCTTCAGCTTTCTGTCGTCAAGGATGCATTCGTTGTAGCCAGGGCGGATGAAGAGCATACACAATATATCTGTGCATATATCACCCTGAACGAGGTAGCAGATGATGCGGTTACGCAACAGATCAGACAACAGCTGTCTCTTCAATTGCCGGATTATATGATGCCAGCCTACATTGTAAAGATGGATCAATTGCCACTGACCTCCAACGGGAAAGTGGATCGCAAAGCGCTGCCAGCCCCGGAAGCGGGCATGTCTGCACTTGGGGGTTATGAAGCTCCGGGAAGCAGGGTGGAAGCGGAATTGCTTGCACTCTGGCATCAGCTTCTAAACAATGACCATATTGGCGTAAGCCACAATTTCTTTGAAGTGGGAGGACACTCACTGAAGGCTTCGGCTCTCGTTTCTCGTGTCCACAAGGCATTCGGTGTGGCCGTACCATTGAGACAAGTATTTGCAACGCCAACGGTCAGAGCCTTGTCCCAGTGGATTGATTCTGCTCGTTCCAGCAGCTATGAGACCATAACCAAAGCGGAAACCAAGGAGTTTTACCCGCTCTCCTCCGCACAAAAAAGACTTTTTATTATGCATCAGCTGGAAGATTCGAGCCTGGCCTACAATATGCCTTATGCTATGAAAATATCTGGCAATCTGGATGTACGCCAATTGAAAAGAGCTTTTCAGGATCTGATCAAGCGTCATGAATCGTTCAGGACCTCCTTCCATATGGTTGATGGACAGCCTGTTCAACGCATTGATCAACAGGTGGAATTCAGGATCACCTCTCGCAAGCTGGGTGAACAGACTTTAGAAGCGTGGCAGGCGGGATTTGTACGTCCATTCAGTCTGACTCAGGCTCCGTTGCTGCGGGTTGAACTTGTGCAGATGGGGCCTGCGGAATACAGTCTGATTATGGATATGCATCACATTATTGCGGACGGTGTATCCATGGGCGTTTTGACCAGGGAGCTGAGCGCCCTGTATGAAGGACAAGTGCTTGAACCACTACAATTGCAATACAGGGATTATGCCGAGTGGCAAGCACTGTCCAGAACAACGGATGTGATGCAGGCACAGCAGGACTACTGGCTCAGTGTCTATCAAGAGGAGGTCCCGCTCCTGGATTTGCCTATCGATTATGCAAGGCCGCAACATCGCAATTATGAAGGCGAACTGTTCCCGTTTGAGTTATCTGAGAGTGTGTCGCAGCGGCTGTCTCAATTGGCTCAAACAGAGGGCGTAACCTTATTTATGCTCCTGCTTGCTGGTTATACAACACTGTTACATCGATACACCGGGCAAGAGGATATCATCGTGGGGACGCCGGTAGCAGGCAATTCACAGCCGGAACTGCAAAATGTAATCGGTTTGTTCATTAATACACTGGCACTTCGGAATCGTCCGGTAGGCACGTTTACGTTCAGGGAATATCTTAACGAGATCAAGGAGAATACACTTCAGGCCTATGAAAACCAGGATTATGCTTTCGATGAACTGGTTGAAAAGCTTGCCTTGGCAAGAGATATGAGCCGAAGCGCCTTGTTTGATACGATGCTGGTATTTCAGAATTATGACAGTGAGGAGCTTGCATTGGAGGGTGTGCAGTTCACGTCACTTCTTCCAACCAACATCCGATCCAAATTTGATATCACCTTAACCGCAATGGAGGCTGAGGGCCGGATCAAATGTGTGTTCACGTACTCTACGGAATTGTTTAAGCCTGAAACAATAGAGCGGATGGCAGGCCACTTGGTTGAATTGCTGGATAATATCAGTAACGATGCCGCGTTGCGGTTGCAGGATATTCCAATCATCACCTCAGTAGAAACCCGTTCTATGATGCAGCTATCCTGTGGTCAGTCTGTGCAATACAGAACAGATGCAGCCCTGATCGAATTGTTCGAAGAGCAAGTGAGGAAATCATCCGGGCAACGGGCAGTGGTGTCGGGGGAAAACGAGTTATCTTATGAAGAGTTGAATCTCAGAGCTAATCAACTGGCCCGCTTGCTAAGAGCAAGAGGAGCTGCGCCGAATTCGGTTATCGCTGTAAGCGTTAGTCCATCTGTGGATTTGATTACAAGCATGCTGGCCGTTCTTAAAACGGGAGCCATTTATTTACCGATTGATCCTGAGCAGACCGTGAACAGGACAAATGTTATTTTGCAAGACAGTCAGGCTGTCCTTCTGTTGACGGATCGTCCGTTGTCCAAGGGGTTATCTTTCAGTGGGGATGTCTGTCAGGTTAACGACGGCAGTATCGAGCACTTTGACTCCATGGATCTATCTCTGCCGACTTCGCCTGAACAGCAGGTCTATATGATCTATACTTCTGGGTCAACAGGTACTCCGAAAGGGGTTATGGTTCGGAACAGAAATATTGTTAATTACGTTCAATGGTTTATCCGCGAAGCGGGAATTTCTGCGGCAGATCGAACGATGCTGATGTCTTCCAGTGCTTTTGATCTGGGATACACAGGTGTATTTTCATCCCTGCTGCAAGGCGGCGAGCTTCACGTTCCAAGCAAGGAAGACTACACCAATCCGGTCAGAGCATTACAATTGATGGCTCAGCAACGTATCACATTTATTAAACTGACCCCTTCATTGTTCAATCTGCTGCTCCATGATCCTGCATTTGCAGAATGGCAGCTTGTGCTGAGGCTTGTTGTGTTTGGCGGGGAGAAGATAAATACAACCGATGTGAAAAAGTATCTTGGGGAGTATCCAAACAGCCGAATTATGAATCATTATGGTCCAACTGAAACGACGATTGGTGTGGTTTTTCATAACCTGTCGTCTGTGAATGTTCGTTCCTTTATAGATCATCCGGTTATTGGCAGACCGATTGATAACACTGTGGTATACGTGCTTGATAAGCATGACCATCTGGTGCCCCAGGGTGTATTTGGTGAAATTTGTGTTTCGGGTGAATCAGTGTCCAGCGGGTATTTCAAACAGGTAAAAATGACCCGGGAGAAGTTTGTTGAAGATCCATTCCAGCCGGGGCGAATCATGTACAGAACAGGAGATCTTGCCCGTTGGACACATGACGGTGAGCTGGAACTGGCAGGTCGGAAGGATAATCAGGTGAAAGTGCGTGGTTATCGGATTGAACTGGATGAAATCAAAAAACAAATGCTGCTTCTGGAAGGTGTACGAGAGGCCGTTATCGTACCTGGAGCAAACCAGGAACAGGTTACCGTGCTCTGTGCCTACTTCACCGCAAACAGATCGATACCATTGGACGAAATTCGCGTTCATCTGGGTGTCGAATTGCCTGAATATATGATTCCTACGCATTTTATGCAATTGGATACCCTGCCTCTGACCGGCAATGGGAAACTGGATGTACGTGCACTTCCCGAACCGGATGCAAGCATGGGTGGAGAGACGGTCTATGAGGCCGCAAGAAACGAAGCGGAGAGCTTGCTCGTTTCAATCTGGGAAGAGGTGCTTGGCTTCAAGCCAATCGGCATTAACCATCACTTCTTTGCTTCCGGTGGGGATTCCATCAAAGCCTTGCAAATTATATCCAGACTGTCCAGAGCTGGCAAAAAGCTGACCATGAAAGAGCTATTTGCTAATCCACAGATCAAGTTGCTGGGGCGTTATGTTAGAGAAGATTCCCGTGTAGACCGGATGAAGCAGCGTATGACGGGTCCGATTGATCTTACACCTATCCAGAAGTCTTATTTCTTGCAGCATCAACGTAAAGGGATGAACCACTTTAATCAATCCCTGATGTTGTACCGGGAGAAGGGATTCAATCCGGAGACAGTCCGGCAGGTTATGGAAGGGTTAATGATGCATCACGATGTATTGCGGATGTCCTATCGTGAGGAACAAGGCAAGGTGGTGCAGACCCATCTTGATTATGAAGCAGGTCTTTTCCAACTGGATGTACAGGACATGATTGGTCTTGATGAGCAGGAATTGTTTATCAGGGTGCAGCAGGCAGCCTCCAACATACAGGAATCCATCGAAATTTTCGAGGGACCTCTAGTGAGAGCCGTCATTTTTAGAACCGATCAGGGAGATCATCTGCTCATTGTAATCCATCACATGCTGATTGATGGGGTATCTTGGAAAATTCTGCTGGAAGATTTGGCCATAGGATATCAGCAGCTTCTGGAAGGACAAGATCTTTCTTTTTATCCGGTTACGGATTCTTACCCGTACTATGCAGCTTTCCTAAGCGACTATGCGAAGGGAGGTCGTCTCGCGAAGGAGCGGGTGTATTGGATCAAGACGGATCAAGAAGAGACCGGTTTTCTTCCAAGGCATGAAGTTCATCTAGATGAATACCGTTACGGTGATAATCGAATGAGCAGTGTGTCGCTGGACCGGGAGATGACTACTCAACTTTTGCGAGAGACAAACCAGGCCTACTATACCGAAATTAATGACATTCTGCTGGCTGCTCTAGCTCTCTCCATCAAGGAATGTGCAGGAGCGAATAAAGTTAAGGTAACGATGGAAGGTCACGGTCGCGAGCTTATGGGAGACGAATTGGATATCAGTCGTACGGTTGGCTGGTTTACAAGCAAATATCCGGTATGTATCGATCTCGGGAATGAGGAAGGGCTCGGTACAACCATCAAGGAGGTAAAAGAGCAGCTAAGAAGGGTTCCAGCCAAAGGAATTGGTTACGGAATATTGAAATATATGACCAATGAATTGCCAACGTTGAAAGAGCAGACACCGCTCCTGTTGTTTAATTATTTGGGACAAATGGATCAGGATATCAACAGCGGCCTGTTTCGTTCTTCCTGGTTGTCAGCGGGCAATTCGGTTGGCGATGATGTCATTCGTGCCAATCCAATGGAAGTTATTGCATATGTGGCCGAAGGTCAATTGGTGATTAACATCACCTATAACCACAAGTTGTTTGATGAATCCATTGTTGAGAACTTGGCGACAACCTACCAAAAAATGCTCCAGCTGGTCATTGAACATTGTGTGCAGCAGCAGGCCGAAAAAACGCCATCCGATTATGGAGATCCGTATGTAACGCTGCAAAATTTGAAAGTGGTTACGCAAAAGTTCGGCCCAGAGCGAATTGAGAAAATATATCCTTTGGCCAACATGCAGCGCGGGATGCTGTACCATGCACTTGAGAATCGCGGAGACAGGGTTTATTTTGAGCAGCTGATCATGAACATCAGAGGAAATCTTGACATTGACCGGTTTCAGGAGAGTCTGAACCTGTTGATGCAGCGTCACGAAATGCTTCGTGCGTCCATTGAATACCAAGTTACAGAAGAGCCGCGGAATATTATTTGTCAAAACCGAGAAGCTGCTTTTGTATACCGGGATCTTCGAGAAGTGCCAGAACAGGATAGAGGCTCTCGTGTATTGTCAATTGCTAGGGAGGATAAAAGAAAAGGCTTTGATCTTAGCAAAGATACACTGGTTCGATTCGAACTGCTGCAGACCGATGAGGAGCAATACTCGTTAATCTGGAGTAACCATCATATCTTGCTTGATGGCTGGGCAAGAGGCATCATTCTTGCAGAGTTGGTTCATCTCTATGAATGCAAACGTACTGGGAAAAACATTCAGCTCCACGAGCCTGTACCTTATAGTGAATATGTGGAATGGTTGCAGGCGTTGAACAAGGATGAAGCCATCTCGTACTGGAAGAATTATCTGGGCGGATATGAGAACAAGGTTCAGCTGCCAGCAGGAACTTCTCGTTCATTGAACGAGGGGGCAACTCCACAGGAGCATCAATTCCGCATTTCCAGACAGCTCACGAAGCAAATGAATGATCTCGCTAACCGAAACCATGTCACATTTTATACGGTTATGCAGTGTGTCTGGGGAATCATGCTTGCCAAGTACAACGATACTTCGGATGTCGTATTTGGAACGGTGGTATCCGGGAGAGAAGCGCAGGTAAGAGGGATCGAAAACATGGTTGGTTTATTTATTAACACCATTCCCGCACGGATTCAATGGGATGAGGGACATACCTTCAAACAACTGATTGGAGATATGCAGGCCTCATCCATTGAAGGAAGTCAGCATCACCATCTGGGTCTGGCTGAAATTGCATCTTTGAGCAGTCTAAAAAGAGATTTGATCGATCATATCATGGTTTTTGAAAATTACTCGGTGGATTCAAGTCTTGTGGAACAGGACACGAATGATATTGGGTTTGTCATTGAGGACGTCCATAGTCAGGAACAGACGAATTATGGATTCAATCTGATTGCAATACCTGGTGAAGAGCTAGTAATCAAGTTTGCTTATGATTCCGGCAAGTATGATGAATCCTTAATGAAACTCATGGAAAATCATATGCTGACTCTGTTGCAACGAATAGTAACAGATGAAAACATGCGGGTCGATGACATACAAATCATGACGAAACAAGAGCAGGTTACCCTGTTGCATCAGTACAACGATACGGCATCAGTCTATCCAAAGAGCAAGACGATGCATCAGTTGGTCAGTGAACAGGCCGCCAAAACCCCTGAACATATTGCCGTAGCGTTGGGCGATGATGTGCTGACTTACAGACAGCTCGACATAAAATCGAATCAATTGGCAAGACATTTAAAGGCTATCCATGTTGGTCCAGGTTCCATGGTAGGAATTATGGTTGAGCGCTCACCCGAGATGATTGTTGGCATTCTTGCTATTATGAAGGCAGGCGGAGCTTATGTGCCCATTGACCCGGAATATCCCGCAGAGCGGATTGCATTGATTCTGGAGGATAGCGGTTCATCGATCCTATTGGAAATGGGAGAAGGCCATACCGGGCCAGGAAGAACATCCGTAGTGATTGATGCGGATTATAGCAATTATTCAGCAGAACCATTGGAGCAGCATGCTGGGCCGGAGGATGTAGCATATATGATCTACACCTCAGGATCGACCGGGAAACCAAAAGGCACAATGATTCCGCACAGCGGTCTGATCAATTATATTTTCTGGGCGAAGGACGTTTATTTGCAGAATCAGGAGCTTGATTTTGCCCTGTACTCCTCCTTTGCGTTTGATTTGACGATCACTTCGATCTTTACACCACTGGTTACTGGAAATAAAATAGTGGTATATCCAACCAGTGGAGATGAACCGGTGATCCTGAATGTATTCAGGGATCGGCAAGCAGGCGTAGTTAAATTGACACCATCACATCTGAATCTGATTAAGGATATGGACAATACCCGATCCAGTATCAAGTGCCTGATTGTAGGCGGTGAGGACCTGAAATCGGAATTGGCTTGGGAAGTGTACGAGAGTTTTGGAGGCAAGGTTCAGATCTTTAATGAATATGGGCCAACGGAAACGGTTGTAGGCTGCATGATCCATCCGTACAATCCCGAGACGGACACGAGAATCTCAGTACCTATTGGGAAACCTGCTGCAAATGTGCAGTTATATGTGCTGAATCAACATCATCAGCTGCTTCCGGCTGGTTCGCCAGGGGAACTTTACATTGGAGGTGATGGAGTATCCCGAGGATACTTCGGACGTCCGGAACTAACGATGCAGAAGTTTGTACCCAATCCGTTCAAAGAAGGGACTACCCTATACCGGACAGGTGATCTGGTGCAATGGCTGCCAAATGGCGACATGGAATTCCTCGGACGAATCGATCATCAGGTGAAAATTAGGGGATACCGTATTGAGCCGGGAGAAATTGAACATCGTTTGTTGCAACAACCGGAAGTTAAAGATGTCATTGTGACCCCGCGGAAAGATGATGCTCAGCAGAGCTATCTCTGTGCGTACATCGTGCCTGCGGACCCGAGTAGAGCGATGGACATCGTTCAACTAAAACAGGGCTTGCATGACGAGCTTCCCGCATATATGATCCCTGCATTCTTCATTGTGGTGGATCAGCTCCCGTTGACAGTGAATGGGAAAGTGGACTTGAAGGCATTGCCTGAGCCAGAGGGCAGTGTGACAGCTCAGCAAGCCTACACACCACCTGAAACGGAACTGGAACGCCACATGGCAAATATCTGGGAGGACATTCTTCCCGTAAAGCCAATCAGTATACACGCAAATCTGTTTGAGATGGGTGCAAATTCGTTAAATGTGATGTCTTTTGTATCCCGTTTGTACAGTCTGCTGAATTTTAGAATTCCGTTTAAAGATATTTTTGAGAAACCAACCATTGCTGATCTGGCGAACTTTGTTGAGAAAGCCAAAGATCTCTTGGAGGACTACACCGAAGATTGCATGCAGCTAACCCGGACAAGCGAGAAAAATCGGATGGTTTTCTGTTTTCCTCCCGCTGCTTCCATGGGGATTGCCTACATGACGCTTGCTCAGCATCTGGACTCGTTCGGAGTTTACAGCTTTAATTTCATCACTTCAGAAGATCGGATTGCTCGTTACGCTCAAATGATGATTGATATTCAAAAGGAGGGCCCGTTCACGCTAATGGGTTATTCCTCGGGTGGAGTACTGGCCTTCGATGTCGCCAAGGAGCTTAACCGCAGAGGATATGAAGTGCGTGACCTGATTATACTGGACTCAAAATACCGAACAGAAGTGGAAGAGCATCGTCTGACTGAAGAACAGATCAGGCAGGAGATTCAGCAAAAGTTCAACATGAGTCAATATCAAGACCTTGAGAAATTGGCTAATGACTATTTGCTGGAGCTGATTACAAAGTCTTACCTGTATGTTCATGAAGCCATAACCTTTGGTACGATTGATGGTAACATCAGTTATGTGACTTCAGGGATTTCCGATGCCAATGCTTCAATTGCATTGTGGGCCCAATCCACCACAGGACAATTCCGAGAAGTGAAAGGTTATGGCAAACATATGGAGATGATCGACAAAAACTATCCGGAAATTGTGAAACAGAATGCAAAGCTCATCAACGAACTCCTGCTGACAAGTACTAAATAACATTTCAAGGTTGGCGTTTCGTGAGTCAGAAACGCCAACCTTTTTTTTACACATGAGCATTTTGCATAAATCCAAAGAGTGTCTTTCAATCAGGAAGATATAGATCGAAATGCTTCTATTCGTCTAGATCTTATACCCGGGAGCGAGTTGAATCGAATTATGCAAAATGCTGACAGGAAAGAAGGTTGAAATTATGCAAAATATTCGTGTACTTATTGCGGATGACGATATGGAGATTCGAGACCTGATCCGAAAATATTTGGAGCGGGAGATGTATATCGTAGACACTGCCGCAGATGGAGAACAAGCGCTGCAGCTGTTTCAACAGCACAAATATAATATGGTCATTCTTGACCTGATGATGCCTCAAATGGATGGTATGGAAGCTTGTCGAAGAATTCGCAGCACCAGCAACGTCCCCATCATGATGGTGACTGCCAAAGATCACGAAACAGACAAAATTATAGGTCTTGGCATTGGTGCGGATGATTATATTACCAAACCATTTAGCATTCATGAGCTGGTTGCGAGAATTAAGGCGCTTATGCGCAGATTTATGGTTCTTGGTACTGAGGTCCCTGACCACAGTGAGTTTATTCGCTTCAAAGGATTGATGATGAATTTGAAAACATACACCGTTGATGTTCAAGGCAAAGAGATTGATTTGACAGGCAAAGAGACGGAATTGCTCAAATTTATGATGTCCAATCCAGGTCAGGTGTTCACCAAAGCGCAATTATTCAGAAATGTATGGGATAACGGGTATTTGGATGATGACAATACCATTATGGTACATATTCGAAAGCTGCGAATGAAGATTGAATCCGATCCTTCGAATCCGCAATTTATAAAAACCGTCTGGGGTATCGGATATAAATTTGTAGGTGAACGGGATGAATAGAGATGCCGTCTTGATGTTATCCGGTCTACAGTTGATTATCGGAGCTGGGGCACTTGCCCTGGAATACTACACTAGCTTGTCGCATGGTTCACGAATGTGGTTGTTTGCAGCGTTCGTTTTCACCAGCATCTTGGTACTCGTTAATCAATATCAGATTCGAAGCAAGCAGAAATCGATTGCTTCTGAGCTGCATCGGGCGGTCAATGGAGAAGGGAAAAGAAGAATGTTAAGCAAAGGGAATGCTCTGCTGGATGAGATCGTTTTTGCAGCGAATGACCTGATGGAACAGCTTGAAAACGTAAATATCGATGCACAGCGTTCCCAGGCAGCGAGAAAAAGTTTGCTTTCCAGTATTTCACATGATATTCGTACACCGCTGACTTCAATGATTGGTTATGTGGACGCGCTCAAGGATGATATTGCATCAACAGAAGAAGAGAGAAGCGATTATATGGATATTTTATCGAGAAAGTCCAAGGACTTGAAAAAAATGATAGATGAGATGTTCACCATGGCCAAACTGGATGCAGACGAGATGCCCATGCGGGCTGAGCCGTTGGATCTGGCCGAATTGACCAGGGAGATTTTGATTGAATTTATGCCAAGTCTCAAAAAAGCAGAGATGGATCTGAACATTCAACTTCCCGATTACTCTTGTTTCGTGATGGCAGATCGGCTAAGTATCCATCGCTTAATCAGCAATCTGATTCAAAATTCCATCCAGTATGGGCATGAAGGGGGCGTTCTGGGTATTGAAATGGCACGTTGTCATATCCATTTTCAATTAACCGTGTGGGATCAGGGTCCAGGGATATCGGAAAAAGAGCTTAATCTGGTGTTTGAACGAATGTATCGCAGTGACCATTCACGTAGTCCTGTCCTTGGGGCAAGTGGACTTGGGCTTTCCATTGCCCGAACACTGGCCGAGAAAAACGAGGGACATTTGCAGGCAGAGAGCATACCAGGAGTGAAAACATCCTTTATATTCACGATCCCCGAGTATACACGGGTGTCACAGTCACAACACAATTAAGAGATAGTTAAGATTTGGATAAGCGCTATTTAAAATCTGAAACCTAGAATGAAATTATCAGTTCTTGGAAGGAAGGTGCGCTGGACGTGAGTGTAATTATCAAAACAACGAATCTTACCAAAGAATACGGGACTCAAAAATCAGTCAATTCACTGAATATGACTGTTCACCAAGGTGGGATATACGGCTTTCTTGGACGCAACGGTGCAGGGAAAACAACGACGATCCGTATGCTTCTTGGTCTAATCAAACCAACACATGGCGAGATTGAGATATTTGGAGAGAACCTGTTTACCAATCAAAAAGAAATATTAAGAAGAACCGGCTCGATCGTGGAAGTACCCGGATTTTATGAGAATCTGACTGCCCGCGAGAATTTATCCATCAACGCTCGAATCATGGGGATATACAAAAAGAATGCAATTGAGGACTCACTTGAAATCGTGGGCTTGCAAAATGAAACCAAAAAATTGGTAGGCAAATATTCTTTGGGAATGAAACAAAGGTTAGGCATTGCCCGAGCCCTGCTGCATTATCCTGAATTGCTGATTCTTGATGAACCTACCAATGGACTTGATCCGATTGGGATCAAGGAAATTCGCAGGCTGATCAAAAATCTGGCCGCGGAGAGGAATATTACCATTTTGATCTCAAGCCACATTTTGTCGGAAATAGAACAACTGGTTGATTACATGGGCATTATTCACGAAGGGAATCTGCTGGAGGAAATTTCATTTGAGCAGCTTCGTAAAAGAAACCGCAAATACACCGAATTTCAAGTTTCAGATGATAATAAGGCCACGGTAATTCTCGACGGTTTGGATCAGGCTGAATATGAAGTTCATGATGAACGCAACATCAGGGTTTATTCCCACCTTGGACAACAAGGGAAGCTGAACAGGCTCTTTATGGAGAATGACATCGATGTAACCAAAATTATGGTGAGTGAGGATCGGTTGGAAGACTATTTCACCAAGCTGGTTGGAGGTGGAACCATTGGTTAATCTGCTTTACAGTGAACTTCTGAAACTGAAACGATCCAAAATGTTTTTGCTTAGTATCATCGGCGCGGCTGTTGCCCCTTTGATGGTTGCTGCAGCCATGTTTGTGCAAATGAAAACAAAGGAGCCATACCTTGTGGCACAATTCAGTGTGCTTATGTCCAACACAAGCATATATGCTGTATTGGTCATTGGGGTTCCGTTGTATGGGGTTATTACCGCTTACCTGTATAACAGGGAATATGCAGAGGATACAATGAAGAATCTGCTGACCATTCCCGTTTCCAGGGTCGCTCTGCTGATGTCCAAATGGATTATGCTGCTGGGATGGATTATACTGCTTACATTATCCGCTTGGGCGCTGGCGATCATTTTTGGTTCGCTGGGTCAATTTGCAGGTCTTACTCCACAGTTCGTGCTCAACTCGCTCAGCAATTATGTAGTGGCAGGTCTTTTATTGTTTCTGCTGTCGACCCCAATCATTCTGATTACGCTCGTATTAAAAAGTTTTGTTCCGGCGATTATCGTAACCATTATTATTACACTGGTGAATGTGATGCTCGCTACAAGTGAACATCGCGGATTATTTCCATGGACCGCAGCACTGGATATTGCCAATGGAACACTGGAAGCCAAATATCCGCCAGAGTATTCATATATTTCGATCGCTGCTACGTCTATCATCTGTCTTGGACTGGCCATCGGTTATTTCAAGAAAATAGATATCCATTAATAAAAAAAGAAGTTACGCCAAATCGTTATAATCCCCTCCCCGTAAACAGAGTGATGAGTTCACCATCCTGTTTACGGAGAGGGGATTTTTCGGAAAGTACATATCAGCTACATTCAATTAATGAATCAAGCCCTTGCAGAATATTCAGGAAGCACTTCGTTATCCATTGAAAGTAACAACGAAGATCACGTAAATCATATATGTTGCTGGATCATTTTTTTGCTCAGACGCTCTGATCTGCTATGATGAAACAAATAATTATGGCTAGAACGGAGGGAGATCATGAACTGTATTGCTGTATTGCCTTATTACAAAATACAGAGAGAAGTGACGGGTCTCGCACAGGAAGTACTGCAGAGTGATCGGTCCATGATACTGTATTCAGACAAGATTGTAACGAAATACCGCGAGTTTCATATTACGGAAGTGTTCGACATGTCTTTTCGGAGAATGGGCAATGAAGGTGGCTTTTTCTATCTCCATACAAGCACGGGAGTCTATCCTTACATGGTCAATATTGATCCCAAGCCTTTTATCCAAACGTTCAGAACAATGACGACTCAAAAATTAACTTAACCTTGACCTTGCCGTTACGTGAAGGCTTATCCTCGAATTTGGAAGTATGGCCATCCAAACCTAGAGGAGTTGTGAAACGAATGAGTATGTTAATCCAGCAAGCCACAATCTTAACGATGAAAGACGCCGATTCCCCCTTCACGGGGGATATTCGCATTGTAGGAGACTGCATCGCGGAGATTGCCCCCCACATTCAGGCTCAACCGGGTGATGATATCCTAGACGGAAAACATAAATTGGCAATGCCCGGCCTGATCAATGCTCACCAGCATACTTCAATGAGTCTGTTACGAGGATTTTCGGATGATCTGAAGCTCATGGACTGGCTTGACCGTAAAATGCTGCCCGCTGAAGCGCGGATGACTCCTGAAGATATATACTGGGGGGCACAATTATCCATCGCCGAGATGATTCGTTCAGGAACCACAGCTTACGCCGATATGTACATTCATATGAATGAAATCGCAGAAGCGGTAAAGGAAACAGGTATTCGGGCATCACTCACACGTGGAATGGTGTTCATAGAGGATGATGGAGGACGCAGATTACAAGAAGCGGTGGATTTGGTTCAACGTTGGTCTGGGAAGGCAGAGGGCCGAGTTACGACGATGTATGGACCGCATTCTCCCTATACTTGCCCAGTAGAGCCTTTAAGGGAAGTAATTGAAATGGCGGAGCAAGAAAACGTACCCATCCACATTCATCTGGCTGAGACCAAAGAAGAAGTTGTAAAAATTCGTGAGCACTATGGCATGACACCTACGGAGTATTTGCAAGAGGCGGGCATGTTCGAACGTGCACACGTATTGCTCGCCCATGGTGTACACCTGAATCGTAGAGATATTGGCAGACTGAAAGGCATGCGTGGCGGCGTAGCCCACAATCCGGTCAGCAATCTGAAGCTAGGCTGCGGAATCGCTCCGATTACCGAGATGATTGCACAGGGAATTAACGTGGGTCTTGGAACCGATGGAGCGGGAAGTGCGACAACCGTCGATATGTTCGAAGAGATCAAGGCTGCGACCTGGCTGCAGAAGCTGGATCATGGTGATCCTGCCCGGTTGCCGGCAAAAACAATCCTCCAAATGGCTACCCGCGGAAGTGCAGAGCTCCTAAATATTCAGCACGATGTAGGGGTCCTGGAAGTTGGACGTAAGGCGGACCTCATTCTGATTGATCTGATGAAGCCGCACTTGCAGCCTGTTCACGAGTTGGAATCATTGCTTGCATACAGCGCGAATGGTGCCGATGTAGATACCACCATTGTGAACGGTCGTGTACTGATGAGGGGAAGGCAGCTGGTGACGATTGATGAGGAGGAACTATTCCGTCAGGTAGAGGCCCGGGCGAAGCGTATTGTTGAAGGGATATAGGAGAACCGGACGGATCTGAATTTAATTTGAGCAGACTGTATAAATCAACAACCATCTTTAAATGATGAACCCAATGAACGCTTTCAAGCAAAACAAACAAACTGAGTCCTTATAAATAGGGCTCAGTTTGCTATGCTTACATATTGATTTTGACACCTTCAAACACTTGAAATAAGTCACTTCAAGCAGCCGAAGGTGTATTTTTGCAGGACGACGTGGGTAGCCAGTTCATTATCAGTTCACACAAATTTGTTAGAATGTGAAAAGTAAATCAAACTAATAGATAGAGTGTATGACTTGGAGAGGAAGAGATTAGGATGAGCATATTAGAAGTTAAACATGTAAAGAAATCATATACGTTGTATGGTAAAGAAAAGGTTCCCGTGCTCCATGATGTGAATTTGAGCTTTGAGACAGGAGAATTCGTCTCGATTCTTGGTGAATCGGGTTGCGGAAAGTCGACCCTTATGAATATTATTGGTGGAATGGACTCCGATTTTGAAGGGGATATTCTCGTTCGTGGAAAGAACCTAAGTGCCATGACTGAGAAGGAAATGGATGATTATCGGAAGAATAATATCGGCTTTGTGTTTCAAAATTTCAATTTGATCCCGCATCTGTCTGTGCTGGAAAATGTTACGATCGCTATGCAAATGACGGATACAAGTGAGAAGGAACGTAATAAGCGCGCTATAGATATTTTGACCGAGGTTGGGCTGAAAAATCATCTGAATAAACGCCCCAATCAGCTGTCGGGTGGACAGAAACAACGGGTATCCATTGCGCGCGCATTATCAAACAATCCAGACATTATTTTGGCCGATGAGCCAACAGGAGCGCTGGATAAGGAAAATGGAGATCAAATCCTGGCTTTACTGGACAGTATTGCGCAAAAAGGAATGCTGGTAATTGCCGTAACTCACTCGCAGAAAGTAGCTGATTCCGGTACACGTATTGTGAAGGTAGAGGAGGGACGGATTAAGGATGATATTCATTTGAAAGATCGTTCCTTAACGACCTATGAGGGTAGTAATGGGGCTTCCAGAAACCTGGGCTTATTCGCTTCTTTCAAAATGGCTCTCCAAAATATGAAACTCAACGGCAAGCGTAATGTACTAGTAGCATTGGGTGGATCGATAGGTATTTTAAGCGTACTCCTGATGTTATCCTTGGGAAATGGAATTACGAGTTATATGAATAACGAAATTAATGCAAGCATGGACCCATTACTAGTGGACATCACTAAACCGAGTGAAGAAGCAAGTGACCTGCGCGGCCCGGAAGCTCTGATGGCAACAGGACAGGCATTTACAGATGCTGATATCGAAACCATTCGTAATCTTCAGAATGTGGATCATGTGGAGACGATCACCTCTGTGGATGGAAAATCGACTCTGGTGTACGAAGAACAGTCGGAGGGGCTCACTCAGTTAACGACCCTTACAGATGCTTTTGATAAAGAAACGATTACGGCAGGAACTTTTCCAGAAGGCAATCAAATTCTGTTACCATTGAAAACGGCGAATAAATTAAGTGGAAATGATCAACCTGATTCTATGATAGGCAAATCCATCCATCTATATATTAATGAAATGGATGCTAACCACAAACCGATCATTTTAGAAAAAGAAGTTACGATCTCCGGTATCTATGAAGCGGCGGGTCAACAAACACCGATGCAGCAGACACCAGGGTATCTTCCTTCACAGACGCTGGAACAGATGTACACTGATAATGGAATGACCATTGGCCCGATTCAAGTTAATGCTTATGCAACCGATATGAAATATGTAAATGATATTAATGCCGCAGCTGTGGATGCAGGTTTCTCAGGCTCCCAAACGGCCAAAATCATGGAGCGTATCACGACCTACGTAAGCATGGCTACAATTGTTCTGGCTGGCATTGCCGGGATTTCATTAATCGTTTCAGGGATTATGATATTGGTGGTGCTGTACATTAGTGTAGTGGAACGGACGAAGGAAATCGGAATTCTTCGAGCGATTGGAGCAAGGAAAAAGGATATTAAACGAATATTCTTTTCCGAATCCGCCTTATTAGGTATATTCAGTGGTGTTATTGCCGTTATCCTTGCAGCGATCATCAGCTATGTGCTAAACATCTTCCTGGACAATGCTTTTGGAGCAAAATTGATTAATCTATCTGGATATTATATCGTGTTTGGCGTCGCTGTAAGTACATTAATCAGTATCATTGCGGGTTTGATGCCTTCATCCAAAGCTGCCAAGCTGGACCCGATGGAATCCTTACGATATGAATAAATAAGATTATTGAAAGGATAATAGATGAATGAACACGATTCTTGTGGTTGATGATGATTCCCATATCCGCAAATTAATCCGAATTTATCTCGAAAAAAATCAGTTTTCCGTCGTGGAAGCGACGGACGGTCAAGAAGCACTGAACATCTTGTCTCAAACCAAAATTGATTTAGCGATTGTAGATGTGATGATGCCCCGTGTAGATGGTATTGAACTGACCGAAGATATTCGATCTTATATGGATATTCCCATTCTGATGGTGACGGCCAAAGGAGAATCCAAGGATAAAGTCAAAGGATTTAATGCAGGGTCAGACGATTATTTAGTAAAACCTTTTGATCCTGTAGAGTTAATTTTGCGTGTGAAATCTTTAATGAAGAGATACAACAAGGTATCCTCGAATGTGATTCATATCGGCGGTGTAACGATTGATCTAAGCAATTTGACAGTCGCTGCAGGAGAGCAAACGGTTGAATTGAAAAAGAAGGAATGTGAATTGTTGTTTGCTTTGGCGAGTTTGCCAGGGCAAATATTCACACGCACACAGCTTATAGAAGATATATGGGGACTCGATTATGAAGGTGATGAGCGTACCGTTGATGTGCATATTAAAAGGTTAAGAGAACGGCTGGAACCTATCCCTGAACTGATTATTTCGACGATCAGAGGACTGGGGTATCGCCTGGAGCTTGTATGAAAATAGTGAGTAAAAGCCTGCGCATACGAATCGTAGCTACCTTTATTGGTATTGTGATCATCAGTTTGATTCTCTCCTTCATACTAAATATGCGACCTCAGGAAAAGACACCGAATCATACCCTGGTTACCATTGCTGAAGATATCGCTGCGATGATAAACCTGATCGATGATCCGGAAAAGGTGAAAACTGGCTTGAATATTTTTTCGCGATACGGTTTGAACATAAATGCTGTGAATGAACAAAGTGAAGTGCTTGCTTCCTTTTCGGATAGTAAAGTTCATAAATTATTCGACGAAAATACCACGGAAGCGTTTATTCTTTCCAATAAAGATGAAACAGCGTTCGTTGGTGTTCCCAGGCTGAATGACGAGAAAGATGCGCTCCTGATCACAATTAATTTTTCATCGATTTTTCATAATGTGAAACGCACACTATTGATATCGCTATTAACTGTCCTGGTTATAGGAAGCTTATTAATCATGTTTATGTCAGGGTACGTGGTGAGACCTATCAAAAAACTAACGGCTGCGGCCAAGAAAATGGCATCAGGCGATCTAACAGTACGGTTGAAACATCATAATCAGGATGAGTTTGGTGAGCTGATGGAGAGCTTTAATCACATGGCTAGTGAGTTGCAGAAAATGGATTCGGTTCGGGATGATTTTGTCAGTAACGTCTCTCATGAAATGCAGTCTCCACTTACATCGATTAGAGGATTTACAAGAGCGCTGCAAGATGGTGTCATTCCGCTGGAAGAGCAGAAAGAGCATCTGGATATCATATATGAGGAAACATTACGTCTGTCCAGGCTTAGTGATAATTTACTCCGGTTAGCCTCACTTGATTCGGAGCACCATCCGTTTAATCTCACCACATTCCAATTAGATGAACAATTAAGAAGAACGATCGTATTAGCGGAACCTCAGTGGGCGCGAAAAAATATCAAGATTGAATTGGATCTATTGCCTTGTGAAATCACGGTGGATAAAGATCTGTTTGAGCAGGTCTGGCAGAATCTAATGAACAATGCTATAAAATATACGGGTCCTGATGGGTACATCCATGTAGAAATCGAGAAGTCTACTTCATTCGTGAAGGTAACGATTAGAGATTCAGGACAAGGAATACCGGAGGAAGCCATTCCGTATATTTTCGATCGATTTTATATGGTGGACAAAGCACGGAGCAGTGCTTTAAGAGGGAATGGATTAGGGCTTTCCATCGTAATTAAAATTTTGAAATTGCATGATTGTACAATAGATGTAGAGAGCAGGGTTGGAGAAGGAACGCAGTTTACGGTTACGATCCCCAGACCTTCGACTACACCATAAGTAAGTCAATTAGCAATATTGAAGCAATTGTGGTCCTTATGAATACTGGACTCAGGTTGCCTAAATATTGCTTTTTGGTGAGTGCTTCGTGATAAATTATATATATTGTTTTGTTAAGCGGCAGATCATTTGATAATATAGAAGAGACGCTAGCATTAATCATTTTTTAGGTGAAAAGTAGACAAAGTAGATTCAACGTTATATTCAACCCGCTACTTCACACCTATGTGAATATATGAACATAATATGATTATATAAAGAATGGAGCCATCCAATGAAATATCGCAATATGGAAGATTGCATTAACGATCTGGAGCAGCATGGACATTTGATTCGAGTGAAGGAAGAAGTGGACCCTCATTTGGAGATGGCAGCAATACATATGAAAGTACATGAGGCGAAAGGCCCAGCATTGCTTTTCGAAAATGTGAAAGGCTCGAAGTTCCAGGCCGTTTCGAACCTGTTCGGTACACTGGAGCGAAGCAAATTCATGTTCCGTGGAACGCTTGAAGGCGTACAACGTGTCATGGCTGTCCGGGACGATCCAATGAAGGCACTCAAAACGCCATTTCAGCATATCAGCACAGGACTTGCCGCCTGGCAGGCTCTGCCCAAGCAGAAGTCGATCAGTCTGCCAGTAACCGCACAGGAGATTCAGATTTCGGATCTGCCATTAATCAAGCATTGGCCCATGGATGGCGGAGCATTCGTTACGCTGCCTCAGGTCTATTCCGAGGATCCGGACAAGCAAGGCATCATGAACTCCAATCTGGGCATGTATCGTGTACAGCTAAGTGGCAATGATTATGAACTGAACAAGGAAATTGGACTTCACTACCAGATCCATCGCGGAATCGGAATTCATCAGGCCAAAGCTGTCAAAAAGGGAGAACCCCTGAAAGTGAGCATTTTCATCGGAGGCCCTCCAGCACATACGCTCTCTGCAGTGATGCCTTTGCCTGAAGGACTCAGTGAGATGACTTTCGCCGGGCTGCTTGCCGGGCGTCGCTTCCGTTACAGCTATAAGGATGGATACTGCATCAGCAATGACGCCGATTTTGTCATCACGGGTGATATTTACCCGGACGAGACGAAGCCTGAAGGACCGTTCGGTGATCATCTGGGATATTACAGTCTGACGCATCCGTTCCCGTTAATGAGAGTGCATAAAGTGTACGCCAAGCCGAACGCAATCTGGCCCTTTACCGTGGTGGGTCGTCCTCCGCAAGAGGATACCGCATTTGGGGATTTGATTCACGAAATTACGGGTGATGCCATTAAACAGGAGATTCCGGGGGTGAAAGAAGTCCATGCAGTCGATGCAGCAGGGGTTCATCCGCTTCTGTTCGCAATTGGCAGTGAACGTTATACGCCGTATCAGACGGTAAAACAGCCAACAGAGCTGCTGACGATTGCGAGTCGTATCCTGGGTACAGGCCAGCTCAGTCTGGCGAAGTATTTGTTTATCACAGCAGAGGATCAGCAACCGCTGGATACACATCGGGAAGTGGAATTCCTAACGTATATCCTCGAACGAATGGATCTGCAGCGGGACATTCATTTCCATACCAATACAACGATTGATACGCTGGATTACTCGGGAACCGGATTGAACAGCGGCAGTAAGGTTGTATTTGCAGCCTACGGGGACAAGATCCGGGAACTGAGCCGGGAAGTACCGGAGACATTGAAAGAAATTCGAGGTTATAACAATCCACAGCTCGTGATGCCAGGAATTGTGGCTATTCAGGGTACGCCGTTCACCAGTTATGCGGATACAGAACAGGAAATGAAGGCATTAACAGACATGCTGAAGGAAAAAGGAGATTTGTCCTCCTGTCCAATGATCGTATTATGTGACGATAGCTCTTTCCTGAGTGTGAATCTCAGCAATTTCTTGTGGGCGACATTTACCCGCAGTAACCCGTCCCATGATATGTACGGTGTGAATAGCGGCTACAACTATAAACATTGGGGCTGCGACCAGATCATTATCGATGCCAGAGTAAAGCCGCATCAGGCGCCACCGTTAATTCCGGACCCAGCTGTTGAGAAGAGTATTGAACGCTTTTTCGTGCAGGGAGCGAGTCTGAGTTCGATCAAAATATAGTGAAATTCAATAAAAGCCCAAAGATTTTTTTGGGCTTTTTGGTTATATATGTGTAAAACAAGATACCAGTTATCTGAATACGGATTCAAACCGGGACTTTTTTGAAAATGGGAGTGAGAATAAAGTCTTATACGTTCGTATTTCCTTTTGTGATTAAGGTCGTTTGGACTATGGAGAAAAAGAAAGATTATATCGATATAAAGTAGTATAGGGATTTATAGGATCCGTCTAACGGGTGCTGTTGACTATAAATGATTGTTCAGGGGGAATACCGATTTGAGAATCCATATTATGAACCTGCAAGATGGAGACCGTCTGACTGCGGATACTTTCAGCGAAGCGGGATTACACGTTCTGGGTCAAGGTACTGTGATCAAAAGTGAAGATATCACCTTGCTGATGCAGCACCGCGTGGACTATGTGGATATTGAACCACGCGAGGAAGAGATCACGGAAGCGGAATTCTTTGCTGCTGCGGCAAAATTTGCATCTGGAGCAAGCACAAGCACCAAGGAAGAACCGCCTGAAGAAGAAATGAAATCCCAATTTATACAAACTGTACATAACTATCAATCTGCATTTCTCGAAGCCCTGACTGTAGGCAAGTTCAACGCAACAATGGTGGATGATGCACTTCAACCGATGGTGGAGGGACTTGACGAGCAAAAGGATGTCGTACATCTCCTGATGATGCTGGAACGGGATGATGTCAATAACTACACGCATTCCATTCAGGTTGGACTGTTGTCATTTTACCTGGCTAACTGGCTTGGTTATTCTCAAAAAGAGAGTTACCAGATCAGTCGTGGTGGCTATCTTCATGATATTGGCAAGTGTAAAGTATCCCACCGGATTCGCAACAAGATGGAACCGTTAACTGCAGATGAACAGCTTGAATTGCAGCGTCATACGATCTATGGGCATGATATTATCAAAAGCTCCATGACGGATGAAGCCACTGCGCTGGTAGCTCTTCAGCATCATGAACTGGAAGATGGTACCGGTTATCCGATGCAACTTAAAAAAGAAGAAATTCACCCATACACACAGATCGTATCAGTCGCCGACATATACATCGGGATGAGATCCGGCAGTCACGGAAGCAGCAATCCGAATCTGATCAACAACCTACGCGATATCTATGCAATGGGATTTGGCAAATTGAATGAGAAGCCGGTTCAGGCCTTGATGCAGCATCTGCTTCCTAATTTTATTGGTAAACAAGTGCTTCTGAGCAACGGCGAGCGGGGCGTGATTGTCATGAACAATACATCCGATATATTCAAACCACTGATTAAGGTGGAGTCGGAACAATATCGTGATCTGTCCAAAGAACGCACGCTTGCCATTAACGAGTTAATCATCTGAGTTTGAAAATAAATGAATTCATACGCAAAACGGGCCTCCTGTACGAGACAGGGGACCCGTTTTTATTTTTTATCCTACCCCTGACGTTGTTCTTCATGGGGGCCAGGAGTATACTTTGCATTGACCTTAATTTTCCTTTTTAGGCAGATTGAGCTGCCAGTTCACGCCATAACGGTCCTGAACCCAGCCGAACTGTTGACTGACGGGGGATGCAGCCAGTGGCATCAATACCTCTCCTTCTGTGGATAAGGCTTCGAACAGCCGGGTAAGCTCGTCGGTCGTTTCGCAGTTGACAAACAATGAGATGGCTGGCGTAAATGCGTGGTAAGCGCTAGTATTGTCGATCGCCATAAAGGTCTGCCCGTTCAGCGTAAATATGGCATGCAGAACTTTGCCGTTATCCTGATAAAACATATGCTGAATGGCCGAGTCAGCAAACAAAGAGGTGTACCAGCGAATAGCTTCCTCCGCTTGTCCAGAGAACATCAGAAACGTTGTGATTTTGGATGACGCATTCATGAATTATATACAACTCCTTTCAGTGATCTTCAATAGGTTGCAGACGGGGTGAACCGCCTATTCATTCATTGTAACGGAAGCGGAAAAGGAGAGATAGTCCTTGATTGAAGTGGTAACCGAGATTACAATACATGCCCCCATTGAGCGATGCTTTGACTATGCAAGGGATATTGATATTCATACCCGTACGGTCTGGAAACATACCCGTGAGCGGGCTATAGCAGGTGTTATAACGGGAAAAATTGGCGAAGGCGATACGGTAACTTTCGAAGCAAGCCATTTCGGGATAAGGCAGAAGCTGACTTCCCGGATCGCCGAGTACAATCGGCCGCATCTTTTTGTGGATCAGATGGAGAAAGGCGCCTTCAAGAGCATGAGACATGAACACAGCTTCAGTAAGCTTGGCGAGCAGACCACTTGTATGAGAGACACACTGAGATTTGAAGCTCCTCT
Organism: Paenibacillus sp. MAEPY2; assembly: GCF_000499205.1. GTDB lineage: Bacteria > Bacillota > Bacilli > Paenibacillales > Paenibacillaceae > Paenibacillus > Paenibacillus vandeheii. Next base: position 26,560 of record NZ_AWUK01000047.1, read on the forward strand.
TGGTGTTCTGGGATGGGTTGCAGAGCGTATTGTACTCAAGAGGTACATGCAGGCTTTTCTGGAGAGTCGTAATTTGAAACTTAAGGCGTTGCTTGAGAGCCACAGGTAGAGCCGATCTGTTAAGAGGAGATGATAGGTGATGGATAACGAATACGTTGTAGGTTGGGGCACGCTTGCCCTTATTAATGCCGGACTTGCTCAGGGAAAAAACAGAAGTGGACGTAACTGGTTTCTGATTTCCCTGTTATTTGGTCCGTTAGCCACTCTGTTTATCGTGGTGTGGAATAAGCTGGATTAATTTAGTGACCCGTATTCCGATGGATGGATCGATCAAAGACCCAGAACAGAAGCGCAGCGGTACTAACGCCTGCACCCAGCAAGCTAACACCAGTCCAACCTGCCCAGGCGTACACTTGAGTGGAAGCGATGGAGCCGGTAGCACTGCCTATCGAATAAAAGATCATGTAGGCGCCCGTTAAGCGGCTCTGCGCCTCAGGTCGAACTTCATAGATCAAGCTCTGGTTGGTGACATGCACGGCCTGCACGGCAAGGTCCAGCATAATTACCCCGGCTACAAGCAGCCATAAAGAGTGGTTAACATAGCCTATGGGCAGCCAGGATAGAAGCAATATGACAAGGGCGATACCCGTTGTCTTTTGTCCAAGTCCCCGATCAGCCAGTTTTCCTGCACGTGCAGCAGCCAGTGCGCCAGCAGCTCCCGCGAGACCAAAGGCTCCAATAGCAGTATGTGACAAGGAGAATGGTGCAGCACTTAGGGGTAAAACCATGGAAGTCCACAAGGTGCTGAAGGCTGCGAAAATCAACATGGCGAGAACGCCGCGTACTCGAAGAACAGGCAGTTCACGGTACAATTGCAGGGCAGAAACGATCAATTGGGTGTAGCTTAGTTTTTCTCGCTCCGGTTCGTGTTTGGGGAGTACAAGAAACAGGGCGATAATCCCCAGTAACGTCAGACTGGCAGAGAAGAGATAGACCGATCTCCAGCCAATCCAATCATTTAAGGTACCTGCAATGGTTCGCGCCAGCAATATGCCGATGACAATCCCGCTAGTGACTAGACCGACAATGCGCCCTCGTTCAGACGGTGCAGCGAGGGAGGCGGCAAAGGCAACAAGTGTTTGAGTAATGACGGCGAGCAGCCCGATAGCCGCCATTCCAATGAATAAAATTTGGCTGGATGATGAGGTACCGACTGCAATCAGGGCGATTACGGATAAAAGCATCTGGATGATGATCAGCTTGCGCCGATTCAATAGATCACCAAGGGGAACGAGTAATAGCAATCCGAGGGCGTAACAGACCTGGGTTACGGTGATAACGATCCCAATGGATGAATGAGGGAGACTGAACTCCTCAGCAATGGAGTCGAGCAAAGGCTGGGCATAATAAATATTGGCTACCACCAGTCCGCTGCATAGGGCAAATAACAGCGCCACAAGCCGGGACATGCTCGGACGTCCTTCGTTGGAGGGATGTGCTAGATGAGATGGATTTTGCATGAATGATTCACCTTTCGTATTCGAATGTGGTACGTTGGAAGCGGGATGAAAGCTGTTGGATTTAAATATACTGATCAGTACATTATGATTCGGAATAAACATACTTTATGCTTGGAGATGATGTCAAGAGTTGAAGGGATAAGGCTATATTCTTTTTAGTATATTGAGATGGGTTTGACATGGGAATTCAGTATAGCTTAGAATAATTTTATACTGATCGATACACAAAGAGGGTGAATGTATGGTTAGACAACGGGAATTTGATACGGATAAGGCATTGGAAGCAGCAATGCAGATATTTTGGGATAAAGGATTTGAAGCGACATCCTTAAGTGATCTGACAACGAGTATGGGGATTCAGCGCCCCAGTCTATATGCGGCTTTTGGTGACAAAAAGGAATTGTTTGAAACGGCACTTCGCAGGTATACGACTTTACATGCCGCTCAGGTCAGATCCAGACTTCAGCATACATCCTCTGTAAAAGAGGCCTTCCGTGCATTGTTTGAACATATTGGAGCTGAAGGGGATGTAACTGATCCTCGTCACGGCTGCTTTTGCATCAATACGATGGTTGAACTGGCTCCGCATGATCCCAAATTGGCTGTTCTTACACGGGAGCACCAGATGTATCTGGCGGCGATTTTCAAGGAGACGATTGAACGGGGACAGGAAACCGGGGAATTGTCTGATGATCTTGACGCAATTGCGCTCTCCAAGTCTCTGGTTGTATCGATGATTGGATTAACCGTTATGATGAAATCGGAGCCGGACCGTTCATTTGTGCAGCAGAGTATAAAGGTTACGTTATCGTTGCTTGAGGCATAAGGGAAGTATTTCTTTTACAGAAGGGGTGTTCATATGGAACGTTATTTTCATAGGATCTACCTTGTCGTTTTATACATTATCGGTGTGCTGCTGACGACATATGGCGGGCTGGGGATCATTGAGTTCAGCTTGATTGTGATTGGCATACTTGCTTTTATTGCTATCGTGGGTTCCCTGACTGAGAATGATCAATCGAAACTGGATAAAATGTTCTGGAAAATACGGTCTTTATTTCAAGTGGCGATTGCGATCCTCATTACGGCGCTGCTTTTTAAACTTTTTTGAACGGTTAGCAAGAAGCGGGAGTCTACTCCTGCTTTTTTTGTGTCTGAGGGCATTGGGCAGATGGGGGCTGAGTTGATACAATACAGATAGGGTATAGATTAAATTAGGAATGTATATTATGAGTTACATATGCGGGGTAACATTTTCAAACATTGTTCGATGATGCACATATATGAGGAGGAGATTCAACCATGCAGACGAAGTTGCGTTGTGCCATATTGGATGATTACCAGAATGTTGCCCTTTCTTCAGCGGATTGGACTCCAATCCTGGATCGGGTTGAGGTTCAGACGTTTAATCATTACTTGGGATCAGAAGAGAAGGTTGTTCAGGAACTGCGGGATTTTGAAGTGATTGTGTTGATGCGTGAACGTACACCTTTCCCTGAATCCGTGATCACTCAATTGCCGAAACTCAAGCTTCTGATTACAAGCGGCATGCGCAATGCCTCCATTGACCTCCAGGCTGCGGAAACAAACGGTGTCATCGTCTGTGGCACGGAAGGAAGCTCCAATCCACCCACGGAACTGACATGGGCGCTGATTCTGGGCCTGTCCAGACAGTTGGTGACCGAAAATAACGCGCTGCGTTCGAATCGAAACTGGCAGAGTACAGTTGGCATGGACTTGTACGGAAAAACATTGGGACTGCTCGGATTAGGCAAGATTGGCAGCCGAATGGCACAGATTGCACAAGCCTTTGGCATGAAAGTGGTCGCTTGGAGTGAGAATTTGACACAGGCAAGTGCAGAAGAACAGGGAGTTCAATGGGCAGAGACCAAGGAACAACTGCTTGAACAAAGCGATATAGTTTCCATTCATCTGGTGCTCAGTGACCGCACTCATAATCTGATTGGACGAGCCGAGTTCCAACGGATGAAAAATACCGCTTTATTGATCAATACGTCTCGTGCAGGCATTGTGGATCAAGAGGCGATGGTCGAGGCTTTACAGAATGAGTGGATTGCTGGGGCAGGTCTCGACGTATATGAACAGGAGCCTCTTCCTGTAAACCATATCCTGCGCACATTGCCTAATCTCTTGGCAACGCCGCACATTGGTTACGTGACTCAAGGCAACTATGCTATTTATTTTAACCATACTGTAGAAGATATTGAGATGTTCCTGAAGGGAACACCGATTAGACAACTGCTTCCGAAAAAGTGATTGCTCGTAGGTGGGGCTGAGCTATAAGTGTGTGGTGTTTGAAGATGAAAAAAGGTGTTTCTCAGGACTAAAATTCATTCCTGGAGAACACCTTTTTTTGTGTTATTCGAATGTTGTCCAATAGATCCGTGTCTTCACGACAACGCTTAGGCGTGTGGTCCTTGTGATGATGAACGGATCATGGCAACACTGGACTCGCGCACAATTAACCTTGGCTCGAATTGAATATGCTCGTAATCGGTGGTACTCATCTCTCGAATTCGCTTTAACAGCAATTCCGTTGCAAGTCTGGCCACTTCTTCGCCCATAATCGAGACTGAACTGATCTGCGGAGACGAAACGGTAGTGAATTGGTTGTTGTCAACGCCCACAACAGCAATATCTTCGGGTACACGAACGCCCAGTTCTTTAAACCGATTGACCAATCCGATGGCAACCATATCATTAATGGCGTATACGGCATCTGGCATGTGAGTCAGCCCATGAAAATAATCCGCTGCATTGGCTCCCGTATTCAATGAAAAATCTTCTCCGAAATAAACGAGGGAGATATCTACATGACCTACGGCCTTCTCATAAGCCCGATAACGTTCTTCGATAATGTCTTTAGGGGCACCGGCGTAGGCGATGCGGGTCCGCCCAATTTTAATCAGATGTTCCATGACCAGTTTCCCTTCGGGTTGTGAAAGAGAAACGACATCTGCTTTCATGCCAGGCTCCAGCTTTTTGCCGTAATTAATCATGGAAATGGGAAGGGGAGCTTTATCAATTAGGCCCGGTAATGTTTTGGGATAGGCCAAAGGCATGAAAATAAGCCCGTCCACGTGCAGTTTTTTGATGTTACGAATGGTTTCCAGTTCCGTTCTTGCATTTCCCGCCGTATTGATTTGGACCACATGATATCCATGCTGCTTCGCTGTTTGTTCAACAGACCAGGAAATCTCGGGAATAATGGCGTTGCGTATGTCAGGTACAACCAGTGCAATCTGATGCGTCTGGCGTATTTTTAGACTCTGGGCAGAGGTATTGGGGACAAAACCAAGCTCCTCAATGGCCTGCATGACTTTCTCACGTGTTTTGCTGCTGATACCTTCCGAGTTGTTGATGGCTCTGGAGACGGTAGCGATGCCTACACCTGCAAGTTCTGCAACGTCCTTGATCGTAACCTTCTGATCTTTATTCACGTTTAGTTAACCTCACTTCAATCGGAAACGATTCCGAATTTTGAAAATATGTACAAATGGAATGACCAAACTATACCTTGATTATAACATTTGAGCCAATAAGTATCCTGTGAATACGATTGAAAGGTCATAGGTATCTATTTTTTAAAAGAGCTGATTAGCTGTTTTGAAAAATAGAATCCAAAAAAATCTGGGGATAATAGCGCTCGGGAGGTTGTTCTGTCATTGGAGTGGCAGGTGTATTGAAGGCTGGCTTTACTCCAGAATTATCGGCGTAAAATTCATAATATAGACATAAGTGTGACAAATTATGTTTGACAGTCTATTTAAAATGTGACATATTTGATTTACGGAAACGTTTCCGATTATATCAAAACTTATGATCTGGGAGATGAAACAAATGAAAGCATTGCGTTGGCACGGAGTAAAAGATTTGCGTCTCGAAAATATTGATGAACCCCGCCCTGAACAGGGAAAGGTTAAAATAAAAGTGGAGTGGTGTGGAATCTGTGGCAGTGACTTGCACGAGTACACTGCTGGCCCGATCTTCATTCCGGCTCAAGCACCGCATCCGCTAACAGGGGAACAAGCACCTCTTGTGATGGGGCATGAGTTTTCAGGACAAGTCGTTGAAGTAGGCGAAGGCGTGACACGTTTTCAGGCAGGTGATCGCGTTGTGGTTGAACCGATCTATGCATGCGGTCATTGTGAAGCCTGCAAGCAAGGAAAATATAATTTATGCGATCAGATGGGTTTCTTGGGCCTGGCTGGTGGAGGCGGAGGTTTCTCGGAGTATGTAACGGCTGAGGAAAATATGGTGCATGCCATTCCGGATTCCATCTCGTACGAGCAAGGAGCTTTGGTGGAGCCTTCCGCAGTAGCTCTTCATGCTGTGCGTCAGAGCAAACTGAAAGTCGGCGACACTGCGGCTGTTTTTGGTGCGGGTCCTATCGGTTTGCTGGTTATAGAAGCGCTGAAAGCTTCTGGTGCATCGGATATTTACGTCGTTGAATTATCCGAGGAACGTAAAGCCAAAGCGGAAGAACTTGGCGCTATCGTTATTGATCCTGCACAATACAATGTTGTGGAAGAAATTCATGCACGGACCCAAGGCGGGGTGAACGTAGCTTATGAAGTGACCGGTGTTCCACGGGTACTGCAGCAAGCGATTGATTCAACACGTATTGGTGGTGAGTTGATGATCGTCAGCATTTTTGAACAGGAAGCACCGATTCTGCCAAACTCCATTGTCATGAAGGAGCGTACGGTCAATGGCATTATCGGTTACCGTGATGTATTCCCGGCGGTCATTAGTCTGATGGCTAAAGGTTTCTTCCCGGCAGACAAGCTGGTAACCAAACGAATTAACCTGGACGAAGTGGTAGAGCATGGATTTGAAGCACTGCTCAAAGAGAAAAACCAGGTTAAAATTCTGGTGAAAGCAGAGTAAATTCCTGGCTAATAACATCAGAATATAATAGAGTGGAAGTCAGCAAATGGCGATAGGCAACCCAGTTGGAGTTCAACTGGAGCTGATGCTCAATTAGCAGGCAAGCACTTGAATTATGACGAATAGACAACGCATCTCCGGATGCGATTGTCTATTTTTTTTGCACAGATCGGGCGGAATTTGTTGCAAGTAGGTTTCGTTTTACATAATATGAAAAGATACAATTTGTATCATTTTGGTGTAAAGGTGTTATTTCATTAAATGAAGGAGGAAGCGGACATGCAGAGGAATACGAAATGGGCAGCTGTGATTTTGACCCTCGTTGCAGGTATGGGGTGGCTGCTTATGGGCAATTCGAAACCCAAGAATGATACTGTAACAGAGCAGCCGACTGCCGAGCGGATGCTTGCCAAGGTGTCCAATGCGCCTATCACATCTGCCGATGTGACGTCCAAGATCGAGCTGCTTGGAAGGCCTTTTAAGAAAGCGCCTTATGCCAACAATGTCTGGGATTTGCAATTGTACAGAGGGAAAATATATATGGGGCATGGGAACAGCAGTAATTTAGGTGTTTCACCCAATGCGGGCCCAATTCCGGTCATTTATTACGACACAGCCACTCCCAAATTTGTAACCCAATCCGTTACGAATAGAAATCCGAGCATCGTTTCTTCGACCAAAAAGTTTGTAGATGAGGAACAGATTGACATTTACAAAGTGCTAAATGACAAATTGTATATTCCCGGAAATGATTCGGATGGCGAGCAGTGGGATATGGGGAACTTCTACCGGTTGGATGGAGATGTATGGACCAAGTATCGTAATCTGCCGCTGGGTGTACATGTGTACGATTTGGCGTCCTATCAGGGCAAACTATTTGCAGCACTGGGTACCGAGCAGAAGCCTACCGTATTAATCTCTCATGATCAAGGTGAAAGTTGGCAAAAATTCGCCACCATCAATACATTTGGCTTCAGGGTGTATACGCTGTTTGAAATCAAGGGCAAATTATATGCATCCGGCATGATGTATCCTGCCAATAATATTTGGGGCGACAAAACGAATATATTAGAGATTAACGAGAAGCTTGAAAAGAAAGACGTGCTCATCTATGGCAGCAAAATGCTTCCAGGGCTATCCTATCAAACTGGAACAGTCCCCTATAATAAAATCGGGAAAAATATTAATTTCAAAAATAAGCTGCTCTATATTGCCGGAGGGGTATTCAATGATGGGCAGCTGTTACCCAAATCCTTGAATATCATGACTGATATTAATCAGGCAAAGCGCGTCATTTTGCCGGATACTCAGGCCCTTCCTACTGATCTGCTGCTGCGAGATGGTAAAGTCTATGTGCTTACCTACACACGCAAAAGTGCGAATCTCTATATAAACCGCGTATATCAATCGACGGATCTGAACACATGGAATGAAATTCTCCGTTTCAACCAGGACACGTACGCCAGGTCTTTTGAAGAACATGAAGGTGATTTCTACTTTGGGCTAGGCACGGACCCCGATGTTCTATCCACTTCATCAGGCAAATTGCTAAGAGTTAATCGCAATGATATCCCTGCTAATTCTAAGTAAATGTAAGGAAGATTATGGATATTATATACTATGCTGCATCCACATTTTTGGTTCCAGCGAGGCCAATTTAGGTTAAAAGTAGGGCAGGCCGAAATGGTAGAACTTCTTAGAAGAAGCTACATCGAGCTTGCTCTATTTTTGTGTTCAAAAGGACATTAATTTCTTTTTTTCAAAAATTTGAAAATAAAAATCAGAAACTATAATATAGAAAGAAGATATCTTAATCGACTCCTGAAAAACATCTGTGGTAGGCATACAATAACATGTGCTAGAACGTGTACATTTTTTCTTCCAATCTGATCGAAAAGGAGCAATACACAATGAATGTACCGACAGCTTTGTTTAAACCATTTACCTCGGACAAGCTCACCCTGTCCAACCGGATCGTCATGGCGCCCATGACTCGTGGATTTTCACCCGAAGGCGTACCCGGGCCAGAGGTCGTGGAATACTATCGTCGCAGAGCAGCCGGAGGTGTAGGGCTGATCATTACCGAAGGAACAGGGATTAACCACCCTTCATCCGTTAGTGGCGCAAGCATTCCGCTGTTCCATGGCGAAGAGTCACTAGAGGGTTGGGCGAATGTAGTCAAGGCAGTCCATGCGGCAGGTGGCAAAATCATGCCACAATTGTGGCATGTGGGCACAGCCCGCCGTTCAGGCGATCTGCCTAATGCAGAAGCTGAGCCAGTAGGTCCATCGGGACAAAGTATGGCAGGTGAACCGGAGAGAGAACCGCTGACAGAGAACGAAATCAAGGGTCTTATCCAGGCGTATGCACAGGCAGCAGCCGATGCACAGCGCATCGGTTTCGATGGTATTGAGCTTCACGGAGCTCATGGTTACCTGATTGATCAATTTTTCTGGCAACACACCAACCGTCGTACGGATAAGTACGGAGGCGATCTGGTGCAGCGCACGCGTTTTGCTGTCGAAGTTATTGAAGCATGTCGCGCTGCTGTAGGTCCTGACTTCCCGATCATGTTTCGTTTCTCCCAATGGAAAATGGGGAACTATGACGCACGTTTGGTGGAATCACCAGAACAACTGGAGCAGTTCCTTGCCCCTCTGACGGCTGCAGGCGTAGATATTTTCCATTGCTCAACACGTCGTTTCTGGCTGCCGGAATTCGAAGGCTCAGAGCTGAATCTGGCAGGCTGGACACAGAAAATAAGTGGCAAACCGGCGATTTCTGTTGGATCGGTAGGGCTTGAAGCGGAATTCGTGGATCGAGCGAACGAAAACCAGGGGGCTGGCGATGCTCACCTGGATCAATTGAACGAGAAGATGGAGAAAAATGAATTTGATTTGATTGCATTGGGGCGTGTACTGTTGAGCGATCCGGAATGGCCGAACAAAGTTCGCGAAGGACGCCAGTCTGAAATCGTACCTTTCACAACAAAAGTGTTGCAAACACTCTATTAAGAGAACTTTCAGAAAAGATTTGTAAGAACAAACGCCATTGGCAACGAAAACTGAAAACAAACGTGAAGCCGCCGAAGGGCGGCCTTTTCATCCTCCTTCAATAATAATTTCATCATATGAAAAATTCACAATAGAAAACCGTTTTTCGCACCGCTGACACCTTTCCTCATCTGCTCCAATCACACACGCCTTAATGAATAACGCCAAAAAATACCACACTTTAACCTCGAAAAGGGAATTTTTTTCGTTATTCCGACTCCATTATCTTTATTTGTGCGCGAGCTGTCTCCATTTTGAAAATGAAGCACCTTATGATAAGGTTATGCCTGAACCATATTCAGTCTGAATGACAACAACGCTTAAGGAGGATGACCATCCTTGTATATCCATAGTCGCAATTCAAAAAATAAACACATAAGCACGCTTCAAATGCTGTTCCTTCTATTCGGAATACTCCTGCTTTTATCTGCATGTGGGCAGTCGCAGAAGCCTTCCTCGTCAGAGCAAAGTAACCATAATACCGGAACGAAGACAGATGCGAATTCAAACGCAGGCGCAAATGATCAGGATGATCAGCAGAATACAGTGCCTCCGCAGGAGGAGAAAGATCCGGTACAAGAGCAGCTTGATCAATTGTCTTTGGATGAGAAGGTTGGACAAATGATTCTCGCAGGTGTTCAAGGGACCACTTTGGATGCCCAAGCGAAACAGATGATCATGGATCAGAAGGTGGGAGGCATTATTTTCTATGCCAATAACGTCTCAACCCTTCAGGGGACAGCAACGTTTGTGCAATCCATTAAGGATGCCAATCGTTCCAATCCGGTTCCGATCTTCATGAGTGTGGATCAGGAGGGTGGCAAAGTGAGTCGTATGCCGGAAACAGTAGAGTCCATTCCTTCCAATGGGAAAGTGGGTAAGACGAAGGATTCTGATTTGGCTGAAACGATGGGTAAATTGTTGGCAAGACAAATTCAGCTTGTTGGCTTTAACGTTGACTTTGCTCCAGTGCTGGATATAAACAGTAATCCGAATAACCCGGTAATTGGGGATCGTTCATTTGGCAGCTCAGCCAGTCTGGTTTCGCGTATGGGTATAGCCGAGATGAAGGGGCTGCGCAGCGAAGGAATTATTCCTGTGGTGAAGCATTTTCCCGGTCATGGGGACACGTCCGTGGACTCCCATCTGGATCTACCTGTCGTGAACAAAACAGAACAGCAGCTTGCCGAGCTCGAATGGATTCCGTTTGAGGCTGCGGTGAAGGAACAGGTGGAAGCGGTTATGGTAGCTCATATTCTGTTTCCGAAACTCGATCCCGACCATCCAGCCTCCTTGTCGGACGTCATCATAGGTCAGCATTTACGTGGCAAATTCAAATATGACGGTGTGGTCATCACAGATGATCTGAGCATGGGCGCAATCGCGAAAAATTACAAACTGGACGATGCCGCCGTGGCTACGGTTCAGGCAGGGAGCGATATTCTGCTGGTAGCGCACAGTTATGAGAGTGCCAAGACCATTTTTGATACGTTGAAGAGCGCGGTGAAGTCAGGGAAGATTTCCGAATCTCGCATTGATGAAAGTGTCTATCGAATTCTGGCATTGAAACAGAAGTATAACTTGTCTGATGAGAAGCAGTCGTCTGGAGATTTGAAGCAGCTGAACGCTGACATTCTGGATTGGCGCAAGCAGGTCGATGCCCGATAGTACCCACCTGTGTTATGATTTTGGAAAGAGAATCGCATATTCCATTATGACAGGTTAGAGGTGAGACCTTTTTATTATGTATACAATAATGATTATTGAAGATGATCCGAAGATTGCGGGTCTTCTCAAATCCCATATCGAGCGATATGGAGACCGGGCTGTTACGGTTGAGGATTTTGAGCAGGTTGTCCGGCAGTTTGAACAACTGAAGCCTCATGTTGTGCTGCTGGATATCAACTTGCCAAGTTACGACGGATTCTACTGGTGTCGACAGATTCGCTCCATTTCCACTTGTCCGATCATTTTCATCTCGGCCCGGAGTGGCAAGATGGATCAGGTCATGGCGCTTGAGAACGGTGCGGACGATTATATCACGAAGCCGTTCGAGCATGAAATTGTCATGGCCAAAATTCGTAGTCAGCTGCGCAGGGTGTACGGCGACTATGCTGCAAGTCATGAAGAACGCAAGGTGGAATTGGATGGACTGACGGTCTATCTGGAACGGTTGGAGATGCAGTTGGGTGACCGCAAGATACAACTGACCAAGAAAGAAACCATTTTGCTGGAGACGCTCCTGCGGCGCAGTCCCAAATTGGTTAGCCGTGAAACCATCTTGGAAAAGCTGTGGGATGATTCCTTTGTGGATGATAATACACTTAGCGTGAATGTGACTCGAGTACGTAAACGATTGACTGAGCTGGGAATAACAGATGCGCTGGAGACGGTTCGAGGTTCGGGTTATCGACTCAACAGTAATTGGAAGGCATCGTCGCCCTCATGAAGTTGTTTATCAAAGAACATATCGTATTGACCTGTTGGGTAATCGTTGTGCTTCTTACTGTCGTTGCAGTCTTCTGGTATGACGGCTATGACCATTGGTTAACGGCCACGTATGCGGTATCTCTAGGGTTATGCCTTTACGCAGGTTATCTGATTTATCGTTATCTGTCCCATCGTATGTTTTATTCCCGGATGTCCCAACGAATGAATGATTTAAAAGAATTTGTTCCACTGAATGAGCCCGCACCTTTGCCGCAGGCTTTGGCGGAACTGCTGGATTCGCAGTATGGTCATTACCATGCCCATCTGCATCGTTTGGAACAGCGACAGCAGGAATACCTGACATTTATGAACCAATGGGTACATCAGATGAAGACACCGTTGTCCGTCATTGAACTGACGGTTGAGGACCAGGAGGATGAAGATCCACGGTTCATTAGCATTCGAGAGGAAGCAGACCAGATGAGGCGGGGCTTGGAAACCGTGTTGTACGTGGCGCGGCTGGAGACATTTGAACAGGACTTCATTGTGGAGCCGGTATCACTCAAGGCGGCCGCAGAAGAGGCCATTCATGAACTGAAACGATTCTTTATTCGTAACCATGTGTATCCCGAGATGGAAATTAACTCGGCGTTAATGGTCCACTCGGATGCCAAGTGGATTCGGTTTGTCCTTGTACAGCTGTTATCCAATGCCATCAAGTACTCTTCTGGCAGCGACGGGCAAAAGGTCACCATTCAGGCTTACGAATCCGCGAGGTCCATCATCCTTGAAGTGAAGGATCAGGGTGTGGGCATTCCAAAGTCTGATCTTAACCGTGTATTCCAGCCTTTCTTTACTGGAGAGAATGGACGTCATTTTAAAGAATCCACGGGTATGGGACTGTATATTGTAAAGGATGTACTGACACGGATGAATCATCGAATTGATCTGGCATCGGTTCAGGGAAAAGGGACAACCGTAACCATTACATTTGAAACATGAAAACTATATCTGCAGGATGCAAAACAAAACGGGAAGACGCTGGTACCCCTCAACAGGTATCGGCGTCTTTCTCTGTTCTATATAGAAGAGGGCTCTTTTAATCAAGTGATAACGTAACCTTACAATAATGTCATGAAGATGAAAGGTTAATCCATAGGAGAATAGTCGAAACTTCGATAGACTGAAGTCAGAAAGTAAGAGAACGACATCGATTGGCAATGATGTTCAGCCCAACTTATTTTAATTCAAATTCAAATTCGAAAAGGAGCCATCAACCTATGGAGATATGTTCAGTGAAACAGATTAGCAAAATTTATAAAGGAGTCGTGTCCTACGAAGCCTTGTCAGGTATTGATCTCAGTATTCAGGAAGGTGAATTCGTTGGCATCATGGGTCCATCAGGCAGCGGCAAAACAACGTTACTGAACATGATTTCAACTATTGACCACCCAACTTCAGGAGAATTGCAGATTGCAGGAAAGAATCCGTTTGAACTGAATCATGATGAACTGGCCTTGTTCAGACGCCGAGAGCTGGGATTTGTATTCCAGTCGTTTAACCTGCTCAATACACTCACCGTAAAAGAAAACATTGTCCTGCCGCTCACGCTCGACGGAGTATCGGTTGAAGAGATGAATAAACGTGTTGATCGGCTCGCAGAGAAGCTCGGTATTGCAGATCTTCTGAACAAACGCACGTATGAAATTTCCGGCGGTCAAGCCCAGCGGACAGCAATTGCACGAGCCCTGATTCATTCTCCCAAGCTGGTGCTGGCAGATGAGCCTACAGGAAATCTCGACTCGAAGGCAGCGCGTGATGTAATGGAAATGCTGGAGCGCCGCAATCAGGAAGATCGGGCCACCATGCTGCTGGTCACGCATGATGCTGTTGCTGCAAGTTATTGCAGCCGGGTTGTATTTATTAAGGATGGGCGACTCTACAACGAAATTCATTATGGAGATAACCGATCGGCGTTCTATCAGCGAATTATTAACGTATTATCCCTGATGGGAGGCTCGGGTCATGAATTTTCGCCAGTTCGCCATTAATAATGTTGTTCGCAACAAACGAATTTACCTGGCCCATTTTCTGAGCAGTACGTTTTCGGTCATGATCTTTTTTACGTATGCACTGCTTTTGTTTCACCCGGATCTGAAGGAAGGATTAAAAGGTTCAAGTAATACAGTAACCATGCTTGCGAATCAGGGGTTTCTGATTGCAGAGATTATTATTTTCATCTTTTCGTTTCTGTTTCTGCTCTATTCCGTAGGTTCATTTCTAAAGACACGTAAAAAGGAATTTGGCATATTTCAAATCATTGGCATGACTCGCAAACAGATGAACCGACTGTTATTTATGGAAAACATGTGTATTGGTTTGGCTGCCATTGTGACAGGCGTTGGATTAGGAATGATGTTTGCCAAGCTAATCCTTTTAATCTGCGGTTCCATGCTGGCTGTGGAAGAAAGTCTGCGTTTCTATTTTCCAGGAAAGGCTATTGCACTTACTGTCGGAGCATTTTTAATTCTGTTTTTTGTGATTGCGTTGACCTCATCCCTGCTGATGCGAAAAGGGTCATTGATTGACCTTGTAAAATCAGAGGAAAAACCGAAACCTGAGCCTAAGGCTTCACGTCTATTAGCACTGCTCTCCGTCATACTCATTGGGGGTGGATATGCGGGTGTATTTACCTTTGTATGGATCACATTCTCCTTCCCTTTGCTGGTCGGCAGCGTTGTTTTGGTTATTGCAGGCACGTATCTGTTATTCACCCAACTTAGTGTATATGCCATTCGGGCGCTCAAAGGCAATAAACGGTTGTTTTTCCGCAAAACGAATTTGCTATTTCTGTCTGAACTTACCTATCGAATGAAAGATAATGCGGTCATGTTTTTTATGGTAAGTGTGATCTCGGCCTCAGCCTTTACGGGCATTGGCACAATGCTGGCGATCGCTGATCCGGGCTTGTCATCCATGACGAATCCATATGCGTTTACTTACCAAAATTCATGGGATACATCTAGTGCAGAACGCCACATCAGAAAGATCGAAGAGACACTCATTGATAATGAAGTTCCGTACCAGAAAGGAAGTTATATTCCGCTGACGGATAACGAGGGTAACTATATGATCAAACTCAGTGAGTATAATCATCTTGCCAAGGCTTTAGGTTATAAAGAGCGAACGTTGGAGAATACCAATGACTCGTTTATGACTCCAGGTAATCTTACAAGTCGTAAAGCATTACGTGCAGAGGCAGGAGAGGGTTCCTCTCAGAATAACTTCGATTTGTGGGTCGGAGAAGCTCATGAAAAGGTTCGGTTAACAACACCTGAAACCGAGATCGTGATCCCGGCTGAATTTACAAGGGACGTATATGTGGTATCCAATGAGCTGTACGATAAAATGAATAAGGAATTTAAGAATGCAATCCAAGCGGATGAAAATTTTTATTTCGATAGAAAAACTCAATTTGTTGTGACCGATTGGATGGGAACGCGGAAGTTTGCGCCTGATCTGATCGAATCCATTCAAAATGACTCGGGTAGTCAGGGCTACTTCGAGCTCAGCGCTCTCGTACTGGATTGGCTTAATTCCAAACAAACCAATGGCATCATCCTTATTCTGAGCGGCTTGATTGGCATCGTCTTTTTCACCTTTGCTGCAAGCTTTACCTACTTCCGGTTATATGCGGATCTGGAACGGGATGAAGAGCAGTACCGCATGATTGGCAAGATGGGACTGAGTCGCCCCGAGCTTCGTAACATCGTAACCAGACAGCTGATGTTAATGTTTTTCCTGCCAATCGTCTTGGCCATTATCCACAGCTCCGTTGCCTTTGTTGCATTGCAGCAGTTGGTAGATTTCTCAGTCATGGGTTATACCTTGCGTATTTTCTTGGTATTTGCATCCATGCAGATTCTGTTCTTCCTGCTAGTACGCTGGCGTTATTTACGCAACATGTATGCCAAATTGATCTGATATAAATCTAATACAACAGGCACCGGACCTTAGGTTCGGTGTTTGTTGACTTTTTCCTCCAAAGCAAAGTACTATTTCAATAGATACAATTTGTATCGTCATAGCTACCGAGAAGGAGGATTACATTGAGCATAACGATGTCTCGTGGACAAGCTTATCTGCAACGGTTGAATGACGAACGCAATGTATGGCTGGATGGAGAACGTATTCGCGTTACGGAGCATCCTGCTTTCCGGGGAACCTTGCATACGATTGAAAGTTTGTTCAATCTGGTGGACGATGCGGACACGCGAGAAACAGTGGCTTATTGGGATGAGCAGACGGGGGGATATGTGCATCAGGCTTTTCGTGTACCTCGAACTTCGCTGGAAATCAACAACAGGGCGGCAGCCTTTCGATTGTGGTCCGATCACACCTATGGGGTCATGAGCCGTCTATCGGATTACGCTCGATCCCGCCTGACTGGATGGTATGCCACGCGTGACGCCATGGCTGTATACGACCCAGCATTTGGAGGTAAAATCGCTGCCTATTATGATGAAGCCAAACGAAAGGATGCCTTCCTGACCATTGTTCAGCGTGACCCGCAGATTAATCGCGCTCTGCCTGTAGGGGAAGATGAAGATGCCATGCTCCGAATCATGAGTACCAATAACGAGGGTGTTGTCCTCCGGGGCGCCAAGATGGTGGCAACTGCGGCTCCATATGCGGATGATATCATTGCATATCCAATTCAGCGCATTCCCGGACATCGCCCAGAACTGGCGCATATGGTTATCGTTGCAGCAGGCAGTCCAGGTTTACATATGGTATGTAGAGAATCTTTTGCTGTATCAGACTCAGATACCGCTCATCCGCTCAGCATGCAGTATGATGAGATGGATGCCGTATTATTTTTTGACGACGTATTCGTACCATGGGAGCGCGTACTGCTGCACAACAATCCGGAAGCGGTATGGCAGATTCGCTGCAACGCCGCATCCTCCAGTCTGGCTTATCATCAGAGCATTATTCGGCTGCATTCGAAGCTGGAATTCATCACAGCCATCACGTCTTCCATTGCCAAGGAGATTGGAGTGGATTCCTTCCTGAACGTACAGGAACAGCTTGGGGAAATGATTAGTCAGATGCACACGATTGAAGGACTCATCATTGCCTCCGAGGCACAAGCTGCGCCGGATGTTCATGGGAACTGGCTCCCATCATTCAAATATATCGAAACAGCCCGCAATTTGGGGAACCGTTATTATCCACGCGCTGTTGAGATTTTGAAGACGATCGCCGCCGGTGGTCTCATTCAGATCCCTTCCGGGAATCTGGAGCTGCAAAATAGTATCAGCCCCATGATGAACAAGTATCTTGGCGGTGTAACGATGCAGGCACCGGAGAAAATTCGACTATTCCAGCTCGCCTGGGAGCTGACGGGAAGTCCTTTGGGAGCCAGACATGATCTGTATGAACGTTTCTACGCCGGCGACCCGGTACGCAATCGGGCGAGTCAGTATATGCAGTATGACAAGGACCGATTATATGCACGGGTTGAACCATGGTTACATAGCAAGGGATGAATGAAACTGAAGAAACGCTGCTTATTTTTCTTTGGATTTAAAGCTCTGGCCTGATGCCCGGGCTTTTTATTTAGGTTATCTTTAGAAATGGTTTAGATTGAATTAAGAGACGTAGTATATAGTAGTAACGTATAGACATGTGAACCAAAGGAAGCTGAAGTACGGATACAAATTCGAATGAGAACTGAATTTATTGAAATAGGAATGTGAGGATTCGCATGAGATACACACTATTAATTGCAGATGACGAGCCCGAAATTGTGGAGCTGCTTCAGCTGTACCTGGAGAAGGACTACAACATTGTGACAGCCGTTAATGGCGTCGATGCGCTGCAGTGTATCCGTTCAACTCAGATCGATCTGGTCATACTGGATATTATGATGCCCGTGATGGATGGACTGCAATTGATCAAACAAATCAGGTCCACACACCATATGCCTGTTCTGTTCCTGTCGGCCAAAAGCCAGGATCATGACAAAATCCTTGGACTTGGATTAGGTGCCGATGACTATATCTCCAAACCTTTTAATCCCTTGGAGATTGTCGCCAGAGTGGAAGCCTTGCTCAGAAGAGTCAATCAATTTGATGCACCGGACGTGCCTGCTGCCAAAGAGTTAAATCTTGTGCTCGGTGAGCTCAGGCTTGATCGATCTCAATGTATCCTTTTTCGCTCGGGGAAGCCTGTGACGTTGACCTCTACAGAGTACAAAATCGTGGAGCTTCTGCTGGAGCAGCCAGGCCGTGTTTTCACGCGTAAAAAAATATACGAAGCCGTCTGGGGAGACTATTATGCGCACGAGGACAGCACGATCATGGTACATATCAGTAATATTCGGGAGAAGATCGAGCGTGACTCCAGGCAACCGGAATATTTAAAAACGATAAGGGGACTGGGATACAAAATTGAAGCGCCCATGGAAAGCTAGAGAAAAGAGACTATTGCAAACGTCCCTGACCCTGGACTTTTTGCTGTTCAACTTCTTTTTGTTACTACTGGTAGCCATCGTGTACATTATCATTACGCTGGATGTGGTCGATTTCCGCATTTCGGATCAGGTGGTTGATCCCGATCTGAATGTGGAGGCGCATGTGTATGTGACAGAACTGGAGAACGAATGGTTGTCCGGTAGTTCCGATGAGGCCAATAATACCGAGATTCAGCGTCTCAAGGACAGCGGGGGATGGATTGAAGTGCTCGATGCGGATCGCAGGGTCATTCGTTATATCGGGGACAAGCAGGATACGTTCACTCAATACAGTGAAGCCGAACTGTATGAAGGACTCGAAAACCGAAATGAACAGCCTTACTACTACTCCATTAGTCCGCTATCGACAGATGGAACTGCTGAGTACGTTTTGCTAAAGATTCCGCGTGAGTTGGTCAGTGTGCGAATTAACGATAATCAACTGATTACCAATTTGAAGCATCCGTTATCGTTTTACATTATGATTGGGATCGGGCTGGTCTTGCTGCTGATATTTGTATACAGCTATTGGGTCGCCCGGCGAATCAAAAAACCGCTGAGTATCCTTTCTCTAGGTCTTACCCAGATGATTCAGGGGAATTATAGTACACGCATGTCTATCTCGGCTGAGAGGGAATTTGTCCAGATTGGTGAAACCTTCAATTATATGGCGGACGTTATTGAGAATACATCTGCGGAGAAACGATATGCGGAAGAGAGCAAACAGCGACTGATTGTGGACCTGTCACATGATCTCAAGACCCCGATCACGAGTATTCAGGGGTACGCTCAGGCTTTGGTGGAAGGGCGTGGGGAAGACAAGGACAGACAGCAGCGATATCTGGGATATATCTACAACAAGTCCGTCCAGGTCGCGCGCATGATTCAGAATATGCTGGAATTGCTCAAAGTGGATTCACCTGACTTCCGTATGCACATTCAGCAGCGGGAAATCGGCGAATTCGTACGTGAAATTATGGCGGATACGTATGGGGAGATTGAGCAGAACCATTTTGGCCTGCATGTGCTCGTCCCTGATGAAGAGATCTATGCAAGATATGATCCGGAACTGTTGTCCAGAGTGATTCAGAACCTGATCACGAACGCTTTGTCCTACAATCCAAGGGGAACGGAGCTGCGTGTGGAGTTAATTTCACTGGACAACCATGTGGTTATTGAGGTCGCTGATACCGGTGTAGGTATCCCTCAGGAATTGTGGGCAACCATCTTTGATCCATTTGTCCGAGGGGATGAAGCGCGTTCGGGAACCGGAGGGACAGGACTTGGACTGGCGATTGCGCGGCGGAACACCGAGAAGATGGGTGGGCGATTAACCCTTTCCCGGCGCGGTCAGGAGACGACGGTGTTCACTATACAGATTCCGAAATAAAGAACCGACATAAAGGATAAGGTTGACATAAGCATTCTGTCATGCTGATCGCATTTTGCAAATTACTCATATAGAAAAGGTTAAGTGGAGGGGAAACTTTTTGTTCAAAGTAAATTCGTTTGTACGTTTCAGTATTGCACTGGCACTGATACTGATTAATATCTACCTGTTATCACGTGTCAGTTTCATTTTCCAACCGCTTGTTACCATGATTACGGTGATTACCGTGCCGATGATGCTGTCCGTATTCTTTTATTATCTGCTGAGGCCACTCGTCAATTACATGGAAAAAAAGAAGCTGAATCGCACACTTAGCATTTTGCTGATCTATCTGGTGTTTGGTATACTGTTCGCCCTGTTTATTATAGGACTATGGCCTTCTTTACGTGAGCAGCTGGTTAACCTGGTAGAAAATGCACCAAATCTGCTTAATTCACTAAGTTTGCAGCTCAAAGAGCTCGAACAGAACGGTGCCATTACGGCTTTGTTCCCGGAAGGATCGACCCCGTTTTCTCAGATTACGGATTACATTAACAAAGGCTTCACCTTTGTAACGAACTATGTGAGTGGATTCTTCTCACTCATATCCAGCTTTGCGATTGTTCTGTTCACCTTCCCGATCATTTTGTTCTACATGCTGAAGCAGGGAGAGAAGTTCGGTCGTAAGCTGGTGCACATTGCACCCAAACGCTTCCAAAAAGACAGCCGTGAAGTTGTACTTGAAATCGATCAGGCGTTAAGTGGCTTTATCGTGGGACGAGTGCTCGTGAATCTGGCTCTGGGCGTGCTGATGTATATCGGTTTTCTGATCATTGGTCTCCCGTATGCTCTGCTGTTAACCGTGATTGCGGTCATCATGAACTTTGTTCCGTTTATCGGGGCAATCCTGTCTTCCGTTCCTATTGTCATTATGGGACTGGTGGTATCCCCTTCGGTTGCAATTTGGTCACTCATTATTATTCTGGTGGCACAGCAAATACAGGATAATCTGGTTGCACCGTATGTATTCGGCAAAAAACTCGATATTCATCCGCTGACCACCATTATATTGGTGCTGGGTGCAGGGGATCTGGGTGGTATTATTGCCATTCTGATTATCATCCCTGTCTACATGATCGTTAAAATTATTTTGGTTCGAATCTACCAGCTATTCTTCAAGGACAAATGGCAGAATGCTTAAACATGGATAACTTATATAAAAGGAGTGGAAATCATGTCTGAAATCATCCCACAACCATACACTGAACCTGAGTATATTGAGCCACAATCTGTTCAAATGGGCGCCATTCATATTTCCAACGATGTTGTGTCCAAAATTGTCGGCATGGCCGCTCAGACGACCGTAGGAATAACCTCCATGTCGGTTGGTCTTACCGAAGGAATCGCCAAGAGCATCAGCGGGAAAAGCTTGCAAAAAGGGATTGATGTGGCGATCAAAGATGACCAGGCATCCATCCAGCTACGAATCAATGTTCAATATGGCAGCAAGATGCATGAAGTCTGTCAGGAGCTTCAACATAATGTGCAGCAAGCTGTGGAGCAATTAACAGGCATTATGGTGAATGAAATTAAAGTGCAAGTGGTAGGCGTGACCATGCAGGAGCAGATTTAAAGCAAAACGAGTAGAATGAATGGAATCCAGCTATAAGCAGGTCATCATATCCTGTGTAAAAATACAAAAACAGCACCTTTCCATTAGCTGCATAAATGGGAAGGTGCTGTTTTGTGTTTGCGATAATACGTGGGGGCTTCGCCCATGACTTTTTTGAACATTTTCGAGAAAAGCAGCTGGTCGGCGTATCCAACGGAACGGGAGATATCCCCAATGGTCAAAGTCGGGTCCAGCGTCAGTTCAGCCGCCCTGCGCATTCGGTAATTGACCAGATAAGATTGAATGCTGGTGCCCATCTTGTCTTTGAAGAGGGAGCACAAGTAACTGCGCTGTAACCCAACATGAGAAGCAATGGACTGTACGGTTATGGCGTTGGCATAATTAATCTCAATGAAATCCATGACCTGAGTGACATAGGTTTCTTTCGTGTAATCCTGGAACAGAATAGGTCTGTCCTCACTGGCCCGATCAATCAATATGGAGAAAAACTGAAATAGCAATCCCGTCATGCTTATCTCCCATCCTTTATGGGTATTACGAGAGCTGATCATGCGGTGCAGACAGGAGCGCAGCTCGTCATCTTCATTGCCCAGCTCAAAGATCGGATGGTGCTCAGACAGGCAGGCCTGCTGCAATAGCGAAGGGCAGGTGCTTCCTTGGAAAGCTACCCAGCTGTACTCCCATGGGTCAGACTGATCTGCTTCATAATGAACGACAGAATGGGGGACGATGAGAAATCCCTGTCCTTTGCGCAGCTCAACCTTTTTGCCTCCAACTTCAAAGGTGCCTTTTCCGTCCAAAATGTAATGGATTTTGTAGTAATCCCGCATGGCCGGACCAAAGTAGTGACCGGGTGCGCAAGCTTCTGTACCGTAATGAAGGAGCTGCAGCTCCTGAAAGTGATTATTTTTGCACAAATATGTAATCAAGGCTATTCACTCCTGTTATGAGGTCGTTATACCTTGCATTTTAACATATAAAAGGTGAAAAGGAATCGTTTTATGAATATCATTTGATGAAGATAACAATCATTTTTCCATATCGTTGTAGTGAAATGCCATATCGTTTTGCTTTGAAACTGTCTAAGATGAAAGGGTATTCAATAACTTTTACAGGAAAAGAGAGAATAACGATGCCCTATACTGCGAATGAACAACGATACAGTGAAATGAAGTACGCACGCTCCGGCAAAAGCGGAATCAAGCTGCCGCAAATTGCTCTTGGCCTATGGCAGAACTTTGGTGGAAATCGTACCCTTGATATTCAGGAAGAGATGATTCTGCGCGCATTCGATCTGGGAATTAACCATTTCGATCTGGCAAATAATTATGGTCCACCTCCAGGATCAGCTGAAGAGAATTTTGGTGTCATTTTCAAAAAACATCTGCGTCCTTATCGTGACGAACTGCTCATCTCGACCAAGGCAGGTTATCATATGTGGAACGGACCTTACGGCGAATGGGGTTCCCGCAAAAACCTGATTGCCAGTCTGGACCAAAGTTTGGGTCGTATGGGATTGGATTATGTAGATATTTTCTATCATCACCGTCCAGATCCGGATACACCGCTCGAAGAAACGATGACTGCGCTGGATCATATCGTTAGACAGGGCAAAGCGCTGTATGTAGGTTTGTCCAACTATGATGCTGTACAGACTAAGGAAGCCATTACTATTTTGCGTCGTCTCGGTACGCCTTGTCTCGTTCACCAGCCAAACTATTCAATGCTGCATCGCTGGATTGAGGATGGATTGCAGGATGTGCTGGATGAGCACGGTGTAGGTTCGATTGCCTTCTGTCCGCTTGGCCGCGGTCAGTTGACGAATAAATATGTGGACAAGCTCAAGGAAGAGCGCACCAACCCAACAGGCAATTTGAGAAAAGAAGCCTATACGGACGAACGAATCGCCAAGTTCGAAGCACTTCAGACGGTTGCCGAGCGGAGAGGCCAAACGATCTCCCAGTTGGCGCTGAACTGGATTTTGCGTGGCAACCGGGTTACCTCAGCCCTGATTGGTGCCAGTCGTGTGTCCCAGATCGAAGAAAACGTAGCCGCCCTTCAGGCACCAGGCCTGACAACGGAAGAGCTGAATGAAATCGAAAGCATCTTGGATGGCATCGGAAACTATGCTTGGTAACTTGTAACGGAGAGATATGACTTTGGAGATTCAGAGTCATGTCTACCATGGGAAAATATAAAAACTATGATATAGATATATTGGGATAATTAAACGTGTCTTCCTGTAGTCAGGAGGACACGTTTTTGTTTTACGAAACATTCTTTATTTAGGAGATGTACCTTAAAGGGCATCATTTAATTGACCTATGTTTATTTTTTTTCTAAACTAGTTCATATCATAGCACCAGGTCCTAGGATTTAGGGTATAATATATAGATGCTATACATTTGAAATATGAAGGAGAGGCTCCATTTGAATTTTCAACAGTGGATTTCGCCTGAAACTTATAACCTGACATCCGAGATGGAGAATCACCCGTCGGATCGGGTTGCACTTAGATGGCTGAGCGATCATAAAGAATTGGAAGAGATCACTTATGGTGAGTTATTAAAGCAGGCAAATCGTCTTGCTGGAGGCTTGCGTGGTCTTGGTTTGGAGAAGGGCGACCGGGTGCTGGTCATGGTACCACGCCGGATTATTGCCTATGTCATTTACATTGCCTGCCTGAAACTGGGCATTGCAGTTATTCCTTCTTCCGAGATGCTGCGTGCGAAAGATCTGGAGTATCGTCTCCGGCATTCCGAGGCGCGGGCTGTCATTGTCTGGTCCGAGACTACCGCTGAAGTTGAAAAGATAGATGCAGATTTGCCAGCATTGGCACACCGCATCGTCGCTTCACCAAATGGTGATGATCGCGTACCTGGAGAAGGCTGGGTTAACGTACATCAGTTAATGCAAGGCCAATCTGATACGATGGCTGCGGTGGAAACCCATCGTGACGATATGGCCATTCTCGCATATACCTCGGGTACGACCGGGAATCCAAAAGGGGTAGTACATAGTCATGGGTGGGGATATGCCCATTTGCGGATCGCTTCATCGTTATGGCTGGATATACAGCCTTCGGATACGGTCTGGGCAACCGCAGCACCTGGATGGCAAAAATGGATCTGGAGTCCGTTTCTGTCCGTACTCGGAAGAGGGGCGACCGGACTCGTCTACAATGGATCCTTCCAACCCAAACGTTATCTGGAACTGATGCAGGAGCATCATATCAATGTCCTCTGCTGTACGCCGACGGAATATCGCTTAATGGCCAAGGCAGACGATCTTGGTAAGCATGATCTGTCCGCGTTGCGCAGCGCCGTGTCCGCAGGTGAACCGTTGAATCAGGAAGTGATTGAAATTTTCCAACGTCACTTTGACCTGACAATCCGGGACGGATATGGACAAACCGAGAGTACACTGCTGATCGGCAGTTTGAAGGATGCTCCCGTACGAATCGGTTCGATGGGGCAGTCGATTACACCAGGCCTCATTGAGATCATCAATGAAGAGGGACAACCTGTACCTGCTGGTGAAGTAGGAGATATCGCGGTGCATAAGGACATGCCAGCCTTGTTCCGTGCCTATTATCAGGATGAGGGACGGAAGGAAGCGAATCAGCGCGGGGATTATTTTGTAACAGGTGACCGCGCACGTAAAGACGAAGAAGGCTACTTCTGGTTTGAAGGACGCAGTGATGATATCATTATCAGTTCGGGATACACGATTGGACCGTTCGAGGTGGAAGAAGCGCTGATGAAACACGACAGCGTGAAGGAATGTGCAGTTGTGGCAAGCCCCGATGAGATCCGTGGCAACGTAGTGAAAGCATTTGTTGTGCTGAGAGACGAGTCTCTCGCATCACCTGAACTGGCGCGTGAACTGCAAAATCATGTGAAGGCATGGACAGCACCATACAAATATCCACGCAAAATCGAGTTTGTAGCCGATCTGCCGAAAACAAACTCCGGTAAAATTCGCCGCATTGAGCTGCGTGAGCAGGAAAAACGTAAGGCTTAGATCATTGTGTGTAATCAAAGAGTTGGAAATATTAGCATAAGTAGTGAAGGGGAAGGAATCGATTCTAAACATTCAAATATGAATTAGGAGTGAACACAACCATGAGTAATTTTGAACAAACCTTTGAAAAGTCGTTGGAACAATACGCGGAGCTGGTTGTCAAAGTCGGAGTGAATATCCAGAAAGGGCAGGATCTGCTGGTAACGGCACCCATCGAAACACTGGAATTCACCCGTCTCATCGTACAAAAAGCGTACGCAGCTGGCGCCAAGTATGTACAGGTTGATTTTGATGACGACGATATTACACGCAGTCGTTTTCAACATGGCTCCGATGACAGCTTCGACTATTACCCGGCCTGGAAGGCGGAAATGATTGAGAAGTTTGCAGAAGCAGGCGGCGCAACCCTGACGATCAAAGTACCTGACCCTGAATTGTACAAGGGCATCAATTCCGACAACGTTTCGCGTGCAACCAAGGCGGCGGCTCATGCACGACGCGGTTATTCGAAATATACACGTAACCACGAGATTAGCTGGTGTCTGATCAAAGCGCCAACCAAGGCATGGGCGAACAAAGTGTTTGCCGACATTCCTGAGGAAGATCGGATTAACGTTATGTGGGAAACCATCTTCAAAATGAACCGTGTCGATGGCGGAGACGCAGTACAGAACTGGAAAAAACATCTGGACACCCTGAATGCCATGAGTGATTTGCTGAACAAGAAAAACTATAAAAGCTTGCACTACCGCGCACCAGGAACAGATTTGAAAATTGAGCTAGTGAACAATCATATCTGGGGAGGCGGCGGTGGCGAGAACAAGCAAGGTGTGTATACCGTTGCGAACATGCCGACAGAAGAAGTGTTTACGATGCCGAAGCGTAGTGGAGTGAACGGATTCGTCAGCAGCACAATGCCGCTCAACCTGAACGGACAGCTGGTAGACCAGATGAGAATTACATTTAAGGATGGACAGGTCGTTGCTTTTACAGCAGCTTCGGGTGAAGAGCATCTGAAAAATCTGTTTGCCACCGATGAAGGCGCACGCTACCTTGGCGAAGTGGCCCTCGTGCCGCATGATTCCCCAATCTCCAACTTGAATCGTATCTTCTATAATACCGGTATTGACGAGAATGCATCCTGCCATCTGGCTGTCGGAAGTGCATATCCGTTCAATATGAAAGATGGTACGACGATGTCTAACGAGGAATTGCTGAAACATGAATGCAACGTCAGTCTGACCCATGTAGACTTCATGATCGGCTCCGCAGAGCTCGACATTGATGGTGAGCTGCAGGATGGTACAGTAGAACCTGTATTCCGCAAAGGAAACTGGGCATTTTAATTGGTAAATCATCTGCAAAAAGACAAAAAAGTGACTTCAACATTGAAGTCACTTTTTTTTGCGTATGCGTATTGCACTAACTTTGCATTAGCTTATTATAACTTTACGGGCACGCATATTTCGCAAACATCCAGAGGAAGGAGATCACCCGTATATCTTTCCAGTATGGGTTTGTTGGCCATTGTGTAACCGCTACTCTCCAAATACGGGAAAATCTCAGTCCACGCTTGCTTCACATCCTCTGCGGTATGTTTGACTTTGCAAACCAGATACTGCCCGCCAGGAAGTTCAGCTTCTTCAATTTGGGGAGTCGATTCACCCAGACAATAATCCTCCGATATGACAATACAAGCATCATACCTGCATTGAGAGGGGATGGTGGTTTCCGGGTGATCCTGCGGAATGCCGAACAAGATGGCTGTTTCCGTAAGCAGATCTTTGGATCTGGCCCAAGTCTTTAACGTCTCCATCGTCTGACTGTTGGCAGGACCATACGGGCCCACTTCTCGTACATAGGCAATTCGGGATGTTGGCAGGTTTTCAATGTGAAATTCCATTGGTTTTCATTCCTTCCGTTACGGTTATGGGGTACATTTCGAATGCTATCATGGTATAAAAAAATATTCATATGTATTTTTGGGAAAAGAAAGATCGTAGGACTTTATGTCTGTGGAGAATGATTGTAATGGATATTACCCGAGATTTTACCGACGAACTTTTAAACAATGGGTGCTGGTGCATCTCTGCGATTATCGAGGTTATATTCAGTCTAGCGACATCGATACCGTTACATCACTGTCAATCGCGTTATGCATCGTTTGACGATAAAATTGAAATGTCTGAAACGCTTATATATGAAACGTATATAAGCCACGAGATCGTGGCTTTTTGTTTGTATCTTTTCGTTATTCGGCATGCATTTTGTTAAAGCTGACATATTCGTTAATCGGTTTGCGGTATCCTCGTGGGCGCTGTTTGGCGTCTGATTTTTTACCGATCGTAATTAGCATGACAGGTACATAATGGTCGGGAATATCCAAGCTACGTTGCAACTCTTCAGCGTCGAAGCCAATCATGGGGCAGGTGTCCCAACCACGATCCTGAGCGATCAGCATCAATTGCATCGCTGACAGGCTGGCATTACGAATTGCATCTTCCCTCTGGAAGAACCTTCCCCGCGTTTCGTAAAATTCGATGACGCTCTGCGATTCTTGTTCGTATTGGAACGGAGTAAGCGCGCCAAGGTTCAGCAGGCCCTCATTGATTGTGCGGATATGATGGTGTGCGTTGATATCGCCGAGGACAACGATGACCGCAGAGGCGGTTTTCACTTTATATTGCTGTGAAGCTTCGTATACTTTCTCTTTCTGGGCCGGGTCCGTCAGCACCAGATAGTGCGTATGCTGGAGGTTAAAGGCGGAAGGTGCGAATTTATTCAGGGCAAACATTTCTTGCAGTTCCGACTCTGGAATCTCAATTCCTTCTTCAAAAATAATGGCGGATCTGCGGTTTTTAACTAGGTTCTCCAGTTCACTCATGGTTGTTTCCCTCGCTTATGTATGATTTATAAACTGACTATAACACACTTAGTTACTTTATGTAAGTGTTATTTAGTATTATTTTTGAATAAGACAAGATCTGCCTGCCATACGATAAAAATAAAACAGTAGAGGTGATTCATGAAAACACTCCTTACAAGGTATAGGGAGGGGAAGTCCAGAAATGAGTTTCAGGTCTATGTCATCGAATCCTCCACGCTAAAACGTTTTTTAGTGGTGGAGATGGTGCTGGGTACCCTTGCGTACAATGTTGCACTTTATCTGTTTCATAATGCACTTCTTGCTGGTGTGGGTTCTTGGGCCGGAACGGAAAGCGTAAAGAGACTGCCAGTCGTTTTCAGGAAAATTGTAGGTCCTTAATCTAAGGAAGTATGATATTTGCTGCTTATTTATGTAGGTGTAGATGTGGTACAGGAACGAAAGGCCCGATCCTGGGCCCCATCCTGTAAGTTCATCTATTCGTTTACATACTATAGTCATAAGAGCGGAACGAATGTTACTTGATTGTTCAGGTTCCTGGTTTTTTATTTGGCGCGCTCCAGATATTGCTCAAGTGTAAGATTTTGGCTCGTAATTTCCCCAGCAATATACACGCCCACATAACGCACATGCCATGGCTCATAAGAGTAGCCTGTCAGTTTCTCCTGATCTTTGCCATAACGTATGATGAATCCGTATTTATGTGCATTGGCTTTCAGCCATTTGCCTTCCTTGGTGTTCCCAAAGCTTTGCTGCAAGTCATATCCCGCTGATGCGCTGGAGATATCCATTGCAAGGCCGGTCTGATGTTCACTTTGTCCAGGACGAGCACTGGTTTTATTGGCAACGGCTTCGCCTTTGATACTCGCATTTCGATCGAAAATGGATTTTTGCGTCGCATAAGAGCGATAGCCGGACACAGCCTTGATATCAATGCCGTCTTTTTTTGCTGCTGCGAACAAGTTCTCAATCGCGGTAGCAGCCACTTTACGCATTTGCTTTTTCGGACTGGAGCCTGAGAAGCTGAATGGAATGTTAGGAACAACCAGATCCTGAGGGGCGTAGGTCGAAGGCAGATTTCTCTTTTTATTCACAAGCACAACTGTACTTGATAGATTCGTAACCGTTGCCAGACTGCCACTCGTTTTGATTGTACGTCCAGGTGCATTATCGTGCAGGAATTGAGTGAAGCTGGAGCTGGCAGCAGATGCGACCGGGTTCATCTCATTCGTGAAGGGCAGTGTTGTGAATGCTGAGCCTGCTACGACAGATCCTATGAGTATCGTGGATACGATAGATTTACGTGTGAAAGATTTCATGATGTGTGTTCCTCCTCGGGTTATATCAATCTCGTTCTTTGCTATATACCGAGTATACTAGAGGATTATATCCATAGATTCTCCAATTGTTTCCGAGTTGTAAACAAAGTTTGCGAGATTCATAGTTTTTAATGGTCTGTCGAGAAAAAAACACGAAAAAAGACTCTGCACCTTGGGTGCAAAGTCTTTGTGTGTACATAGATGCGAATCAAGTTCTCGTCTTACTAGAAAAGAAACTGTGAATTACAGCTCGCACGAAACAGAATTGCCGGAGCTTCCATCAGCCACTGCGCGGGCATCCCGAACACGGACATTGCTGCTGAGTACGCCGGAATCACTGCTTAATTTGAATGAAGGGTAGTTGGGTTCCGTGTCCAGCTTCATGTGCTGCTCCAGGTTTAACTGTTGCTTCGGATCCACATAGAACGGCACCAGATTGGTTTCCATCTGTACATCCAGAGCTTCGGGTTCATCCACGATGAGTATGGCAATAATTCCGTTACAGCCACAACCTTCCATGTCATAGACCACTTTGAAATAACCGGGCTGATCATTCAGGCTTTCAGTCAATCGCGCAGCAGCCAAATCTGTAATTTGAATATGCATATCGCTACACTCCTTTATATGTTGGCATGATCGTAATGGTAATTGGATAAATCGAACTTCTATAATCATTATACCACTCTGTCAAAAACCAAAGCATTTATTTTCTTGACTGATCAGTCTGGAAAGTGTACCTTCCTTTTTTATGATGTCCCCATTCATTATAAAAATATTGGAAGTAAATACTGCTGAATAATAAGAAGACGGTGCCTGGATGCCCGTCATTTTGTTGATTGTTCAACCTTTGGAGGTATCCGTCCATAATCGATTTTTATAGAAACAACAATGCCTCAGTCCAGCACCATGATTATATGTTTATAATTTTGGGGAAATAGATGAGAATGAATGTTTCATAAAGGAGAGAAGTGAACGGATGATTCAGTTCGAAAATGTATCCAAGCAATACCCTGATGGAACCCATGCTCTGCGTCAGGTGAATCTCAACATTAATAAGGGAGAGCTGTTCGTCATGATTGGCCCGAGCGGTTGCGGCAAAACCACGATGCTCAAAATGATCAATCGCCTAATCGACCTGACAGATGGAACCGTACGGATTAATGGAAAACCCATCGATGAATATAACATTCATGAGTTGCGCTGGAATATCGGATATGTGCTGCAACAGATTGCATTGTTCCCACATATGACGATTGCCGAAAATATTGCGGTTGTTCCTGAACTGAGAAAGTGGAAGTCAGAGCAAATCAAGGAGCGCGTACATACTTTGCTGGACATGGTTGGACTGAAAGGAACCACATACAGTGATCGCAAGCCTGCTGAGCTATCTGGTGGACAACAGCAGAGAATCGGTGTATTGCGCGCACTCGCTGCCGATCCCGAAATTGTACTGATGGATGAACCGTTTAGTGCACTCGACCCGATAAGCCGCGAGAAATTACAGGATGATATTCTGGATATTCAGCGTCAGATGAAGAAGACGATTGTATTTGTTACCCATGATATTCAGGAAGCGATGAAGCTGGGGGATCGCATCTGCATCATGAAGGATGGGCAAGTGTTGCAGGTGGGTACCCCGGAAGAACTGATCCAGCAGCCTGCGAATGAATTTGTACGTGACTTTGTTGGCAGTCCTGGTCCGGATAGGAGTTCACAGCCTGTATCTGGTGGGGGCACGATGTATGAATTACAAAAGGCTTCCGGAGAACAAGAACGACTAACTTCGTTATTTGATCTTGAAACAATCATGTCCCCACTCGCACCAGGGCATGTGCCAAAGTCAGCCAAAACGGCTGTTCCGGTATCGATTACGCTGCCGGATTTTGTGGAGATCATGGCTTTACATGATCATTTGCTGGTCGAGAAAGACCACCAGATTATAGGCCAGGTCAGTCGAGCCGATCTGATTCGGTATTGGTCCGGTCAGCTGCAGGAACGGGGTGAAGGACATGAGTAGATTTACGGAGGTGTTCAGCGAGCGTAAAGGACAGTTATTGTCTGCTCTCCTTGAGCATATTCAGATCTCATTTATCGCGTTGTTCTTTGCCGTTCTGATCGCTATCCCACTCGGCATTTATCTAACACGCAAACCGAGAGTGGCTGAGCCGATTATTGGGGTTACGGCAGTACTGCAAACGATCCCGTCCCTGGCGCTTCTTGGATTGCTCATCCCGTTATTTGGCATCGGTACACTTCCCGCGATCATTGCGCTAGTGGTGTATGCCCTGCTTCCGGTACTGCGCAATACATACACGGGCATATCCGAAGTCGATCCTTCCATGGTCGAGGCAGCGAATGCCATGGGCATGAACAGTCGTCAACGTCTGACCAAAGTGGAGCTGCCACTCGCGATGCCTGTCATTATGGCAGGGATTCGTACCGCCATGGTTCTGATTGTAGGTACAGCAACGCTTGCTGCCCTAATTGGCGCGGGTGGCCTGGGTAAATTGATTTTGCTCGGCATCGACCGAAATGACACTGCATTGATTATTCTGGGAGCCATCCCGGCCGCATTGCTTGCGATTTTGTTTGATGTGTTGCTGCGTCAGTTCCAGCGTATATCGTTCAGGAAAACGATGATTACTCTCGGAACACTTGCTCTGGTGGCCGTTCTGGTGATCACGATTCCCTGGCTCTCCCGTGGAGGGCAAAAGGATCTCGTTATTGCTGGCAAGCTGGGTGCAGAACCGGAGATTCTCATTAATATGTACAAATTGCTGATTGAAAAAGATACCGATCTGAAGGTTGAATTGAAACCCGGATTGGGGAAAACGCCATTTCTGTTCAATGCACTGAAATCAGGTGATATTGATATTTATCCGGAATTCACGGGTACCGCCATATCGGAATTTATGAAAGAAACCGCAGTCAGCACCGATCGCACAGAAGTGTATGAACAGGCAAAGGACGGGATGCTGAGCCAGTTTAATATGGTTCTTCTCAACCCGATGGATTACAACAATACGTATACGTTGGCTGTGCCTCAAAAGGCTGCGGATCAGTATAATCTAAAGACCATATCGGACCTCAAGTCGGTACAGCAGCAGATTAAGGCAGGATTTACACTGGAATTCTCAGATCGGGAAGACGGATATGTTGGCATTCAGAAGAAGTATGGCATCAAATTCCCTAACGTAGCTACGATGGAGCCGAAACTGCGATATGCGGCCGTTCAGCGAGGAGACATCAATTTGCTGGATGCTTACTCGACCGACAGTGAGCTGAGACAGTATAAACTCGTTGTGCTGGAGGATGACCAGGGATTGTTCCCGCCATATCAGGGAGCACCGCTGCTTCGCAAAGAAACGGCAGACCAATATCCGCAGCTGGTCGAGGTGCTGAACCAACTTGCAGGTCGTATCACGGACGATGAAATGCGTCAAATGAATTACGAAGTAAACGTTAATGGAGCAAGTCCACAACAAGTGGCAACGGATTATCTGCAAAAGGCAGGATTATTATAGTTTGATATTCATGCGTTTGTATATTCACAGTTACACATGAAGAGGAGGAGCCAGTATGACACAACAACCTTATGATTTGATCGCGATTGGAACCGGGAGTGCCGCAAGTTCTGTGATTAGCCGCTGCGCCGAAGCTGGATGGAAAATTGCCGTAATTGATGAACGAGAGTTTGGCGGAACCTGTGCATTAAGGGGCTGTGATCCCAAAAAAGTACTTGCAGGAGCAGCTGAACTTATCGACTGGAATGAACGAATGAAGGGCAAAGGAGTGGAAGGTAACGCCTCTATTCGGTGGTCGGAGCTGATGGCGTTCAAGCGAACATTTACCGAGAGTGTTCCGAGAGCCAGTGAGGATAAGTTCAAACAGGCCGGGATGGATACGTTCCACGGCAAGGCTTCTTTCGTCGACGAAGATCACATTCGTGTAGGGGACGAAGTCCTGCAGGGAAAACATATTTTAATCGCAACAGGTGCGCGTCCAGCCCCACTTCCTATTGATGGTGCAGAGCATCTGATATACAGTGATGATTTTCTTGATTTGGAACAGCTGCCGGATAAATTGGTTCTGGTGGGTGGCGGTTACATTGCTTTTGAATTTGCACATATTGCGGCCAGAGCTGGCACGGAAGTCCATATTATTCATCGAGGCGAAGAGCCGCTGAAACAGTTTGATTCCAAACTGGTGGACCTTCTGCTGAAAAAATCCGAAGAAGTAGGCATCCACGTGCACTTGAATGCGGAAGTGAAGGCGATTCGTCAGCAGGGCAACACGTATGTGGTTAGCGGAACCCGTAATGGGGCGGATCATCAATGGCAATGTGGACTTGTTGTCCATGGAGCCGGACGTATTCCGAATATAGAGGGGCTTGAACTGGAGAAGGGCAATGTCAGCTATACGAAAAAAGGTATTATCGTTAATGAGTACTTGCAAAGTGAAAGCAACTCAAGAGTCTTTGCAGCTGGTGATGTGTCCGCCACGGAGGGACTTCCACTAACGCCGCTTGCAGGCCAGGAATCACGCTCGGTATCCTTGAATCTGCTTGAAGGCAATCATCACAAACCCAATTATAAAGTGATGCCCTCGATTGTATTTACCGTGCCATCCCTGGGTTCTGTAGGCCTCGATGTCGAGCAGGCCAAGAAAGAGGGCTACGAGGTGAAGGTAAATGACATGTCGAAATGGTATACTTATAAACGAACGAATGAAAAATTTGCCATGGCCAAAGTTGTAATCGAGAAGGCAACAGGGCGTATCTTGGGTGCCCATGTATTGGGTGGCAAAACAGAAGAACTGATTAACCTGTTCGCGATGGCGATTCAGTTTGATTTGACGACCGATCAGTTAAACACCATGAATTTTGCATATCCTACAGCCGCATCGGACTTGGGCTCTTTAATTTAATGTGATGGTGTGGAAGAAAGGGGAGAATCATGTCAGCTAATTTTCATCGGATTCATGATGCCGAGTGGACAACCGAACCGGCTCAGGCACGAACGGAAGGTGACCGTCTGATTGTGGAGGCACAGGAGGGCAGTGACTTCTGGGAGAAAACCTTTTATGGTTTCTGTCATCAGAATGGACATGCCATGCTTGCGCCATGGGATGGAACCAAGGCAGTTGAAGTCTCATTTGATCTGAGTTCATTCACGGAATTATATGATCAGGCCGGATTGATGCTTTGGCACGGCAAGGACCAATGGATCAAGGCGGGGGTTGAAGTAAACGACGGCGTTGCTCATGTAGGAGCTGTCGTAACGGATCGATTTTCCGATTGGTCGCTCTCACCTGTGCCAGAGTGGGGTGGGCGTATCGTTACCATTCGGGCTTCATATCATGACGAAGCGGTGGTTATTCGCGCCCGTACGGACGAGCATCCATGGCGCACGATTCGGGTTGCGAGGTTTGCCTATCCGACGAACAAGCAGGCAGGACCGTTTCTCTGTTCTCCGAAGCGCGCCGGGTTCGAAGTTGCGTTTACGAAGTGGAAAATGACTGAACCGGATCAGGATCTGCACACCGACCCTCCCATTGCTGATTAAGATTGGTTCGATGTTGGGAAATGTGGTGAAAACGCAATAAATTAAACAAGCCAGTCTTCCTTGGTGGAGGAATGGCTTGTTTAGTTTGCCTTAGACAACGACATAGCCGCTGTATCAAAGCTACAACGGATGAGGGAGCAACTTATTAAAGTCTTGTTCACATGAAGTTGCCCTACTGCTGTAGTTTATCATCAAGATCTTATTTGCTTGAGTCCGTGTCGTGGGACGCTGATTCAATGTCATCAGCATCCTTGTCGCCATCATTTGTTTCGTTCAACTCACGTATACGTTCCTCGTAATCATCCAGAAACCAAAGCGGGTCCATATTGTCTTCCTCGCCGTTATAATTGATCAATACTTCTTCACCGGCTTTGATATCAGTATAGGCATAGAAGTCAAAGGTATGGTTTTCGAAGTTGATATCATAGGTGGCATTGGGTTGGTAGGAATGGTTGATCAGACTGCCATATCCCAGCAGGATAGCCGTATGGTTGGCTCCGTATTCAAATACGTAATCCTCGAGAATTGTTTTCTCCACATGCTCGTGGTCTTCATTGGGATAAGGAACAACCGGAGCCTGGTGGATCAGCTGCCCTTTTGGAATGTCTACGGTCGCAAATACGCCGCGGTTAAATTCCCCATCACCCAATTTGGATTGTTTCACTTCAATCATCATGTTCACCTGATGCTCTCCAAGAGAGCTCCATTCTTATAGTAGTAAGTCGTTTAAGGAAAAATTTTAACCCATCCATACATATAAGGCAAATGCCATCGGTTTCAGTTTGAGTGCATCGGGAGTCGAAATGCAGGACATTTCATTGAAAAATGGTGCTAAATTTACAATATGGCGTTGAGTTGTGCATGATATAACGCTTATAATATACAAAGAATTAAGTCTATATAGAAAAGGTGTCATGAATGAGCATATTAAATGTCGAAAAATTAAGTCACGGTTTTGGTGACCGTGCTATCTTTAACAACGTTTCTTTCCGCCTCCTGAAAGGCGAACACATTGGACTGATCGGGGCCAATGGTGAGGGTAAATCGACCTTCATGAACATTATTACAGGTAAACTCCAGCCGGATGAAGGCAAAGTGGAGTGGTCCAAACGCATGCGTGTCGGATATTTGGATCAGCACGCTGTGCTGAACAAAGGACAATCCATTCGTGATGTACTTCGTGGTGCGTTCCAGTATTTGTTCGACATGGAGCAGGAAATGAATGATATGTATGGCAAGATGGGCGATGTAACTCCTGAGGAACTGGAACAGCTGCTTGAGGACGTAGGTACGATTCAGGATACGTTGACCAATCAGGATTTTTACATGATCGATGCCAAAGTGGACGAGACAGCACGCGGTCTGGGTCTAACCGATATCGGTCTGGACAAGGACGTTAATGACCTTAGTGGTGGACAGCGTACGAAAGTACTGCTCGCCAAGCTGCTGCTTGAAAAACCGGATATTTTGCTCCTGGATGAGCCTACGAACTATCTGGATGAATTGCATATCGAATGGCTGAAACGCTATTTGCAGGAATATGAGAATGCCTTTATTCTGATCTCGCATGATATCCCGTTCCTGAACAGTGTAATTAACTTGATCTATCACATGGAAAATCAGGATCTCACGCGTTATGTGGGCGATTATGATCACTTCCAAGAGGTTCATGAGATGAGAAAACAACAACTGGAGTCGGCGTATAAGCGCCAACAACAAGAAATTGCCGATCTCAAGGACTTTGTGGCCCGGAACAAGGCCAGTGTTGCTACGCGCAACATGGCGATGTCCAGACAGAAGAAGCTGGACAAGATGGATGTCATCGAAATTGCCAAGGAAAAACCGAAACCACAGTTTAATTTCCGTGATGCCAGAACGTCCGGCAAGCTCATTTTTGAGACGAAGGGCCTTGTCATTGGTTACAATGAGCCGTTGTCGAGACCACTGGACCTGCGCATGGAGCGTGGACAGAAGATCGCCCTCGTTGGTGCGAACGGAATCGGTAAAACCACGCTGATGCGCAGCATTCTGGGCGAGATTCAAGCACTGGAAGGAACCGTTCAGCGTGGTGAACATCTGGAGATTGGGTATTTCCAACAAGAGATGAAGGAAGCGAATTACAATACCTGTATCGAAGAAATCTGGCAGGAGTTCCCTTCCTATACCCAATTTGAAGTGCGTGCTGCACTCGCAAAATGCGGACTGACTACCAAGCATATTGAGAGCAAGGTTGCGGTTCTGAGTGGTGGCGAGAAAGCCAAAGTGCGTCTCTGCAAACTGATCAATAACGAAACGAACCTGCTTGTACTCGATGAGCCGACGAACCATCTGGACGTTGACGCCAAGGATGAATTGAAACGTGCGCTCAAAGCATACAAAGGCAGCATTCTGCTGATCTCTCACGAACCTGAATTCTATCGTGATGTGGTTACGGAGACATGGAATTGTGAGTCGTGGACAACGAAGGTGTTCTAATTTCAAAGCCATCACTGGATGAAATATGAACCAGCATGCAGAAGACAGCGCCATGGTTAAATGGACGCTGTCTTTTTGCATTGCAACGGTTATTGGTAATGTCTGCCGAGTTGATACGCTTGCTCCAGCAAGCCTTCAATATGTTCTTTGGATTGCGATAACGTCTCGTAGAGGAATTCTACCTGTGACTCCTGTAATTTGGCATAGCCAGCGATCCCGTTATTTAAATAATTCGTGATCATGTTGTAATAATCGTACTTATGGAATGAAGCTTCCGTACCTCCAGCTAGAGCAATCCAGAGTACCTTTTTGGAGTTAACCCTGTTCAGCAGTCCCATGTTCCATACCTTGTCCAGATAGGCTTTGAGCATGGATGGGACGTTGTACCACCATATCGGAAAAACAAATACAATGGCATCAGCCGCAAGCACGCGATCCAGCTCTTTGCGAATCACAGGGGCATGCTGCTTGTCGGGATTTTGCCAATCTCGCTCATCTTCTACGCTATATAACGGATCAAATCCATCACGATACAGATCGAGAATATCAATTTCGTGGTGATTCTCCTCCATACCTTCTATAAAACGATTCATCACGGCAAATGTTAGGGAATCCTGTCTTGGGTGAGTAACGACCAGTTTGACTTTCATGTAGGAGTAACCATCCTTTTTTCTTCATTTTTGGTTTAACGTTCTGACCAATGTTATTATAAGGTTCATGACATCTTATTGAGAAGTACGCACCTTCGAGTGCTGTAGAAACCTTGAGGTTCTTCGGTTACTAATAATAAGGGATATACATATATGTGATTTAAGGGGGATTACGAGTGGAACATGAACTGAAAAAATATGAAAGCGGAGTGCAGGCGATGCTGGAACTGGTCGGTGGAAAGTGGAGGATTCTAATTCTGTATCAGTTGATATCAGGTAAAAAACGAACAAGCGAACTTCGCAGAGCCATTCCCGGCATTACCCAAAAGGTCCTTACCCAGCAGCTGCGTGATCTTGAAAAGAATGAAATTATCCACCGGATTATTCATCCCCAGATTCCGCCCAAGGTAGAGTATGAGCTGACGGAGTATGGTCTTACTCTGCAGAATATCATCGACCGCATCTGTCTGTGGGGAGAGAATCATCTGGACAGAGTATATGGAGATAAAAGCAAAGTGCTGGAGAATCATTTTAGCGAATATATTCCGCATAACCCTTCCACCTAAGCTTGCGGCCAAATGAATAATAAAAACAACAACCGTCCTGAATTGAAAAGGAGGGTATTTGTTGTTTATTTGTCCTTTATCAGCGAAACTGATAAATGCTATAAAATCATCGAAATTGACCCTTACCACCGGGTATGGTAGGTTCAAGAGAGTAGAAATTAATATGATCATTTTAGTAGGAATTAAAATTGAAGCAATGCGCGAGGTGGCAAATAGTGGAACTTCAAGTGACAAACAGCCCTTTTAATCAGGAACAGGTTGAGCTGCTCAATCGCCTTATTCCTACATTGAACGATGGACAGAAAACATGGTTAAGCGGATATCTGACAGCCATTCAGGGAACTGCAGCTTTAACTGCTGGTGTTGCACAAGTGCAACAGCCCGTAACTTCAGCAAGTGTAACTACTCCTGCAAATACACCAGCGGTGTCCAGGGAAGTCACGGTACTTTTTGGATCACAAACGGGGAACTCCAGCGGACTCTCCAAGAAACTGGCGAAAAGGCTGGAAGAGCAGGGGCTTCAGGTGACTCTGTCGGCAATGGGAGATTTCAAACCGAACGGACTGAAAAAAATAGAGAATCTCCTCATTATTGTCAGCACACATGGAGAAGGCGAACCGCCGGATAATGCGATACCATTGCATGAATTCCTGCATAGCAAACGAGCTCCGAAGCTCGAAGGATTGCGTTACTCCGTATTGGCGCTGGGAGATACTTCGTATGAGTTCTTCTGCCAGACAGGAAAAGATTTTGACAATCGTTTGCAGGAGCTAGGCGGAACAGCGCTTGTACCACGTGTGGACTGTGATGTTGATTTTGATGAAGCAGCCGCAACGTGGATGAATGATGTACTTGCTTCACTCAGCAGCACATCGGGTACTGAAGGTACGATAACCAGTGAAGCGGTTGTAGCTGCAGTAAGCAGCGGAGAATCGGAATTCAATCGCACGAATCCATTTAAGGCAGAAGTGCTGGAAAATCTCAATCTGAACGGAAGAGGATCGGACCGGGAGACGCGTCACATTGAACTGTCCCTGGAAGGCTCCAATTTGGAGTATGAACCGGGTGACAGCCTGGGTGTATTCCCTGAAAATCATCCACGCTTAGTCGATGAGCTGATTGCAGCCATGGAATGGAATGCGGATGAGCGCGTTACGGTGAATAAAGCTGGAGAACAGGTATCGGTGCGTGAAGCATTGCTGCGTTATTTTGAAATTACAGCGGTAACCAAACCGGTTGTTGAACAGCTCGCGAAGCTGAATCCGGGAAGCGGGTTGCCCGCTCTGCTCGCAGATAATTCGGAATTTCGCAAGGTGATGAACAGCTGTGACTTGCTCGATCTGGTACATGACTATGGGCTTAAAGGTATTCCGGCTGCATCATTTGTAGCTGTACTTCGTAAAATCCCGGCACGTCTATATTCGATCGCCAGCAGTTCGAAGTCTTTCCCGGATGAAGTTCATCTGACCGTTCGCACAGTACGTTATGATTCACGTGGCAGAGAGCGCTACGGTGTATGCTCTGTTCATCTGACAGAACGAACCGAAATCGGTGATACATTGCCTGTCTTTATTCAGCAAAATCCTAACTTCAAACTGCCGGAGAACCCGGATGCTCCAATCATTATGGTTGGGCCAGGTACAGGTGTTGCTCCGTTCAGATCGTTCCTTGGAGAACGTGAAGAGACGGGTGCAGGTGGCAAGACATGGCTATTCTACGGGGATCAGCATTTCTCCACCGACTTCCTTTACCAGACCGAATGGCAGCGCTGGCTTAAGGACGGCGTTCTTACGAAGATGGATGTGGCTTTTTCTCGTGATGCGGAAGAGAAAGTATATGTACAGCATCGGATGCTGGAACACAGCAAAGAGCTGTATCAGTGGCTGCAGGAAGGTGCAAGTGTATATATCTGTGGTGACGAGAAAAGAATGGCACATGATGTTCATGCTGCACTCGCAACAATTCTTGAACAAGAGGGTGGTTTAACACCCGAACAGGCAGCAGAATACTTGACACGGTTGCAACAGGAAAAACGTTATCAGCGGGATGTGTATTAATTTCAGAGTATATGCCAGATAAGGCATTCCGTTGATACGAGAGGAGAAAGCAGCATGACTTATAATAACTTACTTAACCCGCAGCGCACGAACAGCGATGTGGAAGATATAAAGATCAAAAGTAACTACTTGCGCGGAAGCCTGACAGAAACACTGGCGGATCGAATCAGTGGAGCAATTCCCGAGGACGATAACCGCCTGATGAAACATCACGGAAGTTATATGCAAGATGACCGTGACTTGCGTAATGAGCGGAATAAATCCAAGCTGGAGCCTGCTTACCAATTCATGCTGCGTGTGCGTGCTTCCGGAGGGATTGTTACACCCGAACAGTGGCTGATGATGGATCGTGTTGCTCATAAATATGCGAATGAGACGATTCGTTTGACGACACGCCAGTCATTTCAACTGCATGGTGTTCTCAAATGGGACCTCAAAAATACCATTCGTGAAGTGAATGATTCGTTGCTCAGCACCCTTGCTGCGTGTGGCGACGTCAACCGGAACGTGATGTGCAACCCGAATCCGGATCAATCGGATATTCATGCTGAAGTATATGAATGGGCATGCCAGGTGAGCAATCATCTTGACCCGCGTACCCGTGCTTATCACGAGCTGTGGCTGGATGGGGAGAAAATTATTGATTCACAGGATTCGGATGAAGAAGTGGAACCGATTTATGGCAAAGTGTATTTGCCGCGTAAGTTCAAAATCGGAATTGCCGTTCCTCCATCCAATGATGTCGATGTATTTTCACAGGATCTCGGCTTTATCGCGATTGTGGAGAACGGCAAGCTGCAAGGCTTTAACGTTTCAGTCGGCGGTGGTATGGGCATGTCTCACGGTGATCCGAAGACTTATCCTCAGGTGTCCAAAGTCATTGGTTTCTGTACACCAGAGCAAATGATTGATGTCGCGGAGAAGACGGTTATGATTCAGCGGGATTATGGGGATCGTGCAGTGCGTAAACATGCCCGGTTCAAATATACAATCGATGACCGCGGCCTGGCCTGGTTCGTGGAGGAATTGACCAGTCGTCTCGGCTGGAAGCTGGATGCGGCGCGCGAGTTCCATTTTGATCATAATGGAGATCGTTACGGCTGGGTGAAAGGCAGCAATGGCAGATGGCATTACACCTTGTTCATTCAAAATGGACGAGTGAAGGATGTGGACGGTTATCCGCTCATGACGGGTCTGCGCGAAATTGCCAAGGTTCATACCGGAGATTTTCGTCTGACAGCTAACCAAAACCTGATTATTGGTAATGTTAGCAGCCAGAAGAAGAAAAAGATTGAAGCGCTGATTCAGCAATACAATCTGACCGATGGCGCGCATTACTCTGCGCTCCGGAGAAGTTCTATGGCTTGTGTGGCGCTTCCGACTTGTGGTCTTGCCATGGCAGAATCCGAACGTTATCTGCCTTCCCTGATCGACAAGCTGGAGCCTGTACTGGACGAAGCGGGACTGAGAGACGAAGAGATTGTCATTCGTATGACGGGTTGCCCGAACGGCTGCGCTAGACCGATGCTGGCTGAGATTTCGTTCATCGGCAAAGCTCCGGGGAAGTACAATATGTATCTTGGCGGAAGTTTTACAGGGCATCGCTTGAACAAATTGTACAAAGAAAATATTGGCGAAACCGAAATTTTGGAAACATTGACTCCAATGGTGAATCAATATGCCAGAGAGCGCAATGATGGTGAGCATTTTGGAGATTTCGTCATTCGTGCCGGTTATGTGCCTGAAGTGCTGGACGGTCAGCAATTTCATGCTTAATTAGTTGAATTCGTGTAGAGAAGCATTCCTTATGGAATTGCTTCTTTGGCGTTTTTGGGTCGTTTTCTTTTGGGATTTCTAAACGTTGCAAGGTTAAATTGACTTGCCCTTTACCATTATTTCGTGAGTCTAAACTTGTTGAAGTACGCTCAACAAGATATAATGACTAGGTAGAAAGCAGATTATATGTTGAAAGTGAGCGGAAACGATATGGGTCGTAAGTGGAATAATATTAAAGAAAAAAAAGCTTCAAAAGATGCAAATACAAGCCGGGTCTATGCCAAATTCGGCGTTGAGATTTATGTAGCTGCCAAGAAGGGCGAACCGGACCCGGAAGCGAACCGCGCACTGAAAGTCGTGCTGGAACGTGCCAAGACGTATAACGTA
Organism: Paenibacillus sp. MAEPY2; assembly: GCF_000499205.1. GTDB lineage: Bacteria > Bacillota > Bacilli > Paenibacillales > Paenibacillaceae > Paenibacillus > Paenibacillus vandeheii. Next base: position 69,694 of record NZ_AWUK01000047.1, read on the forward strand.
CCCAAAGCCATTATTGATCGTGCCATGGAAAAGGCAAAAGGCAGCGGGGACGAGAATTATGAAGAATTGCGTTATGAAGGATTCGGGCCTAATGGTGCCATGGTCATCGTGGATGCCCTCACCAATAATGTGAATCGTACTGCACCGGAAGTGCGCTCCGCATTTAACAAAAACGCGGGTAATATGGGTGTGAGTGGTTCAGTTGCTTATATGTTTGATCCTACCGCGGTAATCGGGGTTGAAGGCAAAACATCGGAAGAAGTACTTGAACTACTGCTTGAAGCGGATGTGGATGTACGTGATATCGTGGATGAAGATGAATCAGTTATCGTATACGCTGAGCCAGACCAATTCCACGCTGTACAGGAGGCGTTCAAAGCGGCGGGTGTTACCGAGTTCACCGTAGCCGAGCTGACGATGCTGGCGCAAAACCACATTGAACTTCCAGAGGACGCTCAAGCCCAGTTCGAGAAGCTGATCGATGCGCTTGAAGACCTTGAAGATGTGCAGCAGGTGTACCATAACGTAGAGTTCGTTTAATGTGAATTAACGATACTTACTCGTATCAATTGCCAAAAAGAGTGTCTGGCCAATCAACGGGATTGGACAGACACTCTTTTTATTGTTCTTCTAGGAGTCGGATTGCAACGCACTAGGAGATTTTTTCGATTTTGCAGACTTGCTGCCGCCAAACTTGAACAACAAGATACCGCCCACTATGACCAGAACCCCGAGAAGCTGGTTCCACGAGAATGGAATTTGCTCCAGTCCAAGCCAACCCATGGAATCAAATAGCAGGGCGAAACTTAACTGGGAGGTGAGTACAATAGAGATGGCAAAGGTAGGACCGAGCAGCTTCATTCCCTGTACGAGACAGAAGACCACCCCAACACCGATGGCTCCGCTAAGCCAATACCAGGGCTGCATGTGCTGGAAGCTGAACGTATTTTTCCCCTCGACCACCAAAGAAATGAGAAACGATGCAATAAACCCGGTGAAAAGCACCATCGTTGTTGTGGACCACGAGCCGGTACGTTCATTTACTTTACTATTAAAGATGGTCTGCAGACTGACAAGAGAGCCTGCCAGTAACGCAAGCAAAATACCTGTAATGATCATAGGATATAGATCTCCTTATTCATAGATGTTATGACCCGCCACTTCTGCCAGACCCGCTCGATCTTTGACCATAATAAATCCCTGATCCCGGATAATTAATCCATCCGCACACAGTTTTTGAATCACCCGATTCAAATGCCGATAACTCGTGCCGATCAGATTTGCGATATCTGTCAAATTGAAAGCGTCCAGCTCTTCGTGGACAACAGTCCCCGCTTCTTCTGTAGAGATGGAGAGCAGGTAGCTGGCTAATCGAACCTCAACGGGATACATCAGGTTGAAGTTGGAGAAGTTCGAATCAATATAAAACTTGTGAGAAATAATTTTGAGCAGAAATTTCAACAGGGGTGCGTAATCGCTGGCGAGTTCAGCCAACCATTGATAATGAATACGCAGCATCACGACAGGTGAGACCGCCTGTACGGTGTTCACGATGTCGCTCTCCCGAACGTACTCGACATCACCAACGACTTCAAGTGGTGTTTTGAAACAAAGAACGAGTGTTTTATCCTGTGGTGAGGTCGTGAAGATTTTGATTTTCCCCTCGACCAGCACGTATAAATATTCGGAAGTTTCGCCTTCACGGCAGATCAATTCGCACTTCTCGAAATGGCATAACGTCATATACGTACGCAGGGGCTCGTGAAATACCGATTCGAGTTGATACTGCTTCAAATAGTGCAATAATTGATGCTCATTCTGGTATTCTTCCATAATGTAATTCACCCCCGACTATATACTCGACACCAGCTACAGTTTCATAATAATGACGCCCGTTACCATTAATGCTATACCCAGAAATTGCGGTAGTTTCATCTTTTGCTTCACGACGCCGAACCATCCGTTACTGTCGACCAGAAAGGTCAGGAACAGCTGTGCAATCAACAGGGCTGAGATCGTAAAGGTTACTCCAATTTGCTGGATTGCCGTGACTTCGCTGAAAATAATCACTGCCCCAAATGCGCCCCCCGCTAGGTACATGGGCTTCACTTGTTTCAATCCTTGCAGGTTGATGTCACGTACAAATACCAGGATCAGAGCCGCCAATATGAACCCGGTGAGCTGTGTAATGGTTGCGGCTTGCCAAGTGCCCATGTCCGTACTGATTCGGGTATTCGCGACCCCTTGCAGCGTGATGCATGCACCGCCTAATAGTGCAAAAATAATTCCTCTCATGGTTGTACTCTCCTTGTCGCGTCATTACTTCTTCGATTTCTATTAAATGATATATCCACTCAAAAAGCCAAGGACAAATGTCCCCAGCTCAGAAGTTATAGCATTTAGAGTACAACAAAGGCTCCGCAAAATCCACACAGAACCCTGTTAGAACATTATTCTGAAAATCAAAGTACTTGATATACCGGTTGCTCACCTATAAAATGAACAGCCAATTCCGGGAAAGCCGCAGCCAATCTATCAGACAGAAGCTTCATTCCCGAAGCCTCACTCTCGGCATGGCCGATCATAAGAAGAGCCTTCTGTTTTCCTTGCTGCACGGCATCATGTATGTACTCTGGTGTCTCCCATTCGAATCCTTCACCTGCAATAATGAGATCAAGATCTTCCTGCCCAAGCAGAGGAATGGTCAGATTGCCGTTGCCTCGAAAACCAACAAGAACTGCTGCTCGTCTGCATACCATCTTTGGATCACCAGCTAGGCGTACATATTTGATCCCAAGCGAACGTTTAATATGTTCTGCAATAAGCTGAACTGTCATACCTTCCGGAAAGGACAGTAAATCGGCTTCCGGTTTACGCTGTACTACATAAGAGGACCATCCTAATGAATGGACCAATCCTTCCGTAATGCCATCCGGTTGAAAACGGTGAATTGCATCATGGCAGCGATAGATTGCAATTCCGCCGTTCTCGATTAGTTTTCTCTTGGTTTCATAGACCGGATCATCAGTCAGCCAATCGGTATGACTATGATGGTTATAGAAGGGAGGCTCATGAGCGATGATGAGGTTGGCACCGTGTTGTTTAGCTTGCTCAATCACATGTTGTGTAGGCATAAAAGTTACAAAGATGCCTGTGACCGTATGGTTGGGAGAGCCCGTAATTAGTTGATCCACGGTGTTTTCCGGTAGTTTAACTTTGGCAGTGAGATGGTTTATAACATGTTGAATGGTTATACTCATATGGATCATTCCTCCAATGACAGGTATGCAAACAGTGTATCATTTTGAGGGATGAACAGCATTATCTACCTGATTCATATAGTTTTCTCCTACAAGAGAAAGTATACTTACATAGAGTCTTTATCTAGATTAAATGAAGTATCCATTCAAACCTACACTGAACATTTAGTTAAGTATACGTTTTAATTCTGATGAAGAGATCCGACATAGAAGGGCGATGATTACATGACAGCCAGTACGATTATGGAACGTCTGAAGAGTGAGACAGCTCATTATCACAGACAAGTGGAACAGAACGATTATGCCAAGGCTATTATGAATCAAACCGTTAGCTTGGAAGATTACAAGACATATCTGGAGAAATTCTACGGGTTCCTGAAACCATTGGAAGATCAGGCTGTACAGCAGCCTTTCTGGGAAAGTACGGGACTGGATTTCGAGATTAGAGGAAAAGCGAATTTACTTGAAAATGACCTGAGGAATCTGGGCGCCAGTGAAGAAGAAATCAGCCAGATTCCTTTATGTAGGGATCTTCCGGATATCTCGACACCAGCAAGGTTGTTTGGCTATCTATACGTCATTGAAGGATCTACGAACGGAGGTCAGATCATGACGAAGCGTTTGTCACAGTTCCTTCCGATTGAAGCAGATCGGGGGCTGGAATATTTTAATGCCTATGGTACGGAAACCAGAACGAGATGGGCAGAGTTCACGGAGCTGCTGCGTCAATCCATCACAGCGGAAGAAGATCACGATATTATGGTGCACACGGCTTCGGAAACGTTCCGATTACTCGATCAATGGATTAATACAAATACAGATCATTTATAAGTTGAAATAAGAGTTACCACATCATGAGAGGGGATTTTTCAGGCTATGCCCGAATCGAAGTCCAGGAAAGAAAATAATATGCTTAACCGTACATTGCTCAATCAGGGTACGTACACCAATGATCCAATTGATTTAAACAATTGCGACAAAGAACCCATTCATATCCCCGGCTTCATTCAACCTCATGGTGTGCTCTTGGCTGTGACCACCAACAATATCCCTACAATTGTACAATGCAGCCAAAATACAGAAGAACATCTCGGTCTTACTGTGCAGGAAGTCATTGGTTTGCCCCTTGAGCATCTGATTGGCAAGGATAATATCAGACAGGTGCTGGCATGCAACTTCAGTGCATCTGTAACATCAGACCTGCAATATATGGATCTCACGATTAACGTATCTGGAAAGGCTAAGGTCTTCACTTCTGTCATTCATGAAAGTGAAGGCTTGTTGATTCTGGAGCTGGAGCCTTCTTATGAAAAAGGGAACATGGAAGGTAATGATTTTGAGTGGATTTCCAGATTCTTCAGCCGCATCAAAAGTACGGACAATCGGGTGGAAGCGAGTCAGATTGCAGCAGAACAAGTGAAAGACATGCTCGGCTATGACCGGGTCATGATCTATGAATTTGACGAACAATGGAACGGGAAGGTCATCGCAGAAGCACGCGAGGAAGAACTCGAACCATTTCTCGGACACCACTACCCTGCGTCAGATATTCCCAAACAGGCGCGCGTGCTGTACCTTCGCAATTGGTTGCGCACCATTGTGAACGTGAATTATCAGCCTGTGGAGATTGTTCCCCTGCTGCAACCTTTGACGGGCAAACCGCTTAATCTGAGCTTGTCGGTTCTGCGCAGTGTATCCCCGCTGCATATTGAGTATTTGCAAAACATGGGGGTAGGCGCGACCGTAACCATTTCCCTGATTCATGACAATCAACTGTGGGGTCTGATTACATGTCATCATAATTCAGCCAGATATATACCTCATCGTGTTCGGAACTTGTGTAACTTCCTGGGCTCCTTCTTCTCGAGTGAATTGTTTCAACGTCAGCAGTTAGATGAATATCAGGCTGAGATCAGGTCACGTGAAGCAGCTACCCAAGTTGCAAATATCTTTATTGGGAATACAAGTCCAGCGAGAATTATTGAAGAGCTGCAGGGTGAAGAGCAGACCTTACTGAGCCTGATGGATGCTTCGGGAGCTGCGATCTGCTATCAGGACAAGCTGTTGTTATATGGCGATACGCCAGCAAGAGAGCAAGTTCGTGAACTGGCGGCATGGTTGGCAGGCAAGTCGGAAGATTATAGTTATCACACCTCCAAACTCAGTTTGGAGTATGATCCTGCTAAAGCCTACAAGGAAAAAGCATCAGGTATTGTGTATGTTGCCATATCCCCTGGGCAGCATCACTATATCATCTGGTTCCGTCCTGAAGTGGTTCAGCTTGTAGATTGGGCAGGGGATCCGGCCAAAGCAGTGATCAAAACCGATGATGGGATGCGCTTGTCTCCCCGGAAATCCTTCGAAAAATGGAGAGAGGTCGTTCAGTCTACTTCTTACCCATGGACAACGAAGGAACTGAATGTGCTGCCATTGCTCAAAAGCATTGTGCGCCGTCAAACGGAGAACCAGCTGGCTCAGGCGGAGGAGCAATCTTTACAGAATGCACGTGTTTTGCGGCAAAATGAGCAGCGCTACTTGCAGTTGATGGAGTTTTCCTCGGTGGCCTTTTTTACGTTGACGGATGGATTCATTATTTATTGCAATAACAGGGCAGCTGAACTGCTTGGCTATGAAAACTCCAAAAATCTCATCGGCAAGGAATTTAGAGGGTTTGTGCCTGACAAGACAAGAATGATTTTGCAGCAAAATCTGGAGGAACTGAAGCTCAATAATACTCGTTTGTTTACCAACAAGACGTACTTCACCACAGCAACCGGCACGTCTTTGCTGCTAGAGATTACACTGGCTTCTGTTACGCATGCAGGCAAACCTTCAGTGATGGTCCTTCTGAACAGTGGAACCTCCCATCATGATCAGGATCATTATACGGAGACAACCAGTCAGCTCCAGAACTATCTCAACACAGATTCGTTAACAGACATGCCGCTTCAGACGATATTCAAATCCCGGCTTCAGGATGATTGGGATGAATGTTTGCAGGAGAAATGCAGTTTGGGTCTATTTATTATCGATATCGATGATTTCCGTTCATATAATGCATCTTATGGACTTCAAGGCGGCGATCTGTGCCTGCAATGGATAGGAGATGTACTTACGGTTGTTAGTGAACAAAATAATGCCGTCATTTCACGTCTTGGGGGAGGAACCTTCATGTTGAAACTGAAGAGTGCGACATCAGAACGTTCAGCGGAGCTTGCCGAAGAAATTAGACAACATGTGCTTGCACTTCAAATTCAGAGGGATCTGTCCAGTCCAAGTGAAGTAGTCACTGTTAGCGTAGGCGGTGCGGTAATGGTTCCCGAAGAGACGCTAATGATGTCGGATCTAATTGAAAAAGCCAGTCAGGCCCTTGCTCAAGCCAAAAGTGGCGGGAAAAATCGGGCTATCGTGGTTTGACACGAAGTTGTACCAGGTCTTGCTGTAAAGAATACAGGTAAATGGTAAAGAGGGAAGGGATTTAAACTGGATATCAGTTTGAATGTCTTTCTTTTTTTCTGCTCAAAAGGAAAGTATTATTTTCATCACCGCAGGCACAGGACAAGTGTTATAATGTTCAATATGGATACACTTGTTCGCATTCACACGTAGAGGACGGTGAAACGGAATTCAATGAAAGAGGATTCAAGACAACTGGAATTTATGGAGATAGATCTGAGTGAAGAGCCCATCACAGCGGCAATCCCGGTTCCTGATCGTTCAACGATTGTCCGTGCTGATTTTGATATAAGATTGCCTGGCGGCATATTGTCTTCGGAAAAAAGGTTTGTCGAGGAAGCAAGGCAGCTCATGGAGGTGAAAGGCGAGCAGGCTCGCTGGATTCCATTCATGAGTTATTGGCCGACCTATGGTGTAATGAACGAACCTCAGCGAAAGTGGTATATGTATTGGAGGACGGAAGTCCGGCAAGGACGTTTCCCTGATACGGATCTGTCCTATCTGTTTGTTCATATTTATGAACTGATTAACGGAATTGGTTGGCAGGAACCCCAGGAAGGTTACAACCAATTAAAACAGCTATGGATGAACTATCGTGAACGGCTCCCACAGTTGGATGTATACATGCAGGAGTGGATCATTGATTATGGCTTGGTACACGAGTTGAACATGTCAATATCCGAGATGGTGGAGCTTTCGAGCGGGTATTTGCCACCGGAGATTCTGGACATGGAGTTGAAGCAGCTGTTAAACGGCAATGTATCAGATATCTCATTGAAGCTGTTACAGAGATATTATGACTATGACATTACGCTTAGCAAATTTTACAGGGATGGCGGCAAGCAAGTTCTGGAACAATACATTCCCCGAGTTATGGCTTTGGTGGATACCTATCTGCTGCGTACACGCAAGGCAGGCATACTGGATCAGTTTCAGCTGAATCGTGAAAGGACTATGGAACGCACGCTGTTTCGAAAAGCCGTATATGACGACTTGATTTATGGAAAATCGGTTCGAATGTCATATGTTCCGATTGGAGAGCATGCAGATTTTGTCCAGTTTGTAACCCGGGTTTTTCGATGCACGGAAAATAAATGCCGTGAACTGCTCGGTTTCAGAGGGCGGCTCCGCGGAAAGACCCTTGAACTTGAGCTTGCGGACGTGATTGAACGTTACCTGGACAAGGTCTTTGCAATCGAGCAAATGCCAGAAGTAGAGCAACCGATAGTCCGAATTGATACAGAGAAACTTGCTTCGCTGCAGCAGGAAAGCGAATATGTGCGGAGAGCGCTCATGATTGAGGAAGAGCATGTGACTGATAGGGATACAAACCATGCGACCGATGTGAGTAACAGATTAGATGGGTTGGGAACCTTGGCAGAGAATGAACCGAATACGGGCAGTCGAGACCCTATGATCATTCAGAACTCAGTTGATAAAGCTGAAGACGAAGATGCTAACCAATCTAACCAACTGGAGGCTGACGTTGAGAAGACGATTAATTCTGACCGAAGACAAGGAAGCGGAGATTCAGAGTCATTAACCCTTCAATGGGAAGAAACCGTTTCAGCTAATCTGGATGAAGAATGGAAAGTATTCTCGGAGCAGCTTTCTCCAAGGCATGTAAGGACAATTCATGCCCTGCTTGGAGATAATCCGGATACGGAGCTGATGCAAGTGGCAGAACAATACGGTACGATGCCTGCACTCCTGTTGGATGAAATTAATGATATAGCCATGGAAACGATTGGTGACCTTTTGATTGAAGGCGATCGCATGGTATCGGATTATATGAATGTGTTTGAACATGTGAAGAGGTGATTGGGCAGTGACAGAACTTAAAATACCAAAGCGGCTGACTACCGCACTAGTAAATTCGTTGACAGCGGGCGTTGTGCCACGAATCGGACTGGAGCAGATTGCTGTTGGCCGGAAGTCTGAAGTGGACGCGATCTTGCGGGATATGGACAATATTGCAGAAGGCGGGGCAGCCTTTAAGCTGATTACAGGAAGGTACGGGAGCGGGAAAAGCTTTCTGTTGCAGATGATTCGTAACTATGCGATGGACCGGGAATTCGTTGTGGCGGACGCCGACTTGTCACCTGAGCGCAGACTGGTGGGAACCAAAGGTCAGGGGCTTGCAACCTATCGTGAGCTGATGACTCGTCTGTCCACTCGTACACGCCCGGATGGCGGGGCACTGGAATCAATATTGCAGAAGTGGATCGCAGGTCTTCAGCAGCAAGCGATGCAGAGCCAGGGCTTGCGCCCGGATGATCCCGCACTTCCCGCTGAAGTGGAAAAGCAGATCTATGCGGTGACGAACGAAATGCAGAATTTGGTGCATGGATTCGATTTTGCCAAGGTGCTGGCTTCGTACTGGAACGGGTATAAATTGGCGGATGATGACCGCAAACAGGCGGCACTTCGTTGGTTAAGAGGGGAATTTTCGACGAAGACAGAAGCCAAAAAAGAGCTGGCTGTCGGCGTCATCATTGACGATGATAACTGGTATGACTACTTCAAATTGTGGTCCGAATTTACGGCACGGATCGGATATAAAGGACTACTGCTGTTCATTGATGAAGCGGTAAATCTGTACAAAATTACAAACAGCATTTCCCGGCAAAGCAACTATGAGAAGCTGCTTACCATGTTCAATGATACGATGCAGGGCAAAGCAGAACACCTTGGCATTTTTGTAGGCGGCACACCACAATTTGTGGAGGATGAACGGCGAGGACTTTTCAGTTACGAAGCACTTCGTTCCAGACTCATTGATGGCCGCTATGCAGCAAGGGAATATGCGAATTATACCGGACCGATCCTGAAACTATCAATGTTGTCCCATGAAGAGATTTTGATACTGCTGCAGAAGCTGCGTCAGATTCATGCCCTGCATTTTGGATACAGTGCAAGTCTGACGGATGAGGATTTAGTTGATTTTATGCAAACAGCCGTGAACCGACTCGGCGCGGATGAGCTACTGACCACACGTGAAGTGGTACGGGACTTTATGGATGTGCTGCATACGCTCCATCAGAATCCCCAAGTGACCTATACTCAATTGCTTGGTGAGCGAGCAGCCAAACCACCGGAAGCAGGCAAAGGAACAGATTCATCATCATCTGCCGATGATCTGGATGATTTTCTGGCGGAGTTTGAATTATGAGTGAGAACCCTTTCTATCGACTGGCTCCTTTTGTACAGGAATTTATTTATAAAAAAAGATGGGAATCGCTTCGGCCTGCCCAGATTGAAGCTTGTAATATTTGCTTTCAAACTCCGCATCATATGCTGATTGCGGCAGGCACAGCCTCCGGCAAGACGGAGGCGGCTTTTTTTCCTGCGCTGACCGAGCTGCATGAACGGCCCTCCAAATCCGTCGGTATCTTGTACATCGGGCCGCTTAAGGCACTGATTAATGACCAATTCGAGCGACTAAAGGACCTGTTGTCCGAGGGGAATATTCCGGTATGGCATTGGCATGGGGATGTACCTCAGGCAGAGAAAACGCGTCTTATGCGAAGTCCCTCTGGTGTGCTTCAGATTACCCCTGAATCGCTGGAAGGTTTGCTGATGAATCGTCCCAATGCCATTCCAGCTCTGTTTCATGATCTGCGGTATGTCATTATTGATGAGGTTCATGCTTTCATGGGGGCGGATCGAGGCATTCAGGTATTGAGTGAACTGGCCCGAATTGAGCGTATGGCAGGATGTAAACCGCGAAGAGTGGGACTGTCTGCGACACTGAGTGATTATGATGCAGCTACCGCCTGGCTTGCTGCCGGAACAGGGCAGGGTGTCGATGTGGTCGCTTCTCCCGGTGGTCGCAAGCTGCGTCTGCGGGTAGAGCATTTTTCGTTTCCTGATGCGCGGGATGAAGAACAGGCGGAGCATCTGCATAATGCACGTAAAGTCTATTACGACTTCATCTATGAAAGTACACATCGTAAAAAAGCGTTAATTTTCACCAACAGCCGAACGGATGCCGAAGTCACCATACTTGAGATGCGACGTGTCGCCGCACGGAGACAGGAGCGGGATGTATTCCATGTTCATCATGGAAGCATCTCCGCTATGCTGCGAGAAGAAACAGAGGCTGCCTTGCGAACTGGTTCAGGGCCAGCAGTAGCTGCGGCTACTGTAACACTGGAACTGGGTATAGACCTTGGTGAACTGGAGCGGGTTGTGCAGCTTGGCGCGCCTTATAGTGCATCAAGCTTTGTTCAGCGTCTTGGACGATCAGGCAGGCGGGAGGATATGGCTTCCGAGATGCTTTTTGTATGTCCGGAAGAAGAGGATGAGGAAGCTCAATTGCCCGCTCGTATGCCATGGACACTGATGCGGGCCATTGCTGTTATTGAATTGTATGTGAAGACCAAATGGGTTGAACCGCTTGAAGCTCGTAAAATGCCGATGGGTGTGCTCTATCATCAGACGATGAGCATGCTGAAAAGCATGGGGGAGGCTGAACCGAAAGAATTGGCTGAAGCCATGCTTTCGCTCGCACCATTCGCGCACATTCGTGCAGAGCAATATCAGCTTTTTCTAAATTATCTGATTGAGACTGATCATCTGCAGTGGACGGAAGATCGGACATTAATCATCGGGCTTACGGGTGAGAAAACCGTGAATAACTATCGCTTTTACGCGGTGTTCAAAGATGATGAAGAGCACAAAGTGCTGAACGGTTCCGAAGAGATAGGCTCCATTACAACGGTGCCACCCCCAGGTTATTGCTTCTCGCTTGCAGGCAAACTGTGGAAAGTGGAAGAGGTGGACCACAAGCATAAATCCGTGTATGTGAAGGCGGCCAAAGGCAAGGTGGATACGTTATGGCTTGGTGCAGGTGGGGACATTCATACGACAGTCGTCCAGAAAATGCGTGAAGTACTGTCAGACACAGTGATATATCCCTATCTTTCCCCTCAAGCGGTAAATCGCTTGGAACGTGCTCGTCGACTTGCACGTGAAAGTGGATTACTGAAACAGGTGGTCATCCCAGCTGGTGGAGATTCCCTGTATGTATTGCCCTGGGTGGGAAGCAAGTCTTTCCGCACACTGGAGCGTTTAATGAAGCACAACTTGTCTGACAAGCTTGCCTTGCGTTCTGTTGTACCGATGGAGCCTTATTATTTTGTCGTGTCAGGCAAGGTGGATGGTCGCACACTTTTGGCCGAGATCATGAGCGAATGTCGAACAGCCGAAGACGCATCTGCGTTGCTTTCAGAAGATGAAGCACCGTATCTTGGTAAATATGATGAATTCGTGGCTCCTCCTTTGATCCGAGAGGCTTTTTCAGTGGATGGATTGGATTTAAATGGACTCAAAGAAGGATTGCAGCAAACGTTAACATGGGATTCTTCTTCTGCGAAATGACGTAATTACGCAATTCATTTAGTTTGAATTTGAATTAGAAAAATTTAAATTGTGAATCAGGGTTGACACCCCCTCACCTGCCATGTAATATATGAAAAGTCGTCACATACGAATCGCAAACAACAAATGCATATTTCATCTCGTATAACCTCGCAGGCCGAAAGTGTACACAGGGCGAGGGTCTCTACAGGAAGCCTATACTTCCTAACTACGATGCCAGGGAATCATTGTATCCCTTGCTCGTAGTTAGGATTTTTTGCATTTGTTTGGAGTCTGTGACCTTGGCATGGATCAAACATGCGGACGCATTTTTCGATCATCAGGAGGTTTATCTAACATGAAATATTATCTGTCCGTTCTCGCAGGAGCGATGAGCTATGGCATATTATCCACTATTGTGGTTCTGGCTTACGGCGAAGGGTACAAACTCGGAGAGGTTGTGGGTACACAGCTGATCACGGGCTTCATTCTTTCCTGGATGCTGGCATTATACTCAAAGTTTAGAATGAAACGGAAATCACAGGCAGATGGGAAACCATCAGCAGCTGTGGTAAAAGCTTTTCAGAAATTAACGTGGAAGCAGCGTTTAATGCTAATGGCTGCAGGCACACCGACGGTCATTACCGGCCTTGTCTATTATCAGTCTTTGCGGTACATTCCTGCATCTCTGGCCATTATTCTTTTGTTTCAATTCACTTGGATTAGCGTATTGATTCAGGCCATTAGCAAACGTCAGCGTCCTGACAAAGTAACCTTCTTGACGTTGATTATCCTGTTTGGCGGAACATTGCTGGCAGCAGGTTTCCTGGAACAGGGACTCGGGGAGTTTAACGGCTTGGGCATAGCGCTTGGGTTGATGGCGGCTGTAAGTTACTCGCTGTTTGTACTGTTTAGTGGTAAAGCGGTTCCATCGGCACATCCGGCTTTTCGCAGTGCATGGATGGTCACTGGGGGTCTGGTCTTGCTGTGTATCCTGTTCCCGCCGACGTTCCTGTTTAACGGATTAATTTGGAGCCAGCTGCTTGTTTTCGGATTGTTGCTTGGATTCTTCGGAGCTTTTATCCCGCCAGTACTGTTCGCAGTAGGTGTCCCTCATATTGGTGGGGACATGGCCGGCATTCTTGGTGCGGTTGAACTCCCAATCGCGGTGCTGCTCTCATCCATCGTGCTGCACGAGCATGTGAGCCCATTGCAATGGATCGGGGTTATCGTGGTGCTAATTGGTGTAGCGCTGCCAGAGATCTATAAGTTACGGATGAGACGAAGTCGAAATACACCTCTATATTCCTGAGTAGGGAATAAGATAGAGTTATAAAGACCATAGCTATAGCTGAAAGAGTAAGAGCCTGAATAACGCAGGCTCTTTTTTTATGATTACATTTAACTCAGTGACACCCAGTCAATATGGCCCATGTGAGTCATTTTCATTTTTAACCGGATGGGGTATGCTGAAGAAGAGTTGCAATAGAATGGGAACATAGAAAGAGGAGCGTTGAGATGAAAAGCTGGATTAGCAAAACCTGGCCTTGGCTTACGCTGGGAATTACGGTAGTTGTACTGCTAGGATCTTTTATGGTGTATTTTATGGGCAAGGACATGTCACCCGGTTCAGGAAGTGCCGTAACGGCCAAAGCCGAGACGCCGGAGGATTTGAAGGGATATGAAGTTATTGATGTTAACGTAAGTAATGACGGTTTTGAACCAGATGTTATTGAAGTTAAATCCGGGGTCCCCACCAAAATCAATTTTATTCTTACCCGGCAAGTTACACACGTCAAATCAGTAGCGGCTGACAAGCTCGGCATGGATCTTTACATGCAAAAAGGAAACAACTACTATACTGTAGACAAGGATGTCCAACCTGGTGAATATGAAATTCACTGCGGTATGTACATGATCTATGGAACGATCAAGGTCATATAATGGTGAGGAGCAAAGATTCGTTAATTGAATCTTTGCTCCTCTTTGGTGTGCGTGATATCATGGACTAGTGATCAAATTCATCTGGAGGTGGGCAAATATGAAAGCGCTTTTTATTGGAGGAACAGGTACCATCAGTACAGCAATTACCGATCAGCTTGCCAAGCAAGGCTGTGAACTTTATTTGATCAACCGGGGAAATCAAAACGATAATTTGCCTGCGCAAATCAAAGTGCTGCAAGCCGATATTAACGATGAAGAACGGGTTTCAGAGCTGATTGCCGACCTGGAGTTCGATGTTGTCGCAGACTTTATCGCATTTGTACCTTCACAGTTGGAGAGAGATTACCGTTTGTTCAAGGACAAAACGAAGCAGTTTATATTTATCAGTTCGGCATCTGCTTATCAGACACCACTTGCTGATTATCGAATCACTGAGGGTACGCCATTATCCAATCCGTATTGGGAATATTCACGTAACAAGATAGCTTGTGAAGACTATCTGATGAAACAGTATCGTGAAGAAGGCTTTCCGGTGACTATTGTACGTCCAAGCCATACGTATAGTGAACGTTCTGTTCCCCTGGGTGTGCACGGAGCACAAGGCAGCTGGCAAGTCCTTAAGCGCATGCGTGAAAATAAACCGGTACTCATTCATGGAGACGGCACATCACTCTGGACCATAACGCATAACCGTGATTTTGCCAAAGGATTCATTGGCCTTATGGGTAATATCCACGCCATTGGTGAATCGGTACATATTACCTCGGACGAGTCGGTAACCTGGAATCAGATCTATGAGATTATTGCAGGAGTGCTTGGCGTCAAGCTTCATGCGGTTCATGTGTCTTCCGAGTTTTTGGCGGCGTGCAGTGATCAGGATCTTCGAGGCGGTTTGCTGGGGGATAAGGCGAATACGGTGGTATTTGATAACAGTAAATTAAAGAGACTGGTTCCGGAATTTGTGGCAACGATCAGGGCTGATCAAGGAATCCGGAGCACCATAGAATACATTCTTGCACATCCTGAATTGCAGACCGAAGATCCCGAGTTTGATGCTTGGTGTGATAAAGTGGTCGGAGTGCTGGACGAAGCATTGCTGAAAATTAGAGATGAGAAATGAGGCGAGCATATGTCCCAGAGCGGCCATCGGCTGGTAAAAGAAATCACCAAAACCGTTACATTGGACTATCTGCTGCACATTCCTGAGAGGGAGGAGCCGCTTTCCAATAATGAGAAGTGGCCTGTCATTATGTTTCTTCATGGTGCTGGGGAACGAGGGAATGATCTGGAAAAGATTAAAGCACACGGGGTTCCCCTTATTGCCGAGCAGGACCAAAGTTTCCCTTTTATCGTAATTTCACCGCAATGCCCGGTAGATGAATTCTGGGGAATGCATCGCGAAGCTGTTATGGCTCTTCTGGAACATGTATTGGCGAACGAAGCAGCTGACCCGCAGCGGGTGTATCTTACTGGTATGAGTATGGGCGGATATGGTACATGGGATCTGCCGCTGTTTTACCCGAATACATTTGCAGCATTAGCTCCTGTATGTGGCGGAGCCGATCCATCCAAAGCGGAAGAACTGCGTAATATACCGGTCTGGGCATTTCATGGCGCCAAGGATGACATCGTTTATGTCTCTGAATCTGAGAAGATTGTTCATGCGCTCGAAGCACTGAACGCAGATGTGAAGCTCACGATATACCCTGAAGGTGACCATGATGCCTGGACAGAAACCTACGATAACCCAGAGTTGTACAAGTGGTTTCTGAGCCATACGTTATAATCAATCATTCGTGAATGAAAATATATTCAGCATTCCTAAGTATTTACTTTCGTTATTCGAATCGTTATAATCAAGAAAAAATGACACTTGTTAGGGGAGGCACCCCAACAGAGGACTTTGTTCCTTTGTTGGGGTGCCTCCTTTTTTTGGTGTGCAGAAAAAGGAGAGCAGACGTTGAAGAAATCGCGAAAATCTGTTAAAAAACAAGCCGAGCAGCTCACCAAAGTGGTACTGGCATTTGCCTTGCTGTCTCCCCAAGCCTTGTTGGTCGAATGGAGTTCAACCGCCGTTATGGCTGAAGCTGTGGAGAGCATCAGTATTGTATCCGATACGGCCAGCATGAAGGCTGTTCAATCCTCCAAGGTGAAGGTGGAGATGAATAGTGATGGCAAATATAGAATTGTGTTGCTTCCAAACACCAACGTTTTTTACGGTGGCGATACCGGGAATGTATCCACCATTATTGATCATAACGGAACGCCCGTTAATTTTAAGTCATTGCCCCTTAATTATTATCGAATCAATAACAACGTAATCGAAATGTCCAGGCAAAAAGACAATGTGGAGTATATTTTGCGGGTGTCCATCGTTAATGCCACATCTCAGGGAGGGTATATGAAGGTGGAGCTGGAAGCTGTTAACCGCAGCGGCTCTACACTAAATCTGGGAGGCACATTCTACTGGGATACGATGGTGAATGGAAACGATGCTTCTCCGTTTGAAGTGATTGAGAACGGCTGGCGCAATTACAGCGGTGGCGTTCAGGTGACGGCTTTTTATGCCAATACGTATAATGTTGTGGACGCGGATCGTATTTTCATGGGGCAGTATAGCAGCCCGGACAGTGCGCAGCTAACAGGTGGTTCTTCACCATCTTCCTTTACGCCAGGACAGACGGTGACGGCGACGGATACCGCTGCGCAATTCTGGTGGAATGGCAAAGCAACCGCCAACGAGGCGTCACGTAAATTTTCGACGATTGTAGGAATTGGTCCCAAAAATGCACCGCCCTCGTTTGCACTATCAGCCCCCTCCTCGGGTCAGACCTATTATAAAGGGGAACAGCTTCAAATTTCCGGTACAACCCGGGATACGGATGTGGGTGATCTTCTGACCGTCAAATGGTCGATTGATGGCGGGTCGGAGAACATTTTGACACAGATGACAGCTACAGGTTCCAATCAGTCCTTTAACACGAATTACACATTGCCGGATACACTCGCAGATGGAGCACATACGCTGCAGGTGTGGGTTATGGATGACAAGGGTGGGGTATCTTCAGCGGGCACCGTGAACTTCACGGTGAAAAGTTTCGTTGTTCCGGGAACGCCGACATTTACATCGGTTAATCCTAATAATCTGACGGTGAACTGGGACAAAAAGGCGAATGATGCTTCCGTGACGTATGAACTGAAAAATGTAACGACAAATCAGATCTTTGATACAGGTACATCCAATAGTCGGCAAGTGACCGGACTTACACCGAATACCCCATATTCCTTTGCCGTGCGCGCCAAAAATGCGGTTGGTTCTTATACGGGGTATTCAAGTCCAGCCAGCAAAATTACACTGGCAAATACACCTAGCGATGCAGCCGTGAGCCAGTCGGGTAACTCCGTTACGGCGAGTTGGAATAACAATGGCAATCCTGCGGGAACGATCTACAAAACGGAAATACGTAACTCGGTTGGACAAGTGCTTGCATCGGGTGCCACCTCATCAACTCGTACTGAACTCGCTTTAACTGGACTTGCAGACGGATTGTATGACGTATATGTAGCAGCACTGAATGGAGAAGGCATACAGACTCCTTTTACCTCAGCGGGTCAGATCACGAAGGATACGACTGGTCCCACCGCTCCCTCTATAGTGGTTAACCCTTCC
Organism: Paenibacillus sp. MAEPY2; assembly: GCF_000499205.1. GTDB lineage: Bacteria > Bacillota > Bacilli > Paenibacillales > Paenibacillaceae > Paenibacillus > Paenibacillus vandeheii. The sequence continues at coordinate 87,385 of NZ_AWUK01000047.1, forward strand.
TCTTGGACCAAGGAAGATGTCCTGGTTACGATTACAGCAGGCACGGATGCCTTAAGCGGTGTGCAGAAGACACAGTACAAACTGGGGATCGGAGGAGAATGGCAGGAGTACACAGTTCCTTTTAAGGTTGCTTCTGAAGGAAACACACTCATTATTGCACGTAGTATAGATACATTTGGCAATACAGGACAGGAAGCGTCTGTCATAGCAAGGGTGGACCGTACAGCTCCAACACCTCCCGTCATTTCGTTGAATCCTCCGGAATGGACCAATTCGTCAGTAACGGTAACGTTAACGGCAGGTACGGATGAAGCAAGTGGAGTGGGGCTTACACAATATAGGTTGGGAGGTGAAGGGACTTGGACCGATTATCGAGAGCCTTTTACCATCCATACGGAAGGAGTAACCGAGATCCAAGCTCGAAGTGTAGATAGGGCCTCAAACGTCAGTGCGTCAACTTCAGCTACTGCCCGGATTGACAAGACAGGTCCTGAGGAGCCTAAAATTACGCTCAGTGACGATGAATGGACGAATCAGGATGTGTCTTTTGAAATAACCAGCGGTGAAGATACAGGCAGCGGGCTTGCCAAAAGCCAATATCGTCTAAATGAACAAGGGCCCTGGATCGATTACACCGGAGAAGTGAAGGTAACCAAGGAAGGACAAACCACAATATATGCACGCTCGCTTGATCGGGTAGGAAATGTAAGTACTGTAGCGAAAGCATTCATTCGATTAGATAAGACCGCTCCAACAGAGCCGGTTATTACATTGAGTCAGTCCGGCTGGAGCAAGGAAGCTGTACAATTTACGATTGCTGGCAGCGTAGATGAGCATGCCATATCGTATGAATATAGTTTGAATGGCGCCCCGTATATTGTAGGAAACTCAGGTACAGTGAGTTCAAACGGGCCCACGGTAATTCGAGCCAGAGCGCGAGATGCTGTCGGAAACGTTAGCCAGGAGATTAGCCGTACGGCTTATGTCGATCAGGTTGCTCCAACGATTACATTTACACCGAATGGACAGGGTTGGAGCGACACGGATATAACGGCTACAGTGCAATATGCAGATTCTGATTCGGGTATCAATGAGAATTCGCGATGGTATAGAGTGACCAACAGTACCACATCACCTGACAACTGGAATGAAGCTCATAGCAATGAGCATATTGTTTCAATCGAATCGGAAGGCATTTGGTACATCCATGCCAAAACAATGGACAGGGCAGGAAATACATACGAGACGGTATCAGCGCCTTATCAGATCCAGCGCAAACCACAGCAACCTGGAAATGTGAGCATTATACAGATTAATGAGACCTCAGCAGAACTTACGTGGGATTTGCCGACAGGAGAATGGTATACCGACGGGTATCAGTACGAAATTATTAACCATACGACAGGCCAGTCGTGGACAGTAGATTATCCCAAACATACGCTCAATGATCATTCCCTAAGTGGTGGTCAAGTCTATGAGTATGAAGTAAGGGCTCGAAACCATGCTGGCTTAAGTGATGCAGTAATTGTCCGTGCACTGACGATTCCAGCCGCACCGGGATCATTACAAGTTCGAAAAGTTGATTCCCAGCCTGAGCTGGCAGAAGTGCATTTCGATTCAGTTCAAGGGGCTACTGCATACCGCATCATGGCTGCGACTTCGGATGGGAGAATCGTTTATGATCAAACATTCTCTGATTCTTCCAGCATTCCGTACATTACCAATCTAATCCCGGGAAGCATTCATACGATTTCGGTCACCGCGCTGAATGAGAGTGGTGCGGGAGAAAGTAGCAGGGCCGGATTCCTGACATTGCCTGCGGCACCCGGTGAATTTGCGGCCGTTCAGATTCGGGAGCATGAGATCTCTCTGGCATGGGAGACGGTAACTTCAGCCACGTATTACAGCCTTTCGCGCAGTGAATCAGGAGTGTACGAAGGATTGGAAACGGAGTTTGTGGACACAGGTCTGGATAGTGGTACAGAGTATAGCTATGAATTGCTGGCTGCAAATGAGACAGGAGAAGGTCCAGTAGCTAGTTTGCAGAAGCTGGCCACATTGCCCGGGTCCGTTGAAAGCTTGAGTATAGATAATGCTACTACTACGAGCCTGCGTCTAAGTTGGAATCCGGTAAGAGGTGCAGAGCAATACGAAGTCTTTGTGAATGGAGAGAAAAGGGAGACATTGCCTGCGGGAACGTATGAATGGGTCATTACGGGATTGACTGCGGGAGTGATGTATCAGCTGGAGGTTCAGGCAAGTAATGGAAGTGGGCGAGGTCAAGCGAGTCGTACATCTGGAACGACACTTCCCGAGAGTCCTTCGGGTCTTCACTTTGTTCAGCCGACTGAAACAGGAGCTACACTCCGATGGGATGAAGTACCTGGAGCCACGAAGTACCGGGTTGTTCTTGAGGGACAGAGTTATGAAATATCAGATACACGGCTTGAAGTGCATCAGTTATCAGGCAGCCGCCGTTATACGTATCAGGTGGAGGCCGGAAATGCTGCCGGTTATGGTGCAGCCACAAGCAGTGAACTGCTTACTTTACCAACCAGACCTGAAGGACTCACGGTCACGCGTACGGATGAAACAAGCATTGGGGTGGAATGGGAATCTGTACATACAGCCGAGTCCTATATTGTGAAAATCAATGGGACGGAAGCGGGTCGAACTTCGGGACTTGCCTATACGGCTGGAGAATTGGTGCCAGGCATGGAGTATCTCGTGGAAGTACAGGCCGTGAATGCGTCCGGAACCGGTCAGTCCGCCAGCTTGATTCGATTATCCAAACCAGCGCCGCCTTCAGGAATCGTTGTTGAACCGGGGGCACATAAAGCCATCTTGTCATGGGCCTCGGTAGCAGGTGCTTCAGAGTATGTAATTCAACAGGGGAACAAAGAAATATACCGTGGAACAGAGCTGACAGCCTTTATTTCAGGACTGCAGGATGGAACGATGCATCACTACACACTAGTTGCAGTTAACCGACAAGGGACAGCATCCGAAGCGACGAAAGTATCCGTACTGACATTACCGGAGAAACCAGTTGAAATTCAGGTATTGGAAGTGTCGGAAAACAGACTTAGTCTGGATTTCACCAAAACAGGAGTAAAGGGAGCAGAGGAATACATCATTGAACGCAATGGGCGAGAAATTGCTCGCATGGATGCAAGTGAAATCCTATTCGTAGATGAGAATTTGTCGCCAGGCACGAAATACACGTATAAAATCCGTGCGGTTAATGCAAGTGGTACAGGGGCGTCACTAACTTATGGTATAACGACTCAGACCCTGCCTCTGTCCGAAGATGGGATTACTGTAACCAAGGGAACGCATGCGTTTGATATGTCGTGGGAAGCAGTAAAGGGAGCCGCCGCATATGAAATTCGCAATCAGACAACGGGGGAAATACAGACTGTGACCGAACCATCGGTCCATCTCGCCAGTTTACTGGATGGCACCACGTATGCGTTTGAACTTACTGTTATGAATGAAGATGGTCACCGTTCTTCTTCTGTTCAGTTTCTCTTGTTGACCAGGCCCATATCCCCACAAACCGCATGTATCGCCGCCGTAACCGATCAATCGGCAACGCTGGATCTGAGTGGCAGCGCCACCCGAGGCGCAGATCAATTCATTATTTTGCGGAATGGTATTGAAATTGACCGTATTCCGGCGGAAAGTAATTCTTATGAAGACAAGGATTTGACGCCGGGAGAGAGATACACCTATACGGTTAAGACTTCGAATACTTCAGGAGATAGTGATACGGGATTTGATGTTCAAGTGCGTACGCTGCCTGCAACAATTACAGAAACGCTGCATCCAGATGTGATTGAAGAGACGAAGGCAGTGATTAAGTGGAAACAGGTGCAGGGAGCAGATGGGTATATTGTAATGATAGCGGATGACGAAGTTACTACTATTACAGAGAGTGAAATTACTGAGGTTACCCTTAATGGACTTACCAGCGCAGCCCAATATGATCAAGTACAGATTGTTCCATACAATACGGCGGGTAACGGAAGTCCCATGGTAGTTGCTCCATTTTTCACGCTGCCTCATGTTGATTCTGTTGAGATGAAGCTATATCCAGAGACCGATCATGCCAGATTGGAGTGGGCTTTCCCTTACCTCAACGAAACATTTGTGATCTTAATCGATGGTAAGGAGCTGTATAGAGGCAAACAAAAAGAGTATATCGTGAATCAGCTTCAGGGTGGAACCAACTATTCCATTGAACTGTATACCGAGAACGAGCAGGGAGATACATCTCATAAGCTTGAATATACGATGTTAACCAAACCGGAAGCTCCCAAGGAAGTGGAATATCGTTCGACACAGGAGAGCATTCAACTTCAGTTTGAAAAGACCCATGTCAAGGGGGCTGAACAGTTCATCATTGAACGTGACGGTGCAGAGATTAGCCGAGTGTCTGTTGACGAGCCTTTTTACGAGGACCAGGGGCTTGAGCCTGGAGTGAATTATGTGTATACCATCAAAACCGTAAATGCGTCCGGTATTAGTGAAGCCGGATTCAATCTAAAAGCAGTTACGCTGCCTGGCAAAATTCCATCTCCACCTCAAGCGAAAGAACGCACTCAGCATGGTGCAGATATTATATGGGATATGATTCCTGGAGCAGCAGGCTACCGCATCTATCAAGGAGACGAGCTGATTGCGACAACAACGGAAACGTCGATACATATAACTGAATTGAAAAGTGCCCAGCGCTATCCTAACTTGTCTATTGTACCTTTCAATGAGGCAGGAGACGGAGAGACGGTCAGTGTACCGGAATTCGAGACTTTGCCCTCCGATGAATTCACCGTTTCAGCGATCGCACAGAGTACAAGCAGCATTGTATTGAACTGGAAGCTGGAATCTTCGAATGAAACGATCGTGCTTTCTAGTAATGGACGGGAGATTTATCGTGGAAAAGATCGAAGCTACATCTGGACAGGATTATCGGGTGGGCAGCGATATGATGTACTATTGTGGACTGAAAATTCAGCCGGAGAAAAAAGCGAAAGCCAGCAGGCCACGGCTGTGACTCTGCCCTATCCACCTCCAAGCGGAAGTGGGGCTGCTTCACCATCACCTTCCTCCAAACCGGAGGATGCTCAACCCGGGGTGTCTCAACCTGAGCTAAATGAGAAATCGGAAACAAGAGCCAAAAAAGAGGTCAAATTCATTGATATTGGCCAAACATTCAATAAAGATCAGATTATATGGCTGGCCGAGCAAAACATTATTCAAGGTGTAAGTGATACCCGCTTTGAACCGCGGCGTCCCATTACAAGAGCGGAGTTCACAGCACTAATTGTGCGATTAATGGGCGTGGACACATCTGCCGATAATCAGCATGCTTTTCGGGATGTGAACGATCAGGATTGGTTTGCTCCAGAAATAGAAGCAGCCGTAAGCCGTGGAATGGTACATGGCATGGGAAATGGTAAATTTGCTCCACATGCGCTCGTAACCCGGGAACAGGCATCGAAGATTATTGCGAATGTTATTCGCAAAATCAAGCCGGAACCTGCAACTTCACGTCGCGCCTTTACGGATCAGATGGATGTGTCCGATTGGGCCAAAGAAGAGGTCGAAGAGCTTGCAGGAATGTACATGCTTACCGGATACGAAGACGGCAGTTTCCGTCCCTTGCAGCATCTGAGCAGATCCGAGGCGGCAGCCCTGATCTTCCGACTGAACAAACTGATCCGTATTATAGAAGAGAACCAAACTATGGTCAACAATGAAACGAGTATAGACGCCGACACTAACACGTCAAAAACGGAGTGAACAACGTAGAAGGAATCACATGTAACTTTATCCTTTCATCATCTTAAGTAGCCACATTATCGGTTGTTCAACTTTTAATGTTATAATAGGTAGCTAATATGACAAAAAAGGGTAATGGACAGTGGTGATGAATAATGAATAATAAATTTATCCGAATCTATGAAGATATTGCAGCTCGTATTCGGACTGGAGAAATTGAAGCAGGTACATTGCTTCCATCGGAACTGGATCTATCGGAAAGTTATCAAACGTCCAGAGAAACTATTCGCAAGGCGCTGAAAATGCTGTCTGAAGAAGGTTATATTCAGAAAATTCAAGGCAAGGGCTCCATTGTATTGGATATACGTAAAATCGATTTTCCTATTTCAGGTCTTGTGAGCTTCAAGGAACTGGCTAAAAAAATGGGACATCGGGCCAAAACGTACGTTAAGGTTTTTGAAGAAAAAAAGGTTGATCAGGCCTTGTTCAAAAAAATCAATTTTGGTCTGAATGAAAAGGTCTGGGAGATCAGACGTGTGCGCCAAGTGGATGGCGAACATGTCATTCTGGACAAGGACCATATAAGCCAGCGGCTTATTCCCGGTTTGAATAAGGAAATATGTAATGACTCCATCTTTGAGTACATTGAGGAAGAGCTGGGGCTGACCATTTCTTTTGCGAAAAAGGAAATATTGGTGGAGGAGCCAACTGCTGAGGATAGGGAATTGCTTGATCTCGAAGGGTTTCACAATGTAGTTGTAGTTAGAAGCCAGGTTTACCTGGAGGATGCCAGCCAGTTCCAGTTCACAGAGGCGAGGCATCGCCCGGACAAGTTCAGATTTGTGGATTTTGCCCGGCGCAGATAAGGTTCATTGACCTTCCATACAACAAAGAGAGTACCTTTTCACTTCTTTTATCGGTGAATGAGGTACTCTCTTTGTTATGGAGCTCAAAATTAATTCCTTATCATGGTAAAAATAACTTGACCGGTAAGCGTTTTCAATTTATCATATGTCCATAACCTTATCGATAAGGTAAATAAATTTAAAACATTTATATTATATTAAGTTATTTATTTGTATTTATAACCTTTTGTGATTGTAATTTACTCTTGATTTTAGTTAACTTATTGCCTTGAGCAGGGTTAATTGAAATAAACAAAAAAATGTAGGAGGTTCTAACGAATGGTCAAATTGCAAAAGTGTACAGTCTTCACCGTAATTGCTGCACTTATGTTAGTGATTCTGGGAAGTACTGCGCCCAAAGCGTCTGCTGCTACAGGATTTTATGTAAGTGGTGGGAAATTGTACGATTCCACTGGCAAGGCATTTGTCATGAGAGGTGTCAATCATGGACATTCCTGGTTTAAAAATGATCTGAACACGGCTATCCCTGCGATTGCCAAAACAGGTGCCAACACCGTACGAATTGTGCTGTCCAATGGTGTACAGTACACGAAAGACGATCTGAACGCCGTTAAAAACATCATTAATGTTATAAGCGCAAACAAAATGATTGCGGTGCTTGAAGTACATGATGCAACAGGTAAGGATGACTATAATTCGTTGGATGCAGCGGTGAACTACTGGATTAGCATCAAGGAAGCACTCATTGGCAAAGAAGACAGGGTTATCGTTAATATTGCGAATGAATGGTATGGAACATGGAACGGCAGTGCCTGGGCTGACGGATACAAAAAGGCGATTCCGAAGTTAAGAAATGCCGGTATTAACAATACATTGATTGTGGATGCAGCCGGCTGGGGGCAGTACCCACAATCCATCGTAGACTATGGACAAAGTGTATTTGCAGCAGATTCACAGAAAAACACGGTATTCTCCATTCACATGTATGAATATGCCGGTAAAGATGCGGCAACCGTCAAAGCCAACATGGAAAGTGTGCTGAACAAAGGATTGGCCCTGATTATCGGTGAGTTTGGTGGATATCACACGAATGGGGATGTCGATGAATATGCGATCATGAAATATGGTCAGGAAAAAGGCGTGGGCTGGCTCGCTTGGTCCTGGTATGGCAACAACTCTGATTTGAGCTATTTGGATTTGGCTATGGGCCCTAATGGAAGTTTGACAAGCTTTGGCAACACGGTCGTTAACGACACCTATGGAATTAAAAATACATCCCAAAAAGCAGGGATTTACTAGAATCTATCTTTCCATACAAGGTTCAAACAATTACCGAGAAGCATTCAAGCTTCTTTAGAAGATAAAATTCTCACCAAAACACTCTGACCAATAACGTCAGGGTTTTTTTAATAGTAAATCATTAGAACAAATTCCTTTTGAATCTTTCCGTTTATATTCAAAAACTTTTGTTTTCAAAACAAAACAAAGGTGATAAACTCAGATTAGGAACAAAACAAACATTATCGGAGGGGAACAAATGGTACAGAGTTTATGGAATTCATCACAGGCTTCGGAGAAAACAACTGGACTGGAGCAACTGGTCTATCGATCCAATCTGATTGGTGCAGATCGTCGTGTATGTAACATTTTTGGAGGCAACACCTCTACCAAAACGACGGTGAAAGATTTTCGCGGCCGTGATATAGAAGTGATGTATGTAAAAGGCAGCGGATCTGACCTGGCTTCTATGCAGGCGAAGCATTTTACAGGCCTTGGACTTGAAGACATTCGTCCATTAATCGAACGTGAATCCATGTCGGATGAAGAGATGGTCGAATATCTGGGACATTGCATGATCGATTCCAAACATCCACGTGCGTCCATTGAGACGTTGCTGCATGCGTTCCTTCCATATAAACATGTGGACCATACCCATCCGGATGCAATTATTAGTCTGTGTTGTGCAGATAACGGAAAAGAACTGGCTAAAGAGATTTACGGAGACCGATTTGTATGGGTTCCTTATGTGCGTCCCGGATTCACACTGTCCAAGATGATTGCTGAAAGCGTATTCTCGAATCCAAATGCCGAACTGGTTCTGATGGAGAAGCACGGACTCGTGACTTGGGGAGAAACCTCCGAAGAATGTTACGCCCAGACGATCAAAATAATTAATGAAGCGGAAGCCTTCATTGAAGCACGTGTTGACGAAGAAAACCTGTTTGGCGGAGAGAAACATCCCGCGCTTGAGGCAGAGGTTCGTCGTCAGATCGTATCCAAAGTAATGCCGACCATTCGGGGAGCGGTTTCGGATAGCAAAAAAATGATTTTGTCCTTTGACGATCAGGAGGATGTGCTTGCCTTTGTTGGAGGAGTGGACTCACCAGAACTGTCACAGGTGGGCGCGGCGTGCCCGGATCATTTGGTGCACACCAAAGTGGTACCTCTATTCATTGATTGGACACCGGACGCGGAGGATATCGAAGGGCTGAAATCCAAGCTGGTGGAAGGCGTAGCCACCTACAAAGAACAATATCAAGCATATTTTGAAAGCAACAAAAACGAAGGCGACGTGATGTTCGAAGCTGCGCCTCGTGTCATTCTCATCCCGGGTGTGGGTATGATTAACACAGGCAAGAGCTGGGCGCTGTCCCAGGTAAGCGGGGCGTTGTATCATAGAGCCATTGCCGTGATGCGTGGTGCGACAAGTTTAGGCCAATTCGTATCCCTCAGCGCCAATGAATCCTACAATGTAGAGTACTGGCCGCTTGAGCTGTACAAATTATCGCTGGCTCCGGCAGAGACCGAATTTTCCCGCAAAGTGGCGTTCATTACCGGGGGTGCCGGTGGAATTGGAAGTGAAACAGCACGCAGATTAGTATCTGAAGGGGCACACGTCGTTCTCGCGGACCTCAACCTTGAAGGAGCGCAGAAGGTAGCTCAGGAAATTAACGACCAATATGGTGCGAATCGCGCATATGCATTGAAGATGGACGTGACCGATGAGGAAGCGGTGCAATCTGCGTATGCCGAAGTTGCTGTACAATATGGCGGAGTGGATATCATCGTAAATAATGCGGGCTTGGCCACCTCCAGTCCATTTGACGAAACCTCGTTAAAGGAATGGAACCTGAATATGAGTGTGCTGGGTACGGGGTATTTCCTTGTGGCGCGTGAGGCCTTCAAATTGATGAAACAGCAGGGGATTGGCGGCAGTATGGTATTTATCGGGTCCAAAAACTCGGTTTATGCGGGTAAAAGCGCCTCTGCTTACAGCTCAGCCAAAGCGCTTGAGGCTCATTTGGCTCGCTGCATCGCCGCGGAAGGTGGGGAATACGGCATTCGTGTGAATACAATTCTCCCGGATGCCATCCTGCAAGGTTCAGCGATCTGGAACGGTTCATGGAGAAATGAACGTGCTGCAGCCTATGGCATCGAACCGGACCAACTGGAAGAGTACTATCGTAAACGTACAACTTTGCTCGTCAATATTTATCCAAGAGACATTGCGGAAGGCATTGCCTTCTTTGCCTCTTCCAGATCGGAAAAAACAACCGGTTGTATGATGACCATTGATGGCGGTGTGCCGGCAGCATTTACACGATAATAAGGAGGGTTCTCGCACATGGAAAATCAAGTCAAGCAAGCATATGAAGCAGCCAAATCATTATATGCGCAGCATGGAATTGATACGGATGAAGTGTTGAAGAAACTCGCAGAGATCAAAGTGTCTGTCCACTGTTGGCAGGGGGACGATGTAAAAGGCTTTCTGAATAAAGACGGAGAACTCACCGGTGGAATATCCGTTACAGGACAGTATCCGGGGGCTGCAACGACACCTGCAGAGCTTCGGGCAGACCTGGAGCAAGCATTCTCCATGATTCCCGGCAAACATAAGGTTAATTTGCATGCGATTTACGCGGATACGGACGAACAAGTGGAGCTGGATCGGATTGAGCCAAAGCATTATGAGAACTGGGTAAAATGGGCCAAAGAACAGGGGCTCGGTCTGGATTTCAATCCAACCTGCTTTTCTCATGAAAAATCAAGTGATGGATTCACGCTAAGTCACCCTGATCCGGCGATTCGCAAGTTCTGGATTGATCACTGCAAAGCATCCCGCCGCATTGGTGCTTACTTTGGTGAGCAGCTGGGTCAGACCTGTGTAACCAATGTGTGGGTACCGGACGGGTTCAAGGATAATCCGATTGATCGGATGACACCGCGGAAGCGGCTCAAGGATTCGCTGGATGAGGTATTTGCCGAGAAACTTGATCCGAAGTACCATCTGGATGCGGTAGAGAGCAAGCTCTTTGGCCTTGGTTCCGAAGCGTATGTTGTGGGTTCGCATGAATTCTATATGGGCTATGGACTACAAAATGATACGTTAATCTGCCTTGATGCCGGACATTTTCATCCAACGGAAGTGATATCCAACAAACTGTCTTCTTTGGCCCTGTTTACCAGCGGTATTCTGCTGCATGTCAGTCGTCCAATGCGTTGGGACAGTGACCATGTTGTCATTATGGATGATGAGCTGCTGGAAATCGCCCGCGAACTGGTGCGTCATGATCTGCTTCCAACGACACATATCGGCCTCGATTTCTTTGATGGAAGCATTAATAGGGTTGCTGCGTGGGTGGTCGGCACACGTAATACGATTAAAGCACTGCTGCGTGCAATGTTGGAACCTGTGGATGCCCTGAAATCAGCTGAACTGGCCGGGGATTATACGCTTCGCCTTGCTTTGACGGAAGAGTTCAAGTCCTATCCTTTCGGCGCGATTTGGGATTATTATTGTGCTCAGAAGCAAGTGCCTGTACGTGAACAGTGGATTGCTGAGATCAAAACGTATGAGCAGGAAGTTTTGCTTCAGCGCGATAAGTCTTTCGTATAATATATATTCGGTTTGCGGTATAAGATAAGAAGCAGTTGATAGTTGGACTCGTGATTATATAAGCAATTATTGTATTATTCACGTTCATATAATGCAAGCCACAGTGAATCAACCCTTCGCTGTGGCCTTTTTGTATGGGAAAAAAGCTGCGCGATGCATAAGTGGGGTCAAAGTTTCCATACTAAAAATACATAAAAAAATGCAACGCATTATTGTTGTCATTATTGCAACGCAGAGGAGGATCAATCCGATTTGAATCTCACCCAAAACAAATTGTATATCGCTGCTCTTGGCGGATTGAATGAAATTGGCAAGAACATGTACCTTATCCAGTATAATCAGGACATCATTGTCATCGACTGTGGTTCTAAATTTCCGGATGAAACCCTGCCGGGGATCGATCTTATCATTCCGGATGTAACGTATCTACTGGAAAATCAGGACAAGGTGAGAGCGCTTGTGGTTACTCATGGACATGAAGACCACATTGGAGGCATTCCTTATTTGTTAAAACAAATCAATATCCCTGTGTATGCGTCCAGACTGACACGAGGATTAATTGAGCTTAAACTGAAAGAGCATGGGCTGCTGCGCAAAGCGGAGATCCATACCGTTGACTCCAAATCCAGTATTACGCTGGGTGCCATTGAGGTTTCTTTTTTTGCAACCAGTCATAGCATACCGGATTGTCTCGGCATTTTCTTTCAGACACCAGGCGGCAATGTTGTCCATACCGGGGATTTCAAGTTTGATTTGTCACCTGTTAATGGGCCATATCCCGATCTGCATCGTATGGCCGAGATTGGCAAACAAGGTGTTCACGTACTGCTGTCCGAAAGCACCAATGCAGAGAGACCCGGATTCACGCCTTCCGAGCGTGTCGTTGGTGATCACATATTGGATGCGTTCATTCGTGCCAAACAAAAAGTATTTATATCAACCTTTGCGTCCAACGTAAGCAGGGTACAGCAAATTGTTAATGCTGCATTCGAGACGGGGCGTAAGTTGGCTCTGCTTGGCAGAAGCATGATCAATGTAGTGTCTGTAGCCAGTGAACTGGGATACCTGGATGTTCCTGAGGGGTTGCTCATTGAAGCAATAGATTCGGACCAGTTTCCACCTGATGAGGTCGTTGTGCTCTGTACGGGAAGTCAGGGTGAGACGATGGCTGCATTATCCCGCCTGGCTGCCTCCAAACATCCTCATGTGAAGATTGCACCTGGAGATACCGTTATCATTGCCGCTGGTGCGATCCCGGGAAACGAGCGCAATCTTGCGCATGTCATTGATAATCTGTATGTGCTCGGTGCACGCGTTATTTATGGTTCAAGCGGCGCAGCAGGCATGCATGTATCAGGACATGGTAGCCAGGAAGAACTCAAACTGATGCTGACCCTGATGAAGCCTGATTATCTGATTCCTGTTCACGGCGAGTTCCGTATGTTGTATCAGCATAGACAGCTCGCGGAGTCTGTGGGGATAGAACGAGATCATGTATTTATCGTGAATAATGGGGATATGATTCAGTACCAAGATGGCGTTGCTTCTTCGGGTCCCAAAATTGCTTCAGGCAACAGTCTGGTTGATGGTCTGCTCATGGGCGATGTCGGTAATATCGTGCTGCGTGACCGCCGGCAACTGTCCTCCGATGGAATGTTGGTGATTGTGGCTACGCTGAGCAAAACGGAGAAGCATATGGTTACATCACCTGAAATTATCTCCAGAGGTTTTGTATTTGTGAAAGACTCCGAGGAATTCATGAAAGAAATTCTTGAGCTGGTTCAGAACAAGATGAATGAACTAACCGAAAGCGGAGCGAATCAATGGAATGTGATCAAAAGAAAGCTGAAGGACGAGATTGGTCATTACATCTACGCTCAGACGAAACGAAGACCGATGATTCTACCCATTATTATTGAGGTATGAGGAAAGGGAGATTACAGTCAAAGCTTCCTGTCATGTACTGGAACAGAGACTCCTGCTAGGAAATTAAGATGATCAAAAGCCTGAGAAATGTGTGGTCATACAGCATTTGAATGACCACACATTTTAGTCAGGCTTTTATTGTTTGTTAATTAACCTATTGATCCTTCAGCAACCCCGATTGTCTCACAGATGTGAGGAACTGATTGAATTGCTCGATGTTTAATTGCTGTGCGCTATCCGAGAGGGCCACCGCCGGATTTGGATGAACCTCAACCATAACACCATCTGCACCCGCTGCCAGAGCTGCCTTGGCACAAGGAGCGAGAATGTCTTTGCGACCGGTAGAGTGGGTTACATCCACAAGTACAGGCAGGTGGGTTTCCTGTTTCAGAATCGGTACAGCAGAGATGTCGAGTGTATTTCGGGTTGCTTTTTCATACGTGCGAATGCCTCGTTCAATCAGCATGACCTGTTTGTTACCTCGAGAGACAACATATTCTGCAGCATGCACGAATTCATCAATGGTTGCAGACAACCCGCGTTTCAGCAGAATAGGGATGTTTACATCTCCCGCAGCCTTGAGCAGTTCAAAGTTTTGCATGTTACGGGCACCAATCTGGATCACATCAATATACTCGCCAGCCAGTTCAATATGACTTGGATGCACAATCTCACTAATGGTCTTCAGCCCGAACTCATCGGCAACTTCCTTCAGAATTTTCAATCCTTCGATTCCGAGTCCCTGGAAGTCATATGGAGAAGTACGAGGTTTGAATGCACCTCCGCGCATCACGGTAATGCCGGCAGCTTTCAGCGCTGCGGCGACCTCGCGTACCTGCTCGTAACTTTCAACTGAGCACGGTCCAGCAATCATGATCGGTTTGCCTGCACCTACCTTGACGTTTCCGATGGAGACGACCGTATCTTCCTGCTGATTTTTGCGGCTAACGAGCAGCTGTTTCTTGTGTTCGTCGACCTGAAGGTTCAGGGAGGCTTGGAAAATTTGTTTGAACAGGAGCTTGATGGCATCGTCTTGGAAAGGCCCCGGGTTGGCCGCAGTCAGTTCCTCCAGCATTTCTTTTTCGCGAACCGGATCAAACTTGGGTACACCCTGTTTTTCCTTGATTTGACCAATTTCCTGTGTAATTTGGGCCCGTTCTGACAACAAGTGCAGGAGGTTATGGTTAATTTCACTCAATCGGCCTCTTAATTGTTCCAAGTTCTTGCTTTGATCCATTCTGATCCACTCCTTCAATATAGGTTTATGAAAAAACACAAAAAGGCCCATCATCCGTAAGGGACGAAGAAGCCGTGGTACCACCCTAATTAGAAACGGTCCTGCTGATTGAATACAGCCGATCTGTTTCTCACTTTGACCTTTTAACGCAAGGAACGGATTGTCCTAGAAGCTGTACCTTGAGGAGCAGCTCTTCAGCAATCGGCTCGGGAGTGAACTTCGGCGGCATGTTCCTTTCGGGTGCTCTCAGTCTTCGGCACCGCGTCCCTGTAATGAACGATAACTCCGCGTACTCTTTCCGTCATAGCCTGTATGAATAATGATGTTCTGTGCTGTATTTCATGATGCAAGTTAGGAATTGAAGTTATACTAGCATCTCATGTTCCTTGTCTGCAAGAAGCTGAATTAATGCCATGCATCAATAACGCTTTACCGTGACGCATTATACATCTGCTTCCAGTGTCCTGTGTGATTTACTAATAGCTTCATGGGAATAGTATTCGCAAGGGTATACCATTCGAAGTATAATATAAGTGAATGCATGTGAATGTGAATAAGAGGAGAAATTATGAATAAAACGATTTCGGATATCGCCCAAATGGCAGGCGTGGCGAAGAGTACAGTCTCTCGTTTCCTGAATGGTGGTTCTGTTAGTGAAGATACACGGCAGAAAATTGAGCGCATTATTAAACAATATAATTACGTACCCAATACGTTTGCACAGAGTCTTAAAGCAAAAAAAACCAGTATTATTGGAACGGTTGTTCCTCGTCTGGATTCCTTTGCAACCTCCCAGACATTGATTGGCATCGATGAAGAATTAAGAAATAATCAGTATCAGATGCTGATCGCGAATACGAGCCAGGATATGCAACGCGAGATTGATGCAATATATGATTTTGCCAGACAAAAAGTGTCCGGCATTATTCTGCTAGCCGCCGAAGTGACCGATGCACATCTGAAAGCCGTTGAAGACATCGGGATTCCGGTCCTCTTAGTAGGACAGCAGAGTAAACAGCTGCACAGTCTGGTTCATAATGATGATCAGGCGGGGTATGAGATGGGTAAGCATGTTGTGGAAAAAGGCCATCGGAAGATCGTCTATATGGGTGTTACCGAGAAAGATCAGGCGGTGGGTATCCATCGCAAACAAGGGTTCAAGCGTGCAATTGACGAATGTGGCGGATGTGATGTGACGTATTATGAGACAAGCTTCAAAATGTCCGAAGCTATCGTTACCGCAGAAGCGATTATGAAAGAAAGTAAACCGACCATTATTGTGGGCGCAACGGATAATATTGCACTGGGTGTGATGAAGATTGCTTTTTCCAACAAGGTACGAATTCCCCAGGATCTGTCGGTTACCGGATTTGGTGGTTATGAAATTACCGAGATGATTCATCCTACGCTAACGACGGTGAAATATCATTATTTTGAGGCAGGTCAAGTGGCGGCCCAGCACATTATTCGTCTGGTAAAAGGCGAGCCAGTGGAACAGTGCACGATCCTTGATGTGGAGATTATTCCACGAGAAAGCGTTGACAAGATATAATTGAATCCTATATGATAATTCCATCGAACCGGTTCCACACCAAATATCCAATGCGGATATGGGAACACGGTGGCAGGCGAAAAAGCCATATGGAATTATTTTTTTAAGTGCATTGGAACCGGTTCCTCTAATTTGGGTTTTACTTTTCGCGAGGATGGAGAACACTTTTTATGAAAATGACTAGAGAGCAACGCTACAGACGAATCGAGCAGGCAGAGCCTGGAGAAATAGGCAAGCTGGAAGCTTTGATCTCATCATGTCCGTGGAGACAGAGTTACCATATCCAGCCTATAACCGGACTGCTTAACGATCCTAACGGATTTTCTTATTATCAGGGGTATTATCATCTGTTCTATCAGTGGTTTCCACTCGGGACCGAGCATGGAATGAAATATTGGTATCATACCCGTTCAACGGATCTGGTGAACTGGGAAGAAGTCGGAATCGGAATTCAGCCGGGTGACACATACGACTCACATGGGGCGTATTCGGGCAGTGCTATTGAAAAAGAAGGTCAACTGTATCTGCTGTACACAGGCAATACAAGAGATCAAGAGTGGATCAGGCATCCGTATCAGTGTCTGGCGATTATGGATGAAAGCGGTTCAATAGCCAAAGTGGATCAACCTGTAATCTCCGAAGTACCTTTTGGGTACACAGAGCACTTCCGAGATCCAAAGGTATGGCAGCAGGGGGACACGTATTATTGTGTGATTGGAGCCCAGCGCGTGGATGAGACCGGATGCACAGTATTATATCGCTCGTCAGATCTCAGAAACTGGACGTTTCTTGGAGAGATTCATACTGGGCTACCGAAGTTTGGCTACATGTGGGAGTGCCCCGATTATATGGAGCTGCAAGGTCAGGGTGTGCTGATCTTTTCTCCTCAAGGAATAGAAAGTCAGGGAGATGAGTATCAGAATATTTTTCAGTCGGGCTATCTGATTGGCGAACCACTGGATCTTCAGACAAGGCATTTCGAACATGGTCCGTTTCAGGAGCTGGATCGCGGATTTGACTTTTATGCCCCGCAGACGATGCAGGCGCCGGATGGACGACGAATTCTGGTGGGATGGATGGGACTCCCCGATTTGGAGTATCCGACAGACCAGAGTGGATGGGCTCATTGCCTGACGATTCCGCGGCAGTTGTCACTTCGGGAGGGCAAGTTAATCCAGCAGCCTGTCTCTGAAATGGTGAAGCTTCGCGGGGATGATGAAGGGAATCATATGCAATTCACACTTAATAATGAGACCCGATCTTTCCCGGACTTTGCTGGAATTGCTTATGAGTTGGAATGCGAGATCCGTGATTTTGACGCAGAGACCGTGGGTATTGAATTCCGGGCAAGCGCAGAAGAGAAGACTGTGTTGCAGTATGATCGCTTGGCACAGAAAGTAATCCTGGATCGCTCCGAATCAGGCGCCCCGCTCGCGGAGCGGAATGGAAATGTGCGGCGCTGCGCACTGAATGCAGACGTGCTTAAGATTCATATGTTTGTGGATTCTTCTTCCGTTGAGATCTTTGTCAATGATGGAGAAGAAGTATTCACAAGCCGTATCTTCCCTAGTAAGGAAAGTGTGGAGATTCGCTTCTTTGCACAGGCAGGCAAGGCAGAATTTCAGGCATCAAAGTGGAATTATTAGAGATATAACGTGAGAGGAATGAAGAACCATGTCGGATAATCAGCAGATTGCCCAGGACGTTATTCGTGCCATCGGGGGCAAAGAAAATATCGCGTCATTTGCACATTGCGCAACACGTCTTCGGATCATGGTGAATGACAAGGATAAGATTGATCAGAAGCAGGTCGAGAACATCGACAAAGTGAAAGGGGCTTTTTTCAACTCGGGCCAGTATCAGATCATTTTCGGAACAGGAACCGTAAACCGGATATTTGAAGAGGTAGAGAAGCTGGGGATCGAGGGAACTTCCAAGGAAGACGTGAAGAGTCAGGGCAAAAAGGAAGGCAATGCTTTTCAACGGGCCATTCGTACGTTTGGTGACGTTTTTGTACCGATTATTCCTGTGCTCGTGGCAACGGGGCTATTCATGGGTCTGCGAGGGCTGCTCACTCAGAATGAAATTCTTTCGCTGTTTGGTGCAACACCTGAAGACATTTCGCCCAATTTCCTGCTATTTACTCAGATCCTGACGGACACAGCATTTGCATTTCTTCCTGCACTTGTAGCCTGGTCTGCGTTCCGCGTATTTGGCGGGAGTCCGGTTCTGGGTATCGTTTTGGGTCTGATGCTTGTGAATCCGGCGCTGCCAAATGCGTACGCGGTGGCCGATGGATCGGCACAACCGCTGCATATGTTCGGGTTCATACCGGTAGTCGGGTATCAGGGCTCCGTGCTGCCTGCGTTCTTCGTGGGGTTGATCGGAGCGAAGTTTGAGAAAGTTCTGAGAAGACGTGTACCGGAGGCACTGGACTTAATTCTTACCCCTTTTATTACGCTGACGGTCATGATTACATTGGGACTCTTCGCCATCGGCCCGGTATTCCATTCCCTGGAGGAGTGGGTGCTGCATGGAACGACTGCCGTATTGGGACTGCCATTTGGTATTGCGGGTATTATTATTGGTTTCTTTCATCAAATTATTGTCGTTACCGGTGTCCACCACATCTTTAACTTTCTGGAGATACAATTGCTGGAGAAAACGGGCTTTAATCCGTTCAACGCGATTATTACCTGTGCTATGGCTGCACAAGGAGCGGCTTGTCTGGCGGTGGGGTTGAAAACCAAAAATACTAAGCTGAAAGCACTCGCACTGCCTTCGTCATTTTCTGCATTTCTTGGGATTACCGAACCCGCTATCTTCGGGGTTAACTTGCGGTATATGAAACCATTTATCATGGGGCTTGTGGGAGGCGCTGTGGGTGGATTTCTCGCATCCTTGTTCCACTTGCAAGGTACTGGTATGGCGGTGACGGTTATTCCGGGAACTCTGCTGTATTTGAACAGTCAATTGCCTTTGTACATTTTGTCCAATGTGGTGGCTATGGGTATTGCCTTTGCACTTACCTGGTTCTTTGGATATAAGGATCAGCCCGTTGCGGAGGAAGTATCGAGCCATGCAGAAGAAGAGAACAAGTCGGAAGTTCCGGCGCAAAAGTCAAACCCATCTGCCAGCCAGGCTGTGAACCATCGTACAAAAGTAGGTATCCTGGAGATTGTCTCACCGATGACAGGCACAGCCGTTGCTTTGGAGCAGGTTCCTGATCCTGCATTCTCGGAAAAGCATATGGGAGAAGGGATCGCTATCGAGCCTTCTGAGGGTAAAGTATTTGCACCTTTTGATGGCGTTATCGCTCATGTGATGAACAAGAGCAAACATGCAGTAATTCTGGAACATGAAACGGGTGTTCAGATGCTGGTGCATATTGGAATTAACACGGTTGGATTGAAGGGGGAAGGTTTTACCGCACATGTGAATAGCGGCGACATCGTAACCGCAGGACAACTGTTGATTGAATTTGACATGGAAGCCATTCAGGCTGCAGGACTTCCATTGATTACACCTGTGCTCATTCCCAATGGGAACGATCGGATTGAACAGGTGATGGCTAATTTCACAGGCCCTGTTCAAGCTAATGGGGAAGCACTAATCTTTGTGAAATTTACTGAACCGCAATAAGTGAAAAATTGAAAAAAAACAGGTCAGAAAATGCAAAGAGACCCGGTGTATATCACCAGGGTTTATTTGCATTTTTATGTATCATTTCTTCAAAACGGAAGGTGTCAAAAAGAATAATACGTCAGGGCATATTGCATCAGAAAGGTGCGGATTTCTTCTTGGCTTAACCTATCATCAGAAGTGCTGGCTTGCTCCAGGTTGAGAAGCAAATGGTTGACGGCTTCATGTAGAAACAGCATGCGTTCGTGTCCCCAGAGCGTCTGGTGCTGCTTGATATATTGCATGACCTGTGACATGTGCATGCCCTTTAAAGCTCTGAACACCGAAGCCCATTGCACCAGATCAGTAGGATGGGAGCCCTCAGGCAGTTCAAATTCAGCAAAACCATGAACATGCCCACATGAGATTTTGAACAATCCACAATAACGGAATATCTGTTCACGCTCTATAAATGGCAATTTTCGCATATCGTACTGAATAATCTCCATGGAACTGATTCGGGCATTAACATGAATCTCCGATCGTATTTTCACATCACAACTTGCAATCACCATTCCAACCTCCATAGGCAAAATCACCTTATTGTTATCACTATTCTGCCGATTATGTTACGACTGATTAAAACTGAAGTAAAATAAATCCTCATTGAAAAAAGGCCTGTTTTACCGATTTTTGGTTTGAAATGCACACATGTAAGCGATTAATGAGAGATATATCTGCGTTTTGGACTCGAATAACTCGATATTTTCTTCCGCTCATGATAGACCGAGCATCATGGCGCATGAGAGCGAAAAGAGAAGTTTAAATAAGAAACGCTCACCCGAATGCCCAGGAATGAATCAGAACAGTGCAGAATTCCAATGCAGTTGAATTGCGGAGATAAGGATAGAGGACTATGATTCGCACATAACGTACTCCAGACGGCATTTGCAGGATCTGATGTGAAGGCGAGGTTGGCGGTAATGGATGAAGTAATGATGGTTGTATCGACAGGATATGGTGAGGCGGGTAAGAATTTTGTGGAGGTATTACTGAAGAGGGGATTTGCAGTTGTTGTACTTGTACACAGTGAAGAGGAGAAGAAACAACTTCAAGCACTTGGTGCAGTCACTGTGTGCTCCATTCAGAACACTTCAGGCCGTAATCAGTTTCCGCCCGAATTCGTAGTGAAAAACGCCTTTGTCTTCGAAAATAACTTGCCACAGTGCTGCCAGGATATTGAGCTGTGTCGCAGCTTGTGTCCGCAACAACTCTATGTTGTTTCCAGCAATAGGGCTCGTGTTGGGCTTGTATATAAAGGCCTGGGAGCAACATATGTCATTCACAGCCGAAATGGAGATGTTTCATTTTTATTGTAAACCGCCAAAAGGCAGGAGATAAACCGCAACATGAAAGACTGAGGCGGCGAAGTCGCCTGATCGTGCTCTCCTATCGCCAGTGGGATTTAACCACATATAAAATGAAAAACGTTCTGTCCAGAGCCCTATACCCTGGACAAAACGTTTCGTGAAATCCAATTTGCTATAAATTGGGCAGTGAAACCCTATTAGGAAGAGATTCCGACAACACTGGAACCATTCTTTGTAATTTTGTACGTAATGATGTCTCCGCTCCAGAAATGGAACTTGAGAATGATTTCGCCATTATTCGTTTCGTTGAAAAAGTTTTGTTTCAGTTCAATCACGTTATTACTGTAATTCGGACTGAAGGTGTAGGAAAATTCTTTGAATGAAGTCCAGTTTTGCGGACCTGCGTTTCCGCCACTTGTATACGTTGCTTCCATGGTGGCCAATTGATTGCCATTAAAGGTAGTCGGAATCGCAAATGAGCTCGTTGTGCCCGTTACATTACTCAGTTTAGGCGTATCATACTTGATGATATTCAGGTTCCAGTTTGCGCCTTTGTTGAATTTGATGGTCAGCTTGGCATTGACCCCAAGATTGCCGGAAGTGGTCAGTCTGGTCAATAGACTGGATTTCAATGTCAGCACATCACCACTGATGGTGTAATCCGTTCCATTCACAAGGGTTGTATTACCATTGACAAGAGAACTAAATGTATTGCCATTAAGATTCAGTTTTACGGTTTTATCCTGAATTGCAGCCCCTTTTTTCAGATATACCAGATCGGATTCAGCAGTGGACGAACGACCTGTCCAGCTTGCTTTCATCGTGTTATACAGGTCAGGGTCAGACCAGGTGAAGCTGGTACGGCCGAAATGCTGTCCATTATCCCATAACATGGTGGTCATTTGCTTCGAACGGAGGTATTGGCCAATGAATTCAAAGAATTTCAACTTCTCACCTTGCTCAATGACGCCTGTGTGCTGATCAAAGCCGAGCAAGCCATACTCACCGACGATAACCGGAATGCCTTTGGCAGTAAAAGCATTGTACACACGGTCGAAGGTATCCGTAATATCCTTTTGCACTTCAGCATTATATTTCGTATACCCAGCAATATTTACGCTGAATGGCCAGAAGCCATAGTAGTGGACTGTAGCGATAAGCTTAGGATCATTCAATTTCGCAATCGTCTGGGATAATGCATCAAGATCTGGTTGAGCGGAAGAGGTATGCAACGTTGGGAGGACCAATGGACGTGTTGCATTATTTCCCCCCGATGCTCTCACGATTTTATGAAAAGATACATTTAACTCATCCAGCAACGCGTATGCAGTAGCGGTATTCGTTGTACCACCTTCGGTGAAGCGGGGTTCATTTACACTTTCGAACATCAGCTTGGTGGACGCATTTTTGAATTTGTTTGCAATTTGAGTCCAGGCAGAGTTGTACCGTGCAAGAACATTGGCATGGTCATTTTCCATATAGCTGATCCACTGCCATGAATCGTGATGGATGTTGATCATGACATACAGATTGGCATCAAGAGCCCAGTTTACAACCTGTTGTACCCGGTTCATGTAAGCGGTATCAATAGTGTAGTTGGGTGCTCCACCCATGTGAGCTTGCCAGGTCACTGGAATACGAATACTCTTGTAGCCTTGATTGGCGATACTTTGGATCAGCTGCTGAGTGATTAGCGGGTTACCCCAGGCCGTTTCATCTGCACCAACAGCATCCAGTGAATTACCGAGATTCCAGCCCGGCTCCATCGCAGTAACGTAGGATTGAATATTAGTTGGAGCGGCGGCAGCACTTGTCTGAATCGTCTCATCTGTAGCTGCAGAGGCGATGGCGGATGAGAACAAGGACAGGATCATTACTGTTACGATAGTGAGTGAGAGGACCGATTTGCGGTTTTTGTTCATTAACATAATCTCCTTTGTAATTATAATCGTTGAACTAGGAATAGAGCGCTTACAAAAATTAGCGATTTAAGCTCAATATCGAACAAGACCCTAGATTGATTTAAATGGAATCACCACCAAATTTAGTATTGAAAACGTTTTCCGAAATGCAAATATATCATGATTTATTCAAAGAAAATACCATAATAATTGGATGATAATTCATGTGAAAATTAGTGATTATGACAATTATGGAATATCATAGGGGAATGAATGCTTCGAGTTACGCAGTTGCTCCAGGAGCTATCGATACACCAATGCTACGTGCTTTGGATCTCCTATATCACAGGCACTACGATTCACGCGGATGTGTGATACACGTCACGATCAACGTAAGGGGAAGAATTTGAAAGATATAATCCGGCTTCTACAGCCCAAGTCACAACAAAATTGACAATTCAGCTATTCCTTGCTAAAGTTTTATCCAATCCGCATAATTGTGATCTGGGAATGTTACCGATATGGGCATAACCTGAGCTGGCTTGTATACACTGCAACGTGTATCCAGGCTGGTTCGGGTTTTTTGTATTTAAGTTGAACGAACGGTTCTACATTGGACCACTGCGCGGACAGAACAATCTTCCGATCGCTGTAAAGGCGAAGCGTATGCTTCCGAAGCA
>NZ_AWUK01000048.1 GCF_000499205.1 Paenibacillus sp. MAEPY2
TAGCGCAGGTCTGTCCCGTTTTCCAGCAAATGAGTGGCGAAGGAGTGTCTCAGCTCATGAATACTTACCCTTTTCATAATTCCTACGCGTTGTCTAGCTTCTTCAAAAACCTTCTGCACACTCCGCTCAGTAAGATGTCGATCAGAAGATTGCCCCGGAAACAGCCAACGATTGGGTCTGTATTCATCTATGTATTTCTCCACCATATCCCAGGCGAGGCTTGAAAGAAGCGTTCTCCGATCCTTTCGACCCTTTCCCTGTCTCACAATGAGTGTCTGCCTTTCAATATCCAGATAGGTGCAACGCAGACGCACAACTTCACCTACACGAAGCCCGGAAGAATAGGTCAGAAACAATATGGCCTTATGTTTAGGGTTGGTTACGGATTTGAATAATTGTGCAACTTCCTTTTCGGACATCACTTGTGGAAGCTTGGTCTGCTTCTTGGGACGAATATACTGGATATCCGTAGGATAATGGAGCACAAGTTTGCAATAGAAGCGGAGCGCGCTAATGATCTGATTCACGCTTGAATGGGAAATTCCTCGCTCCAGCAAACCTAAACAATACATCTGAACTTTGGAAGTAGTGACATCCGTATTTTTAAGGCTAAGGTGCTTAGAAAACGCTCGACCTGATTACAATACGCTTTTATCGTTTTGCGACTATATCCTCGTAACTTTAGCGCCTTCTGTAACGGTTCTTTGCTCCACTGGTTGTTTCCCCTATTAGCTTTCCATTGCTGCAGTTCTTCATTGTCAACCCAATGAAGTAATCTCAACTTCATCTGGATCAAACTGGCTCGTAAACTCCTGGATGGCCACAATAGTGTAGGGTATGATCCACATTTTCTGTTTGGGTTCCCACTTTCTGCCCGTAATCTGGCGAATGCGCTGAATATATGCAGAGTTATAGGGACAACGAATATGCAGTGAATGAGTGGAGCCTTTAGTTATGGTTATCATTTCTGTGGTTGTAGTATCATCGTTCATAGGAAACTCTCCTTTGTTTTTGAGTCTATGTCTTTCTCCGCAATTTTGAGAAATAAAAAGGAAGGCTCTCCTCATCCCAAAAAGGGAATCAGATGACCTTCCGATGCTTTCGGAACATATATGATCTTTAAAAGTAAAGATGGGCACAGCCAGTACAATAAAAAAACTGCCACTCCATGTAGCTTCAACAAAGCATATCTACTGATCAATCTGTCCTCATGGATAACAGTAGACGATTGAACCAGCTGGTACTTCGTCTGGGGAAATCCCTTTTCCCAAACATATACCGATATTCTTCTTGCCAGCTATAGAATGGTTAATTTGAGTAGAAACAACTTCAAATACTTGCTCTTTCCCATCCGTTTTTTTGATGATAATCTGTTCACCAATCATCTCTTTAATTGTCGAAGGCAGTAGTTCATCCAACTCTTCATTAGCCCCCATAACGATGGTTCCGAATTCCGGTGTATCGAAGACTAACCCCACGCCAAACAGCATTTTAATTTCCATTCTGTGACCACCTTATCTCTATGAATAGCTCGCCTTTGACATCTCTTACCCTGAGATTAGCATTACGAAGTCTAACCATGGCATCTATCAATAATGCTTAAGTTACCCATTTAGCTTCTGCCCTTCTACATATACAAATGCCAACCCACAACAAAAGCAGCCAAGATGAAAGCCGAAATGCCAGACATAATGTACATCATCTTTTGCTTTTTGCTGTAACTGCTCTTCCACAGTTTGTAAATAAGCAAGCCAAGATACGCGAATGCTAGAACCACATAAAGTAGGTTAAACATTAAATTGATCCGTAGCGAAGAATAAGCAGGATAACTTGGTAGTCTGCTAAGTATGATGAAAAGATTAATAAGCAGTACTACGCCTGCAAAATGAATGGCAAGATGATATTTATCAAAATTAGTTCGAGGATTTCCTCGTTTATGTAGTTTGTTAAGAAGCATACGGATTAGATAGCCGATCAAAACACATATACTGAAAATGATGGCTAGCGCAGCAGGAATAAGAGATATCTTAATTAAGTTCACTTTTAAATTTGATACAGGCAAGTAATCCATGTAAGGAGTGACGGAAATTTTCTCAATAACCCCATTATGCTCGACAACATTATATAGATTACTTAACTCCGCTTTTGAAAATTTGGTTATATCAAGCTGCCTGAATAAATCAGTAAATCTAGCGGCTGCCCGTCGTGCGGATTGAAAATATCCTCCTTCAGAAGTGACTGAATTAACGTATGTACTATTACCGAAGATTTTGCTAATAAGTCCATAATAATAAATTTTCTCGAACGCAATGTTTGTCATGACCACCATTCCAAATTTGGATTCTGGATCAAAGACAACTTTGCTTGAAAATCCTTTTAAATTCCCTTCATGCAACATCGTAGGTACCCCGTATTCCATCTCAACGAATCCATGCGCAAACCGAGGAATCGAAGTCTCGTCATAATATAGACTCGTTGACAACATTTCGTCTAACGTATCCCTCTTCGCAAATAATACATGGCTATCATCGACAGGCATCAGCGCTGCAAGGAATTTTCCTAAATCTTCTGCTGTCCCGATCGCTGCCCCTGTAGGATAGAACGTTACGAATACTCTGTTCTCAGGGATCCGTTTCAAATCTTTCGTATACCCTTCAACCTCATTCCTTCTCTGCACGATGTCTGGACGATCTTGCCCCGTTGGATGAACCGTAGTGTCATTCATATGAAGAGGTTCAAAAATATGTTGATTAACATATTCATAATAAGGTTGCCCACTTACCAATTCCACGATGTAACCGGCTAATCCAACGCTATAGTTTGAATAACCAACGACGCTATTCGGTTTGTATATCTGTTTCGGCTCATTTTTACGCAACGTTTCTCCTAAATCATAATTTTCAATCTCGTCGTAATAATACACTTCGGACGCTGTTTGATCTTCCCAACCCGCATTGTGATGCATCAGGTTCAGTAGGGTAATCGGTTCATCGTATTTCAGCTTTTTTGAAAAATCCCTCTGGCAGATATTCTTTGATATCCGTTTCCAGATCAAGTTTTCCTTGTTCAACAAGCTGCATCACACTCGTATAAACCAACAGTTTAGAGATGGAAGCCCATTCAAAAACAGTGGATGTATCCGCCTTTCGCTGATTCTCAATATCCGCAAAGCCATATGTCTTATTCACAATAGTTTCACCGTCTTTGATAGCCACAACCGAAACGGCAGCGGTATACTTCTCATACGAGGCAACATAAGCATCAATCGTTTCCTCTAACTTGGATAAAGGAATCCTGGATGGTGTAGCCTCAACCTGTTTTTCTTCAGCGTAAGCAGGTACCGCTATTGCCATAATGATAAATATGAATGATAGAACACAAGCGATTACTTTGTTTACAGTGTGATATCCACGATTCATTTGCATTAGCTTCTCTCCTTTTATTTTAAATGTTAATTACATACTCTTGTTCTCACGTATGCGTTTTCAAAAGAGTCCGCATGAATCAAGGTTATTCTCAAATGCAATTACACTCCATTCAGGAGAGAGGTCGGAGAATTTCACCTATTAATTTGGGCGTGATGATCTCATCGGTCCATTTTGGTGTTAATGCTCTTCTGTATCTTATATATTCTTTTGTCCAGCCTTCGAATTCTTCTCCTCAGAAACGATATGTAATGTGATTATTCCTTCGTTGTTAGCATCCGGATCAACATACCTATAAAATAATCCATTGGAACGAACGACTTTACTCGCATTATTCTTTCTTATAAATATCCTTCATTCATCACATATATCCATCTTCTGGTTCACCAACATCAAAACCTAATATTTTTGACGCTTCCAATTTGAACGTTTCTATCCAAGAAGTCCAATCATCATTATTCATCTGTGCATAAAATGATAACCCACTAGGCTCTACGGATGCCTCAATAAAAACATCATCCTCTTCAGACCCGAACCAATACGGAATCCCACTTTTATAACCGATCCACCCTGGCATACGCTCATACACTTTAGAAACTTTATCCCATACCTCCCTCTTCAATGACTTGATCAAGGATAGATCTCTTGGTCTTTATATACTATTTTCGTTATCATTTTTGAATATTTTAATCTCGTTATTTCAATCAGTTCATTTGGCTGCATCATTTTCACGATGTGACTATCATTTATTTTAATTTTGGTATTACCTCTTCCCAGTCCTTTGACTATTACGATGTTATTATTCACCTCTACTATTTGTCCAATTGTGTTGAATTGCTCTTGTTTCTTGAGATCAATGTATGTTACAAGGCCAAGTATACAAAATGTAATAAAGCAAAAAGTTGATAATGCAGTTGTCCATGCAGGAGGATGATATACTAAGTTATTGGCAGTTACTTGAATTACGATTATAAAAATAAATAGAACGATGAATAGAAATTGCTTTTTTAATTTGCCTTTAGCTTTTTCGTTCATAGGACTGTCTACCACCCATCTCCAGTTTTCCTATAACAACATGATTGAAGCCTTGTCTATCATAGTTAATTTTCATTCGTATTACGTCTCACTCTCATTAATGGATCTTTACGGAGATGAATCACAAAGTCTTGATTCGAAGTATGATATACAAAGTTACCAGGCTCTACTCGAAAAAATTCTTTATTCGCATCTTTTTCTGATACAGTACGAATTGGTGCAACTTCATCTTGTTATCTTCCTCATGATAATGAATGATAGAAACCAGAACAAATTGGTCAGGGAACAATCCTCTAACCTCTTGCCATTTCATGTGTTATACCTTCTGTTATTTGAATTAGTTCAACTTTTTATCATTTTAACATATACCCCTTACTTCATATATCATTCCTGTATTATTCATAACACCCGACCTAGTCCAATGTATCCTCACTCGAGTATGTAAAATGTACAAAGAAACCGTCTCCTTTGGTATATGGTTGCTCTCACTTCCATTTACTACGGAACGGTTTCTTTTGTTTTTTTAATTTTAAGAAAGGATCTGTTCCTTCTCATTACGACTTAACACATCAATAGCTTCAACAACTACCACCGCTATATCTAAGGCAAGGTACCGACGCTATGCGAAGGAGCAAACGCCCACACTAGCATTGTGATCGATCCGCAACATCATCTGAGTGTCATAAATTCGTGGATTGACATTCAGGCTTTCTTCATTACAACCCTGTGCCGATCTTTGTTGCAGCAGAATCTGCATACCACTGTTCGGATATCTCAGCTCAGCATGCTGTGCTCCCTCCGGTCTCTGAAGTCCTCCCGGTCAGCTTCCTCCATCCTGTGAATGTATCGGCGCAATGCTTCTTTATGCGCCTCCAATTCATCCATTCGGCTGGATGTCCCGTTCAGGAAAGATTGCATTTTGAATCCTAGCGTTGTGGCAGCATTTCCTGCCCAATCTTGCTCCAGTCTACTATGTATTGAACGCATCTTCTGCTCCTGCTGCACTAAGCGCTCCTGCAACTGCTCACATTGCTGAACGGCTCTTCTCAGATCGGATAAAGATACCGATATTCTTCCCATGTCAAATACCTCCCGTTAAGAACTGGTCTGCTTGAACGAAATCTTCGTGCTTGCGTTCAATGTACTCGGCAATCTCGCTGATGGATTCCTGATACCAACGGTTAATTCGTTCCAGTGTCGCCGTAGCTTCGTAAGCAATTGACGTGAAGGAATGGCTTTCACTTGTGGAAGTATAAGCCTCGAACATTCGGATGGAAGCTTGTGCATCATTGGAAAACCCGCTCAGACTAAAGCGCATTTCCTTGGCTGCCTGTGCCAATTCCTCCGGCGTTAGTCGGATTGTGCCACCACCTTGACCTGACTTTCCATTGGATGCAGCCGCAATCAAGGGGGCCACCAACCCGCCAACGAGGTTTGACAAAGCCATCCGTGATTCCTGATAAGCATTCCAGCGTGGTGAGATGTCAATTTGTTTTCCTGTTGCGCGATCGATAAGTGGACCGACCAAGTTACCCTGTTCATCAAACTGATACTGGTTCATCGAGTGATATCCCTTGCCTTCTTTTTTGGAAAACGAGTCCATCAATCGAACAATATTACCGACCTGAAACTTGTCCAGATCGATATCAATTGGGAAATTGTATGTGACTAACGGGCCGCTGGGCCCCATCGGACGAATCGGCACCATGAGCTGGAATTGCAGCCTCCAGTTTTGGTACATCGCATTGGCCGAGTCAAAATCCTGGCCTTTGTAGTACGTGCTGCCAACATGTCTGTCATATTCAAAAAGTCCTCCTGCACCTACTGAATCGTTTGGCTGAACGATGTTCACCACTTTTTTATCATAGTAACCTTCGTTCACTTTCGCCAAGCTTGCATCGTCCAGCAGATTGGTTACACTCGGAGCACTGTATGTCATGGCAGACAAATCCTGTCGCGCTGCCACATATTGCGCTAAACCACCTCCAAGCGAATGTCCCGTAAGAGAGATACTTGCGTCAGGATATTTTGCTTTGACTTGTTCATAAAGCACTTCCGCCTGATGAAATTGGTTATTCTCCCAATCGATATCGTCCTTAATGGATTGAATAAAGCTTTTCTTGAAAATGTTATGATGATTAGGGTCAGTTACGGCATCCTCCAGTTCTCTGGTGCGTCCACCTAAAACATCGAACACGTCTGTTTCGTAATCGGCTGCTCTCCCAAGCCAGCTCCCACCTGGCTCTGTTCCGCGGTAACCGATGACAATCTGATTCGTCTGATTGTTGTGGAGGATGACGGAATCGAAACCCGACACTTTATTGTGGAGCTCGGCACCTTCAGGTTCAATGACCTTCCATTGTGCATAATCTCCCTCATCTTTAAGTGGTGCTCCGGCAGAAACGTTGTCCTGGTAGGCAAGGTTAGATATTTTCTGATACAACTCGTCGCTTATGTAATCGTTCCGCATAAATACCTCCTGAATTGAACATTCCGATATGATTATGTAAACTAGTGATAATTCAATCTTTATAGTATATTAATACCATTCTATGAAAGTAGAGGTGTCCCTTTTGAGAAAACCTATCTTCTTGTTTGTAATCTTAATCATCTCATCACTCTTGCTTGGAGCATGTGCCTCCGAAGAAGAAAAGATGATTGTATCCTCCGCCGAGAAGTTCGCTGCAAATTATATTCTCGAAAAATACGGTGTAACCGTTCGTTTTACGGAGTATAAATTCTCTCCTCCCGATCTATCCAATTCGTTAGGCCTCCATGGCTACATTGAAGGCGATAAGAAAAAGAAGGTATTTGTTCTGGTAAATTACGATCCATTAAGTGTCGAGACACTATCGCTTCCTGAAGGAATATCCAAAAAATCAAATTCCAAATAGAGAGTTGAAGTTATTTTTAAACTATCAATCGATATTAAACGCTATTGAAACTATAGGGAATATATGGATTGTATCTTTTGTCAATTACTCCTGTCAACGTTCCCCGCAACAATAAAATAAAGAAACAAATGCGATCTACATAATAGAATGATTGTGTTCTTAAGACATGATAAACCTCTGTTTAAAGAAGTTATCCACTAATCCGATGAATTCTGAATATACAAAAATAGAGGGAGTTACAGCAGAACTCCCCCTCATCCCAACAACGCCTTCTCGATCTGATCCACAATCCCATTGATACCTGTCGGCCCATAACAACAGATCCATGTCGCGGCATCTACCGAGTGTATTTGCTGTCGCTCATCTGTATCTAACATCCCCCAGACACGTTGTTCTGTCGCGGATATGCCCTCCTGCATCATTTCGTTACTAAGCAAAAAATAGTGACTGGCCTGTACTGCCGGTAGTCTATCAACCGAGATATGATAGGCCGTGTCGGAAGTGTCCGCCACAAATAATGGAACAGGCAGACCCAGATCACGGTACAGCACAGCACCTGTACGATGAGCAGCAGAGTGAACCCGAACGAGAGAATCCAGCGGACGGATCAGTGCCACACTCTTACCTGCCAGTACCGGAGCCAGTTCTTCGGACAGCAAAGCAGTACGTCGATGATAATCCGCAAGTATTCGCTTGGCCTCTGCCCGCTTGCCAGTCAGTTCACCGAACAGACTCAGGATGGTCTGCCAGCTCTCATTACGCTTGAATATAATCACTGGAGCGATTCGACTTAACCGTTCATGATGCTGATCATGCACCTCAGTGCAGATAATCAGATCCGGTAATAATTGTTCCACCGCAAGCAGATTAGGGTACTCATAAGTCCCGAGTAATTCGGTACCCTGAAGTCCTGCTCTGATATATTGAGGGAAATTGACCACCGCACCTCCCGATCCTACACTTCCTGCTGGAGACAATCCAAGCGCGAGCAAATGATCGGCATATTGAACATCCAGCACGGCGATACGCTGTGGTGATTCAGTCACTTGATATTCACCTCGCATATGGCATATCACCGGGCCTTGGTCCGACTCGTACGAAGAAGCCAATCGATTCCGCAGCAAGGCATGAGCATAGTTTGCATCTGTTTCCGAAGCGGCAGCAAGCCGATAACGCAGCGGAGGGACGCCATAATATTTCTTAAACGCCCTACTGAAGTAATACATGTCGCGGTAGCCTATTCTGTCAGCAATTTCCCCAATGGAAGCATCCGTATGATGCAGCATCCGCGATGCATTCTCCATCCGCAGCTGGATGACGTACTCCATCGGTCCCAGCTGCTTCTCTTGTTTAAATCGTCGTTGCAACTGTCTTACACTGCATCCAGCGAGGGCTGCCAGCTCTTTAAGCTCCAGATTCTGACGATAATGCGATGATATATATGACACGACAACATCCACCATGTCGGACTCTGCTCCGCCTTGACCACATTCATACTCCATGATCAGTTCATAGATCATTCCCTGGAGCAACGCATTGGCATGAAAACGTTCCAGTCCTTCGCCACGACGCCATTTGGCAACGATTTTTTCCGCATTCTGAATCCATTCTGCTTGAGTCACAGGATTCTGAATAAACGAAGTTTGCAGTGGGTGTTTGCGATATGAGGGTATAGCATGAGAGGCTCCTTCCATGGAAGAAGCCTTGTACATGATCACGATATAATAAAGTTCGTCTGATCTGGCCGTCAGCGTGAAGGATGTGCCCTTAACCACATGACCAGCAAAAGAAGCTCCAAGGTGGCAAACCTCACCATTCATTGCAAGCTCCCCTTCCCCACCGCATGCCAGCAGCAACACATTTGAATTTAATTCTGTTTCGCTAAGAACACTGCCTGTCTGCAAAGTACCGCTATACCCGTCAAGCATCTTGATCGTCGTATCACTCCAACCACTTGTCTGTTCTTGCAGCGGCATTTCTCTCATCTCCTGACAATAGCATCCTTTGCTATATTGAATCACCTGATTAGGCTTAACTCATAAATATACAAACAGGCCCATAGCAAAGGTAAAATTGAAGCTGTTGTCATTTTAATTGAGATTTATTCTCATTGTCAATTTTCGGACATTTGCGGCAATATCCCCCTGACATCTGGTAATAAAAACAACAGGTGATACGCTCGCTTTTCGCAACTGGAATGTTGTCCTTATGGTCTGTGAAGCGGGTCAAGGGATTACGTTTTACACCGAACACATGCCCGGGCGCTCCTTGCGTCAGATATGAAAAATCGGCCTGGATGTGCTGAATTTCCTGCTCTACCTCGTCTGCATCATGAGTATATAGCGGCCCAATGCGTACCATAATATTCTCCCACAGGATACTCATTGAAAGTGGAGCAATCGCAGCAAGCGTCTTTAACAGCGGTGTAAGCTGTACCGCAAACATCTCCTCGATTACCTTTTCCCGCCACACTGCCCTGTCCCCTGTTAGTGCTTC
This sequence comes from Paenibacillus sp. MAEPY2, assembly GCF_000499205.1. Classification (GTDB taxonomy): domain Bacteria; phylum Bacillota; class Bacilli; order Paenibacillales; family Paenibacillaceae; genus Paenibacillus; species Paenibacillus vandeheii. Next base: position 9,851 of record NZ_AWUK01000048.1, read on the forward strand.
TGCCTGAAGCCCGTTCACCGCTAGAAAAGGAAAACGTGTGCCGCCCTCATGATCTGAGAGCGCCGGATGATAGAGAAAGCTGTTCTCCAGCTGAAACGAAACATGCTGATGATGAAAAGTCATCGCGGTCACCAGCGGAGCCGTCCACAGATAACCGATCCGTTTGGCTAACATCGAAGCGGCAACCTTCATGTCAGGCGCATCGATGTACTCCTGTAACCAACTGATATACTCTCGGCATGCCGCTTCGTCATGCAGCTCACTTAGAGCAATGGTACGGACGCTATGTTCAGGCGGCTCACCAAGCAAAATCGAATGATCCTCAACCGTCTCTTTCCATAAGTCTGTCGAGAAATACGGGTTCATATTAATTCGATCCGAGCAGGGCTTCCGATGCCTGATCTACAATAAGATTAATCGCAAGAGGTCCGTAGTATGCAATCCACAGTGTTGAGTTTACGTCATACGTGCGGTTATTTTTCACAGCATCAAGGGACTTCCACACTGGATTACTCACCATAGCCTCTGCCTCTGCCGCAAATAGCTCATCCGACAGCACAAAATAACGATCTGCCCCAATCTCAGGAACCTTCTCCATTGAGATTTCAACAGAGGTATCATCTTTGATCTCCTTAACAAGTTCAGGCATGTTTAAGCCCAAATCATGATACAGAATTTCGCCTGTACGATGCTCGATCCCGTGAACACGAATGCCTTCTTTTCTTGGACGAATAAGAGCTACCGTTTCATCTCCCATTTTCTCTGACAGCTTCGCCTTCAGTCCAGCGACTTTGTCCTCATACGCTTTACGCACCTTCTCTGCCTCGTCCTGCTTGTCTGTAATCTTAGCGACCGTGGCTAACGTGTCACGCCAATCCTCATAGAAGTCGAGTACGAGGGTAGGTGCAATTTTGCTTACATTCTCATACTGTTTCTCCTGGAAGTCTGTCATGATAATCAGATCCGGGTCCAAGGCTACAATGGCTTCCAGATTAGGCTCGTCCCGTGTACCCAGAACCTGTACGTCACTCGGCTGATCGCCTAAGTATTCTGGAAAATCGGTGTTGCCTCCAGCGATAACACTGCCAGCCGGCTTCTCGCCAACAGCTAACATTTGATCCAGAAACTTAACATCAAGCACCGCAATTTTCTTTGGTTTCTCGTTTAGCGTCAGCTCATCCTTCATGTGTTTGATCGTTACAGGAAAAGCTCCAGCAGTCTGAGTTTCTGCATTCGCAGGTGTATCCGCTGGCGTTGTCGCAGATTGTTTACCGCTATCTGTACCTGTACCGGCACCGCAAGCCGTCAGGACAAGAATAAGGGCCAGCATCAAGCCCATGAATAATCGTGATTTGTGGGCAACATAAGCTTTCCTTCCAGTCGCTTGCCCCTTTGTTCCTTGATTCATGATGAATCCCCCTTATGTATAATACTGATAATGATTTTCATTATCGAAACATAAAGAGAGTATATACGATCTGCATATCGCGTTACCATGTACTTTTGCGACATTTGAGCCGGACTAATGCGACATCACCAGCCGCTTATCCGCCCTTTAATTTCTCAGCGATATACGCTTGCAGTCGGTAAATGTCTGAAAGAAGCTCTTCTTCCTCTGGCGTATTTCCATACTCCCCTAGCCAGCGCGGTGTACGGATATGCCACTCGTCTGTCAGGTAATACTTTTCATCGCGATACTCTAAAATATGTCCCAGGAAATATTCCAGAGAACCGAAGGATTGTTTATGAGTGTCGTTTATGATGGTTTGTGTTTGTTCAATGATCGCCTGCAACATGTGTTGGATATGATCTTCTGGATTCATAGAGTTGCCCTCCTTACCATCATTTCAAGATGTATCTGAAACTACGAATATAATAGTTCATACGGATACGTTTTGAATAATAAATTAGCGAACAAAAAATAATTATGCTGATAGTGACAGGAGCATTTTAATTGAATTGACCAGAGTCTTCTTTGAGAATAGCACTTTCATGCATTCGGGAAACTACCCTCTATTTCAACTAGTTATCGTTTCACCGAGAATTTGAAATAAAAAAAGGAAGGTTCTTCTCCATTCCATAAGGAATCAGACAACCTTCCGTTGCTTTATCAAACTGAATAATTACTCTTCGCTTTTTTTTAAACGTTGAGGAGTTTTAGGATCTAATTGATGCCACTTCGGAACCTCACCATCTCCATCCGTAAAGATATATTTAGTTTCTGGATCATCTGAAAATACAACGTATACAGGATATTTAGGCATAGAGCTTAACTTAGCTTCTATACTAACAATTTCTTCTTCTTTATATCCCTCGACATTTATAAGGTGTTCTTTTAGGCTTGCTTCAAGAGAATTGTATTTGAACTGTAAGAATACATAAAAACCGACTATTAATAATAAGACTAGAATTATAGCACCACTCAGATTCATTTTTATGCTTCCCGTTTTTTTCATATAAACCTCCTAACGGTAATATTGGCATTAATTCTATCAAACCAACTTTAATCTCTAAAGAAAAGAAACTCTTTAACTTTTGAAAAGTCAGAGTTTCTGTGTAGCTTTTATTCATAATTAGTTGCGTACAGCTTTAAAAGAGGTTGTATAAACAAAATGGTTAGACTTAGTAAACGCTGAAGGAGTTACAAAAAAATTAGTATCACCGATTTTACCTTTATCAGAAATCTCAAAACCCTCTCCATAGTAAAAAGCTTTCCATATAAATTTGGAACAATAGATTGGACTAAGTTTATCTAGGGGTGAGTCGATTTGAATAAGGTATTGTGTAGCCTTTTTGTAATTGTATACCGCCCATTTAGCAGCTTCTACACCACGGCCATTAGGCCTTTTGAATTGTAAATTTATATATATTAATACAGGATTATTTAAATTAAAAGCGAATCGACAACAGGCAGGACGAGGTGGGGATTCTTCCACGTAACAGAAGTCATATCTATGAGTTCATTTCTAACCTGGCTCAGGATCAAATAGGCAATAGTCTCTATGCGTAGGGTGTGATCTGAGGCATCCATGTTCTATGAAACACTAATCTCTCTCCTACTTAACTTCTTAAATGCCGAGTATCCCTGACTAGAATTTATATAACTTAATATCTTTTCCGCACATGCAGCTGAGCTTAGCTCTTCCGTATTCACTTCCAGATCATATTCATCATAGGAGTATATATAGTCAAACTGAGAATGGGCGAGTCCAATCGCGCGATCTCCTCTGCTCTGCTCTCTTCTGGTGAGTTCTTCTTTCGAGCAGTGTACACCTACAAACAATATCGGATAATCCGAAAGCAAATCATAAAAACCGTTAAACCACTTGTCATTGCTGATGACCGTATCCACGATGACATTCAAACCCATCTCCGAAAACAGTTTAATCGTTGCGTAGTATAACGAGGCAATCGGGTCAAAAAGGATATCTGTCATCACATGGGGTTCCACTTCTCTTGTTGGTTTCATATCTGGATATGTAGTATCAATGAAATGATCATAATTATGGAGAAATTGATCTACAGATAGATGATGAAATGGTATCTCTCCCTGATTTTTCAATTCCACCGCGATGCTCGTCTTCCCCGAGCTTGACGTTCCGTTCAAAAATATAATGAGTCCTCGTTCCACATTAATCACCCTTATCATTAAAATTGGCAGTACCTTTCAGATCACATTGTTGTTTTGCTAAGTCTAAGCTGGCCTGTAAATCACTGAATTGTGCTAATACCATGGTGTTCTAACTGACAATGAATATCCTCCCTATTGCTTCGTATCCTTTTTAGAAGTTCGGTCAAAACAATTGTAGTGGTTATTAACGTCTGCCGATAAATAGCTTATTTTGAGTCCAATGAAGATTATAGCCATAACGGTATAGCTCAAAGAAAGGATACAGGCAGTCATCCGCCTCCTGTAAACCTTGATAGCGGGGCCATTGTAAATAATAGGATACCCAATAATCGCAAGCGATGGAATAGTACGCTTCGTTCAATAGCTCGATATTTTCGCTGTAATCGCTACGTGAACGGATGAGCTCTCCGAGCGCTTCGTAAACGACCTCGCTATCTTCTTCATCCGTGCCTTGAATCAGTCTTTGCTCTAACTTGCCAATTTCACCCGGCGGCAATACAACGGCCTCCTTTACACATGCCAAAGCCCGGAATGCTTCCTTCGCTGAGTCCGCCTCTACATCTTTCTCGGGCACTATGGAGAACAGGCTCTTCAATCTTTTAATTAGCTCCTCCCCCAGACCACGCAACGTTCCTTCGGAAGCATCCTCATTTCCACCGTTGAAATAACCTGGCACATATTCGCCAGCGAAGTCCTCTGGATTCAACATCTCATAGATCGGACGTATTCTATCCCAAAAACGTTGGCCGTCCGGAATCGGCTCAAACACACGTTCAACACCTGTTCCAGATGGCATGAACCCTTGAAAAAAGCCGTAGAGATGATCTGCTTCGACCTCCATATCATCATCTGGTTCTATTTCTTCTCCGCTCAGTGCTAACAAATAGCGCCCATACTCCTGCTGATCCATTTGTACCATTCCCTCTCTCTGTTCAACCAAGTTACCACTCTCTCCATTCTTCCGTAATCTTGATCCTCATCTGCTCTAGCCCCAATGGTTCCTCTCTGAACAATGAAAACTAAATCTAACGGAGCGAAGATAAGATAATGTCTGTATTCAAAAAGAAATATGTACGAATCTCCGTATTGTTCATATTATTGATCTCTGTTGGAACAAACGTATATTGGAGAAGAAGTACCATTTGAATTAAGGTTTTCATCACAATCTTAACTGTTGGTTTAGACTATCCCTATAGCGGTCAAATAGCGACGATTGATAAAACCAAACGCCCCATCTCCTCCTTACAATCTATTGCGTTTGTTTATCAAGGCTTACGTTAAATGATGAAACTATCGATTTTTGTCTAAAATCATTCGGTATCACTATAGTCTCCGCCGTTAGATTTATAGAATCAGGCAGATCAATTTGATTTATATTCTCATTACCAATTAGGTAATAATGCTTTTCGTCTAGTTCTATCAATCCTCCACCTGTTGAGCCAGAAGTTGAAATTAAATTCCCGTCATTATAAAGCTTACAAGAAATATTATACTCCTTCAAACTGAACCCTTTCACTTCATACCCAACCTTTATTTGACTTTCCGTGTAATCAGCATTTCGTAAATTAATCGTACCACCATCAACCATTTTGGTCTGAATTTCAGTATTTGCTTCGGGCATCTCTGGTTGTTTTAATAAATAACCCACTTTAAAATACCATATAGCACTAAATACTACGACAACAAGTATAATGATAGCAATAATAGACTTCTTTTCTTTTTATTCACAATTCTTACTCCTTACATCTACAGTCTACCTAAATTTCCTTTCCAAACCTGTGTTTCAATTAGTACTTACCCTGCGCGATCAACATCTGAAAACGGCCTTGGATTCAACCATCCAATCATAGACCTCGTCAACCGTTCTCCATCCGATATTTGTGGTTTTGTCTCCTGTTTCCAAAAGTCCCCTTTCCACTTTGCAAATTAGCGAATGCTGGGCTGCCCGACTGCATCAACTTCTCCTGAATTAATGCTACCTATTCTAGTTTCTAGGTTTTAATATGTATTTATTGTCTCTTGCCCGCTCATTTATTTCTTTAAGCAAGTTCTCTTTATAAATTGAAGTACTATATGGAATTTCTCTATGGTTTTCATCTGGATTGATATTCTCTGGATAGATAATAAAGTTGGTTAAATCCATCTTCTTAATGATGAAATAGTTCCCCTCGAACTCCCCGTTACGAATGTGAACGGAGTCAATGAAATCAAATATAGCTTCATAAAGTTCTTGTGATGAGATCTCATCTTCTAAAAAAAGTTTGATGACTTCCTGGCTATTAATCAATCTTTCTCACTTCCTTTATTGTTTTTTCAGGATTTCAAGAGTTTCACATAACGTGCTTGTATTCACGACGTCCGACGTAGTCAGATGAGTCCGGCAAGCTCCTGCCTCTTCGAAATCCATCTGTCGGGCCGAGGGCCGCTAGGTCTGAAGCGTGAATATATTGTTATCTGATGGCTCAACTTCTTGAATCGCTAACATATACCTTTTCGATTTTTTATTTTTTTTTATTCGTGATTGTTTTTATTTCTTTCGTCAAATTTTTTGTTTCTTAACTTCACTTCATTTATGTAGTTTTGAATAAAATTTGTTTTACTAATCAAATAAACAATGCCACTCAGAATACATATAGCTCCGATCCAATAATTGAGCTCAAAGTTCACATGATAATTATCTGGAGTATAAGACCCGGCTGCTGCGGACTGATATGCTGCAAATCCCAGCTTTGGAATCACTTCTTCAATTATCTTTGAGATAGTAATAATACAAATTCCCAAAATAATAAATATGAAAGAAAAGATGACTGGAAATTGTTTCATGTTAATCAACCTCCTTATGTTTTTTCACTCTTGGGGATTTCAGATAACATCTTTTCTACGAATTCACCCATTTCCTGCGTAGGAGCAAATATACGAATTCGTTTAATGTTCCCATATATATTATTAGACGAAGAGAGGGCTAATCCTCCATCTCCGACATGTTGCTTCTTATGAGTCGGTCCAGAAAGTAATAAACTAACGTTCCATCTGCCCGCGAGCCTCATTATTATGCAGAATGCATTAGTACGCAAAAAGGCAGCTTCTGTTTTACACATCGCTGCCTATTTGCTTATTAACTTTTTTTTCAACGGACCTATCAATCGTTATCTACAAATTCCCTTACGTTTACTCAATTCAGCATCCCATCTTTGCCTTGGTCCGTCCTAATCCCTGGGGTTCCGCATCGCTGGAGCTTCATTCATACAAATGATGTTCAACCTTTTATACCGCTAAATGTAATGCCGCTAATAAACGTCTTTTGAAGAAAAAAGAACAAAACAATAATAGGTAATGTCATCAAGGTGGATACGGCCATTAATAGACCCCATTCGGATCCCTTTTGACTCTGAAATTGCTGCAATCCGAGCGAAACCGTGTAAGATGGTTCATTGGTTAAATAGAGCAAGGGGCCCATGAAATCAGTCCAGCTCCCCATAAATTGAAACAATGCCACGGCTAAAACGGCGGATTTGGCTAGTGGAAACATGATCTGTAAATATATGCGGAACTCACTAGCGCCATCTAAGCGAGCCGCTTCGCGCAGGGCATCAGGCAGTCCCATGAAAAACTGTCTCAACAGAAAAATGTAAATGGGCACTCCAAAAAATTGGGGTACAATCAGTGGAAGAGATGTTCCTACCCAACCTAATTTAGTAAACAACAGGAATAGAGGAATCATCGTCACCTGTCCGGGAATCATCATAACAGCGAGGGTAACAAAGAAAAGTATACCTCTCCCACGGTACTCTAACTTGGCAAAACTATATGCAACCAAGGGACAGGATATGATCACACCCAGCGTACTAACGATTGTTATAATCGCCGTGTTTTTCAGATATGTCCAGAAAGGGATATACTCAACGGCACGGGAATAATTACTCCACAGAATTGGATGCGGAATCCACTCTGGTGGGAATGTAAAGATTTGTGTGAGTGGTTTAAGAGAAGTCGAAAGCAGCCAAATGAACGGAATCATGAAAAATGCAGAAGCAACAATTAGACATAAATAGGCTAACACACGATTGATTCTTTTGATAGCGATAGGACTCATCCCTTACTTCCTCCTCCTTATTTCCCTTGATAATGAACCCAGCGTTTAGAAGTAATAAAAATAATTCCGGTTAATGCCATAACGATAATAAATAAGATCCAAGCCATTGCGGAGGCATAACCCATTTTGAAATACCTGAATCCGTTCTCATATAAATACATGACGTAAAAAGTCATGGAATTTGCAGGAGTTCCTTGCCCTTTGGTCAACGTATAAGGAAGAGTAAACTGTTGGAATGCACCGATCATTCCCATGACAAGGTTGTAGAAAATAACGGGAGTGAGCAAAGGCAGGGTTACCTTTCTCGTTTTCTGAAACCAGTTAGCTCCATCGATTTGCGCCGCTTCATAGTACTCATCAGGGATGTCTCCTAATCCAGCAAGGTAGATAACGACAGCTTGCCCAATACCCCAAAGCGACATCAGAATGAGAGAGGGCTTGGACCATGACTCACCACCAAGCCAAGAAGGCCCATCTATACCGATATGCGCTAGCATCCCATTAACCAATCCGAAGTTTGGATGTAACAGCCACATCCACAGAACAGCCAGAGCCACTTGTGGCACGAGAGTAGGTAAGAAAAAGATCGTTCTGAATACAGCCATACCCTTGACCTTCATATTCAACATCATCGCGAGTGCCACACCGAAAAATATACTTAATGGAACAAAAAATACGGTAAAATAAATCGTGTTGTATATGGATTTCCAAAACAGAGGATCATGGAAAAGCTCTTTATAATTATTCATTCCGACAAATTCACCAGGCTGCAGAATGCTGTAAGTTGTGAAGCTGAAGTAGATGGACATTAGCATCGGAATTGCATAAAAGCATAGCAGCCCTATAGCCCAAGGTGAAGCAAACAGCCACCCAATCACGTTAGTTCTGTGGAGTGCTCTTTTTCTTGCCGATGGAATTGCGTTTACTTGAACTGAATCGGCTAGTTTCGCCATGTGCATTCTCCTTCCAATTGTCATTCACTAATAGGCAAGGAGAGAGTTCGCTCCCTGCCTACCGAGCACCCTATTTGTCGTATTTTTCTAAAGCCTTATTAACAGTCTCTGTTACTCTATCCAGGTTCTCTTTCGGAGTACCGTTACCACGGGTAGCCTTTTCCGTTGCGGAAGCTAACTCATTCCACAGCAGTTGTCCTTCAGGAATAACCGGGCGGTTATGTGAATTGGGTAAAATATTGATAAATTCTTTCATAATCGGATCGTCCTTGTAACCATATTTGTCGTTAACCGAATCGATAACGGAAATTTGAGAGTCAGCGTTTAATAACGTTTGCCCATCTTCTTCCCCTAAGAATTCGAGGAATTTCCAAGCAGCAGCGACGTTCTTGGCACCTTTAGGAATAATAGCGGAGCCGCCTCCCGACCAAGTCGTAAAATCCGCTCCTGTTGGAGTCGGTATCGGTGCAACGCCGTAATTTAGATCCGGCTTAAATTTTTCGATACCCTTCACCGTAAAGTTTCCACTTATCTTCATGCTGACTTGACCGGAAATGAACGGATCCATTTCCTCCGTGCCAGCTGCGCTTGTGAATCCGGCAATATCCTCGACATTGTATTTTTTGCCGAAGTCGGTCATCCATTGTAGCGCTTCAACGACTTTAGGATCATTTGCAGTAATTTTGCCGGTGGCAGCGTCCTGGAATTCTCCTCCAAATGCCCATCCCCAAGTATACAGCCAGCCCTGCGAATACCATGGAATGAACCCGATGCGTTTGAAACGTTTACCTTCCTTGATGGTTAACTTCTCGGCGGCTGCTTCAAGCTCGGCGATCGTTTGTGGTGGTTTGTTGGGATCCAGCCCTACTTCGTTGAAATGATCCTTATTGTAAAATAGCAGTCGAGAGTCCGTATCCATCGGCATTGCATAAAGCTTTCCTTGATAACTGGACTCCTCCCAAGCAAATGGATAATACATTTCCTTACGAATGCCGGATTCTGCTGCCATCGAGGATAAGTCAGTCAGAGAACCTTGCGCAGCCCAAGTACCGACCTTAAACCGGTCGAAAAGTGCAACGTCAGGAGGATTGCCGCCTGCGACTGCAGTCAGCAGCTTCTGATCGGATCCCTCGCTGGATTCTGTATAAACTAATTTCATTTTGATGGTAGGGTTTTTCTCCTCAAATGCCTTTACAACTTTATTCAAATTATCTAAATCAATTGAGGTAAGACCATGCCACATCGTAACCGTAGTTTTCCCCTCTCCGGCCTGATCGCCTGAGCCTTCCTTCGTTGAGCAAGCGGTTAGAAGTAGTAACATAGCCAGAAAGTAAGCAAGAATTGGAAACGCAAATTTTTTGGATCTCCCCATTCAAAGTCCCCCTTAAGTTAAATGAATTAGTTTAACTTGAATTCCTATAGAATCCACTTCATTTTCTGATAAATCCACAATTTATGTAAGCGCTAACAAGATTGATGATATGAACTATCAAAAACAGAAAATGATGAACGAAGTGAATTGATTATAGAAACCCACTAGTTATACTAAGTATATTAATATGACATTATGAAGCGTGTCAATTGCAATATTACGACATAAATGTTCATGTCTGTATGGCTATAATTAGATATAAATAGATGCTTCGAAGTTTATATTTCTGATATTAAAAAAAGTGCCGATAAGCCCCTGGGGACTTCTCGACACTTTGAACAATATCCTTGCTTTTGTTGAGCTGCACTTGTATTAACCGTACCTGTTAATTTTTCACGACCATACGATGTTCAATAATGTTCAGCTCGGGAACTGCTGTTCCATGCAACTGAGAGATTAGCATATCCACTGCCAATTCACCCATCTGCTTCTCATCCTGCTTAATATGAGTGAAGATGGGCTGACCCAGGTGATCATTCAGGGAGTCGAAACAAACAATTTCGAATTCCTCCAGAGATTTCCCCATCGAGTTGATGACCTGAGCCAGCATGGTAGCTATTAGAAATTCCGACGCGACAAACGCCTTTACATCAGGGTGTTGTTTCAAAAAATGCTTTACTGTTTCTTTATCACTTTCAATCGCTGTTCCGTTTATATTCATGGGAAGGGTGCCCTTCAAGTTCGTCAATACATAATCTTTGTTCAAGTTCATTCCTTCTTGGGTGAAGGCCAACGTATATCCGAGCAGCCTTTCCTCCAATGTTGAAGTGTTCTCTTCCGGCGGAGATAAAAAGGCAATTTTTTTATGACCTTTGCTAATCAGATGACGCGTAAGATCCATGGCTGCTTTCTTATTGTCTGTGTATACCGAACAAACCGGAATTCCTTTTAGATATCTATCGACCAAAACAATTGGAAACCGATCTAATACAAGTCGAAGCAGCTCCGAATTATAGTGTTGACCATGAATGGGGGTCACGATTAATCCTTTGATGCCCAAACCAATAAATAAGTCGATCGCGCGTTTTTCCTCATCCCGATCCCCGCAAGTTCGCTTGATAATGAGTTGATAATTATGCTCAGCACTCCGCTTTTCCATCGATCTAAGAAGTTGTAGGCCAAACTCGTCAGAAAAATTGGGTATAATAAACCCGATTAACCGCTTGTCATCCTCAGGAACCAAGGTCGTTCTTACCTCTGAATATTGCTTCGGTTCTTGTCCTCCAATTATACCATCGGCCACAAATGAACCTTTTCCTTGCATTCGTTTGATAACCCCAGAATCTGCCAATTTCTCCAGAGCCTTTTTAGATGTAATACGACTGACGCCAAATTTTTCAGCCAACTCTTTTTCAGAAGAGACTCGGTCTCCTTCTTTTAATCGACCTTCTTTAATCTCTTGTACAATATAGATATATATCTGCTCGTATAAATGCAATTCCACAAAACCACCCTGACATCATAATATTAGTATACTAAGTATATTACACAAGAAGTAATTCGCAAAGTTACTCAGATTACCGACGAACTTCTGTGGCATGGAGTTTTCCAAGTCTACTGTGTCAGCGGAATGGATCTCATTACTTGTGTTACCTGAAGAAACAAACACGCAATCACAATGTTCTCGATCATTACTAATATCTCCAAACAAAATTTTATGTATTTGGTCTTTTGATAAAATACCCACTTCTAATTCAGAAAGATACATTTTAGAATCCCCTTTCAGAATTATGTGGAACATCTAGCAACAGGACGTTGCGGTTAAATCACTTACAAGTCTTTGGAGCCGATCTGTCGTATAACGTTCTTGTATTCACGACGTAGATCCCCCTTAGATAGCTCTTATCTTAGGGGGATCGATGTGTCTGCCTGTTTAATCCTCTTTAGAAATGCTTCTGACAGACCCAGGGCCGAATGGCCCGCAGCAGTAATATGGTGTTAATGCCCTCTTGAATTATTCAAAAAATACACTTGGATATTTCAATTCGCCTTTAATATTCAATAATTCATCTTCTTTCAATTCACATACCATGAAAACTTCATCTGAAACTTCAAACTGATTTAATTCCAAACCATATTGTCGAGCTGATTTGAATCCAAATTTGGGATAGTATGATGGATGTCCTATTAGTAATACAATATAATAACCAAGTTCTTTACATCTCGTTATTCCTTCATGAATTAATTGTTTACCTATACCTTGTCTTTGATAATCAGGTCTGACGGCAATAGGTGCTAAAACAATTACCTCATGTCGTTTCTCACCTTCAATAATTTCGGCTTTGCTCATCAATAAATGTCCTACTACTTTTCCATGTTCTTCAGCAACAATCGAAAGTTGCGGAACAAAATTACGTGTTGCTCTTATTCGTTCAACTAATCTTGCTTCATCTTCTCGATTTCCAAAAGCAATGAAATTGACATTGTAGACTTGAAGATAATCACTTATATTTTCAGTTCGAATAGTTATAGACATCGTGCACCCCTATCTTTGTTCTTAAAGTCGGTTACGCTCTGCATTAATTTTGTCTAACGTCTTATTCACGTATTTCGTAAAATACTCCATATGTGGAGTATTCGCGAAATTATTGAGCTATCCTGCCCGTTAGCCGAGAAGGCTCCCGACAAAAGTTGATCGGTATCCTTCTCATGATGGTTATTTAGCTGACGTCTTTCGGAGACTTTAGAACGACTTTCTTTACATTACGCCGCCAAGCTCCCAAACGAACAAAAAGCCGTCCCTCAAAATATATTCATACCTTGAGGGGCAGCTTATCGATACACTGCTGATTATTTAGATAGCTCTTCCTTCACCATAAGCTGACGGGCATATTCATTCAGATCGATAGACTCGCCCCCGTTCAGCCGTGACTTTTCAGCTGCGAATGCGATCAGATGGCTCCGGACGGAAGCCGCAGCCGATGTCAGGCTCTCCTGGCCGTTATAGTGACGCACCTCATCCAGAAAATTCCTCACAATGCCGCTGTCTCCCCCACCATGACCACTGGCTTGAGAAGGGATTGTGATTTCTGTTTTTTGATGTGTCAAAAAGTCGTACACGGTGATTTGATCTTCCTCACCACGAAGTTCTCCTTTAGTCCCCATGATCTGGATTCTACGTTCCTGCTCAAATGTAAAGCCACACATACTGAACATGGCCGTAGCTCCACCTTCAAATTCCATATTCACGACCTGATGATCTACCACATTATTGTCACTCCGGTATACACACCGGCCGTAATCGGTATCACGCAAGCCCTGTATGATATTCGGTTTCGTCAGCTCCTGGGTAAAATGTCCTGCCCAACCCCTGAACTGGTCACTCAAATAAAATCTTGGTGCAGAATACGCGCAGGCTGGTTCTACAGCACAATCCAAGCATCGGTCAGCGGAACCTTCCGGTGCATTGCCTTCATGAAAATGTTTAAGAGAGCCGAACGAACTGACCTTGAGGCAAGGTTGATCCACGAGCCAGGATAACACGTCCATATCATGGCATGACTTGGACAGGATCATCGGGCTGGATGTGTTGGAATTGTTCCAATTTCCTCGCACGAAGCTGTGAGCAATATGCCAGTAACCCACATTCTCATTCAACTGAATGGAGACAATTTCTCCGATACGTCCTTCTTGTATCACCTTCTTGATTGTATTCCAGAACGGTGTGTACCGCAGCACATGGCAGATCGTCAGCAGCCGGTCATTATCTCTGGCCGCTTGTTCCATCTCAAGACATTCCTTTGGATCTGGTGACATCGGCTTCTCCAGCATAACATGATACTTCTTATCCAAAGCCTGCATGGTCGGGCCATAATGCATTCTGTCCTGTGTACAAATAACCGCAATATCTGCCAGCTTAGGTTCAGCCAACAAGGGCTCCCAAGACTCATAACAGCGTTCCGGCGGAATCCCGTGCTTCTCAGCAAATCTTGCTCTCCTCACTGGATCGGCTTCGGCAACTGCAATGAAGGTAAGCTCATGCGGATAATCGAGCGCATAGGGTGCATAGCCACCCGCTCCCCTCGCACCTGCTCCAATCAGGACTGCTTTCAGTTGACTCATATTTGTTCGCTCCTTTATGATCTGAAATCTACGGATGACCTTCTAATCCGCTTGGGTATAACGGTCTGCTGCTGATTGATAGATGGCTACATATCGTTCTACGCCCATCTTTTGGAGAGCTGCCACATACTGATCCCAATTGTCAAAGGATTCATTACCAGTAATGAATTTGTCACGCATTTCATCTACATACGTTTCAATATCCGTCTGGAAAGTGGTCAGATCCCGCTGTTCTTCCTGTGTGAAATTAAACGGAGGCCAAATTTGATCTTGTGGTAAGATGTGAGACTCTGCTTTTTTCGCATTTTCAACCGAAGTTGGCAGACCTTCAGCACCCTTGAAGTATTTCTGCTTCACAAAACCAGGGTAGTATCCACCCGGCCAAATCAGGTATTGCCCTACCGCCTGGTCCAGATTAAGGCCATCCGGGTTGTTTTTGATATTGTCGACATAGTCTACATTACCGTCTGCGTCTTCTTTATATGTCTCATCTTTCCAGCCCATGAAGAACGTTTTGATGCCCTCATCGCTGTAGAAATAATCCATCCAGCGGATCATGGCCTCTGGATTTTGGGCTTTATCTGTCAGTACGAACATTCCGATATTACCGAGTGGAGAACCATAGGCGTTGTATGTCTGATCGCCATGAGGACCCTTCAGTACTGGCATGCCAACATAACCTTGCTGATTGTATATCGCAACCGGATCGACATTATCAACGACTCCGATCAGGCCTTCCATACCTTTAGCATCCACTTCGGTACTTTTAACAGATACAATGTCCTGCTCAAGCAATCCGTCCTTGTAGAGCTTATTCACGAACTGTAACAGCTCCTTGTAATGGGGATCGGTTGGAATAAAGCGTACTTTATCCGTCTGAGGATCTGTATCAATGTTAATGTTGGAGGTTCCATGATTATTCACCCCAAATGAACCTCTCAGGTAGTTCACCACACCAGCCGTTCCCACACCGCCCCAGGCAATCTCGTCCTTCTGCCCGTTGCCGTTCGGGTCCTTTTCTTTAAATGCTTTCAACATATTATAGAAGTCATCTAATGTCTGCGGTTCCTGCAAACCTAATTTATCAAGCCACTCTTGCTTCACCCAAGGTGTTCCGTACAGAACCGATTTGAATTCCGGATCATACAAGGTTGGCAGCCCATATATGTTGCCATCCGGCATCGTAATCCCTTTGCCAATAACCGGATACTTCTCCATTAGAGCCTTAAAGTTAGGCGCATATTGGTCGATCAGATCATTTAGAGGAATGAATGCGCCCTGCTTGCCGTATTTCAGCAGATCCGATCTGGAAAACGCCGAGGCGTAGAACAGCTCGGGGTAAGCGCCACCTGCCAGCAGGAGATTGCGTTTTTCCTTCAAATTATCCTTCTGCACCGTATCCCACTGGATATGAACATTTGACATCTTCTCATACTCTTTCCAGAGTCTGAGATCGTTCCAGTCCGCATTGGCAAAAAACTTTCCGGCAAATCCGCTCACTTTAATGGTGTCATTTACGATCGGAAATCCGCTCGCATTGACTTTGTCATTGGCAGTTCCCTTATCCTTGGTACTTCCCGATGAATCAGCCGCATCCTTGGAACTGCACCCGGCCAGCATCGATACGGACATCATACAAACCAGAGCGATACTCCCCCACTTTTTGAGCGTCATTCTTATTCCTCCCTTTGTCCCATCGATATATCCATACAAGGAATTATCCTTTAATGGCACCAATCATTACGCCTTTAACAAAATATCTTTGCAGGAAAGGATAAAGCATAAGCACCGGTATGTTGGCAACGACAAGTACAGCATACTTGATGCCTTCCACTTCCCTTTGCTGCTTAATCGCAGACTCGGTTGACATTTTGACCATATCGTTCGTCTGGCCTTGAATCAGAATCTCCCGCAAAATGAGTTGAAGTGGAAATTTGTTCTTGTCTGACAGATACAACATTGCGTTAAAGAAGGCGTTCCAGTGCCCAACAGCATAGAACAGAATCGTCACCGCTATAATCGGCATCGATAATGGCAGGATAATCCGGGTTAAAGTTTGAATATTGGAGCAACCATCAATCGTCGCCGCCTCATGCAACTCATGTGGAATCGATTGCTGGAAGAATGTCCGCATAATGATGATGTTCCAGATCGAAACGGCATTCGGAATGATCATGACCCACAATGTGTTTAACATGCCAAGGTTTTTGATTAGCATATAGGTTGGAATTAATCCGCCACTGAAGAACATCGTGAAAACAAACAGGGCCATGATGGCATTGCGGCCTATAAAATCCTTTCGAGATAGCGGATATGCCGCAAGAATCGTCATGACGAGATTAATCAGCGTCCCCACTGACGTATAGATCAGTGTATTGGTATAACCTCTGAGGATATCTTTGTTCTGAAAAATCTTCTCGTAAGAATGGAGATTGATCCCCTTGGGCCATAGGAACATCTCACCACGCAGGACGGCCTGCGGATCGCTGAACGAAGCACTTAACACAAAAACAAGCGGATAGATAACAATAAGCGTAATTATAATTAACAAAAAATGGTTAACTATATTAAAAATACGATCTCCTCTAGATTCAACAAGCATACATCAGCAACCCCCTTACCATAGGCTCGTTTCACTCATACGTTTTGAGATCTGGTTAACAGTGACTAATAAGATGAAATTGATGATGGAGTTAAACAGACCAATCGCCGCCGAGAAGCTGTATTCAGCATCTTGTATCCCGCTCCGGTAGACGTAGGTAGAGATAATGTCCGAGGTTTCTAAATTCAGTGTGTTCTGCATCAGCAGGACCTTCTCGAAACCAATACCCATGATGCTTCCGATATTTAAAATGAACAAAATGATAATGGTCGGCATAATACTCGGTATATTAATATGCCATATCCGCTGCAACCGAGTTGCCCCATCCACACGCGCTGCTTCATGAAGCTGAGAGTCCACACCAGCTAATGCCGCCAAATAAATAATCGAGCTCCAGCCCATGGTCTGCCATACATCCGACATCACAAACAGCGTTTTGAACCAAGAAGGCTCAGACAAGAAATTAATGGGAGTACCGCCAAACATACCAATGAAATGATTAATGATTCCGTATCGCGGCGATAAAAACATCATCATCATGCCTACGACTACGACAGTTGATAGAAAGTGCGGCGCATAGGTAATGGTCTGAACAAACTTTTTGAATTTTTCCGCCCTTACCTCATTCATCAAGAGCGCCAAAATGATAGGGACTGGAAAACCTACCGCCAAGCTGTACAATCCAAGTCCAAGCGTATTTTTAATTAATCTCCAGAAGAAATAACTGTGAAAAAAACGTTCAAAATGTTCAAAACCGACCCAGGGGCTTCCCCAGATTCCCTTCGTTGCAATGAAATCCTTAAATGCGATTTGAATGCCATACATCGGCAAGTACTGAAAGACAATGTAATAAGCGACAACTGGCGAAATTAACAAATAAAGCTGCCAATTTCGTAAAATGGGGTTCCACTTCTGACGTCTTCTCTTCTTTTCATGTACTGCATTCATTGCAGGTTGTACAGTTGTATTGGCCATGAACATCCCCCCTGGAAATTGTCACTACAATCCTGCCTGGTAAAATGTCTTTGTGTTAAACCACCAGCGTCCTTACGCTGTTCGAAGCAGTTCCCACCTTTCTTCCTTGATTTCTAAGATTTGATTTAAAGTACTTATATGTTAGAAGTTGTTACACAAAGTGAGTGAATAGCGTTAATAGATGACTTCATTATCTAATGCAAAGGGATTTTTGGGATGTGAATTTGGATATATATTTGGATATACATTTGGTTATATTTTGGAGTGTATTTTATGTAAATTAGTAGATATCAGTTTGGGCAATAGATATATGAGTTTTAGAGGATTCTTGTTTATTTTATATAAACACTGATTTATAGGGGGATGTAAGCGTAATCAATAATTTAGTTTATGAGATAATCTTAGCTGATGACTAAATCCAAAAACAAAGAATATAAATCCAAACGTTAATTTCATACATCATAATATAGCCCATCGACAGTTGTCAAACATTTATTTGGCTTTATTTGGATCATTTTTGGCTAAAAAACAAGAAAAACCCACGCGGATGCATTCCTCGTAGGTTTTATATTAAAGTTATCTGGATTCATATGTAATATAATATCACACAACTAACTAGTCATTTGTACGATCATAAACAGAGGATTCCCTCACAATAAGGGTGCTGGGCAACAAAACTTTATGGAGAGATGAATAACGTCCTTCCAGATAATCGTTAATTAATTGTGCTGCCACTTTGCCGATTTCATATTTTGGAACTTGCACGGACGTCAGAGGTGGTGTTGTATATTGCGCCATAGAAATATTATCCATGCCCACGAAGGCTATGTCTTGAGGAATACGGCCATTTTGTTCAACAACTGCCCGCATCGCAGGAATAGCAAGCATATCACTTGCACAAAAAATTGCCGTTGGCCAATCAGACTTGGGCGTCTCGGTCAGGAGCTCCGTCAGTCTGCTGTAGCTGAGGTTCACATTCCAGTTGGTGTTGATAATCCAATGTTCATTCAGACTCAGATTTGCTTCCAGCATGGCAAATTTATAACCGACATACCTTTCTTCGCTCTCTATTTGTTCCGAATATGCGGGGCCACCAATAAACCCAATCCGGGTATGGCCTTGCTCGATCAAATGACGGACTGCTGTGCGGGCAGAATATATTCGGTCACAGTCAACGACCGGTACAGTAAGCCTTTCGTCATTGAGACTCACACCCAGTACAGTGATATTCTCTTGCTCAAGCAGCTCAAACAATTTTTCATCGTACCAGCTGATTGCGACTATACCTTGAGTACCTGTTTCCTGAAGCATCATCTTTATCCGTTCGGTGTCACTAAGTTCTTCGCAAGTGCGAACAATTGCTGGAGGCAGCCCCATTTCCGTCATTTTAACGTGAAAGCCTGTCAGTACCTGTGAAAAATACGGATGATCGTCCATCAAAACCTGTGGCACGATACAAGCTATCCGTTTGGCTGAGGTAATCTCTTTGCCAATGGATTTGGAGGATTCATCCAAATTGTATCCCAACTCAAGAGCAGCTTCCCTAATTTTTCGCTTTGTCCCTTCATTGACCGGTCGATTGGTATCATTGCTGATCGCGCGCGAAACCGTTGATATGGATACGCCTACACGTTCTGCGATATCTTTTAATTTTGGCATTTACAGCACCTCCCCTTGCTCTCTTCATTTGGAGCCAAAATTTATGTTTAGCAATGATCATATCATAATATTGTAATATTTTGGCGTCAATTAAACAAGCAGCTTTCATGACAACGAACCTTTTTAGGGCGATCCGAAATCGATCTGCCGTCGTACTACTTCATCGCATTCCTACCAAGCAGAACAAGCCCAGAGCGCTTAAGAGGAGCGTCGGAAGGCTTCTGTCTCACCTGGTAAATGGTCAGAGACCATACCTATTTGGCAGTGCGGTTCTAATGAGGATGCGAATGGCTTGCTTTGAGATTTTTTCCCGAAAGGCACCAATCTCGCTCAAGTTGATCATAGATCACGAAAATGTTTGGGCTGGAGAACCGCTCAGAGAAATTGTCGCAATTGGTTTGACAATCTGCCCGATAAAAAAGCCCCCGGTTTCCCGGAGGCTCATCGAATACTAGTTATTTTACCGCGATAACTTCAATCTCCACAAGCCCGTCCTTCGGCAACTTCGCAACCTCAACGGCGCTACGTGCCGGATAAGGCTCCGCAAAGAAAGTGGCATATACTTCATTAACAGTTTGGAAATCGCCCATGTCTTTTAGAAATACCGTCGTTTTCACTACATGCTCCATGGCATACTCTGCCGCTTCCAAAATTGCCTTCACATTAGTTAGCGATTGCTTCGTCTGCTCCGATACAGAATCCGGAAACTCTCCTGCAGCATTCATTCCAAGCTGCCCGGAAGTAATAATCATATTCCCAAATTGTACAGCCTGTGAGTAAGGACCGATAGCACTTGGAGCGTTTGAAGTTGCGATTGTTTTTCTCTCTTGTTTTGTCATAGAAATTCTCTCCCTTTATCCACGAATTAATGCGCTTTGTTTTTTTCTGTTTTTACAAGCGAGGGGTGTGATCCCCCCTCTTATAGTGATTTAGCTGCTTTTGCATCATCATATTCCTTCAGCATTTCCTGCTGCTGCTCTGGAGTCAGCTTGGTTATTCCAAAGCCTGTGAAGCCCCAGATCGTCGCGAAGATAATACCTGTCCAACATAAGATTGCCCAAGGCAAATATGAAAGGGTTGCGACGCCAAGCGTACCAGCCATATAAGCCCCTGCAGCAGTCCATGGCAGGATTGGTTCGACAATGGAAGCAGAGTCCTCAATTGTCCGGCCCAGGTTCTTCGGATGCAAACCGCGGCGGATATAAGCCTCACGTAACATTTCACCGGGCATCAAGATCGATACCTGACCATTGCTTGTTACACCGATCATTGTCAAACCTGTAGCAATTGTTGCCAGGATCAGCGAGCCCGTCGAGTGCACATACTTGAGGATCTTATCTACAATCAATTCCAGAGACTTCGTAAGCGATATTACACCAGCAAATGTAATGGCACAGAAACAAATCAACAATGTACCCATCATAGAGTTCATACCACCGCGATTCAGAAGGCGAGGAATATCCGGAATCACAGCAGCTGCATCAAAGCCTTGAATGTGAACCATAGCTACATCGAAGCCGTTAATGACGGAAGTAATTACATCATGCAGTGTAAACCCTTGAAAGATCATACCGTTCGCCAACGCTACAAAAGAGGAAATCAGCATCACCGGTATGGTAGGCTTTTTTCGAATCGATCCATACAATACGATCAGTACCGGAAGCAGTAATAGTAAATTCCAGTTGAACACTGTACTTAAAGTATCCATAATCGTAATAACCTTCTCAGGAATTGCCACATCCGAGCCACCGCTATTAAAACCAGTGATTAAGTAGACCGTTCCTGCTACGATAAAGGATGGTACCGTCGTATAGAGCACATGACCAATATGTTCATACAGGTTAACTCCAGTTGACAGCGCTGCCAAATTTGTTGTATCTGATAACGGGGAAAGCTTGTCTCCAAAATAGGCCCCTGCTACGACTGCACCTGCAACAGCAGCCAGATTCGCATCAAGGCCAGCTCCTACCCCCATAAATGCTATCCCAATTGTACCTGCCGATCCCCAAGAAGTACCTGTACATAAGGAGACAATGGAAGTGACAATGAATGCCGTAATCAGCAAAAATTGCGGATTAATAATATCAAGTCCGTAATAGATCATCATTGGTATCGTACCGCCGATCATCCAGGCACCAATCATAAAACCGACAGTAATCAGGATCAAGATAGCCGGCATGGTCTTTGCGATCTTTTGTGCGATGGAACCCATAATGTCGTCATAGTTGTATCCCAGCTTGATGGCGATGATTCCGGCAACCACTGTGGATATAATGATTAACGGCTCAGGCGGCAATTCGAATAAAACATATCCTAAACATAACAGCAAAATCATAGTAACAATCGGTAATAAAGCTAAAAACAGAGTTGGTTGCTTTACCGTCTTTTCCTTATTTGGCATAGCCATTGTAAGGTTCCCCCTATCGATGATGTAAGAAGTTATCTGTTACTTAAAGGGTAATTGCTGGCCATTCGCTCAAAAGCCTCTTGCAATAGCGCCCTGGGAGCACCGAGATTCAGGCGAATAAATCCTTCACCATCCACGCCAAAGGACGAACCAAAGCTTACGCTAACCCGGCTTTTATGTTGAATCCATTCAATTAAATCGCTTTCGTTTCTGCTAAGGGCAGTACAATCTACCCACAGAAGATAGGTTCCTTCTGCTCTCACGATTTTAAGTTCAGGCATATGCTCAGCAAAAAAATCTTCCGTGAATGATATATTGTCTTTAATATAAGTCCGAAGCTCCGTAAGCCAATCATCACACTCCGTATATGCGACATCCAAAGCAGGGATGGCAAAAAAAGTAGGATTATGAATGCCAGCTTGGCGTAACCCATGTTGAAAATGATCTCTTAACTGCTTGTTTGGGATAACAATGTTAGCGATTTCAAGACTTGCTAAGTTAAAGGTTTTACCTGGCGAAGTGCAAATAATGGAACGCTCCGCAATCTGCTCTGACAATTTCGCGATAATCGTATGCTCATGTCCTTCGTGAATAAAATCGGCATGAATGTCATCCGATACGAGCAATGCATCATAACGAATGCAGAGCTCGGCTATACGTTCCAATTCCACCTTTGTCCATACACGCCCAGTCGGATTATGTGGAGAGATTAACAGAACAATCTTGACCCCTGCACTCATTTGGCGCTCCATATCATCAAAGTCGATTTCATATCGTCCATCTCTAAGCAGCAGCGTGCTTTCCACTAGTTTTCTATGATTAATTTCAACAGCATTAGCGATAGGTTGATATGCCGGAGTATGCATCAAAATTCGGTCACCAGGTTCTGTGAATCTCTCGATTATAATCGATACGGCCTGTACAATACGCGGGCAGAACACAATCCATTCTTGAGGTACATCCCATCTGTAAGCTTTATCAAGCCAATGTTGTACGACCTTATAATACGGAGGGAACGCATCGGTATATCCGTAGATTCCGTGCCGCGCCATCTCGCTTACCTTATTCACGACTTGAGGAGGCGCTTGTATATCCATATCCGCAACAGAGAGAACGATCATATCATCCCCCAAGCTGTTCACTACCCCGTCCCACTTCGCGCTATTGGTGCCTATTCTGCTAATCACTTGATCAAAGTTATAGCTCATGATCTCACCTTCTCGTTTTCCATCTAGAATTCTGTTTATTTCAGCTTTTGTAAATAGCGATATACCGTAGGTTCAGATATTGATAAAGAAGCAGCTACCTGTGAAACGCCGCCTTTCAGTAAGAAAACTCCAAGCTCGTTTAAATCGCGGACAACTTCAATCTTCTCCTGCGATGACAAACGTTCCGGCGGAATTTTTAATTTGCCAATGACAGAAGTTATCATATGTTGCAGCAGATCATCTGCATTTCCCTGCAGGTACTCCGTTGTTTGCTTTTCTTCCTTCGACTTTTCAGCAGCAGCAGCAGGCATTACATACGGGTTAGGTCCTCCTTGTAAAATATGTTGAACCCATTCAGCCGCTACTTCCATATGAGAAACGTCAATATTCAGGCAGAGCAGGCCAACCAGCTTATTCTGATCATTCTTTATATAGTAGGTAGACGATCGGAAACTCTGACCGAATTTGCCTGATGCTTTGTAGTTGGCTATATACTGTTCCTCATGATAAGCTTCCGATTTGAGGATTCTCAAGACAAGGTCAGTGGATGCATCGCCTACTTCACGGCCGCTAATATATCCGTTCTCAATAAAAACAATAGAGTGCTCCGGATCACTGATATCATGTACGACGACTTCACATTTAGGTCCTATAATTGCCGCAATAAATGAAGCGATCGGAAAAAATCTCTCAAGATACTGCCGATTCTCAATCTCCATCACTTTGGTCTCCTTTCTCTTCTTTCAACAATGTATTTTTTATTTTTAGAATAATAAATTATTATCTTAATAAGATAGTATCACAGTTGTAAAACGCTTTCAACTTTTTTTTGTGGATGACCCTCATATAAATAAAAAAAGCCTGCACGATCACTCCTGTGATCTGTGCAAGCTTCTCACTCATTTTCTCGAACATTGAGTCGATAACACAACTGCATTACAACGCGTTATTTTTCCCAAAGCTCGATCAGTCGACCTTCAGGATCTTCAATCCAAATAAACTTTTCAAATTCACTAATCTCTTTTTGGTGCGGATGTGTCCCGGTAATTACACCTTCGACTTTTCTTCCGGGACCGAGGGGGCCCGCCCTACAAAGAGTGAACATATTGTTATAGGATGTCAGCACCTACTCTGAATAGCTTATTTCATTAACTATACGCCAAACTGTTTTAAATGATGGTCTAGATGTTTATATATGCACTTGCCCCATTCTTCAGGAGAAAGTTTACCAAAAAAAGGATGTGGTCGGGTTGTACATTTCTCAGGTCCATTATTTTGAAACGTAATTATATTTTGTATTAATGTTTCTTTTTCCACATCAAAGTCTCTTTCATCTACAATCATGATATTGGGAATTGTGGACATATTCTTTGGAAGTGGCTTATCGTTATAGACCATGGGTTTTACAAACTTTCCTATAACTAACCCAAGCCAGCTTCTTGATGAAGAAGAGTTCCCCATCGCTATTTCCTGAAAAGATGAGCAATGAGCTAACATTTGCGCGACATTCATTTTTCCCCAACGCGGTTGTGAATCTGGACGTAATTGTTTGATACGGACAATAATTTCATTTGTATGATTTTGATCAAAAATGCTATTCATTAGAACGATTCCTCCTGAAAAAAGAGTTTTCTTGCGCTGATTTCCTTTAACGTTCCTGTATTCACGACTCAGCGTATGCTGTGCGTCCGGCGTCTGCCGGACCAAGGACGAATGTACGCAGCGTGCATATTATGTTATAGGATGTCAGCCGATTCTCTGAAACACAAATCATTCTTGTACCATTCCCTTAAGTCAACTATATTTCTTTTTTAGTATTTCTATATGTTCAAGTGAGATTTCTGTGATTTTCGAAATGTCTGATGCTTCAAATCCTAGTTTTAGAGCGCTTCTTGCAATTTTCAAACTATGCTTTACTTTAGTAATCCGATCTTTAAGTAACACATCTCCAAAATCCAGATACTCATCAGCGATCTCACCGTTCAAAAAGAACTCTATATCATAGGTTCCTATATGTTCTTCTACGTAGAATATATTAATCGAGCAAAATACCACAGCTTCTGTTGTGTTAAAACTATATTTTAGGTATATGGCCCGGTCTTCAAGAGTTATTAATTCATCATATAATTTGCCCATAAAAGTATTGTGATAGTCAACTTTATTTTCATCACGCCACTTCCTATATGTCTTCCAATAATGTTCTTTCGTACGTTTCACCGCATTATACTTGCTATCCCATTCAAGTAGAATATCTTTATTCACTCAATCACTTCCCGTCGAAAGTATGTAAGGTGTAGTTGATCCTCTTTATATGTTGCTGATTTCCTATAACGTTCCTGTATTCACGACTCAGCGTATGTTGAGTGTCCGGCGCATTCTGGATCCAGGACGAATGTCCGCATCGTGAATATTATGTTATCAGATGGACTATGACCTCTTCGAAAATACTTACAAAAGTCCTTTTCCCTCTAATATTTGCTTCGAAGGCAGATCTACCGCTAGCCATGTAGAAACATCTTCTTCTATCTTTCGATTCCAAGCTGTTAAAAAATGTACTTGGCATGTCTCATGAGATTGAATTCGTGTCATAGGAACTTCAATACCTTTATCCGAATTTATAATAAAACCATACTTCTCAAAATCAGAATTCAAAGCTAGAGATTTAGGAATCCTATCGCCTTGGTTTCGTCTTGCCATTAATAAGGGGCCGTCCTGGGTTCCTAAATGTAATCGGTATTTCTCGTTCTCATACTCAATAGCTTCAAGATCTTCCCCGGTATTAGATCCGTAATCTTTCCAGCTATATCCCTCCCGCCAATAAGCAGAAAAACTACACGTATCGATCTGGTGATTTTTATTCGGTTTGATTCTAAATACGGCTCCCCAACATTCCTCTGCTGTCAGATGTGAAGCAAGATCGAGCTTCGGTTTGCAGATCACTAACTCGCAATCAAATAAATCGTAGCCATATTGGTATAATGATCCACCATGTTTAAGCCGAAAACATTGCGTTGAAAGATAAGACTTGCTGGAGACAGAAAGTAAAAATTCAATGGTCCCTAGGGGCGTAGATATCGAAGGTTGTAAAAAATCAATTTCTTGAATTAAGGCTTCTTCTCCATGAAAAAGCTTCATTCTATTCCTCCTTCATAGTCTTTCTGATAACGTTCAGGTATTCATGAACTTGCGCAGCAAGTTGTCACATGAATTCACTACCCTGACAAAAGCATTACAGTGACCAAGGCGTAGCCGCTGCGTGAATACTATGTTTATCAGAAGTGAAAACTACCTTGAATTACTTTCATTTTCTTCAATTATTTAATTCTCTTTAAGATATATGTATTAATTTGAAGGGTATCATCATTAACATAGACTGGGTGGACCGATTCAGAACTATCACCAATTATTGATATATAATTGTGTCCATCTTGATAATCCAACT
>NZ_AWUK01000049.1 GCF_000499205.1 Paenibacillus sp. MAEPY2
ATATATATTGTTTAATTAGAATATGTGTTAATATATGAGTTATAATATTTATGAATAGAAAGGGTTGTTATTATGGCCGGCTCAGAAAACAATTATGATTTAAATTCTCCACTTCATGTTTATCTTAAAGATATGATTTCGAAACTCCCTAATGCTACTAAGCTTATAATTCAAACCCTATCAAAACAAGACTATAATAAAGAAGATCTTTCATTAAATGCTCGCGTTCGTAGAGGTGAATTGAACGCAGCCCTGGTCTGGGTTGAGTCACTAGGCTTAGTTTCTTATAGCTCAAGTGGACGTCAGAAACTTTATAGTTTAACTCCATTAGGTAAAGTTTGCTTTAGTGAGTATAACGACATATTCTTAACTCTTAACGAAGAAAAATGGGAGTAGTGAATCGGAGTTTTACTCCGATTCACTACTCCCTTTGTTCGAACGTTTATCCTCAGCAGTTTGTCTAATTCTTTCAGCTAATCTTAAAGTTGTTTCATCTATTGAAGCTGGAGCAAATTTCACCTTTGATTGCGGGTGTATTTGTTCTGGCTCTTTTATTATCTCTTCTTCTATTTGAACTGGCTCTTCTGCAGGACTGTCCCAAAATGTATTCCTTACCACTAATGGTTTCTCATTTTCCTCTAAGATATGCCCCTCCCTTGTTATCTCAATATTTTCATTCTGCTGCATAATCCCTTTTTGTGCTGCGGCCTTTTCTTTAATTTTGGTTAATTTATCAGTTTTTGCATCGTGATCAGTTTCTTGTATCACAACCATTGCATTGGAGTCAGGTTCACTGACATCTTTGTCCTCTTCCTCTTCAACTAAATTCTCCGTAGTTGAAAGTTTACTAAATAATACTTTTGGTAACGGTAATAGTATCCCTATAACCGGATCCAAGCGTTCATTATTGTGAACTCCTCTAAATAATACCTCGCCAGCTTCTCCTGTTTCAGTGTTAAAACCCCTCAAAGATTTAATCGTTGTTGGTTCAACGATGTACCTTTTCTCCTCTTTAATTTGGGTTTTGAAACCACTTGTGGACATTTCATCTGTCCCACTACTTTGTCCGATTACAAATTTCTCACCTATCATATCTGCTACGTAGTCTGCATCTTCATTCTCTAAACCAGCTAAGATAAACTTCTGCACAGCGTTCTGCTTGACCATGGCACCTAATCGTTTACTAACATCTGTCAGCTGTTCATTTCCCTGATGTATTACATCAACAAAAACTTCAAATTCACGAGCCATCTCCATAAAGGTGCTAAATTCTTCATCCGCAAACATCTCAATTTCATCTACTCTTAGTTGATGAGCTCTAATTTCTCCTTTTAGATTTCTTCTAAATGTGCTAGCTCGTAGTAAGTTCAAGAATAACCGTCCTACTGTGTAAGTCAGTGTTTGAAGAGTACCGTACGCTCCATTGACTAGGATGACTTCACCGCGCTCTAATGCCTCATCTAAGTTGAAGGTTGATGGTCCACAAAAAATACGTTGAATATACTTATTACTCGTAAGTTCAGTTAAGTAGTCATATAAGTTCGAGTAGGTTTGCTGGGCGTGTTCCTGCATTTTCTGACTACCTGCCATATTACGAGTATATTCTCTTAATAATGGTACCTGGCTTTCAAGGCCTAACCGGCTAATCTCTGATAGTACTTCAACTCTAAAATCATCATTCATAGGCTGTACCAGCCGATCTAGTTCATTATAAGTACAATCATTCCCATAAACGAATTTTAAAGCTTTCATACAAACACGTAGTAATTGTGTTGTTCTACTCTTAAAGTATTGAACTGCATCGGCACCTAGATATCCATGATATGCAGATACGTTTGCTTCAATCATTGGTTCTATGTCGGATCCCTCTGGAACATACATAGGGTTAAGACAACTTGTGAATTCATATTCAGCATCTAATCTGTGGTAAGGTCTACCGATTCTATCCATGAAATTTGCTAAATTATTTATAAGTGAACCTTTAGGTTCTATGATCGTGGTCCCTATGTAGTCGTTGAGCAAGTCTTGAACGATCAGGGTCGTTGCTAGTAATGTTTTACCAGACCCGGTACCACCTAAGGTTTGACCATGTTGAGCCCTATCCTTTCGAGTTAAAGTGACTAACTGACTTTGTCTCTCTTTAGTCGGCTGAGTATAAAACAATTCTAAAGTACATTCTTCAGAATAATATCGAAGATGCGATAAACATCCCTTTGCATTTAGATCAATTCCATCGAATTCATACAGTTCTTCTTTAGTAACTTTATCTTTTCTTAGAATCATATTTAACAATGAACCTTCTTGTTTAACCGGAACTTTCCGTACTTCTACTCCTTCCACTAGTGAAGTTAACTTGGTGAATATTGTCCGATTAATCTTAACTTTCAGCATAAAGTACAACGTAAATATGGTTACGGTGATTACTGTAATGAAAGCAATTAATATTCCTATTCCACTAGGTAGAAACTTAATTAGTATATGACCTAATGCGAGAGCACTTAAGGTATTAAGAAATGTTTGAATAATTGGCTTAGCATAAGCGTTTCTGAACATCAAAGGACTTGAATATATTATGTGCCCGAGAAAACACGACAACAACAATGGGATCGCTCTATAAAAAACTGGAGATGATCCGTACCAGAGATCCTGGTATTTAGCTACCAGCCAAAAGAAACATAATAGTAATATTGCTAGAAATAGAACCGCTTGCGCGTTCCATAGTGAATTTTTATTAGCAGGATCCATCGAAAATCTACGGACTGATATGTATATGTTTTTGAAAACAAAGCCAATCATATGACCGATTGCAGATAAGATACCTCCAAAGACCAAACCAATGTATTTCAAACTATTTCCCCCACTCACTTATATATTGATTAATATATTACTATATAAGGGTTAAGGTGTCATGATTATTTTGACGGTATCATGTTTGTAAATTTGGCACAAAAAAAGCAGTCTCCCTTTTGAGAGAACTGCTTTTCATTAGTTTGAAGAAAAAAAGCGTTTAAAAAAGCCTTTTTTTTGTTGACCAGCCGTAGATAACCACATTCTAATTTCGAAACTAAGTTCCGGATGATCACTGGCCACATTACGAATTTTAGCTCTGACTGTCTCTCTTTCAGATTCATTTCTAGCTGTGTCGTATTCTTCAAATAGATTATTAACCTTTTGCTTGAGATCAAGGATCTGTAATTCTTTTTCATCTTGTTTAAATCTTATAATTTTTTCCTCTGCAGCAGTTTTATATAGTCTAATTGTATAAGCATGATTAGGATACTTGTTTTCTAAACTATTGTATTCAATCCAAATAAGTTCTTTATCAGCTATTGAAGTATTAGGTGATACTATTCTTTCGTATATATCTACAGCAGCTTCTTTTGCTTCCTGGTCTTTGTTTGCGTCAGCCAACAAGTATTTTTCAGAAGATGACCTCACCTTTTTTTCAATGTCCTCAAAAAATTCGTTTGATTTTATCATCTCCTCGAACTGCTCAAATCTTTCTAGTTTTTTGTAGATTTGAAGTAAAAGTTCATTATTGTTGTTTTCACCTTGTTGAGTTGATGATGTTCTAGCAACAGTACCAGTAATGATCTCTTTCAGCTGTGGCAGAGTGTACTCGGACCCTTCTCCCGTAAGTCCATGGATCATTTTCATTTTAAACACAGAAATATAGTTATGTTTGTATGTTTTACTGTTTCCTTCGCCCATTTGAGTTGGATTCACATATTCTAGCAACTCTCGTCTTTTATTTTTTATTACGTAGTTGTGTGTCTCACACAAATCTGCAACTTGGTTCGAGGTGTATAAGGCTTCTCTATCCATAGAAAGAATCTTATCCGTGAACAAACGATCTAACCAACCTCTTTTTTTATAAATCTCATACAATAGTGACTTGTCATCAAAGGCTTCTATAAGTAATTCTCTCATTTCGTCTCTTTTTGCTTCTTCAATCTCTTCTTTTGTAAGCACCTCATCGATATCCTTCACTATTACCACCCGCTTCAATCAAATTGAAACCCTATTACACTCATTATAACTGAATAAGCAACGTTTATACAGCTTTACACACTTAATTTTAATTCGGATTAATCTTGATTCATACGTATAGATTCGGATTAACTCGTATTAATTCAGTCCCGGCAAAGAGAGGGTAAACCTGAATATAACCATTTACTCGCAACAAACTCTCAGAAATACGTATTTAATCGTATTAGCACGTATTAATCTGGATATATTCGTACTAATCCGAATATCAAATCGACTGAATAAAGCTGAATAAACATCATTCATTCAGGAATTTACATGACTGGATAACAACAAAGGCAGTATTCAATTATAATTAAGTTAGTATTCTATTAAAATTGAATACTAATTAATGTATTACTCATTCACAAATGTACCATGTAACATTCACTTTATTAGCAGACAGATTTTGACCTGGAGATTTTTGAGAAGAGTACCAGCGAATTAAGAAATCATATTGTCACCAAATGCCAGAACAAAAAACACCTTGCTGAGGATCACAAAACAATGGAATCAAAGATAGCTAACAACTAGAATCAGCATGAAAGAAAATATCCAATCGACTTTTGTACGGTCAAGACAACTTAAAAGCTCATTTGATCCTCTATATACTGATAATGGTAATTAGATAACGCATACCCACAGACGATTCTGCAATACCGTACACTGATCTTATGAAAGATTACATATGGGTTAGATGAGGAACTTTTGATAACTCCAATTTAGCATCACCAGAATATTTTACTTTTAATGAGGTGAGAGGAGACAGCTGAACATTACTAAATGACCTTCAATGCCTCAAAAAACGAATTAATAATGCTGCCCTTTTCTAACCAGTCAGAGATCTGAAGATCAAATAAAGAAGGGGCATATCCTCTTGATTTATTTGGCTTTTCATGAGGACAGATCAAGTTAGTTCTCTTCTCACCATCAGGTAAACCGATTCGCTAAAGAGAGAAGTGCGATGAACAAATCTCTGGCCAAATAAAAATGAGTCAGACAAGGAGTTTTTGTACATCATGTAGTGTTTAGCAGATGTCACTGGAGTCCTGTCGGTTGTTTCATCTGAGATAGGGATGGGGAACACAATCTTGAGAATTTTCTAGGACGTCCTAATAAGGTTGGTATAAACGTAGTTCGTGCAGCGGATACAACATCAATTATGGAGGAGCTGCTATTACTAATAGAGGTAAATTGTGATGTGATTATCAGAATTCAAAAGATGGGGAAGATGTTGGCGCTGAGTTTCATCAAATCTGAGGATTCCAATAGGTAGGACAGATTACCCGAGTAGGGGGCCTGCTATAGTCAGTCAATATCGCATGAGTGTTGACCAATAGTTGAGTCAATATAATTATCCTCCCAGTAGCCCTAGGACATTAGACAGAATAAATCTATCTAGATGAACTGGTATGAACACTCACTTTGCTCTCAATAAAGCTGAAGAATTAGCTGCTTGTCTATTCACTTATCAATCAGGCACTAAAAATGAAATTAATAAAAAAAACAGGCGACCTCGTTCCAGCATAATAATCTGGAGTAGATCGCCTTAGGACAGTTAATAATGCTATTAACTTTATGTTTATTGATATGAGCTGATAGTACTCTGATCGAATGTTTTCTTAGCTTTTCTTCCCGGGGAAGGATTAGCCGGCTTACTTGTTGATTGAGTATCTGTAACTGATTCTGATTTCACAATGCTAACGTTAGAATCTGAAACAAGTCTACTGCCAAGATCAGATTTATTCTCAGTCTCTCCAATGGTTACACCTGGATGGAGCGGAACAGAAAGAGGGGGAATCTGGTCCCTAGTAGTACTATTTGTCTCCTTCTTCACGATTACTTCAGTTGGTTTCTCTTCGTAAGATTTTACAGCTGAAGTCGGTGCACTCATGGTTGTTGGTCTAACGCTATCTGAAGGAAGCAACGTCTTTATAGTTTCAATATCCCGTATCCTGGGAATATAAAGTTGTAGATTCCTTATGCCATTCTCAGCGATTTCCTTTTGGATTAGATACCTCATTGAATCTGCATAGACGGACTGTGCATTTATCCAATCTAGCACAAGTTGCTCTTCGTCTTCTTTTAACTTTAGCACCGCCGCTTTCCCTCTCTGTGCATCAGTTTTTCTCACAAGTAAATACCTCCTTCCTAATCAGGATAATATGAATTTAGTTATTCCTTTGTACTAGCAGCTTGTTTTACAGTTGATTTCTTATTTTCTTCTACTTTCTTCATTGAGACATACTCAGGAGAAGATAAGAATTTCATTTTTAGAGCCTCATAAATTGGGCTTTTCACAAAATAATCAAGTCCTTCACCATTCAAAGTGACAGCATATTCCGCAGGAACATAGAAAAGATGTATTCTGGTGTTGTCGCAAATAGCCTTCAACTTTTCATAGATCATCGGTTTCATTAGAATGCTACCACCACCATACGCTACTACAATATCAATCTCGTTTGCTCCAATCTTTAGAATTTGATCGTTTGAGTGGTGTAAAATTTGATTAGCTTGATTATCACAGTGAGGATTAAACGCCTGTAAAGCTTCATTTAGAAACTTATGTTTTTTATTTGAAAGTTGGCTCTTAAGGATTTCACTATATTGTTGACGTGTAATTGAATTGAAAGCATGAGGTGCCAAAGTAAGAAGATCCGGAATCGCAGCAGTAATTGCATGTCCAACCCCGTTATTAATGCCATCTCCAAAATCGTTGTCAACGGCATCGCCTCGTGTAAAAGGGGTATCAGCAGTACCGTCACCCATATCGATGTGCATTATGTTTTTCCCTTCGAAGTAACCTCCATCAATGTCTCCGAGTTTATATATTTCTGCAAACTCATCAAACATACCAGGAAGATTGGTATCTTCAGTTTCAACTTCGTCTGTATTATACGAAGTTGTTCTCCAGTCGCCATTTGAGTTCATTTGAAGAGCAAAAACAACAGCGGTCCCCTCTTGTAAAACATGTACATAATGAAATTGAATCTTAACAGTAACGCTCTTTGTAAGACCTAAATGTACAGTTACGAGATGAGAACCCAACATAAATTTTTGACGTAATTTCATGCTATTCGTAGGTGAACATTGTTTAACTGGTAATGCAGCTGCCATATCAGCTTCTACTTCAATCGCCTCGTTAAGGTTGTCACCTTCACTGTACGCTTTTTGTACGGCTCTTGCTGCAATTAGTGCCAAGGTATTTATGTATGGTACAAGTTGATCGGCCTTCGATCCGTTTCCTTTAACGTATAGACTGGTTACATTTTCCCCATTCGTCTTTAGAGCATGATTTCCAATGGTGTACATTCCTGTAGGAACAGCTGGAGAGATAATAGATACAACCAAATTATCAAATATGTTTTTTAGATTTTTCTGTACATCGATATCATCGTCTTTCCAAGGGAGTTGTCCAATTGAAGAAAAGACATTTGGTTGTCTTACCAACTTACCATCAATATAAACATCTGCTTCACTATTGCCTATATCATTCCCTACAGACATTGTGTATTTCTTCGTCATATAAAATTCCTCCTTAATAAACCTCTTGTAGTTATCACATCACTTCATCAGTTTATATTCTTTTATAATCGGAGTCAACCTTGTATGTAATTGAGTAGCAACCGGATTATTACTTTATATACATTGAATTATAATTTAATTATAATAGCGAATTGAATACACGGATAAATCCGTAGATATCCGGATTTATCCGCTGACCTGAAAACTGTATTAATTCGGATATATACAGCTATACCTGAACCTGTCCATCCATATCAGGAGAAGAGCATACTAATTCATTTTACAGTCTGTTTATGTCACAATTATAGTAAGGAATTTTGTAATGCTTTATGTCGTACTTTAAAAATATCGTACGTAATGATATTCAAATGTTTCTATGTCAATAAATTAGCTGAAGTAATAACTTAGGTAGTTTAACTCTCAAAGTATTGCTGTATCAGGAATTGATAACTTGAACAAATCGCGACTAACACCGTATAATACAATCCAATCAACCCAAACCACTCATGGCTCAGATTCAAGGTTTAGGAAAGGAGAGGCAATGACCACTAGCAAGAGTAAAATTAAATCAGATAGTTCAGCCGAAAGAAAAAGGAAAAAAGACTCATCCGAATATACCCTTGGAGAGACTATTGATCTTCTTACCGACAGAGATTGGGAGATGCTCACTGATTTGTACATGTGTCGATGTATGCCACAGCAAACCCTGTTAAGTACCTATTTTTTAGATACACCTGAATATCATTATCCCGAATATGCCAGCGCATCAGAGCAAGAAAAAAAGGAACTGGAACAAAAAAATGAAAACAGAGCTATAACGAGGCTTAGAAGGACAGTAAAACGTTTCAAAGATCGTGGATTACTGGAGTACTCTACTTACGACCCTAATTCATCTGATAAACCTTCACATAGGAGAACTTCGAAGATCTTAGGAGAAACATGGTATTATCTAAGCAGCCGTGGTCTTAAAATAGTCGAAATCAAAAAAGGGATCTTAGAGGAGAATCGTCTTTCTAAAAATGATCTTGATATGGAACGTGCAAAAAAGGATCACTTCTGGGAGTTAGGTAAGGTATATTTAGATTTACGTTACAAGTGGATGAATCAAGACTCAGACTTAAAGCAATATCATGACTGGGATTGGTATCCGTCTTTATCCGTGTATAGCGACAATGATACGATATCAATTCGACCCGATGCTGTGTTGAGAATTGGACAGCAAGTGTTTTTCGTTGAACTGGATCGTTCCACCGAGCCAATTCAACGATCACCATTTCACACGGATCAGGTTTCTATCGAGAAAAAGTTAGAACGTTATCGAGATGTGATGAAACTTACATCTAACAAAATCATCCGTGACGGCATCATCTCATTTATTGTTCCCAATGCAATCTATAACAAGCGTCTTACTAATATCGAAAATGCAGCTCAAACCGTATTCGGTTTAAACAGCAGAGTTTTAACTGGAAGAAACATCGGAGATGTCATATCTGCGTATTCAACTTTTTCAACATCTCAATAGCCTTAGTTAATCCAACCCGCATTTGTAATGAAATTTGAAAAATATCTGTCTGGCCTTTCCCTAGTAGGGGAGAGGCCTTTAATTTTTTACTTTTCATAAATCCCCTCATAAACAATATCCACGCGTAAACATGTAAAAAGTAGATTCCATTTGCTTTTTACTTCATCACCTTAATCATCCCATCCCAATAACCTGAAGCACCAACACAATGCAGAAGCTTTTTGTATTTCTCACAATGGAATTAAGCATGAAACCATAAGCTATTTTAGTATATTAATCAATTAATTATTATGTTAGTATATTGATTGATTAACTAATAAGATGGAATGGGGGTGATATTCTATTGAACAAAAACAAGAACATCGTATTGATCAGTATCAGCCTACTCGTCATTTTGACAGCTGCAGTGCTATTAATACGCACACCGAGCACTCACAATACACCTGTGCCGGAAGCAGTCCCGCCACCTGCGAAGGTTGAAGAATCTGAACCAACCCCACCGAAAGAATCCAATCGAGATGAATCACATGAAAAAGTGGAGAAGGTGATTGATCAAGCTACTGAGGTGGTCGTGGGTACCGTTCCTGGGATAATGGATAAACTCAAGAGTACCGGAAAGTGGTTCATGGAATTTGATACGAAACATGCACTCATACTATTGGGGGTCGGTGTTTTTCTAGTCAGTGTTCTATCAACAGGGAACAGAAACAACAAGAGCAACAAAAATCGTTAATAGTTAGGAAGGTGCTACTCCATTGGGTTTTCTTAAAAAAAAGAAGTCACATGAATCTGATGATGACGATTTAAAAAATGATTCCCCTAAGGTGAAGAAGGCTAAAGATAAGTCGATTAAACCTAGTTCACCTAAACGCACTTCGGGTAAAGCCTTCATTCGATTCGTATTTTGGATGTTTGTTCTATTTATCATCTTTAAAGGTGTCGTTTCATTCACACAAGGTACAAGGGTAATCGAAAAGGTTACAAACATGGGTTCCAGTGAGCCCGCGATCACAGATGGGATAAAAGGGTTTGCGAGTGATTTTGCTACTGAATATTTCACATGGTCAATTAACGATGTAAATAATCGTACCGAAAGACTCAAAAAATTCATAAGTGGGATCGATGCAGATGCTGGATTAAAACCTTATGAGGTTAAGGGTACATCCCATGTACAATCCGTTGAGGTTTATGACACAAGCCAAATTAACGAAGCTTCATTTGAGATTACATTAAATGTTCGTCGTGAGGTGGACCTTGATTCCGCTTCTGAATCAGTCGCAACAAAGGATAAAAAAGGAAAGGTGATCAAACAGACTTATATAGTGGTTCCTGTATCTGCTACCCCCAAAGGTTTTGTTATTGATAACTACCCGCGCTTTGTAGCAAATCAGCAAAAAGGAGAATCCGTACCATCTGAGCAAGGTGTGTTTATCTCAGATACGGAACAGATTGAACGAGCCTCTGAATTGGCTAACAGTTTCCTTAGCTCGTACTTTGAAGGAAATGTGAGTCAAATCAAATACTTCTACGACGATATCAAAAATGCACCTTCACAACTAACTGCATCTGAATTTGAGATGAATAAGGTGGAGAATGTGTCAGTGTACCAAATGAAAGGTACAGAGACTTTACCATCCTATTTACGAATCGAAGCATCAGTGCTCGTGAAGAACGATATCGGAGAAATTTTCACAAACTTATGGATCCTGAATGTAATCGAAAAAGATAACCGTATGTATGTCATTTCAATTGGCGATCAGAACGATCGACAAGATAAACAAACTACAGTAAACGAAATTTTTGAAGAGGATACCACTAATGGAACCTCAACTTCAGATCCAACCACATCAACTGAATAGTCGAGAGGAGCAAATTTCATGCGCTTAAATAAAAAACTGTTAACACGTGTTTCATTAATCATTTTTTCAAGTCTGATGTTTGCATTGCCCGTGTTTGCGAGTGATCCAGGTGTTAAAGCCAATACATGGTTACAAACGAACCTTGGAGCATTAATCCCAGGTTTTATTCTAATAAGTGCCTTGTTCTTTTTTTCACAAGAGATTGGATGAAACTGCTTAGCTTCGTTGGAATCATTCTAGTAATAGCTATGATTCTGAACTGGACTGAAATGAAAAATCTAGCCAATACACTTTGGAAAGCTGTTTTCGGTTAAGCCACAATGAGTGATAAAAAAGAGTCTCCCAGAATTACTGTCTCGAATTACACGAAGATATGGAATTTAGATTGGGTCATATATGCGATTGAAGGGAAGAAACTTCCCATACCGGCAAACTTAAGGTTAGTTGGGATTTTTGTTGCATGCTTCATCTTTTGGTCGCTGTTAGGAAAAATCTTATTCTTTATACCAGGTGTGTATACGTATGCTTTTCTACCCGGAATCTCTGCCTGGTTAATTGCTAAACAAAAACTCGACGGCAAGGCCCCACATAAATGGCTGCTGGGCATGATCTTCTATTGGTTACGTCCAAAGCATTTACATAGGTACCGTAAAGTTGAGCACAACAAGCGCTACGTGTATACCAGTAAAATCGCATACAGAAAAAGAAGAGAGAGTGCTTAGGCACACTCTTTTCTTTCACAAGGAGGGAAAAGCTTGGCAACACTTGGGGAAGTACAGAAAAAACCGAGCAAAGTAAAAATTGAATTTCCTATTGCTTACTTCGAGCAGAATCTAATATTCAATCACAATAAAGAAGTATGGGCCATCTATGAGCTCAACCCGTATATATACGACCATCTTAGTGATCAGCAAAAAATTGACCGTCTTATCACTCAAACAGCTTCACTCGGTATGTTAACCGATAAGTTTCATATCTTATGGCTTCCTAAAACGCATGACATACATCAGCACCATGAAAGACTTCGGCAGAAAAGAGTATCTGGCCCCCTTAAGAAGAATTCAATCGGCATTATTTATCAGATGGAAGATTATCTCAGTTCCAACTACAACTCTGTTGAAGGGGTGAACAATGCCGATTACAAAGCATTTCTGGTTGTTTATCTCCCCAAAAGTGACTCAAAAGATCTGGTAGACCAGCTTGGCTCCATGGTAACGGAGATGAAAAAATTAGTACTTCACCCGAAAAGAGCCATCGAAAACCTATCTGGACTGAATGAACCTGAGATCTTTGAACACGAATTTCAAAGTTATCAGGTAAAAGAGAGACAGATCTTTGATCGCCTATCTCGTAGGATGAAAGTCAAAAGAGGAACAGAACAAACAACGGAGTGGCTAATTAAGAGGAACTTCTGGTGGGGTATTGCTGATCCACCTCTACGTTCTACGGAAAATGAAAACTGGTCTCCTAAAAAGACCAAAGGCAAAAAAGCCGGTAAACCTTCATTCTTCTACGATTCTAGGCAAGTACTGACTCTCACGGAAGCTGATATTGATACATCTCATCCACGACGAGTGGGGATTACACAATTACATGAAGGTACAGATAAGCAAATTTATCATGCATACTTAGCGCTCTCTGAGTTACCAGATAATTTGGACATGCCGGGTTCTGAATGGCTATATAGTGCAGCTACACTTCCATTCCCTGTCTCGATGAGTATTAAGGTCGACGTTCTGGAAGCACGCGACGCACTCAAAAAACTGGCACGTAAACGAATGGATATAGATAACCAGGTCAAAAACATTCAAGAAGCCAACGCTAGTGTGCCCATGGACCTGCAGGAGAAACAAGAAAATGCCATGTATCTAGAGGATGAGTATAAGAAACGGAAAAATCCAACATTCATCACTCATGTAACCTATGGGCTTTATCACACAAACCTGGATCTACTCAAAAGTAATATATCCATCCTACAAGATCACTATAGAGACTTTGGAAACATTCATGTTGAGCTACCCAGTGGAGATCAGTGGCTCCTATTTAATGATTTTATACCAGGATCTCCTCGGTATGTGTCAGATTACATTCAGCGGATCCCCCCAGAAATGTTAGCATCCGGTATGGTGGGTGCTACGCAAGAACTGGGAGATGGGAAAGGGCTTTACATCGGTACTACAGGTCCACTTGACCGTCCTGTCTATCTTGATCCAGCGAACGCCAGTCAGGAGAACCGCAGTCCGAGTATGTCTCTTACCGGAACACTTGGCGGTGGTAAATCGATGGCAGCAAACCTACTAGGCTATCAAAATGCGGCTGTCCTTGGTGGTAAAACGCTTATTTTTGATCCGAAAGGCGAGCGGTCCAATTGGCCGGATGCTCTTCCTGAACTGGCTGGACAGATTCAAGTAGCTACATTGTCTTCTGCCAAAGAAGACATGGGTAAACTAGACCCGTTTGTCATGCTAGATGATATTGAAACTGCGAAAGAAGCATCTGTTGAGATTCTTGCGTACTTATCATCTACTAAAACCAATAGCGTGGAGTACAGTTACATCTCCCAAGCAGTAAATAAGGTGGCCAGTGGTTCAGATCCTTATTTAGCTAAGGCCATCCCCGTACTCTATGAAATGGGATTGACGCGACCGCCAGCAAAAGTACTAGCTGAAATTCTTGAAAGTTTTGAAACGTTATCTTTCGCTAAGTTGTTATTCGGTACTGGTGGAGAAGCAACTATCAAATTGGATTATGCAATTAATATATTACAAATTCAAAACCTGAAGATGCCATCCCCCGAGAAGTCTCCGGATAACTACTCATTGGACGAAAAAATGAGCGTTGCACTCATGTTTGCGATTGCACGATTCGCCCATAAGTTTATCTATCACAACATCTCAATCTTTAAATTTGTCTTGATGGATGAAGCTTGGGCCTTACTTGGCACACAAGCGGGTAAAGCTCTCGCTGATATGATTGTTCGTACAGGTCGTTCATTAAACGGTGGTGCCGTTTTCATCACTCAAAATGCGACGGATATGGCAGGAGACTTGGCAGGTAACATCGGGATTAAGTTCGCTTTCCGCGATCAGGACAATACAAAGATCAAAAATACACTTTCGTATTTTGGCTTGGAGCATACCCAGCAGAATATGGATATGATCAAGAACTTGGAAAACGGTCAATGTCTGATGCAAGATTTGTATGGTCGTATCGGACTTGTTTACATCGATGTGGTATTCCAGCACCTATTTGATTGCTTCGATACACGGCCACCTGCAGAGTCGGATGCTGCTGTGAATGAGGAAGAAGAGGAAAACGAGTTCTCAGTTCTTCAAAATTTCCAAAACTATTATGAAGAACAATATAGCAAGGAGGGGGACTCCTTGGATGATGATACAACGGATAAAGAACCAGCTTAATCAGCCCAATCAAGGTCGAAGATGGATGACACTATGTTTAGTTGTATTTATGCTTTTGGGGAGTATTCTTACTAGTCACGTAGCATATGCAGACTCTCTCGATGAGATGATCCCCAAAGACGATACAGCCAATACCAACTATAACAAATACGGTGTTTCGCATTATTCTTTTCAAACCGTCGCTAAAGATCGTCACTTCTGGCAAGTGGGTGACAAAGCTCAGGACGGGATTGTTCGCGCTTTTGACCATGGCTTGTCCATGTTATTTCTTGCGAATGTGCAAATCGCTAGATTCTTCAACTTTATTGCCAGAGAAGCTTTTACTTTCAGTCTAATGGACCAGCTCATTGACGCCGTAGCAGACATTATTAAAAGTGTAACCGGCATTAACGGAGGCAGCATCAATAAAGGGAGTTTTTGGGATAGCTTGGGAGGAATGCTTGCCACAATCACCGGGTGTTATGTTGCCATATTGATGGTGAGAGGTCGTTTCTTGGATGGTTACTCACAGGCATTTACGTTTGTTATGGCATTAGTCATCTCCCTCGCGTTTTTTGCTAATGCGGGCCCCTTCCTTAAGTTTGCTAATAGTCTTGTAGGGGATATAGGAAATACCATTTATATCTCTCTCGCCAAGACGACTGGACTTAAAACAGATTCAAAAGAAGGAGTTACGGTCATCTCGGAGCAAGTGTGGCAGGAGCTGGTGATTCGTCCGTATACCATGTTGCAATTCGATGACAGTCAAATTGCAGAGAAGGACCCCCAAGTCCTGGACAAGGTGCTCACCACTGACTCCTTCTCGGATGAACGGGAAGACGCTCTGAAAGAAGCCGCTACAAAGTATCCAAAAGTTGAACAAGAGCGATCTGCTTCTCAAATGATTATTGTCTTAGTAAATCTCGCATTTTCATTGTTTATTTTGGGTTTCTTCTGTTTTTGGGCCATTGCAACGATTTTCATGAGATTTAAAACATTGATTCACTCTTCATTCATGTCTATCACCTTGCTTGGTGCACTCTTCCCAGGGCGTGAAGCAGGCTTTTCCGTAATACGAAGTCAGTTCATCAAGCTCATTGGTTTACTCATGATGACAACGATGACCATGATATTCTTCAATTTCTCGCTTGTATTTGGTCATTTGGTCTATGAAGCTGTGGCGGTGAAGGGAGGTAGGGGTTGGTTCACTGGAATGATATTTGAAGCTATAGCGGTATTCCTCGTGTTTAAATATCGTGATGAAATTACGAGTGTATTCAGCAAAGCAACAGGTGTTATTCCCGCAATGCCAAAACCTAAATCAACGATCGTGGATAGTGTACAACGAAATATCACACGTTCCCTATACAATGGCGCTACCAATAAAGTAAGCGGTTTGTTTAACCGGAGAGAACACGAGGGGGTTCCACGTAGCTTTAACCCTAGCTCAATTACGAAAGCAGACAACAACCTAAACGATGCAACGTCAGCAAGTATGATGCTCCGTTATCAACGGGAAAAGCAGGCTTCTGAAGAGATTGCTACTGAATACGGCGAGCCTGCACAGTACACCCCGTTTGTTCAGAAGGTTAACGACAACTTACGCAATGGCACCACAAGTCCCTTCCGCGGTATGGACAAAG
Source organism: Paenibacillus sp. MAEPY2 (assembly GCF_000499205.1). Classification (GTDB taxonomy): domain Bacteria; phylum Bacillota; class Bacilli; order Paenibacillales; family Paenibacillaceae; genus Paenibacillus; species Paenibacillus vandeheii. The sequence continues at coordinate 15,974 of NZ_AWUK01000049.1, forward strand.
AATGGAAAGAAGAGAAGGGACGTCTTAAAGACATCAAGGATGATGGTGGCAATGTCAAACAGGCTATTTTAACCCAAGGTGTGCATGAAGGCATGAATGACCAGGAAGTGGCTGCTACGATTTATGGGAACGAAAATGCCATTCGTCAGGCATCTACATTCATGGTCCAACGTCCTAAACGTGCTGTAGATCAGATGGAAAGAGCGAAGACATTGAATCGTAATCGGAAGCTGCAAACAGCAGTCGATGACTTTACAATGATCCAACTCTTTGACCGGTATAAAGTGGATTATAAACAAGCAGTAGATACAGCCAATATGACAGATCAGCCCGTTCAACATACGGATTTCGTAAAAGAAATGGATTCGCGATTTAAAGCATCCGGCTTGAAAACGAATCAGATGATTAATGACACCATGCTCGTCCGTTCCGGACGGATTTCCATTGCCTCTAAATTCGAAGGTATGGATGAATTTAAAAAATACAAAATGCAGCTGCTTAAAGCTAACGAAGCGTTCAGTAAAATCAACGCACCTAAAGATGGCATCGTAGCTCCCGGACCTCAAGTACGTACAGCTGCCCCAGTTAACACAAAAGCTGTTTTATCTAAAATGCCACCTATGCCGGATAGCCGTATTGCGAGCCAAACGCAAACGCTGGATCAGAAGGCAGCCGTATTACTGAATGTTAAACCGACCATGGATACGAAGATGAGTCCTAAGTCAGTCAACTTTAATAACAAAGCATTGAAAGCTCAAATGGATGACTCCAAACAAAAACTGAAGACCGTCATGAACGCAGATGATCTCCGGTTAGAAATCAATACGGAAACCAACCAACAGGTAGCGATCAAAATGAAAGAGAAAATATCCACCGAAGTCAGCAGTGGATTGCAAGATGAACTTAAACATCTTAAAACGATGCAGCGTTCTCGTCAGGTTGCTACAGTCAGCAATGCTGCTGAGAGTCTATCGAAGAAAGTACAAAACAAGGCACGTACTGCTAGGAAGCAGACAATTAGCCAGCAGAACAACTCCGGTTCTACAAGTTAATCTAGTTATTTTGAGGACGTGATCACACTGTTACCCAGTACTGGTAATACAGCGGACATGCTCAAAGAGCACTTGAAGCGAAAGGTTAAGCAGAAAGTTCAGAAAAAAGTGAAGGATTTGGTAACTAAGGGGATACTCAAGTCCCCCGTCTTTTGGATTGTCAGCCTTTGTTTAATCGGTGTATTCGGTATGTTCTACTTGATCGCCGCAGCCGTATCATCTGCCGAAGAAGTAGCGGGGGAGACTCAGATCTTTGAGGGGATCCTCCCCCCAACCATTTATGTCCGTAATTTTGAACAATCCATCACCAGTGACTATGGAACTCGGAAACACCCCGTTACGGGGGAGGCTCAATCCTTTCACAAAGGTATAGATATCGGTATCCCGGAAGGTACCCCGGTCACGAATTCATTTGAAGGGGTAGTTACCAAAGTAAGTTATCCCCGGAGCACTGATCCGGCCAGCACACAGAATGCAGGGATCTACGTTACCGTTCAAAGTACGAATCCTCAAATAGGTATGAGCAGCCGGTATTTGCATTTGAGTGAAGCCCTTGTTACACCAGGACAATATGTGAGTGTAGGAGACGTTATTGGTCTATCAGGAAATACGGGTCGATCCACCGGTCCCCATCTCCATTTCGAGATGATACCTGAAGGACAAGAAGCTATTGATCCTAAACCTTTTGTCATGTTGATGTCAAAACTGACGGAAACCGCAAGTATAGAAGCATTCGATGTGGCCAAGAAAATTAAATGGACGGGCGTGGATGCAGAAGCTGGTGCCTCATTTGAATCGAATAAGATCTTATACATTAATAATGTGTTTATGGAATCTGCAGCTCCAACATTTACAGATCAGGGGACAATCTATATACGGGAACTGGTGAATGGGGGGATCAACACGATTCAAGCCATTCTACCGGATGGCAGTGAAGTATCTGAACCTACCCCAGAAGCCCCTCCCGTTCAGATCCCTTCAGAGATTGGCAATCTCACCAATCCGTTCTTTATTGCTTATGCCTCAGCAGCACAAGAGGAAGAACGTAGAAGTGGTGTACCTGCCAGTATATCACTTGCTCAGGCAGCGTTAGAGTCTGGGTACGGAAAACGGTCCATCTGTAATAATATGTTCGGAATAAAGGCAAATAAGAGCTGGAAGGGGCCTACCTGTACAGCCACCACGCATGAAGAGATTGGCGGAATCAGCGTACAGATTCAAGCGAAGTTCCGCAGCTATAGTAGCCCATTAGCTTCCTTTGCGGACCACTCCGCATTCTTGCTGAAGAACAGCCGATATAAAAAAGCATTGAAGATGGAGAATCCATTCGCTTTTGCCAATGAGTTGCAGCGTGCCGGCTATGCAACGGATAGCCAGTATGCGAATAAACTCAAGTCCATTATGCGTTCTCAGAACCTGGTCGCTCTCGATATGAACCGGGGAATTGATCCAGCAACAGGGCTACCCTTTGAGAATATTGGTTTTGGGGGCTTTGGTGGGGACAATGGAGGTGTATACAATGGCTTGATTGACTCCATAACTATTACGTTTGGTTTAAGGCAATATTACGGAACCCCCTCGACTATGGGGAACTCCAGCAGCCCGTTTAGAGATCCGGATACCGGCAAAACGATTGTCAATTTGGAAAACTATAATCGTGTGGTAAACTTAGGGTATGGGGGAGATCTTAACCCTCCGAGAATCTTTATGAAGGATATTCCAAATGCCGTAACGGTTACGATTGACTCTACTGGGAAGGATGCACTCCTGGTATCCAATATAGATTATATAAAGGGGAAATATTGATGAATGCTCAAATTGCGGAACGCTCTGATTCTTTCTTCATGATGAATTTCGAGATCACCTTTAAAGGGGTACAAGCCTGGTTAGACATGGCCGGACATCCTATGGATGATTCTAAACTATTCCGGTTGCTCTTTTCATCAGATTATCTGCAAGAACAAGCAGAAATACTCCGGATGATTGTTTACCGGTACGAAGATGTTTTCTTCCAGGCTAATCGTACAGCATTAAATGAACAGGAGTCTGACATACGAGCAGATGTACATGAACCAATACATCAACTGCTATTAAAAATGATGAATCAGAGAATCATTGCTGGGGAGGATAATGCACTCTTAGATCTGTACCTCATCCTGCAGAAGGATAAGCAGAGTAGTACGCCACAATATACATCGCTGCACTGTTTCTTTGAGTAGTACGGGAAGCTGTAGCCTATGAAATCTGCATTTGTTTAGTGATAACTAGTAGCCCTTTCGCTTCCCACAAGAAGTCGGAAGGGTTTTTTTACTGTTTCAGGATATTGCGATTGTCCCCCCAATAATAAAATGAACACTCACTACATAGAGGTATGCATGACAGATCCCCAACCTTCTTCAACGTATTTCTCTCTAAGTAATCGATCGTTTTAGAGTCTGTTTAAAGCTTCAACTCTCATTAGGCAATCCGATTCTAAGTTATGATTCACATCTCAATTGAACTTCCCAACTCTTCATACAATTATATATAAATAATTACAAATTGTAACATTTATTTTGGTTGGATATGGTAACATATAATTGTATAAAAATTGGAGGAGGTTATTATTTGTGGTAAAATGGAGTAGCGTTTGTACAAAGTATCTCGTCTTATTCGTTTTCGCAATCGTATCATTTTATGTTCCAACTAGTACCATTGATGCCTTAGCTTCATACGACAAAAAGACTTACGTGTATGATGTGAAATCCTCTGGATTGAACATCCGAAGTGGTGCTGGTACTTCCTATCCAATTATTGGCCAGGTGAGTAAAGGAACAGATCTTGTGAGTTATTGTCCTTCTGGTGCTTGTGGTTCGACAACAGCAGATAGTTTTGAATGGATGCGTAATTATTACCCTGATTCCAGTATTGGATATTACGCTAACGCGGCGTTAGGATGGGCTGCATATTACAATACAACAGGGCCAACAGTTTTCAACTATCATTACACTGCTGTAGCAAAAACGAGTAGATCGACTCAAATGTTCTCATCTGACTGCAGTAATCTGAGCGGGGTTACTAAAGGATTTACTTCGGATTATTATTTACAATCCTTTGATGCTGAACTGATGGCATCTACCTGTAATCCGAATGCGTGGAGAGTACAAGATTTCCAAGGCGGTTCTAATTCATCAGGATATTTTGATAATGGATTTGTAAATGGTTGGAACTTAAAAGCCGAATAATGCGTCATGGATATAAAAGGATAACCAAGAGGAGGACTCAACCTGTGAAGAAAAAGACAATGGTTTCTATACTTACATTACCACTGGTAGCTGTAACAGTAAGTGGCTATATGTACTTAAACAAACCAACTGTAGTCAGCGCTCAAAGTGATGTTGTAAGCGCAGCAAACAAAGCGACTCAAAGCAAAGTGGAATATATTAAAGAAACGCTCGAGGACGGATCTTACATCGTTCGTATCCGTGATCGCGAAAACCTGATTGAAATCACTGAAGAATACCGAGATAATCAGCTTCATAACAAACTCATTATTGAAGACGGCGGGAAAAAAATCACTTCTTATGGGCGTGATTTCGAGACCGGTAAATTGGTTGGGAATACGTGGACCATGCCGGAGAACTTAGCTGCTGAGAATGAAAAATTACTTCAAATCTCCCTACTGGAGAATGCAAAAGAAGAATTACAAAGTCAAGATTGGACAGTACTTGAGAACGCTGGTACACAGTCCCTGTCTGCTGCAGGAAGTAACGAACAGATAGCTGTTTCAGAAGACGACTATCACAAAGAAATTGTGACTATTGATGAAAGTACCGGTCTACCCTCGAAACGAGTAATTTACGTGAAAGACAAAAGCGGTAATGTAGTCGGTAGTTCTACCAAACAAGAGGAGTACAAATATTTGGATTCCATGCCCGTGAAGATCCAAAGCCTTGCTCCGGAAGAATCTGTCGAGATTAAAGAAATCCCTGCCCCTGTCATTGAAGATAAAGTACTTGAAGGGTCCTAAGACTCCTCCGAGAATATCTATGAAAGATAACCAGCTCCGTATTCCTTAGAGCTGGTTCTTTCTTATGTCATTTTCCCTGGGACCATATTCAAAAGATATATAAAAACTCATTTGCTTAAACATTCTATGTGAGTGCATGAGTCATGTATATTGATCCCACTCCCTTAGCCCAATTATCCAATATAAAAATTTACCTCTTGCATAAGGAACGTATGTTCGGTTTATAATATATAGAAACATAAGTTCTTAAATGTACGGGAGTGATATCAATGGTGGCTAAACAGCGAACAATCATGCTTATTGACATGCAAAGCTTCTATGCTTCAGTTGAAAAGGCAAAGATGCCCCAATATAAAAACAAACCCTTAGCCGTAGCTGGTGATCCGGCAAGACGTTCTGGTATTATACTTGCTGCATGTCCACTGGCTAAAGCAAAAGGGGTATCTACAGCTGAACCACTATGGCAGGCATTTCAAAAATGCCCGGAATTGATTGTCGTGCGACCCCATATGCAGGAGTATATCGAGGTTTCAACTCAAATTATGTCCATTATTGAGGAGTTTACTGACCTGGTGGAACCCTACAGCATAGATGAATTATTTACGGACGTGACTGGATCACTGCATCTGTTTGGTAACGACCCCATAGACCTGGCCAAACAAATTCAAGCCAAAATCCTTAATGAGACCGGCGTATATGCCAGAGCAGGTATTTCTACCAACAAAGTGATGAGTAAGCTTTGTTGTGATATGATCGCCAAAAAAATTGATGGTGGCGTATTCTATTTAAGCAAAGAAGAACTACATAAACATATTGGGCATAAACCTATACGTGAAATGTGGGGAATTGGATCGAGGATGGAAAAACATCTTTGGAAAATGGGTATCCGGACAATAGAAGATCTTGCCACTACACCATTATCCAAGCTAAGAAGCAAGTGGGGGGTTAATGGGGAGGTCATTTGGCGGGTAGCCAACGGTTTAGACGAAAGTCCGGTATCTGTCTCAACACATAGCGTCCAAAAGGATATCGGGAATGGCATGACTCTTCCAAGAGATTATAAGGAAGCATGGGAGATTGACGTGGTCATTCAAGATATTTGTACAGAAGTATGCAGAAGAGCTCGCAAAAAAGGGCTGATGGGTAGCGTAGTTGCTGTGAGCTCCACTGGAGCAGACTTCGATCGGCCAACGGGGTTTCACAGACAGATTAAGTTACCTGACCCCACAAACATAACCGTGGATGTGTGTGAGGTTGCTAAGAAGCTATTTCATCATCACTGGGACGGACAGCCCGTTCGTCGTGTCAGCGTATCACTCTCTGACTTATCTAATGCGGACACATACCAGTTATCTTTATTCGACGATCAAGAGCAGAAAAGGGCGATTGATCGAGTTATGGATGACATCAAAGATAGATTTGGCGACATTGCCATACTACGAGCAAGTTCTATTACTGCAGCTGGGCAGGCAATCGATAGATCAAATAAAATTGGAGGCCACTACAAATGAGCAAAAAACTGGTAGCTAACGGATTATGGGAATCTAATCGGATGATGTTGCCGCAGCATAAAGAGCGAATCAATGAACACCTTGCCGAAAAACAATATGTAGATAAACCTCTATTACACGAAGATGAACGAGAGATCATTGGACAGAACTTACGGATGTCTCTTAATTATACGTTGGAGGCTACCCTCGAAGTGTTTAACAAAACTGGCAGTACATTTATACAAGGGATAGTTACGTCTGTAAGTAACACTGGAAAACGAATTAAGATTGAATTAGAACAGGGTTATGATTGGATAGATTTTGATAAGCTGCTTTCCGTTCGACTTAATGAAGGAGGGCCTGACTTTGAAACAGACTTCTGAAGAATTAGCTTTAGTAAAGAGACACGTAGAAATCCCCTTCTTAATGGATACGATCGAGGAGGATAAAAAAAGAATATCCTCTTCAACGTTAAAAATGAAGGCAGCTTATGTGGATCATCTGTCCACGATTCAGAGAAGGATCACTGTCGAAATGGTTGATCTGAAGAAAACGCTCAAGCAAAATGATATTAAAATAATCCAGCAGTACAGATCTACGGAAAGTTTAACTATAGATTATTCCACTCGCGGATATGAACATAAAATGACACTAATATGGAGCAAAGTGATGGTGGATATCACATTGATTCTTACAGAGTACATGCATGTAGACATCACAGCTTCACGTTAGAGTGGAGTCCATCCACACTTTAGATTTAAATTTCAACAACGTTCAACTGTTAGCTAGGCCCTATGACTGCTCCCCTCCGCGAAATGCTATAGCCTTCCTATTGTCCATCTTCCCTAATTAGGTTATAATCACCATATTACGAATAACTATTAATTTTCTCGGCTGATATAATTCAGCTGTAGATGGAGCAGTTGTCAATCAGACAACGTATAAGATTGCCTTGAGGTAAATTAGTGTATGGCCTATTTGGTCATGCCTATTTTAACTTTCAGGGCTTTTTTTGTGTCTAAAAACAAATGACATTAAAGGGGGCTATAGAGATGGACCACATGCAAAATTATTGGTTAGATGAAATGGAACGCATATTAAAAGGTGTTAATAAACAGGATGGGTACATCACTACAATTTCCCCCCACTATATCAATGATCGTCTGCACAATGCGAATTATCCTGATCGTGTATTCGATGAACTTGATATCGTCTGGGCTATCGCTCATGGACAAATTGTCGAAGGGTTTGATAGTGGAGATAAGGGACGGAATCCTGAGCCTGAACGCACTATTGTTGGGCCAGCTATGTCTGGTGACTGGATTGTAGCAATTGTTCTCCTGAAGACAGATAAGCGATTTATCGTAAAGACTGTTTTTCCGGTGAATAACAATCCCAGATACACGAAGTACATACCTAATAATGGATAACGGGATGTGAGGATATGCCTACAAAAGATCGCCAGCAAGCACTCATGCTGCTAGCTTATATCATCGGGATCATCCTGGTGATCGATCATTTGGTTTTTGGCTAAAACGGACGGAATCTTTTGGTGATTTTCTAAACTCATGATAAAATAAGGTCATAGGAGGGATGCTGAATGAGCTCTCAATGTGACCGGTGTAAAAAGGAGATTATAGAAATGACGACTTCAAATCAACGGCGTTTTGACGGGGGTACTTTGATTGTTACGGATATCCCCGTACAGAAATGTGGATGCGAGGAAGAGATTCACCTCGCGGATGGCGCGTTAATGGCAGGCTATGCACGATTGCTGACTTCACACAAGATTGTTGGCAACGTCACCGTCTCATTAATGGATCTAGAAAAGAACTTCTCTATGGAGGACTTCTTTCCGAAAAGCGCCACTTTGTAATTAGTCAATTTTTATAGGATGAAATAGGGATGCTGCTATATGCAGCATCCCTATTTTTGTTCCTAAAAACAGGGAGGAAATAGATATGATCAAAAAAGTTTCGATTCGCCTTTGCCAAAGCTTTATTTTTGGCGGGTTAGCCATTGTCGATGTTGCTGGCGAAGAAATCTGTATTGACTTTGATGTAGCCACAGGTGGTCCTGAATTGATTGTGCTTGTGGGTGGACGTGGAAAAGCAAATAAAGTTGAAGAGTCTGTTGCCGCTCATTTTGAAGAAGAGCTCCTAGAGCTCATTAACAAACATAACGTGCTGCAACGAATCGGCGACTATCTCATTTCCGCATAAAAAGTCAAACAGGGGAGGTTCTATAGATATGGATTCCAAGAAAAAGAAAGTATGTCTTCTCGTGAATCTGGGTGGGTTTGAAAGACGAATGAGCGAAAACCTGCAGATGGCAAAAGCACTTGGTTATACCGTTTATGCCTTAACTGGAGATGGACTTGTTGATGTTGATGTTGTTCCGCTTGTACCAGTCAACGTGATGGAGCTATCAACCGCGGAATTGTTCATTTGGTCTTCATTGATCAACGAACAGTTACAGGACAGTGGCTTTCATCGTGAAGATATGGTTTTATTCGCTGCCGGCCGAAGCTATCGCGGAATACTCCCCGTTGGCACTACCATCGGTCAAGGCTTTCGGATTGGAGCGTGAGCCACATGAATATTCGTTACATCGCCTTCAAATGGCATGTGGATGCCAGGATTGATGCAGTTAAACCTGTAATTGAGCAGCTCACCTTCCGCCCAAAAGGACAGAATAACTGGGTTAGGAAGATTAACGAACATACGTTGGAAATTGAACATCGTGTTCGAATGAGCGATCAGGAACGGTCCTATTTTTGGATACGGTTTTCCCATCCTTCTGGCAATACAGATAAGACCGCACTAACCCGCGCGCTGTCAGAATGTTTTTTCGCAATGAATGGTCATTTCAAAACATATGTAAATTGGCTGCAAGTAGCCTTTGATAGGGATAAGATACGCTCCGTTTTAGGTTATACAGAAAAAACATCAAACATATGGACCAAAACTGTTGATAAGCAACTCGGTTTTACCGTGTATCCCATTCATAATTACTATCTATTTGAAGTCAAAAACCTGGATATTCGGCAAACGATAAAACATCAGCAATACGCCGTATGGATCGATGAAATTACATATAACTTAACGGGGAAAGAGCAGCCAGACGATCAAATAGGATTCGAACTGGTTGGATAGTTATTTAAACAAAAGTTTCGAGGAGGATTCTGTAATGACAACCGAACTATCTGATGCACAACATGGCAACATCCTAACTTATGTAGCGGCATTGCCTGGAGATATTGGCCAAAATATCTTGTTGTGCGTTGAAAAATGGGTGAACGGAGAGCAGGCTTACGGGTACCCCCACCCGGTGCAGGTATGTAGTAATGTTCAAGCCATGCACAGCCGCCAGCCGATTCTAACAGATCAGCAGTGTCTGGATTTACAGATCTTAAAGATGCATTTAGGCCAAGCAGTCTAAACGCTCAATCTGGTGAACATATAAAAATCATTATTGGAGGGTTACAGATGAAAAATGTAGCTGATTATAAAGGAAAATTAATCGTGGCCATCTTTAATTTAACAGGTGATGTTCTTGCAAAAGGTAGGGTCATTGATACGGCTGGTTGTAACATGATTTTTGTTCTACAGGAATCCGGACATGAAGTATCTGTGACCGTTCATGAGAACACTACGATTAAAGTTATCGCTTAAATTCACTATTGAAGCAACACATGCAAGAAGCTGGAGGCAATAGATAATAACATACGTTGAGGAGGGAGTCCCTCTGCCGCAGTTTGGGGCAGAGCCCCTTCTTCGGTATGGGCGTATAACGATGAACATGAATAACATTCAGATGATGAAATTACAGTACCAGGCTGCACGCCGTAAAAAGTTGTTAACCTACACTGTGATCGGGAAGATTCTTTCTCGTAGTTAAGTTCTGAGTTCTGCAAGAAGCTGGAGGCAATAGATAACAACATACATTGAGGAGGGAGTCCCTCTTCCGCAGTTGGGGCAGTGCCCCTTCTCCGGTATGGGCGCATAACGATGAACATGAATAATATTCAGATGATGAAATTACAGTACCAGGCTGCACGCCGTAAGAAGCTGTTAACCTACACTGTCATTGGGAAGATTCTATCCAGAAGTTAGAGGACTGGATTGACTATAGATAACTGAGACATTTAAGAAAGAACCCCTGAACTAATAAGGGGTTCTTTCTATTTTTCTGACAATGAGGAGGTAATACGTTGAAACTGAAAGCGATAGAAATGACCGGCTTTAAAAATTATGCAGAGTACGCTTCTATATCTTTTGGCAGGATTAACCACATTGTTGGTGATCGGGATAGAGGAAAAACCGCGCTCTGTGAAGCTATTGTATGGTCAGTCTTAGGTTGTGATCTTCAAGGCCACACCAAAGGGATCAAAAAATATGTGCAAAGCTGGAACACCAAGTATACCCGAGTCCTCACTGTATGGGAGATTGCAGGTTATGACCAGCCAGTATCCATATGCAGAGAGATAAAGGGGAAAACCGTTCATCTCTCCATAGATGAAGTTGAAGCCACTCAGAAGGACATAGACGCTATTGTGGGCCAAACCGATACATTCCTTTGCATTTTTGTTCCTGGCTATTTTGATTCTCTTACCCAGGTGCGTAAACGGAATGTACTCCTATCCCTCATGCCGAAGATTGAGTATTCAGCAGCAATCGCATGTCTCTCTATCGAGGATCAAGAACGTCTAAAAACGATGACGGATCCTGTGGACCTTCTCAATGAACTTAATGACGAAATGAATGAATGGAACGAATACATCGGAGATATCGAAACCAGAATCCAGAAAATACGTATTGCCAGTAATTTCAATGGTGATGCTGATACAAATTCTGAGATTATTCGAGAACTAGAAGAAAAAACGGCAGAACTGAATGAACTTTCAGCGGTCCAAGGTCCACCTATCCCTGATTATGTTACTGAATGGGAATCGGATCTTATACTACTCGGGAAGCGATATAGAGAAACGCACGATGAATGGCGTGCCATTTATTACGATTGGAAGCCGGAGGATACAGAAGGGAAGAAGAAACGCGCCCTTCTGATACAAGTAAAGAAAACGGAGTGCCAAGCCCTGCTAGATGAGGGTGTGCAAATAAAAGAGAATATTTCTCGTATGTATACACAGCACGAGAAAGAGACAGAGGACTTTAAACAGCAGAAGGAGCAGGAAATGCAGTTTTTGCAATCGGATATTCAGCGTCTGCAGGTCAAACAAACAATGTTGGCCAAAACCAGTGTAGATTCCGAGAAACTGCCACATCTGCAACAGAAGTTGTTGGAAGGACAGAAAGAGCAAAGAGAGATTTCTCTTCATATTCAGGCTGTTCAGCATTTTCTAATGCAATATGCGCAGCTGCAGGTAAGTAAAGCCAACCTGCAGATGACCTCATCTGAAATTTTGCTGGAACGGCGAACTGTGAAGGGCGTAATCCGACTGCAACACAAATTGCTCTATCAAGGAAAAGAGTTTGGTTTCACCAGCTCAGAGCAAGCGCAGGTTTCTCTTGATCTGTCTCGTTTGGAGGAAGAAGTAAACGGCCGTTCAGTTCCCGTTTTTATCGAACACGGAGAACCTGTACAGAATTTTGGAGAAGAACAAGGACAAATCTTTGTGACGTCCGTGATCCCCCAGGCCGAGCTTTCTTATGAAATCATTGTGGCGTGAATAGGATAGGAGACAGTGCTGATCCAGCAACTGTCCCTATTTATTTTAAAGGAGGTAATATAAATGCAAATGTTCATTGTAGGTGTACTGATTAGTCTGTATTTTGTAGTTCTGTTTATTGTAGCGATCATCCTGGGTTCCCTCTTGGTGACAGCTAAAAATAAACTGACGGGGAGATATTTAAACCGGTATTATATTGTCAGTTATAAGGGGAATGGCGTATACGAGCTGCATTTCAATCCTCTTTTTGGTTTCTACTATGCCAAACCAAGCACGTACTTTGAATTGAGACGTGCTGCGGTTAACATTTTTGAATCCAAGTATCCGGACACCAGTCTTTTTGCGATTACATCCACTTTACAAGGTAAGTACGCTAAAGATGGCATAGAAGGTATTGCAGTAGAGGAAAATGCATGGAAACGTTTCGTTGGGAGACAAATCAATTATTTTGTGATTTTGAGAAATCTGGCAAACTATCAGAAACGCCCGGGTACCCATGAGTGGCAATGGATACACTTGATTCGGCGGGTCAGAGAGACACCCCCACGCAAATACTGGATAACAAAGAATCCGGAAGGAACCATCCACCATGAATCCATTTAAATCGTTGGTTAATAGAGTAACCCGTCCGTTGGAAACTCTTTTTGGATTGGTCCCCTGGGTTAACGTCTACACGGTGAGCCGTGCTTATGGTGGAGCAGAAGCTGGCGGGTGGTATTACCGGAAATATAAATGTGAGCAGAGTAAACAAACTTGGCGATGGGCTGCTGATGCACTTCAGTGTCAGTTACAACGGAAATTCGAAGGGTTAGCCTGGGGAATTCTCTCATCTGAAACGGATGGACAAGAGATTATCGTTCTTATTGAACAACGTAAGGCCGGCAAAGAGTATGTATCTCGTCCGCCTTATGACCCCCAGTATATCGTAGAGCAGCCTGATCGAGCGAAGTTGGAGGCGCTGGAGCAACAGAAAGCAGCACAGGAGATGAAGCCTGCACCCAAGGCTTATAGAAAAAAGAGACCTTCTTTCTGGCCCAACTCTTCTTCTCCTAAAACCAAGCTTTAAAACAAACCTCATCCAAACAAATGAAGCGTTGTCTCCGATGCAATGGTACCGGAAAAACTCGCTATAAGCATATTCAAAATGGTGTTTGTTTTATGTGCAAAGGCAGCGGGAAAGTAAGAACGTACCGAAGTAAGGCTTCATAGAAATGGAGGAGCTCTATTATGATTATAGAAAATCACTTTCAGAAGGATTGTTACGAGATTATGCGAGCAGAATACCTTCAAACCCTTACGAAAGATGAGATCCGGCGATCGCGCATTCACTGTGAAAAGCAACTTCAACAGTTCGATAGCATGGATATGGAGAAACGAAATGAATATATCGCTCTGGAAGTAATGAATTGGTCCCGTAATACGGTAGAACCACCATTTTACATTACCCAGAAAGATTATCTTAAAGTAGATTCCTTTCAACCTGCTCAGGAAATAGGGTCAGCGTTCCTTGTCTTTAATTATGTACTGGTTGAAGATAAAACATCGCTGGTTGCATGCGGGTCCGGTAAGGGCCGATTCTGGGCTGTCTACTATGAAGATACGTTCATTGGTGCTGGAGAAACAGCAGAAATGGCTATTTGTAAGGCATCAATCGTTATCAATGATGCTGTAGTCATGAAGCTAAATACGGTTTGATGTAATATGCCTCTTTCTGCTGCAGGTACTCCATATGGAGTCTGCAACTAAAGAGGTTTTTTCATCTTGTCCGGAAGAAATTCTATAAAGGGGGGAAAGCTCCAATCGTTACATTTCGGCTTTATTGCCGTAATTGTCGCTGGAGCACATATATGAATCCGAAAGATACATTTTATTACCGGAAAGCCAGAGAGAAGGAACGTTCATTTTTCTCTAAAAGAGGGAGAGCCGGTTCTGCTGTCTACACTATCAAGACAGGACGGATCAATACGATTCAAAAAGTGACTGAGAAATATGTCTATATCCGATCAGAGAACGGACGCGCCGACAATCGTATCCCTCGGGAAAGTATCCGTCGAGCACTGGCTCTATTATTTTATAGACGTGTGACTACTCTCAAGGCTCTTATTAAGATTAACGCCTATTCAAGTGCGATGGCAGCCATCATCAAAGCTATAATGGTGGACATATGCAAAGTGGTGAAGACGAAGTCCGGTGCCGTTCGATTAACACTTCGCGGGTTGCGATATATTTTTAGTGGATTAAGTAAATCGAGAAGGGATATAGAAATTGTGAAAGAGTATGGGGGGCGCTTTATTCTGCTCAATTATTTCACGATCCGGAATGACCATACAAACCAATGGAAGCAGACCATTATAGAGTTAGGGTTCGACTATAAGTGCGTCATTATAGACCCTGGGGAGAAGACACTACATGACGCTGCCAAAAAAGGGCTGCCCGTTAAGCCTATCGACATTGATGATTATGCTGCATTTGTCAGGCAGCATAGTGATATCATATACCAGTACCTTACACTGGATATTATCGGCGATTCAGCCGCTACCCAACGTAACACGAATTATCTGGCCCTGAAGGTCGGCCGTAAGCCGGTGCCGGTATATCATATCCAAAGCGATATGGCAGCTCTGCAAGAGTTAGTTGATGAAGAACATGAACTTATTGCAATTGGTGGCAGTGCACTGAGATCCGTGAGCATTCAGCGGAGAGAAAGAGCGTTTGACGAGATATTTAGAAAGTATGGAGACTCTGTTAATTTCCATGCTTTAGGCCTTGGATCATTGAACTTGCTGCTCAAGTATAGTTGGTTCTCTGCTGATGCCAGCTCCTGGCTTAATGCACGTATATTCGGGAAGTTACAGACGTTGACTGGACAATCTGTCGTGCCCCCTTATATGTCAAGCGAGGCAGCACTCGGGTTTAATGTAAACCTGCTCGTCTCTCTGGAGGAGAGGTACTATGATCTTCAGACAACGATAGACATGTTTGTATAAAACGAAGAACCTCCTTACGGGGGTTCTTCGTTTTATTACAGTCGTGGGTTATAATTAAATAGAGGTGATTAGATGAAGGATGACGAAGCCACGTTCTATTCCAAGCACTACCGTACAGAATATTTTTTACTTGATCACAAGATGATTCTAGGGGATAAAGATAATCGAGTCTGTCGGTTTTGTGGTTTACCTAGCACACAAGTGAAATTTAAGAAGGACGCACATGCCGTACCTGAGTTATTAGGCAACAAACATGTATTGACCTATTACGAGTGTGATATTTGTAATCAATTCTTTGGTGATAATCTAGAGAACAATCTCGGAAACTACAGTGCTCCATTAAGAACACTCTCACTAATAAGAGGAAAAAAAGGAATTCCTGCATATAACAAAAAAGGTATCGATATAAGAGCAAAAGAGCTCATGGTACAAATTAAAGTTGATCCAGATTCCTCGCTTATTGAATACGATGAAGATGCTGGAAAGATCACACCAACCTTAGTAAAAGAACCTTACATACCTATGGCTGTCTATAAAGCATATGTAAAAATGGCCCTCACAATGATGAATGAATCTGACTTCAAAGATTTCCCCATGACGTTAGTGTGGATTAAAGAGACTAACCATGTGTTGAAGCGGCCCAAGGTAAAGTTGTATGCCTATACTAAATTCGTTGAAGGACTACATGTATTTCCCTCGCCTGAAGTCTACTTACTATTTAGACGTTCAGATGCCCCATCTTTTTTACCATATGCTTGGATGGTTCTTTGTACAGGAAACCAAGTGATTCAAATAATGATTCCTTACAGTGATAAAGATGAGGGATTCAAAAACTACCTGGAACAAGAAAATACCTGGAGGTTTATTCCTCATCCAGAATTACTCAGAGAAGGTGCTTCAGACAGATTAGACTGGTCTGGAACGGAGAAGATTTATAACGAGCCTTTGCAGCTTACCCTTGTTTCACGGCCAGGTCAGATAACAGAAGAAGAGGGGTATGATTTTAGTGAATTACTGCTAGAACAAGGATTTGAAGAAGACTTTAAGAAGTTCATGGCCAATAGGGAAACTTAACCCCCTAGAATCCTTATATCTTTCTATTTGGAGGAACCTCATGTTTTATTTCGGATGGATGGCCATTGGATTTATGGCCATAGCGGGACTCGCAACGGCAACACACTGGTACAATCGTGGTTGGTATGAAAGCAATTTGTTGAACATCCGTAAAACGTCCTATGCCATTATGGCACTTATTTATTTCGGGATGATTTTAGCCGGTCACATTCTATTAAATGATTGGGTGCAAGCCGTACAATTCGCCAGTATAGCTATCTTCATTGACCTGGCTATTTTGGAAACGCCAAGTATCCAAAAGATCGGAAATACTGAATTCAAAAAAAATGATCAAATTATCGAAAATACGATACGGGATAACGAACGGATCATTCTCTCTAGTTTTCAGAAAACAGCTCAGTTTACTGCAGTTGTTCAATACTCACAACATCATCTAAGCGAGCTCACAGATGAGCAAAAGGATCAGTTGCCAGAGTGGGATTTGTACTCGTCTATGTTAAAAGAATATCTTCGATACTACACGGATACTTTCGGCTTACGGATCTCAACTACATCGATTCAATTCGATAGCGACCCAGAAGTACGCATGACAAAGATAAGGAACTCTCTCTCTCAGATTGAAAGAAGCAACAGTATCCTGATCCCTGAAGAGAACAAAGAGGAAATGAGTAAAGAATTAGCAGAAGCAGCAGTTTACGTGGTAGAGGAAGGAAATACGATTTGTGTACCTTTCTTCGGATCTACCAATAGTTTCATTATCACTATCCAAGCAGCGGAATCTGGAGCCATATTGAATGGGATTGATGCTAATAATATTGTTAATCTAGTCCAGATATTTGATTGGTTCATAGATGGGTAGTGTGGTATATTAAGTATACGAGGTGATATTTATGACACTTTTTAAACAGTCTAAAAAAATTGATGCAACCCCGGATAAGGTTGTTGTTCGGAGACCTAAGACCACGATTGAGAAGAATATGGGCCTAGAAAAAATTTTGAAAGCAAACGATAACGTGTTGAATATCCTTAAAAATAGATAATTACTTTTATGTGCTCTAAGATGCTCTATGAAATTTCATAGAGCATCTTTTTTATTTCTTCTTCTGATAGTTTAAAAGTCTACTATTATGCCAACCCTTGTTAACAAAACGATAGGGGAGATGGCTTACGTGAGAAAAAAACCAATTATAAACCCTGCAGCTAATAATAAACCTAACACCACAGTACCCGACTGGGGGATAAAAAAAATATTGGACCAGAACAAAAAAGCGTTGGATATCTTAGAAAAAAGAAAAGAATAGTAAAAATCCATTCTTTATGTATCAGTAAGAAAAGTAGATTACCGCTGGTCAGATAATTAGTTTCAAAATATATGTATTTAATTGTTATAAATGGATATAAATTTAATAATACAGAAAGGAAGATGTAAAATGTCGGTAATAAAAAATTATAGTTCTCTCGTTTTTGCCAATCTTCATGAATTTGAAATTGCAAAAAAAAAGGTGACAAAAAATGAAAAACACTTGGATCAGTTAGGCGGGCTAATTAAAAAATATAAACTAGAAAATCTTGTTGGGATAACGCTGCTTCATAAACACTTTAATTTGTATGAGGGAGAGAAATTGGTTCGTAAATATAGTGCAAGTGAATTTAAGATCGGGCCATTTACTACTGACGATACAAATATTATACCTTATGCCTTTGCTTATTCAAAAACTGCTATAGATTCAGAACTTGAGCTTTATCCAATTGAATTTATCGTCGCTGACGGGGAAGCTGAACTATACAAAAATCACTACAAAGAACTTTTAAACCAAGAGGAGTTCATTGTTGAATTTAAGAACTACCTTCAATTAAATGAAATTAATGAAGTCTTTGGTTTAGCCTTTCTTCCATACCATCTGATTAAATTAAAACCTGGTGAAATTTTGTTAGAGAGGGATGACAAGACCGAGCTAGAATCTGATGACAAGAAAGAAATTCGGTGGTTATCAATAAAAGCAATAAAAGAAAGTGAAATGATTGGAAACAATAGATCAAAAACCTATTGGGATCTGATGCATAACGGTGGTGGTCATACTGAATGTATGCATCATTGTGATCATTGACTAACGCATGAGGATGACCGCACATCACATATATTATGGGCTCACTCCTCTTTTGAGAATTTTTAAGTAGTATTTTCAAAACTAAGAACCATTCTGATCACTCCTCAGAATGGTTCTTTGTTTCTGTATTGTATATTAATTGTTTACCAAGCTATGTGTGGATTGAAAATCCGAAAGTGCAATCTCATTTCTGCTTTGTACTTTTTGAGCATTGGCATCACCACTGTGATCAAGGTAACCATTCAGCTCAATATTTTCAACGAAAAATTTCTTGGCCCAGTTAGCAAAATGAGAAGGGTCATGCTTTAACGAAATCGCGTTGGCTCCAACATACATTAGTGTAGCTTGATGTTTCCGGTTAAATATCTGTTTGATAAGCTTAGGATCTTCAAAATGATGAAATACTTCCTCTAGGTAATCCGCAACTTGGTCAACAACGTATACAGTCTCCGCTGAAAAGCGATTTCTTTCCAACATTTCTTTGATCACATTTGCTTTGAGTTTTGTATCATTTCCAGTTTCAATTAACGCAAAGCCCTGCAGTAGTGGTTCCATATGCTTTGCACGGTTAGCCGTTTTTTCATGATATCCTACTTTAGCAAACTCCATGGAGAGCATTTTGTTCACCGTAACCTGCATTACTGTTGACATCTGAGACTTCATAAGCTCTGCGTTAGTATGAGGCTCGTAGTTATTCCATCTGTAGGACATTTCATTCTTCATCTCATCGTCCATTTCATAAACGTGGACCTGGAAAGGATAGCTCATAATGGTGTTACGAAATACTTTTGGTAGGTCTTTGAAGTAACACGCGGAGATATCAATCAGTAATTTCTCATCATCCTTGTAGCCAAAAATATATGTTTCATCTCCCGTTGCCCAAAGATTTTTCACAAAATCCTTTAGCATGTTCAACCGATTTCCTCCATCAATCACATTTCGAATTCTCTTTTTGCTAATTGATTTACGCTGTGCCTTTACTGGTCCAAGCTCGATGTTCATTAAGATTGAAGCAATACCTTCTGATTTTTTACGTAGAGTCCAGGCTTCTGCAGAACGTTGAGCCGGATCATCAAACCTAAAAACGGAAGGACGTTCCATGAAAGTTGCTAGTGTCCAATCTTCTTTTGAGAACTCTACGCCGAATTGCCAGCCTTCTACTTCATAATCCATATCTTCATCCGTAGTTTGGCCAATAAATTCCTCGAGACTAATGACATTCAGACTTGGATATCTCTCACGATTGATCATGTTTTCACTCCTTGATATGTACAAGAACTAGTTAATTTCTCTCATTTCATCATGCACTAATTATACACCAAATAAGTGTATACATCAATTAATTAATATATTAATATGAATATGACGAGAGGGGATTGCGCATGAAAAACGACACTGGTCCAGGCAGAAGAACCACCATGATCATACCCGATTTTATTGATAAGTCTGTTCAATTGTTTAAAGAACGGAGTGGATCTCCATCTTGGAATGCAGCATTATGGGAGATTGTAAGAGAGGGGCTAATTGTTAAGTTTGAGAAACAAGAGCAATTAGAAAGAAATTTGTCCGAATATGAGAACTCCATAAGAAAAGACAGTTAGAATGGCTGTCTGCCAACATGTTAAATTGAAAGATTGCAAATTTTTTATAATCAAACACTTACTTTAAGGGAGGAAATGTAATGACTACTTTTACGAAAAAATTCGATCTTATTGAGTTAAATGATATTGAAGCTCTAATTACTAATAAGGTAAAAGAAGGGGGAACTATCGAATACAAATCCCGGATGATTCGACCTGAGCAATTTTGTGCAGCAATTTCTTCTTTTGCAAATGCGTTCGGAGGAGATTTTTACTTAGGGATCGAAGAGGCGGAAGGAGATCCTACTGCTACTCCAGGTATCGAGGTGGACGATATTGATGCATATATGTTAAACCTTAATCAAATTCTACACAATGGTCTTGAGCCACGACTTGCACGATATGATATCAAACCTTTTGAAGTATCCCCCAAACGTTACGTCATTTTAATCCGGGCTTATCGCAGTTGGTCCCGCCCTCACAGGGTAAAACAAAATAATCAATTTTATTCTAGAAAGTCGAATGGGAAGTTCCCTTTAGATGTACACGAACTACGTGAAATGTTCTTAGGAACAACGGAATTTTCCAAGAAGTACGAGCTCTTCAAGGAGGAAAGGCTTTTAAACACATTTAATTCATACAGGGATGTTCCATTCTTCCTTGCTCACTTACTTCCTTTATCTTGCTTCGAAAATCAGTATACTCTGGACGTAAATCTAATTAGCAAAGTAAGTCTGACCCCTATTGCTTCAGCGGGTGGCGACCCTCGAATCAATATACACGGCTTATATTCCGAATCAAATAAGGGCGAAGCACGAATGCAAATCTTCAGAAATGGAGTGATTGAATTGTCGACTGTACGCATGACAGACAATTTAACGATTGCTGCATATGCATTTGAAAGACAGCTCATTCAAGCTCTACATCGACAGCTTTTCAACTATGACATCATGGAGATCAGCGAACCATTTTACCTTATTTGCTCATTCTATGGTGTACAAGATCTTGTTTTTATTTCTAGTCCAGAATCCTTTATGGATACATGGCCTTTGAGTGAAGATAAGATTACTCTACCGGAAGTTCTAATTGATCCAAAAAACTTCTCAACTAGAAGTCCCGAGGAAATCGGGCTTGCCCTCAAGCCTGTATTTGATGGACTATGGAATGCATTTGGGATGGCCGAGGCCCAGTTAAGATTTAAAGGCTAACCATATCATAGATAACTTTTCATGTAATCTAAATCTGATCATTCGAAAAACTTTTCAAATTGCTTTCTGTTTGCTAAAATTAAAATATTACGATTATTTTATTAGTTTTCCTTGCTGCCCCAAACTGAGCATGCAATGATTGAGTCGCTTAACAGCTAAAAGATACTGATTCAAAAAAATGGAGACAGATAGGTATACGGGACCCGTATGCCTTTTTTTGTGTCCATTTTTTTGTGTCAAAAAAAGGAGACGATGTAGACATGAGAAGGATTGCCTTGATTACTGAATCCTCGGCTCGCCCGGATACGGCTATGCCTGCCCACCGTTTTTACCAAGGGAAGATGAGTCGGTGGATCAATACGGTGATTCAGTATATGGAGACAAGAAGCTTTCCAACAGAAGATATATTCTTCTTAAGCTTCTATAAAAATCGAATCATCCCTTACCAAGAAGTGATTGAACCGTACCCTAAGCAGAAAAATCACCCCAGGGCTAGTGATGCCAATGTGTTCGCAAAGGAAATCTTAGCGCATGTTCATTCCATGGGAGAAGGTGTGTTCGTAGAGATTCACGCAGGTAGAACGTTGGCAGATCCTCTGAGACAGTTGTTAGATGAGAATAATATTCCTTATCGACTGTATGCAGATGGCGTTCCTTTAGGAACAAAGCCTACTTACTATGAAATGCTAATAAGTGATGAGCTGGAGCAAAGGCGATTTAAAGAAGTTCAACGAGAAAAGTGGAATATCTCTTCTTTAATTAGTGAATTGTCTCCTTCGGAAGCCAGCAAAATTATCAACACATACGGCAGTTCAGCTCAGTTGTATGGTGTTGAGCCCAATGTAGAGGAACTGAAGAAGCTTCTAGGAGGACTGCGGCAAAAAAAGAAAGATGAAGCCAGAGCTTATCGAGATTTTGAGTATGCAATGAAAGAGGAAGATCCCAGAGGGGAACTTCAGCATTTTCTTCAGTATCAAGAGACGCTATCTGATCTTCATAAAAACAAACAGTTCGAATTATATAAAAATAAGTATGGAAAGAGCATTGCTAAGTTCACATGTTACTTGATCAAGAAGGGCTATGTCCGATTAATTGAGAACAAAATTAGCGAAGCCTTGTTTCGTACCCAAATCGCACTCATAAAATAAAGGTGGACTATATGAATAATAGGATTATGAAAATACCCCATCCTCTCTACTAACAGGTGTGATGAAGGAATGAACGATTTAGTTCATTTAGAGGTTCATTGTAGCCCCCTTCAGGCGAGCTCCCCATAGAGGGATAAGTAGCACTTACGCGGCCTTCGAGAAAGCGTAAGAGGACAAAGAGAGTCCTGCCTATTTCCGGATCGATAACACATGATACGGAAACGGGAGAGATGGAAATGACAAAATCTTATGTTGATGTAAATAGAATTGATAGTGTTATTCGATGGTTTGGAGGTAAGCACTTTTTATCGCGTGATTTGATTCCTTTAATTCCAGAACATCATTGCTGGGCTGATGTATTTGGTGGGGGTGCCCATATGACTGTTGGGAAAAAAAGAAGCACCGTCGAAGTCTTTAACGATACGGATGAAGAATTGATTAATTTCCTGATGGTACTCCGTACTCATAAAGCAGAACTAATTGAAAACCTTAGCTCACTCCCAACAAGCCGCAGCTTATTTGAACGATGGCAGTATGAGCAGCTACCTACAGACTCATTCGAGCGAGCAGTCCGGTGGTTTTATTTACTCCGGCAATGCATCATTCCAGCTAATGGTATAAAGAGTGGCTGGCGATCTGGAAAGATCAAAAACACAGCAAATGATTATCAAAACGCGGTAAGTAAGTTGCATGAGTTTGAGAAAAGATTCAGCAGAGTCATGATCGAATGTCTGGACTATAAGGAAATTATCAAACGGTATGACTCTGAAAGGACTTTTTTCTTCATCGATCCGCCCTACAAAAACCGGGAGCACTATTATAAGGGAGCTTTTAAAGAACATGTTCAGCTTGCAGATATGTTGAAAAACATTAAGGGAAAGGCCATGGTGACTTATTATGGTGATCCGCTAATATTGGACCTGTATAAGGACTGGCATTGTCTAACCTTTAATTCAAAAGTGGGGACGGTAGCAAAAGCTGAGTTAGGACAAACACGACGGAATGAAACCGAGTATGTCTTCATGAACTATTTACCGGAGCAGAATACTCAAATCCCACTTTTTTAAAATAGAAGTCACAACAGGAGGAACAATATGCCAAAATGTATTTACTGTAGAGAAGAAATGGAACCAATGGAGTATTTAGAAACGGAAAGTGGATTTACTTCTGCAGAGGTGTGTGTAAACGAGAACTGTGTCATACACAACATCGTGAATCTTTATTTCAAAGAGTGGAAGTTAACTAAAGAAGAAATTGAAGTTAGATTAAATAAAATGAATGTCTCCTGGAACTGGATGGGCAAATTTTTCGTTCTTGTCGATCCAATAAACCATTACAATGTACGAGCTAAACTCGTTACATTAAACCTGGAGAACGGGGCCATGCTGCTTGATTCCACAATTAATTACGTTAATATCCCTGTGTTATAAGCAGCTTGTGATTCTATGAGTCACTGGAGTAAATAAAATGAGTTTAGGGAGAGATATACAATGGAAAATATCCTTGAAGTACAAGAATTAGAAAAGGCGATCTCATTAGCATTCGGTGGAAAAACCAGTTTTGATGTTGAAGATTGTCATGCTAGATATTTCAATAATATTGATGTAGATGGCGTCGAGTATGAATATAAGAGCATACATGATGGTTCTACAGAGATAGGTATCCAAGGAGAAATTTGGTACCGTCCAGCTGAGTCTGAAGACTGGTACGATACTGGCTTCGATGAGAAGTATTTGGGGGAACAACTTAGAAAACACATGAGACAGGTTAATAAAGCAGTATAAGTCAAAGTGTAAACCTGTCAGCCAAAAGCATATAAGAAATATATCTTACTAGCGCGTGCCGGTATTCAATCGGTACGTGCTTTTTTCATGAGAATACTCTTATGGCACATACGATGGACAAATAAAAACCTACGATAAAACGCCGATAATCAGACCATCCACCGGCCTGATTCTCCGTTTTCTCATACAGTTCCTTTTCCATCCTTATAAAAATGTCTGCAATATATCCGTATGCTTGCCCCCATGCATCTATAATTTCTTCGGTTGCACTATCACCAAGCACATCTTTCACCGCTTGAAGCAAGGTTTCGCCTACGATTGGATACTCGTCCGCCCGAATACCGATCGCGCGATGCTTCTCGTTGATTCTTCGAATAACTGGGGTAAGTGCCTCAAGATTGGCAATATTTTCTCCTGCAGCATAAACGACATAACCCAATGCCTCCTGTTGAATGCCCCTCTTCTGATTCGTTTGATTAAAGATGCTCATTAACTCAGGTGCACTGCGGAAAAGCAACTCATAAAACCGTTTTCCGATTTGATGACTATGTTCCTTAAGTACGGGTGCTGTCGATTTTATAATTGCTGTTGTTTCGGCATTGAGCATGTAGATTGGCAACTCCCTTATTTATAGTTTTCCCAATGTATTGCTTTGAAGATTCCGCCTTATTCCTCAAATTAAGGTAAACTACCTGCGCAATCTCCAACACTGACAGGAGGAAGAATGCTTGAAGGCTATTCATAGATACTGTCGATTTATTTTTTGTGAGGGAATATATATCCAGAAATGCTCCCCTTAGCTTTCTCTTGTAGGCGTATGCTTAGTGACTTCCCATTGACCATCCTGATAGGTTAAAGTCATTTGTGCAGAGAGCGCCCCCTCATTCGAACGATACTTACTGACCTCGATCGTGATGTTATTCTTTTTATCCGATTGCGCCTGCTTTTCAATTCTTAGTAAAATCCCTTTCAGTCTGGTTTCGTCCTGGTCATCAACCAATTCTTCTTCAAGTAATTGTTCATAGGAGAAATAATAAATCTTCTCGTTATATTTACTTTGAAGATGCTTCTCAATGATTTGCTTATCTGATTCCTTTAATGGAATTCCTTTACCGAAATCCAATGAAATGTACTCCATTTTATTATTGAGAGCTGCATCTGTTGATATTAATTCGTCTAGCGCTATACTATAAGGTTCGCCGAGTTCATTCTGCGAATTAGAGCCAGTAATACCATTAGCGCAAGCTGATGTGAGAAAAGCCACTAAAGCAATGAGTAGAAAATACAACGACTTTACTTTGATGATAATCCCCTCCTTCGTATTCGTTACTTACATTAACGTAATTTCAACCATAAATGTTGTACATATAAAAACAGCCCGCTTAGGACGGGATGCTTCATACACTTTAAGTTAACTATTACTTTCTTCTCCTTCTTATCATTTGAAAAAATATAGTAATTTTTCAAACAGGCTTACCTTGGCCTATTTCCTAAGGGAGGCCAGTTTTGGGTTAATAAATGGACAAATCGGAAATAATTCACTCATACTGTCTGTAGGAGGGAACAACTTCATGAATTCCAGTGATAATCAATCAGAGCAAAGCGCATATTTGAAAGAGCTGAATGCCTTATTTATCCCTTTGGATGGAATGGAGAATCTGGACCGCATGGTTGAGGCTATCGGAGATGCAGATATTGTGCTGCTCGGCGAAGCGAGCCATGGGACGTCTGATTTTTACCGAGTTCGGGCCGATCTTTCGAAGAGACTGATTGCAAGCAAGGGATTCAACATTATAGGCGTGGAAGGAGACTGGCCCTCTGCTTATCGGTTGAACCGATATATTAAAGGGATGGTGGGAGCCGATTCTTCAGCAGCCGAGGCACTAGGTGATTCTACCCGTTGGCCGACCTGGATGTGGGCGAATACGGATATTCGTGATTTTGCGGAGTGGCTGAAGGAGCATAATGCAGCGAATTACGGCGGCAGTGACCGTCCGAAGGTTGGATTTTATGGCATAGATATGTACTCGTTATGGGAATCGATGGAGGCAATTATCAGTTATCTGGAGGAGACCAAGTCTCCCCAGCTGGAACAGGCCCGCCGGACATACGCCTGTTTCGATCCATACAGTAAGGACCATCAAAGTTATGGCATTGCGGCAGGGTTGCTCTCGGAGAGTTGTGAGAATGAAGTGGTTGAGCTGCTTAAGCAGATGCATAGCCGGCGCATGGCGCATCCGGGAAGTGAGGAAGAGCTGAATGCGGAGGTGAACATGCTGGTCACTTCCAGCTCGGAGGCCTACTATCGTACGATGGTTCGAGGCGGCCCGCAGTCTTGGAATGTACGGGACAGACATATGGTTGAATCGCTGAAGCGAATCATGTCCTATTACGGGTCCTCTGCCAAAGCCATTGTCTGGGAGCATAATACGCATATCGGTGACGCGCGGGCAACGGATATGATGCAGGATGGCATGGTTAATGTGGGTCAGCTGCTGCGTGAGGATCCGGAACATCGGGTGTTTGCCGTTGGCTTCGGAACCTATCAGGGCGAGGTACTGGCTGGAAGAGCCTGGGGAGCTCCGGTGGAGAAAATGACCGTGCCGCCCGGACAGCCAGGAAGCTGGGAGGATTACATGCACCGGGCGGGAGGCGGCCGGAATGGCATGGTAATGCTATCCGATGCATCATCCATGCTAAATACGGTCATTGGCCACCGTGCCATCGGTGTGGTATATGATCCTGAACATGAGCGATTCGGCAATTACGTGCCTTCCAGCATGGCGGACCGTTATGATGCGTTTGTTCATATCGATCGGACCACCTCTCTTCTGCCACTGCCTATCCTTCAGCCGGTTGCAACGGAAGCTTTATTTTCAAAATAACGGTTCCATATAAAAACAGCAGCAGGCCACTCGAGGTGTGGAAATTGACTGGACAACAATGCCTGTTTAGAGTCCTTCTTCTGTCATCTAAAGACCAAGGCAACCGGTCAGTTTGAAAGGTTGCCTGGTTTTCCTTATCGTTTGTTGTTGGATCAAGTTGAGAACCTTCTGGGTTCACTGGTTATTCTTCTATTGTTTTGATTACTTTTGCAGGTACACCAGCAACAATAGTGTTGGCAGGCACATCCTTTGTTACTATCGCTCCTGCCGATATAATTGAATTCTCACCGTCTGTTACACCCGGCTGATGGTTGCTGCAATCCCAATCCAGGCTCTTTTTTTAATAACAATGGGATTTGAAACGGTCGATCTTCTTGAGTAGCGGTAGCTACAGTTCGAATCTCATGAAGCAAACCTAAACCGTAACCCTTATTGTGATGGACAAGGGGAATATAGATATTAGACAGATGAATTTGTTTGTCGGTGTGGTAAATCCGTAACTTCAGGACAAGAGTACGCGTAAGGTTTGTTATCAGTTTCTTGCACCTCAACTTCCAGCAATTCCTTCACATCCGAGGAACCACTGTGAGTTACATCATGAGAATACATTTTTTCAAAAAGCGGAGTTAGAAAAGTAGATACTGATTGCTGAAGATCATGGGTGATGGACATATGAGAGACTCGCCTTCCTAAAATATACAATTAGCATATCTTGCTGTGAAATAAACAGCAATACGCATATTCGAGTGACACGGTAACAATCATAGGCAGTACATATGAAAACCAGCAAATGCATGTAATGATTTATGTTTGCAACGCCTTGCCACTCTTGGATAATTTAGAACAGGAAATCAATAGGCTTCTCGTGTTCAAATGATGATAAATCTGATAAAGTAATACTATTACGAATGAATGAATTATTTTCATTGAAGCACAGTTGTTGCAGTCAATGAGGGAGACGCTTAACAAGCAATAAATATAGAGTCAATCACAATGGAGACAAATAGGTATACGGGACCCGTATGCCTTTTTTTGTCTCCATTTTTTTGTCTCGAAAGAGGGGTGAAGTCATCATGACTACAGAAAAGCAACTTGACCTATTTCAAACCGATTTTACGGACCACAGGAAGTACCTGGATGGTGTATTTAAATCAAAAGAGGAGCTAATTAGACAATTCCAGGAAGAAGGAAGAGATACGATATTTCATGTCTTATCTTTTGGAGCTGGGACTCAGTCTACGCATTTACTTGAACAGCACTTTAGAGGGCTGGTTCATTACGACTTTATCATATTCGCGAATACGGGGGCTGAGCCGGCATTTATTCACCAGCAAGTAGCCTGGTGGCGTCAAAGGCAACAGGAAGTTGGAAACACAACCCCCTTCATTACAACGCAACATAATACGATGGAGCGCGGGTTGGAGGAAATGTTGATGCGTTACATTTATACGGACTATCAACGTTTCCAGCTTCCTGTATACTGCAACCGGGTAGATCCGGAGACAGGAGAGATGATTCGGGGTGGTTTGATGCCGAGACAGTGTACAGTTGATTTTAAGATTGTACCAGTTAAACAAAAAGCCCGGCAGCTTGTGCTACAGTTGTACGGTCTAGGCCCAAGGCAGCAAATGCCAGACCACGTGGGATTCATCATCGACATTGGATTTAGTGTTGATGAAATCCGCCGAATTAAAACGTATCAGTCGCCTCAATACGATTACATGCGATTAGCTTACCCGCTAGTTGAGGAAAACGTAACGACAGATGATAGCATAAGGTTCCTGATTGATAATGACTTCCCTACGCGGAGATCCCGCTGCTATCTATGCCCATTCAATTGCTCTGCAGACAGAGAAATCGGTATGGATTGGGACGAGATCATCCGAGAAGAGCCATTATCCTTTCTAAAGTCCTGCTGGTTTGATGAGCAACTGCGCGAAGTTCAGGCGACTGGATCAAAAATTATGAGGAGTATTCCCTTCCTTCATTATAGCCGGCGGCCTTTACGAGACGTGTTCCCTGTATACGAGCTGCTACGGAGTACCTATAAAAAGGATTTTGCCATGTGGCATGATGAGTGGATGTGCTATATTAGCGAGAAATGGGGCAGAACTAGTCCCGCTTACAAGAAAAGTGCTGGTTGAAGTCAGTAACTAACCAATAGAGATTCTGGCTCACAGTTTGGTTGTTAACATAATTAACGAATAGGAAGGAGGGAATCCCCATGAGGTTGAGGGGATTCCCCCTCACCTATGGGGAAACTCACAATATGAATAATCGCAAATTGACTTTAAAAAAGGTCTACACGGTAAGTAAAAAGAATAATGCTCCACGCTTGTGGCTTCAACACATGGTATGTGAAGCTGCAGGTCTGATACCTGGATCAGAACTATTCGTTCAAGTCGATGAAATGAATAAGCAAATTACGATCCGGAATAGTCCATTCGATGAAACACAAGATGTGTACGAGGTCAGTGTTTCGTCTAGAATGAACCGTACTAGCGGCAAACCACGTCCTCTGGTAGACACATCTGGATCGAAATTTTCGTCTATCCTTTGCATTCAGGAGAAAATTGAAATAAGTGTCTATCGCAATGGCCCACATGCAGAAATTGTTGTGAGTCCACTCCGATTCCGCTTATTCGACACTGAAACATTTGAGTCTTCAGACGAACGTATTCGCCTTCTAACGGTTTGTTCGGGTTCTGGGATAGGAGCATCCATGTTTGTAGATAGCCAATACTACACGGCGGTACAAGAAGTTGAAATTGAAGAAGATTGCGCGGAGGTTATCAAAGAGAACTTTCCTTATTCCTACTTATTCAATGGTGATCTAAGAGATTGCAACACGGTCGCTAAGGCTGATGTAGCTTTCATCTCCTTGGATTGTTCCGAACACAGTAGTATAGGAGACGGCGGACAAGGTTATTTCGATAACATTGTCCTAGGAACTTATAAAATATTGAAAGCCGCGGATCCCCGTGTTATTTTTTCTGAGAACGTCCCGGCATTCTATCAATCTACTGTGTTTCATAATCTTCAGGAACTTTTGACTCCTGATTATCCTTATATGATTGGGCCTATCACGATTGATAGTTATAACTTTGGTTCTATAGCGCATCGGAAGCGTTCCTATACACTCTTTGTTAAGGATAAAGAGGACTTCGATCTGTTCCGTGAACCAAAAGCTCCAGTATTCCGACGACACAAATTAAAAGAGTACCTGGATACTGCAACAGATCATGAATGGAAATCGGTCAAGACTTGGTGGGATAGTTTTCTAGGAAAGAAAGCGAAGAATAACTCGTGGGCAGATCGCAATACGGATAAAACCTTCGTCAAACCAGAAGAGTGTACTGAACTACAATGCATACCGGCAAGATATCGAAGTCATAGTGCCAGTAACTCCTATGTTCTAAACGAACAGGGCGATCAATGGCGTTTCTTGACTATCAATGAATTACGGCGTATTTTCCAGATCCCAGCATGGTTTAAATTCCCTGAGCACACGCCAATGTCTCGAATATACGAGATGATTGGACAGAGTGTATGTGGTCGTGTAATTCGTGCCTTTGCCAATGAAATTAGTTCGTTGTTCTTCCGCAGATTTGCGGGAGTGAAGCATAAGAACAATGACAATATAGGTGTGATAAGGGACCAGCACGGTCAAATAGGATTTGCGTTTTAACAGTAAGATACGAGGTGAAATTTTGAGTAAAACGGAGTTTGATGTGTCACTATTTTTAAGTTTCTTTATCCCAGGCATACTTGTGACTGCAATTATGATTTCAATTTACTATCTGATCGGAAGAAGGAATCCTAATACCGATCGTTTATGGACCTATCCTATGATCACATTTGGAATTGTAGCCATTGTTTATGCACCCATTGCTGCTGTAACCTGACTTTAAAATTTCTACAGAAACAACCATCTTGATTAAGATGGTTGTTTTTTTGAGGTGAAAACTATCGCATATTCATGAAGGACAACTAAAAATCAATATAATTACCTCAAGAATTCATGGCAAGAGAAAACCCACCTCATAAGGTTGATCGCCTGACGGTGGGTTTCGCATAAATAGCATTATTCAGCTCATGCACGCCGTGGCAGTCCACAGCCTTTCTACATGACCGTTGACGCGGTAAATGCTCTTCATAACGCAATCACCATAATCATAGGTTGGCGCCTGATGGCGAGGTATTTATAACTAAATGATAACAAATTTAAGGGTATATTCAACCAACCGATTGCATGGAATATAGCGCTCCAATTCTCGGGTTTTGTTCTTATTGAAACTTATCTTCATTTCTGTTCAATTTTGAAGAAACGGATCAGAGTTTCAAATACAGGTCTGAATTTAAATAGCTTCATTATAAATGGAAGCCAAAAAACGATAAAAATGCTATAATAAAATAGAACAAATGTTCCTATTTTGGTTGTAAAATATTTCTTGGTTTTCCCTACATATGTAGAAAGTTTATTTCGAAAGGAGTGGTTTTCAAGTTGGAAAATCAGCAAACAGTATACGAGCGATATAGGAAAGAGATTTATCGAATTGGTTGGAGAGTGCAATATAGAGCAAAAAAAATTAAATATCGTGAGTTACCAATTTTTGAAGATGAGGCAATAAAGGGGGATTTTACATCCTTCTCTGAAAACAAAATTATGGCAGAACAACTTATTAGCTCGCTACCAGATATAGGGAAGAATGTACTAAGTAAGATTTATCTAGAGGGTTACACAGAATCTGAAGTTGCTCTTAAACTAAACATTAGTCAGCAGGCGGTGAATAAATGGAAGAGAAAAATGTTGAACCTATTATCTCAGAAAATCAGTTCTTAGAATTGTTGACTGCTGCAAAAAACAATGATCCCAAAGCAATTTTGGAACTCTTGAATTTATTTAATCCTGATATACAAAAATTAAGTAGATATATATATCTACCACCAGAAGATGCTGCTTCAGAAATTATTACTGAATTTCTTGAGTTTATTAAAAATGAAAGCTAGCTAATTTTTAATCAAGAAAGGAGGGAAGATCTTGTGGATACAATTTCTCTTGAGAATTTAGGTGCTTTGATTGGGACGGTTGGGTTTCCAAGCTTAATTGCTATTATTTTATTAAGAAGTGTCCTTGGTAATTTTAATCAAAGGTTAGACGATTTAGATAAAAGATTAATACAACTTAATAAGTCTATTTTACTGGTAGATAAAACCTTAAATAAGCTAACTAAAAATGATCTATCGGTGGTGAGAGAAATTGAAACAAATTCTTCGGATACTCAAAAAAAATGAATTTTTAATAAAAAGAAGAACATAAA
>NZ_AWUK01000050.1 GCF_000499205.1 Paenibacillus sp. MAEPY2
ACAAAGAACTGGTGATTGATGCCCAGCTCCTCCATGTTCAGCACATCACGCCAAACGTCCACCAGTATGCGCTCCACCTCGCTGCGCGGTGCTTCCGTCTCCGGTCCGGCAGGCAGATGGTGGTCCGGCTCCGGCAATGCCTTGCGGTCCAGCTTGCCATGGGACGTTAGCGGCAGCTGCTCCAGCTGCACGACATATGCCGGGATCATATAATCCGGCAATTCCGCTTCCAGCCAGTCCCGAACGGTAGCGGCTGTCCACACTGTTTCGCCTTCGGCCACAACATAGACGCATAACGCTCCATTTCCCTGCGGGTCCTGGTGGGCCAGAACCGCTGCTTCCCGGATGGCCGGATGTTTTAGCAGTTGCTGCTCGATTTCGCCAAGCTCAATCCGATAACCACGAATTTTCACCTGTTGATCGGTACGCCCCATAAATTGCAGACTGCCATCAGGCAGCCAGCGCACCAGATCACCTGTCCGGTACATTTTGCCGCCAGGTTCATGCGGGTTGTCCACAAATTTCTCGGCTGTCAGTTCTGGGTTATTAAGGTAGCCCCGGGCTACACTGTTGCCGGCAATGTATAATTCTCCTGCTACACCAACCGGACATAATTGATGATCACTATTCATTACATACGTCCATATGTTGGGGAGCGGCTTGCCAATCGGAATATTGCCTTGAACCTGTTCTACCCGTTGGTAGGTGGTAGCAACCGTGTTTTCGGTAGGTCCATATGCATTGATCAGCGGATAGTCAGGGAGAAAAGAAAGTTTCAACTGTTCTCCTCCAGCGATCAGCAAACGCAATGAGGTATTGGGTTGATGGATAAAAACTTCACACACCTTAGGCGGCAACGTGATCAATGTAATGGAGTGTGCATTCATATATGCATTTAGCTGTGACATATCCAGACGCAACTGAGACGGGATGATATGCAGCTCGGCCCCCACCACCAATGCAGGAAAAATATCGATAATAGACCCATCAAATGTAATTTGCAAATAATTAGCTGCACGATCTCGTTCCGTGATCTGCTGAGCTTCAATGAAGCCATAACAGAAATTGACGAATGATCCATGCTCAATCAATACACCTTTGGGCAATCCGGTTGAGCCTGAGGTATAGATGATATAGGCCAAATCATGGTCATCATGCTTTATTTGTGACACGCCATTCCGCTCCTGGCGGCCGCCCTTCTCCTCAATGCTCTGTAATGATGAGCAAGAACTGTCAAGCACCAGAGTTTTAATTGAATGACTGTATTTTTTCACTTGGGACAACAAATGCTCTTGAGTTACAACCACACTGGCACCGCTATCTTCGAGCATGTAGCGAATGCGATCCTCGGGAAACGCCGGGTCCAAAGGCATATATGCTCCACCCGCTTTGAGAATACCGAGTAAACCGACCATCATTTCCAAGGAACGATCCATCATAATGCCTACAGGCATTTGCTTATGGACTCCAAGTTCCTGCAGAGCTTTCGCAACATCCGCAGCCCGTTCATTCAGCTCGCTATAGGTCAGTTTTTGCCCATCATATACAACAGCTACTTTATTGGGAAAATGAATTCCATGATCTGCAATCTGTTCCGGAACGGGTTTTCGATTAGCATAATCCCTAGCATTGTTGTTAAACTGATACAGCAGCAGCCGCCTTTCCTTTTCCGTCACCAGATTGATCTCACCTATTGTGCGTTGGTGATCGTTTACAATCTGTTTCAAAATTTCGTTATAATGTCCGGCCAATCTCTCCATGGTATCTTGTTTGAACAGCCTGGAGGCATATCCGTAAAACATCTCTATACCATCCGCAGTCTCCAAAGCAGTTAAACTTAGATCAAACTTGGCTGTGGGATGACTGAACGGATAATATTCAGCCAGCAAACCATTAGCGTCCATTACGGTTGTCTGTTCAGCCTGAAGGGTGAACAGGGTATCAAACAGCGGGCTCCGGCTTGCATCCCTCTTCACTTCAAGTTGGCTGACCAGTTCATCAAACGGATAGTCCTGATGGGCAAAGCCGTCAAGCGTAGTATCCTTAATATGATGAAGCAACTGCTGCACCGTCATATCGGGTTCGGGATAAAAGCGTAATGCAAGCGTATTGACAAACATACCCACCATATCTTCCAATTCCGGATGCTCTCGTCCTGCCACCGTAGTACCTATAATGATGTCATCCTGGGAAGTGTACCGGGCAAGAAGTATCGTATATGCGGTTAACAGCAAAACAAACAGCGTTACACCGTTTTCGGCAGCCAGCAAACGAAGCCTTTGTGTCAGTTGCGAATCAACTGCAAATTGAAGCCGGTTCCCTTCATGACTCTGAATCGCAGGTCGGGAGAAATCGAGTGGCAAATTTAACACGGGCAATTCACCTTTAAGCACATCTGTCCAGTATTGCTGGTGCTCTTGCCTTTGTTCCTGTTGTTCCGGGGCCAGAGACCATTCAGCATAATCTTTATATTGTAGGGTTAATGGTGCCAATCGTTTATGTTCATAGATTTGCCCTATTTCCTGGATCAGGATATCCATGGACACCGCGTCTGAAATCAAATGATGCATATCCAGACACAGATATTGGGAGATTTCCGTTCGCCATAATGCAGCTCTGAACAAAGGGGCCTTCTCCAGATCAAAGGGTTGGATAAACGAATGTAGGAACGAATCCAGATCCTGTTCCAAGCCGTTCCCCACAAGAAGATTGAAGTTTACTTGGGTATGAATACGCTGAACAGGCCCGTCATCCATTTCCGTAAAAGAAGTTCTCAGCCCTTCATGTCTACGAATGATTTCAAGCAATGTCTGCTCCATGCGCTGCTGTTCAGCTTCTTTTGACAAACGGATAATAAGAGGCATGTTATACATCAAACCTGTTTGCTGCACCCGATCCAGAATGTAAAGTCTTCGCTGTGCTGCGGACAATGGATAATGCGGCTTATGGTTTGCCTTCTGGATTTGGAAGGTGTGCTGTGTCTCCACAGTTCGAAGCCATGCAGCCAGCTCCCTGATTGTAGGCATGTTAAAAATATCCTTGAGTGTAATCCGAATATCCAGCTTTCTCTGAATGGCTGACATCATGGCAAATGCCCTCAAAGACTGACCACCCAGTTCAAAAAAATGATGATCTACCCCAATCGGCCGAAGATCCAATACCTCTTCCCAGATGGATGCCAGTATACATTCCAGCTCATTGCTTGGGGCCGCATACGTCGTATGAGCCGTGCTTTCCATATTGGGTTTGGGCAAAACATTAAGGTCTGCTTTGCCATTGAGTGTGCGCGGAATTTTCTCCAGACTCATAAACCATGAAGGAATCATGTAAGCCGGCAATCGCTCTCTCGCATGTGTTTTCAGTTCATCGAAGCCATGTCCATGATCTGGCGAATTCCAGACAATATATGCACAAAGGCAGAGCTGACCCTGTGGGTCCTTTTGAGCTGTAACCACAGCATCGCTTACATCAGGATGAGCTGCCAAATGATGCTCGACTTCCCGAATTTCAACGCGATATCCTCTGATTTTAATCTGTTCATCATTTCTTCCAAGAAACTCGATATTGCCATCCGGAAGCCATCTCCCCATATCTCCGGTGCGATACATTTTGTTCCCCGATACGAGCAGATGATCGATAAAACGGGATTGCGTAAGCTCGGCAAGATGGAGATATCCCTTGGCAACCCCTGCCCCTCCGATATATAACTCCCCTGCTACACCAATCGGAACGGGCTGTTGATATTCATCAAGTATAAACACGTCAACATTTCCAAGAGGACTACCTATGGGAATGGATACTCTTCCCTGGTCCTGTGGCATCACACGATAATATGTAGCACATACCGTTGCTTCGGTAGGTCCATATGAATTGTACACCTGAGCCGAACGGACCATATTTCGGACATATTCATATTTAAGGACGTCTCCGCCACTAATAAATTTCATGTTGGCATGCGGACGCAAATGCCTGTTTTTGTCCAACTCGTTTAGAAGAAGCGGGGAACAGCTTAAGACAGTGATGTTCTCTTTTTCAATCTGCATAACCAGGTCATCCACATTCGTTTCGTTTAACTTGTCGCTCAGGACAATGCGCCCGGATACAGCCAGCAACGAAAATACTTCCTCAGTGAACGCGTCGAACGAAAAGGACACCACCTGAAGAACCGCATCTTCCTCTGTTAGCGGTACTCTGTCCAAAAAAGCAGAGATATAGTTCAATATATTTCCGTGAGTGGTCATGACCCCTTTAGGTGTACCTGTTGAACCGGAAGTATAGATCACATAGGCCAAATCTCCCTGGTGATTAACTCGTTCTGGATTGCTTGATTCCATACGTTCAATCTCCGGGTCTTCCATCGCCAGTTCGGATGTGATGTGGATTTTGCCTCTCAAAGGACATCCATTCAAGAGCAACACGGCCTCGCTGTCCCTGAGCATAAATAATATCCGGTCATCAGGCAGTTCAGGATCAATGGGCAAGTATGCAGCACCCGCTTTAAGAACTGCAAGTATCCCAACAATCATATCCAAGGATCGCTCCACCATAACACCTACAATTGAATTAGGCTTTACCCCTTTCATTCGCAGCAGGCGTGCCAGCTTGTTTACTCGTTCATTAAGCTGCTCATAAGACATGGATCTTTTGCCGTGGACTACTGCAATCCGTTCAGGTGCATGTGCAGCGCGTTCTTCAAACCAATCATTTAATGTGCCCTGGTACGAATCCACCCGCTTGTTGTTAAACTGATACAACACCTGTTCTTCTTCCTGCCTGGACAACATGCGAAGCTGACTTACCTTTTGCCCCGCGTTTAACACAATCTCATTCAACACATTCACCAAGTGGCTTAAAAAACGTTCCATGCTATTTTGGGCAAACAATTTGGAGGCATATTGCAGATCCAGTTTCATGTGACTGCCGTAATGAATTACGCTGATACTGAGATCAAATTTGGAGACCGGGAGATCGAATTCACACATTTCCGCTTGAAGCTGACCCAGTTGGAACACATAATCCTCGGCATGCTGCAAATCAAACATCGTATCAAACAGCGTGTGTCTGCTTCGATCTATAGGTACATTCAGCTTTTCGATCAATTCATCAAAAGGATAATCCTGATTCTCATATGCGGATAAGGTATGCCTTCTCACCTGATTCAAAAACGCGTCGAATGTCTGATCTGGCTCAATCTTATGTCGTGTTGCTATCGTATTGGTGAACAAACCGATTACTGATTTGAGGTGATCATGCGATCTGCCTGCGATCGGCGTACCCACGATAATATCCTTCTGTCCAGTGTATTTGGATAAAAGGACGGTATAGGCTGATAGAAGCAGCATGTACATCGTTACGTCATGCTCATCAGCAAGACGCTGCAAATTTCTCGTCAGTTCCTGATCCAATTCGGTAACCATTCGTTGACCGGCAACATCCTGCTCTGGCGGACGCGGATAATCCAGAGGCATTTGAAGTTGTGGCAGTTCCCCACTCAGCGTATCCAGCCAATATTTTTCCTGCTTTTGCTGAGCGCCTGAACGTTCTTTGGCTTTCTCCCATGCCACATAGTCCTTGTACTGGATGGCAGCAGGTGTCAACGCTTTTCCACTGTACAGTTCAGCCAGTTCATTCAGAAACAACGCAAAGGACATCCCATCGGATACAATATGATGCATATCCATGAGCAGCACATGCTGGTCTTGATCCAAGCGGACCAGTTCAGCGCGCAGCAGCGGAGCCTGCGTCAGATCAAAAGGTCGAATAAATTGTTTGATCTTGACCAAAATATCTGATTCATTCCGTTCGCTGAAATCAAGCTTAAACCGAATTTGAGGGTGAATCTTCTGAGCAGGCTCTCCCTGATCATCGACAAATGACGTTCGAAGCGCTTCATGCCTCTCGATCACACGCCCAATCGCTTCCTCAAGTAAATCCAGTTCGAGAGGACCCGTCAGCTTTACCGCCATTGGAATGTTATAAGCAATTCCCTGATCGTCCATTTGATGCAGAATATACATTCTTTTCTGAGCTCTGGACAGGGAGTACATCTCGTTGGGCGACTCTTGGGCCTTTGGAATAGG
Source organism: Paenibacillus sp. MAEPY2 (assembly GCF_000499205.1). GTDB lineage: Bacteria > Bacillota > Bacilli > Paenibacillales > Paenibacillaceae > Paenibacillus > Paenibacillus vandeheii. Next base: position 6,081 of record NZ_AWUK01000050.1, read on the forward strand.
CGCATTCCATACTTCTTCCTGATGGATCAGAAACTGAATAAGTGCCTGTTTGTGTTCTTTAATTTGTGATTTAAGATCAGCATTGATTTCATCACGTGGTCCGATCATTTTGATTTTCCCGTCTTGATGGTACAATTTCACGTTCTTCTTCTGTAAATGATTCATAAACTCCGCTATGTTCATAGGAATTCACCATTCCTTTCAGTATGACGCCTAAGACGTGGAATTCCGGGAGAAACTGCACCTCTACACCGCATCTAATGAAGGGGCTATCTGCAATGCAGTCTCTCACGGATCATTGACTCATTTATTGTACATAAAGAACGAACTGCTAAATCTCTTCTTCCACATATTCATTCAAATCAAGGTCAGCTGTGCTACCGCCCAATATATGAGAGACCTGTTGTTTAATCGTTGGATACTCAAAAAATTGACTGATTTTTAATTCCATTTGCAACTTTCGATTAGTCAACTGAACTGCATGCATCACTTTAAGGGAATTCCCGCCGCATTCAAAGAAATGGTGGGTGGTGCCAATCGGCTTCACATTCAGCACTTCTTCCCATATGTTTACTAGCTGTTCCTCCACATAATTGGAAGGAGCCTCATACGTTGTCTCTGATTTGATTGCTATCTCAGGGCGAGGCAACGCATGGCGGTCTATTTTCCCGTTTGGCGTAAGTAGGAGCTGCTCCAATACCATAAAATAGGAAGGGACCATATAGCCTGGCAAACGGGCTTCCATATAGGATTGCATATCCACCCGATTGACTTCCTTCAGGACGGTAAGGTAAGCACACAAAGTATCCTGTCCACCCGAATCTTTGACAGCTACAACCGTGGCTTCACGGACATGCTCATGCGAAATCAGTACCTGTTCAATCTCCCCAAGCTCGATCCGATAACCTCTCAGCTTCACCTGATGATCCATTCGCTCCAGAAATTCAATCGTTCCGTCAGACTGTCGGCGTACCCGATCACCAGTACGGTACATTCGTCCATGGAGCTGATATGGATTGTTGACAAATTTGGCTTCAGTCAGATCCTCATTGTTCAGATAACCGAGACTTAATCCATCACCTGAGAGATAAAGCTCTCCAGGTACGCCATTTGGAACAAACTGTTGATTGTCGTCCAGAATCCATGCAGATGTGTTCGCAATGGGCTTGCCAATCGGAAGACTTCCATCATTGTCACCTATGGCTTGTACAGGGTAACTTGTTGCAAACACTGTACTTTCCGTAGGACCATATACGTGAATCAGTTTATCTGCTCCCATATGAGAAAGAGCTTTTCGGGCATGGGAGACCGAAGCCCGCTCCCCTCCAAATAGGAGTTTTCGAAGTCCAAGCAAACAATGAGGCGCACGATCAACCAGCAGGTTGAACAAGGCAGTCGTCATGAAACAGACCGTAATTCTCTCCTCTGTCAGCACTTTGGACAATTGGTTAATATCCAGCAGTGTCTCCTGTTCAATCATGACCAGCCTCGCGCCGTTTAACAGCGCTCCAAAGATGTCAAATATCGAGCCATCAAAGGCATAATTTGAAAGCTGCAATATCGAATCTGAGGCAGAGATCTGAATATAATTTGTATTTTTCACTACACGAATGGCATTGGCATGGGAGATCATTACACCTTTTGGTTTCCCCGTAGAGCCCGAGGTGTAGATAATATAAGCCAGATCGTCTCCGGCCTTATCCTCGGATGCCAAGGTTGGTGCTGATTCCTTCATGCCTATGCTCTCTAATCGGATGGTGTCTTCAACATTCGCATGTACATTCATGACTTCAGTGACGCCTGTGAAATCCTCCATCCATTGTTTCTCCGTAAGCAGCAAGGCGGCACCGCTGTCATGCAGCATGTGCACAATTCGCGCTTTTGGCCATTGGGGATCGATCGGTAAATAGGCTGCTCCTGCTTTGAGAATTCCAAGTATACTTATTATCATCTCGAAAGAGCGTTGTACCATTAACCCTACGATGGATGAAGGTTGAATGCCTTGCATGCGCAAACGTTCTGACATCTGATTCGATTTCTCCTGCAGCTCCCGGTAGGTGAGCTGTTTTTCATGCATGACCAGTGCAACTGCATCCGGAGTTCGCTCTGCCTGTTCGTCGAATAGCTGAGATAATGTCTTTTCTTTGGGAAATGGTGTCATTGGACCATGTGATAACAGCTCCATCTTAGGTCTGTCCCGCTCACCAATAAGAGCAATCTCTTTTACTCGAATATCCTGGTTTGCACTAATTTGCTCTGCCACATAGAGAACATGATCACCCAGACCATTCATCAGATCCGAATCCAGTACGTTACGGTTATAGGAGCATTTAAGTCTGAATGTATCACCCATGACAGCAGTTACACTCAAATCATAGTGCGTGTGCTCAATGCCATAAACGCACTCCAGCGCTACTCCGGTCACATGCTCCGCCGCAAGGCTCGCAGCCTGTTCATTCCCAAAATTTTGGAATACCAGTACATGGTCAAGCAAATCGGCTTTTAATTCACTTTGATCCTGTATATCTCCCAGATGTACATAGCCATACTTTTGACCTTCCATCCCTTCCTGTTGAACCCTGCGGAGAGCATCAGCAAAAAGCTCTTCCGGCTCAAATTTCACCCGGGTAGGAATGGTATTAATAAACAACCCAACCATGTTCTCTATTCCTTCAACATCTGCGTCTCTCCCGGAAATGACTGTGCCGTATACGACATCTTCTGTACCGCTGTATCTGCATAAGACCATGCCCCATATCGCCTGAATTAACGCATTAAATGTAACCTGATTGTTCATAGCGAACTGTTTTAGCCCACTTGTGAGTTCACGCGGAAATTGAATTTCCTGCTCTCGCAACGTTGGCGCTTCCGCATTCAGGTTAGCCCCTGTTTTGGGCAAAGTGACTCGTTCATCGTAGCCCTGGAGATACTGTTTCCAATACGCCAGTGCTTCCTCCTTGTTCTGTTGATCAAGCCAGTCGAGGTAGTCCCCCAGCGGCCTGGTTTCTTCCAACATTTCAGGCTGCCCAGCCTGCTGACTCGCATAAATCTCAAACATTTCACGAATCAGGATATCGAGACACCAGCCGTCCAGCAAAATATGATGATGACTAATGACCAGTGTGTACGCATCCGCCCCTCTGGAGATCAGACAGAATCTGATTAATAACTCCCTGCTAAGATCAAACCCTCTTTCCTGATCCTCGGCCATGAACTGCTCCATCCGTTGAAGCTGTTCACGCTGGCTAGTACCGGTCCAATCCAGCATCAACCATTCAGCCTGCTGCTGGTCAATAATAAGCTGGCGGGGTTGCTCCACAAGTTGATATTCAAATATGGAACGAAGCCCCTCATGGCGCTGTATCACCCGTCCAAAGCTGTATTTCAATATCTCCACATCAACGTTACCCTTTAATTCCACAAATACCTGCTCAAAATAGGCGTGTGATGTTTCTTGCGCCAGCGAATGGTACAGCATGCCGGATTGCATTAGAGTCAACGGATACATTTTGCTGATCACAAGAGGATCAATTCTGTTTTGTATCGCTTCCAACTCCGCTATGGATACAGGATGCTTCCCATAATCGGATGGAGTTCTCTCTGTGCCCTGCTTGTTCCGACAGTGGTGAACGATTTGATGCAAGTTGTCCATGAACAATCGATTAAGCTGTTCAGCAGTCTCAGCTTCATATATTCCATCACTGTAAGTCGTATGAACGGTGAACTTCCCATCCATGACAACTGCATTGATTTCAAAATCATGCTCTCTGGTGAGCTGTCCACCCACCGTTTGTCCTACCGGGATATGGGACGAACGGAAAACGTTCCGTTCCAGACTGCTATCCAGTTCACCCATATAATTGAACAAAATTGGTGCTTCCTTTTCATCTGCAAAACCGTGCTGATCAGCCATATACTTCAGAATTCCGTATCCGATGCCTTTATTGGGAATCGCTCTCAGTGTTTCCTTGACTGTTTTAATTGCCTTAGGCAATTCCAGCTCTTGATACAGGTCAAATACTACCGGGTATACGGATGTAAACCACCCGACCGTTCTGCTGACATTCAGCTCGGATACAAGCGCTTGTCGGCCATGCCCCTCCAGCATGATTTTGAACCGAGGTTGACCGGTTATTTCGGTTACACTTAGCATAAGTGCAGTCAACAGAATGTCATTAATCTCCGTTTGGTAGGCTCTGTTTGTCTGTTGAAGAAGCCAGCCGGTTTGTTCACGATCAAGCTCAGATACAAGGGTAGCGCTATGACCATGGTCACGAACTGTATTCGTTGTTTGGCACTGAGAATCCAGCAAAGGCGTATAAACACTGGACATGTTTCTCCAGAACGCTTGCTCCTTTTGCAAAAGGTGATGTTTGGAATACGACTTTAAAGCAGCAGCAAATTGCTGGTAAGAGACGGTTTTGGGTCCCACATCCAACGGCTTTTGTTCGACCGCTTGAATGTATAACCACTCCAAATCTTCGAGCAAAATTCTCCAGGACACACCATCCATGACCAAATGATGAATGGTGATTAACAGGTGTTCGCCCTCATCGAGCCGGAAAAGCCGGAGTTTAACGAGCTGTCCCTCGTGAATCTCCATGTTCTTATGCAACAACGATGCCTGCTCTTCAATGAATGCCTCTGGTTGTGCTACGCCTCTGACATCCACAACATCGAATTCAAACATACCGCTTCTATAGCTTGGGATGGTCTGGGTCATTTCTCCAGAGGAGTTGTAGCCATAAACCATTCTTAACCCGTCATGATGCTCCATCAGTTTATCGAAACTAAGCCGAATGGCGTTCTGATCGAATCCTTCCTGCCTGAATAACATAAAAGCCTGATTGTAATGGTTGTGATCCGTATCGTTTCTTGCAAAAAAACGCTGCTGAATAGGCGTTAGGAAAACCTCGCCTGTCACCTCAGCATTTCCAGTAGTTGGAGTCTGGGAATGCTTAACATATGGACTAAGCTGCCGGATCGTCGGGTTGGCAAAGAGATCCTTCATTTCTACTTTCAAACCCAGTTTGGACAATCCTGAAATCGTCTGAAGCGCCTTGATGGAATCCCCACCCATGACAAAAAAGTTGTGATGAATTCCAATGCAATCCAGATTCAAGATGTTCTCCCATATCTGAACAAGCTTTTGCTCTTTGTCGTTCCTTGGTGGTTCATACTTCGCGTCATCCAGTATGCGGTTGCCCGGTTCAGGAAGTCGAGAGCGATCTACTTTTCCGCTTACTGTTCTTGGCAAGTGATCCATTTTAACAAAATGAGCTGGTATCATATATGAAGGAACCTGTAACTCAAGTCTCTCACGAACGTCCATAATGGAGAGCCCCGGATCAGCAATTACAATATACGCACAGAGATAATCATTACCACTGTCATCCTGACCTGCGTTAAGAAATGCCTCCTGAATTACCTCCAGGCGGGTTAACTGGTACTCCACTTCTCCCAGTTCAATTCGATAACCACGGATTTTGACCTGATCATCCTGTCTGCCAACAAATTCAATGGTTCCATCCGGCAGCCATTTGGCAGTATCACCTGTACGATACATTTTCCGATCGTTGTCTATAGGTGAATCCACAAACTTCTCTGCCGTAAGGTCTGGTTGATTCAAGTAACCGCGTGCCACTCCCTCACCCGAAATGCACAACTCACCCGGTACACCAACCGGCTGTGGACGATTGTAACGATCCATAATCAGGATGCTTGTATTTCGGATCGGTCTGCCGATCGGAATCGTTCCTGATCGCTCGCCTGTTCCATACATGATTCTGTTCCAAGCCGCGTCCACCGTGCATTCCGTCGGTCCATATACGTTTGTAACGTTTGCTTTCATTCCAGGGAGCGTGGTATATACTTCATCGAGAAGGTCAAAGGTCAGCACGTCCCCACCGATAATCAGCTCTTGCAGTTCATATTGATGTTTGCATCCGGCCGAGGCCAGGGTGAGCAATTTCAGATGAGCAGGCGTACCATCGGACACATGAATATGATGATGAGCATAATAATTCAGCAAAAGATCTGCTTCCCAGACTGTGCTCTTAGGCACGATATGCAGTGCATGTCCGAGCAGCAAAGCAGCAAAAATCTGCTTTACGGATGCATCAAAGATATATGGAGCAATCAATGCAATATTTAGAGGCGTCTCATAGTGCTGATATACCGCCTCCACCAGTCCGTCCACCAGATTGTGAACATTGTAGTGTTCAACAACGACTCCTTTGGGTCTGCCAGTAGATCCCGAAGTATAAATGACATAAGCCGCATCGCTGGAATGGTTGATCATGTCCGGTTCACGTACTGGTTCACGTACCCCTGAACGATCCAATGCATCCAATAAAATAACTGTACCTTTAAACGCAAGGTCATCCACCATGGAATGATCTGCTGTACATAATAAACGCGCACCACTGTCAGTCAGCATATAACGCTTGCGCTCAGCAGGAAGTTCAGGATCGATCGGCATGTAAGCCGCCCCTGATTTGAGCACACCTACAATCGCAACGATCATATTTATGGAGCGCTCCACCATCACTGCTACAATGTGATTTGGTCCTGCTCCTTCCTTACGTAACTCGCAAGCCAGGACATTCGCCCTCTCATTCAACATGCGGTAGGTCAGCTGCTCATTCTCAAAAACTAAAGCGATGTTGTCCGGATTGCGTTCAACCTGCTCCATAAACATCTGGACCAGTGTTTTGTCCCGCTCATAGGCCTGTCTCGGCGGGTTGAACCCTGTCAGAACGGTTTTCTCTGGTTGCGTCAGAATATCCAATTGATCCAGTCGCACTTCTGGAGCAGCAGCGACCTGTCTCAATATCTCAACAAAATGTTCAGCAAAGCGCTGAATACGCTCCGCTCGGAACACATCCGTGTTATATTCCAGTTCGAGATTCCAGCTCAGGTTGGTTTTGTTCACCCTGGCCGTCATATCAAATTTGGAACGTTGGATGCCATCTTCAAGCAATATGGCCTCCACATCGTTCATATGAAGCTGTAGCCAATCTGTATTCTGAACAAGCATGACGTCGAACAATGGATTACGTGAAGGATCACGCTTCACATCCACCTGTTCAACCAAACGTTCAAATGGATATTCCTGATGCTCATAGGCCTGGAGTGTGTTCTCCTTCACCTGCTCCAGATATTGGCGGAAGGTATAATGGCCCCGTGGTGCATTTCTGAGAACAATCGTGTTGACAAACATGCCGATAACACGGTTGAGATCATCATGATTCCGGCCTGAAACCGGCGTACCAATCAGGATATCTTCCTGTCCGGTATATCTGGAGAGCAGTGTTGTAAATGCAGAGACAAACAGCATATACATGGTGGCTCCCTGATCGTTGGCCAGCTGCTCCAGCGCAGCCGTCAATGTTTTGTCCAGAGGCAAATGAATCTGGTCACCATTAAACGACTTGGTCTTTGGCCGTGCAAAATCCAAAGGCAGGTCAAGAACCGGAACCTCTTCCTTCAGCACATCTGCCCAATACTTTTCATGCCGGATCGAGTCACTGCTTGATTGACGCTCATATGCCCACAGTGAATAATCCTTGTACTGCGCGGCTACAGGTGGCATTTTTTTGCCATTGTAGAGCTCGGCCAGTTCATGCAATAGAATTCCGATGGAAATTCCATCTGAAATCATATGATGCATGTCCAGCAAAAGGACATGTTCGTCTGCTTGGGTTTGCACAAGTTCAGCCCGCATCAGCGGAGCCTGTTCCAATGAAAAAGGTTGTACCCAGTCGGATAGAACAGGTGATTCCACTTCTGCACGGATGGAACTGTACTGCACTTCAAAATCAACACTTGGCATAATTTTTTGAGCAGGCTTACCCTGATTCATGACAAATGAAGTTCGAAGCGATTCATGTCTTGCAATCAGGCAGGAGAACGCCTCATTCAATTGTTTTTTATTTATGCTCCCCTTTAATTTCATGGCAAGAGGCATGTTATAGGCCGTACCCGTTGGACCCAGATTGCTCAAAATATAAATTCTTTGCTGTGCCGCTGATAAATCATACAAGTACTGCAATGGTGCATGAGGAATGGATGTATATTTGCTTTTTTTATGATCCAAAATATATTGGGCCATGCCCCGGATTGTAGGTGTACGGAAAATTTGCACCAGCGGCATTTCTACCTGCATCTCCTTGTGTAATCTGGAGATCAGTATGGTTGCCAGCAGGGAGTGTCCACCAATATCGAAGAATCGGTCATGAACACCCAAATTTCCAATTTTTAAAATATCCTGCCAAAGAGTAACCAGTGCAACTTCAACCGGATTTCTTGGTGGTTCATACCCGATGGTCTCCCGGTTATCCGATGGTGTCGGCATCGGCAGCGCCTTGCGGTTTACTTTCCCATTAGCTGTTAAAGGCAAGCGATCCATCATGACAAGGTGGGTAGGCACCATATACGAAGGCAAACGACGGGTTAATTCTTCTTTAATCTTATCAATCACGTCCACAGGATGCCCCTCATGACACACCACGTAACCGCAAAGTATTGGCAAGTCTGCCGGGTCTGTATGCGCGATAACTGCCGCCTCTAACACCCTTGGGTCCTGTAACAGCAGATGTTCAATTTCTCCAAGCTCAATACGGAATCCGCGTATTTTCACCTGATCATCCATGCGACCCAAATATTCAATATTGCCGTCCGGCAGCCAACGCACCCAATCGCCGGTCCGATACATCTTTTGTTCTGGATTGAACGGATGTTGGACAAACTTCTCTGCCGTTAACTGAGGCCTGTTCAAATACCCTTTTGCAAGTCCGGCTCCGCTTATGCACAATTCCCCCGGAACCCCTATGGGCGAAAGCTGGTCACTGCCACTCAGAATGAAAACGGTAGTATTCGGCAGTGGTTGACCTATAGGGATATTGGCATACATCTGATTTATGGTAAAACTTGTGGTGACGACTGTATTTTCAGTTGGACCGTAATTGTTTACAACCTCATAGTTCCGGGGTTCAAAATAATTCAGCTTGTCTCCCCCCGTCAGCAATGTTCGAAGGGAATGGTTCTCCTGCCGGATAAACTGCTCGCAAATCGCTGTAGGCAGGAACGCAATGCTAATCTGATGCTGATGGAAGTAGTCATTGATACGAACCACATCCAGTCTGATTTCATCCTGAATCAGATGTACGGAAGCCCCTGCCAACAGGTATGGAAACAATTCCCATACAAAAGCATCAAAGCTCAAGCTAGCATAGCTGGCACTGCGATCAGCATCAGTGATCTGATACCGTTTATGGTGCCATGTACACAAATGAACAAGTGATTGGTGTGAAACCATCACTCCCTTCGGCTGACCTGTAGAACCTGATGTGTAAATAACATAAGCCAGATTCCGACTTTGCCCCCGTATTGGTTGCAAGGAAGAGGAGATCAGGAATTCATCCGTTTGCACAAGTTCAGTCTGCAAATCAATGAGATGGACAGAGCTTTCTTTTCCCTGAACGACATGTTCAAACCGTTGCTTCGGTGTTAATACCCATTGGGTCTGACTGTCTTCAAGCATGTAATGGATACGTTCATTCGGGTAGGCCGGGTCAATGGGTAAGTATGCTCCGCCTGCTTTTAGAACTGCCAGCATGCCGATCACCGCATCGATTGAACGCTCTGCGAGGACCCCGACGATGTTGTTATCACGCACTCCTTTTTTTCGTAGTACTTCAGCAAGCTGTTCACTCCGATGGTTCAACTCGCGATAGGTTACCTGTTTTTCGCCCATCACCAGAGCAACATGATCCGGTGTACGTCTCACTTGCTGTTCAAAGAGCTCATCCACAGTTTTATGCAAAGGATACTCCAGGGATGGTGGATTAAAGGTATGAATCAACTGATCTCTTTCTCCCGGAGACAGACTTTCAATTTCGCTAAGCGGCTGTTCCAGACCGGATATCATGTTTCCTACTAAGGCAATATAGTTGTCACTCATGCGCTGAATGGTTTCCTGACTAAACAAATCGGTGGAATACTCAACGTTAAGCACGATTTCATTTTCAAACTCAAGGATGTTGAATGTCAGATCAAATTTTGCATTATCCAGATTGAACATGACAGGTGACAACTTCATACCTTCTGTTTCACGGGTAAACAGCGAAGCGTTCTCCAGCGAGAACATCGTGTCAAACAACGGATTACGATTGATCTCACGTTCTGCACCTGTTTTTCGTACCAATTCATCAAATGCATACTCTGAATGTTCAAAGGCTGCTACGGTTGTTTGTTTGATTTGCTCAATTAACTGTCTGACACTATCCGATTCGTTCATCTGGTTTCGCAATGCAATGGTGTTCACGAATACACCAAACATATGTTGTAACGGCTCATGCAGACGGCCAGAGGCAGCCGCACCCACAACCAGATCTTTCTCGTGGGTATATCGGTGCAATAAAAGGAAATAGGCACTAAGCATCACCATGTACAACGTTGATCCGGTGTCCTTGGCAAGCTGCCTGATGTCGCGGGTCAGGCTCTCACCCAAGTGACTATATATGTTGTTTCCTTCATACGTATTAATCTCAGGTCGTTTAAAGTCGTAAGGAAGCTCAAGCGTTGGCGGGGGACTACTATAGACATCCAGCCAGTACGCCTCCTGTTTCGCCATTTCATCCGAATGCCCGTACTGTTCCTGCCATGCCGTATAATCCAGATAATGCACGTCAACGTCTGGAAGAATCGAGCCACTGTACAGCTCAAGCAATTCGTTCATCAAAATGCCTTGAGATGTACCGTCAGCCACAATATGGTGGAAATTTATAATGAACAAATGACGCCCATGGCCAATTCTCACCAGTTTTGCCCTCATTAAAGGAGGCTGGCGAAGGTCAAAAACTTGAGTGGACTGTTTGCACAGGCTGCTTGTCAAACAAACGAGTTCATGGTCATCTGTATCGAGCTCTCCCAGATCATCATAATCAAGTGTAAAGGCTACGTTTGTATGGACCGTCTGGACAAGCTCATCCTCTATCACTTCAAATCCGGTTCTCAGTATTTCATGCCTTGCAATAAAGGTTTGAAGCGCTCTTTCAAGCCGTATGAAGTGTACTTCTCCTTCCATAAAGAGCGCCATGGGAATGTGGTAGGCTCCCCTGTTGTTTTCAAGCAGCGAGAGTGTATACATGCTTTTCTGCGCTGCAGAAGCCCTAAATCGGTCACGGCGACTTAATTTCTCAATGATCACAGCAGGTTTCACATGTGCTTTTGTAGCCAAATACTGTTCCAGGCTGTATATCGTATCATTTCGGAACATTTCACCAATCGGAACTTCAACATGAAGCCGCTTCTTCACTTCAGCCACAATCGCCATAATTTTCAGCGAATCTCCGCCCAGATCAAAACAGCTTACATTCATGCCAATCTGCTTCAAGCCAAATACATCTCTCCAGATCTGAAGCAGCTGTTCCTGAATGGAATTGACAGGCTCTGTATCCACCACAACCTGTTCACGAACAGTGAGTTGATGCTGCCTTGCCACTTGCTCCAGTACCGCTTTATTGACCTTGCCATTGGCAGTAAGCGGAACTTCATCTACTTTCAGAAACATGGACGGAACCATGTAATTTGGCAATTTACTTTGCAAAAGAACTTTCAGTGGCAGTGTGTCCACATTCTGATCTGCAACAACAAAGGCAAAGAGGCTCTTGACTCCGTTCTCGCCAGCAACATCAATAACAGCTGCCTTTTGCACGTCATCGGCTTGCAAAAGCACATTCTCAATTTCACCAAGTTCTACCCGATAACCTTTGATTTTGACCTGGCTATCTTTTCTGCCCAGAAACTCCACATACCCTTCGGATCGAAGGACACCGAAATCTCCTGTCTTGTAGATGTAACCCAACTGCGGATGGACGATGAAAGACTGTCTCGTTTTTTCCTCGTCATGCAGATAACCGCTTGCTACACCACTTCCACCAATGTACAACTCTCCCTCAACATCTATAGGGCAGGGTTGAAGTTGTCTGTTCAGCACATGAATCTGTTGATTGGCCAGTGGTCTGCCATAAGGGATGCTTTTCCATTGCTCAGACACTGCCGTGATTGGATAATAAATGGACCATATCGATGCTTCAGTCGCTCCTCCCAAACTGACCACCTCAGATTCAGGAAATACATCTACTATTTTCTGAGGAAGCCGGAGGGATATCCAGTCACCACTAAGCAATACCAGACGAAGGTCGTTGTTCTTCTCTCCCGGTGAATACAGATCAACACACATGTCCATAAGAGCAGGAACCGAATTCCAAATGGTGATTTTTTCTTGTTCCATCACGTTCTTGAGCTGAAACATGTCACGCTGATCATCAATAAGAACCAGACAAGCACCACAGCTGACTGCGCCGAAAATATCATAGACAGACAAGTCAAAACATAATGAAGATATACCCATCATTCGATCACTGGAGGTTACGTTAAACCGTTCATTCATATCCAGGATCGTATTGGCTGCTGCACCGTGCTTGATCTGCACACCCTTGGGCTTACCTGTGCTGCCAGAAGTGAAAATTACATAAGCCATATCATCATTCGTCACTCCGCTGTTTATGGATTCCGCAGAGTAGGTTTCTAACGCTTCCGTCTCGTATAGCTCCGGCATGATGAAAAATTTACAGTTGGCCTTTTCGCGAATATACTGCTTGCGTTCCTCCGGATAGTCCGGATCAAGCGGAATATACGCTGCTCCCGCTTTGAGCACACCGAATATATTCACAATGGTGTCAATGCATCTCTTGCCATACACACCAATATAATCGCCCCGCTGTACTCCGTGATCGATCAAATACCTGGCAATCTGATTCGATCTGCGTTCCAACTCTATGTAACAAATGGAACGTTCATGATGCTGAATCGCCACCCGATCTCCGAATCTGATCGCTGTTACAGTTAACAGGTCATGCAGAGGCTTCAGAGCCAACGGCTTGCTCGTATCGTTGTACTGTTCGATGAGCTGCCTGCTCGATTGACTCAACTCAAGCTCGGTAATTTGTGTTGCAGAGATCACTTGGTTCAGTAGGATCAGATACTGCTGAAACATGGATTCAATCACTTCTTTTTCAAACAATTGATCCACAAAGTCCCACGTGATATACAAGCCGCCATTGATTTCATAGACCTGATTATCAATATAAACCTGTGAGGTTCTTGTACTGAAATACTTGATCTGGTCGAAGTTAAACAAAGCGTCAAATGAATCTTCCACATTCTCATTTAAGACACTCGTAAATACAATTGGCATGACCGCTCTTTTGTGCATATCATGTTTTTTGCCCAATTGTCTTATAAAATCAACGCCATCATAATGTCTGTGATCCAGTGCATCCAGCAATGAATGTTGAACCGACTCTGTAAAGGTCCAGAACGAATTCATCGAATTCCGTGTATCAATATCCAGCAACATTAGCGTTGTAAAGTCTCCAGCCATCCTCTGCACATCTTCATGAAACGGAATCCGGTTAAATACGGTCAGGTTAACCCCAAATCTCTCCTGGTTCGACCAGTGTGCAAGTACATAAGCATAGGCTGCGCACAAAATGGAGGTTGGCGTAACGTTATGCTGCCTTGCCTGCTGTTTGAGCTTGTTCCAATGTTCACCCGTAATAAAATTCGAGAACTTGCTGAATTGGGGCACGTTTATGTCTGAGGGATCACATTTGAGCGGCAAAGCCGGAGAACCAGGGAAGTCTTCCAGCTTGTCCATCCAGTACTGTTGATCCTTGAAATAACGTGCCGACTGTTTGAAACGTGTCATGGCCTGAACATAGTCCCTAAAATTATATTGAAGCTCCGGCAGTTCCTGATCCCCGTTTGCATAGAGCCATTTGAATTCCTTGATGAGCAGCTTCAAGCTGCTGTCATCACATATGAGCGGGTCCAGGTTCAGATAAAAGTAATACTGACGCTCTGACATCCGATAAGCTTTCATTTCAAATAAGGGCCACTCGCTTGGAATAATAACTTTTGTCATCATTCGTTGTCTCTCTGCTTCCATTCGCGAGCTACGATATGCCGTATCCCATTCTGACACGTCTATCACTTCTACCGTGTATAACGGTGGTTTTTTTAATATTTGCTGTGTCCCATTCTCATACACAACTGTTCGTAAAATGGGATGCCTGTTGATCAATTTCTGCAAGGTTGCATTAACCAAATCCATATCGGCCTCTGCCTCGAATTCGACCGTAAAATTGGTTGCAGCTCCACCCATCTCAAACGCAGGGTCACGTCCAATCAAATAAGCCAACTGAATACCCGTGAGACCGAATGGCTCAAGCATATTGGCAGGATCACCTTGATCCGTGAAGTAAGCCTCCGTGTTATCCTCATCATTATTTTCTTCCAAAAATTTTGCTATATTTTGTATCGTTCCAAGACGGAAAAGCTGGTTTAATGGCAGACTTGCACTTAAATCCTCATTAATCCGTGCAATCACTTCAATGGCATTAAGCGAATGACCGCCCAGATGTGCAAAACTGTCATGTACACTCAACTGCTCGATCTGTAGTACATCTTTCCAAATCAAGGACAGACGCTGTTCCAACTCCGTTGTCGGAGCAACGTATACCCTCCCTGAATGGATACTGTGATCCGGCTCGGGTAATTCACTCTTGTTAATCTTGCCATTAGCAGTCAGCGGAAGCTGCTCCAGCTTGACATAATAGTTTGGTACCATGTACTCCGGTATTCTCTGCTCCAGGAAAAGACGCAGCTCCTCAATCGAGGTTTCCTGGGTCAACACCATATATGCACACAGATAGGAATGGCCCGCATCGTTTGTTCGCATCATGACAAAGGCCTCTGCTACCGCATCATGCCGGGACAAATGGGTTTCAATTTCCCCCAGCTCGATCCGAAAACCGCGAAGCTTCACCTGCTGATCCATTCGATCCAAAAATTCAAGGGTATGCTCAGGCGTCCAGCGAACCAAATCACCCGTGCGGTACATCCGCTCTGATGTAAGGAAAGGATGAGAAACGAATTTTTGTTCCGTGAGCTCATCGTTATTCAAATAACCGAGTGCCAGTCCATCACCGGATATGCATAATTCCCCGGCTGTTCCGACAGGGACGGGATGATCATGCTGATCCAGCACCAGAACGGAGGTATTTGCGATAGGTCTACCTATCGGTATTGTAAGCGCTTCCTCATCGATTTCGTTTACAGCATAATACGTCGCAAAAACCGTGCTTTCCGTAGGTCCATAAACGTGAATAAGCTTGTTTTCCCCCATATATTCAAACGCTTTTTTTACATGTGTCAGTGAAACTCTTTCACCACCAAAGAGCACTTTGCGAACCGATTTCAAACAGGTAATCTCACGTTCCACGATGGCATTAAAAAAAGCAGTTGTGATGAACATAACGGTTATCCCGTTTTTTTCAATAGACTGGGCAAGGCCGGACATGTTAAGGGCCTCTTCCTTCTGAAGGATGACTAATCTGGCTCCATTCAGCAGGGCTCCAAATATTTCAAATACCGAAGCATCAAACGAATAGTTGGACATCTGAAGCATACAGTCCTGCTCCGTAATTGTGATGTAATTGGTATCACGTACAACACGGATAGCAGCCCGATGAGAGATCACAACACCTTTGGGCAAACCCGTTGACCCCGATGTATAGATAATGTAAGCCGGATCTTCCGCCTGGTTAAGGTCCGTCAGTTCATCCGACGAAAAGTCCTGATAATCCATAATCCTGGGGTGAACCATTTCCAGGCCGGCGCATTCTTTGTAGTTGCTCCCAGTCTGAGATGTCAGCAGCATACATGCTCCACTGTCCTTGAGCATATAAGTCACTCGTTCCTCAGGTGTTTCGGAATCAATCGGTAAATAAGAAGCCCCTGATTTGAGAACGGCTATTAAAGCAATTATCATTTCAGGGGATCTCTCTAGCATAATACCAATTATTTTGTTGCGGTCTGCCCCCTTCTGACGAAGAAATGCGGCCATTTGGTTAGAATACTGATCTACTTCCTTGTACGTATATTGAATGGTGTCTGAGGTTACCGCAATCGCATCGCGATGCAAGCGGGCCTGCTCTTGAAATAACTGATGAATGGTATAATTGCGGGGATAGTTCGTCCTGTTCTCGTTCACTGTCGGATTCTCTCTGATATTGGAATGTCCAGTAATCATAACGATATCCTTCCTTTGCAAGCAGAATACAGCTATTATATTATCCTGAAATTTCCATGTCAATCTATTTACTTATTTGTGTTTTTAAGTAAAATAAAAGTAAAATTTGGTGAATATTCAGAGGGTTACTCGACAGATTCTAGTATACATGCTACTCTAATTTTGTATAATTTCCTTTATTTCTCAAAACGAGTGTGATAAAAGGAGGAAACCACTTGTCAATGCCTGTCATTGATGTCAATGATCCAACCACGTTTTATAATGAAAACTTCTTTGGTAATCCGTATGACGTGTATCGACAGCTGATTCAGCAAGGCGAAATTCACAAAGTGAATCTGTATGGAGGATTATGGTACATTGGTGGGTATGAGACCGTAAACAAGTACATTGCAGATCCACGCATTTCCCATAACACGGCACAGCAATATTGGGCAGTCCAGTTTTCGGAACAACAGCTTTATGGGATTCTGGAGTTCATTCGTCTGTTCTCCATGTGGATGTCCCTCCAGGATGGCACTTCTCACCTCAGATATCGCAAAATGCTAAGCCAGGCCTTCTCCGTGTCTATCAAAAATCTCGCTCCTTACATTATGGATTTGATCGACGACTCTCTTGATGAACTGGAAGGAAAGGAAGAAGTGGATCTGATTAAGGACTATGCTTACCCGCTTCCGACCAAAGTCATTATGAAACTGCTGGGCCTTCCTGAAGAACAGTATGAGCGTGTGGCCGAATGTGCAGATAGCCTTGTTCACTTGTTCGGTTCCATGACGGTTACATATGAGGACGTCACGCGTGCGCAAAATCTTTTGGTTCTGTTAACTGCCTATTTAACCGATGTGATTGAAGAACGAAGAATACATCCTCAGGAAGATTTTATTACTTATCTTATAGAAGCAACTGATGATGATGGTGTGCACCTGACCATTGAAGAAATTCATGCGCAATGTGCCATGCTTCTCTTCGCCGGACATGAGACCACACCTAATCTGATTGGGAATGGTATGCTCACACTGATGAAACACCCGGAACAACTTCAGAAATTAAAAGACACTCCGGGTCTGATCAAAAGCACCATTCAGGAAGTCCTTCGTTATGAGAGCCCTGCACAGATTACTGTAAGAACCGCTCTTGAGGACATCGAAATCCTGGATCAACAGATTAAAAAAGGCGAATTGATCATGTTCTGCTTTGGGTCAGCCAATCATGATCCGCGAAAATTTACCGATCCCCATCGGTTTGATATTGAACGCAATGAAGCGCGGAATCTGGCCTTTGGTGTAGGAATTCATTCTTGCATCGGAGCCCAATTGGCAATGATGGAAACAGAAATTGCCATGAGTCGTCTGATCGCGAGATATCCGAATATGGAATGGATTCAGGAGGAACCCGAATGGCTGCCCAATGTAGGCTTTCGCGGTCTTCAGCGGTTGCTTGTCCGCTTGAACAATCAATGAACTTGGTATAAGATCCAAAAAGCGTCGCTCCATAATGAGCAACGCTTTTTTTTGATCTTATTTGATCTGGTTTTTGGAACTCTTGCGTGGAACTCTTGCTTTGGTGCTTTTTTTGAAGGATTGAATGTCTTTGTCCGTGACCCCTTCATTTGAATACAACTGCTTGCAAAAAGCACCTATTCGATCCGAGCTTGCGGGATTGGACAACAGCATCATATGGTTGGAAACATCGATGTCAAACAAATTAAAATTCGGGATGTTCTCCTCCCATACTTTCCAATAAGATGAGTTATTCAATTCGATGCAATCTTCTGCCGTGACAAAGTAAGGTTCAAGTTCACCAAAGAAATGTCCGCTGCGATTGCCGAAATAATAACATGCCACAGCATCTCGATCGGCAAGCGATTGAACTTGGTACTGGTCTGCCTGATATGCCTGCTGAACTTTGACACATTGCTCAATGAGCTGCTGGAGATGCTTCTCATTTTTGAAAAGCCCTCTGGATTTCGCAATTTCTGTTAAGTGTTTAAGAAAATCCTCATTACTCAATTCCATGTTGATTTCATCACGGTGAATTAACGTGTCTGCGATTTTCTCCGGTTGATGAAGGATCGAAGACAAAAGCGACATATTTACAGACTGTAAAATATAACCTTTGTCCGATGAAGTCATTTCGTCTTCATCAGAGAGATAGATCGAATCAAGCATCACCATGCTGTTTACCTGGTCACCCTGATTCTGAAGTAGCCTGCACACCTCATATGCAATCAGGCCGCCGAGAGAATAACCGCCAAGATCATACGGCCCTTCTGGCTGAACGGTTTTTATGACATGCACATAATACATCGCCATACCTTCGATCCCATATAACGGAGAGCGGTCCGTCATCCAGCCTCTTGCCTGGATTCCATAAAAGGGTCGCGTACACCTGGATGCAATAACCTGATAACCTTCAACCCCACCCATTGCGGCGTGAAACCAGAAGACGGGTCTGCCTTCAGAAGCATGATTCAGCCGAACAAGTTCGGGGAATTGAGGCCATGCCTTAACAGCTGATTTCAAAGAGCCATTTGTTTTCTCCTCCGGTCCGGTGACGCTGAAACTTGTTGGCTTGGCTTGAAGCATTGGGGTCTGATTTAATCTGTCTGTCAGGCTTGCTATGATGTCTGCCAAAGTCAAACAATGTTGCAAATCGGCTGCACTGATTTCAGGATTCAGTTCTGTTTGCAATCGTTGAACCAACTGGATGAACACAATGGAGTCCATTCCATATTGCACAAGAGGTGTCGATTCATGAAGTTCACCGCTTTGCAATCCAAGCAGACTCTGAATTATGGCTGTAATGCTGTATTCCAGTGATGTATTTCCGGTTACATCCATACTGGAGTCAGAAGCAACTTCCACTGGACTGGAAATGACCACGGATTTGGTATGAGCAGGAGTGAGGTCAACCCAGCACCTTCTCTTTTCAAATGGATAGCCAGGCAATGAAATGATGTGAGCAGGCTTCCCTTCATACAGCTTTTCCCAAGAAACGTTTCCTCCTTTGGACCAATACAGTGCAATTTTATCAAGGCTGCCCGCAGCCATGAAAGCTCTCAATATTTTTTCGCCTGTGGTTCCTGATAACAGCTCCTTCACTGCCGAGTCTTCTTCCGCTCTTCCAGCAAACATCGGACAAGAATCAACCCTATTTTTATTTTCCTTTTCCGCTTTCAAAAACTTCTTCAACCCAAGAATGAGTTCTTTTTTGTTGCTCACAATTAGCGCCAGCCGCTCCGGCAATGCTTCTCTGCCAACTTGCAGCGTATATGCTACATCCCTCAAGCTCAGCTCGTTATTTAATATGATCGTATTCAGCAGCTGCTGTGCGGCGGCCTGCAAGCGTTCCTGGTTCAAAGCCGATAGAATGACAACTTGGCCCACCCAATCTTCACTAACTGCACTCTGTTGTTCTGTCTCTGCGGCGACGTACTCTTCGATGACCACATGTGCGTTAGTCCCGCTGATGCCTGTGGTGCTAATCGCTCCCATTCTTGATGCATTGGACTGCGTTTTCCAGGGTCTATTTTCTTTATGGATATTCAGATTGCCAGCCAAGCTCATGTTGATATGTCGATTAGGCTCTTCATAGGAATGGAGAGCAGGGATCGTTTTATGCCTCATAGCCATCAACATCGTGATAAGGCTGACCAAACCGGATGCCGCAAACGTATGTCCGATTAAAGGCTTAACGGAGCCAATCGCCACGGATATGTCCTGATCGTTGTAAGAACCATACACATTGGATAATGCCTGCATCTCAATTGCATCCCCGATCGGTGATCCCACACTTTGCGACATGATGAACTGCACTCTGCGTGGATCAATCCCATACCGCTTGTACACCATTTTCATTAACTCTGCCTGTGACTCAGGATCAGGCGCAGTCAATCCATTGGTACGTCCGCTGTAATTAACACCACTGCCTCTAATTGTGCCATAAATAGGGTCTCCGTCCTGAATGGCCTGTTTCAAGGGTTTGAGCATCAATGCGGTCACAGCCTCACCTGGCACCATACCGTTAGCACGTTCATCAAATACGCGGCACTGGCCGTCGAGGGATAACATGCCTGACCGATGGAGAGCTGTGTGAAGCATGGGAGACAAAATCAGACTCACCGCCCCGGCCAAGGCCGTCTCGCACTCTCCGTTTCTTAGCGCCTGACACGCCTGATGAAGAGCTACCAGCCCTGAAGAACATGCGGCCGTGATTGCCATATTGGGCCCTTTTAGATCCAGCGCATATGCAATACGAGCTGCAAGAGTGGCATTTTGATTACCGTTAATCGATCCTTTGTCTGCTGTCAAATAACCATACTCGCCTTCTTCAACCCCGACATATACACCACAATTCTGGCCACGGATACGATCCCCCATATAGCCGGCATCCTCCAGCGCATGCCATGCCTCTTCCAGAAACAGACGTTGTCTGGGATCCATCATCGCTGCTTCATTCGGTGAAATATGGAAAAACATCGGATCAAAGCGATCAATATCCGCCAGATACCCTCCCCATGCTGGGATACCAGCGTCCTCCTCAGGTCCATCCTTCCCGCCTTCCGTGGTCCAACGGCTGCGAGGTAATCTCGATATACAGGAAGAACCTGATTCGACATTTGTCCACAAATCCTCGATGGTGCCAGCCTGCGGAAACCTACCGCTCATGCCGATGATCGCTATGGGCTCTTCCCTGTGAAGTTCGGAAGGTTCAGGGACAGGATGCTCCATTGATCCGTCAAGCTGGTCCATTGCAGATGGAGTGGTGTTTCTGTCTGTATGGGAGTGATCTTGTATTTGTGTTGGATATATGGTTGACATCATGTTGTACCTTGCTTCCATTTCTTCGGAAAAGGTCGTGATCAGATGCTGCGAAAGTTTGTTCAGGGTGGAATGTGCAAAAAATACGGTTGGCGACAATTCAAGCTTGAATTGCTGACTCATAAGCTCAGCGAATTCTGCCAGACTGATCGAATCAAAACCATAATCGGCCAGATTCCGGTCCGGGTCCATCTTGGTGGCTTCCATTTTCAGCAGTTGGGCAGCCCAGCCTCTTAGTTCTTGCCCTACACATTCCTGTAAAGTCTTGCCTACCCGTGAATGTGAACTCCTGACTTCGGCCAGATCCTGATCTCTTGCTGTTGTGCGTAATCGTAGGAAAGACGGCTTGGAAACCGGCATGTTTAAGCCCAAAAAGCGATGTATGCGGCTTGGCCTTCCAGCCAGCACAAGCTGATGCGCACCGGACTGGCTGATCACCTCATCAAAAAAAGCGATTCCCTCATCCTTTTCCAGAAAACGCAGACCACTTGTTCTCAGATACATGTCCGTACCTTCTGAGGTCCTGGAGCCCATTCCGCCTTCTCTCCAAAGTGGCCATAGAATAGAGCGGGTACGGATATTCTGATCCTGCATCTGGGCATACGCCATCTGAAAACGATTGGCGATTGCGTAGTCACAAGAACCAAAGTCCCCCAACAGCGCCGAAGAGGATGAAAAGTAACAGCGGAAAGCCAGAGGTTCGTTTTGCAATGCTTCATCCATCACAAGCAATCCTTTAACTTTGGGACGTAACACTTGATCGAACTCTTGTATGCTTTTAGACAGCAAGGTGCCCTGACTTTCCATTCCGGCGGCATGGACCCATCCGTGGATATCGCCACATTGCATCTTTACGGATTCCAGAGCAGTTCTTACTTCCGCCGCTTCACTCACATCTGCCTGAACATATATGACCTGACTGCCATTTGTTCCGAGGTCCTTGAGCAACTGCCTTTTCATCACATCCAGCGGAGATCGCCCCATCAAAACGAGATGGATTCCCTTGGAAGCCCAGGCTTTTGCTAAAATAACACCCAATCCGCCAAGTCCACCTGTAATTAATACAGTCTGTCCAGGCATCGGATAACGAGTATGCTCATCAGCATGTTCCTTCCACTCGACTTGCTTCACTCGACTTACCAAACGACGTCCATGCTCATAACGAACACTTTGCGGCGATTGAGATAAAAGTTCGTCCCACAGCAGGTTCGACAGGTCCGTAAATGTCAGCAGATGCGAGTCCTGTCCTGCATGGAAGCTGCATACGCTTAATTTTGTCTTCTTCATAGAAAGACCTAATGAACGCTCAAAGCCGATCCATGAGTCGAGATAACATTGATCCAGCGCAGTAGCATGTTCTCCAGCCAGTAAAATACGTTTGGGCTGTATGTTCTCCTTAGCCATCGCCTGGATCATATGCACAATCGGACTCATTTCACGAATATATTGGGCATCATCAAACGGCCACAGATACAGAACCGCATCAATATAATGCTCTTGCTGGGCGATCATGCGAAATTGTTGACCGTAAGCTTCCCGATCCATTTTCCCAGCTTCGTCACCTGCTTCTTCAATAAAGTAGACCTTTGTATCCGGACTTCGCTGAGCCAACATTTCGCGAATAATGGACTGCTTGTTTGTATCAGATAACAGACATATCAGTCCCCTGACCTTTTCTACAGCCAACTTGGCTGTATCTGATTCAAGGCGAGGTGTTTCTTCCCACACTTCTTGAAAAGAAAGCAGTTCTGTCGGTTCTTCCGTTTGTACGTGCTGACTCACCGAACCAAATTGTTGTCTTTCGGCCGGGGAATCCGAATCGGCGGACGGATATGGCACCCAGTACTTTTCCTTGGCAAATGGATACGTGGGCAAGCTTAGCCTTGAAGGTTTATCTTGATCATCTTTATATAAATGCTCCCAACGAACCGGATACCCTTTAGTCCACAGTTCCAGTACCTTTCCATATGAACCGTTTTGCAGCCATTGGTTTACGATTTCCTCCGTACCCTCGTCCATGTTAAACAACAGTGCTCCTTTGCCGCCTTGCACACCCGCATGGTATATTAAACCTTCGGGTAGTTGTTCCATGCCTCCCTCCAGTGCTGCGCTCAGCTTTTCCTTCAGATCGGCGATGCTCGAAGTCAGTACACCCAACCGCTCCTCCAGAGCATTACGGCCCACTTGTAACGTATAGGCCAGATCGCGGAGATCAGAATCCA
Organism: Paenibacillus sp. MAEPY2; assembly: GCF_000499205.1. Classification (GTDB taxonomy): domain Bacteria; phylum Bacillota; class Bacilli; order Paenibacillales; family Paenibacillaceae; genus Paenibacillus; species Paenibacillus vandeheii. The sequence continues at coordinate 29,282 of NZ_AWUK01000050.1, forward strand.
TATATGAACCGTGCTGCAATCTTTTCAGCAGCAAATGTACCTGCTCTTGAAGCTGACCTTTATTGCGTGCAGACAGAACAATCATAGCCGGATATTCAGGTGCAGGCGCGTGATTCACCTCTTTTTTATCCAATCTTCCCGTATACTCTTCAAGAATGACGTGAGCATTGGAACCGCCAAAACCAAATGAACTGACCCCCGCTCGTCTTGGCATAACCTTTCCATCCGCATTGATAATCGGCTTCCATTCCTGTAGGTCACGAACAAGGTAGAACGGACTTTCTTCCAGTTGAACGTAGGGGTTCACTTCATCCAGATGAAGATTTGGAGCCAGCTTTTGATGTTTTAATTGCAGCAGCACTTTGATTACACCTGCAATGCCAGCAGCCATCTCCAAATGCCCTATATTGCTTTTTACAGAGCCCAATCCGCAATGGGCCTCACCCATTTGGCTATCCCCTGTGTGTTCATACAGATTCCTAAATGTCGCTTTAAGTGCATTGACTTCGATCGGATCGCCTAAAGGTGTGCCTGTGCCATGTGTTTCGATATAACCTACCGTTCTTGGATCAATTCCTGCTTTTTGGTACGCTTCGAATAACAATTCTGTCTGAGCTTTGGGGTTGGGTGCAGTTAATGAATTGGCGCGACCTCCATGATTTTCGTTTGTTCCACGGATAACGGCATAGATATGATCTCCAGCTTCCTCGGCATCCTTGAGAGGTTTGATCATCAACATGCCGACCCCTTCACTTCGAACATATCCATCAGCCTGAGCGGAAAATGTTTTGCATCGGCCATCACTACTCAACATGCCTGCCTTAGTTAAACTTATATATCCTTCGGGTGTCAAAATGGTATTAATGCCGCCTACAATGGCTGCATTGCAATCCCCGTTCCGCATCGCAGTGACTGCGCGGTGGATCGCAACCAGCGAGCTTGAGCATGCGGTTTCAATCGGCTCGCTCGGGCCATGCACGTTAAGAAAATAACTCATCCGGTTCGGTCCAACCGAAGGTACGATCCCCGTGGAGGTGTAGCTATCCAAAGCCATGCCTGACGAAGCGATGAGATTGCTGTATCCTGTGCCAGCCGTTCCCACAAATATGCCCAGCTTGCTGCCCGAAAGGCTTTGCGGAGCATATCCGGCGTCTTCAATCGCTTTCCACGCGTACAGCATCAGCAGCCGCTGCTGCGGGTCCATAAGTTCCGCCTCACGGGGAGAAATACCAAAAAATCCGGGATCAAATTGATCCACACCTTCGATGAACCCTCCCCAGATCATGTCGGGATTGCTTACTTCGTTGAAGGAATCCTTTTGATACATATACTGCTCCCGGCGCGACATAGGAATTTCCGTAATGCAATCCCGCTGTGCTGCCAGATTGTCCCACAGCTCGTCCGGGTCAGCAGACATCGGGAAAATGCCACTCATACCTACAATTGCAATGCCCTGATCCTCCATGACATTTGCAAGCTTCGCCCTTCCTTCATCCGAGACATGTTTTTTTATAAATCGCCGGGAAACCAACGAATCAGCTCGTTTAGCCTCGCTCTTCGCTTGGGTATGAACCCTCTCAGACGAAAATCTTGTTAAGAATTCCTGTTTATAATTACGTGTTACATATTCCGAGAAGGCTTGCAGCGTCGAATATTCAAAAAACAGTGCCGGGGTAAGACTCATGTTGAAATTCTCGTTCAGGGTGTTGGTCAGTTCAGTCAGCATGATGGAATCAAGTCCATACTCCCCTAGTTCAACTTCGGGGTCAATTTGTGTAACCTGCACCTTAAGCAGCGCCGATATCATAGAAGCCATCGTTTCCCTGACTTTATGTCCAAGCCAGGCTGTATCCGTCTGCTCCTCTGTGTTGGCTGGCTGTCCCGCCTGCCGTGAATCATGAGCATGGGGAGAAGACAGAATCTTCTGTCTCATTCGAGTCACTTCACCTGCCGCAACCCATACCTGACTTCTCCCACTTGCCATTGCCTGATTCAAGGCTGCGGTTCCTTCTTCCTCGCTCAGAGGACGTATGCCCGTCTGTTTTTTCAAGCTGCGTAATTGCTGTTCATTGATCTGCATACCTCCCGATTTCCAAAGAGGCCAGTTCACCGATAACGTTTGTCCAGTCCGCTCTCCTTTCTGGACAAGAGTATTGCGATAAGCAGCATAACGATCCATGAAAGCATTGGCAGCCGCATAGTCTGCCTGTCCAATGTTCCCCGTCACCCCTGTACCGGAAGAAAATAAAATCATGACATCCAGATCATCCATCCGTGTTGCTTCATCCAGATAAACTGTCCCTGCAACTTTGGATGCCAGCACCTCTCTGCTCTCTGCACCTGTTTTATTTTCAATCAGACGGTCCCGAATAATGCCAGCTCCATGCAGAATGCCGTTCACTTTCCCATAGGTATGACGGATCGTCGACAGCACCGTCTGAACATTCTCTTCATGAGTTACATCCATGGTCATGTATTGAATATTGGCGGGCAGTTCCTGAACTCTCTGTCTGGCGGCAATGGATAACGCTGGAGCCCGGCCTGTCAAAATGATTGTTGTCCCGGCAGCCTTGAGTGCGATATCCTGTGCAAAAATGGGGCCAAGACCACCGCTGCCTCCAGTGATAACGTACACGCCCCCATCCTGCCACGGATGGGCCGAATGATGCTCATTGCCTTTCCGATTCAAATGCTCCTCGATGGGACTCACAGCAGCGGGGGATACTTCCTGAACAAGTTCCTTCCATGATGCCCGATACATTTGGTTCTCCATATATCGCAAGTGATCCTCATCCGGCAAATTTGCACAAGACTTAAGCCGTTCCACCCATTGTACCGGTGACGTATCACGCTGCATTTCAACAAGTTGGCAGTGCACCTGCGGATGTTCAAGCTGAACGGTACGGAGCAGGCCAGACAGCCCTGTCCACAGTCTCGATTGTCCGGCATTGTCAGGGATGACAACCTGAATGAATTTGCTTCCTTCCTGACGAAGGCTCTCCCCATCTTTGAACTGATCCAGCAGAGCAAGCACATAGGCTTCGTAACGCTCTGCAATAGTCCCTTCTGCACCAAGTTGTATCAGGGAAACCCCAGGCATTTCCCGTTTAACAACTTCGCTCATCGTGATATCTGCCCACTCACCACATAGAATAATCCGGTGTTCGCTGTATGAAATCGGTGCGGAAAGAGACATGTGGTTCGAAACTGTTTCCCAATACGGCTCCAAAAGTAACAGACCCTCCATCTCGGGTACACTTACGGTGACCTGTTCCATCCAGACCAGTACCTGCCCAGCGTTATTGGCTATAGCAACGTCCAGCTTGAGATCAGTTCCAACAGCTCCAGACGATTCATGATGTGGCGTTGTGCCAGAACGAATCCAGACCCAAGCAGGTTGTCCATCCAGCACTACCTCCAAGGAATGGAGCGATTTTAATGCAAAAGCTCTCCCCAGGTTCACTTGACCCTGTTGTTCACAAAGTTCACATAATCCAGCTTGAAAGGCGTCTTTCAGCATTTCTGGATCAATGGTCATGTTGGTAGATCTTGTAGTTTCATCAGAAGTGGATATGTGGAGCAGCACTTCTCCCTTCCCCTTATAACTTTGTTTCACACGGCCCGTCTTCTGACTGCCAGACCATACATTATCCGCCTCTGGAGTAGCTGAGCTGGTATTCAATTCGCACCGCTGGCGTATCGCTTGCAGGTCAAACCTTGTCTGGTCATAGGCAGAACTTTCCGCCTTGAAGACGGTTCCCGTTGTTAACAACTGTGGTTCCTTGCCTCTGTTTACACTGCCGATTTCGAAAAAGAGTTCTTCCTGATCTTCTTCAGCGTATATTTCAACTTGAATCTGTAATGGAAACTCCATGTTCAAATTGTTGGTGTCATGCTGTACCCACTTCATATCGGACAGTCTGAGTTTCATCACGGATTGCCCAGCCCCGCCTGACGGCTCCAAGGCATACCGCCCCGCCGCAAGGGCCATTTCCATACAGGCCACATCGGGAAATGAGCGTTTGTCCGAATTCGCAGGAGTTTGCAAAAATGACTCCGTGCCAGTGAAAAGGGAGCTATAGCGCTGTGAATATACGTTGGAAATGTTACGGTGCACAAGCGGATGCAGAACCCCTGCCGAGTTGAAATAATCATCTTCGAATCGCTGCGGATTCCGGGCATCCGGGATAGGAACCCAATACTTTTCTTGGGCAAACGGATACGTTGGCAGACTGATTCTGGCTGGTTTCTTCCCATCATACAGGGCTGACCATTGGACAATGAACCCCTTTGTCCAGATCTCAGCAACTTTGTCCAGCTTGCCACGAAGGTACCACTTATGGACCAGTTCCTGCATTTCCTCGTCTTCCGTTAGTGACAGGAGTGTATCCTTGCGTTTGGCATGCCCTCTGTAGGTTTCAATCCCGTCATGACCAGTGACTGCTCCTTCTTGCATGTAATGAGCCAAGCCAGTCTCCAGTTCAGCCAATGTTCCCACAATCAGGGCCAATCGCTCCTCCATGGGCTCGCGTCCTACCTGCAATGTATAAGCCATATTAGCCAAATCGTTCTCTGCATACTTACCTTCACGCATGGCCTGAAGCAATTGATTCACTTGTTCACGCAGTCGCGCTTCGTTTCTGGCGGACAACACGATGATCGCAGGGTGTTGTCCGGGGATTGCGGTTGTATTTTTTTCATGATTCTCCTGATTCGGGATATATTCTTCCAAAATGATATGTGCGTTCACGCCGCCAAAACCAAAGGAGCTTACTCCTGCTCGTCTGGGCATTTCCCGGCCATCCCGATCCCTTGGAGCAGCCCATTCTCTTGTTTCCCGCACAATGTAGAACGGACTGTTGTCCAGTTGAACATAAGGGTTGATATGATCCAGATGTAAGCCTGGTACGAGTTTACGATGTTTCATCTGGAGCAACACCTTCATGACACCCGCTACACCGGCAGCCATCTCAAGGTGTCCAATATGAGATTTTACAGAGCCCAAACCGCAATGTGGTGTGCCGAGCGGTTCATCTCCGGATTGGCGAGCCAGCTCTTTAAAAGCGGCCTTCAGGCCGTTTACTTCAATCGGATCACCAAGAGGCGTACCGGTGCCGTGGGTTTCGATGTAACCAACGCTTCTTGGATCAATACCCGCTTTGCGATAGGCCTGGATCAATAGATCTGCCTGTGCCTTCGGATTGGGTGCCGTTAATGAGTTGGCCCGTCCACCATGGTTCTGACTCGTCCCCCGAATCAATCCATAGATATGATCACCCGCTTGTTCTGCATCTTTTAACCGCTTGAGCATCAGCATGCCAACACCTTCACCGCGAACATACCCGTTAGCCTGTTCGGAAAAGGTTTTGCAGCGTCCATCTTCACTCAGCATCCCTGCACGGTTAAAGCTGATATGCCCTTCCGGGGTCAGGATGGTATTAATGCCGCCAACGATAGCTGCATCACAATCCCCATTCCTCATTGCTGTTACTGCCCGGTGGATGGCAACCAGCGAGCTTGAACAAGCCGTCTCGATCGGTTCACTTGGACCATGTACATTCAGAAAATAGCTCATTCGATTGGGTCCTACGGATGGAACAATTCCGGTTGAGCTATATCCCTCAATAGCCATTCCTGAGCGGGAAATCAGACTGCTGTATCCCGTTCCAGAGGTGCCTACGAATATACCCAGATTACTTCCAGACAAGTTTTGGGCAGCATAGCCCGCATCCTCAATGGTCTTCCATACATAGAGCATCAGCAGACGCTGCTGGGGGTCCATAAGTTCGGCTTCCCGAGGGGAGATGCCAAAAAATGAAGGATCAAATTCATCCACCCCATCTATAAATCCGCCCCATTTAATGTTGGTTTTATTCGATTCCTTTAGGGGATCTCCATATATGGACTTCCAATCCCATCGTGACAATGGAATCTCTGTGATACAGTCTCTTCCTTCAATTAAATTTTCCCACAGCGCATCTGTATCCTTTGCCATCGGAAACCTTCCTGTCATACCTACGATTGCAACAGGCTCAAACGTTGTTATCGCCTTGTCTGCTCGCTGAAAGGTTTGAGAGAGGCCTTCCTGGGATTGCGGGTTGGTGTCTCTCATCAGACGGGAGTTTCCATGCTTGGCGTTTCCCTGAGCTTTATGAAAGCTCTTATCACTTACGAAAGCTCCAGCATTCTCAGAAATCTCGGTCTCCTCAGTGTTCTCAGAATGGTGAGCCATTTCGAAATGATCCGGTGACCTAAATCTGTTCTTCATTATGGATTCAGATATTGTGGATGCAGATGAAATATGTGTTTTCTGGACATCTCCTGCCTTGGCAGGAGATGTCCAGAGTTCTGCAAATTGATCAACATAGGTTTCCAACACATAGTCTGTAAATTGCGCCACAGTTGAATGCTCAAAAAAAACGGCCGGGGTTAGATTCAGTCTGTAGTTCTTGTTCAGGGAGTTGCTCAGTTCGGTTAACATAATGGAATCAAATCCATACTCACTAAGCTCCACATCGGCTTCAATTTCCTCCGGTCTTACCTTCAACTGATCAGCCACAGCCTGAGTCAGAATTTTGCGTGTCTTTTCATGAAACTCGGCGTCGACCTTAGTCGTATTCCCGGGGTCCTGAGGCTCGCCCGTAATCCGGTTGTGTTTATTTTGCGCCTTCAGAGAGGTTAATTGATTGGCAGCATCTTGCGGATTCAGTTTACGAGCTCTGATATCATTGTATATTTGAGACAAGTCGTCTCTCATCCGATCACACTCCTATTCCTTCATGAACGCTTCAACAAATTGTGCTTCCGTTAGTTCCCCGTCCAGAACACGATTAACCAGTTCCGAATAGAGGTCTTCCCTGTACTCCTCCCCTTGGGGAACAGCCGTACATAGCGGGGAGGACATCTCCGGTGATTGTGATTTTACAGTTCTGATCTTTTCCCGAATGCGTTCAGGGTCCCCTGCCATGACCATCACCCTGGAAGAACCAGATGACAGGGCAAGGTTTAATGCCTTTATTCCCTGATGCGAATGCAGGGGTCTCATTCCCATTTGCCGCCACATCATTTGTTTGACAGATGAGTCCACCTTCATGCCGCCTTTTTCCCATAATGGCCAGTTTACGGATAGGGTCCTGCCGCTTCGTTTGCCCTGACTCACCATCGTTTCCCGGTATGCTGCGTAAAGGTCCATGAATGCATTGGCTGTAGCGTAATCACTCTGCCCCATATTGCCGAGGACCGCAGTTCCAGAGGAGAACAGGATGAAGAAATCCAATGCTTCCTGCTGTGTAGAATGATCTAGGTGCACAGTGCCCGCCACTTTGGGTTTCATAACCTCACGCCAGTCTTCCTCTGTCTTGGCAAGAAACAAACTGTCTCTGATTCGTCCTGCTGCATGAATAACGCCGTGAATCGCGCCATAGACTTGTTTAATGCTATCCACAAGGTTCTGCACGGCTTCACCATCCGCTATATCAACCTGCAAATAGTCCACCTGCGCCCCCTGCTCTCGCAGTACTTCAAGAGATTGTTCCATCAGACCGTCCATCGGTGAACTGCCCACGAGAACAAGCGTTGGATGCTTGGCCTGCGTCGCGATCTCTTGTGCAAATATACGTCCAAGACCACCCATACCGCCTGTAATGAGATATATACCATGATCACGCCATAACCGTTGTTCAAGAACAGTGGAAGGATCAATCTCCTGCCAGTCTGCCAGTTCCCGTCGACCGCCCTTATAACGAATCAAGCTATCCTCACGTTCGCAAATGTCCCTATCCAGCATCTGCAACATATCCTTGTTGTTCAACTGCTCATCCATTTCGATCAACTGGCCTGCAACAGCCGGATATTCGAGTTTAATACATCGCAACATGCCCGACAGCGCACCGTACAAATGTTGCTCTCCGTTATTAGGCACAACGACCTGTACAATCCGCGGTGTATTCGATTCACTGGACAGTATCGCTTGAAGTTGACCAAATAACTGCAAGGTGCCTTCCTCAAACCACTTTTCGGGACTGGCCATTCCCTGATCCAACCCAATCGGTATAAAGGATGCTGACGGAAATTCAAGCTCCAGCTCACTCAGCCTGCAAGCGAATGCACCACATAAAATAACGATACGCTCAGCATCTGGAGTCTCCCGGTTGCGTCCAACCTCTTCCACATGCAATTCCCGCCAGTAAGGCTGTAACAGCAGCATTTCAGACGGAGGGGTTGTGTCAGCACCTGACGCTGTGGATTTTGGATTGAGAAGCTGTCTGGAGGAAAAGCCAATTAAACGAACACAGACACTTCCTCTCTGATCAAACAAATCAATATCAAACGTCATTCCTTTCCCTTCGGGACTGGAATCGGAGCTGTAGCGCACCCATGCCCACATGTCCTGTGCACACGCTTTGTATATCTGAACTTTCTTTAAGGCAAAAGGAACCGAAGGCTGTCGTGTACCTGCATCATGACCTGCCTTTTTTCCAGCCGGATCAGGAAGCTCCAGCATTAGACCTATAGAGGCCTGCAACGCAGAATCCACCATACAAGGATGAAGTAAATATGAGTTCATTTCCGCGAGCAAATGCTCAGGCAGTCTCAGTTGGCCCAAAACCTCCCCTTCCCCGATGAGTAATTGCTGTATCCCCTCAAAGGCGGGTCCATACTGGATACCGGCTTGTCGAAATGCCCTGTAACACTCTTCACCCGTCCAGACTGATCGGCTGCATGCAGCCATGAGTTCGTTCAAATCATGAATTGGAGCCGGCTCCGCTTCTTCATCCCATCCTAGCTGTCCTTGACTGTATACATGACGTTTCCTCTCAGCCTGCTGGTCTTGCCGGAATATCTCATAACTTATAAGCTCAGGATTCTCTGTGACAGGATTCAATCCGATCCCTACCTGAATACGGTTATGAATAGCTGCATCGCCGTCCATGACTACAGGACTCATCCACACCACATTTTGCAGAAAAACAGATCGTGTTCCAGCAGCGGTAAGCTGTAATGCAGCCCGGGCCATCTCTAATTGGGCCACTCCGGGAAGTACGGAGACTCCTTGAATGATGTGATCCTTAAGGAAAAATTCTGTTCCATTAAAAAACGAGCTGAACCTTTGCTCATTAAAATCAGACGTATTTTGCTGCACCAGGGGATGAAGAGAAGTCCATGAGCGCTCCCGCGATGGCTGCTGTTCTCCATGCCCCCTTTCCTTAGGCGCCATCCAGTATTCCTCTCTGGCAAAAGGGTACGTTGGCAGACTGATCCGTAATGGCGGCACATCGCCATACATCTGTCCCCAATTCAGATCATAGCCTTGGGCGTACAGATCAGCCAACATATGGAGAATATCCCTCCGTTTTTCCGGGGTCAGACTGCTTTCGGAGCTTTTGATAATCCATTCGTTCCCATGCTCCTGTAACAGCTTTTGTCCAGAAAACCTTCTTGGCACCACGCCCTCAAATAAAATCACTGACTTGGACTGACCCCGCTGCTTCAACATGTAAACGGCGTCTTCCCTGGACTGCACAACCACCGCACAACGGTGACGGAAATGCTGTCGTCCCTCCAGCAGCGTGTAGCTGATTGCCGCCAGATCCGGCTTCTCTTCCCGTTCCAGTACGGTGATCATATCCTCCACCTTGCGCTGTAGTGCCTCTTCTGTTTTGGCTGACAGTGCCAGCAAATAATAAGGTGCCGTATA
>NZ_AWUK01000051.1 GCF_000499205.1 Paenibacillus sp. MAEPY2
CTCCATGCAAAAGCAAGCTGTTTGAGAGTTTGAGCTCTCAAAACTGAGCAACGAGTGAGTAAGTTTTGCAGCTAAGCTGCGTATTTGAATGTTTCCACTCGGGAAACGATTCTCCATAGAAAGGAGGTGATCCAGCCGCACCTTCCGATACGGCTACCTTGTTACGACTTCACCCCAATCATCTATCCCACCTTCGGCGGCTGGCTCCTTGCGGTTACCCCACCGACTTCGGGTGTTATAAACTCTCGTGGTGTGACGGGCGGTGTGTACAAGACCCGGGAACGTATTCACCGCGGCATGCTGATCCGCGATTACTAGCAATTCCGACTTCATGCAGGCGAGTTGCAGCCTGCAATCCGAACTGAGACCGGCTTTTTAGGATTCGTTCCACCTCGCGGTTTCACTGCCCGTTGTACCGGCCATTGTAGTACGTGTGTAGCCCAGGTCATAAGGGGCATGATGATTTGACGTCATCCCCACCTTCCTCCGGTTTGTCACCGGCAGTCACCTTAGAGTGCCCACCCGAAGTGCTGGCAACTAAGATCAAGGGTTGCGCTCGTTGCGGGACTTAACCCAACATCTCACGACACGAGCTGACGACAACCATGCACCACCTGTCTCCTCTGTCCCGAAGGAAAGGTACATCTCTGTACCGGTCAGAGGGATGTCAAGACCTGGTAAGGTTCTTCGCGTTGCTTCGAATTAAACCACATACTCCACTGCTTGTGCGGGTCCCCGTCAATTCCTTTGAGTTTCAGTCTTGCGACCGTACTCCCCAGGCGGAGTGCTTAATGTGTTAACTTCGGCACCAAGGGTATCGAAACCCCTAACACCTAGCACTCATCGTTTACGGCGTGGACTACCAGGGTATCTAATCCTGTTTGCTCCCCACGCTTTCGCGCCTCAGCGTCAGTTACAGCCCAGAGAGTCGCCTTCGCCACTGGTGTTCCTCCACATATCTACGCATTTCACCGCTACACGTGGAATTCCACTCTCCTCTTCTGCACTCAAGTCACCCAGTTTCCAGTGCGATCCGGGGTTGAGCCCCGGGATTAAACACCAGACTTAAATGACCGCCTGCGCGCGCTTTACGCCCAATAATTCCGGACAACGCTTGCCCCCTACGTATTACCGCGGCTGCTGGCACGTAGTTAGCCGGGGCTTTCTTCTCAGGTACCGTCACCTTGAGAGCAGTTACTCTCCCAAGCGTTCTTCCCTGGCAACAGAGCTTTACGATCCGAAAACCTTCATCACTCACGCGGCATTGCTCCGTCAGGCTTTCGCCCATTGCGGAAGATTCCCTACTGCTGCCTCCCGTAGGAGTCTGGGCCGTGTCTCAGTCCCAGTGTGGCCGATCACCCTCTCAGGTCGGCTACGCATCGTCGCCTTGGTGAGCCGTTACCCCACCAACTAGCTAATGCGCCGCAGGCCCATCCCCAAGTGACAGATTGCTCCGTCTTTCCAGTTTCCTTCAGGAGAAGAAAACAACTATTCGGTATTAGCTACCGTTTCCGGTAGTTGTCCCAAACTTGAGGGCAGGTTGCCTACGTGTTACTCACCCGTCCGCCGCTAACCATCGGAGAAGCAAGCTTCTCTTCAAGTCCGCTCGACTTGCATGTATTAGGCATGCCGCCAGCGTTCGTCCTGAGCCAGGATCAAACTCTCCAATAAAGTATTGAAAAGAGCGATATGCTCATTTTGAAACTGACGAGATTAAAAATCTCATT
>NZ_AWUK01000052.1 GCF_000499205.1 Paenibacillus sp. MAEPY2
TTGTGCTTCGAAATCATACAGTCCGAAGACATGTACCGATTTCTCAGCGTCGATCTTGCAAGCAAGATCGTTACTCACTCGTTGTTCAGTTTTCAAAGATCAAACTTGTTTGTGTTACTCTTTACCGTGTCAACACTGTGTTTCAGCGGCGACTTAAATAATATATCACACTGACGAAACCAATGCAATAGTTTTTTCAAAATACATTTAATAGATTCTAAATCCCCGACTTCCCTGCTAAACCTATTTTGATTTGAAGCACTATCTCCTTAATTCATAACGTCACATAATATGGCTTTCTTGAGATCTACTAATAGTCCTAGCAGACGAGACACTACCATTACGCTCTTGTACTCTCCTATTTCAATACATACCCAAAAGGCCAACTCTTCTGACTGTCGGCCTTTTGGAGCTTAATGCTTTTCACTTACTCTACAATGTTATTGTTGTATCCATGGATTTCTACGCTTTTTGTCTGAGCTGCGTTTAGTGGATGTTCCGGTGCGCTCTCTTGATGTTTTCCCGGACACAGATACTTTGGATTTGGCTTTTGCAGCAGGTCTGGCTGTTCTGCGTTTTGCGGTTCCTGTTTTGGCTGCTTGTTTTGGCTTCGCTTCAATATTAAACTCAGCCTCATTCTCTGTAGCCGACTGGCTTAGACTTGCCTCGTCACGTCCGCCCTTTTTGCCTTCCGCCTTGCCTTGTGGAGGATACATTTCACCAAAAGCACCAAGCGGAGACGGCGGCACCATATTCTGAGTAGGATATGGGTTTTGATATGCATACTCGATTGGCTGATTTGGCATCATGGATGTGGTCATTTCGGGTTGCATCCCGTATGGATTGTATGTTCCCCATCCTGGGTTCTGATAATTATGTGAGGAATATGGGTATTGATGATTGGGCATATGATGGTTGCCACATCCACATGGCGGGTACGGAAGCATAGAGTAAGGAGAAATGTGCGGTGGTTGGTGGTTCAAATGATCATTGGCTGCAAATGGAGGAAATGGGCTGTTCACCTGACCTGCTGGAGCGATCGGATATGAGTTGTTTAGCATTTCAGCAGATACGTTTGGCATAACGTTGTTATGATTATACTCTGTGCCGGTCCAAGGCGTGTTCGATGTATTCCCCATGGAGTACGGACTCACTTCTGGTATACCCGGGAAAGTATTATTGTCATACGTCCCGACCGTGTACATGTTTTGTGGAGCAGTGTAAACCTCTTGTGCTGGTACAGGAACTTGAGCATACGGATGCTCGGCAGGAGCATGAAGCATTTTACTGCCGCAACCACACGGAGCTTTGGTAGCAGGCGCCACTTCTGTAGGCCATTTCATGTTGTTGTTAGGTATTTCAGGTAAAGGCATGACCTCAGGTGAAATATTAGGCATCGTATACGTCGGCGCTTCAGTTATTGGTTTTAATTGCACTTCGGATTTAGTATTTTCTTTTTTGTAAGCTTCCTTCTGCGGCTTCTCTTCAGGAATTTCAGGTAATTGTGGAAGAACTTCCACTTCTGGCTTGATATTAGGTATGACTGGATTTGCAGGTACCGGAGCTGGAACCGAATTGGAGACTTCCGGTACAGGTGCTGGTTCAGGGGTTGGGGCTACTGGTACAACAGGAGCTGTTTCTTCTTTAACTCCCGTGTATTCTTTCCCTTCTGGTGACAGCTTCTCATGAGCAACATTGGATGATGCACCGTTCTCTGAAGCCGCATTTCCCCCTGCATTGCTTGCTGGGATGTACACAGTTTCCCCTACAAGAAGAGCATTTGGATTTTTCAATTGCGGATTGGCATTGATCATGTCTTTCAACGGAATTCCCCATGCCTGTGACAGCTTCCACAATGAATCGCCTTGCTGAACTTTATGACTGTGCAACATACCTTCGGGCTTTGGTGTTACAGGCTCCGCCGGAATTTTGACCTTCATGCCGATCTCCAACTTGTCGGGATCTGCAATTTGCGGATTAGCTGCGATAATTTTGTCCAACGCTACATTATATTTTTGGGACAGCAGATATAATGTGTCGCCTTTTTTCACCATGTGTATTTTCACTTGGAACTAACCTCCTAGACGTGATACTTGGGCAGTGCATTCGCCCATACCGTTACTACATCCTATGCAGAAATTAGGCTAATGACATCAACTAAACAAAAAAAATCCTTCCTGCCCCAAAAACCGCATACTCCAGGTATGCTGAATTTCTGAGACATGAAGGATTTCTTATTTCTCCTATTCAGGTCGTGCCATTAATCTTCCCAAACTTTGTAACCGTCTTTGTCGACAATTTGACGGAACGCTTCCAGCAACCTCAAGGTTACAGGACCTGCGACACCCGTTCCAATCGTTCTGCCGTCTACTTCATAAGCAGCAATAACTTCTGCAGCTGTTCCAGTGAAAAAGACTTCGTCGGCAATGTACACATCATGCAGTGTAAATGGTACTTCTTTTAATTCAAGGTCCAACTCACCGCACAGATCGATAATGGCCTGACGTGTAATTCCTTCGAGTGCCCCAAGATAACAAGGTGGCGTATAGACCACACCATTTTTAATAATAAAGATGTTATCACTGGAGCCTTCCGTAACATATCCTTGGGAATTCAGCATAATCGCTTCACCAGCACCTGCATAGGTGGATTGAATTTTAACAAGGATGTTATTCAGATAGTTCAATGATTTAATTTTTGGATTAAGAGCATCCGGGATGTTGCGGCGCTGGGATACAGACACGGCTTTCAGCCCGGTAAGGTACGCCTCCTCTGGATAGATCGCCAGTTGCTCTACAATGATGATAACGGATGCTTTAGGGCAGCGGAGTGGATCAAGACCCAGATTACCAGGTCCACGCGAAACGATCAGACGAATATAACCGTTACGCATATCATTACGACGTACCGTTTCAGCCATCACTTCCAGCATCTCATCATAAGACAGCGGAATGTTCAGACTGATGGATTTAGCCGAATCGTACAAACGATCCAAATGCGCTTTGCATCTGAAAATGTTACCGTTATAAATCCGAATACCTTCGAAAATACCGTCTCCATACAAAAATCCATGATCATATACCGAAACGGTTGCGTTCTCTTTGGTCACATATTGACCATCCAAATAAATCCATTGTTCTGACACCGATGACTGCACCTCCATAAAATTTTCCATTCCTTGATTCCGAAACTAGATTTATCTCGTTCATTGTACAACAAATGACAAGCTATTTCTTGCTCATTTTACCCAGTCTTATGACAATCCTCAACAATGTTCGCCCTCATTCAGGTCGTTTTTAACGAAGGATATGTATAACACGGATAGCTTCCAAGAACGCGCACCTGACAATTCAAAGCCTCAATCTCAGCCATCGCTGCGGTAAGCAATACGGAATCTGCACTTTCCTCAACATCAATGTAAAAGTAATAACTACCCAACCTTTTCTTCGTTGGACGTGACTCCAATCGGGTAAGGTTCAGTTTTCGCCAGGCAAAAGCCGACAGCACCTGATGCAATGCACCCGGCGCATCTTCAGGCAATGTAACAAGCAAACTGGTTTTCACATGATCAGGCTCTCGTGGTATCTGTACTGGCTCGTAACCTATCAGCACAAAACGAGTATAGTTGTTGTCATGGTCGGTAACCCGTTCAGCCATAATGTCCAAACCATGCTTCTGTGCAGCAAGCCTTGTGCCAATCGCAACCCAGCCCTTGCCAGGATTTTTTTTCACAATTTCTACAGCTTCTGCTGTACTGTTCACACCCTCAAGATCTGCTCCAGGTGAATGCAGGCGAATAAAATTCTGGCATTGCGGAATCGCTACGGGATGGGACATGATCTTCGTAATTTTTCCAAAATCATATTCGCCACTCTCTGTCCTGAACTCGGAGCCATGCCCAATCACATTTTGAATGGAGGGATACACCCATTCAGCCTGCATCGGAATGTCCACTTCGTTAACCAGCCAGTCCATATGCAAGCTAACGGAGCCTTCAATCGTGTTTTCAATGGGTATGACGCTGTACTCGGACTTTCCACTATCCGTAGCACGGAAAACATCAGAAATCAGCTTGGAATGAAGCAATTCCAAAGGCTCCCCATTAAACAGAAAATCTACTGCTTCATGAGAAACGGAACCTTCAGGTAATACAGCAATTCGTTTCATGCGTTAACTTCCCCTTTAACTCTGTCCATAAAAGGACTTTCATCTTGATCAGGCAGCACGGTAACACCGTCCAGGTCCGGATCTAACCACAATGCCGATGCAGTGATGCCTTCACGGCTCATCGTGTCTATTAAATATTGCTCCAGCTCCAGCTTACGGGTATCATGACGATCTACCATCGTCAACACGGTAGGTCCGGCTCCACTCAAAGCAGCTCCAAGCGCGCCATGACTAACCGCGTTCTCCAGGATATCAGCCATGCCGGGTACCAAGGATGCCCGGTAAGGTTGATGAATCCGATCCGACATCGCCTTTTGAATCATATCCAATCTTCCACTGGCCAAGGCAGCCACAAGCAAGGATGATCTGCTTATATTGTGAATGACATCTGATTTGTTGAACTGCTGCGGAATCACATTTCTGGCTTTTGAAGTGGACAACTCGAAGTCCGGCACGATGACCAAGGTTTGCAAATCCTGATGCGGCTCAATGCGAATGTGGTCTACCCGACTGCCATCCCACGCTGCTGTAATGATACCTCCATATAGTGAAGCACCTACATTATCCGGATGTTTCTCCAGCGACGTAGCCATGTCAAGAAGCTTGGCATCAGATAATGGAGTGCCAATTAATGCATTAGCGGCAGCCAATGCAGCTACGATGGCCGATGCACTGCTTCCCAGTCCCCGAGTAAGCGGAATATCGGAATACATGGAAATCTCCAACTCCGGCACGGAAACCCCGGCTTCGTTGAAGACCATCTGTGCAACTTCATATATCAAATTGGATTTATCTGTTGGAAGACCCGTCAGATGATCCCCATGTAAATGGAATGTCGTCTGCTCAGCCGGTTTCATCTCAAGCCAGGCATACAGAGACAATGCCATGCCCAGGGTATCAAACCCTGGACCCAGATTGGCTGTACTTGCAGGTACCTTAACGATTACCCTTGGCTTCAAGCTCATACGGATTGTTGCTCCAGTTGTGCAATTGCCGCCATAACCGCTTCTTCGGAATCCTCTACAACAAGCGGCTCAGTCGCTACCGTTTTGATTGCGATATTAGGATCTTTGAGGCCATGTCCTGTCAGTACGCAAACCACAGTCTCTCCGCCTTTAAAGTACCCTTCACTCTTCAGTTTGTATACACCGGCAACAGAAGCAGCGGACGCAGGTTCAGCAAAAATTCCTTCACGAGCAGCGATCGTACGATAGGCTGTCAGAATTTCTTCATCCGTAACATAGTTAATCTGTCCGCCAGACTCTTCAGCTGCAGCTACAGCGGTTTTCCAACTTGCCGGATTACCAATTCGAATAGCCGTTGCTACGGTTTCAGGCTCAAGGATCGGTTCACCTTTGACAATCGCCATGGCGCCTTCCGCTTCAAAACCGACCATACGAGGCAGGGAATTCGATTTACCTGCTTCTTTGTACTCCTTGAACCCTTTCCAGTAGGCAGAGATATTTCCTGCGTTCCCCACCGGAATTGCGAGTACATCAGGTGCCTTACCCAGCTGCTCAATAACTTCAAATGCAGCCGTTTTCTGACCTTCAATCCGGAACGGATTCACGGAGTTCACGAGCGTAATTGGATGTTTGGCCGTAATCTCACGTACAATTTCCAATGCACGGTCAAAGTTACCATTGATCGCAATCACCTTGGCTCCATAAATCATGGCTTGAGCCAGTTTACCTAGCGCAATGTTGTTATTCGGAATCAGTACGATACAATTCAGACCCGCACGAGCCGCATAGGCTGCTGCTGCCGCTGATGTGTTGCCTGTCGATGCGCACATAATCGTGCGGCTGCCTTCTTCCATTGCTTTAGCAACAGCCATAACCATTCCGCGGTCTTTAAATGAACCTGTTGGATTAAGACCTTCATATTTGAAATATAAATTCAATCCAAGTTCCTCGGACAGATTCTCGGCATGAACCAGGGGTGTGTTTCCTTCGTGAAGCGTAAGCAGGGGTGTATTTTCATTAACCGGTAGGTGCTCTCTGTACGTTTGCAGTAATCCTTGATATCTCATTGTGGGTAAACTCCTTTGTCAATTAATAAACCGAATATGATTGCATACATCTATATAGTTAATCTGTTTACCTTAAAACCTGGACTTCAACCTGAAAATTCAAACCATAATTTGAGGAACGAATTATCCTTCTACCCGATACACACTCTTAATGCGACGAATGACGGCAAGGGACTCAAAGTGTTTCAATACTTTATCCATGCTCGCCTTGCTAGCGTTATGCGTAACGATGATGATCTCAGCATCCGGGTTATGCTCGTTTGGCTGTTGCACAACCGATGCCAAGCTGACTTCGTATTCAGCGAAGATTTGGGTAATTTGCGCCAGTACCCCTGCCTTGTCATCCACATGCAGCAAAATGAAATTTTTCGACATAATGTGCTCGTCACTTTGCAAGCGTTTCTGTTTATAAGGCACAATCGCTTTGAGACCATTCACGCCCAGCTTGAGGTTTTTGATCACAGCCACGATATCCGCCACTACAGAAGTAGCCGTCGGGAGCTCACCGGCACCCGCACCGTAGAACATCGTCTCACCTACAGCTTCGCCATGAACATACACAGCGTTGAACACCCCATTGACGGAAGCAATCGGATGATTCTGTCTTACCATCGTCGGCTGAACACTAATCGTGATCTCATCATCCCGACGATCTGCGATACCTAGCAGCTTCATCTCGTAGCCGAGTCTTTTGGCATACGTAATATCTTCACGGGTTACGGATGTAATCCCCTTAACGGTCACGTCTTTCAGTTCGACATTGGTGCGGAATCCCAACGTACCCAGAATCGCCATTTTGCGAGCTGCATCGAGTCCTTCGACGTCCGATGTTGGATCGGTTTCTGCATATCCGAGTGCTTGAGCCTCTGCCAGAACCTCTTCATACGAGGCGCCTTCCTGGCTCATTTTAGTCAAAATAAAGTTCGTTGTTCCGTTCACAATCCCCATAATGCGGGTAATCCGGTCGGATGAGAAGCCTTCAATCAGCGTGCGGATGATCGGAATGCCCCCTGCCACACTCGCTTCATAGAAGACATCACATTGCTTTTCCTGTGCCTTGGCCAAAATCTCGGAACCGTGCAGAGCCATCAGATCTTTATTTGCCGTAACGATATGTTTGCCCCGCTCCAGCGCTTCAAGAATGTACTCCTTTGTCTGATCAATGCCGCCCATCACTTCCACGATAACATCAATATCCGGGTGACGAATGACTTCCCAGGGATCTACCGTGAGCTTCGCACGATCTACAGCAATGACACGATCTTTCTCCGTATTCTTCACTGCAATTTTCTCTATGACAATCGGTGATCCAACCTGACTGCTCAGATCCTCCTGATTCCCTTCCACGATGCGAACGACCCCAGTACCCACCGTACCCAGACCCAACAATCCCACTTTTACCGGTTTCACCAACGCTCTACCCCCATTGTCTTTTTCTCCTTCACCCCTGTACGATTCAACCATCCATACAATTTATACCTAAACGTTTTACGATAACGTCTATTTAACCTTGGCCTACAATGCGCGTGCGTCGAACCCCGGGCATATCCTGCATCCGATCGAGCATTTCTCCGATTTCCCCATGGAGATGCGATGTCTCCACCGAAATGACAACGTTGGCTCTTCCCTGGAGCGGGATACTTTGATTAATGGTTAACACGTTGGCTCCATAACCAGCTACATGTCCGAGCACACGAGACAGTATTCCTGACTGATGCTCCAAATCAATGGAGATCGTTACAATTCTCTCCCGTTCAAGCTGGTTGATCAAATGGATGCCATCCTTGTACTTATAAAAAGCACTTCGGCTTAATCCAACCTGCTCAACCGCCTCATGAACTGTTTTGACATCTCCGGAAGCCAGCAGTTCTTTAACCTGCATGGTCTTCACTACAGCCTCTGGCAAAATGTCTTCCCGCACTAAGTAATAGCGTTCATTCACAGAACGTCCTCTCCTCAAAGACTCATGTATTCATATAGTGGACATTATAAAGGATCTATTCCAAAAGGGCAATACGTTACATGTCTATTTTTGAAAAACTGTTCCTAACAGTATACAAGTTTATCCTGCGCGCAGGTAAGAGAAAAATAAAAAAAACGCAGAGAAGCGGGTTACCTCCCACTTCTCTGCGTATGTTCTAGCCTTTATCTGTACATGGTGGCCAACTCTGCCTTAGTAGTAGCTGCTGCCTTCCACAAATTCGAACTCAAATTCGCCAATGCGCACAATGGTGCCTTCTTCAGCTCCGCGTTTACGCAGTTCCGCATCCACACCCATATACCGCAAAGTACGCGCCAGTTTGAGAATGGCTTCATGGGAATTCAACTGCATCCGTTTCATCATACGTTCAATCTTGGCACTTTCGACAACGAAGATTTCGTTCTCCCGTACAATACGGAAGCCATCGTCCTCTTTCTTGTCCAAGCTGTACACTTTACGTTCGGATAAGTCTGCCACTTCTTCAACCACTGGCTCGTCCGGAATTTGGTCCAGCAGATCAGCGGCACGATACAAGAGCTCTTGAATCCCTTTCCGTGTCAGGGATGAAATAGGCATAACTTCAATATCCGGTTGAACCTCACGAGCCTTCTGCAAAAATTCTTCAAGATTAGCTTCGGAGTCTGGCATGTCCATTTTATTCGCTGCTACAACCTGTGGTCTTTCAGCGAGAACAGGATTGTACAATTTCAGTTCCTCGTTGATTTTCTGCCAGTCTTCGAACGGATCGCGTCCTTCGGAACCAGACATATCAACGACATGAACGATGATACGCGTCCGTTCAACGTGACGCAAGAACTCATGTCCAAGTCCAATACCTTCATGAGCACCTTCAATCAGACCCGGCAAGTCGGCCATAACAAAGCTGCGGCCTTCACCTACACCAACAACACCCAGGTTAGGTGTAATCGTTGTAAAATGATAGGCACCAATCTTTGGCTTGGCTGCCGATACAACAGACAACAGCGTGGATTTACCAACACTTGGGAAACCTACCAAACCGACATCTGCCATGACCTTAAGCTCAAGTACGATGTACCGCTCTTCGCCTTCTTCACCATTTTCGGCAAGTTCTGGCGCTGGATTGTTAGGCGTGGCAAAACGGATATTTCCCCGTCCGCCTCGTCCACCACGAGCAACAACAACCTGTTGACCATGACGTGTCAAATCAGCCAGTACTTCTCCACTGTCTTCATCCAAAATTACAGTCCCTGGTGGAATACGTACAATCATGTTCTCAGCGTTCGCGCCATGCTGACTTTTATTACGTCCCTTTTCACCGCGAGGGGCCTTGAAGTGACGTTGGTAACGGAAATCCATCAACGTACGCAGACCTTCATCCACACGGAAAATGATGTCAGCTCCTCTGCCTCCATCGCCCCCGGCAGGTCCGCCGTTCGGTACATACTTCTCACGACGAAACGAAACAATTCCGTCCCCTCCGTCTCCGGCTTTCACATAAATCTTAGCTTTATCTACAAACATTGGTTAACCCCTTCTTCCTATATTCCGCAAGGCATTCTGAATTGTATAAACGTATCCTCAGACGGAAGCTGCTCCGTTCTGACTTTTTTTCCTTTGAGTACGGCATTGAGCTGCCGCAGTGTTTCCGGATCGGGTGTTTGATCCCCATCCAGCCGAACAACCACATCTCCATGGTCCTGTCCGAAGTTCAAGGTCAGTTTGCGAACCTCTCCCCAAGACGACCGGCCGCCGCCATATTGATAGGCACGAATCGCATCGGCAATCGCCCCCGTAAGTGACTCGCCATCCTCGGGAGAGACCAGAGCACTAAGCTGCAACTCTTCCTCTACTACCACATGCAATTCCAGAGCGACTCCACTGGTCCGGAAAGATTGAAGATAAAAAACGAGTGAAGGAATACCCAATCTGGAGATTCGGCTTTCTTCGTTAACCCGCTCTACTATTCTTTCCACACATTGCACTGATTTATCAAGTTTGCCCAGTCGAAGATATCCATATAACACCTGAAGATCGTTCATCCAATCATGCCTATGATGATTTAATGATGCAATTGCTGTCTTTTCCATAGATTGTATGATGGTTCTGCGTTCCGCCTCTGCCTGTCTTTTCATCACGTTCACAGAAACAAAAAGCACCGCGACGGACCACAATGCGTATACAGCCATTGAAATAACCACTGGATACAGCATAACGAAAACCAAAGGAATCAGAAGTGAACATGCCGCAATCCACGGCACTCTTTTCCAAGATTTCATGGCTTCTCCCCGTTCTACAAAACTCGGTTGGTTTAATCCCCACCGTACACAAGTATAACATGTCTTTTCTGCCAGTTCATTATCGAATAACCTAAAAATACAAAAAGCCTCCGGCAAAAATGCCGAAGGCTCCTTAGGCGGAATGCCGATATTATGCTTCTACTGCTGCTGCTACTGGAGCAACATTCACAGGGTAGATGCTTACTTTTTTACGATCGCGTCCCCAACGTTCGAATTTCACAACGCCGTCAACTTTCGCAAACAAAGTGTCATCTTTACCGATACCCACGTTAGTACCTGGGTGAATTTTCGTTCCGCGTTGGCGAACGAGAATGCTACCACCAGTTACTGTTTGACCGTCAGCACGTTTAACGCCAAGGCGTTGTGCGTTACTGTCACGACCGTTCTTCGTGGAACCTACACCTTTTTTCGATGCGAATAACTGAAGATTTAATTTCAACATGATTGGTTGTCCTCCTTCTTTAATTATTTGACTTGCTCTATCTGAATATACTTTCCGTATGACTCTGCAATATCAGTGAGCATAAGCACCATGGATTCGAGTAGCAATTGTACCTGGGACCAGGTTCCGTCTTTCTCCAGCACCGGTAAAGAAGCGCTTAAAAAGCCGTTCTTCATCTTGGCATCCATTTCGATACCAGTCAGTGTTTCGATCGAGTTCACCGTACCCACTGTAACAGCGGATACCCCGGCACATACGATGTCTTCTCCTCGCTTGGCAAAATTAGCATGCCCTTTGATGGAGAAACGATCGATGCTCCCGTCATCATTACGAAAGACTTGAACGATAATCACTTATCGCACCTTCTTACGCTTTGATTGCTTCGATAGTTACTTTAGTATACGGTTGACGGTGACCTTGCTTCACATGGTAGTTCTTTTTAGGTTTGTATTTGTATACAACAACCTTTTGTCCTTTGCCATGTTTCTCCACTTTAGCCGTTACAGTTGCTCCGGAAATCAATGGTGTACCTGCTGTCAAACCTTGATCGTTAGATACAGCCAGGACACGGTCGAACGTTACGCTTTCGCCATCGTTCGCAGTCAATTTTTCGATGAACAGAACATCGCCCTCTTGGACTTTGTACTGTTTTCCACCTGTTTCAATAATTGCGTACATTTGCCTTGCACCTCCTCATGTCTCAGACTCGCCCGGTCTCAGGTGACAGTGTCCTTGCGGAACTGTTCTTGTACCCGGCCAGTGCGGTTACAGCATGTGCAAGACCGTTAGGCTAAACACATACCTGAAGATTATACCACCAACTATACTGAAAATCAATGCAACGGTGAAATATATCTTTTGCCTGTCCCATGACAGGAAGAACACGGCTCCACATAAGGGAGCGTACTCTCTTCCCGTACCTTCTTACGGGTAAGTTCGAGCAACCCCAGCTTGGTCCACCCCATGACAAAAGCCTTGGTTCGATCCTTCTTGAGTTCATTTTCCAGTGTTGCCGCAACTTCCTGCCGATTCAACGCTTCCTCCATATCAATGAAGTCCACAATGATCATGCCGCCGATATCCCGAAGACGCATTAAACGGGCGATCTCAACCGCTGCCTGCATATTCGTCTCCGTTACGGTCTCTTCCAGACTGTCACCGCCAGCTCCCGTGTACTTGCCTGTATTGACATCGACTACAGTGAGCGCCTCGGTATGATCAATGACAATATATCCGCCTCCAGGCAGCCATACCTTGCGAGCAAAATCCTTGTTCAGCTGCTCCTGCACACGATAGGCAGCAAAAATTGATTCTTCTCCCCTGTACACCTGTACTTTAGGTTGATGGCCTGGACAGATTTCCTTCAGCAAAGCACTCAATTCCCTGGCTTGTACTTCATTATCTGTAATGACTTCATCGCTGCCAGGCGTATACACATCCCGAATAATCCGCTGAACCATACTGTGATCCCGATGCAGCAGGCTTGGTGAAGGCAAGCTATTCGCTTTTTCACGGATCAGACGCCACTGCTCACGTAATGTTTCCAGGTCGGCCTGAATGGCTTCCCTCTGTTCCTCTGCGGATACGGTTCGTATGATAAGCCCCTCTTCGTCCCGTCTCAGTTGTTCACCGAGCGTCTTAAGGCGGGATCGATCACCCTCACGGGCAATTTTCTTGGAGACGGCTACATAGTCCGCCAAAGGCATGAAGACAAGCCAGCGGCCCGGCAGCGAATAATGAGTCGTCACCCGGGCTCCCTTGCTTCCTACTGGTTCCTTCAGGACCTGGACGATTACATCCTGACCTGGACGAAGCAGCTCCGCGATTGAAGGCTTCACTTTCGGTTGTTTCTCCAGATTGGGATGCAATACATCGTCCACATACAGAAAAGCATTCTTTTTCTGACCGATATCCACAAAAGCAGCTTGCATACCTGGTAACACGTTCACTACCCGTCCTTTGAAATACGAACCCAGCAGTCCACGCTCGCGTGTACGCTCTGCCATGAATTCTACAGCTTTGCCTTCTTCCAGAAGCGCCATTTGCATGAGGTTATGTTCATTATGTACAATCATTTGTTTCATGGCTTCACCTCTAGAAGACAATTCAATTCATCCACATCCATTCTGTATCTTTGCTATACTCATTGTACATGTATTAACCCATTTCAGGACAGATCCACCAAGATGCTACAACTTATCCGTGTCTTGTTTGAAATAAGAACCGATGATTCGCTGCTCAGGCAAAACGGCCATGATTCTTCCCTGTCTATTCATCACATATATCATATGGTATCTTTCTCTCTTAAATAGACGCAAAATAGACTCCAAAGGTTTCGCCGGAAATGAGATTATCGGCTGCGCCAAACTTCCTGTAGCTGCATGGCGGGTGAATGCACTTTCACGATTCATCAGAAATCGGATAAATCGATATGGAATATTTCGGTAATCAGTCACATTGGAATAGAACAGAAAAATCCCGATCAACAGAATATTTAACGGTAACCCGTAATCACCAGTAAACCAGCGACCCATGGCAACCAAAATAACCCCTGCGCTGCACAGAATGCTGATCCTGTAAGTCCACATCAATGTCGTATAGTAGGGAGCAGCAAGACTAACGAGTGCCTGTACAATTTTACCGCCATCAAGTGGCAACACGGGTAGCAGGTTAAAGAGGGCTATTAGCAGATTCCCCTGTATAATATAATCCAAAAAAACCGGGTCCCCCAGGTTTCCATACTTCAATAATAAAACGACTCCAACCATCAGTATATTTTGAAATGGGCCTGCCAACGCGATAATGATCTCCCGACGAGCAGTAATATTTCCGGCATCCTCAATAACGGCAACGCCGCCAAAAGGAAGCATCTGTATTGAAAGGACACGGCAGCCCAGAAGGGCTGCCGCTGCAGCATGTCCACATTCATGAATAAAAACAATGGCGAATAACGTGATGAGTTCAATAAAGTTTCCGGTTAACAGGGAGGCCATCATGATGATCACAAAAAAAGGGTGAAACGAGATACGTACCCCCCATAACCTAATCAAGGGCAACCACTTCCGCAGGGTCTACGTACTGCTCTCCCTCTTTTACAGCGAAATACAATGTGGCAGGTTGATCATTTCCAGTCTCCTTCAGGCTACCGACTGCGTCACCCGCTTCTACCCAATCATTTACCTGAACTTCACTTTCGTTCAAGCGTCCGTATATGGCTGTCACTTGGCCAGAGTGCTGGATTACGACTGTAGTTCCATTTTCCGGATCATCCAATACTTGAAGTACTCGTCCGGCATCTGAACTGACGACCTGAACTAGCCCAGTGCCAGCAGGTTCGGGAACAATTTCAATACCTTTCATGCTCAGTGCAAAAGGCTGAACAATGGTTCCAGAGATCGGTTTGCCCAGCAGGTGTCGAATACCGGAGCCGTTCACAGGATCAGTGGTATGTCCAAGAACAGGCAGGAATGATGGCGTTCCGCCAAAGTGACGTTCGTACCATGCAGCGGCATACGCAAAGTCCATATCACGATGCAGCATATCGGCGATCACGGTTTTGGCAGGTGTCGTCCACGCGGTATTCAACTGGAATAATCCCCAAACGCCGCCGAATAATAAAATGCTAACCACCGTTCGTCCCATGAAAGACTTCATCAGATTGAAGCGTGGATGGCCGCCAGGACCATAATGCCCATTCTCTTTTTTCCACAGCCATTCCGGATCTCTTTCCTGTTCTGCCAGTGAAGATCTTGCCGTTCGTAGATTTTCTTGTATATCCATAGCCGAGAAAGGCATACGTTGCGCTGATGTACGCTTATCAGATACCGGGCCCGATTCTCGCTGCTGCATAATTTCCTCCGTCGCACCATCCATCAGCCGCCGAATGCGCTCTTCTCTTCTCTGCTTGATTCTGAGTTTCGTATTCATGGAATATCCTCCCGCCGAGGCTTGTTTACTACATCCTATGAGGGGCCCGTTCATAATATGAACAAGCTTCGGCGGGAAGCAAAAATAACCCCACAATGTGGAGCCCTTACTTGAAGTGCATATCCCGTTCTATAAAAGACACCTTTAGTAAAATGCCCATAATAATCAAAAAGCCGGGCTTGAGGGCCGCGGCTGTCATACAAGAATGCGATAAGGACGAACGAGTTAACCCATTCCAAAAAACTTTTTGAAACGTGAAAAGGCACCCTTTTTCTGCTCCAATTGCATCAAGGGAACGGTATCCCCCAGAATACGACGGGCAATATTACGATAGGCAATGGCCGCAAGTGAATCCGGATTCATTACTGTAGGCTCTCCCGAGTTAGCAGCCTTGATAACAAGCTCATCATCAGGAACGATCCCGATCAGATCAATATTAAGTACTTGTAAAATGCCGTCAATGTCGAGCATGTCGCCTGATTTAACCATATTGTTGCGGATACGGTTCACGACCAGTTTTGGTGATTGAATATGTGAACTCTCCAGCAAACCAATGACACGGTCCGCATCACGGACAGCTGCATTTTCTGGTGTAGTGACCACAATCGCCTGGTCCGCTCCTGCAACCGCATTTTTGAACCCTTGCTCAATTCCGGCTGGACAATCAATAATGACGTATTCAAAATCTTTTTTCAATTCGAGGATAATGTCCTTCACCTGTTCGGGTGACACAGAGTTCTTATCTCTCGTTTGTGCTGCAGGCAGCATATACAATTCTTCGAAACGTTTATCTTTGACCAAAGCCTGATTCAGTCGGCAGCGGCCGTCTGCAACGTCGCACAGATCATAAATGATCCGGTTTTCGAGTCCCATCACGACATCCAGATTGCGAAGGCCGATATCGGTATCTACCAGACAAACCTTTTTGCCGAGCAGCGCCAGCGCTGTCCCGATGTTTGCCGAGGTGGTTGTTTTACCCACGCCGCCTTTACCCGAAGTGATCACGATCGCCTCTCCCATGAGCTACACTCCTTTAAACACATTAAAATCTCGGCGCAACCGAACGATATTGCTCATCTTGTCGATCTGCATCTGATTGTCCTGTAAATAAGCAAATTCCATTCCGGTCTCTCGGCTCTCCCACTCATCGGGAGGACGGCTGATGATGTCAGCGATCCGCAGCTGCGTCGGTGCAAATACCGAAGCAGCAATGATCGAGTCTTCGTCCCCACCAATTCCAGCGTGAGCCATGCCTCTGAGTGAACCCAAAACATATATATCTCCGGTACACGTTACTGTGCCCCCCGGATTGATATCTCCAAGAAACAGTAGATTCCCATCATGATGAAGCACCTGGCCAGAACGTACCATACCACACATGGTTACAATCGGCGGCGGCCCTTTAACCTCTGGTTTAAGGGCCGGTGAGTCGATGGAACGAATGAGCAAATTCCCTTTTTGTTTCAATATATCAAGAATTGCTTCTTTCTGGTCCTCTGTCACTTCACGGCTGCCCAGTTTGATATCCACATGAACAATCGGTCCGGTCAAAATATTTTGATGGCTGTGTTCCAGCTTATAGCGGAGCTCGTAGAGCAATTCCTCGAATTCACATTGATCGTCCAACAGGAAAACCAGGCCGTCTCGGATGCCTTTAATCGTTACGTGATTCGATTTTACCGTCATAAGCCTGTCCCTCCCATCTCATTACATTTCGTGCCCGGGTCCCCAAGTTCCTGCTTCCCACTCCAAAAATGGTTCAAGAAGCTTCTTGTGCTTTGCTCTTTCTCTTACCAATCCGCTCCAGTTGTTTCCGAAGAGGAACATAAATGATCAGCGCGAACACAAAATGAATGAACAAATTGGGAATCATGTATTCAAGCAGCGCCCAGTCAAATGTCACGTGATTGAGTTGGAAGAGCTTATACAGAAAGAATAACATGGTATCATTCAGCAGACTTCCTAAAAGGACGACAGAAACCATCACTGGCAGTGGTGCACGCGGGGCTTGGAAAATAAGTCCCATCATATATGCTGAGAGTCCCATAGAGAATCCGTATGGTCCAATCATTTCGCCGTAAAATACGACGTCATGCAGCAGTCCAAAAAATATGCCAAGCACCAACGCCGTGTGCCGATGATGATATACAGCGATAAATAAAATTACGATGTAAACCAGATTCGCAGAAATGCGCATTTGCCAACCCGAAGGAATGAGTAACGGAAGAATCGTTCCTTCCGCAATGAACAACACGAACAGCAGCAGGAATAAGACTTGCTTGCGCGTCACCATTATTCTTTTACCTCAGGCGGGATAATCACAATCAGCTCTTTCCAGTCCAGAAAGCTTGCGTATGGCTTAATTGTAGCTGTTTGTGTTAAGCCATATTCGCTTTTCTCAACCTTCTCCACTTCTCCGATACGCATGTACTTTGGAAAATTGTTAATAATCCCGGAGGAGATAATTTCATCCCCTTCTTTGATATTTGAATCTTCTGAAATCTTGGTCATTTTGAGCATGCCGGACTTCGGATCATAACTCTCGATCATACCAAACACTTTTTCTTTACCAACCGCTGTAGCTGCAATGGCATTGGATGTTGGATCATTGGCGTCCATGGAAGTCAACAGATTAACTGTGGACGTATATGAGCTGACATGACTAACGACCCCAACCAGCCCTTCCTGCGAAGTGACAGCCATCCCAGCCTTAATTCCCGCATTTTCACCAATGTCAATATTAATCGTTCTGCTGTTCGGGTCGGAATTGGCACTGATAACTTGAGCAATTCGTGAACCGTAGTTATACCGATTTTTTTGTTCCTCGGTAAAATTGAGAGCTTTCTGGAGCTGTTCATTTACCTGTTCCATATCATTGTATTTCAGCCGATCCCGGGTATAGTGACCCATCGCAATGCGAAGCTCTTCATTTTCTTGATATACCGTACGCATGTTCGCCAAATCTTTGAAAAAGCCCGCTACAGAAGAAGCGGGCTTGTAAAATACGTATTGTACAAATCCGACTGAATCCTTCAGGAATTTCTCCGGCCAGGATAGAGCGGTTCGCGGACCGAGCGTAAAGCCCATTAACGCGATAAATGTAACAAGGCCCACCAGCAAAACAAAAAGTCTTTTGTTACCCAGCAGTTTAAACAGTTCGACCACCCTCTAACATCCATTATTCTCTTCCGAGCCATGCCCGGCGGGGAGACTGTCAGACTTATAGTCCCTTCGAGAATATCAGTCCATTCTCCCCGGGTATGGGGTAATAGCTCTCCCAGCCTAAGCCAGGTCCTCTTCGTTGATATCATTCCCCTTGGTCGATAAGCGAGCCAAGCAGGGGGAGATATCAATTATCGTTTGGAGCGAACTGCCGAACTGCTTCTGCTCTTGAACAAATGAATATTCTCAAGCGCTTTACCTGTTCCGATTGCAACGCAATCGAGCGGGTTCTCTGCTACGATAACAGGCATCCCTGTCTCACCAGCAAGCAGCTTGTCCAGATTGCGAAGCAATGCGCCGCCACCTGTGAGAACAATACCACGGTCCATAATATCTGCTGCCAGCTCAGGAGGACATTTCTCCAATGTTACTTTTACAGCTTCAACAATGGCATTCACCGTATCCGCCAGAGCTTCGCTGATTTCATCCGATGTAATCGTAATTGTCTTCGGCAGGCCTGTAACGAGGTCGCGTCCACGAATTTCCATGGTTTCCACTTGCTCAAGCGGCATAGCTGATCCGATATCCATCTTCAACTGCTCCGATGTACGTTCACCGATCATCAGATTATACTGGCGTTTAATGTATTGAATCACGGACTCATCCATCTCGTCACCAGCTACACGAACCGAACGACTCGTTACAATCCCACCCAGGGAGATAACAGCCACTTCTGTTGTACCGCCACCAATATCGACAACCATGCTTCCCGTTGGTTCCCATACCGGAAGATCTGCACCGATTGCTGCTGCAAAAGGCTCTTCAATTGTGTAGGCTTCACGCGCACCGGCTTGTTTTGTTGCATCTTCAACGGCACGTTGTTCTACCGCAGTAATCCCGGATGGTACACATACCATTACGTTAGGATGACGCTGGAACATGGAGCGTTGTTTCTGCGCCTCACGGATGAAATATTTGATCATCGTTGCCGTTGTATCAAAATCGGCAATAACGCCATCTTTCATTGGACGAATGGCACGAATGTTCCCTGGTGTACGTCCAATCATTTTCTTGGCGGCTTCACCTACTGCCTCGATGCTTTTTGTATCTGTCCGTATAGCGACAACCGAAGGTTCGCGCACCACAATTCCTTTTCCACGTACATAAACCAAAGTATTCGCTGTCCCCAAATCAATACCCAAATCTTTCGTAAAACCACCAAACATGACGTAATCTCCTTTTCTGCCTCATATAGCCGCCCCAGTTCATCAAGAGCGTTTCATTTTCATTCCCACCACAATGGCGGAGCTAATATTCGCATTTGTTTTGTGTTGCATTGCTTTGCATGTGTAAAGTGAACCTATCTTCTACGGACAACGCCGTCAACATTCATAGGAAAACATCAACGCCAACCATTATATTATACTAAGCCCTTCTCCTTCAAACTTACGTACGTTCCATCTCCGATAATAATGTGATCCAGCACGTCTATGCCAACAATTGCGCCGGCTTCGATCAGTCTTTTGGTTATTTGGATGTCCTCTGGACTAGGTGTAGGATCACCACTGGGATGGTTGTGTGCGCACACAATAGAGGCGCTGCTGCATTTGATGGCAGCCCGGAACACTTCACGCGGATGTACAATCGAAGCGTTAAGGCTACCCATGGAGAGTGTTTCCTGGGCAATAATGTGGTTTTTGCTATTCAGGAAAAGACACACAAAGTGTTCTTTCTGCAAGTAACGTAATTGTTCGGTAAGGATATCGGCCGCATCACGAGGGGTACGGATGGAAGTGGACTGTGTAAGTCTGCTCTTCGCAATCCGATGACCAAGCTCAATGCTGGCTTTCAGCTGTACAGCCTTGGCCATGCCGATTCCCTTCATCGCAGTCAGTTCTTCCAGGCTCAAATCCATCAACGAGCGAATTCCACCCGCTTCGGTCAGAATCCGCTGTGCCATATGCACTGCGGATTCCTGTCTTGTACCCGTTCGAAGTAAAATCGCCAGCAATTCAGCATGGCTTAAGGCGCCCGCCCCGTATTCCATCATGCGTTCTCTCGGGCGTTCTTCCTGGGGGATGTCGCGCATCATATATTGAGGCGACTCCATATGTTCCCTCTTTTCAGATCGTCAATTGCGGAATTTCATGTACGCGGCAGTACATGTATGCCGAATCCATCCAGCATATCGCTAAGCAAGGACAACGGTAGGCCCACCACATTAAAATAACATCCTTCAACACGGTCTATCAGTGAAGCACCAATGCCCTGAATGGCATATGATCCTGCCTTGTCCGAAGGCTCCCCGGTCTGAACATACGCAAGAATCGTAGCTTCAGACAGTTCCTTCATCGTTACATCAGTCTGTCGATACTGAACCATAGATTGCCCATTGTTTGCATCAATACAGGCTACTCCCGTGAAAACACGGTGTACACGTCCCTGTAAACGAGATAACATACGTTCAGCGTCCGCTTCGTCTAAGGGTTTGCCAAGAATATCACCGTCCAGAACGACAACTGTGTCACTACCCACGATAACCGCATCCTGTTCACGGCCTTCCAGCCCACGATAAACGGCAAGCGCCTTACGCATCGCAAGCTCCTGTACCGTCTGTTCAGGAGTCCATTCCGGCGGTGTATCTTCATCGGCATGACTTGGTATTACTTCAAAAGCTAGATGGAGTGATGCGATCAGTTCTTTACGCCGTGGCGAAGTGGAAGCCAGAATAATGCGACGCTGTTTTGTTTTATCCAAAATAACCGGCCCCTTATGCTACGGCGACAATCCTATCGGATCACGCTAGTAGATATCATTTTTTTAGTTTCTTCGTCAAAATTCGTCATTCTCCTATAACCTGCGATACAGCCATACAGCAGCAATAATACCAATCAGACTCAGGAGGCTCATTTGAAATTGAAGTGAAATATCATAACTGATAATATCCAGATCAGCCTGCGGCGACCAACGAATGGTCGTGGCTTTCGTTAAAAAGGCAACGGCCTTTACAGGCTGCAGTGCCTTGGCGATCCACGCACCGGCCAGCCAGCCGAGCAGCAGAAACAGCAATAACATGCCGAAGTTTTTTTTCATCGGTGATCTTCCCTCGCCATTTTTTGACACCCACATTATTATACGGGGTTTTGTACGTCAATACAAACACAAATCCGGCAAGGGGAACTATTTCCAGTTCCTTGCCGGACAGGTATTTCAAGGCTGTGTTATGGGAAAGCGTTGATTACTGTTTTATCGCCTCAAGCCATTTTTTTTGCTGTAATACATATTCCATCAGATCGGACTGTACAGACCACATATGCACATTCGCCGGATTTTTGTTGTATTCGGCAAGTGCGGTTACCGCACTGTTCATCGATTTCTCCATCGCGGATACATAGGGTTGAACGTCTGCACTCAGACCCGGTGCAATACTATTCAAACCAGTCAGCCAGAGTTCATGTTGGTTCTGTAGTGCAGTCATCGTTTCGGCTGAGACGGCTTCAGGAACAGCTTGACCGAGCTGCTGGATCGAGAGGGTAGACAGTTGTTCTACCAAAGTTGATCCGCTTGCGAAGAACTGCTGAACATCCTCTGCTTTTCCGCCGAATACTGCTGGATTCACTTCAGGGTTGACGATTTCCTTGACGTACAGTTCCACACCTTCGGCCTTAAGCCTTGTGCTAAGCAGCTTGGCCTCCTCACGGTCAGCCGAAATGCCTGCGTATACCCGATTACCATCCTCCGGGTCGGAGCCTGCTGCAATACCTGCCTGGGACAATTCCACCTTCGCCTGTTCAGCGCGTTCAGGAGAACTGAATACACCGTATTGCAGTGCATAATAACTGCCGCCTGTAGTTGCTGCTTGGAGCTGCTTTTCCGAACCAGCCACTCCCCCCTGACCTGTCACAGCCGACACCGCCTGATTGGCGGGAATCTTGCTCCCAGGATCTACGGCCCCTTCCCGATTGAAAAAAGAAAGAATAACCATGCCGAAGAGGGCCCCGGTTACAAGCGCACCGGTAACTGAACCAATCATTTTCCAGCCCCTCGGGGGACGATTTCGCTTATAAGAGTAATTTTCACTATCTGCAATCCAATTATGATCACCATAATTCTCGTCCGATCTGCTCTCGTCCTCATCTCCCGGATATGCAGTAAGGTGATTATAGTTGTATTCGGGCTCATCAAGTATCTCATTCTTGTTCGTTCTTTGGTAAGGTTGAGGTACAGTGGAGCCTGTCAGCATCGTCTCTCCCCAGTCTCCGGGTATATCCTCTGGTGTCCATGAAGGTGTTGTATTTAACCGCGATGGCGTTGGCAACGGTGTTGGACTGTGCGGAATTTCTTCACTCAAAGCGGCAAATGTGCTGGATGTGGGTATCCCCTTGTTTTCAGGCTTGTCCGACTCGTTATCCCCAAAGCGAAACGTCATTCTAGCATTGCTCACCCCGTACCCTCTCCTTTGTCCCATTTATAACAGCTATATGCGGAGAGAATCTGAAACATTCCATTTCATGCAAAAAACCGCCCGCTTCGAAATGAAGTCAGACGGTTTTAAGGATGTAATTATTTCAACCCTTTGGCAAGTGTATCGCCAACTTTCCAGATATCACCTGCACCCATTGTGAGCACAAGATCACCTGGCTGAAGTCGGTGCTGCAAATCTGCAATAACTTCTTCCTTTGTCGGAAGATAACGCGCAGAAGCATTACTGTTCTGAACGATAAGTTCAACCAGTCTGGCCGAGTGCACACCTTCAATCTGTTTTTCACCCGCAGGGGAATAGATATCGGTAATGAGAACCTCATCCGCTTCTGCAAAGGCGCGACTGAACGCATCAAGCAGGAAGAACGTACGTGTGTAACGCTGCGGCTGGAATACTGCAATGATACGTTTCCCCGTCGCTTTGGCTGCACTGATCGTAGCCTCAATCTCGGTCGGGTGATGAGCATAATCATCAATAATCAGCATATCACGCGCCTCACCCAGCACCTGGAATCTGCGTTTCGCTCCATGGAACTGGATAATGGCAGCCGTAATTTTCTCGAATGGAATACCTGCTTCCAAGCATGTGATGACCGTAGCCATCGCATTATAAACGTTATGTTTACCTGGAACGGACAACTCCACCGTACCCAAAGCATTCCCCTCGTGGTTCATTGTAAAGGAAATTCGGCGATCACCAAGCACGATATCTGTTGCTGTATAATCAGCAGCATGGTCAATCCCGTATGTGGTCACCCGTGATTTTAACGCTGGCAAAATAGCTTGAACATTTTCGTCATCAGAACATACAATGGCCGTGCCCTCTGGACGAATTTGACTCAGGAACTGCACATAAGCTTTTTTGAGTTCCTCAAAATCACTGTTGTAATTCTCAAGGTGATCCGCTTCAATATTCGTTACAATACCGAGCCAAGGGTGATACTGCAAAAATGAACCGTCGCTTTCGTCTGCCTCCGCAACAACCCAGTCGCCTTGGCCTGCCTTGGCGTTAGTACCCACGTTCATGATTTCTCCGCCAATAATGTATGTCGGGTCTGTATCACATTTATCCATAACGAGTGCAATCATGGATGAAGTGGTTGTTTTGCCATGAGCCCCCGCCACAGCCACACCCTTGCGCTCGTTCAGCAAACGCGCCAGCATCTGGGCGCGATGCAGAATCGGGATGTTCAGCTGTTCGGCAGCCACACGCTCCACATTATCAGCCGGAGCTGCCGTAGAGTAGACAACCAGGTCTGCCCCATTTACGTGCTCTGCCGTATGTCCGATATATATTTTCGCTCCCTTGGCTGCCAGCTTCTCGGTCAACTCCTGTGAAGCGACATCCGATCCGGTAACGGTGTATCCCATCTCAAGCATAACTCTCGCGATGGCACTCATGCCATATCCGCCAATCCCTATAAAATGAACGTGTTCCGATGTATTTAACAAAACTTTCACCAACCTTTTTCAGAATCGGTTTGATGCAAAAGGGCTGCCCGCACATCTGCAATCAGGTACAATGTGCCGGACACCACCCCCAGATCTTCCGCTTCCGTCCGTGACTTCAATAGATCAAGTGCCTTTGCCCATTCAGGCTCGACGATGATTTCCAGCTCCGGTTTCGCAATGGCGGGACGTACCCGTTCGACAATCTGCAGCAATTCGGCTGCAGCCATTTTGCGTCGGAAATCTGGCTCGGTCAGGATCAGCGTATCCACTAGTGGTAGTATATGCTGTAAATACGCTTCGTGATGCTTATTCGCCAGCATGCCCATCATCAAAATTAACTTGTTGTGAGGATATACTTCGATAATGCTCTTGGCCAATGATTCAGCCCCTTCCGGATTATGTGCTCCATCCAGTACAATTCGGGGTTCATCGACAACTTTCTCAAACCGGCCTGCCCAGAAGGCATTCTCCAGTCCAAGCACAATATCTTCGTCATCCAGCATAAATGCCATGTATTGCCGAAGTAACTCAAGTACCATAAGCGCACCCGCTGCATTTTCGCATTGATGTATGCCCTGCATGCGAATACGAGCGTCCAGATCACGGAACGGTCCTGTAAAATGAAAGGATTGACCGTTCTCATCACTGTCCAGTCTATGATAGGAGAAACGATCTCCTGCCAGATACACGGTTGAACTTAACCGTTTTGCGGTCTCCCGAATCACCTTCACAGCCTCTGGCTGCGTGGCACAGGTAACAACGGGTACCCCCGCCTTAATAATGCCTGCCTTCTCTCCTGCAATCGCCTCAATCGTATCTCCCAGTACATCCGTATGGTCCATACCGATATTGGTAATGACCGATACCACGGGTGTAACAATGTTCGTTACGTCCATCCTTCCCCCGAGCCCTGTCTCCCATACCACAATGTCCGGGTAGCATTCTTCCGCATAATACAGAAGGGCGAGTGCCGTGGAAACCTCAAACATTGTAGGTGATCCAAGGGGAGTTGTAGCCATCTCTTGGACTAATGGATACAGGCGGTTCGAGATTTTGAGCAAAGTTTCTTCAGGAATATCCTCCCCGTTGTATTGAAAACGGTTCGTGAATTTGGTGATATAAGGGGATGTGAAGGTTCCAACATCATATCCCGCCTGAAGCAGCACTGACGTCAAAAAAGCGCAAGTCGAACCTTTGCCGTTCGTTCCCGCGACATGAATAAATTTGAGACGCTGGTGAGGATTGCCCAGCAATGACATCAATCCCTCGATTCGTTCCAATCCGGGTCGGATGCCGAAAGGAATAAGGCCATTGATCCA
The DNA here is from genome assembly GCF_000499205.1 of Paenibacillus sp. MAEPY2. GTDB lineage: Bacteria > Bacillota > Bacilli > Paenibacillales > Paenibacillaceae > Paenibacillus > Paenibacillus vandeheii. The sequence continues at coordinate 25,244 of NZ_AWUK01000052.1, forward strand.
GTTGACTGCCTCGTCATAGGTAAGTAAAGGAGCTGCTATTTCTGTCCCGTTAAGTTCCGTCATATGATTCACCTTTGGTTTGAGTTTGGTTGAAAAAAGCGGCCGGATGGCGCATAAGCACTCCATCCGACCCGAATACATTAACCTTTCAGTTCCTTGATTCGTGCAATCACTTTATCCCGTTTATCGGAATAATCCGCTTGCTTGGCGCGCTCTTCCTCGATAACCTTGGCAGGAGCCTTGGCAACAAAGCCTTCGTTCGCCAGCTTTTTCTCCACACGGAGTACTTCGCCCTCAAGGTTCTGCAACTCTTTCTCCAGACGAGCCACTTCCTGATCAATATCAATAAGACCCGCCAGCGGCAAGTACAGCTCAGCCCCAGTAATGACAGCAGTCATTGCTTTATCCGGTGAGCTCAGATCCAGGCCGCTGTCGAACTCGGACGTATTACAGAAACGTTTGATGTAATGGCTGTTGCGTTCAATGATGCTGGATGTCTCTGCGTTGTTCGCTTTCACCATCAATTCGATTTTCTTGCTCATAGGTACATTCACTTCTGCACGGATGTTTCGCACTGCACGGATGGTATCCATAAGCAGATTCATCTCGGCAACGGCTTCTGGGTTCTCAAATGCAGGATCATATACCGGCCAGGAAGCCAACGTGATCGTCTCTCCCTCATGCGGCAGATGCTGCCAGATTTCTTCCGAAATGTAAGGCATGAACGGATGAATCAGGCGCATGGTCTGATCCAGCACATAAGCAAGCACCGATTGTGTTTTCTTCTTGGCAACCGGATCTTCCCCATAGAAGGACAACTTCGCAAACTCGATATACCAGTCACACAGGTCATCCCAAATAAAGTTATACAGCAAACGGCCTGTTTCTCCAAATTCATACGCTTCGATTAGACGCGTAATATCACGAGAAGTTTCGTTCAGGCGGTGCAAAATCCAGTAATCCGCTGTTCCAAGATCTCCACTAATATCGCGATCTTCATAGGTGAACCCTTCTAGATTCATCAGAGCGAAGCGTGATGCATTCCAGATTTTGTTCGCAAAGTTACGAGCCTGTTCCACACGCTCCCAGCGGAAACGGAGATCCTGCCCCGGAGTGCTGCTGGTAGAGATCATGTAACGCATAGCATCCGCGCCATATTGCTCAATCACATCCAGCGGATCAACACCGTTGCCGAGCGATTTGGACATCTTGCGTCCGTCTGCATCACGAACAAGACCGTGCATCAGCACATCTTTGAACGGAACCTCTTCCGTGAACTCCAGAGCGGTAAAGATCATGCGCGCCACCCAGAAATAAATAATGTCATACCCTGTTACTAATACACTTGTCGGGTAATAACGTTTCAGATCTTCTGTGTCTTCCGGCCAGCCTAATGTAGAGAACGGCCATAATGCGGAGCTGAACCATGTATCCAGAACGTCTTCATCCTGTCTCAGCTTACGCCCAGCGTATTCTGGGAGTGTCGTCGGATCTTCAGCAGATACAATAATTTCTCCAGTCTCCTCGTCATACCAGGCAGGAATACGGTGACCCCACCATAATTGACGAGAGATACACCAGTCACGAACATTCTCGATCCAGTTCAGATACGTTTTCTCAAAACGATCCGGAACAAAACGAACCCCTTCACCGCTTTGTTGCTTCTCAATCGCTTTCTCCGCGAGCGGCTTCATCTCAACAAACCATTGTGTCGACAAATACGGCTCAACGACAGCTCCTGTCCGTTCGCTGTGTCCAACCTGATGCGTGTGATCCTCGATGTTGATCAATACGCCCAGTTCTTTCAGATCTGCAACGATTTGCTTGCGGCAGTCACTGCGATCCAGTCCCTGATATTTGCCTGCGTCGGCATTCATCGTACCGGTCTCATCCATCACCGTAATCTGTGGCAGATCATGACGGAGACCCACTTCAAAGTCATTCGGATCATGAGCAGGCGTAATTTTCACGGCACCACTTCCGAAATCTTTATCTACATACTCATCTGCAATAACCGGAATTTCGCGTCCGATGATAGGCAGCACAAGCACCTTTCCAATCATATCTGCGTAACGCTCATCCTTCGGATGAACAGCAACTGCCGTATCTCCCAGCATCGTCTCCGGGCGAGTTGTCGCTACTGTGACATAACCACTTCCGTCTTTGAGCGGATAGCGCAGATGGTACAAGTGACCCTGAACTTCTTTATATTCAACCTCGATGTCGGACAATGCAGTCCGGTTCACCGGGTCCCAGTTAATAATTCGTTTGCCTCGATAAATGAGGCCTTTTTCATACAGTTGAACAAACACTTTACGCACAGCCTGAGATAAACCTTCGTCCAGCGTAAAACGTTCACGCGTATAGTCGAGCGACAAGCCCATTTTGCCCCATTGCTGACGAATGGTTGTTGCATATTGGTCTTTCCAGTCCCATACTTTCTCCAGAAACTTTTCGCGTCCCAGATCATAACGAGTCAGACCTTCTTCACGCAATTTCTGCTCGACTTTGGTTTGGGTAGCAATCCCTGCATGGTCAGAACCCGGCAACCACAGTGCATCATAGCCCTGCATCCGCTTGGTACGAATCAGAATATCCTGCAGTGTGAAATCGAGCGCATGCCCGATATGGAGCATTCCGGTTACGTTCGGGGGTGGGATTACAATCGTATAAGGTTCAGCATCTTTACGCTGGCCTGCCTTGAAATATCCATTTTCCATCCAAGTGGAATACCATTTTTGTTCCGCAGCTTTAGGATCATACGTGGTCGGCATTTCTGTTGCAGCTGAATTTTTTTGTTCAGACATGTGTCATTCCTCCGTTACTTATTCATCATCGCCAAAAAACAAAAAAACCTTTCATCCATCAAAGGACGAAAGGTTAGCTTTCGCGGTACCACCTTTGTTTCACGCAGATAGAAAGACAGACTTCCCCTCCTACACTTACGTGACACTTCAAGCAGATAACGGCTGCGACCGGCCCATCCTACCTCAGGTATGAATGACTCATCCCTTGTATTCAAACAGGCAACTCCCGGGCGACTTCGATCAGTTGGTTCCTACGGAATTTCCCAGCGTTACAATCCCGCTCTCTGAAAGGTCATACTGTCTACTACTCCCGATCCACGTTGTTCTTCAAAAAACCTAAACACATCATACCCTGCCCGTGCCCGATAGTCAACCTGACAACAGCGGAAAAAGCGCGCTGCAATGCAGGTTGAGGGCAGATAAAGCAAAAACCCGCCATCCTCAAGGGATCACGGGTCGAAATGGACATTGAACCTACCTACAGTTAAGGGATATATAGAATCTGCCCTTCTTCCACAACCTGTTCGGATAATCGGTTATACAACTGGAGCTCTCTGGTACTTAACTGATATCGGTCTGCAATCGTATCCAGTGTCTCTTCACGCTGTACAATGCATAATTTCACCTTACGAAACGGGGTCTGATCCACAATGGTGCCTAGAAACAGGTTCTTCCACTCTACATCATCAGGCTGATATGCTTCTTCCTGCAGTACTCCAGCGAGTGCCTCTTGCTCCCGTTCAGCTTCCGCCTCACGTGTCACTCTGCCAGAGGATAACAAGGAGGAGATACCTACGCCCTCTTCCTGTTTTGGTGCAGACTCTCTCTTGCTGCCAAAAGCAACCTTGAGCTCCGGCTTGTCTTCCGTTTCAGCCACAGGTTCAGGGATAAAGGCTTCTTTTTCATCAGCGGACTCATTGGTGTCCAATACTTCATGAGGTTTGTATTCTTCCAAAATTTCCGGTTCAGATGTTGCGAAGACATCCTGCCAGTTCTCCGACTGCGAACTTGCCGGGACATCTGCTACCGCCTGCTCCTCTTGTTTGGATTCAGATCGGGCAGATTCAAAATGCCAAACGTTCGGTGCTGCCGGTTCATCCGAAGGCTGTGAGTCCAATTTGGAATCGGCCTGCTCCGAGTTCCTTGAGTTCGTATGTAAGGTCTCGACGGAAGGCTCGGACCAAACTGACGACTCTTCAGCCAGAGGAAGCAGAGGCTCAGATTCAGGGTAAGAAGCCAACCTGTCGGCTGTCTCCGCCAAAAAAGACGAAACTGGAGAAGGCGTTTCGGATACATTCGGTTGCACTTCATCCTCTTTGTCCCTCAAGGACAAGGACTCTTCGTTTTCAGCAGATATTTGGCTTGGCTCCGCGTATCCAGCCCCTTGCTGCCAGTTCTGAAACTGCTGGGGAGAAGCTTGATATAGATGTGCCTGCTGCGACTCTTCTTCATTCCGTGCCGTCTCATCTCCAGCAGAAGGATCAACGAATCCTTGACCGCCATAAGCAGGCTCTGCTGCACTCGTAAGCCCTTCCTCTTCGCTCCGTTGAAGCAGGTATTCCTGAGCAAATACATTGGGATCGCTCCCTGTCTGCTCCAGTTTAGCTGAACGGTCACTCTGCTGAGGGTCAGGCGAATGTACAACGGTAAACTCATCTGCTGACCAGACCTGCGGCTCCTCCACCGGGAAGCCCTCAATGCCGCGAAGCGACAATACGCCTGTAATATTCAAACTTCGGTTGGATAACAAATCGACATCAAAATTTTCAATCTCAATGGATATATCCTCAAGCGATCTTACCCGGTTCAGTGGCACCGTGATCTCCACCGGGATAAAATGTTTGAGTTCCTCCGAGATCTCGTTCTCTCCCCGATAAGCACCTGTTAGCAAAAGATGGCCTCGCAATGTCGCATGATCATCCTGACCTATCACCTGAATGCGAGGGTAAAGCTCAATTTCCTCCAATTCCTCAATCGCAGGGACTCCCTCTGACAAATGAACGCGCTCATAAATATCGAACCGCAAACCATAAGGTTGATTCAACAAAGGTGGCGTCCTCCTTTCGGCATATGTTCACCATGATCCTTCTCATGGGACTGATCCATGGTCCAAATCCTTCGTTACCCCATCTATATGCCTTGAATGAGATGAGCATGCCACCTTTTGTGCAAACCTTTCCGGTTTATTGGTCCTTGCCTTCACGTTGTGCCAGTTGTTCGAGATCCGCCGGCCAAGGGTCAGCCACTTCAATTCGTAAGCCGGTCAGCGGATGGGTAAAACTCAGTGTCTCACCATGAAGCGCCTGTCGGCCAATCGAATCCTTTCTGCCCCCGTATAACTCATCCCCTATGAGGGGGTGTCCTGCATAGCTTAAATGCACCCGAATCTGATGTGTGCGTCCTGTATCCAGTGTCAGCCGTACAAGAGTAGCTCTACCCCATACCTCCACGATCTCTACATGGGTTACCGCTTCCTGCCCACCTTCCGAGACACGTCTGCGTTGCTTGTGATGCCTGTCCTTCCCGATCGGAGCATTAATCGTATTCAACTCTGTGGATATCTGACCGCCTGCAATGGCGACATAATGGCGTCCAATGTCTTTACGCCGCATCGCTTCATCCAGTTTAGCGAGAGCAAAAGCATTTTTGGCATATAAAACAGGTCCTGTCGTGTCCTCGTCTAGACGATGAACATGGCGTACATTCGCCTGAATATTATTCATTTCGTAGTAGGAAGCTACCGCATGATCCAGCGTAATCGCTTGATCCGCACGGCTCCCATCGGGATGCAGCTTCATTCCGGCAGGTTTGTGCACAACCAGACAGAAATCATCCTCATACAAAACATCAATATCCGCCCATCTGGACTCAACGTCAATCGGCTGAGACGCAAAAAGGGCCAGCCGAAGCCGGTCCCCTGCCAGTTGTATGCCCTGGTTCATCTTTAGCTGACGCAGCAATTTCTCCGGGAACTGAAGTTCAGACAGAAGCCATTGCTCTGCAGCCGCTTGTCTGTCTGAACTGCCTGTCACCACTTTGCCTGGCATCAGTTCAAGCCATTCCCCACGGCGTTTCCAACTTTTAATCGTCATAATGATTGAAGAGCCTTACGATTTGCCTCAATCGTATCGTCAATATCCTGCTCCGTATGCACGCCAGAGACAAACATGCCTTCGTATTGAGAAGGGGCAACACTTACACCTTGATCAATCATGGCCGCAAAGTAACGACGGAATTGATCCAGGTTGCTTTCTTTGGCAATATCATAATTCGTAACGGGAACAGCACTGAAAAATGGACAAACCATTGAACCAACACGGTTAATCGTAATCGCGATGCCCGTCTCTGCTGCATTCTTTTCAAACCCAGCCTGCAAGCGTGCAGACAGTGTCTCCAAACGGTCATAGACCTCTGGCGTCAGCAATTTGAGCGTAGTATAACCTGCTGCCATAGCCAGCGGATTGCCGCTCAATGTACCTGCCTGATAGATCGGTCCGGTTGGAGCAATCTGTTCCATCAAATCGCGTCTGCCGCCATAAGCGCCAACCGGAAGTCCGCCACCGATGACTTTACCCAAGCAGGTCAGGTCAGGTGTAACGCCGTATCTCCCCTGTGCACAGTTCAGTCCTACACGGAAACCGGTCATGACCTCGTCAAAAATGAGCAGGCTGCCGTATTGAGACGTCAAGCTGCGCAGGCCTTCAAGGAAGCCCGGAACAGGAGGCACAACGCCCATATTACCTGCAACAGGTTCCACAATGACGGCTGCCAGTTCTTCACCGTAACGTTCAAAAGCAAGCTTCACCGACTCCAGGTCATTGTATGGAACCGTAATCGTATTGATAGCCACACCTTCAGGAACACCCGGGCTGTCCGGCAGACCCAGTGTTGCTACGCCAGATCCTGCTTTGATCAGCAAGCTGTCGGCATGCCCGTGATAGGAGCCTTCAAACTTCAAAATTTTACTGCGTCCTGTTACCCCACGTGCCAGACGAATCGCACTCATCGTTGCTTCCGTACCGGAATTCACCATCCGCACAATATCGATCGAAGGCACTCGTTCACAGACGAGTTTTGCCATCTCTGTCTCCAGCAGCGTTGGCGCACCAAAGCTGGTTCCTTTAAGGGCTGTCTCACGCAAAGCTTCTACAACATCAGGATGTGCATGTCCCATAATGAGCGGACCCCAGGATCCCACATAATCAATAAAAACATTGCCATCAATATCATAGATTTTGGAGCCTTCTCCGCGCTCTGCATAGATCGGGGTAAGCCCAACTGATTTGAACGCCCGAACCGGGCTGTTTACACCCCCAGGTATGTACTGTTTGGCTTCTTCAAATGCGCTGCGCGAGCGCTCATCATTACGACGAGTTCCTTGTTGTGCAGTCATGAACATCCTCCTTAGTGATGAGGCCCCTCCAAGCTTTATTGGAGGGGGCCTTTTATATATTTTGATAAATCATAATAAGTTTTGTTCATCCTAGCTGTTATTGAAGCAAGCTAATTACTTCTTATTTCTCTGCCAACCAGCGTGAAGCGTCTTTTCCGTAGTAGGTAATAATCATATCTGCACCCGCACGTTTCATACTCAGCAGAATTTCCATCGCCACTTTCTTCTCATCAATCCAGCCTTGAATTGCGGCTGCCTTCACCATGGCATACTCTCCACTTACATTGTAAGCAACCAGTGGAAGATCGAATTGGTCCTTGATCGTACGTATGACATCCAGATAGGAAAGCGAAGGCTTCACCATCAGCATGTCCGCTCCTTCAAGCACATCCGTTTCGGCTTCACGCAATGCTTCACGGGCGTTCGCCGGGTCCATCTGATACGACTTGCGATCTCCGAATTGCGGCGTAGAATCCGCAGCTTCGCGGAATGGACCGTAAAATGCCGACGCATATTTCACGGAGTAGGACATAATCGGAATGTGACTGAACCCATTCTCATCCAGTCCAGCACGGATCGCTTGAACGAATCCGTCCATCATGTTGGAAGGAGCAATAATGTCCGCGCCTGCCTTGGCCTGGGATACTGCCGTTTTCACGAGCAGATCCAGCGACTCGTCGTTGAGAACATCTCCGCAAATGTGACCGTCCACTTCTACGGTATGCACCATGCCGCAATGACCATGATCCGTGAATTCACACAGACAGGTATCAGCAACAACCAGCAGCTCAGGATACCAGGATTTAATCAGCTTCGTCGCTTCCTGTACAATGCCATCTTCCGCGAATCCAGACGAACCGACACTGTCTTTGGTTTCGGGGATACCGAATAACAGCACAGCCGGAATACCCAACTCGGCAATCTCCTTCACTTCTTCCTGCAGACGATCCAGCGAGAAGCGGAATACGCCCGGCATGGATTTGATCTCGGATTTTACATTTTCACCATAAGTCACATAGATCGGTTGGATAAAGTCATCCACAGTCAAATGGGTCTCTCTCACCATATTTCGAATACCTGTGGATTGACGTAAACGGCGATGCCGTACAATTGGAAAACTCATATGTGTGAAACCTCCCTAAATAGTTATATAGTGCAAAAAGCGAAGCGCGCCGGTATCGTAATGATTCAGCACGCTTCATCTGTCGATTGCGTTCAATTTATATGTTCAACGGGGAATCACAGCAGCCGTAGCAGGCTTTCGTTCCCACTCACACAAGACCGAGATCAGGCTCTCAATCGTTGCTTCTTCAGCCATCATGGTGACCTTCAAGCCTGCTGCTTCTGCCGTGTTCGCTGTAACAGGCCCGATACAAGCAACCTCTACGTTTTTCAATAAAGGCAAGGGATCCTGTAATCCCATCCGTTTTAGAATGTCCAGGAAATTAGTAACGGTGGATGAGCTCGTGAAGGTCATCGCATGAATGCCGCCCTCTTCGAGCAGCTTCAGCAGTTCATCGTCATCCTCGCCAGCCAGAATGGTGTCATAGATAATTGCCTCGGTGACCAAAAGCCCCCGCTCCCTCAACTGTTCCGGCAACCAGGGACGAGCAAGATCTCCGTGCGGAAGCAGCACCTTCTGGCCTTCCTTCAGCTCATTTTCGAAAGCCTCCAGCATGCCTTCGGCCTGAAAAGGCCCTGGGATGACCTCGGCAACGATGCCATACTTACGCAATGCCTCCCCAGTGGAAGGTCCTACCGCAGCAATTCTCGCTTGATGGAGCGCACGGACATCCTTCTCCTGCTGCTCCAAATGACGGAAGAAGAAATCCACCCCGTTCACACTCGTGAAAAATACCCAGTCAAACGTATTTAACGCACCAAAAGCCTGTCTGACACTTTCCTGTGCCGACTCCGTTGATGGCATTACGGTCTCGATCACCGGAAATTCATAAGGTTCACCGCCAAGTTCCTCAATCCGGTTCACTAATTCACTAGCCTGACTGCGTGCCCGCGTTACCAGAATGCGTTTGCCAAACAGCGGCAGTGCTTCCGCCCATTTCAACTGCTCACGCTGGTTCACCACCTCACCAACAACAATGACAGCGGGCGGTTGGAAGTTTGCAGCGATGACTTTTGCTTCGATATCTTCTAGCGTGCCTGTAATCGTATCCTGCTCTGCTCTTGTGCCCCAGCGAATTAATGCCACCGGCGTTTGTGCCGGGCGTCCATGACGAATCAACTGTTCACTGATATATCCAATTTTGGAGACACCCATCATAAATATAAGTGTGCCTGTTGCATTCGTCACTTTATCCCAATGGATGCTGCGATCAAGCTTGTCCGGACTCTCATGCCCCGTAATGATGGAAATGGAGGAAGCATAGTCGCGATGGGTCACAGGTATTCCGGCGTAAGCAGGTACACTTATGGCTGAGGTTACACCAGGTACAATTTCAAAAGGAACGCCATTTTTGCGTAGCAAATCAGCCTCTTCGCCTACGCGTCCGAATATCGTCGGGTCTCCCCCTTTAAGTCGGACCACAACCTTACCTTCCAATGCAAGATCAACCAATAGCTGGTTGATTTCTTCCTGCTTCATCGTATGTCGATCCGGGCGTTTACCCACATATATCTTAACCGCGCCTGGCTTCATCTGTTTGAGTAGTCTTGGACTAGCCAATCGATCATACACTACTGCATCCGCTCTACCGATTGATTCCCAGCCCTTTACTGTAATCAGCTTGGCGTCCCCTGGACCTGCACCAACCAAAAAGACCTTTCCCACCATGTCTTCATCCCCTAACTTCTGCCAGTATCTGCTCTGCTCCCCGTTCAATCAATCTCCAAGCCACTTCTTCTCCAAGACGAACCGGATCTTTGCCCGTCAAGGCTTCTTTAAGAATCAGCCCGCCATCCGGCGTGCCGACCATACCTGTTAATTGTAACGCGTTTTGTCCATTCGGGGAATCTGCATCTTGCTGTGGCACCCATACGGCATGAGCTCCAATCGGAACCTGACAGCCCCCATTCAATACACTAAGGAAGCGACGTTCAGCCAACACAGGAAATGCCGTTTCCGGATCGTTGTACAACTGCAACAAATGAAGCAGTTCCGCATCTTCCTCACGGCACTCAATGCCGAGCGCACCCTGACCCACTGCAGGAAGACAAGCTTCCTCTGACAGATATTCCGTAATTCGATCCTGCCAGCCCATTCGATACAAACCTGCGGCAGCCAAAATAATGGCGTCCAGCCCTTCGGTTTCCAGCTTGCGCAGACGGGAATCAATATTACCACGAAGTGATTCAAGCTGCAGATCCGGACGGTATGCTTTCAATTGACTGGAGCGACGCAGACTGCTCGTCCCCACTCTTGCGCCTTCCGGCAATTGATCCAAGGTAAGTCCACCATTCGAAATCAGTGCGTCACGGGGATCTGCCCGGCGAGGAACAGCTCCGTTCGTTAACCCTTCAGGCAACTCGGAAGGCATATCCTTCATGCTATGAACAGCCATATCAATCGTGTGATCCAGCATCGCCTGTTCAATCTCTTTGACAAACAGACCTTTACCTCCAACTTTGGACAGGGTTACATCGAGAATCAAATCCCCTTTTGTAACGATTTTATGTACTTCAAAGTCAAACGCTAGTCCTTCTCGCTCACAAATATCACGTAAATCTTGAATTACATGGCCTGTCTGGGTCAAAGCAAGTGCGCTTTGTCTGCTTCCCACTTTTATTGTCCGCATGTCTACACGTCCTCCTGATTATGGGAAATCCAGTCCCCAATTTGTTCTTCTGTCCACCACTCAAACTGACCTGTACGGATATCTTCCAGCACATTCATCTCGGTTAAACGACGGAGTAATTTCCCCCTGACTTCTGGAGAAGATACACGTGCCTTCACTTCCATCCTCATCTGATACAAAAATTCAATATATGTCTCGTATTCATCTCCGAATTGCTGTTCCAATGTGTCACGAATTGCTGCTGCGGCCACAGGCCCTGCTCCAGCAGTTGATATCGCAATGCTCAGCCTTCCACGCCTGACCACACTTGGTGTAATAAAGGTGCTACGTTCAGAAGATATGGCGTCATTCACCAGTATACCCGCATCTTCTGCTTCTTGGACAACCGCTGTATTCACTTCACTATGGTCCGTTGCTGCATATACGAGAAAGGCCCCCCGCAAATCTCCATTGCGGTAGGACCGGGCCAGCCATTGAATTCGGGAATCTTGATGCAATTGTTGTAACGTTGGCGTAACTTCCGGACTAATCACCTTGATTTGCGCTTCCGCATGAAGCAGACCTTTTATTTTACGTTCAGCAACACGTCCGCCCCCAACCACGCAGCAAGACTTCCCTGATATATCCACAAATATGGGTGTGTAGCGTTCCATCTCCTTCACTCTCCCGTCCAACGATGAAACGCTGAATACGCATTGGATAAAAAACTGATAATGACAAAGCCGTATCCGATGAGCGTCCATCTCGCCATAATGACTGTGGAGAACTGTTTCCTTCTCTTAAAGACGAAGTATCCCACATAGATCGCCATGGCAAGCCCTGTGGCAATAACCTTGAGATCCAAGAGCAGGCTCCAGCGCGTTTCGGCTACGATAGACAATACCGCGAGCATAATTGAAACACCAAGAAGAGGTGTGCCAATCAGTGTAGCACCATCCATATATTTGCTGATCACTTCCAGACTCGGCAGACGACGTACGGTATCATTCCACTTTTTATTCTTGAGCTTGCGGTGCAAAAACAGATATAACATGGCAAATACAGCACCAACCGTCAGAGCTGCGAAGCCAAGATTCGCCAAGGTTATATGCATAATAAGCAATCCATGCACGGTCTGCCAATTATGCAGAGATATCTCGCCTGCTGTAAACCACAAACGGTTCAATACCGTAACCGAGAAACCAACCACGTTCAGCAACAAAATAACAAATTCAGAACGCTGGATACGAGTCATTACCAGGGACATCAGCACGATACTGAATGAAAATATAAACAAAAAATCAAACGTGGTGTAGATTGGGAAATGCCCTTCGGTTAACATGCGTAAAATGACATGGAGCACCTGAAGCGCCCATACAACAACAAGAAACCCTGTGCCTGTCCGCTTCGCCCCCGCATTGCGTCGAATGCAGTCCGAGAAATAGAACAGTAGGCTCAGGGCATACATATAGATTAAAGCTTCATAGATTTGTTCAGCTAGGGTCAAGCTGCCCACCCGCCTTATACGCCTGCCGGAGCATAAGCCGGCACGTGGTCTTGCCGGGAATCGTTAAGATGAATGGCATCCGGTTTGCGCAGAGCCGTGGCGTCGCTCTGGTTTACTTTCTCAGCGGCCACCTCTACTGCATCCTCCAGAGCAAAGATCTGAGTAAACATGTGCAGTGCTTCATCACCGTGCTTGGTACCAGCCATTTCCTTGATCCGGTTGATCGGATCTGTCGTCATTTGATTCACGATACTTTTCGTCAAACGACGGATAACTTTACGCTGATGTTCATCCAGTTCAGGCAATTTATTGAACAGGCTATCCATCGTTTCTTCATGAATGGAAGCGCCTTTTTCCTGCAATGCCCGAATTACAGGTCGAACGCCCAATGTTTTGAGCCATTGATAATAGTCTTCCATCTCAAGTTCAATCATTTTCTCGATCTTCGCAGCTTCCACCTTACGCATCTCCAGGTTACTCTCCACGATTCCTTCCAAATCATCAATATCATAAAGGAATACATTGGATAACTCGCCGATTGCCGGATCGATATCCCGAGGAACAGCAATATCAATCAGGAACAGAGGACGTGATTGACGACGCTTCATGCTCTCTCGAACAACGGTGGCGTCCAGTACATATCTTTCTGCCCCCGTCGAGCTGATGACAATATCCACCTCGTTCAGTCGCTCTAATGCCTGCTCCATCGTACAAGGGGTCCCCCGAAACTTCGCGGCCAATTCCTCAGCTCGCGCAAGTGTTCGATTCGCTACAATAACTTCAGAGGCTCCGTTGGTATAAAGATGTTTTACTGTAAGTTCACTCATTTTGCCGGCACCCAGAATCAGCACCTTCTTATCCGTGAACATACCAAAGATACGCTTGCCCAGTTCAACAGCAGCATAACTTACAGATACCGCGCTCTCACCGATCGAAGTCTCCGAATGCGCGCGTTTCCCCAGCGTAACAGCCTGTTTGAACAGCATGTTAAACCAGGTCCCTGTAGCTTTCTCTTCCTGAGCTTTGAAAAAAGCCTGTTTCACTTGTCCAAGAATCTGAGTCTCGCCAATAACCATAGAGTCCAGCCCACAAATGACACGGAACAAATGGCGCATGGCTTGATCATCTTCATATATATATAAGTGTTGCGTAAATTCTTCCCGCGGAACATTAAACCATTGTTCCATGAACGTCCGAATAAAATAACCACACATGTGAAGACGGTCTACCACAACATACAACTCGGTACGGTTACATGTGGCTACGATTACACCTTCCAATACACTCTTGGTCAGCTTGAGCTGCTGCAGCGCTTCAGACAAGTCCTTTTCTGCAAATGTGAATCGTTCCCTAACCTCTACAGGCGCCGTGCGATAATTCAAACCAACGACAACGATGTGCATTGCAAGTTCACCTGCCTAATAAATTTCCAATCAAAGTGTTTTCTACATATGTTCATCCATTTATGATTGACATGGTTAATTATATCACACATCCATACAATGGCCGGGCCATTTTTATGAAATGTTTATGAAATCCACATGTAAATCATCTTATGCATTGTCATTTATTGTAGTGTCTCACCAATCTTCACCCTTATGCGTTAAATACTTGTTTTAATAATAAAGATTCATCAAAACCCCTTATAAAACAAATAGCCATGGAAGATTCCATGACTATTTGGGTTTAAGATGATCCTGGGTTCATCCCGATATGTGAACATTATTCATGCTGTCGTAATTAAATCATATATACCAGATCATTTGGTTTCATTTCTGGTGTCTCAACTTGCAATTCGCCCAATCCACGTACCAGTTTTTTTGCGTACGTTTTTTCCGGTTTTAATACGGATACCAGGTAATCAATGGCCAGTTGTGGGTCTACGGTCTCCCCGCAAGTGTAACAATCAATCGCTGCAAACCCTCTCTCAGGATACGTATGAATCGAGAGATGACTCTCAGACAATAGTACAAGCACTGTCGCTCCTTGTGGTTCAAACTGCTTGGATTGTACGGACATTACTGTCGCGCCACATGCCTCCGCTGCTTCAACCAGTTGAGCTTGCAAATACTCCGCACTGTTCAATAGATCAAAGTCTACACCCCAAACATCAACAGCAACGTGTCTTCCGAAAGTTGAATATTCCATCCTTCGGCGCCCCCTTCCTAGGAATAAAATGTTTGAAAATTTCATCCGCTAGGACCTACGTCATTCACTTCCCGAGGGAAAAATCTCTCGCAACATATAATGTCCTGAGTGAATCCTGGTTCCTATATTCTTTTCAACGAGATTAAAAATAACATCTAATCAAAAGGAATGCAACCCCTTTTAAGAAGAACAAAAACAAAAAAATTCAGTGTCCGTTGGACTCCCGAATTCAAAAAAATCCCCTTTCGCTACGCCTGGAATGTGCCAGAATCAGAGCATAAGGGGACGGTTATTTAAATACTTGTATCATTCACACCTTCAGGTCAATAGGCCTCAAGCTCAAACAGCCGTTTCTGGTGAAGAGCAAGCTTTTCATCAATCTGCTGGAGTTGTTCAGAAGTAGACGCATCTTTTCTTGTATCGAGTAACGAATCAACCTCGGCGTATACCCGGTTTATCTCGCGTTCAATATCCCGAGCCTGGAACACACGCTGCAATTCAAGCAACGTATTTTTGTATTCGTAGATGACACGGATATTTTCACCGGTCTGCTCCACAATTTTACGGACAACGCCCTGAGTATAAACATACGTCATGGTGAACTCTTCATAAATTCGATGAACAACGCCGTCACCCTTAAAGGTCATAAAGAGCTTCCGAACTACGTTCGTCAGATGATGATTCACCAGGCGGCAAGATAACTCACAGATGTAAAACCCTTCCCTACGGTCAAAAGGGAAATGAACTTCTTCTCCACTCACATCTACGAGCACAATTTCCTGGCAGCCATTCTCCATCACCTTCACACGTTGATGAATCCGGCCATCTTCTGTCATGCGCAAAAACTGATGCATCTGGGGTTCTGACAATTTCAAAGTGGCTTTAACATACTCTGTGGCTAATCGCTGAGCCATAAAAATCTCCTCAATTCTTTCCCGATTGTTTTGTCTTCCTGCACATTGTGGCAGTGATCTCAAAATTCTTCAGGTCGGCAAGGCCGCTACTTTAGTACTGTTGGCACAAATGCACCTATACTCATTATACACTACCGTATTGCTATTTCACCCCAGAATAAAACGATGAATTCCCACGAAAATCCAACAAAATATGGATTAATCCTTGATCTCCTCAAAGATACACCCAAGTTGCTCACTTTCCTGCATACAAAAGGCGTAATCCCCGGTTATCCGTTAATTTCGTGGTCTTCTTGACTCTCAGCCTCTGGCTCTTCTTCCACTGCAGCTTGACCGATTCCAGCATAGCGGGTGATGATCTCCCATAATTCTTCCTTACCTAAACCTTCTTCCGATGAAAACGGTACGAACAGATCCCCAGGACGGAGATCCAAAGCTTCTTTGATGACTTTGATATGTTTGGCTCTACGCGTTTTTGGAATCTTGTCCATCTTCGTCGCTACCACAACGAGAGGCAAGCCATGATGGCGAAGCCATTCATTCATCATCATGTCATCCTTGGACGGTTCATGTCTCATATCCACCATTTGCATAACCAGTTTCAATTCTTTCCGTTCCAGCAAATACTTCTCCATCATTTTGCCCCAGGCAAAACGCTGCTGCTTCGACACTTTGGCATAACCGTAGCCAGGGAAATCCACAAAATAGAGATCCTGATTGATCTTATAATAGTTCAGTTGCTGTGTCTTACCAGGGGTAGAACTGGTCCGAGCCAAATTTTTGCGATTAATCAAACGGTTGATCAAAGATGATTTCCCTACATTGGATCGTCCCGCCAATGCAATCTCGGGCAGGCCATCCTCGGGGTATTGTTCAGGCCGAACGGCACTGATAATAAATTCGGATTGATTTACTTTCATAATGTATCTGTCCTCTCTTGAACTCCTGTGCTCTTACTTATGGCTGCTGTTCGTATTATGCCATGGATTGTTCTATCATACCAAAAAAACCGTTCCAACGGACGCCAAAGCTTCCGCAGAACGGTTTACTCTTCATACGATCCCTCGTTTAACGGGTCACAGGTGTATTCCTGCCTGTTCCACAAGCGCATGTTGCAGCACTTGATCCATATGGGCTACAGGAACAAATTCCACATCTTCCTTGATGCTATCCGGAATATCCCGCAGGTCCCGTTCGTTATCCTTGGGCAATAATATTTTTTTGTAACCGGCGCGGTGGGCCGCCAGTGATTTTTCCTTAAGTCCGCCAATCGGCAACACACGGCCACGCAGCGTTATTTCACCAGTCATGGCAACGTCTTTGGAGACATGCTTGTTCGTCAAAGCAGAGATCAACGCAGTCGCCATTGTAATCCCGGCAGACGGTCCATCCTTCGGAATGGCTCCTTCCGGAACGTGGATATGGATATCGTTCTTCTCGTGGAAGTCAGACGGGATGCCGAGCTGTGCAGCTTTGGACCGGGTATAGCTGAATGCCGCCTGAGCCGATTCCTTCATGACATCACCCAGTTTCCCTGTCAGCGTCAGTTTACCTGTTCCAGGTACGACCGTAACTTCAATGACAAGCGTATCTCCACCCACTTCAGTCCAAGCGAGACCTGTCACCGTACCGATCTGATCTTCCAGTTCGGCCATGCCATAGCGGAACTTGCCAGGGCCAAGGTAGTCTTTGACTTCATCCGATGTGATATTAATTTGACCTTCTACACCGGATACAATGTTTTTAGCCGCTTTCCGGCACAAAGACGCCATCTGCTGTTCCAGATTCCGCACACCGGATTCCCGTGTATATTCACGAATGACACGCAGCAAGCTGTCATCCCCAATATTCAACTGATCTTCTTCCAGACCGTGATCCTGCTTCTGCTTCGGCAGCAAATAGTTTTTGGCAATTTGCAGCTTCTCCAGTTCAGTATATCCTGGAATATTGAGCATCTCCATCCGATCCAGAAGCGGACGTGGGATGTTATGCACTGTGTTCGCCGTTGTAATAAACATAACGTTAGATAAGTCAAACGGCAATTCTACAAAGTGGTCACTGAACGTGTTATTCTGTTCGGGATCAAGTACCTCAAGCAACGCTGCGGAAGGGTCTCCGCGGAAGTCCGAAGCCATTTTATCGATCTCGTCCAGCAGGAAAACCGGATTGAGTGAACCCGCCGTTTTCATCCCCTGAATGATACGACCTGGCATTGCCCCAACATAGGTACGACGATGTCCGCGAATTTCTGCTTCATCTCGCACCCCACCCAGCGATATTCTTACAAATTCGCGTCCAAGTGATCTGGCAATGGAGCGGGCAAGCGACGTTTTGCCGACCCCTGGAGGTCCAACAAGACAAAGGATTGGACCTTTAAGCTTTTTCACCAGCTTCTGAACAGCCAGATATTCCAGCACACGCTCTTTAGGTTTTTCCAAACCGTAGTGATCTGCGTTTAGCACATCTTCAGCCTTTTGAATATCCAGATCGTCCGCTGTCATCTGTGTCCAAGGCAGCCCCAGCAACCAATCGACATAGTTGCGGATAACCCCGCCTTCGGCAGAACTAGATGGCATCTTCTCCAGTCGATCTATTTCTTTCTCAACCTTTTCCTTCACCTTGTCCGGCAAGCTTAGGGCCTCCATCTGATCTCGGAGCTCCTCAACCTCGCCGGCACGGCCCTCTTTCTCACCCAGCTCTTTCTGAATCGCCTTCATCTGCTCACGAAGGTAGTATTCCTTCTGGGTTTTCTCCATCTGTTTCTTCACACGCTGACTGATTTTGCGTTCAAGCTCCAGTACTTCCCGCTCATTGTTCAGGATATCCAGCAGCTTCTCCAGCCGTTCACGAACGTCGATGGTTTCCAAAATCTCCTGTTTGTCCTTGATTTTCAAGGACAGGTGACTTGTAATAACATCGGCCAATCGACCCGGCTCTTCGATATCAGACACAGCGGCAAGTGTCTCGGGTGTAACCTTTTTGGACAGATTAATATAATTTTCGAACTGGTTCAGAACTGTACGCATCAGCGCATCCGTTTCTGGATGACTGTTCTCCTCTTCAGGAAGCTCTTGCGCCAGCACTTCGTAATATTCCTCGTTATCCGTATATTCAATGATTTCAGCCCGTTCCAAGCCTTCCACAAGTACACGAATCGTCCCGTTTGGAAGCTTCAGCATCTGTCTGACCTTGGCAACCGTTCCGATTCTGAAAATATCCTCTTGTGTTGGTTCTTCAATATTTACCTCGGCTTGGGAACATAGGAGAATCAAATGTTCTTCTACCATCGCTTTTTCTAAAGCCTTGACCGATTTCTCCCGGCCCACATCGAGATGCAGTACCATACTCGGGTAGACGAGAAGTCCTCTTAAAGGCAGTAAAGGAAAACGACGACCTTTCGCTTTGCTCGGTCCCATCGCTTTCGCACCTCCAATGGCTCTCAGGTTGTAGTCATTCATTATTCTATCAAATGTTCACATAAAAAACCAATGAAGGGAAGCGCTTAGCAGCTTCCCGAATCTGTAACCTGTCCTGGACGTGGCAAATCAGCACGTAAATATGAAGCGGATGCAGGTGGGAAAATCTCCGGTGCAGGTGTCGCTGACTCCTCCGCTAGGTTTAATTGTTTCGTTTGCTCTTCATTAGGTACCCAGTCAAATACTTCACGGAACACGTCTTCAACAGTATCGACCGGAACAACGCGTAAACCATCCAGATTTTCAAAGATGGACTGCCAGTTCTCTGCGGGAATAATGACCGTCTTTGCACCCGCCTGGAATGCAGCTTCCACTTTGGCAAGTACACCGCCGATTGGTTTTACCCTTCCATGGATACTGATCTCGCCAGTCATCGCTGTCTCGTGATCAATCGGACGCCCCTGGATGGCTGATGTAATGGCTGTGGCCATGGCAATCCCGGCAGACGGACCATCAATTGGCGTTCCACCTGGGAAGTTGACGTGTAAATCATAGTCGTTAGGACGAATGCCCATGGCCTTTAATACGGTTAACACATTTTCAACCGATCCTTTAGCCATACTTTTTCGCCGGAGTGTGCGCGAACCGCCTCCAATCTCTTCTTCATCCACAACTCCCGTGATGTTAATCCGTCCCTGATCTCGAAGAGCCGGGACAGCGGATACTTCGATCTCCAAAATGGTGCCCATATTGGGTCCATATACGGCCAAGCCATTCACAAAACCAATCTGTGGCTGCAAAGGTACCTTGCGATCTGGCCGGGGCTGAATCTGGCTGCTGCCAGCAACCCATTCCACATCCGATGCCTGCAGCGTTTCACGTTTTTCGGTCAAGGCCAGCCCAGCAGCGAGCTGAATAATATTGACCGCTTCACGTCCATTGGTTGCATATCGCTTGACCACATCAACCGCTTCTGGACATGGGCTGAACCCGATTTTCTGAACAGCATCTTCCGCAATTCGCCCAATCTCTTCAGGCAGCAATGGACGGAAATAGACCTCCATGCACCGCGAGCGCAAGGCTGGAGGCAGTTCATGGGGCGAACGAGTCGTCGCTCCGACAAGGCGAAAATCGGCTGGCAGACCATTTTGAAAAATATCGTGGATATAAGCAGGAGTATGCGTGTCTTCCGAGTTATAGTACGCACTTTCCAAAAAGACCTTGCGGTCCTCCAAGACTTTCAGCAGTTTATTCATCTGTATGGAATGCAGTTCACCGATCTCATCAATAAACAGCATTCCCCCATGTGCCTTCGTAACGGCACCCGGTTTCGGTTGAGGAATACCTGCTACGCCCATCGCTCCCGCTCCCTGATAGATCGGATCATGCACTGAACCAATCAAAGGGTCAGCAATACCCCGTTCATCGAAACGCGCCGTCGTGGCGTCAAGTTCCGTGAATTTGGCATCTGCCTTAAAGGGAGATGACGGATTCTTTTTGGCTTCCTCCAATACCACTCTTGCAGCGGCTGTTTTCCCCACCCCTGGTGGTCCATATATAATGACATGCTGGGGATTAGCACTGCATAGCGCGGCTTTAAGGGCGCGAAGTCCGTCTTTTTGCCCTACAATGTCATTGATGGTTGCTGGACGTGTCTTCTCTGCCAGAGGCTTGGTGAGTGAAATGGAGCGCAGCTTCCGCAGCTTCTCCAGTTCCTTGCGGGATTCACGCTCCACCGCACTGCGATTCGTTTTCTGGCCACGAAGCAAATTCCAGAAATACAAACCGATCACCACACCAAAAAATAACTGGATCATCATTATGACCATACCAAATTCCATGTCTCAACATCCTCCTGTTCTATCCCTATTCTCATATGAGATCATGCTAATACTTGGTAGTATAGCCTTTTCACCGAGACGTAAACGGGTGATCTGGAAATTGTATGTTGAAGAACAAAAAACAGCCCGTCATTGATAACGGGCTGTTACAGAAGTGATATGAATCAATCAGTGCGAGCGACCAGGAATAACTCCTGTGGTTTCATAGGCTTCCACGATGATGTCGATCTCTTTTTTCAATTCCTCAACCATGATTTCTTCCGGCACTTTACGGATCATTTTACCATGACGGAATAACAAACCTTCCCCGCGTGCACCGGCAATACCGATATCCGCTTCCTTCGCTTCACCCGGACCGTTAACCGCACAACCCAGCACCGATACTTTAATCGGCACCTTGAGTTTGGAAATATACTCTTCCACCTCATTAGCAATGGAGAAGAGATCGATATCCAAACGTCCACAGGTTGGACAGGAAATCAGCGTAGCTGCATTGGAGATCAGACCAAAGGTTTTGAGCAGGTCACGAGCAACCTTGATTTCTTCAACCGGATCCGCACTAAGCGATATCCGCATCGTCGAACCAATGCCCATAGATAACAAGGCACCCATACCCGCAGAACTTTTGATTGTACCTGAGAACAATGTACCCGCCTCGGTAATCCCTAGGTGTAAAGGATACTGAATGATTTGAGCCGCTTTGGTATAAGCTTCAATCGCCATCGGTACATCCGAAGCTTTGAGAGACACGATAATATCGTGGAAATCCAATTCCTCGAGAATACCAATGTGATAAAGTGCACTTTCTACCATAGCATCAGCTGTTGGATAACCATATTTTTCAAGCAAATGATTTTCCAGAGAACCTGCGTTTACCCCGATCCGAATCGGAATACCCTTCTCTTTACAAGCTTTGACGACTTCCTCAACTTTGGAACGTTTACCGATATTACCGGGATTAATCCGTACTTTATCGATGCCGTTCTCAATCGCAAGGAGTGCCAGTTTATAATTAAAATGGATATCCGCTACGAGCGGAATATGAATCCGTTTCTTGATTTCCTTGATGGCCGCAGCAGCTTCCTCATTGTTCACCGTTACACGCACCACTTGACAGCCTGCTTCTTCCAAACGCAAAATCTCTGCCACGGTTGCCTCAACGTCTGCCGTTTTCGTTGTACACATGCTCTGAATGATGACCTCGTTGCTGCCACCAATCGTTAAGTTCCCCACTTTTACGGGACGTGTATCTTGTCTTAAAAACATGAGTGATTTCTCTCCCCACAACGTCAAAGCTCCACCCTGACAGAGACATGAAATCGTCTTCTGCCAGGAGTGGAGAACTGACAAGTCTATATTTCAGTGTTGAAACGGAATATTCACCTGTAGTTAGGCACTTTCTTCCTGCTTGTCGTCCTTCCTTTGACTCAGTTCAGGCACGACTCTCTTCTCAACGACCTCTTCAGTAATGACACAGTTCGTAACATCATCACGGGAAGGCACTTCGTACATAATCTCAAGCATAATGCCCTCGATAATCGCGCGCAGTCCACGTGCACCTGTGTTACGTTTAATGGCTTCCTTCGCAATCGCCAGCAATGCTCCTGGTTCGAACACCAGATTCACATTATCCAGCTCAAGCAGTTTTTGGTATTGTTTCGTAAGCGCATTTTTCGGTTCGGAAAGAATCCGTACCAATGTGTCTTCGTCCAGTGGCTCCAAAGTGGAGATGACTGGCAAACGGCCTACAAACTCCGGAATCAGACCAAATTTCAGCAAGTCTTCCGGCAATACCATACCCAGATATTCACCTGGTTTAAGATCTTTTTGTTCCGTAACGGTGTTAAAGCCAATGACTTTTTTACCGATCCGGCGTTTGATCATTTGCTCCAGCCCATCAAAGGCACCGCCGCAAATGAACAAGATGTTGGTGGTATCAATTTGAATGAATTCCTGATGTGGATGCTTACGGCCACCTTGTGGTGGTACAGAAGCTACAGTTCCTTCCAGGATTTTCAAAAGTGCCTGTTGAACTCCTTCACCCGATACATCACGTGTAATGGATGGGTTCTCGGATTTACGTGCTACTTTATCAATTTCATCGATATAAATAATGCCGCGCTCTGCTTTTTCCACATCATAATCAGCAGCTTGAATCAGCTTGAGCAGAATGTTCTCTACATCCTCGCCGACATAACCAGCTTCTGTCAATGAAGTCGCATCAGCAATAGCAAAAGGAACATTAAGGATTTTGGCCATCGTTTGCGCAAGCAACGTTTTACCTGAACCCGTAGGTCCTAACAGCAAAATGTTACTTTTTTGCAATTCAACATCCTCAATCTTGCTTTGTGTGTTGATCCGTTTATAGTGATTGTAAACCGCAACAGACAAAGACTTCTTCGCCTGATCCTGTCCAATAACGTACTGGTCAAGAATATCACGGATTTCTTTTGGTTTTGGAATATCTTTGAGGTCCAGTTCTTCGTCATGACCGAGCTCTTCCTCAACGATTTCAGTGCAAAGTTCGATACATTCATCACAAATGTAAACGCCTGGTCCAGCGACCAGTTTGCGCACCTGTTCCTGAGATTTACCGCAAAAAGAGCATTTCAATTGCCCTTTCTCATCGTTAAATTTAAACATGAAACCACCCCTTTAGGAATTGATCGGTCTGCTGAGCACCTGGTCAATAATGCCGTACGTTTTGGCTTCCTCAGCACTCATGAAAAAGTCACGGTCTGTGTCCCGCTCGATTTTCTCAAGGGGTTGACCTGTACGATCGACGTATATTTGATTCAGTTTTTGACGTGTTTTAATAATCCATTCCGCGTGAATTTTGATATCCGCAGCCTGTCCTTGAACGCCGCCAAGCGGCTGATGAATCATCACTTCACTGTTCGTCAGTGCATATCGTTTGCCAGGAGCACCGGCTGTCAGCAATAACGAGCCCATGCTTGCTGCCATACCTACGCAAATGGTTGATACATCCGGTTTGATATATTGCATCGTATCGTATATACCCATCCCTGCGGTGACAGAACCACCAGGTGAATTAATGTACAGGCTGATATCCTTCTCAGGATCGTCGGCTGCCAAAAACAAAAGCTGTGCTATGACAAGATTGGCTACATCGTCATCAATCGCACTGGTTAGAAAAATAATGCGATCCTTCAGCAAACGCGAATATATATCGTAAGAACGCTCGCCTCGATTGGTTTGTTCTACAACCATTGGCACCAGACTCATGAGACCAACCTCTTTTCTACATGTAATTAGACATAGGCTACCTGTAAAGCAAACCCAAATTCATTCTAACACGTTCCTGTGACAATGTCATTTTTCACAAGCGGTGTCAAGCCTAAGTGAGTTTACTTTTTAGCCTGATCATATTTAACCATGTTTTCTATGTATGTGCAAATCGGAGCAATCCTATGCCGTTTCGCCTTTTTTTTATTTGCAGGAGAACCACAGGACGTTGAATATGCATCAGCGACACCAAGAAAAAATCACATCCATATAATTACTGAATCCTCTATAAAATGGATGCCATAATTTAAAAATAAGGCACGCAATGATTCACGTGCCTTATCGTTTATTCAGCTGTTCATTACATAACAGCTTGTCTTATTTTTCGTCAGCTTCTGCAGCAACTTCTTCAGCTGGAGCTTCAACAGCTTCAACGACTTTGCTGTTCTCAACGAGAACATCAATCGTTTTACGCAGTTTCACTTCATCACGAAGGCTGTCCAGGGAACCATTACCCTCAAGAATGCCACGAATCTCTTCAGCAGGACGCTTGTAGGATTCAGCCATTTTTTCGAGTTCTTGGTTAACTTCTTCGTCAGACACTTCGATGTTCTCCGCTTTGCCAACTGCTTCAAGAACCAGGTTGTTGCGAACACGTTTGGAAGCATCTTCCTGCATTTGTCCTCTCAGGTCAGCTTGAGTTTGACCGGAGAAGCTCAGGAACATTTCCAGGTTCATACCTTGGTTGCGCAGACGGTTGTCGAAATCACGCATCATGTTTTGTACTTCGCTGTCAATCATTGCAGAAGGAATGTCCACTTCAGCATTTTCAGCCACTTTTTCTACAACAGCATTTTCTTGAGCTGCTTTGGCTTCGTCTGCTTTACGGGATTCCAATTGTGTTTTCAGATCAGCTTTGTACTCTTCAAGCGTATCGAATTCGCTAACATCTTTTGCAAACTCGTCATCCAGTTCAGGAAGTTGTTTACGTTTGATTTCATGCACTTTCACTTTGAATACCGCTTGTTTGCCAGCCAGTTCAGCTGCATGGTAGCTCTCTGGGAAAGTCACTTCAACGTCTTTAAAGTCGCCAGTGGACAGACCCAAAACCTGCTCTTCAAATCCTGGGATGAACGTATTGGAACCAAGTTCCAGGGAATAACGCTCAGCTTGTCCGCCTTCGAACGGTACACCATCAACGGAGCCGTCAAAGTCGATTACAGCAACATCGCCGTTTTGTGCAGAGCCTTCGTCGATAACAACGAGTTCTGCGTGACGTTGTTGAAGACGCTCGAGTTCTTCAGTCACTTCTACATCCGTTACTTCATGTTTGGCTACAGCAACTTCAACGCCTTTGTAGTCACCCAGTGTTACTTCAGGTTTAACCGTTACTTTCGCTTTGAACTTGAATACTTGTCCTTTAGCGAATTGTTCCACATCTACATCTGGGCGATCAACCGGGAAGATATCCGTTTGGTCGATTGCTTCTGTGTAAGCTTCAGGAAGCAAAATGTCAATTGCTTCTTGATACAAGCTTTCCACCCCAAAACGAGCTTCGAAGATTGGACGTGGAACTTTACCTTTACGGAATCCAGGTACGTTTGCTTGTTTAACTACTTTATTAAAAGCTTTGTCGAGTGCTGCAGTTACACGATCTGCACCCACTTCAACCTCAAGAACCCCAAGGTTCTTCTCTATCTTTTCCCAAGTTGCTTTCATTGTATACTTTCCCCTCCAAAATTCACATGTTCACGTAGACAATCACGTACAAAATAACCATTTTAGTATAAACAAGATTAGATTCTTTTTCAAGGGGAATCCCTTGATAGGGTTTGAGGAAAACGTTTCCGGCTCCTATTAACCGTCCAATCCGGCAGATACAAACTGTTTCATTGATCGATATGCTTGCTCCAGGCGAAAGCGCATCGCCCCTGTCACAGCATACATTGAGCGAGTATCTTCCTCGTCATGCGAACCGCCCAGACTATCTGCAACGGTCATATGTAGAGCGGCTGCCCATATATCTGTCATGGAATCATTTTCTTCCAACATGGACATATAATCACGGGTTCCATATACAGCCATAACATATTGAATCCACAGTTCTTGTGCAAAATAAAAGAGTGTAGGCTCATGAACCTCCGTCTGATCTGCCACCCTTTCAAGAATCTGAACAATCTGAAGCGGGAAATCCTCAGGTCTAAGTGGAACAGTATCAATCTCCACTTCAACAGGCTCTTCCCCACGAGTAAACGCAATAATGCCTTGAACACCACGACGGCGTAATGTCTGAAGCACACGGAACTGTAGCAAAGGATGCAGTGTCTTGTCTTTAAGCCAACCGGTAAGCGAATCATCAATTTCTGGCCGATCGAGATAAGCAAGCTGCTCCAGCGCCAACATTGTCTGATCAGATAAAGGTTCCTCCATCACGGTACGAAGCAATTTATCCGCATAGCCATCATCCTGCTCAAGCTTGGTTCTCGCATGTTGGCGTGCCATGTCCTCTTCACTGACTTCTTCTTCCTCACGCTCTTCATGGACCATTGGTAAATCCTCTCCATAGTGAGGGAAAGCAGCTTCAAGCCATTCGAGCAACGCTCGCCATTCGTCATAATGCCGCTCTTCCTGTCCTTGGCATTGCAGCAAAAAGCGAAGCAGGTCCATCGCTTCACCATATCGTTCATTTTCAAGCATAACCGTCAATTGAATCTGGTAATAGTCCAGCGTCTTAGGAAACAGCACGATATTATTGCTATGCTCGGTTTCCGGGGTCGTGGATTCCTTAATAGGAGCACCTCCTCTGTATCCTGAATCTCCAGTCGCAATCAACCATAAATAGATGTATATTAAACGAAAGTCGATCTATTTTTTGAGTTCTTCTGATATTCTAACATAACCTTAATTATAATGAAAAAAACGTTACTGCCGCCAAATATCATATACGAAAAATAGTTTAAAATAAAATGTTTGATATTCATCATTATTTATGATAAAATCAATTTTGCTTGAAAAAAATTCATGTCTCAGTAGCTCAGCTGGATAGAGCAACGCCCTTCTAAGGCGTCGGTCGGGGGTTCGAATCCCTCCTGGGACGTAA
>NZ_AWUK01000053.1 GCF_000499205.1 Paenibacillus sp. MAEPY2
ACAAATATGACGTTAAAATAACGAACAATATAAATATAATACATAACAATAATCACGAAGTGGTAAAAAAGTATAAAAGTTATAGGGTTTCACCGTTGTAAAGCCCTAAAATGGAATGATATTTGGAATGGATCTCGCAAAGTAGCAAAAATTTGTTGTATTAAATGGCAAATTACCTCACATTTAAATGACATTTTGTCGGTTTCTCCATTAATTAAAAACTTAATTTTGTGTATCCTTATCTGATAAATAACCAATTTAAGGGTATTGACCATGGGTAGACTTGGACGATATGATGTATAAAATACAAATAATTATGCGGATAATCCATTTAATATTCAGCAAGCAAAGTGCTACTATAATTGAAATATCTTCGAGAAGCTTTTGTGATACAATATAAAAAAAACTCAAACATGAGTAATCCATTTCATATAGAACCATGCAGATGAAGGGATTAAGACAAGAACGGATGGGGGAAAACGTAAGATGTCTACACCTACTGGATTTATGGAATACAAACGGCAGCTGCCTGCGGACCGCCAACCAGCGGAGCGGGTCAAGGATTGGGAAGAGTTTCATAAACATATGGCTGAAGAAGAGCTCAGAACACAAGGTGCACGATGCATGGATTGTGGTACCCCGTATTGCCATACTGGTATAGATATGACTGGCGGAACGTCGGGCTGTCCTGTGCACAACCTGATTCCAGAGTGGAATAATCTGGTGTATCGCGGTTTGTGGAGAGAAGCGCTTGATCGTCTGCATAAAACGAATAATTTCCCTGAGTTTACAGGTCGTGTCTGTCCTGCTCCTTGTGAAGGATCATGTACAGTAGGTCTTATCGGTGAACCTGTAACCATCAAAACGATTGAAGAAGCGATAATTGAAAAGGGTTTTGAAGAAGGCTGGGTTGTTCCCCAACCTCCGGAGAAACGTACGGGTAAACGTGTAGCAGTTGTAGGTTCAGGTCCTGCGGGACTGGCTACGGCAGCTCAGTTGAATAAAGCAGGTCATTCAGTAACGGTATACGAGCGCTCCGATCGTGTAGGCGGTTTGCTGATGTACGGTATTCCTACGATGAAATTGGATAAAAACGTCGTTCAGCGTCGTGTTGATTTGCTGGAAGCAGAAGGCATTCAATTTGTAACCAACACGGAGATCGGCAAAGATATTGCTGCGCAGCAGCTGGTAGATGATTATGATGCGGTTGTCCTGTGCGGCGGTGCAACCAAACCACGTGAGTTCAACATTGAAGGCAGTGATCTGAAAGGTGTGCACTATGCCATGGATTTCCTGAATGGCAGCATCAAAAGTTACCTGGACTCCAATCTGGAGGATGGTAACTACCTGTCAGCACAGGACAAGGATGTTATCGTTATCGGTGGCGGGGATACAGGTTCCGACTGTGTAGCAACATCGCTTCGCCACGGTTGTCGGAGCATTACCCAATTTGGTACACATACTCAAGCTCCTATGGAACGTGACCGCATTAACAATCCTTGGCCGCAATTCCCGAACGTATATACTCTTGATTATGCACAGGAAGAAGCGAAAGCGCTGTTCGGTGACGATCCGCGTGAGTTCTCCATTATGACGACCAAATTTGTGGGTGATGACGAGGGTAATCTCAAAGAACTTCATACCGTTCAAATCGAGCGTATTGTAGATGAGACAGGGCGTAAGATCTATCAGCCGATTCCGGGTACAGAGCGCGTGTTCCCAGCTCAAATGGCAATGATTGCTATTGGCTTTGACGGACCGGAACAGACTCTGGTGGAACAACTTGGACTTGCAACAGACCGTCGTACCAACGTTAAGGCACGTTACGGCAAATACAATACCAATGTGGATAAAGTATTTGCAGCAGGTGACATGCGTCGTGGTCAAAGTCTGGTTGTATGGGCAATTAATGAAGGCCGTGAAGCTGCCCGTGAAGTGGACAAATACTTGATGGGTGCTACAGTTCTCGTATAACGAGTCAATAAGACACAGATCAATACGGATTTGCAATATATGAATAAATTATAAAATTGATAAAGTGAAAGTCCTCGCAGTTTGCGGGGGCTTTTTTGTTATTTTATGATATTCAGATAAAGAACATCGACATTTATTTAGGCAAGTGTGCGGTATAGCATTGCTTTTTAGCTCCTAAAGATTTATTATTAGATTATAATGATTATAAATAAGAAACGCCATGACACTTAAAAACGACACGAATTGTGAAATGATAATATCTGGAGGTGCAACCTTATGACAAGTAACCGGGGCAAATCCATTTCAGAACAGATTGATGACATTAAGAAACAGTTGGTCGCAAAAGGTTATAAGCTGACACAGCAACGAGAAGTTACGGTACGTGTATTGCTTGAACATGAAAAGGATCATTTTAGCGCAGAGGAAGTATTTCTGCTAGTTAAGGAACAATTCCCCGAGATTGGCTTGGCTACGGTATATCGTACGCTTGAACTGCTTAGTGACCTTCAGGTCGTAGAAAAGATTAACTTTGGGGACGGTGCTGCGCGCTTCGATCTGAGAAGTACGGATGGCTCACATCACCATCATCATTTGATTTGCACGGAGTGCGGCACCGTGGAAGAGATTATGGAGGATGGCTTGCTTCGTCTGGAACAACAAATCGAGCGTCAGTACGGCTTTGCCGTTACAGACCACCGGCTTGATTTTCAGGGTGTGTGCAAGGAGTGCAGAGCGAAGCAAGCTTTGAATGAACAGGCAGCAGGGTAAATGCAGCGGGGAGGATGCTCCCGCAACCAAAATCTGATATAATAAGTTTTAGAAGCAAGGGGCTTCCGTGGGCGGAAGGCCCCTTTTTGCCGTCATGCGGACGGTGAAGGAGGAGAGATGGACGGATGAAGACACTGGTTATAGCGGAAAAGCCCGACATGGGCCGAACCATTGCCGCCGTCATAGAACCAAGAGCCAAGAACAATCGCAATTATTTGGAAGGTGAGCATTACATTATCACCTGGGCGATTGGTCATCTATTGGGACTTGCTGAACCGGATGCCTATGATTCAAAGTACAAGCGCTGGAATATCGGCGATTTGCCGATCATTCCGGATCAGTTCAAGATTGTGCCCAACCCCAGAACGAAAGATCAACTGAAAATGATCGGAGAACTTGCAAAAAGAGCATCGGCCATCGTTAATGCTTGTGATGCAGGGCGAGAAGGACAGTATATTTTCGCCTTAATTCAGCAACAGTTGAAACTGCGTCAGCCTGTAAAGCGTCTGTGGATATCGGATCTGACTGCAGAGAGTATTAAACGTGGTTTTGATGGCTTGAAAGATGCCTCGGAATTTGAGAATTTGACTCATGCTGCCCGAGCGCGTAGTGAAGCGGATTGGCTGATTGGCATGAATGCTTCTCGGGCCTTTACGACTCGACATAATGCCTTGCTCTCTGTAGGCCGAGTGCAGACTCCAGTGCTGGCTTTGATCTATGATCGGGAAATTGAGATTGAAGCGTTCCAGTCCCAGACCTTTTATGAAGTGGCCGCCTGGTTTCGTCAAGAAGGAGTAGAGTACAGGGGATTACGTCAAGGGGACAAGCTGACCGACCCCGCCGTTGCTGAATCGATTGCGACCAGTGTGAAGGGGAAGACGGGACAGATCACCAAGTACGAAGCAAAACAGACCAAAGAGTATCCATACCGGTTGTATGATCTGACCCTTTTGCAGCGTGAAGCAAATGCCAAGTATGGTTATGGGGCGAAGAAAACGCTGGATATTGCGCAGGCGCTTTATGAGAAACATAAGGTGATCTCTTATCCGCGGACCAATTCCAACTATGTTACAGAACAGAATATTGAAGGTATGCACAAAACGCTGAATTTGCTTAAAAATGGATCATACAGTGAATTGGCACTAGGAGCAAAACCTGAACTCGTTCATAAAAATAACAAGGGTGTATGTAACCCGTCCAGAGTTGAAGATCACCATGCGATTTTACCTACATTGAAACGGCCGGGTA
Organism: Paenibacillus sp. MAEPY2; assembly: GCF_000499205.1. Classification (GTDB taxonomy): domain Bacteria; phylum Bacillota; class Bacilli; order Paenibacillales; family Paenibacillaceae; genus Paenibacillus; species Paenibacillus vandeheii. The sequence goes on from NZ_AWUK01000053.1 coordinate 3,991, forward strand.
CGTTATCCAAGGATGAACAGAATATTTATGATCTGATCGTAAGGCGTTTCTTATCCCATTTCTATCCGCCAGCAGAGTACAAGCAGCATACCGTGCTCACGGAAGTGGAGAAGCACCAGTTCAAGACCTCTGTGAAAGAACTGCTCTCGCTGGGTTGGAAAGTAGTACTGGGATCTGCGGATCAGGAGCAGACAGGCAAGAAAAAGACGAAGAAAAACAGCAACGAAGAAGAGGAAGCAGAAGAATGGACGGACAAGGCATTTGCCGTTCAACCTGAATTGCCTGTTCAGTGTACCAAAAGTGAATTCAAGGAAAAGGCGACACAGCCTCCCAAGAGTTATACGGAGGGAACGTTGCTGAAAGCGATGGAGAGTGCAGGTAAGCAGATCGAGAATGAAGAGCTGCGTGATGCAATGAAGGACAGCGGACTGGGTACACCAGCGACTCGTGCCGCAACGATTGAAAGACTTAAAAACGTGGGTTACATTACGATGCAGGGTAAAAAGATGCAACTGACGTTGAAGGGCCGGACAGCCATTGAATTGATCCGGAAGGCAGGCGTAGATTTGTTGACTTCGCCTGAGATGACGGGCCAGTGGGAAAGAAGATTGTACCAAATTTCCAAAGGTGAAGCGGGCCAGGACAAGTTCATGGAGAACGTCAAGAAGTTTACCATGTCCATCATTGATAAAGTACGTGTGCAGGCACCGGCACCAGCGGATGCTTTTGGGGAAGATACGCGTGGGGGGCGGGGGAAAGGCAAGGGAGCCGGAGCCCAGAGAACCAGCGCCAGAACATCCGCCAAAACATCAGGTACCGGCGCGAGCACAAATGTAGGTGCGAAGACTACACGTCAAACGTCGAGAGCGTCATCCAAGACTGGTGTCGCGAACTCGACTATACAAACACGATCTTCGACTTCTAGCCAACCGGGTGTCCGTGAAACGTTGGCCTCCTGTCCATCACCGGGTTGCACGGGTCAGATTATTGAGGGCAAGAAAGGTTATGGCTGTACACGTTTCAAGGAAGGCTGCGGGTTTGTCATTTGGAAAGAGTACGTCGGCAAGAAAATCACCAGCACGATGTTGAAAGCGTTGATTGAAAAGGGGAGTACTCAGGTACTGGCTTTTAAACGGAAAGACGGAAGTACGGTGAAGGCGCGTATTATTTTGCAAGATAAGGCAACAGGTAAACTATCCGCGGAGAAGCAAGATGCATAAGTTTTTGGATGTAATATCTGAAAGAAGAACGTGAAGACCTATGTACTAGTGTCACGTTCAATCATCATTAAATAAAACAAAAAATGACCCTTATCCAAGGGTCATTTTTTGTTGCTGCTGTTGTATATTTTCATGGATGACCTTCGGTACCTCTTCCAGAGCAGTGATGGTATACATTGATGTCTCCGGATTAGGTTGAAGCTCGACCATGTTGTATTGCCACTCGTTCGGCTGTTTAATATAGATGCTATGGATGCCGGCCGTCACGGCAGGCATAATATCCGTACGCAGTGAGTTCCCAATCATCCACGTTGCACGACGCTCAAACGGGCCAGTAGAGAGAATACCTTCAAGTGCCTCAATGTTCTTATGTTGCCGAATGTAGATTCGGTCATCGAAATAAGCTGATAGCTTCATCTGATCAATCTTCCGCTGCTGAATGACAGTTTCTCCGCCCGTGTACAGGTAGAGGGCATGTCCAGCTGATTTAAGATTCTCTAGCGTTTCCACCATATGAGGATAAGGCTCAACCTCTTGGTCATATACACTCATTCCTAATTTGGTGAGGTAAGATTCCTCTTGGGGAGAGGTGGATCTTGAGAACTTCTGGGAGAAGTAACGGTAGGTATCAATAAGGGATTGCGGGAAATGGTGACTTGCAAATCCCAGTTTATTGACCCCGGTTACATCGATCTCCAGCTGTTTCTCCCTAATTTGTTGAACCGTCAGGGCATGTCCGTCAAACCACTCCTGCATGTTCTCGAAGAATTCACCAAGCACCAGATTGAAATATTTATTGCAGTACACGAGTGTATCATCGAGATCAAACAAAATATGTTGTTTTATTATTTTCATATCCAATTCACTCCTTGCAGCCAGCAGCACAGTTGTTCATATTTTATATGCGAATATAAGATTCCAGGAACATGTTCAATTCCGATACGCCATCTGGTCGAATACTGTATTTCTCTTTGCGATTACTGCCGAGCAGATGGGTTCGTAGCAATCCAGCGATACGCAGTGCCATAACCTGATCTTTAACCATATCCTCGTCCTTGCCCAGCTCTTCACACATCTCAGCGAGCGACTTCGGTTCACCTGACACGTAACGGAGCAGACGAAGTCTTTCCGGATCAGCCAGGGCATGTGTGAAGCGAAGCAAACAGGTTGGTGGTTGGTCTTCATCCTCTTCAGGTGCATCCACAGGATACTGCATAATCATCATGCCCTCATAGAAGCAGTACATATTAATGGGACGGTTGTGAACGGTCGGAAACAGGATTACTTCATCCAGTCCAGGCATCGGTTCAACCAGAACACCCGCAGTAGCGTATTCAATAAGTAATTCAGGTCCCATTTTATCCAGCAGTATGCGTTTCTCTTCAGCATCTTCCTCCAGCCAGATACGATAATCCTCACTCATATGCTGGCAGTAATGCTGATCCCAGAGTCGCAAAAGTGGCACATAGCTGTCCCGAATACGTGTAGATTCTTCTATTGTAAGATGGGGCAGCAGAGCAGAAATACGTGCGAACAGCTCTTCGGCTGTCTGTCCTGCAAGCATATCCAGAAAATCAATATTTTCATTGGAATCGTTCCGATAGGCCGCCCATGCAAACAAAACGTCAAAGTCATCAAAAGGCCATGTGGCAGCAGGTGCGAGCGCAGCTCGAACATTGGAACTTAGTTTGCCTTCCACCTCAATGATCCATTCAGGGCCAACATCCAGATGTTGAATCCACTTCTTCGTTACATATACCAAAAAGCTATTGAGCATTTCATATATCGGTGAAACATCGATTTTAACATGATAAGCCATATGATGCAGAATCCTCCCGTCACATCTAAATGTACGCAGCGACTTAAGTACTATTATGGCTTGTTTTGCAGGGCGTTGTCCACTATAATGTTCAAGTCCAGGGCAAAACCCCTGGCGTAACCATGCATGATCATCAGAATAGTTATAACATGCGAAAGGTCGTCAGAGATGGCGATTTTTCTTTGTATGCTTGCAGGAGGAATGATTCTTGTGTCATTGATAACCACCCCAAAATTGTCACATTCTACATCTAACTATCTTATCCTGATAACCGTTATAGTTGTGGCGGGAATCAGCCAGGGGCTTTTATTGCCTGTGCTATCCATATTTTTGGAGCAAAAAGGAGTCTCACCGGGTTTAAACGGATTGAATGCTGCCGCATTGTATGTGGGGTCCTTTGCGATGACCTTGGTGGCCGAACGATTGCTGGGAGCTATCGGTTTCAAAAAGCTGATTATTGGCGGACTGTTATTTGTCATGATTCCCCTAATCCTGTTTCCTTATTTTCCGGATATCAAAATTTGGTTCATTTTGCGTCTCGTGGTCGGGATTGGTGATAGTGCCCTCCATTATTCTGCCCAGTTGTGGGTACTTCTGGTGACCGCACCCGAAAAACGAGGACGATACATCTCTTTATATGGCATGTCCTATGGTTTAGGATTCAGTATCGGGCCACTGGGAATCAAGCTGCTCGGGTTTGGTGATGCTGTTCCATTCTGGGTATTGTTTGTTTGTATGGCCGCAGTGCTGATCCTTGTATTATTGAAGCTTCCCGATACGAAGCCGGAGAAGGCAGCGCATGGACAACTGCCTGAACGCCGTTTCCGTCGCAGTCTGGCCTGGGCATGGTATGCACTGTTGCCTGCGTTATTATACGGGTACATGGAAGCCGGAATGAACAGTAATTTCCCCGTATACGGACTGCGTATTGGTTTGGATGCCAATCAGATATCGTCTTTGCTGCCATTTGTCGGAATCGGGGGTCTGTTCCTGCAATTACCTCTAGGCATGTTGAGTGACCGTTATGGTCGAAAGCAAACGTTGATGTTTGCCGGTATTGCTGGTGGGATCATCTTCATGTTCGTACCAGTGGCCGGCACACATTTCTGGTGGACGCTTGTGCTGTTGACCATAGCAGGGGGTCTGGTAGGTTCATTTTTCTCGCTTGGCCTGGCTTATGCCGCAGATATTTTGCCCAAAGCGCTACTGCCTGCAGCGAACGTAGTGGCTTCATTTCATTTTACAATTGGAAGCATTATTGGACCGAATCTGGGTGGGCAAGTGATCAACTGGATTTCACCCGGCAGCATGTTTATGTTACTTGGATTCATGTATCTTCTTTTTGGTGCAGCAGGTGTATTATTTCGTCGTAAACCTATGCTTGAATCTGTGGTAAAATAGAAGCTGGTGTTCGCATGGAAATTGATGTCCATTTCCGAGTACACTAGTAGTAGGGAAAAACATGGACAAGAGGAGACATCGCGATGATCAGAGTTGAGGGTTTAAGCAAATCCGTTGGAGCGGATCGGGTTCCGGTTCTGCGGGATATACGATTCGATATGCAACAGGGAGAAATGATCGGTGTAGTAGGCTCAAGTGGAAGCGGAAAAAGCATGCTGCTTAAATGCCTTGCTATGATGGAAAAATGGGACAGTGGTCGATTTACGGTGGATGGAGCCGAGATTATAAAAGAAGGTTGGTCCGGAAAACGGAAAATTAAACGGGAATGGGCATACTTGGAGCAGAATCCGCAATTGTATCCGAGACGTACAGCTTTGAAAAATGTATTGATCGGCCGGTCTGGTCAAACTCCTTTATGGAGAATGGTAACAGGCATGGTTCGTTCCGATGATTATATGGGTGCAATGGATTATCTGGAAGGATTGGGGTTGCTGGATAAAGCACACCAGACGGCAGAGAAGCTCAGTGGTGGCGAGAAGCAGCGTGTTGCGATTGCCAGAGCGCTTGCACATGGTGCAAAAGTTGTTTTGGCGGATGAACCTGTCATTGGGCTTGATCCTCATACAGCAGATACGGTGCTGGAAACGCTGCGCAAATTGTGCGAAGAGGAACGTGCTACCGTAATTGCAGTATTGCCAATTGAAATGGCAGAGAAACATGCAACCCGCATCTGGGGTCTAGCGGAAGGCAAGATTGCTTTTGATATACGAGGACGTCGGTTGACACAGCAAGAAAAAAATATGATTTAAACTATTGAAAAGAGTGATGAATTTGCTTAATTCACGGTGGGGGCGCCTGTTAGCGGGGGGAGCATTAACGATCCTGCTCGGTTCAGTCCTTAGCGGATGTACTGTCCTGAGTGATCCCAAGCTTCTGATGAAACAACCCATGATGTCGATGGACAAGGAGAGACTACTTACAATTGTACAGAAAGAACAACCTCCTGAAAGCCAATTAATCAGGCCCAAAGACTTGAACAATACAAGCATGATACGGGTGGCTGATTTGGATGGGGATGGAACCCGAGAGGCCATTGTTTTCTACGAAACTCCGAGTGAGAATGTTCGGATCCATGGCATGCTTCTCGAAGAGCAGGGTGATACCTGGGTGAAAAAACTTACTTTTGATGTTCCGGGAAATACCCTGCAATCCTTTAAATTACTGGACATCACGAACGATGGAAATCCTGATATTGTTCTAGGGGTGAGCCTTGAAGCCCAGAAAGCTTTGATGGCCTATTCCTATAAAGGGGGAGCCCTTGAACAGGTGATGGGCGGTGTACCGTATAATCAGTTAATTATTGATGATTTACAAGGGAATCCTTTGGATCTGAACGGGGACAAAAAGAATGATTTTGCTATCGTTTCGCTCAATACCAGCGGATTTGCATCCATTGCCTTATATCAATATGATGATGGCAGTTTTAAGGAAGTGGACCGTATACAGACGGACTATACAGTAAAAGAATTTTATAATGCACTTGGAGGTCAAATTGCCAAGGATAAAGTGGGCATCGTTTTGGATGCCGAATTGGATGACCGAAGTACTTTTACGCAGATTGTGTATGTAAAAGACAACAAATTGGTGTATGCATTCAATTCCCCCGATCAAACCTATAGAGATGACAAAATTTTAAGCGGTGATTTTAATAATGATGGTATTATTGAATTTGGATTGAAGGAAACACCCAGAGGCTGGGAACATTACGTATTTGATGCTCGAATGTGGTTCTATACTTTCTATCAGTGGAATGGTAAGGATGGCAAAGATTTCGTATCCTTCCAGTATCGTGATGATGCGAATGCATTCCACCTTAACCTGAAAACAGATTGGTATGGAAAAGTTACAATAGACACCAAATCGGAAAAGGGAAAATATATTCGTTTCAAAATGATTGATACGGATGAAACCGTAGGTGAAATTAAATATTTCACACTTACGAAGTGGGAACAGGAAAAAGGTAAAGGCTGGAAAGAAATTACTAAATCAAATGATCGAGTGATTGCTTATCGTAGCGCACAATCAGCTAATAATGATGGTGGATTACTGGACAATATGTCGCATCTGAACAGAAAGGAAGAACTTAATGAGTAAAGTACTTATTCTTGAGGATGAAGAATCCATCCGCAGTTTTATTGTTATTAATTTGAAGAGAAACGGGTTCGAAGTGCTCGAAGCGGGAGACGGACACGAAGCGCTTCGTATTCTACAAACCGTTCCAGATATTGACCTAGCTTTGCTGGATGTTATGGTTCCTGGCATTGACGGATTTGAAGTGTGTCGTCGCATTCGTGAAACGAATGAACGTCTAGGTATTATTTTCCTGACAGCCAAAGTGCAGGAGCAGGACAAGGTATATGCACTCTCGGTTGGAGCAGATGATCACGTAAGCAAGCCATTTAGTCCAACCGAGTTGATTGCACGCATCCAGTCCTTGTTGCGTCGGGTGAATGTTCACCGGGAGACGGCTGCCAAGGTAACGTTCCAATCGGGACCATTTTCACTGGATTTGATCTCCAAGCAATTCAAGAAGCAGAATGAATTAATTGAGTTAACACCAACCGAATTTTCCTTGATTCAATTCTTCCTGGAAAAAGAAAACACACCGCTTAGTCGAGATGTACTGCTGGATCACGTGTGGGGTAAAGAGTATATGGGTGATCCGAAAATCGTGGACGTAAACATTCGCCGCTTGCGCCAGAAAATTGAAAACAATCCTTCCGAACCTGAATACCTGCAAACTGTCTGGGGCCACGGGTACAAATGGAAGGGCCGGGATCAATGATCAAAAAAGGCATTACGCGGCAGATCGTACTACATTACTTTATTGTAGTATTTCTGGCTCTGCTGTTGGTGGAATTCATATTTTTGATTGCAGTTCAGAGGTACTATTACGAGAGTATTTATAATACGATTAATCAGCAGATTACATCCACGAATGATTTTAAAGAAACGTTATCTCGTACGGATGAAGCTAATAATTTATCGTATTTGCTCGCAAATTTACAATTGGGTAGTACCGAGCTGCAAATCCTTGATATGGATGGTCGAGTTTTGGCTAGTTCAACGGCTTTCGAGTCCGAACATGCCGTTCTTCAAACGAGCGATATATCACAGGCCATGAACGGAAGCATTGGCCGTTGGGTGGGTAGACAACCCCTTACGGGTGAGCAAGTCATGGCGGTATCCCACAAGCTAGATTTGGGTGGCGAAAATACTTATATTGTAAGGTACCTCACCTCGCTGGATATGGTTAATTCGAAGCTTCTGGTTATGGGGCTGCTAGCGGTTGCTGTAGGTGTGGCTGTACTAGTTATTGTTTTAATTATCAGTATCGGAATGGCGAATTCGATTGTACGTCCCCTTAATAACATTACAGCCGTTTCAGCTCAAATGGCCAGGGGACGTCTGGATGTCCGAGTTAAAGGGAGTTACAAGCACGAGCTTGGCGAACTGGCGTCTACATTGAATTTTATGGCACATGAAATTGTACGCAGTAACCAGATTAAAGATGATTTTATTTCATCTATTTCGCATGAATTGCGGACACCTCTGACCAGTATCAAAGGCTGGAGTGAAACCCTGGATTCAGGCGGGTACGATCCGGATGAGACGAGAATTGGAATGAGTATTATCTCCAAAGAAACCGAGCGACTGATCGGTCTTGTTGAAGAAATGCTCGATTTCTCCAAATTGCAGCAAAATCAGATGAAGCTTGTAAAAGGCTCAGTCAGCATTCGAGAAATTGTTCAGGAAACGATGTTGAACGTCTGGGCCAAAGCGGAACAAAAGCAAGTACATCTCAAGCTGGACACAGATGAGACACGTGCTTTTAACGTATTTGGAGACGGAAACCGGTTGAAGCAGGTCTTTCTTAATCTTGTTGATAACGCGATTAAATTTTCTCATGAAAATTCGTGGATTTTCCTTTCTGTTAAAGAAGAGAAGGGGCAGATCATAGCTGCTGTTCAGGATACCGGTATCGGAATCAGTGAAGAACATCTCATTAAAGTACGTGACCGATTCTTCCAGGTGAATCATCAGAACGGGGGAACTGGGCTGGGTCTTGCCATTACGCAGGAACTTGTGGAACTGCACGAGGGTACAATCACAATTCAGAGTGAGCTTGGGTCGGGAACCACAGTTACCGTTTCTTTGCCAGCATTGCCTGAGGAAGAGGCTGGTATAGGTGAAGCTGCTAAGCATGACAGTGACTCCGAAGGAGTACAGGAGATACTGGACCAGCAGACAAAGTCCGATAAGGAAGGAATATAATCCTTTGTTGGTAAAGTACCGGATACGTATTTGTATTCGGAATAATGTTGGGTCTAACGCGCCAAAAAGGCGAGCCATTATGGCTCGCCTTTTCTTTATGTTATGAAGAAAGTTCACCTGTGCGCAGGCGTCCGCTTTTTTCATAAACATCTTTTAGCATACGTACCGGTTGTGTGCGTACAGCCGGTTTGGCGGAAACAATCTCATTAGGTCCGACAACCATAATTTCATCCGCTGTACCTTTGACAATGGCGCCGTCTTTGATAATAGCACCTTCACCAATAATGGCGCGTTCGATATGAACACCACGACCTACCCGTGCATTTGGCATGATCACACTGTCTTTAACCTCAGAACCTTTACCAACTTCGGCTCCGCAGAAAATAACAGAGCGTTCAGCACGGCCATCCATGGCGCAGGATTCATGTATCATGGATTGCAGAAGCTCAGCACGTGTATGACGCGCTTTATATGCACTCGGTTTGGTTCTCCAGTCACGAGTATACATCGGCCAGTCTTCTTTTTGCAGGCTCCAGCCTTCCTCATTGTGAAGCAGATCCATGTGCGCATCCCATAAACTTTTCACCGTACCCACGTCTTTCCAATAACCATTGAAGTTATATACGAAGAGGGGAGTGTTTTCATTCAACATTTGAGGAATTACATCTTTACCGAAGTCATGGCTGGATTCCAGATTAGCGGCATCTTCGAGCAGGTGGCGCTTCAGATATTCCCATTTGAACATGTAAATTCCCATCGACGCCAGGTTGCTTTTCGGTTCGGCCGGTTTCTCGGCAAATTCCGTTACTCTCAGATTTTCATCAGCTGCCATAATGCCGAAGCGGTGAGCTTCTTCCCAAGGAACTTCCATAACGGAGATGGTCGCTACCGCTTGGTTAGCTGTATGAGCTTCCAGCATTTCACGATAATTCATATGATAAATATGGTCACCCGACAAAATTAGAACATTTTCGGGGTTTTGTTGGTCGATATAGTCGATATTTTTATAAATAGCATCCGCGGTTCCCAAGTATTCGTCATTTCCTGTATGATAAGATGGAAGTAAGGAAATTCCTGCCTCACTTGAAGTCCCATGTCCCCAAGGTTCTCCGCCACCAATGTGATCATGCAATGAATCAGCTTGGTACTGCGTCAAAACACCTACAGTATCGATGCCTGAGTTTACGCAGTTGCTGAGGGGAAAATCGATAATCCGGTAGTGCCCGCCAAACGGTACAGCGGGTTTTGCGATACTTGAGGTTAAAGGGGCTAATCTCTTCCCCTCTCCTCCCGCCAACAGCATAGCGATGCAATCTTTATTAAACATAATCGTTTCCCTCCCAAGATATTTGTCCAGTGTAGTACATACATAAACGCAATGCGGAGCTATTGAAACGATGTATACTGTAAAAATCCTGAAAAATTACAACATTTTTTTACACACCGCATTTTTCTTTTCAACTTGGCTAGAATGGGGTAATGGTTACTGTTAAATCTATTTCTGGAGAAGAAGGTGATCTCTTGGCCATTCAACCGTTAGCAAATCCGGAAATTTCGCCGGAGCACATTTATTTATTTCATGAAGGAAACCTTCATCACAGTTATCGAATAATGGGCGCACAGCCTGCGTTCGAAGATGATCGTCAGGGGTACCGTTTTACTGTGTGGGCTCCGAATGCCACAGAAGTAGGCCTGGCTTTAGACCGAAATGGATGGAAAGGTGAACAGGAACCTTTATATAAGATACCCGATTCTGGATTTTGGAGTCGTTTTATTCCGGAAATCGGTGAAGGAACTTTATACAAATTCCGTATATTAACGGAAGATGGTACAGAATTGCTTAAAGCTGATCCTTATGCTTTTCAGGCAGAAGTTCGCCCACGTACGGCATCTGTCACCAGTTCCATTGAAGGTTACAAATGGAATGATGGAGCATGGAGACGCAAACAACGAGGCGTGTATAACAAACCTCTACATATTTATGAAATGCATGCTGGAACCTGGAAAAGGAAAGAAGACGGTTCTCTTTACAGTTATCGTGAAATTGCGGACTTGCTTGTTCCTTATTTATTGGAGATGAAATATACCCATGTAGAGATGATGCCCCTGAGTGAACATCCTTACGACCTTTCGTGGGGATATCAGAACACAGGTTTTTATGCACCAACAAGCCGTTACGGGCAACCTAAAGATCTGATGTATCTGGTGGATACTCTACATCAGGCGGGAATAGGCGTATTGCTCGATTGGGTCCCTGCACATTTTGCCAAGGATTCTCATGGCTTGCGTCTGTTTGATGGAACCCCTTTGTATGAATATGCTGATCCACTGTTAGCAGAGAGACCAGGCTGGGGCACCCTCAGCTTTGACTACTCTAAACCCGAGATTCGTTCGTTCTTAATTTCCAATGCGCTATACTGGATGGAAATGTACCATTTCGACGGACTCCGGGTCGATGCAGTAACTAGTATGCTCAAATTGGATTTCGAAAAGCAGTCAGGACAATACCGAACCAACAACGAAGGTGGCCTGGAAAACAAGGAAGCTGTTGCTTTTTTGCAGCAGTTGAATGAAACAGTCTTCAAGTACTTTCCATATGCACTGATGATGGCAGAAGAATCCAGTGCATGGCCGATGGTTACGTCGCCAGTGGATCAGGGCGGGCTGGGTTTCAACTACAAATGGAACATGGGTTGGATGAATGACACGCTCGATTACATGGAATCGGATTTTCACGAGCGTCCTTCCAAACATCATTTGCTGACATTCCCGGTCGTATACTCCTTTGCTGAAAATTACGTGCTTCCTCTGTCTCATGACGAGGTCGTTCATGGCAAAAAGTCACTCCTAGACAAGATGCCAGGAACATACGAGCAGAAATTTGCCGGCATGCGTGCCTTTATGGGGTACTTTATGACATTCCCAGGCAAAAAACTGCTGTTTATGGGTGGAGAATTCGGCCAGTTTATCGAATGGAAAGATGAAGATCAACTGGACTGGTTTTTGCTGAACTATGACAGTCACCGTAAACTCCACAAGTTTGAACGGGATCTGTCTGAGCTATACTTGGGCGAAAAAGCTTTGTGGGAGCTTGATCATTCCTTTGACGGTTATGAATGGATCACTCCGGATGATCAGGACCAAAGTGTCATTTCATATGTGCGCAAAGGAAAAAAACCTGCGGATACACTCCTTGTGCTCATTAACTTTCAGCCGGTCAAGCGGGAGCGTTACCGGATTGGTGTCATGCGTCCCGGTATGTATACCGAAGTTCTGAACAGTGATCATTCCGATTACGGCGGATCAGGCATTATCAATGATATGCAGCTCACTACAGAAAAGATTCCTTTTCATGGGCAACCACATAGTCTGGAAGTTGTTTTGCCACCGCTAAGCGTAGTTATTTTAAAAAAGAACACACGTCGGAAAACGGATGCATTACCCCTTGAAGTTCAATCCGTCAGATCAAAAGCCAGTACAACTAAAACCAGTAAAACAAAGGATAGCACTGCAGTTAAACCCAAAAGGAGGACGAAGGCATGAATATTCTATTTGCTGCTGCTGAAGTACATCCATTTATTAAAACCGGAGGTCTTGCTGACGTCATTGGTGCGTTGCCACAGGCACTAAAGAAGAGTGGAGCAGATGTTCGTGTCATTTTACCCAAGTACAAAAGCATTCCAGAGGAATACAAAGAAGCAATGGAGCCTGTCATTACAACGGATGTGCCGCTTGGCTGGCGCAGACCTTATTGTGGAATAGAGATGCTGGTCCATGACGGAATTCCTGTTTATTTTGTGGACAATGAATACTATTTCGGACGGGATGGCGTGTACGGATATATGGATGATGGCGAGCGTTTCGCCTTCTTCAATCGTGCTGTACTGGACGTGTTGCCGCAAATCGAATTCAAGCCGGATGTGCTGCACAGTCACGATTGGCACGCAGGAATGATTCCTTTACTGCTGGAGGCTCACTACGCACATGATCCGTTTTACAGTGAGATGAGAACCGTATTTACGATACATAACCTGTTATATCAAGGTGTGTTTCCACATGATTTATTCAGTGATCTGCTTGAGCTGGACGATCGCTATTTCACGGCAGATGGGGCAGAATATTACGGTAACGTCAATTTTCTGAAAGCTGGAGTTGTTTTCGCGGACCATGTAACGACCGTCAGCCCTACTTACGCCAAGGAAGTACAAACCTCCTATTATGGCTATGGTCTGGATGGATTGCTCAGTTCTCTCGGGGATCGTTTCACTGGGATTGTCAACGGTATTGATACCAAGAGTTACAACCCGGCAGCGGATAACAAAATTGCAGTTAAATACAGAACGAGCCTGTCCAAGAAAATCGAGAACAAGATCGAACTGCAGAAGGAGTTAGGTCTGCCTGTACGTCCGGATGCCCCACTTATGGTGATGGTTACAAGGCTGGTCGATTCCAAAGGACTGGATTTGGTCTGTCGTGTATTGGATGAATTATTATATTATGATGACATTCAATTCGCAGTATTGGGCACGGGAGATCCGGCTTATGAGCACTGGTTCCGTGAAGCGGCTAATCGTTATCCACTGAAAATGTCTGCCCAGATTACATTCAACGATGGGTTATCCCGCCGATTCTATGCAGGCAGTGATCTGTTCCTGATGCCATCAAGGTTCGAGCCATGTGGTATTAGCCAGCTGCTAGCACTCCGTTATGGCAGCGTACCGCTTGTCCGGGAAACAGGGGGTCTGAACGATACGGTGCAGGCATACAATGAATTCAGCGGTGAGGGGAATGGGTTCTCTTTCACCAGCTTTAACGCCCATGACATGATGAATACAATCCGCCGTGCCGAGGCGTTTTACCGACAGCCCGAGCACTGGAAAAAGATCGTGAAAAACGCAATGAGCGGAGACTATAGCTGGAACGTCTCAGCTGAAGAGTATATGGGTATTTATCGCCGCATCACGCTTGAATCTGTGAAATAGTTTGGGACAAATGAGCCGCAGTATATTCGTACTGCGGCTTTTTTGTATGATCATAAGAGGAGGCGAATTTAAAATGAATAACTACATTAATTTTACCTCTACTTACAATCCTAATTTGCAGGCTTTAAGCAGTGCCGACGGTTATGATGCCGTCAAAATGAATGACATGTTTGGTCAGATTATGGGCAATATCGCTGCCGTCCAATCTACGCTGACAGGCAGCCTTATTGATGTCAAGAATTTTGCTCCAGGAGATGGAAGTGATCAGACAGCCCAGATCAAGGCTTTTTTTGACTCGGCACAGGAAGGGGATGTTTTATTATTTACGCCAGGGCATTATAAAGTCGTCAAGACGGGCTGGTTCTATACGTTTAGCGGCAGATCCGTTATCATTAAAGCCCTTCCAGGCGCAATCTTAGAGGTCTCGGATCAGGGAATCCGGATTGAAGGCAGCAATCATGTAGAAATAAGCGGTTTGACCTTGGTACGCACGACTCAAGCAGCTTGGAGTAAAAACAAGACAGGGCTGCACATCGAAAATTCAAGCAATGTATTATTGCAACACAATGATATCAGCAAGTTTACGGATGGAATCGGAGTCAATGGTTCAAGCAGTCAAGACAATCCCGCCCGAAATGTCGTTATACGAAACAACAAGCTGCACCACTTGGGAGAAGAACCGATTGCAGTTCGGAGTCATTTGGTTTTTGTGGTAATTCGTGAGAATGATTGTCACAGATATCTTGGGGATGGCATTTTGGTCAAGGCATCATGGCATGTTTCGATCACCGACAACTTTCTGCACACCCCTGTATTATCGAGTGATCCAGATTATTCTGCTTTTTCAGGCGGACAGCAAGTAAATAATATGCCTAAAGTCGGTGGTGGGATTACCTGTAACAATGAGGGAGGAGAGACCGGAGCCAAAAACCTGCATATTCATGGCAATAGCCTGATCGGAACAGCATTTGGTGTGGGGCTTATCGGATTCGAAGGCACGTTTGTGACCTCCAATTATTTTTATGATATCAAATTAACTTCTGTCATCTCCGTGTCTTTCTCCTCATCCATATATAATCCAAATAACGTAAGCAACCATCTCTTTGTAATCCAGGGTAACCTGATTGATACCATCTCCAGACCAAGTGCTACCGCTGCCATTGAAGCAAAAACGAGTACGGGTGCAGAAGGCATGGACATCGGAATAATATCAGATAACATCATCATTCCAAGAGGGAAACACTGGGGAATTGTCGCGGATGGACATATTATCGTAAAAGGCAATTACATTGCCGAAGCGGGCATAGCCATGGATATTGCCAATGGAGTGATTGCATCAAGCAACATCATTGAGCCTAGTTTTGAAACGACCAATCCTGACCGAATGGTGAGTTTGCATAATGACTGTACATTTTCTCATAATTCAATTACTGGAAAAGGTACGTGTCTTCAATTACGAGGCTCCAACAATATCATTACTGGAAATCGCTTGAAATATGAGGGAACATGGTGGGCGGTGCATCTGGACATTGTGAATAACACGGTGGAAGGCAACCTCATAAGAGACAACATACTGATGGTGACCGCAAGTGCGGCGGGACGTTATCTCTTTGGCGCAAGCCCATTGACGAATG
This sequence comes from Paenibacillus sp. MAEPY2, assembly GCF_000499205.1. Classification (GTDB taxonomy): domain Bacteria; phylum Bacillota; class Bacilli; order Paenibacillales; family Paenibacillaceae; genus Paenibacillus; species Paenibacillus vandeheii. Next base: position 19,382 of record NZ_AWUK01000053.1, read on the forward strand.
GGAAAAACGTAGTGGTTGATCTAGTTACGGATACTAACGGGACGTTTTATCAGCTCGTCAATGAAATTGTTATGCTGGGTGCGAATTCTACGCGATGGAGAATAACTGTGGATGCAAAAGGTGATTTGAAAACGACAAAGTTATAGCTAAGCTAAGTTTAGTTCTTCGCCAGAAAACTCTTGAAGTATCCGGAGATCATTGAAGGTTGTTTTCAATATATCAGGAGTTTTATGGCATAGGATCAGCTCGGTTCCAATTGTCTATACAAAATGCGGTAGCCGTAAGGATCAAGTTTAATATTCATCATTCCATTAGTGGGAACAACGGCATCCTCGGTTAGGGCATCCTTCCAGTCTTTGGTTTCCATCGGATGTGACAAGGTACGTTCTTGCTGAGTATTGTTCATCCACACCGTAAAGTGGAGAGTGTCATCCATACGTTCGTAAATGATGCATGGATCATTGTGATCGGCCTTCAGGAAACGAAAGCGACCTTTGCGCAACGCTTCATTACTTTTTCGTAAATCAATCATCAGGCGGTAGAAGTCATAAAGCTCCTGATCTTGCTTGGCAGGGTCCCACTGCATACATTTGCGGCAATCCGGATCACCTTCTCCACGTAGACCAACCTCATCCCCATAGAATATACAGGGCGTACCAATATAGGTGAAAAGAAATACAACCGACAATTTTAATCTGCGCTTGTCTTCTCCAGCCCGAGTTAGCAGACGTGGGGTGTCATGACTGCACAGCATGTTAAAGATGACTTCATTGGTTTGTTGCGGGTAACGCATAATGAGTGATCCCATTTCGTTCGCGAAGTTATAACCATCCATAGAACCGCAGAAGAATTCGAGTACTTTGTCGGCAAAAGGGTAGTTCATTACGGAATCGAATTGATCCCCCATGAGCCAGGTCAGGGAATCACTCCATACTTCGCCTACGATGTAGGCTTCCGGATTGGCGGTTTTGACCACTTTGCGGAAATCGCGCCAGAAGTGATTATCCACTTCATTGGCTACATCCAGACGCCAGCCGTCGAGTTTAATTTCCTTGATCCAGTATTCAGCGACATCGAGCAGGTACGCTTTGACCTCGGGGTTGGCGGTGTTGAACTTGGGCATATTGCCATAAAATCCAAATGTATCGTAGGTAGGAATACCATCTTTAATCTGCACTGGATATTCATTGATATGAAACCAGTCTGCATATTTGGAATTTTTGCCGTTTTTCAGTACATCCTGAAAAGGAGGGAAGTCTTCGCTGCAGTGGTTAAAAACCGCGTCAAGCATGACACGAATCCCACGGTGATGACATTGTTCCGCCACTTTTTTGAGCATATCATTGTCCCCGAAATGCGGGTCTACTTTTTTATAATCAATGGTATCGTATTTGTGGTAGGAGTTTGCTTGAAATAGCGGGGTAAAGTAAATCGCATTGACACCGAGTTTAGTTAGATCGTCCAGGTGGTTGAGCACACCTTGCAGGTCTCCGCCAAAGTAGTTATCCAGTTCAGGTCGGCCACCCCATTCCTGGGTTCCTTCCGGGTTCAGATCGGGATTGCCATTGGCAAACCTTTCCGTCATGATCTGATAGAACACGGCTTCCTTGGCCCATTCGGGAACCTTAAATACATCAATTTCATGAATGTAGGAAAATTCATAATATCCTCCGGTTGCATATGGGAGAGCATAATGAATTCCGTTGTCAGCCAGATAAATGTTCTCGGTACCGGCGGTAATGCGGAAGATGTAAGTCAGACGTTTGAATTTGGGCTTAACTGCAGTTTCCCAGTAATCAAACATACTGTCGGAAGCAGCTTTCTCCAATTGAATTTCCTTATAGGTTCCATTCCAATCGTATTTATCACCAGTCAGTGCAGTCACATATTGTACATCGTCTCTCTTCGTTCGTACACGCAGGTGGATTGTCGAGGGATTATAAGCATAAGCCCATTTATCGCGGGGAACGTGATACATCGCTTCGAGCAGCATGACAACACCTCCTGATTTTAAGATAAAGTTATAGCTATAAATAACCAAGTTAGACAGCATTTGAACCATGTAAACAGCGTGGGATGCAAAAATTTCAACATTTTTCAACGCTTTCTTTTCACAGCATTTCCAGCTGGTGTCCGTATATACGTGTTTATTATAAACAAAAAGGGTGCTCCTTAAGACCTGAAATGCAGGTCCTTCGAACACCCTAGGTTAATATACAGCAGTTTGCGAAAAACTTAGCGACTTGCTTGTTTAAACTCGGTTTGAATGGTTTGCAGCAGCTCAGGCTGTGTAAGAACATCATAAGCAGTTGCAGCAATTGCCTTGGCTCCAAGAATCATGCCATCCAAGGCCCGTTCCTGTAGTGCCAAATCACGGAATTCAATGGAATGGAGGGTATGAACTTCGTCCACAACACGTATATAAGGGTGAATTGCAGGACAGCGCAAGGATACGTTGCCGATATCCATGGAACCATGATCGTTACCCGTTACGATTTCCTCTTGAGAAATACCGAGCTCTAGCAGATTAGTACTGAAAGCGGCGGATAACGTTTCATTTGTAACCATTTCATCATAGGAAGTCTCGTAATTGGATGTAACCAGCCGGCACCCGGTTTGGAGAGCAGAGCCTTCGGCAATCTGAATCACACGTTGGGTCAGGATATTCAATTCTTTTCTGGTCGAAGCACGTACATAGAACTGGGCCGAAGCATAATCAGGAATGATGTTGGCTGCCTGTCCTCCGCTATTAATAACCCCGTGAATTCGAACCGTACTCTTCACTTGTTGGCGGAATGCATTAATCCCATTAAACGTTTGGATGACCGCATCCAGTGCATTGATGCCTTCATGTGGACTTGCAGCAGCATGTGAAGATTTCCCATGGAATTCAAATTGTACGGCATCAATAGCCAGGGAACTGCCCGATTTCTCATAGGCATAATAAGGATGAGCCATCAGCGCAACATCACAGTCATCAAATAACCCTGCCTCAGCCATAGGCACTTTGGCGCCCCGGGTTTCTTCCGCTGGTGTACCGAATACTTTCAATGTTCCGCCTACTTCATCGAGTATGGACTTCAGACCTACCGCAGCTCCGAGGCTCATCATGCAGATTAGATGATGGCCACAGGCATGACCGATTTCAGGCAGTGCATCATACTCACAGAGAAGGGCAATAGTCGGACCAGGTTTGGATGCAGCATACGTACCGACAAATGCAGTGTGCAAGCCAAGAACAGGAGCTTCTACGGAAAAACCATGGAAGGCAAGTTCTTCCTTTAACCGAGCAGAGGCGAGATATTCTTCGTTACCCAGTTCGGGATTGGCACCGATGTATGATGAAATCTCCTTAAAACGGGAAGCATATTGATCAATTACAGTTAGAATTTGAGTTTTGGTATGTGTCATGGTGGACTCCTTAAGCAAAAATGAAAATAATTTAATAATTATATCATAGATGCAGTTATTTTTCAGAAACTAGTCAAGATTTGTAATGTCGAAATGCATTGCATAATCATGCATTCTACTTTATAATGACTCAGGCATCAACAACAGAAAGCATACAAAGTATTATAAGGGGAGAACAGGGTTGAAATTGATTAGTCGTTACACCATGATGCTGATAGCTCTTGTGGTTTTGCTAACTACGGTTACTCCGGTTGCGTCGGCAGCGGGAACTACAGGCGATTCAGGCAGTAAAAAGCTGGTGCTCGGTACAAGCGCCGATTTTGCACCATATGAATTCCATAAAGTCATTGATGGTAAAGATCAAATTGTCGGCTTTGATATTTCGATTGCCAAAGAAATTGCTGCCGATCTTGGGGCAGAACTTGTAATAGAGGATATGGGTTTTGACGGACTTCTTCCTGCATTGCAGAGTGGTCGTGTGGATATGGTCATCTCGGGAATGACGCCAACGGATGAGCGTAAAAAAAGCATCGACTTCTCCGATACCTATTATAAATCGAAACAAGTTATCATGATTCGCAATGAGGATAAAGACAAATATTCAACCATGGCTGATCTGGAAAATGAAAAAATTGGAGTCCAAAAAGGTTCCATTCAGGAAACGATTGGTCAGGGAATCCCAGGCGCCAAACTGACAGCACTTGATAAAATATCTGATATCGTACTGCAATTGCAGACCAATCGTGTGAATGCTGCAATCGTCGAAGATACGGTAGCTGCCGGTTATCTGGATGATGTTATTGGACTATCTGCTGCGATCCCGGATGAAGAGCAGGTTGAAGCGGCGATCGGGATTCGCAAGGGCAATACGGAATTGCTGAATGCAGTCAACGGAACGCTCGAACGTCTGAAAAACGAAAATAAAATTGATCAGATGGTTACAGAAGCAAGCCAGTTGATGGCAGACAAAGTGAATAAAAGCCAAAACATTTTTGAAGTGTTCTGGCAGTACAAAAGCTTCTATGCGACAGGTGTGGGCTATACGCTCTTACTGTCTGCTCTCGGTGTAATATTCGGGGTCATTATCGGTTTGATCATCTGTCTGTTCCGTCTGCATGACGTTGCAATTCTGCGCTGGCTCGGAACAGCTTACGTTGAGGTTATTCGTGGTACACCAATGCTGGTTCAATTGATGATTATCTACTATGGACTTGCATTGACACTTGGTATTAATTTTACGCCACTTCAGGCGGGTATTATTACTCTTTCCATTAACAGTGGTGCCTATCTTGCCGAGATTTTCCGTGCAGGTATACAGGGTGTGGATCGCGGCCAGCTGGAAGCAGCACGTTCCCTGGGGATGGGAAGAGGTGCCGCAATGCGCTTCATCATCCTTCCACAAGCGTTCAAAGCGGTGTTGCCGGCGATCGGTAATGAATTCGTGACAATTATCAAGGAATCCTCCATTATCTCGGTTATCGGTATGGTGGACATTATGTACCAGGCAAGTGTGGTCAAAAACATTACGTACCAAGGAATGAACCCATTCCTGATTGCAGCAGCCATTTACTTTGTGCTGACGTTCATTTTGTCCAAGCTGCTGGGTCGACTGGAAAGGAAGTTGAGTGCAAGTGATAGACGTTAGACAATTACACAAATCATATGGAAGCAACGATGTGCTTAAGGGCATCAACGTAACAATAGGCAAAGGTGAGGTTGTCGTGGTCATCGGTCCGTCCGGATCGGGGAAAAGTACCTTCTTGCGTTGTCTGAACCTACTGGAGCAGCCTACTTCCGGGGAGATTGATTTTGAGGGTGTATCGATCACGGGTCCAAAACATAACATTAATGCGACTCGTGAAAAAATGGGGATGGTATTCCAGCATTTCAATCTGTTTCCGCACAAAACGGTGCAGCAGAACATTACGATTGCTCCCATTAAAGTGAAAAAACAGTCTGCACAAGAAGCGGAACAAATCTGTGAAGATTTGCTCAAAACGGTTGGCTTGTCCGACAAAAAAGATGCCTATCCAAACCAGCTGTCCGGTGGACAGAAACAACGGATAGCCATTGCAAGAGCGCTTGCGATGCAGCCGCATGTTATGCTGTTTGATGAACCTACCTCTGCACTGGACCCTGAAATGGTCGGTGAAGTGTTGGATGTCATGAAGCGCCTTGCAGTAGGCGGCATGACCATGGTCATCGTGACTCATGAAATGGGCTTTGCCCGTGAAGTAGGTGACCGCATTCTGTTTATGGATGGCGGGGTTATTGTAGAAGAAGGAACGCCGGATGAAGTGTTTGGTCAACCCAAACATGCACGTACACGTGACTTCCTCGCTAAAGTGCTCTAATACAACCAAATCCTTAAGGATTATGGTCAAGGTGGAAACAAAAATTCGTTCTGCGGATGAGAGTTCATCCGATCCATACATCCCTGTCGACACCAGTCGGCAGGGATGTTTTGTTATGTGAGGATACGAACAGATTTACATAAAAAGTAACGTTTCTGTCATCAACGATTTAAGTCCAAATAGACAATTTATTGAAAAAAGTCGCTGAATTCAGCATAAAAGTTGAAGTGGTTTAGCCAGATGGTAACATTTACTACGACTCTTGGTTACAAAATTGTGATATATTTGTTCCTGCCGAAACTTCCGGAGGTGGGAGTGCGGGGGATGTAACGATGCAGAGTGTGCTTGGGGAAGAATCATTTGCACACGGCTTGGGGTGAATTAGGGCTACATAAATTATTCATGTAATTGAACCTATAGGGTGGTTTCCTCCATCCGAATCCGACAACTAACTTCGCAGGCATAATGAGGGAGGAAGACCATGATTAACAAGAAACGTATAGCCAAAACAGCAGCAGCTTTGCTGACAGCAGCAATGCTCATTCAAGCCGTTCCGGCTCATGCTGATTCAGTTCATGTGGCCAAAGAGGGGGATACCTTCTACACCTTATCCAAACAATATGGAGTTGGACTTAACGCACTTATTAAAGCTAACAATGACATTTCAGCTTACAACATTTATGGGGGTTTGAAAATTACAATCCCTGGTAACACAACGAACACAGCTTCTGCTGCTGCAGCAAAAACAGAGGCCAAAACGGTGACTGCCGCAAGTCTTGACGTAAATTCGGATAGCAAGGTGGTACAGGCCTGGGGGAAAACGTTTGATTACAGCAAAACTGTCGACGTAAAAGCAACAGCATACTCGGCGGATGCTTCCGAAAATGGAGGATGGGGTGCAGTAGATTACTTGGGTAATCCGCTCGAACTGGGCACGATCGCAGTAGACCCTAGTATCATTCCACTGGGTACAAAAGTACTGGTGACGGGTCATACACATCCAGGACTACCTAAACAGGCATTTGTTGCTACGGCCCGTGATGTGGGTGGTGCCATCAAAGGCCATAAAATTGATATCTTTATTCCTGGCAGCAAGCAATCCGTGAACACATTTGGTATTCAGGATGTTGAACTTTACATTTTGAAATAAAATCAAGAGAGTAGCTTGCACATGAACATGTGAGACTACAACTGAATCTACATTAAACCGTAAAGGGTGTCCTTCATTCACAATAATGTGATTGAAGGACACCCTTTTGCATATCCGATTTCTGTAGCGCCCAAGCTGCTGGACGCGCTGCGCAGCGAATCTTGACCCTACTTGCCCTTGGGCAGCTCCAACAATTCATCCAAAGTTACGAGCTCATACCCGCGGTTTCGCAGCTCCTCGATGACTTCAGGCAACGCCTCAATAGTACCATTTAATATCGATCCGACCCCGCCTCCTGCATGTTGCAGAACAATGGAACCAGGTTTGACGGCAGACAGGATGTTTTGTTTGACTTCCTTTTTGGAGAGGCCCTTCCAGTCCAGGGAATCGACGTTCCAGTTCACAATGCTGTAATGTTGTTTGGCCGCCCATTGCAGCTGCTGCTCGTTAATGTCGCCATACGGTGGACGAATCATTTTGGGTGTGTAACCTACCAGATTGCGAATAATATCCCCGGTATGTAAGATTTGTTTGCGAAATGCATTCATGGATAGCTTACTGAACTGGGGGTGATTGTAGCTGTGATTGCCAACAATATGCCCTTCCTTCACCATGCGTTTCACCAAATCCGGATGTTTCTCAGCGCGATGTCCCACGATGAAGAAGGTAGCCCGTACCTTGTATTTTTTTAAAATATCCAGCACTTGAGGGGTGAACCGCGGATCAGGTACATCATCAAAAGTCAGTGCAACCTTTTTTGTTGAAGGGCCATTGGTTTTGAACGTATCCGCATATTTCTGTCTGAGCTGTCCCAGTGTCAGCTGTTCCTCTTCGGAAGAATCAGACTTCGAAGCAGGTTCGGTTTGCGGGCTTGTAGATGCCCATATCTGAGCAGGGGCGTAACTTCCTCCCAGAAGAATGACCATGATGGATAACATGATGAGGCGTATACGCATGTTAGTGCCTCCTTTTCCCAAATTGCGTTGTCTTTGGTATGCCCGAGGTGATCCGTATTTATGCATGATGTGAGATGTTTCATTGTTGATTCATTAAATTGTAGCCATAATTCCACCATATATATTACATATAGAAAAGGACAGGTGGAGCAGGATGAATACATACGATTTAAATTCCGTTCGTTTAAAGGTGATTGAGGCAGGGGAAGACAAAGTGTTTATGGTAACTGGAGGAAGATCACATATTGGGGCGGTAGCAACATTTTATCCGGACCGGGAACGGGTGAACGGGGCTACGGTGCATATCCCTGGGCATAAAGAACAAGAGCTGTGCGAGAGACTTGCACGTAGGGCTTCCTTGTATTTAAAAGTAACCGTGACTGTGATTATGGGCATTCACTTTGATGCCATTACGCGAATGCAGATTGATGAGATTGTGCAGACTGCAGAGAAGCTGCTGGATGAAGAGCTGTTGGGCCAAACCGGTCCACTGATCCAATAGCTCCATGTAGGTTAAGTAGCTAAAATCGTTTTTTATGATTTTTTTGTTAAAATTGAAACGAGTAGAACATTGCCACGTATGTATGATTATATACAAGGATGAACTATCGACTAGGAGGAATACCATAATGTCCATTTTCAAACGATTGCGCGATTTAACGATGTCTAACATTAATTCCATTATTGACAAGGCAGAAGATCCAATCAAGATGACGGATCAATATATCCGGGATATGCAGGAAGATCTGGAAGATGCGGAGAAAGCTGTTGCCGCACAGATTGCCATTGAGAAGAAATTCAAGCAACTGTTCGAAGAACAGGAAGCTCTCGTGAAGAAACGTGAAGAGCAAGCACATACAGCTGCGCGTGCACAGAATATGGATCTGGCCCGTCGGGCACTGGAAGAGAAAAAAGTCGCTGAAGAGAAGATGGCTGAATACAAAACAAGCTATGATCAAAATAAAGCGTCTGCAGATAACCTTCGTGGCAAGCTGGATGAAATGCGCAAACAATTGACGCAAATGAAAAATAAACGCGAAACATTGGTTGCGCGCTACAATGCAGCAAAAGCTCAAACCGAAATCAACAAGGCACTGAACGGATTTGGTTCAGATACTGCTAGTGCCGGCATGAAGCGTATGGAAGAAAAAATGATGCAGATGGAAGCTCAGGCTGAAGCCAGCAATGAAATGTCGTCCAAAGGAAAATCGCTGGATGATGAGTTTGAGAAACTGGGCAAGGATCAGGCTGTTGAGGATGAACTGGCAGCGTTGATGAAGCAATACGAAAATAAGAACTAAACCTTGTATGTAAGCAGGGCACCAGCGGAGGAGAGACCAGCGTTTCTCCTTCGCTTTTAATTGCGGTTCATGTTGATATGTGGGGGCTATGTAAATGGATTTGAACATTTTGGCAATGCTGGTCTGGACGTTATCGGGTTCGGTTTTGCTGTTTGTCTTGATGTATGTGGATTCGTTGTTCACGAAGTATAAGGATTTTGCCGAAGTGAAGGCGGGCAATATGGCCGTTACGACACGTATGGTAATGAAGCTGTTTGCTCAGGGTTATGTACTTGCTACCTCCATTTCGACAGCGGGTCACCTTGGAGAAGCGTTGTTGGTATCCGTAGTTTCATTTATTATTTTGCTTATTCTGGAGAGTGTGGTTCATTATATGATTCGGAGATGGGCGAACCTGGATCTGGATACGGGAATACAGCAGGGCAAGACAGGTTATGGGTTGTTCTCGGGTGCACTTCATATCGTGGGCGCATTAATTATTGCAGCTTGTTTATAAGATAAAGAACAGGAGTAATGGGCATGAGTGTGTGGAAACGGATTAAAGGAATACTAGCCAAACCTGAACCGCCCCAGGCAGAGAAAACAATGCTTCAGCTGGTACCTGGTGATATCTGTGAGGTTTCGCTGGTTACTTATGAAGTTGTTGGGCGGGTACATCATCGAGCACGGAATGCGGCTGTCCTCACGTTGCAGGATGGTACGGCAATCCGACATTTGCATATAGAAGAACGGGAAATGACCCGGTATGCCCTCTATACACCAATTGATGGTCGTCTTGATGCACCGGATGAGGTGCCTACGTTGCTGGATCTGGATGGACGTGCGTATCATCTGGAGGAAGAATACGGAGGAATGGTAACCACTACTGGCAGGACACCCTATGGTCAGGCTGGAGAACAATTAGTGTGGCAATATCAGTCTGATGATAACATGCTTTTGCGTGTGGAGTGGCAAGACAGAAGATTTACGCTGTATGAGGGTGAGTCCATTCTTCCTGCGGATATCAAAGTGATTCGTTCGAGCTAGGAGAGGTTCCAATGAAAAAGCGCTTGGCACATGGATTAAAATTAATGCTGGTCCTCAGCCTTGTGATGTCGCTGCTGTCCGCGTGCGGAGCACCTTCCGTTCAGGACACATACCCGCTTGAGTCGGTCAGCGGCAGTGGTAACACGACATCCTATGTGTACCGAGCTGCCGATCGTACCGTTCCAGAGGTCGCTCAGGAATTATCTGAACAGCGGAAGCCGGATCAGATCTCGGCGGAAAATACAGAGCGGATGTTCCTGGTATATCAGGACCAGTATTATCATTTGCAGCAAGACCCGAATAAAGCGGAAGACACCTTGGTTGAGGTGGATTCCAAGGAATATGTTCGGCAGAATTATGATTCGTCCTTTTTGCAAGGGTACTTAACCGCAACATTAATCGGTAGCTTGTTTGATTCTTTTGGGGGCAGCGGGTCTGGTAAGTATCGGGGATACACGAATAAAGACACGTACAAACCGAGTGCAGGTTCCTATCGAACACCGACGAGCAGCGATAAAAAGGTTGCGCCGCCCATTACAGTTGACCGTAAGGGGTCGATTACCCGGCGAGGCAGCGACAAGGATTCGAGCGTAGGCTCCGGTGGCGGATTATTCAGCCGAAATAAGGAGCAAAGCAAAGGCACAATTGATCGCAATAAAAGCAGTGGTGGCCTTGGCGGATTATTTGATTCACCGAAGAGCTCTTATAAAAAGCCCAAAACGAGGGTTGGGGGCGGCCGAATTATGAGGCGTAGATAGTACTACTCATAAGCGGCGGTCCGCAATATTAATTATTCACAGAAGAACAGTGAACAGGTAAAGTGGAGCGAGCACTGCCACTGCAATATTACCTTGGCAGCTGTTCTTTTTGTTTTACGATTTGCGGACATGATGGGACTTTCGCACACGAGGGATGGTTGTAGCCGGTTGTTTGCGAATCCAGCGGATATAAGGAGCGATGCGCTCATCTTGCCTCAGTGCCTGCACGTCAGTTAAACCGTAGGTTATTATATCGCGATTGGTATATAGAGAATGAATTTGTTTATGGCAAGGGATACAAAGATTAGCCGTAGGCATGTGCGTTCCGCCCATTTCTTTGGGTGTCAGGTGATGGATTGTTGTCTCGACAGGTTCCCTGCCACATAATTCGCATCGTTGGTTCATAAAGAGTCAGCTCCTTTTCTCGTACATATTATGGGCTGTCGATTTGACTTTCATGTGGAACGTAATGGGGGAGTACTTGTCACAACCTGGCTTTCGGGCTACACTTTCTAAAACGATCAAATGTCACGGGGGGTTCGAACACCATTGAAAATAAATTCTCATTCAACTGATATGACAACTTCGAAATTTAACCGTACAGCTATACAAGTCCCAGATGCTCAGGCTAAAGTTGCTGCTCATGTCAGTTCAGGTTCAGTAGAAAAAGTAACACTTGAGCAAGCACATGGTCGAACGCTTGCGGAGTCGATTTTTGCTCCCCATCCTTATCCCTTCTTTCGTCGCTCCGGAATGGATGGCTTCGCAATTCTAAGCTCGGATACAATCGAAGCATCCAGCGAGCAGCAGATTTGGCTTCGTATCATTGATGAAATTCCATGCGGGTATACATCGGATCAACGGATTATATCCGGTACAGCTGCCCGGATTATGACAGGAGCTCAGGTACCGGAAGGTGCAGATGCTGTTGTTATGATGGAAATGACTGAAAGTAAAGAAGAGCACGGGGAACAATGGATTTCCTTGAAGCGCCATATTCAGCCGGGTGCCAACATTACGCCAATAGGATTGGAAGTTGTTGAGGGACAATTGCTGCTTGAAGCAGGAGTGATCATTCAGGCAGGTGAACAATCCGTGCTGGCAACATTCGGTGTAGGCCAAGTTCCTGTATACAAACGACCGAAGGTAGCCATTTTTGCAACAGGTACAGAATTGTTGGAAGTGGACGAGCCGTTGCAGCCAGGACGTATTCGGAACAGTAACAGTTATATGCTTCGTTCTCTGGTAGTTGAAGCGGGGGGCGAACCAGTTATGTATGGTTCAATCGCTGATAATGTGAATACTGCACGTACGAAGCTTGCGGAAGCACTTGAACATAATGATATGGTGGTCACAACAGGCGGAGTATCCGTAGGAGATTATGATATTATGGGAGACCTGGTTCGGGAAGGGAATATGGAGATGCTGTTTAACAAAGTAACCATGCGTCCCGGCAGTGTTACAACGGCTGCTGTGGTCAATGACAAGCTGCTTTTTGCACTTTCGGGCAATCCTGGAGCTTGTTTTGTGGGCTTTGAGTTGTTTGTTCGGCCAACGATTCGTTCGATGCAGGCCGATGCTCGTCCATATTTGGAAGAATGGACAGCCATATTGGATGATGACTATACCAAGGTCAACAATTTTACACGATTTGTACGCGGACGGACAGAGATACGTAACGGAATGGTGTATGCTAAACCTTCTGCCTCGCGTGTGGACGAATCCAGTGTCATGATTACCATTAAAGATAGTGATTGCCTGATCGTTGTTCCGCCCGAGAAAAAAGGGATTCCTGCCGGTGAACAGGTTCGAATTCTCAGACTTCCCACGGGTCATGTCAGGTAGGCATATATGACTGAAATAAGCAGCATGCCGTATATCATGCAGATTGTTGGGTATAAGAACACAGGCAAAAGTACCTTAATTGCTGCGCTTACCCGGTACCTTACCTCTACTGGACGAAGTGTAGCTGTAATTAAACATGATGGACATGATCATTTTGAGATGGATCACGAAGGAACCGACTCCTATAGCTTTGCTCAGGCAGGGGCCGAAGCGGTCGTTGTTATGTCGGAGAAACGCACAGCACTGATTGAACGACGAGCGGCTCCGCTGGAAGATATGCTGAATTATCTGTCAGCGTACGACTGGATTCTTATTGAGGGATACAAGCAAGCTCCTTACCCCAAATTGGTCATGGTCCGAGAAGAGAATGACCTCTCTCTGGTCGAAACGTTACAGGGTGTAATCGGGATTATCTCATGGCTAACGCGTGACAAGATAGAATATACAGGGCCAAAAGAGAACTGCGTTTGGCATTCTGTTCATGAGACAGAACATGTAGCAAGATGGCTGATCTCGCTTGAACATGATAAAGAGAAAAGAAAATTGTGACGAATGAAATATTATGTAAACTAAAATGAAAATGAGATGGAATGTAACGAAACAAAACGATAATGCTCACTTTTTTTATGCGAATGAATGAAAATAAAGAAGCGATCCTTAACAGGACATTTCCTGGAAGAATCGCTTTTTTAAGTTACCTTGTAAGGAATCAATCCATGCTTGAGCAGTTTAAGTAAATTGAGTTACATACCCTCATCAGTGCGACGTTCAATTGCTTCAGACATCGTTTTATCCGTGAGATGCGCGTAAATTTCGGTCGTTTCCGTAGAGGCGTGTCCAAGCTGTTCTTTCGTTTTATAAATATCATTTTGCAAATAATAGTCAGTCGCAAAAGAATGGCGCAATTTATGCACAGTCAGGTACGGTTTGCCGAATTGCTTGGCATACTTCATGATCATAGCCTGTATGGCCCGTTTAGTCATTCGACTTCCCTCGGATTCTCCATTGCGAAGAGCGATAAACAACCCTTTTTCCCGTTTGGGTGTACGGTAACGTGACTGGCGTAGATTGATATAGGTTGCAAGTTCATCCTTGGCTTGTTCTCTAAAATACACGGGCGTTTTAAATGTCTCATCATTATTACCTTTGCGATATACATACAGCAGCTTATTATTCAGATCCAGATCATCCACGTTCAGGTTCACCACTTCAGACACGCGCAGACCCGAATTCAGAATAAGGCTGGCGATGCAGGCATCCCGTTCTTTGTTTAGCTCATGCGAGTAAAGAGCCTGTTTGTTCTTTTCCATATCTACCGCATATCCCTCAAGAATATATCCAATAAACTCCAATAGCTCTTCTTCTTCCAGAAGTTTACCCTTTAATTTTGCTGCTGTATCTTTGGGTTTATGAGTACGTTTGATCTCAATCTTCGCCATAATGTTTCGTTTCAGCAGTGGGTAGAAATCTTCATCTTCCGCAATCTGACTTAAATAATGAAAGAGAGAACGAAGGGAAGAAAGCTTGCGGGAAACCGTGATTCTGGAGTTCGCTCCTTCACGCTTGGTGGTCAGAAACAAACGATAAGATGTCACTGATTCCATTCGAAGTACTTCCAGCTCAGTCAATGTTACTTCCTTGTTGGAGCTGGCCACGGATAATCCTTCTGCGCGCAACCAGCCAAAGAAGGCTTCATAATCTCTTAAATATTCAAGCAGAGTAGAAGGAGATAAATCGGGTAATTTATAGTCAATGAATTGCTGAACGAACCAGGGCATGGAAGGTAGTTTGTCATCCAGCTTTCGTCGGTCAATCTCTTTTTGCACATTGGTCAAGTTCGGCACCCCCATGTTAAAATATTTTCTAAAATATGCTATATCTCAGTGTACCATATTTATATCGTAACAGCCTGTTCGCGGAACCGGCATAATGCAGATTCATGCTTCCTTGCCCTTGTGGCTGTAAAGCTTTAAAGTATGAATTATAAGTAGAGCAGAGGAGGTGAACCGGATGAATATAAAAATAGAGCTGGTTCCCCGGGAACGCAGTCAGGTGATTCGGCATTTAATGCAATTTTATCTGTATGATTTTACCAAATATTTGAATATTGACGTGGATAGCAATGGTATTTTCCCGGAATATCCTGGATTGGACGCGTTCTGGTCAGAGGAAGACCGCAAGTTCCCTTTTTTGATTACAAGTGATGCGGCACCGGCTGGATTTGCATTGGTAGAGCGTTGTGAACCAGGCAGCAAAGATAATGACTACTATTTGACGGAGTTTTTTGTAATGCAGAAATACCGACGTAGTGGAGTGGGTACCCGAGCAGCGTATGAGTTGTTTGAACGGTTTCCGGGAAGGTGGAAAGTAACCCAGGTACGCAACAATGTCATTGCACAGGCCTTCTGGCGAAAAATCATAGGGGAATATACAGGAGGCCGTTTTCGTGAGAAATTTCATCCGGAACTGGGGAACCCGAGTCAGTTTTTCGTAACCTGATTCAACCGATCAATTCCGTGTTCGAGGAAATAAGTAAGTTGAAAGAGTGGGTGTAATATCCAGCATAAGGGTAATACATACCGAAGGGGATTTGTACTATATATACTTTCATTATCTGTACCCAATTCACGAAGCTCGGAGGAGATTATCCATGGAACTGCGTAATTACGGAAACACTGGCATGAAAGTAAGTACACTTGGGTTTGGTGGAGCGGAGATCGGCAAGAACGTATCCAAAGCAGATGTAGAAACATTGCTTAACAGTGCGTTGGATGCAGGGTTAAACGTCATTGATACGGCTGAATGCTATGGGGATAGCGAAGAGTTAATCGGAGATGTGCTCTCACATCGCAGAGACGATTATTATTTGTTTACCAAATGTGGACACGCCGCTGGGGTAGAAGGTCCCGATTGGGATGCCAAAGTATTAGAGCAAACGATTGACCGTAGTCTTAGAAGACTAAAAACGGAATACGTTGATGTGATTCACCTTCATAGTTGCACCGAAGAAGTACTTCGGCAAGGAGCGGTCATTGAAGTGCTGCAGAGAGCCAAGGAGGTTGGGAAAACAAGGTTTATTGGATATAGCGGCGATACGACGGATGCTCTTTATGCGATACAGACAGGCGTGTTCGACAGCTTGGAAACATCGCTGAACATTGCCGATCAGGAAGCCATTGATCTGACGTTGCCTGAGGCGAGAAAGAGAAATATGGGTGTCATTGCCAAACGCCCTATTGCCAATGCGGCATGGACGTATGACTCGCTTCCCGAAGAAGCATATGCATTTGTATACTGGAAACGCTTAAACGAACTTGGCTATAATTTTTTGAGCGAAGATGCACAAGCAGCAGTTGAAACCGCATTACGTTTTACGCTCAGTACAGACGGTATAGACACGGCTATTGTGGGTACAGCCAAGCCCAACCGCTGGCAGCAAAATGCCGATCTTGTCGCCAAAGGTGCGCTGACTAAGGAGTTATATGATGAGATCAGGGAACGCTGGAAAGAAATTGCGGGAGCTGATTGGACTGGACGAACTTAATCCATTTGGTTGGAAAATAGCTTGAGATTTTGTCAAAGTCGCCACGGAGGCGGCTTTTTTCTTTGCAATAACCTTATATTTTCATTATATGAAAAATTCACAACAACAAAATACACTGGTTATGTCCACTTGGAGCGCATTCTTCCTTAAGATTTTGCCCCACGAATGAAGGGAAATTTACTTATGTAGCTTCAAATGTCAACTCGCTGTCTTTAAACAATATATTATTATTTCATTATATGAAAAATTCATAATAGAAAAATCAATTTACTCTCCCTAGCTCATACCTGCAATTCCACTACGTCATCTCACCAACATGTTACAACGAACTGCCTTATCCTCAGCTTCATGTCAACTGATTTGTAGTTAATATTGCAAGGTTAAGTACAGAAAGAAACCTTAGAGGGGCTCTGCGCCCCGGTGGATTGGTTAGGTTCATAAGCTTAGAGCGATTTATAATCACGAATAATGACCTCTATTACATGCTTTCCCCAGTTCGAGGCTTCCGAGCCTTGTTCATTCCAATCGTAAGAGATGAGTGCTTTCCACAAAGCCCATCCACGTGCACGATCAACCGTATCCTGGTCAACATTCATACAGTTTAGAAATATCTTGCGACTTACATCATCAAAAAAGTTCCATGCCATCACCAGATCACTTGAAGGATCGCCCACGCCCATAGTTCCAAAATCAATGACCCCGCAAAGTCGCCCCTTTTGCACGAGCAGATTGCCTACTGCAACATCACCATGCAGCCATAAAGGTGCCGCTTGATATTTCGTTGCAAGGGCAAGCTCCCATATTTCTGTCATGAGCTTAGGATCGTATTGGCCGGATATCTTCTCAATGACGGTCCTAGTATCCGTATCGTAAACCGCCAGGTTCCCTCCACGATGAAAGTTTTGAATGCCTGCTGGTATGCCGTGACTTGCATCAATGGCTTCTAATTCTCTCAGAAATCTAGCGAGGTCTTCGGCAAATGCACCTAAATCGAGTACGTTGGCAGACGAGACAGTTTCGCCCTCAATCCATCGGTTGATGGACCATGGAAGGGGGTATTCATTCGAAGGTTCACCTTGTGCAATGGGAGCAGGAATGGGCAAGGACAGGAGAGGCTTGAAAACAGTGAGCCACTTCAGTTCTTTTTCTACAGCAGAAGCGTAACGTTCGTGACTCGGTAAACGAACCGTCATTTCGTCTCCCAATCGATAGGTACGGTTATCGTGCCCGCTTTTTTCTACGGGGATTATCGCCAAGCCTTTCCATTTTGGAAATTGACGATCAATTAATTGCCGAACCAGTTCAATCGTAATTTCAATCATGTGCTCGCCTCATTTTCTATAAATGGTTGGGTCGTAATCGATAATACATAAATTTTAAAAATTTGTCTTGATTGAATCAAAGGGGAAAAATTGTACAATACGAAGGAGAGGACCCGATCCTAGAAAGTTGCCAGAAAACCGCTTGAAATCCGCCCAAAATGGCGGGTTTTTTAGTTGCTAAAAGCATTGTTGTGAGTGTAATATCACAGGTTTTT
>NZ_AWUK01000054.1 GCF_000499205.1 Paenibacillus sp. MAEPY2
CGCGTCGAATCAGTCTGCCGACGTATCCGTTTGCTGCCGAACGTTACTGGGTACCTGAACCTCCTGTCACAGTAGAACAGAGAAGCAAAGTAAAACAATATACAGACGTACCTATTTTACATCCGCTTGTACATTGCAATACGTCCAGCTTTGGTTTGCAACGATATGCAAGTACGTTTACGGGCGAGGAAACGATTTTGGCCCATCATCAGGTACATGGAGAGAAATGGCTTCCTGGTACAGCCTATCTGGAAATGGCCAGAGCGGCGGTTCAGCAAGCTGTTGGACTTTTCGATGATTCGTTGCAGGTACGATGTATTCAGAAAGTCACATGGATGACGCCTCTACAGGTTGATCAGCTGGTTGATGTTCTAATCGAACTTAAACAGCAGAATGATGAAATCGTAGGTTTCGAGATCTATAGCTTCACTCATGGATCTGAGCAGCTCAAACGAACACATTGCAAGGGTTCTGTTCTGCTGGGGGGAATACAGGCATCCGTTCAACCAACCGGAAATAAACCTTGGCAGGTTGAGAAGGCAGAACGTGTCCTTACAGGTAAGGAATGTTATTCCCTGTTTGACGGATTGGGTCTATCCTACGGGCCCGCCTTTCAGGGACTTACACAGCTGTTCATCCAGGATCATCAGGTTTGGGCACAGTTGCGGTTGTCTCCGGCAGCCGGACACACAGAGCAATATGTAATGAATCCATATTTGCTTGATGCGGCGTTCCAGACCTCCATGGGTCTTTTGCTGAAGCAACATGTGGAGGAGGGCCGAAGTGCTGATTCAGTGCCACTGCCATTTACACTAGATCAGCTGGAACTCTTGCATCCTTGCACAGAAGAGATGTGGGTGCGAGTCCAACGGATGGATTACCCTTCTGGAGCACAGGGGCTGATCAAGTTTGGGATTGAAATGTATAGTCCAGACGGAAAGTTATGCATTCGAATGACAGAAATGGCATGTAAAGCTCCGTCAGCGGATAGGCTTCCTTTATTTCAAAATCCGTTGACGACCCAGGGTACACCCCCTGTTGGGCATGTTCTGATGACACCCGTATGGAGTGTATTTACGCCCGAAGAGGCAGCGCTATCGCTATCAGCTAGTAACAAGGTGCTCATCATCAGTGACAACGATACAAGCCATAAAGAAGCCCTGAAATTATATCCGGGTGCAATGCACATGATGCCCCAGAATAGCCTAACCGGTTGGAAGGACAGCCTGTCGGAGTTTGCTATTCTGGATCATATCGTATGGCAGGCTCCATCTCCCGGTAATGTTAGCATGGCAGATCATTCGATTGTTGTGGGACAGGAGCAGGGAGTGCTTCAGTTATTCAGAGTGATCAAGACTCTGCTAGAGCTTGGTTATGGTAACCGAAGCTTGAGTCTGACCATCATTACGACCAATGCGATCCCCACCTCCCCGGTGGACGAGATTAACCCTACTCATGCAAGCATTCATGGTTTTGCGGGCTCTTTGGCCAAAGAGTACTCCCGGTGGAACATAAAGCTGCTCGATCTGGAACATGAGGTTGACTGGGTGGAGACCCAAATGCAAGAACTTCCTTGGGACGCGCAGGGAAATGCCTATGTATTCAGGGATAACGAGTGGTTTCGTCAGGAGCTGCTCCCGGTAAACGTGCACAATGAACATGCCATCCAGCATGCTTATCGTCAAGAGGGCGTATATGTGGTCATCGGCGGGGCAGGTGGTATTGGCCAGGTGTGGAGTGAATACATGATGCGGGAGTACAATGCGCGTATTATCTGGATCGGGCGCAGGGAACCGGATTCGATCATTCAACGTGGTCTGGAGCATTTGGCATCCCTTGGCAGTGCTCCCGAGTACATTGTGGCAGATGCAACAAATGGAGATTCCCTCCAGAAGGCCTATGAACAGATCAAGAGAAGACATCCCCATATTCATGGCGTAATTCATTCAGCGATCGTACTGCAGGATCAGAGTATCGCCAATATGGAGGAGGAACGTTTTCGGGCTGTCTTATCTGCAAAAGTCGCTGTAAGTGCAAGCATGGCTCAGGTATTTGGACAGGATGACCTCGACTTCATGCTGTTTTTCTCATCCTTTAATTCATTTACCAGATCCCCTGGGCAAAGCAATTATGTGGCTGGCTGCACCTTTAAGGATGCGTTTGCTCATCAGCTTGCAAGGGAGCGTGCCTATGATGTCAAAGTCATCAATTGGGGCTATTGGGGAAGTGTAGGGAGTGTAGCCTCGGAAGAGTACAACATGCTTATGAGTAATGCCGGTATCGGTTCCATTGAAGTACCTGAAGCCATGAAAGCGCTGGAAATCCTTTTGACAGGATCACTGGATCAATTGGGACTTGTCAGAACGACTAGACCCCTTTTCATGCAAGAGCTGAACCTGAACAAAGTTGCTTCCCTGAATATGTAACTGAAGAAAGTATTGACGGGGCATGAACCGTCTTCACGGTATGGGGTAGCAGCAGAGGATTAATGTTTCTGATGAATGGGCATCTGCCACCACAGGGAGGTTAAAACAATGGATGATCAGGTGTATATTCCGATTACAACACATATCCCCGAGGGACTTCGCAGTGAGACAGATGAGTTACACGGGTGGCTTGTCGCATTATTATCAGCAGAATTACATGCAATGGGCTTATTTGAAAAAAGGTACTCCAGCACCAGGGAATGGTTAGAGAAAAACGGGATACCCGTTTTGTTTCATCGCTGGATGGAAGAGTCACTTGCTGTGTTAGCGAAAGAAGAGGGGAATAGCGGTGCAGACGGGCAGTCCTTCACCACCTTCGAGAATGTGTGGCAGAAATGGGATGAAGCTAAACAGCAATGGCTTCAGAAGGGTCACCTTCGAGCCCAGATCCTTTTGGCAGAAACGGCATTAAAACACCTGCCTGATATTCTTCGGGGCCACAAACAGGCGACGGATGTTCTTTTCCCCAATTCAAGCATGACACTTGTCGAAGGCATATACCAAAACAATCCCATTGCCGACTATTTCAATGAGGTTCTGGGATCACAACTTATAACAGTTATTGAAGAAAAAAGAAAAAAGAATGCAACCATCCGGTTGAGAATTATTGAATTTGGCGCGGGTACCGGCGGAACCAGTACCCCTGTGCTGGATAAGCTCAGACCGTATGCGCAGTACATTGAGGAATATTGTTATACAGATATCTCTTCCTCTTTTCTGTTGCAGGCAGAGCAGCGTTATGGGAATGAGTACCCTTATGTGACCTACAGAAAAATAGATGTTACCAAACATTTGACTGATCAATCGATTGATGAAGCTGTCTATGATATAGCAATTGCGGCCAATGTGCTGCATGCCACAGCCAATATTCGTCAAACGCTCAGACATATCAAAGCATCTCTTAAAAAGCAGGGGCATTTGCTCCTGAACGAGATAACCGCTAATACACTTTTTGCCCATATTACATTTGGTTTGTTGGAGGGCTGGTGGTTATACGAAGATGAGGCGCTGCGTATTCCGGGCTGCCCTGGCCTCACACCTAAAACATGGAAAAAGGTGCTTGCTCATGAGGGGTTCAGAAATGTTCGCTTTCCGGCATTGGACGCTGAAGAGTGGGGGCAACAAATCGTTGTATCCCAAAGTGACGGCATCATTATACACGAAATAAAGCAGAGTCCTGCATCTCATCCTGTACAGACACAAACAAGAGCGATTCCTGAGATGGAGTGGAAGCCCAGTTCGTCCTCCGTTATGGAGACTGGAAACATGCAGCATCAGCCGCCGGCAGGGGATATTCCTGATCATGTAATCCGCGATCATATTATTATGGTCATCCGGGACAGCATAGAGATATCCCTTAAAATGAGCCAGGACCGGATCGACAATCATCAAAGTTTCTCTGAATATGGCGTCGATTCGATTGTTGCCGTGAATCTGGTCAATCTCATTAACGAGCAATGCGGAATAGTGATGCAGACTACAGTGCTGTTCGATCATAACACGGTTCATGGCTTAAGCAAGCATATGCTGGAGCAATATCGACAAGAGATTGTGGCGCACATGCTGCCTGCCCCGGCTGTTACATCTCCACAGAGGAAAGACGAACAAGCCATCATTATGGACATGAGCAGCGATAATCATACGACTGAGAAGTCTGCTGTGCATAGGAATGAGGATCGGTTGCCAGTTCGGGATGAGAGGATTAATCCTAATTCCACTTGGGCAAGCACAATGGTAGATATCGAAAAGCTGGGATCTAATTTCGAAGGTGCATATTATCGATTGCTGCTGGAGAAACCTGGCGAACCGGAACAGCTACAACTGATTCAGGATCATTCCCGTTCACTCCAACCAAATGAAGTACAAATTGCTGTACATGCTTTTTCACTTAATTTTGGAGATCTGTTATGTGTTAGAGGGCTGTATCCGACGATGCCCCCTTATCCGTTTACACCTGGCTTTGAGGTCAGCGGAGTCGTCGTTCAAACAGGTTCCGAGGTCACAGACCTTCGGATTGGTGATGAAGTGATTGCCATGATGGGTGAGGAAATGGGTGGGCATGCCA
Organism: Paenibacillus sp. MAEPY2; assembly: GCF_000499205.1. Lineage (GTDB taxonomy): Bacteria > Bacillota > Bacilli > Paenibacillales > Paenibacillaceae > Paenibacillus > Paenibacillus vandeheii. The sequence continues at coordinate 4,552 of NZ_AWUK01000054.1, forward strand.
ATATGGTGATCTGTCCGGCAGCCCACGTTGTACCCAAACCGAAAAAATTAACATTTGAAGAAGCTTGCTCACTTCCTGCTGTCACCATGACCATGCTTGATGTGTTCCACAAAGCGAAACCACAGCCAGGTGAAAAAATATTGATTCAGACGGCTGCCGGAGGGACAGGCCTTATTGCCGTACAGCTGGCCCAGTACTATGGTCTGGAAATCTATGCCACAGCCGGTTCAGATGTGAAACTGAACTATCTGCAACAACAGGGTGTGCACCATACCATTCAGTATGTGGAGCAGGATTTTGCCAAGGAGATCCACCGTCTTACGAATGGTCAAGGCGTAGATATTGTCATCAATACTTTATCGGGTGATGCGATTCAAAAGGGGATGGCTTGTCTTGCTCCCGGTGGCAGATATATTGAAATTGCCATGACTGCCCTCAAATCAGCCAAAAGTATTGATTTATCCTTATTATCGAACAATCAGGCGTTCTACTCGGTAGATTTGCGACGGATGGCTTTTCGTGATCCTTCTATAATTCGAACCTATATGAAGGAAATGGCGATCCTAATTGACCAGAACATCGTTCGTCCGACGATATATGCCACCTACCCTTTTCAGCAAGTGAAAGAAGCATATAAGGCGATGGGAAACCGCAGTAATATAGGCAAAATTGTGGTACATATCCCTGAAGCTCAACGCTTTAAGCCGTATTCAGCTAAGCCATGGGAGCAAAACGTTGTGGTAGAAGAGGCCACAATGGATCAAGAAACACCGTCCGTCCGAGAGGAAATAGCGATTGTTGGAATCAGTGGCCGATTTGCACAAAGTCGCAATCCTGAGGAGTTATGGCAACATTTGCAAGCCGGGCATGATCTGATTGGAGAGGTGAACCGTTGGGATCTGGACGCTTATTACGCTGATCAGCATTCCTATTGTCGACATGGCAGCTTTATAGAGGATTTTGATCGTTTCGACCCTCTGTTTTTTAACATATCCGGTGTGGAAGCCACCTATATGGACCCTCAGCAGCGCATTTTTTTGGAAGAGTCCTGGAAGGCGCTTGAAGATGCCGGTTATGCTGGCAAAAAGGCCGAGGGCCTTCAATGTGGTGTCTATGTAGGTTGCAGCGGCATGGATTATCAAAGCATATTTGGACATGAGGGCCCTCCACAGGCTTTCTGGGGGAACGCCAATTCGATTGTGCCTGCGCGCATCGCCTATTACCTGAATCTGCATGGTCCCGCCATTACAGTGGATACAGCCTGTTCCAGTTCATTGGTGGCCATTCATCTGGCCTGTCAGGGGTTATGGACCGGCGAGACGAATATGGCCCTTGCTGGAGGCGTATTCATCCAGTCCACCCCTGGATTCTACATTGCTTCCAATCGAGCGGGAATGCTGTCTCCAACAGGAAGATGTCATACCTTTGATGAAGCAGCGGATGGTTTCGTTCCGGGAGAAGGCGCAGGGGTGGTTATCCTGAAAAGGCTCAGGGAGGCGCTGGCTGACGGTGATCAGATTTATGGAGTCATTCGAGGGAGCGGAATAAACCAGGATGGGTCCACCAATGGAATTACTGCTCCCAGTGCGAAATCCCAGGAACGGCTTGAGCAGAATGTATATGAGACTTTTAATATTAATCCTGAACACATCCAACTGGTTGAGGCCCATGGGACAGGGACCCGGCTGGGAGACCCGATTGAGTTCAATGCATTGACGCAGGCGTTCAGAAAACATACGGACGGAAAACAGTTCTGTGCGATCGGCTCGGTAAAAAGCAATATCGGTCATACGGCCACGGCAGCCGGAGTAGCGGGGTTGTTTAAAATTATGCTGGGGATGCGTCACCAAAAAATAGCCCCCTCCATTCATTTTCATCAACCCAACAGCCAGATCGCCTTAAGTGACAGCCCGTTCTATATCCCTACAGCCACGATGGAATGGAAAGCCGGATTAAGTGGCAGAAGATGTGCTGCAATCAGTTCATTTGGTTTCAGTGGTACGAATGCCCATATGGTCATTGAGGAGGGACCGCTGCGATCCAGACCGTCCAAGCCGATGCCGGGGTATTTGATTGTACTTTCCGCTCGTACCGCCGAACAATTGCGTCAGCAGGTTGAACAATTTACCGCCTACGGAAGACAATTGCCGGAACTGGATTGCGGTAACCTGAGCTACACCCTGTTATTGGGACGCAAACATATGGATTTCCGCCTCGCCTGTGTGACCCGAAGTCTGAATGAAGCGATGACTTTACTTCAGCGCTGGTTGGAAAAAGGAAGTGCACCACAGGTTCGGGTTTCACAAGGAACACCGGACACTTCACGTGAGCACTCCTCATTGCAGCGATATGGGAATGAATGTTTGCGGAGCTGCCGGAAGACGACACATGCAAGCGAATATTTAGAACATCTGGGTACTGCAGCGGATCTGTATATCCAGGGATATGAACTTGATTATGATCTGTTGTTTGAACAGGGTCTCTATCGGACCATTTCACTACCCACCTATCCATTTGCCAGAGAACGGTATTGGGTGGAGCACGAAGAAATGAATCAGTCAGCGGTAACAGAAAAACCAACCACGGTTAAACCATCAAATGAGCGCATATTACTGCACTCTATGCTGCACCACAACCGTTCGGATTTGCTGCGAGGTCAGTGGTACAGCAGTCAGTTTAATGGCAAAGAGCCCTTCCTGAGCGATCATGTGGTGCAGGGACACCAGCTGCTTCCGGCTGTCGTTCAGCTGGAAATGGCCCGGGCAGCAGCGGCGCACGCAGCGAATTGGCCTCCGCGCACGCACAGTCTGCTGCTGCGCCATGTAATGTGGAGCAGGCCTCTCGTCGTTGGAGAGGAGCCTGTGGAGGTTCATCTCGTGCTTGAGGCCGAGGCTGATGGAAGCCTGTCCTATGAAATAGGGGCAGCGTTATCAAATGAGTCTGGCGAAGCGGTGTATAGCCAGGGAAGTGTAAGTGTGGGACGGCCCCTTGCAGAAGCGGGGCAAAGTCTGGATTTGCAGGCTGTGCGCAGTAGGTGTACGCAGGGAGAGATCAGCGGGGCAGTCTGTTATGAGACGTTTCGGAAACTGGGTCTGGAGTACGGTCCGTCCCATCAGGCGATTGTCGAACTACACTGGGGGACGGACGAGGCTTTGGCGCAGCTTCGTCTGCCGCAAGCTCTCTTCGAAGGGCAGGCGGACACCGTGCTGCATCCGGGGATGGTGGATGGTGCCTTGCAAGCGTCCATCGCCCTACTGGCAGGAGATCAGATCGCGGAAGTGCTGAGTTCGGGAGGCGAGGCAGGCCTGGAGGGCACAGCCCTTGCGAGCACAGCAGAACGGTATGGGAACTCGCCCGCTTCCGCTCCGCTGCCTTTTGCGCTGGAGGAGGCGGAAGTGATGGCCCCTTGCCAGGCGCACATGTGGGCGGTAGTGCGTGTTCGCCCCGAGCCAGCGGCATCGTCCGATGCGGAGGCGAGGGTCCGTAAACTGGATCTGGAGTT
>NZ_AWUK01000055.1 GCF_000499205.1 Paenibacillus sp. MAEPY2
AGGCTTTTGCAGGGCTCTCTAGAAGGGTCTTTTTTTTGGTCTTCCTTCCCAATAATCGGGAAATCCTTCGTAGTCCCAAGCGTACAGATTTTCGCTGTCTGCCTGAATGGCAACATCTGCTCCTGAACCGAAATCAACACCTACAGAGCCAAGTTCTTTTGCTTTAATGGCTAATACTTTGCCAGGTGCCCCTGCACATACAAGAGCCAGTTTCCAAGGTGTTTTTTTATGGATGTTTTCCATTTCTTTAGAGGCTGCGCTCACATGAGACCAAGAGGGACAGTCCACTGTTGCAACGATGCCTGTCCAACCGTAACGGCGTTCCAGAACTTCTTTGTATTGTTCGGCCTTGGCTCCACAGATGAGTATGGGCATGGTTTTGAACGTTTCATAGAACAGCTTAAACCGGGCGATGTAATTATTTTCAAACGCATAAAATGTCTTCTTGGGCTTAATCTTGTAATACGCTAGACACATATCAAACAAGGGTCTGAAATACCAGTGATCCGTCTGAGTCAAGTGACCAACATAATCGGCTTCTCTCAGGCAATGTACAATGATCTCTCTCGCTCCTGCATTGGGTAGCGTAATGCCACAGTATGTGGGATCATTCACCCACCCGTAATGGGATTGGATGAAATCCATGGTTAGGACAGTTCCATGGGCCAGAATAGTATTGGAAGCATCCCCGAATCGAACGGAAGCATGAGGTTCTCCATCCGAAGCCTTTTGGAACCAGTTATGAATTAATTCAACGCTCCCAAGCACGCTTTTCACCCTCTTTGTGATCGAAATGATTCAAGTCCTTCTTGTACATGTTCATCAGCTCCTTCTTTTATAGAATAGAAGAAACGGTTTATTCTCTCTCTTCTTTTGAGTGAAAAGTCTTTTTTGTTGGACACACTGAAGATTGGCGAAGAACGGTCTACACTATGTGAAAGGGGAGGGATGAACGGTGACTGACGTATTCATAGGTGCTCCTGTGAGAAACCGGGCATGGATTATGGAGCGGCACTTGCAGTCGCTCAAGCAACAGAAAGTAAACAAGCGATTTTTTTACATTTTGAATGATAGTGAAGATCAGACTGAACAAATTTTAAATGATCATCTAATCTCGTACATGACTTATAACTTGGGCAAGACATGCGGTCATTTGCGCGGTCAATACTCCTATCACCATCTGGCGCAACTAAGAAATATACTTTTGGATGAGTTTCTGAAATCGGATTGTGATTATCTGTTTTCCATTGATACAGATATCATTATTCCTGAACAGAGCCTGGTGCGCTTACTCGAAAATGAGAAGGACATCTGTGCCATGCTGATTCGAAATCACCCAAGATTAAAGGCTCATAATGCAATGATTGGTGGAAAGCACGTACAAAAATTCAGCGAGGCGTAATCCCCGTTGATTTGACAGGTGCCGTGTATCTGATTAAACGCGAAGTTATTGAAGCGGGAGTTCGATATGGTTCACATCCGATTGGTGAGGATGCTCCTTTCTGTGAGCATGCTCAGCAGCTTGTTTATGGACTATATGTGGATACACGGCATCGTCCGGTTCATGCCTATGAGGAAGGAGTGGAGTTGGTTGCTGAATTGGCTGGTACATAGAATTAGGCAGAAAAACGCATGTTTTGAAAGCATTGAAATGACGACACATAAAGATTACAGAGTTCTTCCCGCCTATATTGCCCAATTTGATGTTTGTATTGTGCCATTCAAACTGACAGAAATGATCCGTGGATGTGACCCGATTAAATATTACGAATATTTGTCTGCGGGCAAGCCTGTTATAACGACTCGTATGGAGGAAATCGTCAATAAATACAGTGATGTAACCTACTTTATGGATCGTCATAATTGTGGGCAGATGCTTCAGAAAGCAATTAGTGAGAACAGCGAGGCCAAAATCGCGGCCCGTGCAAAGGTGGTAAGAGCTAATGGGTGGGACAGCAGGGCTATGGAAGCTGTCAAAATGATAAATCAGGTGATAGGAGGCAACGCGGATGAAACAGATGTTCAAACGAATTTTCGGTAGCCAGGCGGCTAAGCCGCCAATTGAAGTTGAAAAAATAGAGGTTCAAATGAGTGAGTTCAATTTTGAAAAATATGTGCCCAAAACCAATACAACCATTGTATATCTGCCTGCTATAGATTTTCACAGTGAACGATTTGGGCGTCGGCCACAATGACTGTTAAGAGAACTTGCGGCGATTGGTTATCATGTGATTTATATAAATTCCAGTGATGAGTTTTATCAGGTGGATGCATTGGAGTATCCTCACCCTGAGCTTCCGAATTTTGTCGTGGCTCGTGTTGGTCAGAACGTTCGTCCATTGTTTCAGGGTGAAAGAATCATCTATTGGGTGAATGACAGTCGATTGGCAAATTCGGTCGAGACAGCATATCCTAACCTGGTTGTATTCGATTCCCTTACGGAATGAGCAGGATACTGCAACTACTGGCGCAAATAATTCCGGATTTGCTGAAGTCAAACCCAAATATGCAAGTTCAATTTATGAAAATAACGGAGATATTACGGTTCGTCTCAAAGACTCTAACAAGTTGCTGAAACAACTCAGTTCGAAGGCTGCCGCTCGTTTCGATTCCCATGAAAACCCCTCGTTTTCTAATTAAAACTGTACGTGTTATCCCAGCAAAGGAAACGAATGTCGAGCTTCACATACTTGACAGTGCGGACAAAACGAAAGCCCAAATTCTTTATTTTAACACGGCCGAATTTAGTACGGGTAACTTCATAGACGGGATATACGACAATGTGGATCTTCCGTATGACGATAAGGACGGTACATTCCATTTCTACTTTGAGATTATTAATCCAGGCTCAGTGCCTTCAGGTTTTGTCATTGAGGTAACTGGTTTGACGGTTAGATAGGAGTTGTTGGTCATGGATATCATTACGTATGGCAAAGTGGTCAAGGTTTCAAATGAGATTAAGGAAGCCAGAGAGGATAATGTTACACTTGATGCACGATTGGATAAGATTGCTTTAGGCAGCATAACGACAGTGAAGGAAAAAGAGGACCTTCCTTCACCTGGTGTACCTGGTGCATTCTATGGCGTTACTGTGGATGAAAGCAATCGAAATCTCCCTACGTTATATATTTACAGTGACGGGTATAGACGTATCGTAGGATCCAACGCTTCATATAACTCAAATGGAGTACTTACAATAGATGGCGTGAATGTCATGGTTTATGAGCACCCCGCTTTCCACAGCGCAGACATCTTGATGGATGGAGAACAGAACAAAGCGTTTACCTCTCAGGAAAGACTGAAATTGTCCGGAATTGAAGAGAAAGCAAATTTTTATGAACATCCGAAGACCCATGTGGCGGACATGCTTGTCGATGGCATTGGAAAAAAGGTCTTCACTTCCATTGAGCGAACCAAGTTAGAGAATGTAGAGAGTGGAGCGAATCATTATATTCACCCAGACACTCACAGCGCAGATATGATCATCGATGGCGCAACCCATGTGAGCATGACTGTATCCGAGCGCAAGCGCCTGAGTGTATTGGACCCATGGGATGCAATCAGTGATTTGGTGGATTATACAGACGTAGTTACTTATTTTGCTAATGATATGCAAGGCCGGGTCATTCGACAAGTCGTCACAGACAATTACACGGAGCAGGTAGTCACAGAGCCATTGCTGACCATGCCGATTTCGACAGATGGGTATGTGCAAAATGATTCGTTCTTGGTGATTTCGATTGGTGAAGTCCATCGGTTTGCTGGAAAAGCATTCGTGCAGCTGCCGACCTTGGTCGATGTTATATATCAATATGATGATGATGGAAGACTGGAATCAAAGTCCATCACCAGAATGGCAGTCACCCCAATTCAAATTAATTTCAAATACATCTATGACTCTCTGGGCAATCGTATAGCGGTTAAGAAATATTAAGGGATAGCTACAATGTACCCCTTGTAAAGGACAATTAAAAAAAAGGTTAGGCCACTTCAAGTTGCTGCCTGTAACGCGCAGGCGGCAGCTTCTTTAAGTTCCATTGACCTCGATAATGATTGTAATAGATCATGTAGCTTTTCACTTCTTGCGTAACTTCTTCCAAAGTCATACACGTTTTGAAATTCGTTTCATCTTTAAAATGCCCAAAGAATGATTCTTGTGGAGCGTTATCCCAACAGTTTCCTCTACGTGACATGGATTGACTTAGCCCCATTTTTTTCACAAGCTTTTGGAACTTCGGATTGGTGTAGTGAAATCCTTGATCCGAATGAATCAAGGCATCCGAGGTGAGATGGCGATGTTTCTTGAGTTGTTTCAACGTGTCGATCGCAATGTCCGAACCAAGTGAAGCAGAGACTTCATAGGCTAAAATTTCATTCGTTTCGGCGTCTTTTATCGTGGACAGATAGGCCCGCTTGTTTTTCCCATAGGTTAGATACGTGATGTCGGTTAAGAGAACTTGACCGGCGACCCCTGGCTTAAAGGCTCGCTTTAACGTGTTGGGACAGGTTCGATGCTCTTGAGTGGCTTTGGCCATACGTCGTGCAGGATTTGCTTTTCGAATCGGACAAACGATGTTGTACTTTTGCATGACTCGACGGATACGCTTGAGGTTGTATGTAACTCCATATTGGTTCTCCAGCGTCATTTTGATTTGACGAGCTCCCTTCTTCCTTCCCCGGTAACGGTAGGCTTTCAGAAGAATCGCTTTGACGTTTTCATCGTTTTGTTCCTGTTTTTGACGATGTAATTGAGCATTTTCACTACGATATCGATAGTAGCCCGAACGTGAGACCCCGGCGATTTCACAAAGAACATGCACCTTTCGCTGGAGAGGGTATGCCCTCATCATCTGTTGAATCAGTTCGAATTTTTGCCACGTACTTAATTGAATTTCTTTTTTCTCATCTGCCTTTCGAGTTGATCGAGCTTTTTTAAGAATTCATTCTCCGCTTCAAGCCATTTCATTTTCGCTTCTAAACGGGCATATTTTTCTTCGAGACTTAATTCACGGGTCAGAGGACACCCTGAGGCGTGTTTTCTAGCGTCTGTTAATCCTGCAGGTCCTTGTTCCTGAAAAGCCGCACGCCATCGATTGGAAGCCTTTCGAATCCGGGTTGCACCCAAAACGTCAATGGCAAAGCCTGCCTCCTGAAAAATCTCACTTGGAAACTTACCTTGATTATACTCTTGAATAAATCGTTCTTTAAAAGCATCCGTATATGTAATGGCTTTAGCACTGACATTTTTCACATAGGGATTTGTTCTTAACTGAGCTTGCTCTTGAGTTGTAAAACATTTTTTAGACATCCGCTTTGACCACCGCTCGTTTTTTATTCATTGTACACAAAAAAAGACCCTATAAGATGACCTTTTTAAAGTGTCCATCTTATAGGGTACATTTTAAGCTTATGCTGTCCTTTTTTTGTTTGAAAAAGAGAATTCCGACTGAACAGATTTAACATCCAGACAATTAGGACGTATAGAGTGAATAGTGAAGGTATGAAGGCTAACACTTGAATTTTATTTTTTATTTCCTAGTACGTTAGAACACTATTTTTGCCCAGGAGAGGCTGCAACAGAATGAGAAGGATTCCGATAAAGTTGTTCGCGAGATTCCTTTAACTCTTGATGAGGTCAAGCAAGAGTATCGCAGGCTTTTTACCAAACATAAAAATGAGGGAAAGTCGATCACTTTGGAAGATACAGATCAGATTGTGCACATTATTGATCTCAACGATGTTCGTAATATAGAGCTTACTTCGAAGGAGGAGAACACCGATGCTGTACAGACTGACCTTTGCGCTGAATAATGAGGAGATTGTCACAATGGAGATGACCACGGAGAAGGACGATCTAGTTGGTGCAACGGAAGAGGCTTTCGATGTGATTGAGAGGGAGTATGGTGCCACTGTGGTTTTGAATCTGGTAGCGTTCAGTCTGCTCAAAGTTGATGTACCCAATGAACAACAAAGTTAAAAATAGCTATTTGAAAGAAACTGTTTAGTTCTCAGCGTAAAGTTCTGCTTTATTTGCATAATTGTAAACCATAGTAAAACCAGTGATATACCCCAAGCCTACTTCTGGGGTCTATTCCTTTTTCTGAAAAGATAAAGGGAACTTTAGTCCATAAACGCATTGAAACTTGTCTTGTATAAGGAGTTTTGATTAAATTAGGTTTGATTATTGTATTCAGGGCAATAGGAGGAAAAAGGATGATTGTAGGGAGGGATGTGAACATTGAGATAAAAGACTTGGAAAGAGAACTCGCGAAAATGGCATCAAGAATAAGAAAAGATTTTACTGAACGCGGGCCAGTAGATACCAGAGTCGTCATCATGAATCATTTTATCATCCTGAAGTTTACAGCAAAATTCACCAAACCTGAAGCGTTCATGCTTGAACACATGCAATCGCATTCCAGTCAGATCTTTGCCGAATACAAGCTGAAGCTTGCACAAATGATGAGAGAAGATTTCAGTCCTGTTTTCTCCTATATTCACCTGGGTTTAAAAATTGAAGATATTGAAACCATGTTCTTTGGTACTGATTTTGCTGAACAGGTGACCGTCTTTAAAATGAACAAGGATATTGAGGGGCTGCTGAAAAATGATGCCATAAACATGCCTTAAGACCTAATAAATTTCGTTTTGTTATTGGATGGGTTCTTCGGAACTAATTTTAATGTTGACAATATCCTACATATTTCCTTATACTACCCTTATGGCGATCAGATAGAATTAATAATCTTGACGAAGCCTGTAACTGTATTAGAGAGCTTCAAGACCATATCTTCGGTAATTGGAACGAAATAGATGTCAGACCAAGACCGACACATTCCACCATTTTGGTATTTTCCTAGTGGTGCGCTCTGTGTTGGTCTTTTTGTTTGCAAAAAACGGGCTTTACGTTTCGTAGTTGGCTTCGTATATAGTGGGTAAAAGGTGTATAGACGAAGCTGATAAAAATATGTTGCGAACATTAGTTCGTATTTGTTATTCTGAATGTAATAGGTTGGAAAAGTGGCACTGAACAAATTTTCTTTGCTGTATTTTGAAAGTTAGGATTCAATCTTGTTGTTGTGGATATCGGAATGGGGAGGTGAATCATTTACGAAATTTTTATGCATTGCAAAAGACTTATCTAGCTTTAAGCTTCGCCTGAAGAAGATGTTTCATATTTACGAAGAAGTGATACCACTACATATTAGAGATGGTTTTTTTGGATATCGGCAAGTCATTTATAAAGTTTGGTTATGGTGAGAGATGCTAGATTGTGAGTGAAAGAATTGATGATAATTATAACTATAGAAATACAAATTAAAGTTTAACTAACAACTAAATAATCATTGGGGGAAAATGATAATGTCTGCTACGACTGCTATGGGGTTTGATAATTTATTTGAAATTGGGGATATAGATACGTTCTTGAACAAAGCACAGGAAAAATGTCGCCATAAGCTTAGAGGCAAAACGTTTGCAGGGATGGAAAAAGAGGATGTAACGCAGGAGATCATGATTAAGTTATATAACGCACTGGACAAGTATGATGCTGAAAAAGCAAAAATGTCGACGTTTGTTGATCACCTGATCGAGAATAAAATCAAGGATATGTATCGCAAATGCATGTCTGAGAAAAACCTCAGTGTCGTTAACGCTGTCCAGCTTGTGTGTACTGATCTTGGCTCCAGTGATGAAAGTGAGGGAACAGATACAGCGCTAACACTTGGGCACGCCGGGTTTGCTTTTGAGAATTTTGAATTCGTGACTGACATCATGGAGAATATGAAGCTTAATGAGCGGGAGAAAGAGATTTTTAAACTTCGCACCTCGGGGTACGAGTTTGTAGAAATTGCAGCAATGTTAGGTGTATCCAAGGCACGCATATCACAGTTGTGGAAAGCGATTCGTGAGAAATACGAAGCTCTGTAGTATCAAATTAAATGGCAATTAATAGCCGAAGCTTGTTGCAGATTGATCATCAAAACGATACATATCATTAAAAGCACCCTTAACGGGGTGCTTTTTTATGTCGTATAGAGTAATTGATCGATTGAATAATGGAGGGTGGCAGAAGAATATGCTCAGTGTTGTTGTGTTGGGATTTACGTTGGAAAGTCTGTCGGCATTTCCTGATATTGCTTGGGCCCACCATGATTCGTCTACCGCTTCCGACCTGAGTAACCGGGAGTATGCGTTGATTATTGAGAAGGTTGTCTTACAAGCAGATGCGTTGCTAGTTAATCTCGATGTGGAAAAGCTGACTCCTACTGAGGTAGTGATCTTACATCATGCGTATATGCAAAACAAACCGATCATGGGTGTAGGACTTAGGGTATGGGAGCCTGTAATTGAGGAAATGTTGTCCAAGCGAATGAATGACCTATATCGGGCAGTTGTTCATATTCGAACGTATTATACGCTCATTAGTGGTGCCCCAGATATTTCTCCTGTATTAAAACGTTAACTGTCAATGATACAACGCGTATAGAGCAATTGAAGAGCTGGAAAGCCAGAATCAAGATATTTTGAATATATGGAGGAATGACCGTATGACACAAATGATAAAAGCAAAAGACGATACATTAACCGAAGAGTTGGTTGCAGGTCTAGTTGGAAAATGCGTTCACGCACCTACAAATATGCATGAGATTCAAACGCCCACAGGCGCAACAACAAAAGCAAATGTATGGTTTGCGGGTACTGTAGCTGGCTATGAAAAAGCAGTTATTGGATTCAACTATGAAGCGGACGAATTTCACGAGAAACCGCAAACCTACTACAACGTCCATTTAACAGATGGTATGGGATATATTCTCACAAGTGCATTTGAACTGGAGATATATGAGTTGACTCAAGAGGAATTTGCTCAGTTGATCGAGGAGAAAAAGAAAGAAGAGAACACCGGGAACGTCAACGAATCCCTTTCCGATGTGCTAAGCAATAAAGAATCAAACGAAGAATTAAATCCCGAGCTTCTTATCGGTAATGAATAAATGAACATGAAAAATTATGCTGTAGATATTGCTGTAAAGATGTTTTTATCCCCCTCACCTCTGGATCTCGAGGAACAGATCAACACCTGGATGAATGTCAAACCAAATGTATTGGTTATTGGGTTGGATGTTACTTCCGCCTACGATCCAGCAAACAGCAGGTTAGAATATACAGCAATCTTGGCATATCAAACCAGTGAGCGAGATGCGCCTTAATAGGAAAAAGGAGATCTATAAACTTGCAACAACAGACCTATAAATTATTGGGGTACAAGTTCGTGCAAGCAGGCATAAACTACGGTTTCCTTCTATTATATAAGGTCCAACCTAAGGAGGTGAGCAATCCCGTTGGTTATATTTGAAAAAATCGGGATGATCATTACGGTGGTACTGGCATCTATAACGTTATATGGCGGGCTGATTGCACCAACTGCTTCTAATTCAATTGGAGAACAACATACAAAACATGCCCTCAAAGTGAAATCAAATCCGGATTCTACGTCCCATAAAGAAATGGTAGATATGTTGGAGCAATATATTGAATCGTATCAAGAGAAGATGGTAAGCCAGGCTAAATTGTTGAAGTATGTGAAGTGGGTAGATCAATATATTGAAGGCTCCAATATAGACTCCCTGTGGATATTCGCCATGATGTGGCAGGAGAGCCGCTTAATAGAGGATAGCACATCAAATCATGGAGCCATCGGGCTCCTTCAAATACTACCGAGTACGGCCAAAACGTTTGGTGTTAAAGGCAGTGACTTATACAAGCCTGAAGTTAACATCAAAACCAGCATTAAATATATGGAATATCTGTTGGAAAAGTATGATGGAAACCTTCGTACAGCAACGATTGCGTACAATCAAGGGGAAGGAAATGTGGACAAGGGTAAGGCTCGCCCCTGGTATTATAACCAAGTGAAGAAACACCATAGCAAGATGGTTCAGATGTTAAAGAAAAATTAAGTAAGCGTTAGGATTGTTGGTGAACTTCCACAACATTTACATAGGGAGATCTAGATGGATAAATTTTCAGAACATATTAACATGAATTTGAAGTTGGACAAGAAATTTTACTCTATGGACCTTTTAGGAAATATTGAAAGATGTCAAGTCGATGAACATTTTCTAGGAGATAGCATTTTGGTTAACGAGAACTTGATTTGGCATTCCGTACATAAATACATTGGAAAACCGGAAGTCATTATCAAAAATCATTGTGTGGAAAAAGACGATATTCTTCAATTGGGTCGCCTTGGTTTCATTAAAGCGGTCAAAGCATTTGACACGGGGCGTGGTGTGAAATTTAGTTCGTTTGCGGTTACTGCCATAGTAAGGGAAATTCGATGTTTTCTGAGAGATAGCGCAAGCATCATTCGACCCACTCGTACAGCTACTGAATTAATTAACCGAATCAATCGGCTGGAGCATGATATGGGGTATCTACCGACAGCTCATGAGATCGCCGTGTTGCTCGACGAAGAAGAGGAGAGAATCAACAAGGCGCTCCAAGTGGGCAAGGGAGTTAAATATCTGGATGAGCCTGTCGGAGCAGATGATCAGCAAGCTCAAGCAGTTACGTTGATGGATACCATCTATAGTGGGGAAAACATTGAGGATGGAGTGGTAGACCGAATTTATGTTGACGCCGTTATTGACTCAGTGAAGCGCAAGTTAAGCGAGAAGGAAGTCACTGTCCTGAAACATCGGGTAGACGGATTTAATCAAACACAAACAGCGGAGCTGGAAGACATTAGCCAGATGAGAGTCTCCAGAATTATGCGAAAAGTGGCCAAGATGCTGGATAATAACTAATTTTAATCACGCCTGGAAACTCCTCTTTAAGACTACAAAATCCCTTCCGCAGCGCATATGCGAAAGGGATTTTTGCTGTTTTCTAACACTGGGACATACTTCGGGTTGTCCAGACATAAGCTAGTACAAGATTCCAAGTGACCCGGAGGAATGAATCGATGCGAAAAATAATGAAATTTATGGCATGTATGCTGGTACCCTTGTTCCTGTTTCCCTCGTTTGGGCTTGCTGAAGCCCAGGGAACAATACCCGGCCCTTCAACCCATGCGCAAAGCGCTGCTCTCATTGACGTGACATCGGGCCGAATATTGTACAGCAAAGATGGGGATAAGGAACTCCGAATTGCCAGCTTGACCAAAATTATGACGGCAATTGTAGCGATTGAACACAGTAAACTGGATGACAAAGTAAAAGTGACTTCCTCGGCGTTTGCCAAAGAAGGATCATCCATCTATCTCAAGCTGGGAGAAGAAATGACGCTGGAAAATATGCTGTATGGGCTAATGCTGCGATCAGGCAACGATGCGGCCTCGGCAATTGCTGAACATGTCGGTGGATCTGAAGAAGGATTTGTCCTGTTAATGAACAAAAAGGCAGAGCAAATTGGGTTGACCCATTCTCATTTTATGAATCCTCACGGACTTGACGCCGATGGACATTATTCCACCGCCAATGATTTGGCACGTTTAACCGCGTATGCGCTCAAGAATCCGGTATTCAAACGTATTGTAGCGACAGAGAACAAGTCAGCCCCCAATCCAAACGAGAGCTGGGATTACTCCTGGCAAAACAAAAATAAAATGCTGCGACTGTACGAGGGAGCCGATGGCGTAAAGACAGGGTATACCAAGAAGGCATTTCGCTGTCTGGTCAGCTCTGCTACTCGCAATGGTCAACAACTTGCTGCGGTAACCTTGAACGACGGCGATGATTGGAATGATCATGCACGTATGCTGGATTTCGGCTTTGAAAATTTCCCTTTGGTGGAAATTGCAAGAAAAGAACAGCCTGTACAGAACACGGATGTGGTCACAGGCCGTGGGTTCACTTATCCTCTGGCGAAGAGTGAGACATCCTCATTGACGAAAAAGCTGATTTTACTCGAAAGCCGTGTCCAGAAGAGTACAGAGGGGGATGCAAAATCGACTGATCCTTCTTTTGGCTTGGCAGGCCGAATTGATTTGCAACTTGATGGGAAGCTGGTGGGTTCAATTCCTGTGTATCGCAAAGGTAGTTATATTCCGCCGGAGCCGAAAACCGAGGATGCCACTCTGGGGGGGATCGGTGAAATTTCTACCTGGGCTTCCGCATGGCGTGCAGTTTTAAGCCATCTGTTATCTCCATAATGAGGGGAGGGTTATCCTTTGATCAATTTAATCTGGCTTCTCATGATTGTAACCGGCTTTGCTTTTGCAGCAGCGCAGGGCAAAATTGAAGTCGTTACCCAGGCAGCTTTTGATGGAGCAGCAACGGGTGTAACGGTATGTTTTGGACTGATCAGTGTGCTCGTATTCTGGATGGGTATGATGAAAATGGCTGAGGATGCCGGGCTGCTGGGCCGGATTGCGAAGCTCCTGGGTCCGGTTGTCGGCTTTTTGTTTCCTGATGTTCCACGGAACCATCCTGCTATGGGGTACATTTTATCCAACATGAGTGCCAATCTGCTTGGCCTCGGGAATGCGGCTACCCCAATGGGGATCAAAGCCATGCAGCAGCTGCAAGAGCTGAATCCGGATAAACAGACAGCGTCCCCTGCCATGTGTACCTTGCTGGCCCTGAATACGGCGAGTATCACCATTATTCCGACAACCCTGATAGCCATTCGTCTTAATTATCATTCTGCGAATGCCACGGAAATAGTAGGCACAACGCTAATGGCAACCATTGTTGCGACATTTGCAGCTATCGCAGCAGATCGCTGGTACCGAAACAGGGCGCTTCACAGGCCGCCGCGTGTACATAAAAGTGACAATCCCGGTATGAAAGGATGAGTAGCGTTGTTAACCTTCATCAACTGGATTTCCGTCTGGGCCATTCCGGTTATTATCGCGTTTGTTCCATTATATGCGTTTACCAAAAAGGTCCCGGTCTACGAATCCTTTGTTGATGGGGCCAAAGATGGATTCTCTACGGCAATCAGCATTATTCCCCATCTGGTAGGCATGATGGTAGCGATCAGTGTTTTCCGTGCTTCAGGTGCACTGGATTATGTGATCAGTCTGATCGCCCCACTCGTGTCCTGGATGGGAGTTCCGGGAGAAGTATTGCCACTTGGCATTTTGCGTCCATTGACCGGGACAGGCTCGCTCGCCTTTACGACAGATCTGATCAAAACCTATGGTCCCGACTCTATGATTGGCCGCATGGCTTCTACAATTCAAGGGAGTACGGATACAACTCTGTATGTTTTGACTGTTTATTTTGGAGCCGTAGGTATACGTAATGGCCGCTATGCTCTCAAAGTCGGGTTGTTTTCCGATGTGGTTGGTTTTATAGCTGCCTTGGTCATTTGTTTAATCGTTTTTGGATAAAAAATAAGTCCTCTCCTTCCGATATACTAGTTATGCTAGAATAATAGCGGAGGAGAGTGAGGATCATGCAGAAGAGTTGGAAACGAATGCTCCGCATTGGAATGTTAAGTGTGGTTGCCATTGCACTGATTGCAGGACAAACAGGTTTTGCGGCGGCTCAAGCCGTCAATACGATTCAATTTACGGGTTACTTTGATAAACAGTTGCGTGCTCAGCTGGCCGCTTTAGCGGATTCTTTTCCAGTTGTGAACGTACGTTTGGTCAAAAAGGCTGAACCCGATACGGTATATTATGATGTGGGTACCTCAATACTGATCTCAAAGGATGAAGTGCTTACCAACTATCATGTCGTTCAGGATTTTGCTGAATTGTCTGATGGGGATAAAGGCACATTGACCGTAGCGAGCCCAGGTCAGCTGGACAAGCCAGTGAAAGCCAAAATCATCAAAACAGATCCGGTGACGGATATGGCATTACTGAAGCTGGACAAAGAAATCAATGCACAACCAGTGACGTTTGCTAATGCGAGAGATAATCAAATTGTGTATACTATCGGATTTCCTAAAAATTCAGCTGGGGAACTTGTACTCTTGGACGAGGATTTTCCTTCAACTTACAATACGATAGCCAAGAGTCGAGTATTTAATTCACAGGATACGGACGTTCCAGGCAAGAAGGGTATTGGCAGTATCGTAAAATCAGTGGCACAAGGCAATTCAGGTGGCCCTGTTCTGGATCAGAATAATCGGGTTATTGGCATGATGACCTTTGTATACGGTGGACGCACTTATTTTATTACTTCAAAAACACTGCAATCCTTCATTAAAGACAGTGCAACCCCTGCCAAAAAACCGGTTGCTGTTAACGGTAAAGTAGCGAGTTAACCTCATTCAATGTTCAGTGGTTACATACGGCTCAAAGTGAACGGCTCACCCTATGCTCCTGTTGCAAACAGGCAGTAAGAGGGTGAGCTTTTTTGGCATAAATTCATAGTTAAAAACAGCTCATAAGGCGTTTTCAACTCCCGCGTTTACAAATTCGATGGATTATCCTTGTGATTTCCGGCCCTGATGGGTATCATTAGTGTGAGGTGACATGACAAACATGGAAAGATTACAAAAAATTATCGCACAGGCAGGCATTGCATCCCGCCGCAAGAGCGAGGAACTGATCCTGTCCGGCAAAGTAGAAGTTAACGGGGAGGTCGTAACCGAACTGGGTACGAAAGCGAACCCCGAAGAGGATATGATTACGGTTAATGGTAAACCGATCCGCAGTGAAAAGAAAGTGTACATGATGTTGAACAAACCGAAAGGTGTTATCACAAGTGCTTCAGACCCGGAAGGTCGGAAAATTGTATCCGACTATCTTAAAGGTGTCAAAGAACGTGTGTATCCTGTTGGTCGTTTGGATTATGACACGGAAGGCCTGCTGATTCTGACCAATGATGGGGAATTTGCTCATTTGTTGACCCATCCAAAGCATCACGTACCGAAGACGTACCTGGCGACTGTTAAAGGGGTCCCACATGGTACTGCTCTGGAAAAATTAAAGACAGGCATTATGTTGGATGACGGTATGACAGCTCCTGCAGAGGTTGAGTACAAGGATGTTGACACCGCAGGAAATGAAGCTGTAATCTCCATCACCATTTACGAAGGGCGTAATCGTCAGGTTAGACGTATGTTCGAGGCGATTAACCATCCAGTAACACGTCTGAAGCGGATCTCGTTTGGTGGTATTTTGCTGCAAAACCTGAAACGGGGGCTGACACGCAATTTGACCAAAGAAGAAGTCAACAACCTGATTACGCTCGCAAAATCAGAACCCGCCAAAAAAATGAAAAAAAGGTAATGTGAGGACACATAATTTTCATAAAAGCGCCGCAGATTTGTGACGAAATTCGCTATAATTGTTCATAGGATGTTCACAGTTGTCCGAGACCGTAATATGCGAAAGCTAGTCACTTAAAAGGGGAGCAGCACATGGGCAAATCAAGAAGAACGGTGCAAATCGTCATTTTGTTATTGATCCTGGTGTTGGGCGGATACGCGATTACTACATCCGTATCCGGCTCGAATGGCAAGCCAAAAGAAGGGGACAAGGCTCCTTCTTTTGAACTGCTGGGCCTGGATGGACAAGTTCATACGTCTGAGGAATACAAAGGCAAAGCCATGGTAATCAACTTCTGGGGAACATGGTGTGAGCCTTGTGTCAAAGAGATGCCTGCACTTCAAGCACAAGCGGACAAATGGAAGGACCAGGGTGTTCAATTTGTTGGTATCAATGTTGGGGAAGACCAGATGACCGTGGAAAATTTTGTGCAGCAGGTGGGCGTTACGTTTCCGATTATGCTCGACCGTGACAAAAACTCGATCCGGGATTTTGGCATATCACCGATGCCAACGACATTTTTTGTCTCCGACACGGGTAAAATCTCCACCATTCATATCGGTCAACTAGACTTGGACACACTTGACGCTCAAATTTCACAACTGGCGAAACAGCCCTGACAGGAGGTCTAGTCGTGTTCCAAAATACGAAGTGTGAGTGCGGACACCAGAATCCGGTGGGCACTGTACTATGTGAAGCATGCGGCAAGCCGCTGCTGGAGTCCGAGGTCAAATCGAATGAAGTATTGGAAATGCGTTATGATGGCATGGCACGCCGTTCGCAGCGTATGAATCCTAAAATCATTGACCGCATATGGAACTTTTTCTCCTCGGTCAAAATTGCGGTTTACATGATTGTGTTTACGCTTGTAGGTTCCATGCTGGGCACGATCTATCCACAAGAAAGTACGTTTCTGAATATTGATCCATCCGTATATTACAAGGACACATACGGTCAGTTGGGTCATATCTATTATCTGCTGGGTCTGTCCCATACATACGAATCCTGGTGGTTTATTTTGCTGCTGGTGCTGATCGGTGCCTCACTGGTCATATGCAGTCTTGACCGGGTACTTCCACTATACAAAGCGCTGAACAAACAGAAAATACGTAAACACATGCAGTTTCTTACACGCCAGCGTCTGGTATACCAAGGCTCCATAGATGAGGCATCAGAAGACTGGATAAAGAAAGCGGTTACTCCGCTTAAAAAGAAAGGTTATCGTGTGCACACCGAGGGTACGGCATTACTGGCTGAGAAACAGCGATTCAGCCGCTGGGGGCCTTATGTCCTTCATATCGGATTGATTATCTTTCTGTTGGCTGTTCTTGTTCGCGGAATTCCTGGTCTGAATCTGGATGAGCATGTTGCTTTTCCCGAAGGGGAGATCAAAAAAATCCCGAACACGTCCATGTATTTGAAGAATGAACAGTTTAATGTTGAATTTTACAGTGAAGATGAAGTCCCGGAACAATTTCGGAATCTGAATAAAACCGTTCCAAAACTGTTTGTAACCAAAGTGGTATTGTATGAATGTACAGCAGATTGTTCGGATCCTTCAAAGAAACCTCAGTTGTCCGAGGTGGCCCGACATGATGTTCGAGTGAACCATCCACTGAATTACAACGGATTGAAAGCATATCAGTTTGATTATGATCTGACGCCAACGATTCGTTCGGTAACGCCTGATCTGGTCAATGCCCAGACGGGTGAGAAGTACGGAGCAATCCAAATTGCCATGATGGATACGCAGCGAACGTTTGAAGCAGGCCCCTATAGTCTGACAGTTAAAGAAAAATATATGGATTTTGGACTGGATGAAAATGGAGAGCCCAAATCAAAGTCCCCTTCGCCTAATGCGCCTGCCTTTCTATTTAACATCAAGGGGCCCGATTTACCCGAAGAGGGAATGCAGTACTTGTATTTTGCGAAGCAGGTGGATAAGCAGCGTTTTCAACAGGATGCAATTAACAAACAGCTAAATGGAGGAGAAGTTCCTTTGCAGCTGGAGGTCGACAGCATGGACAAGGTTGATATCATTCAATCCGTAAGTTACCTCAATATACGTATTGATAAGGCTATGCCTTTCGTATGGGTTGGGGCAGGAATCGTCATGTTGGGTCTGGTTATGGGCTTTTACTGGCACCACCGTCGTATTTGGATTCGGATTGATGATCGACAGCTTACCCTAGGCGGCCATACCAACAAAAACTGGTTTGGCTTCAGGCGTGAAGTTGCAGCTGTGTTAAAAAAGTTGAATGTGGAAGTGGATGAGAAGTCGTTGGATAACGGGGGGAACCAAACATGAGTTTATTGGATTTCAGCAGCGACGCATTTATCGTATCTTTTTTTCTATATTGTGCTGCATTTATGTTATATGGCGTTGCCGTCATGGGCAAGAAATGGAGTAATCGCGACCCGCAAGCTCATGTAGATCGCTGGGGAAAGCGAGCCTTTATTGCATCAACTGTAGCACTAGCTGCACATCTTATCTTTTTTGGTACACGCTGGGCAGGGGCAGGACATATTCCGGTAAGTAATATGTATGAATTTATGAGCTTTCTATCCATGATGATTATGGTGGCATTTATCGTAGTCTATGCAATCTATCGTAAGTCATTGCTGGGGCTGTTCGCATTGCCCTTAACCATCCTTATTATGGCCTATGCAGCCGTATTTCCTCAGGAAGTACAGCCGCTAATTCCTGCTTTGCAGTCGATATGGCTCAAGATTCACGTGACGTTGGCAGCGCTTGGAGAGGCATTCTTCGCCGTTGGCTTTGCGGCTGGATTCATGTACTTGTTACGCACAGTCGATTTTAGTGGCAAGGACAAGTCCTCCAGACGCCAGCGTGGGTGGGTTGAGTTTACATTAATTACGATCGTCGTTGTTGTCGGGTTTATCGGGTCTGTATTTGCTTTCCGTGCTTCTGGATATGAGGCGGTTTTTGTTAAGCAAACCACTAGCATTGACACAGAGGTACAGGAAAATAGTACAATAGAGAAAGTGATTTATCGCATGCCTCCTATATTTGCACCTTATGATAGCGAAGTGGAGAGCATAAAACCGTTTCTTGGCATGAAGGAACCTTTGCTTGAGACGCCTTCCTGGATGAACGGAGTTAATGCTGGACGTAAACTGAATACGGTAGTCTGGTCGTTGATTGTAGGGCTACTCCTGTATGGACTTATTCGTTTGATTGTAAGAAGACCGCTTGGACAAGCTCTGCAACCGATGCTGGATGGCATTGATGAAGATGATCTGGATGAGATTAGTTATCGTGCAATTGCTATCGGATTCCCTATATTTACATTGGGAGCATTAATTTTCGCCATGATTTGGGCCCAGATTGCCTGGAGCCGCTTCTGGGGATGGGACCCCAAAGAGGTGTGGGCACTGATAACATGGTTATATTATAGTGTGTACCTGCATTTGCGTTTGTCCAGAGGCTGGCAGGGGCGCAAGTCTGCCTGGCTTGCAGTACTTGGATTTTTGGTCGTTATGTTTACACTTGTTGGTGTGAATTTGATCATTGCCGGGTTGCATTCCTACGCAGGGGCAGACTAGGCTAGGTTGTTTCGTTTTGTAAAGTTCCGGAGAGAAGTCCATGAAACATATATGTAAGCCCCTGCTTCAATTTAGGGGCTTTCAAATATTGTTCGCCAGATCGAACATAATAGAAGTGATGAGGAGTTATTGTAAAGGGGCTGGAGTGGAATGGCTGAACATGAGAACCGTATACTGGTCGTGGATGACGAGGAGAGAATCCGCCGACTTTTGAAAATGTATCTCGAAAAAGAAGGTTATGAGATTGATGAAGCAGAAGACGGGGAAACTGCGCTGCGTAAAGCAACTGCAGGTGACTATGGTCTGATTTTGCTTGATGTGATGTTGCCGGGCATGGACGGCGTTGAAGTATGTACTCGTCTGCGTCAGGTAAAATCAACCCCGGTGTTGATGCTTACTGCAAAAGGCGAAGAAATTAATCGTGTTCAGGGCTTCGAAGTGGGAGCTGATGACTATGTTGTTAAACCATTCAGTCCACGTGAAGTGATTTATCGGGTTAAGGCAATTCTGCGTCGTTCTTCTGCGACAGCTTATCTGTCCAAAGAGAGTAATTCAAGCAACAATATTGTGTTTCCTCATTTGGTCATCGAACATGATGCTCACCGCGTAACCGCAGGTGGGGAAGAAATCAGTTTAACACCGAAAGAATATGAACTGTTGCATTATCTCGCGACATCTCCAGATAAAGTTTTCTCCAGAGAAGAGCTGCTGAAGGATGTATGGAACTATGAATTCTTTGGTGATCTTCGTACGGTGGATACACATGTGAAGCGACTTCGCGAGAAGTTAAACAAGGTGTCGCCAGAATCAGCGGCGATGATTACGACGGTGTGGGGTGTGGGTTATAAACTGGAAGTACCGAAGTAGTTTTAGTTTCTGGAGATCGCTGGTCGGGAAGTTATGGATTACGATTATTTGCCTCGTGGGCTGTGTACTCATAGCATTGGGTCTTTTTTTGCTGCCATATATTGATACGAATTTTGCGGAGTCTGAGTCGAGAGATATCAAACGTTTGTTCACGTATGTTTGTATTATCGGCTTCAGCTTGACGACCTTTTTTGCGCTGTTTCTTTTTACGAAAATTACGCAGCCGATGCAGCAGTTAATTCAGGCAGCCAATGCGATTCGGAAAGGAAACTACGGTACGCGTCTCTCTCTTGTAACGAGCGATGAGATTGGAGAATTAGGTAATACGTTTAACCATATGGCTGCACAGCTGGAAGATAACATTCGCAACCTTAACCATGAGAAAGAACATTTGGCGAGCGTGCTCCGAAGCATGACCGATGCGGTAGTTACTTTCGACGGGGAGGGAAAGGTTATTTTGACGAACCCCCCTGGAGAGAAAATTATGCAGGCTTGGTGTGATTTGGACTGGGCGCAGATGGGCGAGGGACAGGATTCGGAAAATTCTGTGAGTTCTTCTCGAGAGGTGCCGGAACCACTCGTTCCTTTGTTCAAAATGGTGATGGAGCAAGGTGGTGATCAGAACTCTAACGTGCATGTTCAACAGGGAGTCTGGTCTGTTCAGATGGCACCTTTGTACGCAGATAGTGTCGTACGGGGGGCTGTAGCTGTGCTTCGTGATGTAACAGAAGAAGTACGACTAGAGAAGATGCGCCGTGATTTTGTCGCAAACGTATCTCACGAGATACGTACTCCGCTATCCATGATGCAAGGGTATAGTGAAGCTCTTTTGGATGGGATGGCGGCTTCTCCGGAAGAAAGTGAAGAGTTGATTCAAGTAATTCATGATGAGTCCTTGCGTATGGGCCGATTGGTTAAAGATCTGCTGGATCTTGCTCGAATGGAAGCGGGGCATACGGATATGGCCGTGAAGGAAGTGGATCTGGTTGAACTATTGGAACGAGTGTACAGAAAGTTCTCGGTACGTTCCAAAGAACAGGGGATCCATCTTCGGTTTGAGTGCAGACAGACTTTCATTGAACTTCATCAGGCAGATGAGGATCGTCTTGAACAGGTATTTACCAATTTACTAGATAATGCGTTTCGTCACACCCCATCAGGCAAAAATGTTCTTATCTCGGCAGAACTGTTAACGGATACTCGAACACCTGTAGCAAAAGTGATTGTAAAAGATGAGGGCGTAGGCATACCGTCTTCTGATTTACCATTCATCTTTGAACGTTTTTACAAAGCAGATAAGGCTCGGGTACGGGGTGAAAGTGTCGGTACGGGACTTGGGCTCGCAATTGTAAAAAATATTGTGGATGCCCATCACGGCACCATTATCGTTAATAGTGTACTTGGCGAAGGTACAGAGTTTATTTTACAATTTCCTGTGGATTCTTCGAAATAGCCCGATTTCATACAAAAAGTGCGAAAGCATCCTCATGCTGAGGGTGCTTTTTTGTTGAACACTACCGTTTAATCTTGTTCAACGTGGAACAGTATGTTCGCTTTTTTTGTCTCAAAAAATGTGTCCAAGATAATTTTGCCTCTTATTAAACATAAGCTTGAAAAGCGAAGTAGTTAAAGGAGGACTGGATTAGGCATGCCTGATGAAAGAAAAAGGGTGAATATAAAAGCTTTTCTAGAAGGAAGATCATTTCGAGCAGGATCGCCGTTTATTCCCATAACATCGAGTGAAGTGGAGCAGTTGGAATCCATATTGAAAGCACTGGCCGTGACTATTCCTGCAGCTGTCAGTCAGCCTACAGCGTCTAATATTCTCGCATTGCAAAACAGTTTACGGAGCTTGCTGACCTTTGTTAATACCTCTAGTTTTCGAGCTGGGGTGAAAGCGGAGTTGCAATCCGTACTGGAACTAACGATAGCAGGTTCTGAAGTTGTACCTGTAGCCGTCATCAATCTGGCTGGCAACTTGCAAAATTTGCTCGATGATTTATTAAGTGTAACGTTGCTTCTGGAAGTTCCACCTGCAGAAAAAGATAAACTGGTTGGGGTGATTCGGTCTATATCTGTATCATTGAGTCGTGCCACCAGTTCGTTTGGAACCCTTGGTACCCCAGGCCCACCAGGTCCCCCCGGAGTTCCAGGGGTTCCAGGCGTACCGGGCGTGCCAGGTCCTGCCGGGCCAGGAGGAGCCGCAGGAGCTGTAGGGCCGTTAGGTCCAGTAGGTCCAGTAGGTCCTGTAGGTCCTGTAGGACCCCAAGGCGTACCAGGTCAACAGGGGTTACCTGGAGTTGGACTGAATGATATCTCCGTTTTTGATCCAGCTCAGGCACCTGGCTTTGTGGAAGGTCAAGTGGTGTCTTATAATGGAAGTCTTTATGTTGTTAATGCGAATGGGCCCACGGGTATACCCGGAAGTTCTCCGGACTACACGTTGTTTTTGTCAGGCGGAACCACTGGAGCAACAGGGATAGGTTTAACGGGCTCGGTTCCGTTTGATCCTACGCTTGCACCAGCTTATCCGGCAGGACAAATAGTAACACTCGGTGGAAGTACCTACATTGCTAATGTGGCGTCACCAACGGGAACCCCAGGTAGTTCACCAGATTATACTTTACTAGCAGCGGCCGGAGCTACTGGAGCTACCGGGACAGCAGGTGTGGGACTCAGTGGCTCTGTGCCGTTTGACCCTGCAGTAGCACCAACGTATCCAGCGGGCCAGATCGTAACATTTGACGGCAGTACCTATATTGCTAGTGTGGCTTCACCGACGGGAACGCCGGGAACATCACCGGATTATACATTAATTGCAGGTGCAGGTCCCACAGGTGCTACTGGAGCCACTGGGGTAGGCTTAGGTGGTTTTGTGGCCTTTGATCCGGTTGTAGCGCCAACTTATCCAGCCGGCCAAATTGTTACATTTGATGGAAGTACCTATATTACCAATGTAGCGTCACCAAAGGGAACCCCAGGTACATCACCAGACTACACCTTGCTTGCAGGGGCAGGAGCTACCGGTACAACCGGAGCAACAGGCATAGGCTTGAATGGAGCAGTTCCGTTTGACCCAGCAGTGGCCCCAACGTACCCGGCCGGTCAAGTTGTAACTTTTGATGGCAGTACGTATATTGCAAACGTGGCATCGCCAACAGGCACGCCGGGAACATCACCGGATTATACATTAATTGCAGGAGCAGGTCCTACTGGACCTACGGGTGTAACGGGGGCGACTGGAGTAGGGCTGAGCGGGATCGTTCCATTCGATCCGGCAGTAGCGCCAACGTATCCAGCGGGTCAAGTGGTAACGTTTGACGGCAGTACGTATATTGCAAACGTGGCATCGCCAACAGGCACACCGGGAACATCACCGGATTACACGTTGCTAGCCGGCGCAGGAGCCACCGGTGCGACTGGAGCAACGAGAGTAGGAGTAACCGGGGAAACAGGGGATGCAGGTCCAACGGGAGCTACCGGAGTAGGGCTGAGCGGGATCGTTCCATTCGATCCGGCAGTAGCGCCAACGTATCCAGCGGGTCAAGTGGTAACGTTTGACGGCAGTACGTATATTGCGAATGTGGCATCGCCAACAGGTACGCCGGGAACCTCACCGGATTACACGTTGCTGGCTGGCGCTGGAACCACAGGTGCGACAGGTGCGACAGGTGCGACAGGTGCAACGGGAGTAGGATTAACGGGTAGTACTGGTGATACGGGGGTAACCGGGTCGACTGGAGTTACGGGAGACACGGGAGCTACAGGAGTCACTGGAGCTACTGGCATTAGTGTAACGGGAAGCACAGGGGCAACAGGTGATCCCGGAGTCACCGGAGCGACTGGGGTTACTGGCGTTACAGGAGCAACGGGAGTCGCAGGCGTAACCGGAGTTACGGGAGCAAGAGGAGTCACAGGCGTAACCGGAGATACGGGAGCAACGGGAGTCACAGGCGTAACCGGAGATACGGGAGCAACGGGAGTCGCAGGCGTAACCGGAGGTACGGGAGTCTCAGGCGTAACCGGAGATACGGGAGCAACGGGAGTCGCAGGCGTAACCGGAGGTACGGGAGCAACGGGAGTCACAGGCGTAACCGGAGATACAGGAGCAACAGGAGTTACAGGAGCTACTGGCGTAAGTGTAACCGGAAGCACTGGAGTCACAGGGGATACCGGAGTCACCGGAGCGACTGGGGTAACTGGAGATACAGGAGCAACAGGAGTTACAGGAGCTACTGGCGTAAGTGTAACGGGAAGCACTGGAGTCACTGGGGATACAGGTGTAACCGGAGCGACTGGGGTTACTGGAAATACAGGAGCAACGGGAGTCACGGGGGCCACTGGCGTGAGTGTAACGGGAAGCACAGGAGTCACAGGGGATACCGGAGTCACCGGAGGGACCGGGGTAACTGGAGATACAGGAGCGACGGGAGTCACGGGAGCTACTGGCGTGAGTGTAACGGGAAGCACGGGAGTCACTGGAGCCACTGGTGTGAGTGTAACGGGAAGTACAGGAGTCACCGGGGATACGGGAGCAACCGGGGATACAGGTGTAACCGGACCGACTGGAGCCACGGGTGCTACTGGAGTGAGTGTCACCGGAGCAACAGGAGCTACTGGAGGTACAGGAGCTACTGGCGTAAGTGTAACGGGAAGCACGGGAGTCACTGGAGCCACTGGCGTGAGTGTAACGGGAAGCACAGGAGTCACAGGGGATACCGGAGTCACCGGAGGGACCGGGGTAACTGGAGACACAGGAGCAACAGGAGTCACGGGGGCTACTGGTGTCAGTGTAACGGGAAGTACTGGAGTCACTGGGGATACAGGTGTAACCGGAGCGACTGGGGTAACTGGAGATACAGGAGCAACAGGAGTTACAGGAGCTACTGGCGTAAGTGTAACTGGAAGCACTGGAGTCACTGG
>NZ_AWUK01000056.1 GCF_000499205.1 Paenibacillus sp. MAEPY2
ACATGAATGTGGGGCCATTACAAATTACATTGCGAGTCTAATATTCTAATCTAAAAGATTAATTCAGATGCAATCAACTCTAAAACAATCGTCTCTCTTTCAATGGAAAATCCCATGGAAGCCTCTTTATTCAATATTACCTGCCGATTATGCTTAATGGCCTGATGAATGTCGATCCAGACGGCAGACATCCCATTGTTCATTTCATAATCTTCGAGTTTGGCTTCTCCAAGCTGTTCATGAATGTTGCAAACATAATAATAAGATAACATATGGATCAGATCATATTCGGGTTTGTAATGGGGACGATACTCTTCAATGTAGCCGAACTCGTTTGTTACCTCAACCTGGGTAGCTCCGGTTTCTTCGGCAATTTCTCTTCTTAGCCCACTTAGTAGGTCCTCATCCGCTTCCACACCACCTCCGGGAAAACTGTAGTCATTATATCTACGGGTATAGAGTAGAAGAATCTCAGAACCACGCATAATAATGCCACGTGCTGCTTTTCGTTCAAACATTCGGCCATTTGGATCAGGTGTATCGGGATGAATTAACTTTTGAATCATTCTCATTGTTTAGTCGTCCTTTACTTGAGTAGGATGTGAAACGCTATGAATGGAAGAGAAAATCACAGGAGTTCGTTGTAATTGTGAGTAAAAGAAGTTCTGGAGTACTTCTGAGATCTTCCTTTCCCAAATCCCACAGCGGGCTTCTTTTTTCTGCTCTAGTCCATATAGTGCGGATTTCAAATGTGATTCTGCTGTTTTCATCAGTTCGTTAGCATCTCGTACATAGACAAACCCTCGGCTAATGAGATCAGGCCCTGATATCATTTGGCATGTCTCATTGTTTAAGACAAGTGCTACAATAAGTACACCATCCTTAGCCAATCTATTGCGTTCATCAATGAGTTCAGGCTCATGCCTCTCAACTTTACCACGTATCACAAATGACGATCCCGAAGGGAGATTCCTTCCTTTTCGAGCATGATATTTAGTAATGAGGAGAGGCTCTCCATTGTTCAATACATAGATTCTGTTGGAGGGTATTCCAACTTGCTCAGCTAGTTTTTGATGACTTACCAGCATTCGATATTCTCCATGGATCGGTATGAAATATTTCGGGCGCATGGTCCGTATCATCAGTTTTAAATCTTCCCGTGATCCATGCCCTGAAGTATGAATGTCATACTCTGCTCCGTAGAGGACAGCGGCTCCAGAACGCATCAGCATATCTATGCTTCGATTGACTTGAATGACGTTACCAGGGATCGGAGAAGAAGAAAAGACAACCATATCTCCTGGGAATATTTGAACGTGACGGTGGGAGCCGGCTGCAATACGGGTTAAAGCTGCATTAGGCTCTCCTTGACTACCCGTGCATAAAATGATGACTTGATGATGTGGAGTGGTGTGGATTTCCTTCATATTCATTAACATACCTTGTGGTATATGAAGGTGTCCAAGTTCTTGACCAATGGAGAATATTTTTTCCATACTGCGGCCCAGTATTAAAATTCTCCGATTACACTCTGAAGCAGCATGAATGACTTGTTGTAACCTGTGGACATTGGATGCAAAAGTCGCAAACAAAACTCGGCCTTCACATTGCTGGATTAATTCCAAAACAGATTCACCCACTGTTTGTTCTGAAAGAGACTGACCTTCGCGTTCACTGTTGGTACTATCAGACAGCAAAGCAAGCACACCTTTTTCACCTAACTGCATCATTTTATGAAGATCTGCTGTCTTTCCTTCAGGTGTCATATCAAATTTGAAGTCACCTGTGTGCACAATAGAACCATAGGGCGTATCTACAACGATACCAAAGGCATCGGGTATGCTGTGTATTGTTCGGAAAAAATGAACAGAAAGCTGCTGAAATGATACGCGTTCGTGATCCTGAATGATATGAAAATCCACTGAATTCGTTAACTTGTGCTCTTCCAACTTGGCTTTGACCAAGCCGATTGTTAGTGCACCGCCATAGATTGGAAACGAAAGATGTCTGAGTAAATAGGGAATAGCGCCAATATGATCTTCATGTCCGTGAGTAAGGAAAAGAGCTTTAATCTGTTGAGGCTTGTCCAGCAAGTAACGTATATCAGGAATAATGTAATCTACACCGTTCATATGGGCATCGGGGAATTTCAAACCTGCGTCAATCAAAATGATTTCATTTTTATATTCGATCCCATACATGTTCTTTCCAATTTCCCCGAGACCTCCAAGCGCAAAAATACGTACAGCAGGAGGAAGATAGCGTGATGTTTTTTGTGGTTTTTGAGTCTTTAATTTGGAGTGTTCCAAGATTTCCTCTCCTCCAGTCAACGTTTAAATGATCTAATCTAATTCCTTTAGAAAAAGAAGCGAGACCTCTGCAATTGCAGAGGTCCTGTGCTTCATATCCATCATCTATTTCACAATCATAACTGGACAATGAGCCCTCTTAACGACTTTATGACTCACACTTCCAAGTACGAATTCCTGTAAGGAGTTCAGTCCCCGGCTACCGATAATAAGCAGATCAACGCTGTTCTTATTCGCGTAATCAACAATCGTAGGACCAGGATCTCCATTTACGAAGGTAACTCGATAGTTCACATGTTTCTCTGTAAGTTCTTGCTGAACAGGCATAAGTTTCTGTTTACGTTTCAGTTCAATTTCCTCATGATTCTGAGAATGGAGCACTTCATCTTTGACCTTGGACAGGTCTACAACAAACAGAATCTCGACCTCAGCATCAGGGATTAAGGATGCAATATAAGCGGCTTCTTTCGCTGCCCGAATGGCATTATTAGAACCATCTGCAGCAAGTAGAATATGTTGATACATGTTCATCTCTCCTACCTTAATGTGATTTTAATTGTGCATTTGGATCTTGATAAACCGCTAACTTATTTACGAGTTTTTCACTTGACGTATTCAGTCCTTTAATCTTAACTCGGTTATGATTCTCCCGATATCTAATGACTACTTTATCGACAGCCCCTACACCTGAGTCATCCCAAATATGTGCATTTGAAAAATCAATACTAATGTCCGAATCCGCAATCTCGAAGTCAAAAGATTCAATAAAACCTTCCACCGATGCAAAGAATAGCTGACCCGACACATCAAATCTTACGTTTTTCTCCGTTGAGAGCTGCTTCACACTCACCTTTGAAATTTTAGAAGCAAAGAAGATGGCACTGAGAATGACGCCGACAATGACACCTAGTGCAAGATTATCGGTTGCTACAACAACAATAACGGTGACTAGCATCACGAGTGCATCACTTTTTGGAGCTTTACGGAGATAAGAGAAGGAAGACCAGTCAAATGTTCCGACGGCTACCATGATCATGATCCCGGCGAGTACAGGCATAGGGATCTGAACAACGACACCGCCAAGTACAAGGATAAGGAACATGAGGAATACGCCTGCAACGAGTGTAGATAACCTTCCTCGCCCACCAGACTTGACGTTGATTACAGACTGTCCAATCATGGCGCAGCCTGCCATACCGCCGAAGAAACCGGTAATGACGTTAGCAATTCCTTGTCCGCGAGCTTCTTTGTTTTTGTTACTGTTCGTTCCCGTCATATCATCCACGATGGAAGCCGTTAATAGAGATTCAACCAACCCGACAATAGCCAGTGAAATAGAATAAGGGAATATAATTTGCAATGTTTCGATATTAAAAGGAATATCGGGAATAAAGAATGAGGGAAGAGATTGTGTGATAATACCTAGCTCTCCAACCGTTCCCAAATCCAGGTTCCCCCAAATGGCAGCTGCGGTTAGAACCACAATGGCAATAAGAGGTGCTGGAATGGCTTTGAAGAATCGGGGTAAAACATATACAATAAGTAAGGTAACTCCAACGAAGATGTAGGTCAGCGTAGATATGCCTACAAAATGGGGAACTTGTGCCATGAATATCAGAATAGCGAGAGCATTCACAAAACCGATCATGACAGCCCTCGGGATGAATTTCATGAGTTTCCCGATTTTGAATACGCCAAAAAGCAATTGGATAACCCCAGTAAGAATGGTGGCAGCCAGTAAATACTGAACGCCATGTTCCTTGACCAAAGGAACCATAAGTAAGGCCATGGCTCCAGTAGCAGCCGAAATCATCCCTGGTCGGCCACCAATAAATGAGATGATGACAGCAATACAAAACGATGCATACAGACCCACCATGGGATCTACACCAGCAATAATAGAAAATGCAATGGCTTCGGGGATGAGTGCCAATGCCACTACAATCCCGGCTAATATGTCCCCTCGAATATTAGAGAACCAATCTTTCTTAATCCGTTCAATCACGTGTACTTCCACTCCTTATCTTTTTTTATGACTCTTACTCGACTAAAAGTCATATCCGGTTGAAGTATATTGATCTTATCACAGGAAGTCCCAAAAAGGAACCATTTCGGTTCTTATTTTGTGTTATAATTTTATAATGTCAGTTGCAGTTAGGAGTTTTAACATGATTATTGGCTATATGAGACCTTCACAGGATGACCCGAATTGTCAAAATCAACACGAAATTTTAAAGCGGAAATCCTGTGATCGAATATTGAAGGAAGAACATTCATCTGCAAAGCAAA
Source organism: Paenibacillus sp. MAEPY2 (assembly GCF_000499205.1). Lineage (GTDB taxonomy): Bacteria > Bacillota > Bacilli > Paenibacillales > Paenibacillaceae > Paenibacillus > Paenibacillus vandeheii. The sequence goes on from NZ_AWUK01000056.1 coordinate 4,599, forward strand.
GAACGCAGCTAAATGCCATGATGAACCAGCTCGAAGCAGGAGATGTCGTCGTTGTTACTCGATTGTTCTCCTTAGCTGACTCTACAAAACATCTTGTCGATCTGCTGAAGGAATTTCAAAAGCGAGAGGCCCATCTGTATTCTCTGAATGAAAATTTGAATACACAGGACAGTTCTGGTCGTATTTTTCTGGAGCATGTGAAGGCTTTACTTGACTTCCAAGGAGATTTAAGCAGTGAAAGCACGAAAAAAGGAATGGATGAAGCGAAGGAAAAGGGGACGAAGTTAGGTCGTCCTCGTAAATTGGATGGGAACGTAATGAAGGCGATACAAATGTATGAAAGTAAAGAGTACAGTCTTGCTGAAATTCGTGAAGAAACAGGTATTAGCAAAACAACGCTGTATCGATACCTCGATAAGTAATTAAATTAAGAAATAGCCTGATTTTTCTCCACGACGATGAAGAGAAATCAGGCTTTTGTAAATTGCATTAGAATACGATCAACTAACTTTCAGAAGACATGGCAATGGCTTTTGTTCCATGCACTGTCCCATAAGGATGCTCAGGCGGTGCATAGATCACGTACACTTTAAGAGGTATACTGCCTGTGTTGGATATTGTGCCATTTTCCAGCAGGCACCATAACGGCATAGTCCTCACAGGCCATCGTTTGAAAATTCAATTTGTCTTTCTCGTCTCCCATTTGCACAAGTCCCTGACCTTCTTCAATCCGTATGAATTGATCGGTTGTCGGGTGGACTTCCAGACCGATATCTTCGCCAACACGGATACTCATCAGAGTCACTTGAAAGTGCTTTCCTGTCCATAGAGCCGTACGATAATTTTGATTATACTTTGTAGCTTGATCAATATTGATTACAAGTGGTTGTTGTCCATAATCTCTTATTTCTATATTTCCACCAGGGTGACTAAGGTTCACATTTCCATGGCAATACGGAGGGGTGAGGACCTGTCCGTTGTTATTCCGGATGTTAGGCACTGGATTATGCCATTGATTTCGATTTGATAATTTAGGGTACATAGTCATTCTCCTTCTTTGGTGAAATATCTACTCACACCCTATGCAGCCGCCTATAGAAAGGTATACAACATTTGCAATAATGGGCATAAGCCTACATGTTTACATTGGTTTTATGACGTGGAGCGTTTACGTAAGTAAACGTTATAATTTTTTTACCGAGCGTTTTAATGAACACTTCCAGGGTAGCTTTTTAGATGAGATAACTAGTCATCGAAGAAATATACTTGCAATTTGCAAATAAACAATTATACTAAACGAGTACATACCTTGTAAGAATGAATCACTCTAATTATATTTGAAGGAGATGTGTTATGGAGCCAATCTGGGATGTCATTGTTATTGGTGGAGGTCAGGCAGGACTTGCTTCCGGTTATCATTTAAAAAAGAAAAGGCTGTCTTTTTTGATTTTGGAGGCAGGAGGAGCAGCGGTAGGGGCGTGGCCACAGTATTACGATAATTTGAAGTTATTCTCACCGGCCAAGTACTCGTCTCTGCCGGGGCTTTCGATAGATTCTCCAGGGGATCGATACCCACAACGTGATGAAGTTATTCAATACTTGAAGGACTATGCTTCTCATTTTGGATTGCCTTTGGTTTATAACAGCCATGTAGATCAAGTATCCAAAGAATCCGGGGTTTTTACAGTAACAACTTCAAGTGGAAAGAAATACGTGGCTCGCAATCTGATTTTGGCAACTGGATCGTTTAGTAGACCCTATACCCCTTCGATTCCAAACCATGAACAATTTGAGGGAGAAATCTTACATTCCGCGACGTATCGAACACCGGCCCCTTTTCATAATCAATCGGTCATTGTTGTAGGGAGAGGAAATTCCGCGGTTCAGATTGCGATGGAACTATCCGAAGTAGCTGAAACAACACTTGCTGTGAGAGAACCAGTAGCACTAATCCCGCAGCGTCTCTTGGGCCAGGATATTCACTTCTGGTTTAAGCTAACGGGGATCGATTCGTTTTGGAAATTTGGGAAGTCATTTGCAAACGGGTCATCCGTTCTGGATTTGGATGGATATAAGCAGCGGCTTAAAGCGGGGAACCCGAAACAAAAGAAAATGTTCACCGCATTTTATGACAGAGGTGTGATCTGGTCTGATGGAACACAAGAAGAGGTCCAAACCGTCATTTTCGCGACAGGATATCGTTCCAACGTTTCTTATATTGATGCATTAGGTGGACTGGATGGTCAAGGCGAACCCGAGCAAAAGAACGGGATTAGCAAGACAATCCCCGGACTTTATTTTGTAGGCTTGTCTGGACAGCGCTCCTTTGCATCAGCAACTCTTCGGGGTGTGGGGCCAGATGCTGAGTATGTCGTTAAGCATATCCAAAACAATTTAGAAAAGCAGAATAATTTAAAATAGTTGCAATATACAAATAATATGATTATAATAGACACCAAGAGGTGATCATGTTGCCGGATAACCAAAACCCAAGAGAGTTATTACAGATCATGGTACGTCGCTTCGGCTTGCTGGATAAAAATTGTTGCACGGTTGGAGAGCAGGAAATATCTTTAATCCAAAGTCATATCCTATATGAAATTGACCATCAACATGA
>NZ_AWUK01000057.1 GCF_000499205.1 Paenibacillus sp. MAEPY2
GATTGGATTTTCTTCTTTTACTTATAGTTTAATTGACTTAAATTGTGCTCGTGTCAATGACGAATCTGTATTTCACATCCGATACCAACACACGCTTGTAAGCTTCATCAATTTGGTCGGCTGAGATGACTTCGATCATAGGAACGATACTGTGTTCTGCACAGAAATCCAGCATTTCCTGAGTCTCACGAATGCCTCCGATCAATGAGCCTGCGAACGAACGACGTTGTCCGATGAGCGACATCACGTTTACAGACAACGGCTCCCCTGGAGCACCCACGTTCACCAGAGTACCATCCAGAGTAAGCAGTGAGAAGTAAGCATTGATGTCGATACTCGCACTTACGGTGTTAATAATCAGGTCAAAATACCCTGCAAGTTTGTCGAAAGTTTCCGGTTCGTTTGTCGCGAAATAATGATCTGCCCCGAATTGCAAGCCATCATCCTTTTTCTTCAAAGATTGTGACAGTACAGTTACTTCTGCACCCATGGCATGTGCAATTTTGACAGCCATGTGACCAAGTCCGCCCATACCCACAATCGCTACTTTTTTACCAGGACCAGCTCCCCAACGATTTAGCGGCGAGTATGTTGTAATACCTGCGCAAAGCAGCGGTGCAGCTGCATCAAGCTCGATATTGTCAGGAATCCGGACGATGAAGTCCTCTGTTACGACAATGTGAGTGGAGTACCCGCCTTGTGTGGGTTCGCCATACTTGTCAACGCCCGCGTAGGTAGGAATATTTCCTTTGTGACAGTACTGCTCTTCACCTTGGCGGCAGTTTTCACATTCGCCACAAGAGTCAACCATGCATCCGACCCCTACTCGATCACCAACCTTATACTTTGAAACTTCGGCTCCTACATCTGTGACCAATCCTGCGATCTCATGTCCAGGAACGAGCGGATAGTTTACGGGTCCCCATTCGCCGTGAGCAGTATGAATATCAGAATGGCATATGCCTGCATATTTAATTTCGATCAGGACATCGTGCAAATCAAGATCACGTCGTTTAATCTCGGCTGCCCGGAACAATTGGTCCGGACCGTCAACAGCTCGTGCTTTAGCAGTTATCATCATTAAAAACCTCCTAAGATTGTCATAGTCATTCTGCCAAGAGAGTCACGCTCATAGGGTACAAGTCATGACTTGGCTTTTGAATTCCATTGAATCCAGCCCTGCTTTTTCTCCTGCAATACGATCTTAACCCCTCTAGTTAACTCGAGGTCAAATGTCATTAGAAACTTTGACATCCCACATACAGCATGATAGAATCTCCAAAAGATCCTAGAGTTAGCTCGAAGTCTATACTAGTAAGAAAAGGGGGAAAATAAATGTCATATTCGATTAGCGAAGTTGCTAAAGAATTGAATCTAACCGTATATACTTTGCGTTACTACGACAAGGAAGGACTCATGCCTTTTGTTGAACGAACCCCTGGCGGAGCACGAAACTTTAAAGAATCCGACATCGATTTTTTAAAGATTATTCAATGTCTGAAATCTACCGGAATGCCGATTAAAGATATCAAGGATTTTATTGCATGGTGCTCCGAGGGAGATTCCACCTTACAGGAGCGATATGACATGTTCACAGAACGCAAGGCTAGTGTGGAAGCGCAAATGGAAGAACTTAGAAAGACGATGGAAGTGATTGAACATAAGCGTGATTACTACAGGACTGCCCTTAATGCTGGAACGGAAGAGATTCATAAGAACCATAGAATGGGAAACTTCATCGCCAATTAATTGAATTATGCTCAACATAATAAAGAGACCTAAACGTCTTTAGGCGTTTAGGTCTCTTTATTGATCAATCCAACTTGTGTGTACGTTTTCCTTTTAATAACCCATATCCTTTAATATTTTGGATAATGTGCGTAAACGCTCACCGATCATTTCATCGTCATCACTAAGCGCTTGGCTGAACAGCTTAATGTCTTCATTAATTCTCTCATTGTCCGTACAGATCTCCACAGACATCGCATCTCCTTGCAGGCCAACCCGATCAATGACAGGCTGCTCTGGGTCATACAAATGCTCATATCTATAGGCCTCGCGAAAATGTTCCAGGGACCGACAAATGAGGATGGACAAATCAAGCACGCGATGGAGAGGCAGTTCCTCGGATTGTCTTGACCATTTTTCTCCGGTATACCTCCATACCTTGGCTGAAATATCAACCTTTCCTCTGTCGTTCCACTGAGCCAATCCCAGAGAAAGACCCTTTGCGTCGGTATTCCCAGCCATTCGGCCGTCAACCTTCTCATAATTATCCGACACGATAACCGGTTTATGTTTTAACGTTGTAGGTATTTTCAATTTTATTCCCTCATTCCGTTCACTTATTAACTAATTTACTAAACGACGGTTTCATCTTATCTTGATTTTCATCGTTAGTCAAACCTCATTAACTGCATCATCCTTTAATTCTTAGGAGGTCTATTATAGCCTTTGTCTCCATAGGGCTGTAACTTCTGGAGCCAAGACTTCAGGAGCTGCTTTTGTTCCCAGCGTATATCCGTCACCTTATCGATATCTTTCTGCTCCAGAACCTCATAAGTGAATGCATCTTCTCCAAATTCTCTCCATTCTTTTTGCAGCTGGGGATTTGCAAATCTCCCTTGATCCAGTTGCATTTGCAGAGTAAACCATTTGTTTTTCAAGTTGGGATAGCTATCAATATAGATTTTTCCGTTTATTTTGTTTTTGATTTGGGCTACGCCCATATAAGTCTTGATCTGCTTGTATTCCTCCAGCAGCTCCTTGCGCTTGTTCATATCCATGTCTCTATCTCCTTTTCCTTGACAATAGGGAGCAGTAACAGCGCTCCGATAACCACAAAAACACCACTCGTCATAAATACACTAAGCAAGGAGAAGGTATCCTTGATATATCCGGAGATAAACATGCCAATTACCATCATTCCCATAAAAATCGGCATGATCGCTCCGGATACCCGGCCAATAAATGCCCCCTCCGTGTTTCGCATAAGAAGCGTCTGAATTCCACCTTGGATACAAGGAAAGAACAGACCACTAATCACGAGCAGAACAATTGTTAGCCAAACTTGCTTAGACGCACCCATTCCGACAGTACAGACAGCATTAACAAGTAAACCAACCAAAAGCAATAATTGTGGCTTTACTTTTTTAGAGATTGCGATGATCGCAGCACCACCAACCAACATAGCGCCCCCATTAGCCATCACCAGCCATTGCAAAAAAGGTTTATCCCGTCCCAAATTCTCAATGACAAGGAAAATTTGAAGCGGCTGAGTCAATCCTGATGCTAATCCGACTGCCGAGAAGGTTAATCCCAGTGTTCTCAAGGATTTATTGGCCCCAATATAGCGCAGTCCGTCGGTCATCTCTTTGACGAAGCTGCCGGTATTCCCTGACCCAGCTTCCTCTACATCCCGGGGAAGAGAGGATAATACAAGCGAGGATCCCAGAAACATAGCTGCTGTCAGGATCAGGGATACGTTAATGCCAAACTTAATAAAAATAAAAGTACCAATCACCGGTCCAAGCACCATGAAGACAGCGACCAGCGTTTGGGACATCGCCATAACACCCTGCAATTGTTCGGCTGGTACATGCCGTTTATACAGTTTCATCGCCGAAGGCTGAGAAAATTGCGATAAGCTGGCAGAAACAAATGATCCGATCAGAAGTGCAATCCATCCGCCATTCATAACTGCAAGCAGTACGGCCCCGACAGACAAGCCGGATAACACATCGCTCCAGACCATGGTTCTCTTCGGCCTCCATCGGTCGGCAAAGGTCCCGCCAATCAGGCCAAATATAAAGATCGGTGCAAATTCCGCAACCGAAATCAGTGATATATCAACCGGATTGTTATGTGTCAATTCGGAAACATAAAGAAGTACAGCATAATTCCGAATCCATATTCCCAGTTGTAGCAGTACCCTGGAGAGGATAATGGTTCGAACATATCGATTCGCAAACATTTTCAATTCCCCTTATCCTTTAAGATTTTTACTACCGTGTGCAGCCGATCCCTATTTATTTCATCATTCTGCAAGGCCAGAACTGAACAATTTTCCCCTCCTATCCACAAAGTTTAGATTTACTAATTTACTAAATTACTAATTTACTAAATCACGGCTTCATTTTATACAGGATCACTTCCTTCGTCAACCGTTTTCTTTAATTCCGTCTTTCCTCAGCTCATTCTTACCGTAATTTCCGGGTAAACAATTGATCCGTAAAAACAAAAAAAGCCGCTAGATTAGCGACTTTCATACTCGAACATGTATGATTATGTTGGTTTCACTCAATGAAAAGATACAATCGTGGATCAAAGAGCAGACTTCATGGATCTACTAATGGGTACTTGCTGTAATCCAGTTTAGGAGAAACTGCTTCTTCCGGCTTCAATTGAATGGAACGTTGGCACACCACTGTAATAACAAAGGCTAATAAAGCGAGCACCACAGCTACAGGAGGCACCCACTCTACACCACCCAAATCGACAGCAAGACCCCCGAATCCAGAGCCAAGCGCTATACCCACATTTGCCGCTACGGGCAGTAAGGTGGAAGCAAACGGTCTGGAATTTGGCGCTATCGCTCCGGAGACATCAAACAAATAGAGTTGAGAAGCCGCGCTCATCGAGGATGACAGGCAACCGATCAGGAACAGAAACGCCAAGCCCAGCCATAGATGAGATACGGTGAAACTCAGCCCCAAAAAGATAGCGGCTTGAATAACGAAAAGCCATTTGAGCTTGGGTAAGAAATCTCCCTTTGCTATTTTGGCCCCAATCCAGTTGCTCAGTATGCTGCACGCACCATAGATGAGGAGTACAGCACTAATCCAACCTGCGGGTATGCCCATGGACTGTCCCAGCAACGGAGTAATATACGTAAAGATCACAAAAATACAACTGTTTCCAAGGACCGGAATCAAACAGGCCAGTAGTATGCGAGGCTTCATAAATAGAGCCATCTGGTCGCTGAATGAACCGGCAATGGTCATCGTTTGTCGTGGAAGAATACGGAACATGAATATGAATGGCATCACACCGATGCAGGCCGTAACAACAAACGTCATGGACCAGTTCAGATGCTGTCCGATGAAGGTCCCGAGCGGGACGCCAAGCACATTAGCGATGGAAAACCCGCCCAGTATCCAAGCAATTGCTTCCCCTCTTCGTTCCCGGTTGACTGCATCGCTTGCAATTGAAATCGAAAGCGATATCGTAAGTCCGCAAGCGACAGCCGAGACGATCCGAATAATCATCAGGGAAAAGAATGTTGTTGAGAAGATGGTTAATACATTTAAGGCAAGCACGACTGCAAATCCAATTAAAATGGAGTTTCTCCGGGGAATTTTGGCCAAGAATGCAACGGCAAACGGTGTTCCAATCGCATAGGCAATGGCGAAGCCGGATACGAGCGCACCTGCGGCAGCCAGCGATACTTTCATATAGGTTTCGATTTCCTTCAATACGCCCACAATCACGTATTCGGTTGTTCCCAAAACAAAGCTAACGAATGTAAGTGTTAAAATAAGTAAATTCTCTCTTTTTCTAGTCATGCATAAGCCCTCACAATTCTCTCTAATGTTGCAAGCGTTTCATTTTCTTAAACTAGAATCCATTCCTATCAAATTTTGCTTCCACATCCCTTCCGATCGATATATAGTACATATTATTAATAGTGAAATTGTACTGTCAGACATGCCAAGCGACAATAAAGGTTGTTGTGGTCTTCTTCCAAAACATTATGCATGTTGTCATTTCACCACAGAATCTTGAAGGGAAGACATTAATGAATACACGCCATGAATCCGAACCAATGGATGAAGATCAAGATTGCATCATTATTTATGTTGGGAAGTTGGCAGACAACCCCCATTGGAGTTTTCCAACCCATAAGCATGACGATGTGCATGAGATTATTTACGTGAATGACGGCCGTGGCTCGTTCACGATTGATGGGATCAAGCACTCCGCCCAAAAGGGAGATCTTCTTGTATATAACAAAGGAACACTTCACGAGGAAAAATCGGATCCCGAATTCCCTTTATCCACCTTCTATTGTGGCTTTCGTTTCAAAGAGGGTACTCGCGCCAACAGCGATTGGGTTGTTCCTCCCGGCAGTGAACCAGTTGTTCGTGCCAACCGTTATTCGGAAGAGATCCGTTCGTTAATGCAGACCATGTTTAATGAATTTTCAATCCGGGAAGACGGATACGTCTCTATTTCCCATCATCTGCTGCATGCCATTCTGCTGATTATCGATCGGATGTCGCACCATCAGCGCACAGCAAGTGAGATCGTTCCGAGCAATACCCTCGCCGAAAGCATCAAAGACTATTTGGATACGAACTACCGGCAGCATATTAAGCTGAAGGACTTGGCTGATCAATTCCATATTGATTTCTACTATTTAATTCATATGTATAAGAACTGCTACGGTACCTCCCCCTATCATTACCTCATTCAACGAAGAATGGGAGAAGCGACCCGATTGTTGGTTTCTACCAAGAAAAAAATATGGGAAATCTCCAAGTTGGTCGGGTACGAGAACCCAAACTACTTTACGATTCTTTTTACCAAAACGGTTGGTGAGTCTCCGAGAAGTTTCCGCAAGAAGAATCAAAAGGACATGTTCGGAGACCCTTTGAACTAAAAAAACAGGTAGCCATCGGCTACCTGTTCTGTCTTACATCAAGAAGAGAAAATGATATTCCTGTTTACTGGAAATTCCTTGTAGTTGTCGCTCATGTTTTATAATAAAAGCGCTTCGTTTGGAGCTTCGTCTGGTTCAACGTGAACATGAACAGTGTACACATCATGTTCTCTTAACAATTCGTCTTCTACATTTGTTGAAATATCATGAGCCTTCTGAAGATCCAGATCCGATCGTACAAGAATGACAACATCCACAACAGCATTATTACCGTAACTACGAGCTCTTAAATCTTTAACTGCCTCTACCCCATCAATATTGGCAATCGTGTTTCTGTATACCTTGATTAGTTCTTCGTCAAACCCATCCGTAAGATGGTGTGTAGCTTCCCGAAAAATGTCCCAAGCAGTTTTACATATTAGAAAGCCCACCGCTACAGCTGTTAATGGGTCGAGCCATGGCAGGCCAAATTGAGAACCGATGATGCCGATAACTGTTCCTATACTAACCCAGGCATCCGAAATATTGTCTTTTGCAGCTGCCATAACCGCTTGGCTCTTGATCTTTAAAGCGAGTCTTTTATTATATCGGTAAACCAGATACATCACTGCCGCACAGAAAATGCCTGTCCATGCTGCGAAGATGTCTGGAGATTCGCTTTTCCCCTGGAATACGGATGTGATAGCTTCGTATAACACTTGTAGACCTACCGCCATCATGATAAAAGAAGCAACCAGTGAGGCAACGGTCTCTGCTTTCCAATGTCCATATGTATGATCTTTATCAGCCGGACGTTGAGCAAGTCTCAGACCGATAAGAACCGCGATTGAAGCTATAATATCGGTAGCATTGTTTAACCCATCCGCTTTCAAAGCTTCGGAATTAGACATATAACCGATGACCATTTTAATTGCAGTCAGACAAATATAAGCAATAATACTGATGATTGCTCCCTTTTCTCCCAGTTTTAAGTTGTCGTACTTTATTTGCTCCACTAACATAATCCCCCTGATTCCAACTGTTTTCTAGCACTTTACGATGGTATCATCACGATATTGTGTGGGTCTAGAGAAACGTTTTGAACCAAGTAAAACAATGTCTGTACAATGAAAGAGTTTAATACCGGCCAAAAAAAGTTGTAATAAGTAAACTTACTTCAGGAATTGTGATCTCTGCCATATTGCTTGACTCTGGTATCGTACCAGGGTTTATCGTGAATGTAGCGCAAATATGGGTTTTACAAATTAGGAGTGGTTCAGTTGATGTTGCAAAAACAGTTTGACCAAGTGTTTGAAATTATGAAGCAGTCGTTTCCCGAAGCTGAATATCGGGAATATTCAGAACAGAAGAAGCTGCTGTCCAATTCATGCTATCACCTTCTCACAGAAGAGAACGAGCATAATGAAGTGATTGGCTTTCTCGCAGGCTGGGAGTTCGAGTCGTTCAGATACGTCGAGCATGTCGCTGTTTCCGCGAACATTCGTGGAGGCGGCATAGGCAAGCGCTTAATGGAGCGTTTCATGAACCAGTCCGCCAAGCCGGTTATATTGGAAGTCGAATTGCCAGAAGATGAGCTGAAGCAGAGAAGGATCGGATTTTATGAGCGCCTGGGATTCTACCTGGGAGATCATTCTTATGTTCAACCGCCTCTTCGTGCTGTAAGGCAGCAAAACTTGTCATTACAGATCATGAGTTATCCGGCAAAGTTGACCTCGACACAATTTGAAATGGTTAGAAAATTGCTGTATAAGGAAGTGTATGGCGCGCCTCCAACTTACGCGCACACATATAATAGCTAAGTGCAAATGAGGATAAAACGATGAAAAATGATTATAAAATCAATGAAATTTCGAAGCTTTACGGAATAGGTGTTGACGCACTTCGTTATTACGAAAAATTAGGGCTGCTGCAGCCCCGGCGAGACGGTAACGGTTATCGGCTGTACAGCCTTCAGGATATGTATAAACTGAATATCATCCGGGACCTGCGTCAGTTGGATTTCACTATGCAACAGATCAAAGCGTATTTGGATCAGCAAAGTGTAGAAAATACGCTTGAATTGTTATTCACTGAACAGGAGCTGATTAAGGAACAAATCGCCAAGCTCGAAACTACGCAGCGTATTATCCAGGGCAGAATCAAGGTGTTGACTGACGCAAGCAGCATTCAGACGGGGGTTTACTCTATCAAAACGTATCCTAATCGGCCTTGTCTGCAGCTCAATACACGTATAACGCGGGATGAGGAGATGGATTATGCCATTAAGAAGCTGCATCAAAAGCATAATAGTCACATTCCCGACTTCGGCAACCAATTGTACGGTGCTTCCGTGTCACTTGAGGAATTAAAGCATGGTGTACGGGATGTTTTCAACTCCGTTTTCTTTATCTTTAGTCCTGACGATTCCGGCAAAATTGAATATGATTATTTCCTGCCAGCTGGCGATTACCTGTCATTATTTTATCGGGGTAACTACCGTCAAAGTCATAAAAAAATGCTTGAGGTCGTTGCATATGCCAATGATAAAGGGCTCCGTTTAATGGGAGATCCGTTTGAAATTTATGAAATTGATAATCGGGATACGATCATTACCGAGCAATTCTTGACTGAAATACAGTTACGGATTGCCAAAGTATGATGAACTTCAAAGGGTTGAAGTTATTGGAGGCGACTTTATACCATAACTTCTACCCTTATAACAAAAAAAGCCGCTATATTAGCGACTTTTATGTATGTTAGATCTTTACTCCCCGACATTAACTCCTGCTCATTGTATGATCAGTGAATATCTTTCTTTTTGAAATTGCCGCCCTTAACTTCGGCCACATCGTAAACTACAATAAAAGCATTGGGATCAATTTCGTGAATGATATCCTTGATCTTGCTTTCTTCCATACGGTTGATTACGCAGGTGATTTCTTTGAATTGTTCATTGGAGTAACCCCCGTAAGCATCGGTATAGGTTGCTCCACGACCTAAACGGTCGCGAATCGTTTCGACCATAATCTCAGGTTGATTTGTGATAATTTTAAAGGTTTTGGACCCGCTCAAACCTTCTTCAACAATATGAATCACTTTGGAAGCAATGTAATAAGCAAGTGCAGACAGAATCGCCCCTTGAAGACCAAATACGGTCGAAACAACAATAAATACAAACATGTTCAGGAATAAGATTAAATCACTCGTTCCAAAAGGTAATTTCCGTGAAAGAAGGACAGCCAACATATCTATTCCATCCAATGCCCCGCCATTACGCAGCGCCAAACCCATCCCAAAACCGATGATAATACCACCCACGACGGTAATTAACAATGTATCCCCTTGAATAATCGTTGGTACATGGTGCATAAGGCTTGTACCCACAGCTAACGAGGCAATACCGATGATGGAATAAATAGCGAAGCTTTTACCGATCTGTTTATAACCTAACCAGACAAATGGAATGTTGATAATACCAATCAGCATCCCTAACGGTAAACCAAACAGTTGTGAGCCTACGATACTCAGACCTGTCACACCACCGTCTGATACATTATTTGGAATTAATATGGCTTCCAGACCATATGAGGTAATAAAAGCCCCGATCATAATCAGCAATACTTTGGAGATGATTTTCAGCTTGTTAGACTTTTGCACGTTCCTTTGATTCATTCTTTTTCCCCCTTGATGAACAAACATAAAAAATAGTCTATAACAAAATTCACTATTTTGGCAATAGATCGTCATATATGCAACCACTGAATTCGCTCTGCTCGTTCCTCGATCAGATTACATTATTTCCCGATTAATACTCGATATGCCGTAATTTTATTCTCCAGCATCTGATCTGCTGACTGAAGTGTGTGCATCTGCTGTTGAATCGCCTCTTTGTGCTCTTCCAGCAACTTTAAACGCTCTGCAGCAGTATGCTCACCTTCCTGAAATAAGGATGCGTACTTTTTGATGATAGCGATGGGCATTTGAGTCTCTTTTAGTTTGATTACAAAATGCAACCATTTCAGATGCGATTCGTTGTATCGTCTATCTCCACTAGCATCACGGAACGGTATGATAATCTGCTCCTTCTCATAATAACGCAATGTGTGGGTACTGATACCGAGTAGTTCAGCCACTTCACCGATTGTATGCATGGTGATCCTCCTTCTATATTCCGCTTGACTTAGAGTAAGCTCTAATCAGTATAATCAACACGTAGTCATATCACAATAAATAATGAACTGAAATCCAGGAGGAATATCCATGAAGTATACAGTGATTACCGGTGCCAGTTCGGGCATTGGCTATGAAGCAGCTTTGGCTTTTGCGGCTCGCGGCAAACATTTGATCCTGGCTGCACGCAGAAGCGACGAACTGGAGAAGTTAAAATCGAAAGTAATTGAAATTGATCCTGATCTGGACATCGTCATTCGCACGGTGGATCTGTCCATCGCTGCCAATGTCCATGCATTCTACGAAAGTCTCCATCATTACTCTATCGAAACATGGATTAACAACGCAGGGTTCGGAAATTTTGCTTCGGTTGGTGAACAACATCTACCTAAAATCGAACAGATGCTTCATCTGAACATAGAAGCATTAACCATTCTTTCATCCCTGTATGTACGTGATTATGCAGAGGTAGAGGGCACACAGCTCATTAACATTTCTTCTGGTGGTGGATATACGATCGTGGCGGATGCAGTAACCTACTGTGCAACAAAGTTCTATGTAAGTGCCTTTACGGAAGGCCTTGCACAAGAATTAAAAGGCAATCATGCAGCAATGCAAGCAAAAGTACTCGCGCCTGCTGCAACGGAAACGGAATTTGCAAAACGATCTTTTGATATAGACCAGTTCGAATATGAGGGCCGTGTTCCCCAATTCCATACAGCAGAACAAATGGCTGGATTTTTGCTTGCATTATATGACAGCGAAAGCGTCGTCGGTATTGTAAATGGATTAACCTATGAATTTGAATTGAAAGAACCGATCTTTCCGTATGCGACGAGAGCAGCCTCGAAACCCAACGATTAATCATAAACATAGCAGTTTACCCATCCTATGTTAAACGTCAAAAGGGAACCTGTGATCAGGTTCCCTTTTGCTCTTGCTATATCTGTAAAAAGTATTAAGCCAGTCTCATTTTGAAATCTTGATAGCCAAACTCGCGAACCACTTCGCAATCGCCATCTTTTCTTTTCACTGCAATGGCTGGCAACGGCATGCCGTTAAATGTATTGGTTTTGACCATGGAGTAGATCGCCATGTCCTCAAATACCAATCTGTCACCCGTTTTGAGTGGTTGGTCAAATGAATAATCGCCGATTACATCACCCGAAAGACAAGTTTGCCCACCCAAACGATACAAGTGAGGTTTTTCTCCCGCTTCTCCCGAACCGATAAGCGGTGGGCGATATGGCATTTCCAGCACGTCCGGCATGTGACATGTGGCCGAGGTATCCAGAATGGCAATGTCCATACCGTTCTTGTGGAAATCGAGCACAGAAGTAACCAGGAAGCCCGCGTTTAGAGCAACTGCTTCGCCCGGCTCCAGATACACTTCCAGTCCATATTTCTCCTGCATGCGTTTGATGCAAGCTTCCAGTCTTGGAATGTCGTAATCCTCGCGGGTAATGTGATGCCCACCGCCGAAGTTGATCCATTCCATTTGTGGCAGCCATTGTCCAAACTTCTCTTCTACCGCATTCAGCGTCGTTTCCAGATCGTCTGAATTTTGCTGACACAAGGTATGGAAATGCAGTCCAGAGACACCTTCCAGCAGCTCTGCGCGGAAATCCTCTTGTTTGGCACCAAAACGGGAACCAGGAGCACATGGATCGTAAATCTCATGCCCCTCCTGGGTCGAGCATTCAGGGTTAATACGCAGGCCCACTTTGCGTCCAGCCTGAAGTGCCTTGCCCTTAAATTTCTCCAGTTGGGAGAATGAATTGAAAATAATATGATCGGAAATCGAAAGGATTTCATCGATCTCATCTTCACGATAGGCCGGGGCGAAGACATGGTTCTCTTTACCCATCTCCTCATGACCAAGGCGGGCTTCATACAGCCCGCTTGCCGTTGCACCGCTCAGGTATTCTCCGATGAGCGGATACATCGTGGTCATGGAAAATGCTTTTTGAGCCAGCACGATTTTGGCTCCTGTACGTTGCATGACACCGTTCAGAATTTTGAGATTTCTCTCGATAAGTCCCTCGTCAACAACAAAGCATGGCGTCGGTAATTGCTCAAACCGCATCTTAACGAACGAGCTCCGATTCTTTGGCTTCTTCTGGCAGTTCGTCAACGAGTACCGGGTTGAAATCTTCGACCCATGGGAGACCCCATTTGTTCAACTCTTCCATGAATGGATCTGGGTTGAACTCTTCAACGTTGTATACGCCTGGTTTGTTCCATTTTCCAGTCATCACCATCGCTGCACCAATCATAGCTGGAACGCCTGTTGTGTAAGAAATAGCTTGGGAACCGACTTCTTTGAAGCATTCTTGGTGATCACAGATGTTGTACACGTAGTACGTTTTGTCTTTACCGTCTTTTTTACCTTTGAAAATACAGCCGATGTTCGTTTTGCCCACAGTACGTGGTCCAAGGGACGCCGGATCTGGCAGTACCGCCTTCAGGAATTGCAGCGGAATGATTTGTTTGCCTTCGTACTCGATCGGTTCGATCGATGTCATGCCCACATTTTCAAGGGCTTTCAAGTGCGTAAGGTAGCTTTGACCAAATGTCATGAAGAAACGGATACGTTTCAGACCAGGCATGTTTTTAGCCAGGGACTCCAGTTCTTCATGATAAAGCAGATACATGTCTTTCTCGCCAACTTCCTTAAAGTCGTAGACGCGTTTAATTTCCATTGGTTGAGTTTCGATCCATTCGCCTTTTTCCCAATATCTTCCGTTAGCTGAAACTTCGCGGATGTTGATTTCAGGGTTGAAGTTGGTTGCGAACGGATAGCCGTGATCCCCGCCGTTGCAGTCCAAAATATCAATATACTCAATTTCGTCAAAGTAATGCTTCAGCGCATAAGCAGAGAATACACCCGTAACACCTGGGTCAAATCCACTGCCGAGCAGAGCTGTAATTCCGGCTTTTTCAAAACGTTCTTTGTAATCCCATTGCCATTTGTATTCAAATTTCGCCGTATCTTCCGGCTCATAGTTAGCTGTATCCATGTAATTTGTTTTTGTTGCAAGGCAAGCATCCATGATTGTCAGGTCTTGGTAAGGCAATGCCAGGTTCATGACGATATCCGGTTTAACTTCGTTGATGAGGGCAATCAGTTCGTCAACGTTGTCAGCATCCACTTGAGCCGTTGTAATTTTTGTTTTACCGCCGTCCAGCTTGGCTTTAAGGTCGTCACATTTGGATTTCGTACGACTTGCGATGCAGATCTCCTCGAATACTTCGCTGTTTTGAACGCATTTATGAACTGCTACTGAAGCTACGCCGCCGGCGCCGATGATTAGTGCTTTTCCCATTTTCCATTCTCCTAACCCAATATGAATTTTTTTGAAATTATCTTTAATTATTTTTCTCATTTTTCAACTTTTTGCCCGTTTTGAACCAACAAAAAAAGCAAGGTGAAAAATGCCACAATCGCGCATCATCACACTTGCTTGTCGATATACATCATAAAAAAGACGCAAAGTCTCCATAACTAAAAAAGTTCAAAAGAACTCCTCCAGTGGAAAGCTTCTTCATGTATATCAATATCAGATCAGAGTCTATATAGCAAATAATTCGCCTTTACCACTCTTATTGACCGTTTCACAAGTTGATGTGCAGGTGCACTGGTTGTAAAGTAACCAACTTATAAAATTTGAGCTTTTAACTCAATCAATAAGGCAACATAAGTTGCCAATCGGCGTTTGACCCGGCTGTCCGTATGGCCTTAACTTCCTTTGGAGAAGTGGTCAAAATTATCTGCTGGAAAGACCTGATTTATGTTGATATATCTGCTTTCCAAAATCACAGGTCTTACGATATCAGATACATTAAAAAAAATCAAGTGATCACTAAAAATTTATTTTTTCATCATTTTGGAACTCGCGTTCCACTCTTAGGCATACCTGATTATTGTGGCAAAATCATAGCAGCGTCAACGTTTCGATAGTCCATCGCTTTAATCGGTTACTGCTTTAATGTCTCCGGCTCATACTCAACTCCAAATAGCTGACATGATGCGATGACTATGGGTAACATGGGAATTCAGATTAAGCTTTCACCGGATTGATTCAGATAGAATAACCCTTTCAATTGAAATGTTGAAATTAAGTTGTTAAGCGAAGATTAAAACCAATACAAGTACCTTCAAAAATACTTTCATTCCGCTTGAAATTTTATACATTTTTGATAGATAGATATGATATATTTGGTAGGTAATTTAAAATATATCCCAGAAAAGAGGATGTTATGAAAAAGGCCACTTTACTATTTGCTGCAATTTTCATGTTTTTGCTCTCCATCGCTCCTTCAGCATCTGCGGCTGGAGACCGCCTTATTAACGACATCATGTATAACAACTCGATTCCACTCGTATCCAACAACATCAGGTTTTCTCTGCAATACAGCGTCTACGGCGACCTGCAGCTCTGGGATAACCGCACACGCACGATGTTATGGAACACCAAGACCAGTGACACCAGAATAAATCATTTCAAGATTGATTATTGGAGTGGAAAGCTAGTTCTCCAGGATCCTCAAAACACACCTTACTGGACGTCAGACAACAAGGCATGGTCTACAGCGTACTATGGAGCGGACAATGTGCCACCCAACCTTAGAGGTAACGTGCTCATCGTTCAAAACGACGGCAATTTAGTGCTGTACAATACAGAAACCCCGAGTGCAGGCTGGTATCCTGTCTGGGCTTCCAATACAGGAGGCCATTAAGGTCTATTGTATTGGAGCACAAACTGTTTAATCGAAGCTTCATTGGATTGTTGCTTGCCTTCATTCTTTTGGGGTTTTAAACTAAAAATACACTCCACACAGCGTAAACGTGTGCGAGTGTATTTTCAGTATGACGAATGTTAAAACTGCGATGAAGTACACTCTTTCATTTGCATCAGTGCATATCTTGCTCTTTACACTCCTGATACTCCGATCATTTGCCGCTCAATCATCTTCATTTCATAAAAATAGCCTTTTCGCTCCATTAACTCCCCATAGGAGCCTGCCTCCACTACCCTTCCCTGTTCCATGACCACAATCCGATCCATCTCTTCCAGACCCGTAAGGCGATGACAGATCATTAGAAGCGTATCCTCTGCCGCTTGTGCATAGAGGTGTTTCATCACACGTTCTTCTGTAACATAATCCAGTGAGGAAGTAGGTTCGTCGAGAAGCCACAACCGTCCCTTGCGAAGCATCGCCCGTGCCAGAGCCAGCCTCTGCTTCTCGCCGTCCGACAGGTTTTCCCCTTTTTCATAGACTACATCGGTCAATGATGTATTGGGTAGCTGTACTTTTTCTAACACATCTACCAGTTGTTCATCCGAATGTTCTTCATCGCTCAACAGCAGGTTATCCCGGATCGTTCCCCTGAAGAAATGACTTTGCTGCAGCACGACATTAGCCCATTGCCAAATGCTTGTCTCATCCAGTTCATTCACCGAAATGTCGTTTAAACGGATCTCCCCGGTCGTGGGTGTTCGCAGTTTAAGCAGTAATTCAATAATCGTTGATTTTCCTGATCCGCTCGGTCCGACAATTGCCGTTTTGGAGCCCGGTAAAATATGCAGCGAAATGTCCTTTAGTGCCGGTCTCCACTCCCCTTCGTATTGAAACGTAACACTGGAGAGCTCAAGCGATACCGCCTGATTACCAGATAACGCTCCGTCGGGCTGCCCAGACTCAGACTGTACATCAGAGGTCTGTATGGTTTCCGTCAGTCTTTTCGCAGCATGTTCGCTATCCTGCTTATAATAGGGTAATGTAGCCATTGCTGCAGCTTCTTCGAAAACGGTTAGTGAGGCCATAACCAGCATTGCAAGAAACACGCCAGCTAGCGCTC
Organism: Paenibacillus sp. MAEPY2; assembly: GCF_000499205.1. Classification (GTDB taxonomy): domain Bacteria; phylum Bacillota; class Bacilli; order Paenibacillales; family Paenibacillaceae; genus Paenibacillus; species Paenibacillus vandeheii. Next base: position 16,674 of record NZ_AWUK01000057.1, read on the forward strand.
CGTCAATAATAAGATAGGCTCCAAGCGTCAACACGCCCCAGGAAATAAGAAACGTAACCAATGTGTGCATGGATTGCCCGCGCAGCAAGTGTCCGGCAGCCCGCTGCTGCTGAACCGTCAACGCCGCAGAAGCCTGCTGAAGCTGTTGCTCCCGCTGTGCCAGTTGTCCGTACACTTTCAAATCCCGAAATCCATACAATACTTCGGTGACTTCCGTGGAAAGCAGCGCCCGTTGCTCGCGAACACGTCCATGTATTTTCCGCTGCCCAAGCAAAACCACTCCCGGTACAACCAATGCCGTTGTGAGCATGCCTAATACAAACAGACCCGCAATCCAGAATGAAAAGACTGAAGTAAACAACACCGTAGCCAAAAAGACCATGACCACAATGATCGGTGGATAAGCAACACGCAAAAAATAATGCTGTAGACTCTCCACATCCCCAACGATTCGGGCAAGCAAATCCCCGCTTCTCTTTTTGTTCAATATACCCGGCGTTAAAGGAATGAGTCGGGCAAAGAAGGATGTACGCAAACGGCTAAGCATGGAGAACGTTGCCCTGTGGGAATACAAGCGCTCCCCGTAACGACTCGCCGCCCGAAGCAGGCCAAGCAGCTTGACCATTGAGGTGAGTACAATTAAGGTGTAGAGCGGTGGAGCAAAGACTGTTTGCGAAATCAAATACCCACTCGCGGAAAAGAGGGCCACTCCTGCTATGCCGGCAATAAACCCAGCTAGAATCGAAAGGATAATATCCTTTCGCTCCTGAATCAATGCTTTGGATAAAATCGCTAGCTCGTTCATGCTAAGCCCCCTTTTCGTTGAACATCAATCATCTCCGCATACGCTGGCAGGCGCTTCAGAAGCTCTTCATGGCGTCCCGTATCCATTAAGACACCGTGGTCCATAAACAATATGCGGTCAGCATGTTGAATGGTATATAGCCGATGAGCCACCGTAATCATCGTCGCCCTTTTTGCCAATGCGGCAATGGAGCGTTGCAGGATCTGCTCTGTGTGCAGATCCAGACCCACCGTGGGTTCATCAAACAATATGATGGAAGGCCGCTTCAAAAAAGCACGTGCCAAGGCAAGTCGCTGTTTTTCCCCACCAGACAGACCTCGGCCACCTTCACCAACCAAGGTGTCAAAGCCCTGCTCCAATTGAGCAGCCACTGCGGCAAGCCCGGCATCCTCTGCAGCCTGCTCAATTTCAGTTCTGGACACGTTCCGACCTGCACCAATCGCAATGTTCTCCGCAAATGTACCTGCAAAAATATACGGATGCTGTGTAATGTAGCTGACCTGTTCGAACCATGCAGCCTCATCATACTCGGATAGCGGTTGTCCATTGACCAGAACCTCTCCTGATGCTGGTTTCAGCAAACCCGCAATGAGATGCAGTAATGTCGTTTTCCCTGAACCGCTTTTGCCGACAATGGCAATATGTTCTCCCGGCTCAAGCTTGACCCGGCCAGTTTCAAGCTCAAATGATTCTGGCGCGTATCGAAATCGGAGATGGTCCAATATCATGGATGGTGGCATGGAACTGTCATTGGAAATGTCCATTTGCAATGTCCCTATCCCGTTCTCCCTTTCCATCCGATCCATGCTGTCGACCTCGTCGATTCCATCGGATGTGCCTGCTCCTCCTTTTCCATCTATTGACTTGCTCTCTCCAGCCGTTGTCTCGAGCATCTGCTCTACCTTACGAACCGCTCCCATACTTGTTCGCCCGCTATGAAAGGCGGTTCCCGTATTTTTCAACAGACTGTAAAATTCGGGAACGAGCAGCAACACGAGAAACGCGGTATGGAACGACATCGATTTAAATACAAGCAGCTGGATTGCCAGTTCGAGAGCAACGATACCGATACTTAGCATAACGATCGATTCCAGCATAAAGGTATTTGTAAATGCAATCCGCAAAATGGCCATCGTAGCATCACGATAATCCAGACTGCTGCGTTCAATTTTCTTCTGCTGGCGATGTGCCCGTCCGAATATCTTCAACGTAACCAGCCCTTGAAGTGAATCCAGGAATGTACCGGAGAACTCGGCCAGCTGCGCATATTTTTCCTCTGATTTGTTTTTCGTTTTTATTCCCACCAAAATCATGAACAAGGGAATAAACGGGGCCGTAAACAGCATAATGAAGCCTGAATTGGCATGCTGCATAAACGTTACAATTAAAATCAGAATCGGAATGATGGCAGCCTCCATCATACGCGGCATATACAGACTGAAATAACTGTCAGCCTCATCCACAGCATCTAGAGCAACACTGACCTTTCCCCCTGTTTGCCCACGAAGGGTTGATGGCATCGACGCATGGGTCAAATGTTGCAGCACGGCTGCCCGCATATTCGTCTTGGCACTGGCAGCCATATGCAAACCAACCTTCCCGTTCCCATAAGACAACCCTGTGCGTACGACCATGGCAGCTAGAAGCAACCCGAGCAGCATGACAACCGACGAGAGGGAAGCTTTCTCCACGAAAATCCGTTGAACTGCTTCAGCAAGCAGTGCGGCCTGACTCACAATGGCTATACCGAGTGCGAGTGAAATAACAGCCATGAGCACGAGACGTTTTCGCTGGCCAGACATTTGTTGAGCAAGCAGACTTGTTTTCCTCTTCATGCAAACGCTCCTCCTTTCTATGAACCTATGAGGCAGGCTACTCCCTCACTTTGCATAAATAAATTCACTCTATTTTTTTCCCTTTACATAGTCCGCATCAAACAGAAACAGTCTGAAGACCAGGATCAGGGAAGGAATTAACATACACATGCCACCGATAAACACAACAACCAGTGCAAAGCCCATCGCTGGTGAGGTGACGCTGTTTTGAATCGTAATGTACGGATCGAGGATATAAGGATATTGACCAATTCCGTAAGCGAAAAAGGCACAGAAAAATTGCAGCATGATACATATAAACGCTAATCCGTAACGGCGTCCGTTGTATAACAGCCACATCGCAATCATGAAAAATGCAACGGAAAGCGCAAGCAGCCACCATAAATCCATCATATTTTGAAAATGTCGCTCATTGTGCTGTCCCAAATATATAAATGCAGTCAGTGCGATAATAATCGTCGGTGTACTCCAAAACAGGGCATAGTTCCGCACCAGCTTCAACGCAGAGTGATCCTCTGCCCGAGATGCATAAAAGGCCAAAAATGAGCTGCTTATGAACAAAACGGACACTATCGCCAGTCCAACGATGCTCCATGATAACGGATTGGTAAACAGCGTCCAGTAATCCAGAGAAACTGTCGAACCCTCCTTCACGATAAAGCCGCCTTCAGACAGTGTTAGCGCCACTGACAACGAAGCAGGAATAAGCAGACCTGACGCCCCGTATAGAAACAGATACACGATATTAGTTTTGGAGCCATAGTTCTCAAAGGCATAAAACGAACCACGAATGGCGAGCAAAATGACCGCAATGCTTCCCGGTACGAGCAGTGCTGACCCGTAATAATAAGCCGTGTCCGGAAAGAATCCAACGATTCCAATATAGAAAAAAACAAAAAATACATTCGTAATCTCCCATACCGGGGATAAATAACGGGAGATCAGACGATTAATCAGATGATCCTGTTTCGTCAAGCGTGCATAAAAGGCAAAGAAGCCCGCCCCGAAATCAATGGAGGCTACAATTAAATAGCCATACAAGAACAGCCAGAGCACCGAGATGCCAATCAACTCGTAACTCATCATGCATCTTCACCCTTTTCTGTAGTCGGATTGCTCTTCTCCTTCTCCTTTTCCCTCATCCATTTCTCCATCTCGACTTCTGCCGGATTATTGTTGAACAAACGTCTTAGCACAAGAACACACATGACTCCCAGAACGATGTAGAGAAGCAGGAAGAAGAAAAAGATCATTCTTATGTTGGGTGATGAAGTGGCGGCTTCCTCTACACGCATATATCCCCGGATAATCCACGGCTGTCGTCCAAGTTCAGCATAGAACCAGCCCAGCTCAACCCCGAGAAAAGCCATTGGTGCGCCCAGGGCAATGATTCCAAGTAGCCACTTGTTCAGTTCATTGCGCTTTTTCCAGAACACAAACAGGAAATACAGAACCGAGATCGCCAGCAGAGTAAATCCGATTCCAGCCATCAAATCAAATAAGTAGTGAACGAGCAGCGGCGGCCATTCGTCCTTCGGAAACTCCTCCAGTCCAGTTACCTCGGCATTAAAGTCACTAAAGGCCAGGAAGCTGAGCAGTTTTGGCAGGTGAAGAGCTCCTATAATTTCATGCTCTGCATTCAGCCAGCCTAATAAAATCAAATCCGCGCCACTTTCCGTCTCAAAATGCCATTCTGCCGCAGCAAGCTTCTCCGGCTGATGCTCTGCCAAGAACTTGGCGGACACATCTCCGGCTAACGTGTTCAGCACGCCAAACAGCAGCACCACCGCCATCATGAGGTTCAAGGCTTTTTTGTGGTATGCGGATACCCCTTTTCTCAGCATTGCAAAGGCTGCAATTCCGGCTAACAGGGCAGCTCCTGTCAAATAGGCCGAGCTTAATACATGGAACACCTTGGAGAACGTCGCCGTATTCAGCATCGCCTGTATCGGGTCAACCGCTGTGAACTGGCCTGCCTCCATGACAAAGCCCCCAGGCTGGTTCATGAAGCCGTTCACCGTCGTAATAAAGACGGCAGACATACCTGCCCCGGCAACAATCGGAATCGTCAGCAGCCAGTGAATGTACGGATTTTTGAATCGATCCCACGTATACAAATAAATGCCCAAGAAGATCGCTTCAAAAAAGAACGCGAACACTTCCATAAATAGCGGAAGTGCAATGACGTTCCCTGCCAATTTCATAAAATTCGGCCATACCAGGGCCAGTTGCAGTGATATCGCTGTACCGGTCACAACACCTACCGCCACAGAAATGACAAACCCTCGTGACCACCTCTTCGCCATTAGTGTGTAGTGAGGATCTTTTTTACGGATCCCCATGAACTCTGCAATAGCGATCATTAGGGGCACACCGACTCCAAGTGTCGCAAAAATAACGTGGAACCCTAGCGTCATGCCTGTCACCAGCTTGCTCCACATCACCGTATCAATTCCCATTCTTTACTGCCTCCTTTCAAACTCTGTTCGATTTTTGCAATGATTTGATGCTTTGAATCATTAGGTCAGTCAGCCCTTGAACTACTTTCAATATCAGGATTGGGCGGCTACGCCATTGGTTCAGAGTTAGTTATAAAGCGCTCCTTCAATGTTGTATGTAGAAAGAGAATTTTTTCACAAAGTCAGAGACGAGGGAGTCTTTGCCCAACCATCATTACATGCTGCCAAGCTTTATTACTGGATAAGCATCCGTTAGCGAGCCTGTTTTTCCTGAGAATACAAGGCCAAAGTTCTGAACGAGACCTAATAGTTAAAATTATTATATCTTTGTGAATGAGCAATTCAATCACTGACACGTCTTCGTCCCTAAATGTTCAAGAAAGGATCAACTCTTTCCGACAACTCGGTGAAAAGAGTAAAAAGTACCCAAAGGGGCTATTGATTCATTGGGCAGAACCGTGGTATTACATTTCATTTCCACTATGGGTGAAAGGTGTTTTCGAAACCCAACCGTTTGCAGTTGTTCTGGCTCTTGTAGCTTACAAAAAAAAACAAAAGAAGCCGCTCATATAGCGGCTTCTTTTGTTCTTAAATCTTGCAAGGCTTCAATTCTTTTGTTGGACGGTGTTCTCCAGCCATTGCTGCAAGGGAATATCCTTGGTCAACTCACCGAGCAGAATGTGACGGAATATGCCTTCCTGATCTATGATCATCGTCGCTGGCAGCCCGGTGATGCGATACAGACCGGAGACTTTTCCGGTCACATCAATGATTACAGGGAAATCGAATTGCTGTTTATTCATAAATTCACGAATGGTCCCCTTCGCTTCCCCTACGTTGACAAACAGGGTCTGCACGTCTTCTTGATATGTCTGAGCGATCTGATTAATCATCGGCATCTCCCTCACACAGGGGGTACACCAGGAAGCCCAAAAGTTAATCATGACAACTTTGCCCCGATAATCGGAGAGCTTCACCTGTTCTCCGGCTGAATTAACGGCAGTGAATTCAGGAGCAATTGCACCGGTTTCAATAACACCGATTCTCTGGGACTCTGATGATAAATTCCCTTGGTAAATTGCCCACGCGGCTGTCAGCAAAGCAGCGATTCCAATCAGGATTGTGATGAAACGTCTTATTTTCGCACTGATTCTCACACTCTTTTTTCCCAATTGATTCACCTTCATTTCAAGCCGAGACTATGATGAAAAGCAGCATGAAGTGACCCAAACTGTTGACGAAAGTCCTCCGTTGGGCCATCTCCCACATTACGTCCATGGTTCATAAAAACAATATGATCTGCAACATCATCTGCAATCTCAAGCTGATGGGTGGAGAACACAACCATATGTCCCTCCTCCTTGATTTGTTTAATGAGATTTGCAAATTCCTGCATCCAGAAGGGGTCCAGTCCATTCGTCGGCTCATCCATGATTAGCAGCGGGGGCTTGGCCAACAGAGCCTGGGCAAATAACACACGCTGCCGCATGCCTTTGGAAAAGGTCGTGACCCGCTTGTTTTTTTGCTCGGCCAAGCCTACCAGGGTTAGCACTTCCGATACTCGCTCTTTGGGGACCTTTCTTAGCGCCGCCCAGAACCGGAGCACTTCCTCTGCGGTCAGACCCTGATTGAAATGATAATCATCCGGCATATATCCGATCTGTTCCGAATACCGCTTTCGTTCTTTGGACCAGCGCATTTTGTTTACAATGATTTCACCCGAGGTAGGTTGAAGAATACCTGCCATCATACGCAGCACAGTACTCTTTCCGGCCCCATTTCCTCCACATAAGGCAAGCACATGACCAGAAGAAACGCGAAAGGATATATCTTCAACAATCTGTTGTTTTTTGATGGATTTGCACAGTCCAACAATCTCTGCTTCCACGTTATCCATGAGAACGCCCCCTCTCCCAGATCCCGTAGACTGCTACGATAGAACATGCAATCCACAGCAGGCACATCCCCGTAAAAATCCAGCTTCCGCTGGATGGTTGTACCCAATCAACCCACTGATAATATTCAGGACCCAGTATGGAGCCGCCGCCAAGTTTGATCACAACAAACAAACGTACCAGCTCAGCCGGATTGATAACGGTTAGAACGGTGAGTAAGGGTTTTACCCACTGATAAGGCATGAGTCCCAGTACGGAGATTAGAAACGTCGGCCATCCGATCACAGCGAAAAACCAAACGGATACGGATATCGTTAACGCTTGCCACCGATTTTTGGATAACGAACCGATGAACAATGCAATCGTCAGAAATAGCAGCACCAGTCCGCAGGAGAATACCAGAAACAAAAGGTACGTCATCACATCTAAAGGGCTGCCCACCCATCCACTAAGAAGTCCCATCAATCCATATCCGAATGTAACTATAGTCATTAATACAACCGAGAGACCCAGATATTTTCCAACGATAAAAGACATCGTGCCGATGGGGTATGTGGACAACAGCTGCCAGCTGCCCTCTTCCTTTTCAGAAGTCAACGAGAACGAACCCAGAAAGAGAGTCATCAGCGGCAAAAGATAAAGAATAAGATTTAACATGGAACCTGTCGTGCCAGAGTATCCTTCTATAAAATTCTGAGAGTTAATGATCAGCAAACTCAGGCTAAATACGCAGAAAAGAATCAAAAATGAATAGGCCCAAGGATTGCGAAACCCCATTTTCATTTCTCGTCGAACGACTTGCAACATATCTCCCATCATGGATCACCATCTTTATTAGCCATTACTTGTGGCCTGAATCTTCCGTGGATTCGCTCTCTTCATGTGTACCTTCATGCATGCCTTCACCCATTCCCTCTACGGAATGGCCATGCTCACCCATCATATCCATCATCTCTGTGTTTTGTTTCCAGTCGTGGGAGGCGAGGTCTTCAGCGGTCATGATCGTTCCCACACCCTGCTCAGTAACAAAAGCTTCGGCAGATTGTTTATCCTTAAAATTCAGGATGCCATAGGCCATGGGTGTACGCAGTGAAGCATCGTATACATAAGTAGCTTTGCTGTATTCAATCCATTCCTTGTCATTATAGTCACGAACAAAATCCATCCCAATGTTCTCTGTTCCGTTCTCTTCTTTCCACTGCTGCATGCAACCGATGTCATCAAATTTATAATTTTTACCGTCTTTCGTGGTAAGCTGCGTGGCATAGGCATCATCCTTCACCTGCATTTTGCAAATGGCACAGATATCCACGTCTTCATTAATGGGCATCGCCTCGTATTTTTTTCCGCAAGCTGTTAATAACAGCACCCCAAAGAGAAGCACCATGACTGCTTTCAAACTTGTTTTTGTTTTCGCTCTCATTTTCATTTTCGTAATCCCCCCATATAGATCATAATAAAAGTTGCCATGCCCAGCAGGATACATCCGATGATCCAAACCTCAGTCGTCTCTTTCACCGCTTGTGCACCTGTTTCCGTTGTCAGTGATTCCGCTTTCATGCTCATTAACGGTGATCTGTCGGTTGTCCACTCTTCCTTGCCTTCCGTAAACAAGCTGCTCATAAAGAGCATGCCTGGAGATTGAAAGAAAAGCTGATAAGCCGAATTCCGGTTGACCACTTGCTCATAGAAAGGATTAATCTCATAGGAAAGTTCACTGATCCCATCATCGTTCAGGTCAAGACCCTGAAAGGAATCCCAGTAATTCTCCTTCATCTCATTGTTCCGGCTGTCCATCGCTGAAGCTTCAATCACATTCGAAACAAATTGGTTTCTGGTAAACTGGTTGTCCTCTGCCAGAACGAGCTGGATACCAATGAAATTGCGAAGCACTGCATTGCTACGAATTTCATTTCCTGAGGATTCGGCAATGTTCATGCCCACACGATTACCTTCCACAACATTGTTATGAATTGAGGATCGCTGTACGTCATACAATAAAATCCCTTGTGAATGCACATTTTCGCTCTGTTTACGAAAGGAATTTCCGGATACAACTGTATTCTTGACACCCATCACCATGGCCCCTGTACTGTTGTTCTCTCCCACATTGTCCACAACAGAAGAACCATCGATATACATACAATGAATACCGTACCTGGTATGCAGCAGCGTGTTACCCTTAACCGTAAGATTGCGACTGTTCTCCAAATAGATTCCATCCCGCATGCCCGTAATTTGGTTCTCTTCGATGGTGTTACGATGGGAATTGTACAAGTCAATGCCATTCCCTTTTTGACCACTGGAAGCCGATTCTGATCCAGCCCATGAAATATTATTGCTATGTACGAGCCCATCGCGGGAACCCCGCAGCACTATTCCGAAACTTTGACTCTGAATATCAAGGTCCCTGATCTCTGCACGATCTCCTTCAACCTGAATCGCCGCAGTGGGTTCATTCGTTAAGTGCTGAATCGTGAACCCCTGTAATGTCACTCCATCTGAACGAATGGTGATCGTGGACTCAGCTTCTGTATTCAATACTGTTACGGATGAGTCTCCTCGAATGAATATACTCTTGTTTATACTTACGGGACCAGCATAAGTACCAGGCTCAAGTACAAGCACTTCACCAGGTTTAGAACCATCAATGAGTGGCTGGAGTGGAATAGCGTCTTTTGTTCCAGAAGCAGCGTTTGCAGCATCAAGCGGATAAGGTAATAGGATCGCCAGTATACCCATAATGAGTAATATTCCTAGGACAATCCGTTTGTTCAACATCGTAACCTCCTTCATGAAACACACTGCCCATAGTGTACATAAAAACAAATTTTTACCATATAGCTCAATCTGGCTATAGAACTGGAATTTTTGTGTCCAATTTGTGAGGTCATTGGAGTTAAAAGCAAAAAGAATGACATCCTACTACACAGAAAGAACGCCTAGATATAGTAAAAAAAGCTTATTACAGACGATTATGGTCTGTAATAAGCCCTTGTTCCAGTGCATAACGTGTCAACTGAACACGATTTTGAACCTGCAGTTTTTGCAAAATGTTTTTCAAGTGATTCTTGACGGTATACTCTGAAATTGTATAATTCGCAGCGATTTCTTTATTGGTCCATCCTGCAGCCACACCATAGAGAATATCCTTTTCTCTTGTGGTTAATGGAACATCAGGCTCCTTTTTCTCCGTTAGTGAGACGTCCTTCAGGATTTGATAAGCCACCTCACGGCTCAAAGGAGCTTCTTCTGTAACGATGGAATGAAGATATTCCAGCCACATGGACGGTTCAAGGTTTTTGAGAAGATAGCCCTGAGCTCCCCGCTTCAACGCCTCCAAAAGGTGGAGTACATCATCCGAGACGGTAATCATGACAATCTTCACATAAGGAAAGGCTAATTTGATCCGTTGTGTTGCTTCAAGACCGTTCAGGATCGGCATCTGAATGTCCATAAGGATCAGATCGGGAAGCCACTGTTCTGTATAATCAATCGCCTGCTGACCGTCCGATACGACGCCAATCACTTCGAAGCTGGGATCCATGGATAAAATTTCACATATGGCTTCTCTCGCATGAGCGTGATCGTCCACAACAAGTACGCGAGTATGGCTCATTGCATCTCACCATCCTTTGAAAATTCGACAACGGTATGCTCCTCTTCCCTTCGGAATTGCATATTAAAGTTCAGTTCATTCATCCGCTCTCGCATGATTTTTAATCCATATCGATCCTTTCGTTCAAAAGGATTCATCTCAAACCCTTTTCCATTATCTCGAATCGTGATATTCCAGCACTGCTTATGTCCCTTTCCCTGAATCCATGCTTGGGATGCTGATGCATGCTTTTGAATATTAAAAAGAGCCTCCCGAATACAAGCGAGCAGTTCTACTCTCTCTTTGTCAGTAAATGCATCCTCCGGGATGCTCCAGTCCAGTTCAATTCGGACAGGGATATCTTTGGAAACCCTTCGAATTTGACCAATCCATGTGACCGATTCGTTCATAGTCAAGGCTTGATCAGCGTTAAGATCATAACGCAAATCTGCAATGGCCTGACGCACATAACGATTGACTTCATGAACCGTTTTTTTGATCGAATACAAATCGTCCAGCTGTTGATCCTGCTTGGCTTGCTCCTCCAGACGTCCGACTTTCACCGATAATAAAAAAAGGGATTGCGCAATTCCATCATGAAGTTCTTTGGCCATCTTTTCCCGAGATTCAAATGCGGCTTTGACTTCACGCTCATGCTCCAGCTCTTTTTGGATACGTTCCAACATGAGAAACAACCGAGTTAACAACGTTATGCTCACAACATATACAATGACAGGCGTCAGCCAGTTGCCCAGATCCATTGATATATAGGGGAGCAAAAACTGATGTCGTACATATTCCCAGAGTCCAACGGTCAAGGTAGGAATGAGCAGAATCATCCACTTGATTTGTTTGTAAGACATATTCTCCTCCTACATATCAAGATAAGAATCAGTGAGGCAAACGAAGAATATAACCAAATCCCCACAGGGTTTGAATCAACTCTTCCCGATTCGGCACATGCTCGGATAGTTTGTCACGCAGCCGTTTCACATGAGTATCTACAGTTCGATAATCCAAATCTTCCTCATGCTCCACTTTCCAAACAATCCTCAGCAGGTCCTGCCTGGAGAAAGCTATTTCCGAGTGTGTCGCCAGATGATAAAGCAAATCAAATTCTTTGGGCGTCATATGAATTTCCTCATCTTCTATTGTGACCCTTCGGGACGCTGGATTGATTAAAATGGAGGAAATCAGCACCTCGCTCGCTGAATGATCTTTTGGCGCAGGCTCAACCACACCGGTATAACGAGCCATTATGGTTTTGATACGGAGCACCACTTCCCTCGGACTGAATGGTTTCATCACAAAGTCATCCGCCCCTGCTTTGAAAGCTTCAAGCCGATTCCCTTCTTCTGACTTGGCTGTCAGAAACATGACGGGTATGCTGAAGTTTGTCCTCAGGTAATGGCATATTTCAATTCCCTTAACATCGGGAAGAATCCAATCCAGAATGATCATGGCATACGACTCCTGATGAAGCTTACTTAAGGCTTGCCAGCCCAACGAAGCCTCTTCGATGATAAATTGTTCTTTCTCCAAATACATTCGAAGAAGTCTTCGGACCCGTTCATCATCATCTACAATTAATATTCTATGTTGCGGCAGGGTCCCGTTCATGGTTTACCTCCACTTCTTTGTGATATGTAATCAGCATACCTTCATCATACTTAAAAGGCATGACTCCATAGAGCCATGCCTTTTGATAATCTACTTTCGAATTGTAGACAATGTATGAACGATTATGTTTAGGCTATTTCTTGCCGGTGACGGCTGTTACGACATCGTCAGCAACCTTAACCATTCTCAATGTCAATCCCAATTCTCACATGCACCAATTATCATGGCTTCGAATATGGATATCTACTAAGCCCCAAATTTTTTAAACCTAGTAATAGAGCCCATTCATCAGGTTTTTCACAAAATCGATACCGAAATGCATTTGACAAAGCTATATATTGATATAAAATTAAGAATATAATCTATATATAGTGTTTGTTTTTGATCACCTTTCATTTGTCAAGGAGGATATGATAGTGCTAATTGTGTATGATTCGATAACCGGGAATGTTAAGAGGTTTATTTCCAAGCTTCAACTGCCGGCTGTTCAGATTCAGAATCAAATGACGATTGATGAACCGTACGTACTTGTGACATATACAACAGGTTTTGGACAGATACCTGATAAGGTGTCTTCTTTTTTGCAAAAAAACTCTGAATACCTGATTGGCGTGGCCGCCAGTGGTAACCGTAACTGGGGTGAGCGTTTTGCCAAAAGTGCAGATCTGATATCTGCTTCTTACAACGTCCCGGTTATCAGTAAATTTGAATTATCTGGTTCCAAAAGAGATGTGGAGTATTTTGAACAGGAGGTGAGCCGCATTGCGTCATATTGAATTGAATAACATGCTATTAAAGCGCGACTCTGATGGCTTCTTCCAGTTACATAAGGATCAAGAGGCTGTAGAGGAGTTTATGAAAGAAATCAAAGATAAAAGTATGGCGTTCGCCAACATTGATGAACAAGTCCAATTCATGATTGATCATGATTATTACGAGGATTTCTATGCTTCCTATACAACCGACGAAGTTAGAACCGTATTCGAAATTACACGCAGCTATCAGTATAAGTTTCCTTCCTATATGGCAGCGTCCAAGTTCTACACCGATTATGCGTTGAGAACATATGACCGAAAAACATACCTTGAGCAATATGCGGATCGAGTCGCAGCCGTAGCACTTCATCTGGGTCAAGGACATTTTGATACGGCTTGTTTGCTGTCTCGTTCTATGATGGAGCAGCGTCTTCAACCCGCGACCCCCACTTTTCTGAATGCGGGAAAAAGTCGGCGCGGTGAACTGGTTTCTTGCTTCCTGCTTGAAATGGATGATTCACTGAACTCCATAAACTATGTACTGAACACTTGTATGCAGTTATCCAAAATCGGTGGTGGAGTGGCTGTCAACCTGTCGAAGTTGCGTGCTCGCGGAGAAGTCATTAAAGGTGTCGAAGGTGCTGCTAAAGGCATTACGCCTGTTCTCAAGCTGATGGAGGATGGTTTCTCCTACGCCGATCAGATGGGTCAACGGAAGGGTTCTGGCGCAGCATATTATAATATTTTCGGTTGGGACGTTATGGAACTGCTGGACAGTAAAAAGATCAATGCGGACGAGAAAATCCGTCTGAAAACTCTCTCTATCGGACTTATTGTCCCTAATCGTTTTTATAAGCTGGCTCAAGATAATGAGCCCCTGTATCTCTTCGCACCTTATAGTGTCTATAAGGCGTATGGAACACATTTGGATGATATGGATCTGGATGTGATGTATGATACCTTGCTGGCTGACGACCGTGTGAAGAAGAAAAAATCGTTGAGTGCACGGGATATGCTGACCAAAATAGCGATGATTCAACTTGAATCCGGCTATCCCTATATCATTAATAAAACCAATGCCAATCAAGCACATGCCTTAAAAAACGTAGGACAAGTCAAAATGTCCAATCTCTGCACAGAGATCTTCCAACTTCAGGAGACTTCTGAAATTACAGACTATGGTCAACCGGATATTATCCGCAAAGATATTAGCTGCAACCTGGCCTCCCTCAATATTGTTAATGTTATGGAGAGCGGCAAGATCAAGGAATCCGTTCATGAAGGAATGATCGCACTGACCTCCGTTAGCGATATGACGCATGTTGCCAATGCTCCAGGTGTAGCCAAAGCCAATTCCGAAATGCATTCCGTTGGTTTGGGTGCGATGAATCTGCACGGTTATTTAGCCAAAAACAGAATTGCTTATGAGAGCTCGGAAGCCAAGGATTTTGTACGTACCTTCTTTATGACCATGAATTATCATTCTCTGGAGAAAAGTATGGAGTTTGCAATGCAAACCGGCCAACGGTTCCATGGATTTGATGAGTCCGACTATGCGACTGGTGTATATTTTGATCGTTATCTGACCACGGATTACCGTCCCAACACATCGAAAGTACAACAATTGTTTAACGGAATTGATGTTCCTTCGCCCGATGATTGGAAACAACTTAAATCTAAAGTGATGGAAAATGGCCTCTATCATGCTTATCGCATGGCTATTGCTCCAACAGCAAGCATCTCTTATATCCAAAATGCAACATCCAGTGTAATGCCCATCGTAGAACAAATTGAGACACGAACCTATGCCAATTCTACCACGTATTATCCGATGCCCTATTTGCAAAAGGATAACGTCTTCTATTACAAATCAGCGTATCAGATGGATCAATTCAAAGTGATCGATTTGATTGCGGAAATTCAGCCGCATGTGGACCAAGGAATCTCCACAATTCTTCATGTAAACAGCGATGTATCCACTCGAGAATTAGCTCGCTGCTACCTGTATGCTGCTCATAAAGGGTTGAAATCTCTGTATTATACAAGAACCAACAAGCTTACGATGGAAGAATGCATTGCTTGCTCAATATAAACAAATTTCCCTTTTGGGTATTACGATTGGAGTTTGATATAACATGCCGGCAATTCAAGCTGTGAACTGGAATCGGGCAGATGATGATTTCACTCTCATGTTCTGGAATCAGAATATTATGCAATTTTGGACCGATGACGAGATTCCTTTATCCGATGATAAAAAGACCTGGGGCATGCTCAGTGATACAGAAAAAGACGCTTATATGAAAGTTTTGGGAGGCCTAACCCTTCTGGATACCATTCAGGGCGGTGTAGGTATGCCGCAGATTATGGAGCATGTGGATGGACTGCAACGCAAGGCTGTACTGAGCTTTATGGCGATGATGGAACAGATTCATGCGAAATCCTACAGCAGTATTTTTACCACATTGGCATCAACCGAAGAAATTGACAGTGTATTTAAATGGGTGGAAGAAAATCCATATCTGCAAACCAAAGCGACGGTTATACGTCAGTATTATATGAACATTGAAACTTCAAAAGATTTGTATATGGCGATGGCCGCCTCCGTACTTTTGGAAAGTTATTTGTTTTACAGCGGATTCTTCTATCCACTCTATTTAGCTGGACAAGGTAAACTCACCTGCAGTGGTGAGATCATTGATCTGATTCTGCGGGATGAAAGTATTCATGGTGTATATGTGGGTGTGTTGGCCCAGGAAATATACGCGAGCTTTGATGAAACGCAGCGGAATGATGTGTACCAAAGTTTGGTTGATTTAATACAGCGTCTTCATCAAAATGAGTTGCAATATACGCAGGAATTATATACACCTATTCATTTGACTGAAGAAGTGGAAACCTTCCTTCGTTATAACGCTAACAAAGCGATGATGAACCTCGGTTTTGAGCCATTATTTGAAGACGAGGAAGTTAACCCGATTGTGTTAAATGGAATCAGTACACATACGAAGCAGCATGACTTTTTCTCTAAAAAAGGCAACGGCTATATTCGCACACTGAATGTGGAACCCCTGACGGATGATGATTTCAAGTTTGAATAAGCCATTACATGATTACAATGACTACGTGTAGCCAATGAATATAAATAAAGAAGGCTGTTCCCACAGAGGAACAGCCTTCTTTATTTAATCTTCGAGAAATGAAATCAGTCTTTGCAGGAGAACAGGCTCTTCCTTTCGAAATTGCTCCAATCGGAGCCTTACCTTTGCAAATATTTCATTGTCTTTACGTATTTCATGTCGGATGTATTGATCCCTTAACTTCATTGCCCTTGTAGCTATATCCTGATAACCATTCACAAGTTGTTCGTCGTAAGGGATGATCCCCTCATCGACCAAGTAGCCAATCCGCTCGCTCATCATTTTTTTGTGCTCCCAGAGTACATGAAGATGTCTCACATCGTTACGTTCACCAAGCCGGGGATCATTGCTCTCTACGGCATCATAATACATCTGCAAATAGTCATAGACATCAAGGCCAAAAGCCTGTTCTTCGTCAGGATTGTAATTAATGCGGTTTAGATGGGTCTCTCCGTTCAGATAATCATGCAGCTGGTCGAGCGCTACGATTCGATCAAAAGGATAGGGGGAATGCGGCTCGTATTTGTAAAAATACGTGTGGTGATCTGCGGTGAGCCCCTCTCTCAACAGATGTCTCATCGAATGGATAGCATCCTGGAAGTCTGTGAACGAAATCTGCAAATTGCGGTAAACTCCTGTATGATCGAACATGGAAGCATCAAAAACACGTTTGTCCCAATCAAAACCGTATAAAAAAAGATGATGAGGAAACGGTTCTTTCTGATAGGCCGCCGCTGGCGGTAGCTGAGCTTCATCCAAAAACACGACGCAATAATAACCGCTGCGAATCTGATCCGCGAAAAATTGAGGCCAAGCGTCCCGCGCCAAATGCTCCAGAATCGTATAATTCACAGAGCATGTCAGTAGAAATGGATTGTTGAAATTCAATTCGTTGGGCTTGCCCCGGAAGAAATCAATATAAAACTGTCTGCCATCCTCCAGAAAGGTTTTCTTGCAGGATAACTGAATGAAATTGCTGTAATACCAAGGAATCGTTTCCTCATGTGCACTGGTAATTGAAAGTGTGTAAGCCCACCGCAGAAATCCTTTAAGCGGCGGGTTTAACACGGGTAGCTGAACAGCATCCATTCTTCCTCCCCCTTCCGAGTTCTGAGACGTTACCCGGCTACTCTACCTCATGTTGAGAATCCGCTTAACTGCTTGCACTACTATATCCCTTCACGGCCTGTTTCCAGAGCAATCGTACAGCTGTGAAAAGTATAAGTGAACCGACCAGCGCCAGTACTGTATAGAGCCAGCTCAGCTGTCCCAGCAGGAACATCGGTCCGAAATTGGTAATCAGGAACAGCGGTATGACAAAGGTACCGATTCGACGGACCCAAGTCGGGTATATCGCCATCGGAAAGTTGTTGGCATCCCACGCGGAATGGGCGATCTCCGATGCAGAACCCGTCTGAACGAACCGAAATGACAGCAACGCAGGGATAATCATTAGACAGTATGTGATGATAACGGAGACGAATAACAGCAGCATAAACCCGGCAAGCTGGAGAAATGTCAGGGGTATGTCCATGGCATGCCAGCCAATACCTATCATGACGAAACCAACCAAAATATCAGGGATTGGCAGCGCCAGATCGACATAACGCAAGGAAGCCATAAATTGAAGAGAAACCGGCTTCGTTAGCATTAGATCAAGCGAGCCGTCCTTAATATATTCCGGGATTTTCGTGAAATTTGTGAAAAACAGCCCCACGTAAATTCCTGTCACCACGGTGTGCATGCCTATAAATAAAAGCAGCCCTTCAGGCGGTATGCCGTCTACGTGAAGATCGGTGCGGAACACGACGAGCACATATAACAGTTTGGCGAGCAGGTAGACGGATTCCACCAGCAGGCTCATCATGAAATTGCCCCGAAACTCCATCTGGGCAATGAGACAATTTTTGATGAACATGCCGTACAAATGTGCGTATTTTCTCATCGTTCTAAACATATGGAATGCCCGCTACCCCCCAACCGCCGAATATTTCTTCATGGATATCCGCCACGTAAGACGGGATAGCCATAAGAACAGGAGTATCCACCCGCACTGGATGAGCAATCCCTGATACATGGCCGCCATTTCCGTTTTGCCGCTGAGGACATTAACTGGAAAATAAATAGTATATGGAAATGGCGTGTACTGAAGTGCCTCCACAATTGAATCCCCGAAAATCTCCAACGGGAACATGCCTCCACTCAAAATATTGATGAGCAGACTCGTAATGACGAAAAAGTAAGAGATTTCATTCAGATAAAAAGCGCTTGCGCAGATGCAGTAGGAGATTAAGAAATTGAGCAAAAGTGCCCCAGACAGTGTGACGACGAAGAGGATCAGCCGTATGACCTGGAACTCAAGCACGCCCCCGGCAGATGCGAGCCAGATAATTCCAACGAGCAGCACAGCTGTAACTCCGTAATAAATCGCCTTCTGTCCGAAAAAGGATACTAGCCGATACCCGAAGTAGCTGACTGGTTTGATCAAATACTTGTTGAGACCGCCGTTTTTGATATCATCGACAATCTGGTGCTCGAACTGGGTAGCGATCAGCTTGGATACCAAGCCCGCCAAGATGGTATACAATATAATTTGATTGTATGAATACGAGAACAGCGCTGCTTCGCCAGAATGTTGGTACACCGCTGTCCATATAAAATACTGAACAAGAATCGGAAACGCGGCTCCGAGAAGACCGAGAAAGAAGTGAAATCGGTATTCCATCGATTGCTGCACACCCATCGAAAAAACAGCCGTATACAATTTGCGTCCATTCATCCGACGGATTCCTTTTGATAGAGCATGGAGATACTCTCCTCGATCGGCACGTCCTCAATCGTCCAGTCAACAATCGGGAACGAATCGAGCACAGCCCGCGACACTTCTTTTAAGCGATGTTTGGGCAGCTCCAGAACAACGCTATATTCGTCTGCGCTGATTACTTTTCCGAATTTGACCAACCGCTGCTCGGCAACTGGCTCCGAGAATCGCAATTTCACAATTTTGTGCTCACCAAACAGATCATTAATCTTGTGAAGATCTCCGTCATACAGAAGACTTCCTTCGTTAATGATAATCGTCCGCTTGCATAGGTCCTCCACATCCTTCATGTAGTGGCTCGTCAACAGGATTGTCGCGCCAAACTGCTCATTATAGTATTTCAGAAACTCCCGCACCCTCTTCTGCGAGGGGAAATCCAGACCAATCGTCGGCTCGTCGAGATACAGCAGCTTCGGTCGGTGGATCAGAGCAGCGATCAGCTCCATTTTCATACGTTCACCCAAGGACAGCCTGCGTACCTGCACATCCAGGAGATCTTGCACATCAAGCATTTCCGACAGTTCGGCAAGACTTCGACGGTAGAGTTCATCCTCCACGTCATATATACATTTGTTCAAATAAATCGAGTCACTGGCGGGAAGATCCCACCAAAGCTGATTTTTCTGGCCCATTACAATGGAGAAAAGACGTTTGAACTCGTTCTTTCGCTCCCAAGGTACAAAGCCAAGTACGTCGGCTTTTCCGCTTGTAGGATATAGAATGCCTGACAACATTTTGAGCGTTGTGGTTTTCCCTGCTCCGTTTGGCCCCAGAAATCCAACACACTCTCCGGGGCCGATATCAAAGGAAACGGATTTAACCGCTTCCTTCACAAGTGATTTGCGAGCAAACAAGTTTTTCAGTGAATGTTTGAGTCCAGCTTCTTTCCGGTAATATACGAACGATTTGTGCAGTTCCCGCACACGGATAAAGTCCATCCCCGCTCCTCCTGAATGATTGCATGTTTTCCCTTATTGGGCGGCTGAAAGTTAAAGCGATTAAACTCCGTTGTTATACAGAAGCACGCATTTCGAACAAATCGGTGTCAGACCACAGGCCAGAATCTCCCGCTGTTTTCGCAAATCCTCACCGTGGAAAATATCTGCCACACTTTCTTCGTACAAATTACCGACACTGAATTCCGGAAAAAATTTGCATGGATTGACTTTACCGTCTGGCATTACATCCATCCGGTTCGAAATCGAGAAACACTTGGTCCGATTCATCGCCGGCTTTTCACTACCGCGAATAAATCCTTCTACCTCTTCGGGCTCCAGCGCAGGCTGATAGCGGATACGTACATTCCACACACGTGAATTGACTCGTTTAAATTCCTCGATTAACGTGTCGAAACGGTCAGGCGAGATGTGAAACGTGAAAGAGTGCCAGCTGTTCTTATGGTCGCTTGCAAAGCGGGAGGCAAGGTGCGGGAAGTGGGCATCAAAGTAGGTGTCCATTTTTTCAGCCGTATCCGAAGGGATATACCATGGGAAGCAGAAGTAAACGGAATCCACGCCCATCTCTTCAAAGAATTCCATCAAGTTATAAAGCTGGTCGACCATCTGGTCATTTACAGTCAGAGCTACGGACACTTTACCTTTGTACAAGCCCTGCTTTTGCAGATCCAACAGCAGCTGTATGGCGTGAATCACTTTCTTGAACGTGCCTTTGCCCCGGATCGCGTCATTCTCCTTCTCGAAACCTTCCAGGCTGACGAGCATGACCAAATTCTTTGACATTTTCAAAATGGAATCCAGCTTTTGTTCAATGAGAATTGCGTTCGTACAAATGGTCGTGTGCCGATCTTCTTTAGCCAGCAGTTCTGCCAGTTCATCGAACTTGGAGTAGAATAGCGGTTCTCCGCCCCACAGGAATACACGTGATTTGCGTTCTCTCGTTTCGGCCAATAGTTTCTCCACGACGGGAATTTCAATCTCGTCTCTCTTCACTTCACTGGCAAAGCCGTGATGGAAACCATCCGGGTTCCATTCAAAACAATGCTTGCAGCGCAGGTTACAACCGTTATTAAGCTTGATTCCGATCTCATAGGGCACGGGTGCGGCATATGTCGGGTCTTCCCGGCGCTTCCTTCCCGTTTCTGCTAAGGGAACGAGGGTCCTTTTCATATTTTGGAATGTCTGCTGGTCAAACGTAACTGCTGTTTTCGGCTGCATGCGTTTTCCTCCCCAAATGGATAATTTTTGATCGCTGTTCCAACAAACGTCTGTACATTTCCTCCAGATGTTGTCCCGAGTAATCTAGGGATTTCCATTCCGCAAATCGGATACCAAAACCGCAGGACTCCCAATAGTTTGAATTCTGAAGCTCATGCTCGCCAAACGGCTCTAACATGACAAAAGGGATCCCGTAAGACAGCGAGTCGTTCAGTGACGCTCCTCCCGGCTTGCTGATTATTGCAGCGCAATTACGCATCAGGTCCGTGTAAACAGAGTAATCTCGGAGCGGAATGGCCCGGAGAATGCCATCTTCACGCACATATCGGTTCATTGGCGGAAACGAATGCTTTCCCTGAGCATCTCTGCTCCACGGGTTCCATGAAGCATCTGTTCCGAAGTAGAGTGTGCTCCCATCGTCCTCTTCCACCTCGGAAGGATCATACACGATTACATCCAACGGGTAACCGCGTTGACGAAGCTCTGAGATCGTTGCTGTGTACGTCCCGATCCCCCAGCCGCCGCCATGGATCAGAATGCGTCCCGAACGCTGTGCGTAAGGCAGGAGTTCCATATCATCTGAAGCAATATAGCCGTCTGGAGATAGCCTCGAAGCGTCGTAAAGCCAGACGTTATTGTAGTCGGGATACAAGGACTTGTGTACCTTAAACGATGGTGTATCGCATGCATCCAACCGGATCAGTTGAATATCCAGAGGTGTCTGCGCCATCGTTTTGTAACGCTCCAGGATCGGGAGCCAAAAACCGGTAAACACAGCAAAGCGGCATACACCGTCGCGTATCCAGGTGTCCAACAATAGCTGGACTTCCGCCTCATTCAATGAGGCGTCAACAGGCTTGGCCAGTTTATGACCCATAAGGGCAACAGAAAAATCGGCATGAAATGCTTTTTTGGTGGCATGAATCTTGCGCCTGATTTCTTCATGGTACAGGTTCTCCAGAACGTGAACGTCTGTCCTGACACCTCTACCTTGCAGGTACGTGTGCAGATGCATAGCCGGAATGTATGCGCCAAGGGAATTGCCCGACGCAAGCAGGGTAACCGAAGATGAATTCATGCGCAGCCTCCGCATTCCAGATTTAGTTGTACACTTTAATAGACAAGTCGGCGAGTACCTGCCTCAGGCTCACAATCAGCTCACTGCGATGTTCGTCATTACGGCCCACCACCGAGAAATAAAGACGTCCCTTTGGCATGCCCCGCTTACTCAGAACTCCCTCAGTTATACGTCTAGAGGTCAGGATATCATTCACCATTACGGTGTTAGATGAAAGAGGAACAATTCCGTACGCACCTTGACCTGTGAATAGAAGACCGGATATATGCAGAGCGTCCAGCAGCCTTCCGAACGCAAAGCCTTCAGGTAGACCAAGAGACAAGAAGGTAAGCAGACCGGTATGGCCGTATGTTTCCCAGCCTTTATCGAGATAAGCATTAATGAGACCCATCGACATGCGGGCGTTAATCTCCACAATGGGTACGACATCCCCGCTCTCCAGAATCATGGAGTCGAAGCAAACGAAACCGTGATATCCGTCCTCGGCCAATATCCGAAGTGCCTTTTCCATCGTGTCAAAATAACCCTCGTTCCTCAGTAAAAGGATCATAGCCTCATCCGCTCTGATGGACCCGCCGTAATTCTGCTGTTGGTTCAGCATGCGCTGAACGGATATGAAATCGGTCTCACCACTCTCTCGAATGAACCAGTGTGAGCTGAAATCAGTCTCTTTCCTCAGAAGAGGTTCCAGCAGGAATTGCGAGCGCAATCCCCTTCTCTCCTGCTTTTCCAGGTGCTCTGCTATCCTTCGTTGCATGGCTTCATTTTCAATGAGCATGTTGCCCTTGCCGGAAACCCCGAATGGATCTTTAAGTAAATATGCCCCTCGCTTCAGCAGCGTATTTCCGACAGCCTGCACTTCTAGTGCGCTGTTCACTTCCGTGCCATAGCACTTCTCTCCGATCCTGGAGAGGAGTCGGTTGGAATAGAATTTGGAGTTTACACGTTTAACCGTCTCATGATCCGGCAAAGAACCCAACATTCCGGCCGCATGTAGGTACTCCTCCGTATCAGCCGTAATCGCATAAGGAGAGAGATGTTTTACGTTGTGAATTAATATCTCTTCACGCTGTTGACCGTCTAATGCAAGACTGAACATACACTGCTTGAAAAGGTTCGGTTCGGGTAGGGACCTCTCCGCATCGCTCAAATCAAAGTGATGACGGCTACGAAAATAAAAACCTAACCCGTTCAGATATTCATACAGTCCTGGATCGATTTTGCAGCGGCTGTAGAGAATAGCGTCTGGTCCGCAAAATGGAAATAACAGCTCGTCCATACATAAAACAATGGATACCCGATCCTTATCAGGCATAGCGGGTAATTTCGCTAAATTCAGATCCCTCCATCGCGTTTCCGGATCAAACGTCCCCATAACAATCGTTGGAGTCACCCCGGCTTCACTTCTGGACATCTACGTACAATGATTGCTCTTGAGGCTGGCAGCTTTTCAGAAATGTCATAAACGTGTCGATCGACTGGAGGTGTTCATAATCAAATTCGTCATAGTCAATAATTACGTTTAATTGATCCTCGACTTTGAGCATAAACTGGATCATTTGCAGAGAATCGAGACCAATATCGTTATTCAGTTCCGTTGCTGGGGACAGGGATTGGCGTAGTTCCGGTTGGTCTTCTTTAATAGCGCACAAAATATCTACAATTTGATCGTACATAACTACACTCCTTTAAAGTGATAATTGTGTGAGGGTACAACCGAAATTATTACGCTTACAGATGCCATTCAAATCAAACCTGATTTCGGCTTTTTTTCTCCTCCCTCTTCCAAAGTTACAATTATTATCTTTATAATGACATTTTATGTCAAGGGATAAAAACCTGTGATATTACACTCACAACAATGCTTTTAGCAACTAAAAACCCCGCCATTTTGG
>NZ_AWUK01000058.1 GCF_000499205.1 Paenibacillus sp. MAEPY2
GTTTCGGATCTAGTTTTCAGGGAGCAATCCTTGTGAGTATTGTTCTTGATTGTCAATTTGGAGAGATACCCAAGTGGCTATAAGGGGACCCTCTGCTAAGGGGTTAGACTGCGTAAGCGGTGCGAGGGTTCGAATCCCTCTCTCTCCGCCATCTTTACCTTAAGATGGACAAGCAATTAGGATTTGGTTTTTAATATGGCGGTGTAGCTCAGCTGGCTAGAGCGTACGGTTCATACCCGTGAGGTCGGGGGTTCGATCCCCTCCGCCGCTACCATATTACCCAGGAGGCTTAGCTCAGCTGGGAGAGCATCTGCCTTACAAGCAGAGGGTCGGGGGTTCGATCCCCTCAGCCTCCACCATATACGCCGGTGTAGCTCAACTGGTAGAGCAACTGACTTGTAATCAGTAGGTTGGGGGTTCAAGTCCTCTCGCCGGCACCATTAATGCCTGGAACCGTGGTGTAGTTGGCCTAACATGCCTGCCTGTCACGCAGGAGATCGCGGGTTCGAATCCCGTCGGTTCCGCCATTAATCCCAAAATTGAATAAGGCTCGGTAGCTCAGTCGGTAGAGCAGAGGACTGAAAATCCTCGTGTCGGCGGTTCGATTCCGTCCCGAGCCACCATGTAATCCTGGAGGATTAGCGAAGTGGCCAAACGCATCAGACTGTAAATCTGCTCCCGTACGGGTTCGGTGGTTCGAATCCATCATCCTCCACCAGTTTTACGAGTCATTAGCTCAGTTGGTAGAGCACCTGACTTTTAATCAGGGTGTCGAAGGTTCGAGCCCTTCATGACTCATCTTTTGAAAAAGAGTGATTGATCATTAATTTGATTAGTCACTCTTTTTTGTTATGGATAATTTGATTGTTCATGTGGAAACTCATATGTGGACCGATAAAGGCGATGCTGTCCAAGATATGATAAAATAATAGAAAAAAGCAGAGTGGTGGCGTTCATTATATGAAGCTCATACCTGATCTAAAACAACAAATCGAAGCAATTATAGGCACTACTTTAAACGAATCTGTGTTAACTATAGAAGAATGGAATCAGTTCACAATAAACTCAGTTGGTCAGGAAGCTAAACAAATGACCCTGAGTGGGACAGAGGGGACCGACGATCTTACACCTCAAGATGAAAGCTCAAATGATCCGGTTACAGATGTACGAAGTTGGACTGCAGAGGAACATGTTTATTTCAAAGTCGGTTTGAATGAGCAAGAAGGCAATGTCTTGTGTTGGAGATGTTCTGCTGACTCTGTTACGTTTGAAGTACGGCGATTAATTGAGCTGCTCATTAGCAATCATAATCGATTACTGGATGAAGAACAGCCTGTGATTTATGAAAATGATAGAGAGCAACAGCTTGCTGAATTGGGGCATTGGATTCGACAGCAGATTGAGCACCCAGCTCAGCAGGAGGCTATCCCGGATTATTTTTCGTTGGCTGGAGAATTGAAAGCAGAGAAAATCCCATTTTTGCTGCAATGTGAGACACCTGATGCTCATCGTATTCGTTCAAAGGAACTGAATAAACTGCTCGAAAGTTATTTTGGTGAAGAAATTATACTGATTCCTGTTGGGGCGCAGGAGTGGGTGTTTCTGGGTGATGAACAGATCGTTACAGGTGAAGCCGAAGAGGATACCGCTGAAGCCAGAAAGGATTTGCTGAATGCCTTTTGTCAGGGGCTATATGAGTTAGTAGCCAGTGAATGGGCAGGTGTATTTCATTTGTCTGCTTCCTTACCATGTATCCCTACAAGGCAACTATCTTCTGTCACGGCGCTCCTTCAAGAAAGTGTTCACTTGGGCCGGGCCTTCCATGTTGCACAGCACATTCATCTTCCTTGGGATTTACACCTCGAACGTTTGGTAGACAGCATTCCTGTGCAACAACGTCTTCGTTTTATACAGGAAACGGGAAAGGGCACTGTGTTGTTTAGTGATAGTGAGACACTGGCTACGCTCGAAACCTTTTTCAATCTGGATTGTAATGTCAGCGAGACGGCAAAGCGCCTCTTCATTCATCGAAATACCTTGGTATATCGCCTTGATAAGATCAAACAGGAGATTGGATATGATGTCAGAAACTTTGAAAGTGCTGTTCTGGTGCGGCTTTTACTGCTTATGTACAAAGTGACGAAAAAGCTTTGATATTTTTGTGCAGTTTGCGAATAGTCAAACATCATGCAAATGGGTTAATATAAAACTACAAAATGTATTCGATTACAAAATGATCTCTGAGGAGGCAACAATCATGGCTGGTGTACGTTTAGAGCATATTTTCAAAAAATACCCGGGTTCTGATAAAGCAACAGTAGTTGATATTAACCTGGACATTAAAGATAAAGAATTTCTGGTACTGGTAGGTCCGTCCGGTTGTGGTAAATCAACAACACTGCGTATGATCGCAGGCCTTGAGGAAATTTCTGAAGGTAAACTCTATATCGGCGACCGTGTCGTAAATGATGTTGCTCCTAAAGACCGCGATATCGCGATGGTATTCCAATCCTATGCCTTGTATCCGCATATGAGCGTATACCAAAACATGGCGTTTGGTTTGAAATTGCGTAAAGTGAAAAAAGATGAGATCGACAAACGTGTACGTGAAGCAGCTAGAATCCTGGATATCGAGCATTTGCTTGAGCGTAAACCTAAGGCTTTGTCCGGTGGTCAACGTCAGCGTGTCGCTCTGGGACGTGCGATCGTCCGTGATCCACAAGTGTTCTTGATGGATGAGCCTCTCTCCAACTTGGATGCCAAACTGCGTGGTCAAATGCGTGCTGAGATCACTAAACTTGCGAAACGTTTGGAAACAACCGTTATCTACGTAACGCATGACCAAATCGAAGCAATGACAATGGGTGATCGGATCGTTGTTATGAAGGATGGTATCATCCAACAAGCAGCTTCTCCGGAAGAACTCTACAACCACCCGGCGAACCTGTTCGTAGCTGGATTCATCGGTTCCCCGACAATGAACTTTATCTCGGGTAAACTGGCTGAGCAAGGTGCTAGCCTGCATTTCGTAGCTCCTGGTGTGGACGTTGAAATCCCACAAGGTAAAGCACAAGTGCTGAAATCAAGAGGATACATTGGCAAAGAAGTGATTCTGGGTGTTCGTCCAGAAGACATTCACGAAGAGCCGGTATTCCTGGAAGCATCCCCGAACTCTGTATTCTCTACACACGTAGACGTAACAGAGAACCTGGGTCACGAAATGCTCCTCTACTTGAGCGGTGTAGGTAATGATACTACAATCGCACGTGTAGACGGACGTTCCAACACTCGTGATGGTTCCACAGTTAAAATGGCAATTGACATGAACAAAGTTCATATCTTTGACAAAGAGACTGAAGCAAACGTTCTTCTTCAAGACTAATAGCACTGAGATTCATCGGTAACGATGGAATCTGTCAGTTAATGCAATCATACATTGTAATCTGAGCCCCTTCCGTTATTGCTGGAAGGGGCTTTTTTGATTAATGGGCGGCCATGGTTCGCGATTGCATTCAACACTGAATTCATTTAAGATTATTTGAAGGCTGGTTTTGTTTTGTAAAAACTGTAACCTGAAACAAACAAAATGAATGCGCTAATAATGGAATGGAATTGACGCTAAAATGCTGATGTACATAGAGAAGCAGCGAATGCTGAAAGGAAGAGACAAATGGCGAAAAAAGTGAAAGTATCTGAATTGGTACAGCAGTTCCAGCTTGAGGTCGTTTCCGGATCTCAAGGTTTGAAGAGAGTCATTACTGTAGATGACTTAAACCGTCCTGGCCTCGAAATGGCCGGTTATTTTGAATATCATCCACAAGAACGGGTACAGCTGCTTGGGAGAACAGAGCTGGCCTTTTTTTCAATGCTGCCTGAAGCAGAGCGTCGTGACCGGATGCAGCGCCTATGCACGGAAGAAACGCCTTGTATCTTGGTGACTCGTGGACTGGAAGTACCACAGGAACTAATCGATATCAGTGAGGAGCAGAATCTGGCCGTGCTTCGCAGCAACATGGCTACAACAATTTTATCGAGCCGTATTACCGGATTCCTGGAACGTAAGCTTGCGCCAACGGCAACGATTCATGGCGTACTGTGTGATGTGAATGGAGTCGGTATGCTAATTACGGGCAGCAGTGGTATTGGTAAGAGTGAAACGGCACTTGAATTGGTGAAGCGTGGACATCGTCTGATTGCCGATGATGCAGTTGAAATCCGGCAAACATCAGACTTCCAGCTGCACGGAACAGCACCAGAGCTCATCCGTCATCTGCTTGAGATTCGGGGAGTTGGGATCATCAACGTGATGACATTGTTTGGTGCAGGGGCTGTGCGTAATAATAAACGGATCACCCTAGTAGTGCGTCTTGAGGCTTGGCAGCAGGATAAGCAGTATGATCGCCTCGGTCTGGATGAGGAGACAACACGAATCATCGATACAGATGTACCTCTGGTAACGATTCCTGTTCGTCCGGGACGGAACTTGGCTGTAATTATTGAAGTTGCGGCGATGAACTATCGTCTTAAGCAAATGGGACTTAACGCTGCGCTGCAATTTACGAACAAGCTGACAGCAACGATTTCGGAAGACATGGAAGACATGGACTAGGAATATAGAAATGTAGGAACATATTTAATTGTTTTAAAATAAAGACCAAGTTCGTCCTGCTCTACTTCTTACGGGATTTGGAGCAGGTCCCATTTGGTCATGCATACAGATGAGTGAATTTATAGGAGTGTGAATGAATGGATACATTATTACTGTTGAACCCCATTGCGTTCTCCATCGGAGCGTTAAAGGTTCACTGGTACGGGCTTATTCTTGGTACAGCGGCACTTGTAGGTTTGCTGCTCGTGATCCGGGAAGGCAAACGGTATAACATTCCGCAGGAAGTGTTCATGGACATGGTTCTGCTTGGTGTGCCTTCTGCTATTATCGGTGCCCGCATATACTACGTGGCATTTCGGTGGGACGATTATAAGGATAATTTCTGGGATGTCTTTAAAATATGGAATGGTGGTATCGCCATATACGGCGCACTGATTGGTGCAATTATATGTGCAGTCATTTTCTTCCGTCGTAAAGGGTATAACTTCTGGCGCATGGCCGACATCTGTGCACCTGGACTGATTGTTGGACAAATGATCGGACGCTGGGGTAACTTTGTAAACCAAGAGGCCTATGGCGGTCCTGTAGAAGAATCATTTTTGAGAGACAAGCTTCATTTGCCAGACTTTATTGTAAATCAGATGAACGTGGAAGGTGTATTCCATCATCCTGCGTTTTTGTACGAATCGATGTGGAGTCTTGTTGGTTTGGTCATCTTACTCGTGCTTCGTCGTCAGAAGTTTCTGCGTGCTGGTGAGTTGTTTATGTCCTATTTTATCTGGTACTCGATTGGTCGTTTCTTTATCGAAGCGCTGCGTACCGACAGTCTGGGATTCCAGGCACCGCAATGGGTTGCCTCCATGGTTAATGGATTATGGTCCCCGATGACAGCTATGGGCTTCGAGCAAGGATATCTTGATCCGGCCTACGGTAATGTAAGAATTTCGCAGCTGCTGGCTATTGGCATCATTGTTGTTGCAATTGTCTTCATCGTTGTGAGAAGAATGACAGGCAAGGCAGATGTGCGGTATAGCGATCCGATTGTATCTTCCAAGGTTCCTTCAGAATCATCGGATGATATGGTGCATACAGGCCCAGTTGCAGGCAAAGAGGACACGGTAACTCCAGTCTCGACCAAAGAGGATCCGAAGCAAGCTGAAGAGAAAAAGGAGTAATGCAGCATGATTGACACGGTTTTGTTTGATCTGGATGGAACGATTATCGACACGAATGAGCTAATTATCAACTCTTTCCTTCATGTGATGGAGGATTTGCAATTATCAACCCCTTGGACACGTGAACAGATCATCCCACATATGGGGGGAACACTAGAGAATCAGATGCGTACGTTCTCTGGGAAAGAGGATGTTGCGGAGTATGTCAAAGGATATCGGGCGTACAACGATGTTCATCAAGAGGCGATGGTTCAGCCGTTTCCTCACGTGATTGAGGTCGTTGAAGCTCTTCATAAGGCAGGAATTGTGATGGGTGTGGTCACAACGAAGATTCGTCCATCTTCACTAAAGGTGCTGGAGCGTTTCGACCTGTTGAAATATATGAAATCGATTGTGACGGTTACCGATGTAACCCATCCCAAGCCACATGCTGAACCCGTCCTAAAAGCAATCGAGGAGTTGGGTGCAGATCCTTCCAAAACATTGATGGTGGGTGACAGCCCAGTCGATATTCAATCGGCACAGAATGCGGGCGCACTTTCGGCAGGCGTAGCCTGGTCGCTTAAGGGAGAAGCCGTATTGAGCGAATATAAACCGGATTACATTTTGCACGACATGAAGGACTTGCTTACGCTGATTGAAACGGAACGTTCATGAGAAAAGTAACCCGCTATCCCGTAGAAGGCCATAACGCACTTTGGCATATCTACAAGACCGTGAGTCCGTGGAAAGGCGTGCGCAATTTTATCTGGATTCAGTTGTCACGGTACTGCCCGATTCTATCGGTCAAGAACTGGATCTATCGTCGCATGCTCGGCATGAAGGTGGGTAAACATACGGCATTTGGACTGATGGTCATGGTGGATGTGTTCTTCCCGGAGAAAATTACGGTGGGCGAAAATTCCGTAATTGGTTACAACACCACGATCCTTGCTCACGAGTATCTCATTAAGGAGTACAGACTCGGTGAGGTGATTATCGGGGAAAATGTGCTGATCGGTGCAAATTCAACTATTCTGCCAGGTGTGACCATTGGGGACGGTGCGGTTGTAGCTGCAGGAGCAGTGGTTCATAAGGACGTAGCTCCGGGGGCTTTTGTTGGAGGGAATCCACTTCGTGATCTGTCTCGCTCGAATGCTTCAATGGAGGAGATCGTCTTAAAGGCTGATGAACCTGTTCCTGGAAATTTGGAGTAAGAAGACGCGTCATAAGAAATCAAGAACAGGTGGAAACAAAGGTATACGGGAAAAATGTAAAGGATATACCGAAAATGGATTTAAGAAATATCTAAAAAGATGGTTAACGAATATACGGAAATTAACCTGTATTGGTTCAGTCAGGGGAAGATAAAAGTTGAACTGACTGGAATAAGGAAGCTGCTGATGGCAGCTTTTTTCGTATACA
Source organism: Paenibacillus sp. MAEPY2 (assembly GCF_000499205.1). Taxonomy (GTDB): domain Bacteria; phylum Bacillota; class Bacilli; order Paenibacillales; family Paenibacillaceae; genus Paenibacillus; species Paenibacillus vandeheii. Next base: position 7,189 of record NZ_AWUK01000058.1, read on the forward strand.
AATAATTAGACTATTCTTGAGCAATGTGATCACAAATGGAGGATGCGTAACAAGTGAACCAAAGGTGCCGTATTGTTGACGATGGATGGTCATTCATGTTATCATATCCCATATCCTTTAGTTTGTTAGCACTTTACCATGTTAAAGAATTGGGATGAAAGTTAAGTATAGGTAAGCATAATTAAACATTTACGAAACACGTTTTGAAGGCTGTCTGGCAGCAACCATAAGAAATCAGGCTACAAGATAGAATGAGGATTTACACTACATAAATCCTGTTGAAATAGAACGTCTACCAATCTTAAATTACTGACTCGGGGTGAATAATACCAATGTCCAAACCAAAAGGCTTTGAGAAACCGACAGGTTTTCGTGACTATACACCACATGTGGTGACAAAGCTGCGAACAATTGAGCGAAATGTACTGGAATGCATGGAACGCTGGGGTTACCGTCAAATCATTACACCAACGATTGAATACTACGATACCGTAGGTGTAGCGAGCTCCACATCGGATCGCAAGTTGTTTAAATTATTGAACAGTCGCGGGACTACGTTGGTGCTAAGATCGGATCTGACAGCGCCAATTGCACGAGTGGTTTCTTCTTTGTTAAAGGATGAAGAGCTTCCGCTGCGTCTTTCCTATCATGCGAATGTGTTTCGTTCTATAGAAGAGGAAGCGGGACGTGAGGCGGAATTTTTCCAAACGGGTGTAGAGCTTGTTGGTGATGATTCGCCTGAGGCAGATGCAGAAGTTGTAGCACTTGCAATTGCTTCTTTGCAGGCAGCGGGTGTGTCTTCCTTTAAAATTGCGATGGGTCATATGGGATTTCTGAACGGGTTACTGGAAGAAGTCATTCCAGGGCAAACGGTACAACAGGAGCAGTTGAAAGAAGGATTGCTGGGACGCGATTATGTCGGCTATCGCCAATCCATTGAAGCATTGAATCTGGAACCGAAACTGAAGGAGCAGCTTGAAGCCATTTTGCGTCTGCGTGGCGGTAAAGAAGTATGTACACACGCAGCAGAGCTGAGTTCAAGTACTGAAGCAGCAAAATCGATTGCACATTTATGTGCGGTATTTGAAGTGTTGGAAGCGTACGGTGTTTCCGAACATGTGTTGATTGATCTAACGATGATTGGTGATTTCTCGTATTATACGGGCATGACGTTTGAAGGGTATGCGGGTGAACTCGGATCCCCGGTATGCAGCGGCGGACGATATGACAATCTGTTACAGCAGTTTGGCCGTTCACTTCCAGCTACAGGGTTTGCGCTCAAAACGAACCGGATTATCGATGGTGTTCATGGAATTACAATGGAAGAGAAGAAGCCTGTACTTATTCAATATAACTCGGAACGCCGGGCTGAGGCTCTAACGGAGGCCGCGCGACTACGCAGTATCGGTCAGAATGTAGTAACGCAACTTCTTCCTAGAGATGGAACAGAGGCAAGTACGAATACTGGTGCTCTAACAGGCAATAAGTCAATCCAGGCTGAGCAGGTTATCACATACGGATCTGAAAATGGAGGGGGACGCTGAGATGTCGGATATATTGAAGGTTGCCATGCCGAAGGGCCGAATCTATAAGAAAGCCTCCAAATTGTTCCGTGAGGCCGGGCTTGATATTCCCGTTGATGTAGATGATACACGCAAACTGGTGATTGAAGTGCCGGAAGCGGGGATGGAGTTCATCATGGCGAAACCTGTGGACGTGCCTACCTATGTGGAATATGGAGTAGCGGACATTGGGATTGTTGGCAAAGACGTTCTGCTTGAGGAAAATCGGGACGTGTACGAATTGTTGAACCTGGGAATCGCGCAGTGCCGTATGTCTGTTATTGGACTACCCGACTGGACGCCTGGCATTCAGCAGCGGGTGGCAACAAAATATCCGAGAATCGCTTCCCAATATTTTCGTGAACAGGGACAGCAGGTAGAAGTCATCAAACTGAACGGTTCCATCGAACTGGCGCCCTTGATTGGTCTGGCTGACCGGATTGTCGATCTGGTAGAGACCGGACAGACGTTACGGGAGAACGGACTCGTTGAGATGACGGGCATCCTGGATATCACGAGCCGCCTTATCGCGAATCGGGTAAGCTATCGGATGAAGAACGCACGGATTCAGGCATTATGCGATGCTCTCCAACAGGTCATTCCAGCATCGAATGAATTGTCGGCGGGTATAGTTCGAGGTTAAACCATAGATAAGCAAGGAATGTATGGTTTTAATGAACGGGAAATATAGAAACGGAAATAACCAAAGAATGAAACGACAGAAGCAAGTAATGAGAAACAATAGGAACGAATCTGCACATACATGACAGGGATTACGTAATACAGGGGATAAGGAGGTTGTACGCATGAAAATTATACCTGCACGGGAATTTGATCTGAAGCGGGAAGTGGAGTACGGTACACCGGAGCAAAATGAAACGGTACGGCGCATTGTCGGCGACATTCGCCGGGAAGGAGATGCGGCACTGCTGCGTTACACAGAGCAGCTGGACCGCACGAAGCTGACGGCCGCAGAGCTGCGCGTGCCGCAGGAAGAGCTGCAGGCGGCTTATGCAGCCGTAGAGCCTTCCTTCGTGACGGCGATTCGGCAAGCCGCCGCTAACATTCGTGCTTTTCATGAGAAGCAGAAGCGCAACTCATGGATGGATTGGCAGCCGGACGGCAGTCTGCTGGGCCAGGTGATCCGACCGCTGAAGCGGGTCGGTGTCTATGTACCTGGCGGCAAAGCAGCATATCCATCGTCGGTGCTGATGAATGTAATTCCGGCACAGGTGGCTGGCGTGCCGGAGATTGTTCTGGTGACGCCGCCGTCAACGAACGGAGGCGAAGGCATTAACCCGTACATTCTCGTGGCTGCTGCGGAAGCAGGCGTGAGCGAGATGTACCGGGTTGGCGGCGCTCAGGCGATCGCCGCCCTCGCTTACGGCACGGAGAGTATTGCCCCGGTCGACAAGATCTGTGGACCGGGCAATATTTACGTGGCGCTCGCGAAGCGCGAGGTGTACGGTGCGGTCGATATCGACAGTATCGCCGGGCCGAGTGAGATTGTGGTGCTCGCCGATGATACGGCGAATCCGGTGTATGTCGCCGCAGACCTGTTGTCGCAGGCGGAACATGACGAGATGGCATCGGCCATTCTCGTCACGACCTCGGCCATGCTGGCGGAAGCCGTGCAGGCCGAAGTGCGGCAGCAGCTGGAAGTGCTGCCGCGGCGCGATATCGCTGCTGCTTCCGTGGAGCAGTATGGCGCGATTATTGTGGTCGATTCCATTGATGAGGGAATCGATGTGGTGAACCGGCTCGCACCGGAGCATCTGGAGATCATGGTGCAGGAGCCCATGGCTTATGCTGGCCGGATCGAGAATGCCGGAGCGATTTTCCTCGGCCCGTATAGCTCGGAGCCGGTAGGGGATTATTTTGCGGGACCGAATCATATTATTCCGACCAATGGAACGGCCCGATTCAGTTCACCTGTGGACGTGGATGATTTTATCAAAAAATCGAGTTTGATCTATTACAGCAAGGAAGCGTTGCTCCAAAACGGAGCGGCTATTATAGAGCTGGCCCGGCATGAAGGGCTCGAAGGACACGCCCGTGCGATCGCTGTACGGTTAGAACAGGAAGGAAAGGCGGAATCGGATAATGGATAAGCAGAATAATGGTTTGGACCTTCAGAAAAAGGGGGCTGTACGTCAGGCAGAGGTAGACCGCAAGACAAATGAAACGAACATTCAGCTTGCTTTTGCCGTAGATGGAACGGGGCAATCCGAGATTGAAACGGACGTACCTTTCCTCAATCATATGCTAGACCTGTTCACGAAGCATGGACAATTCGATCTGAACGTACAGGCGCGCGGCGATGTTGATATTGATGACCATCACACGGTGGAGGATATCGGGATCTGTCTGGGGCAGACACTTCGTGAAGCGTTGGGAGACAAGCGCGGAATCAAACGTTATGCCAGTGTATTTGTGCCGATGGATGAGGCTCTCGCTCAGGTTGTGATTGATGTGAGCAACCGACCTCACTTCGAGTACCGTGCAGAGTACCCATCCCAGCAAGTGGGCAGCTTTTCGACCGAACTGGTGCATGAGTTTCTGTGGAAATTAGCGCTGGAAGCTCGGATTACATTGCACGTTATTGTGCACTACGGGCAAAATACACATCACATGATCGAAGCGATCTTCAAAGCACTGGGTCGTGCACTGGATGAGGCGACAACAATTGATCCACGTGTAACGGGTGTGCCTTCCACGAAGGGAGTGCTGTAGACGATGGCGATTGCAATTGTCGATTACGGTATGGGGAACCTGCACAGCGTCGGCAAAGCGGTCGAACGTCTTGGCTACGAAGCGCTGGTCACAGGTGATCGGGATGCTATTCTTGGTGCAGATGGTGTGATTCTGCCAGGTGTAGGTGCGTTTGGCGATGCCATGGTGCACTTGCGGGAAAATGGTTTGGACGCTGTGGTGAAGGAAGCTGCAGCTGGAGCCAAACCACTGCTCGGGATCTGTCTGGGCATGCAGTTGTTGTTCAGCTCAAGTGAGGAGCATGGCGAGCATGAAGGACTTAACATTTTGCCGGGTCAAGTGGTGCGATTCACACCGGGAGAATTAAAGGTTCCACATATGGGTTGGAATCGATTGCAGTTCCTGCATCCGGAAAACCCGCTACTCGCGGGGCTTGAGGCAGGTCATGTCTATTTTGTCCATTCATACCATGCACGTACGGAAGTAGAGAGCGATCTATTGGCAGTAACGGATTACGGACATCCGGTTACGGCGATTGTTGGCAGAGGCTCCAATTTCGGCATGCAGTTCCACCCGGAGAAGAGCGGAGAGCTGGGGATGAAGCTGCTTGGAAACTTCCTGGCATTGACTGGATCGAAGGCGTAATATCACTCGTAATCATATGATTTTTTAATTTCATCCTTATAGAATAATACGTAGCTAAACTTATATAAAATCTAATCTATATAAATTGAACTAAACATTTACACGATAACGGAGAGGACAGAAATAACCTGAAGAAGCGGAGCGTTCGCCTTTATCCCCGGATTTTCCCCTTTAAATAAGGGATTCAAAAAAAATCTGGGGATAACAGCGATCGGAAGGTTGTTCTGTCATCGGAGTGGCAAGTGTAAATATTCTTTAGTTTCAATTTATATAGAGACAAATATGAATATATTCAGGAGGCCTTGTATGTCATCTTTTATCATATATCCGGCAATTGATATCCGGGACGGCAAATGTGTAAGACTGGTGCAGGGAGATTACAATCAGGAGACGGTATATAACGATGACCCGGTTCAAGTTGCTCTTTCCTGGGAGAAGCAAGGTGGTACATACGTTCATCTGGTCGATCTGGACGGTGCAAAAGCAGGTCATCCGGTGAATGATGAACTGATCGGACGTATTGCTTCAGCTGTGAACGTGCCTGTTCAGGTAGGTGGTGGTCTTCGTACAGTGGCTGATGTGGAGCGTTTGCTGGGTCTTGGCGTGAGTCGCCTTATAATCGGAACAGCGGCTATCGAGGATCGCGCTTTTACTGAAGAAGTACTGGGACGATATGGAGACAAAGTAGCGATTGGTATCGATGCACGCAATGGGTATGTGGCGACACGCGGCTGGCTTGAGACATCGGAAGTTCAGGCTGAGGTGTTGGCGAAGGAACTAGCGGCATTTGGTGCGGAAACCTTTATCTTCACGGACATCTCCCGTGATGGCATGATGCAGGGTCCTAACGTGGAAGCGATTGTGTCTCTTGCGAAGGCGAGTGGTCGTACGGTGATTGCTTCCGGGGGAGTTAGTGTCATGGATGATCTGCTTCGTTTAAGCAAACATGCGGAAGATGGTGTCGGAGGAGCAATCGTGGGCAAAGCGCTGTATACGGGCAGCATCGATCTGTCCGAAGCAGTTCGTGCGGTAAATAAATAATAGCGATACTATATAGGCTCAAATAAACATTTGCACGATAACGGAGAGGACAGAAATAACCTGAAGAAGTGAAACGTTCGCCTGAAAGCTCTCTGAAAGAAAGCTGCATCGGAAGCATACGCTATCCCCGGAGTTTCCCTTTAAAAAAGGATCAAAAAATCTGGGGATAACAGCGATCGTAAGGTTGTTCTGTCATCGGAGTGGCTAGTGTGAATGTTCTATAGTTGAACTTATACAGGTATGCGATAATCGGAGAGAGAGGAAGAGGAGCATGCTGGCAAAAAGAATCATTCCTTGTCTGGACGTGAAGGACGGCCGGGTCGTCAAAGGCGTTAACTTCGTCAATCTCCGCGATGCGGGTGATCCGGTAGAGCTGGCGGCGCTGTATGACCGCGAGGGCGCGGATGAACTGGTATTTCTCGATATCTCCGCTTCGGTGGAAGGCCGCGAGACGATGGAAGAAGTAGTGCGGCAGACCGCAGGCGAGATCGCTATTCCTTTTACCGTGGGTGGAGGCATTTCCAAGGTGGAAGACATGAAGCGCATTCTACGTGCAGGAGCGGATAAAATTGCTGTAAATACGGCAGCCGTTCTTAATCCTCAGCTGATTGCAGATGGGGCGCGCCGCTTTGGTTCCCAGTGTATCGTCGTAGCAATAGACGCCAAGTATAATGAGGCTTGGGGCGAGTGGGAGGTTTATACGCATGGTGGACGGAAACCTTCAGGGATCAAGGCACTGGAATGGGTTAAGCAGGCGGAGACATTAGGTGCTGGAGAAATTCTGCTGACAAGCATGGACGCGGATGGAACGAAGGACGGATTCGATCTGAAGCTGACATCAGCGGTATCCGAATCGGTACGTATTCCGGTGATTGCTTCGGGTGGTGCGGGCAAGGAATCGCATTTCTATGATGTGTTCACGACAGGTAAAGCGGATGCAGGTCTGGCGGCAACGATATTCCATTATAAAGAAATCGCCGTTCCGGCGTTAAAACAACATTTGAGAGAGCAAGGGGTGGAGATCCGTGACTAACGTAAGCAATGAGATCAAGGAGCAATTATCCTTGGAGCAGGTTGTGGAGCACATTCGTTGGAGCGACGGATTGGTACCTGCCATTGTGCAGGATGCTGAGACGCGTCAAGTTCTGATGATGGCTTATATGAATCGGGAATCCCTGAAATTATCGCTGGAATCCGGTGAAACGTGGTTCTGGTCGCGTTCGCGTCAAGAGCTGTGGCACAAGGGCGCAACTTCAGGCAACGTACAGACGATTACTTCATTGAAATACGATTGTGATGGTGACACCTTGCTCGTTGAGGTAAAGCCAAATGGACCTGCTTGCCACACCGGAGCAGTAACGTGTTTCCATAATGAAATCGTGGGCTTGCCAGAGCAATCCACCGCCGCGGTCTCAAGTGAATCGGGTACAACAACTGCAAGTTCCAGCTCGGAAGGTCGTTTCGAAGTACTGGCTGAACTGGAATCCGTAATTGCAGAGCGTGAACGCGAGCGCCCGGAAGGCGCATATACGACGTACCTGTTTGATAAGGGCGTGGATAAGATTTTGAAAAAAATCGGTGAAGAAGCGTCCGAGACGATCATCGCCGCCAAAAATAAAGACAATGACGAGCTTCGCCTTGAGGTCAGTGACCTGATGTATCACTTGCTCGTACTGTTGCAAGAGCGCAAGCTACCGCTGGATGACATCATGTCAGAGCTGAGCCGTCGCCACGAGCGGCCTCGCCGCGATTAGGAGGCGAACCTGTGCGCATAGATTATCATACACACCATGAGCGGTGTGGTCATGCTGTTGGCAAGCTGGAGGCTTATGTGCAGCGTGGGGTGGAAATTGGCCTATCTCAGATTGGGTTGTCGGATCACATGCCATTGCTGCATGTAGATCCCGCTCAATATTATCCCGAGATGGCTATGCCTATGGACGAGCTGCCGCGTTATGTGGAAGAGTGTTTTTCTCTGAAGGAGCGATACCGTGGCCAGATTGATGTGCGTGTCGGCCTCGAAGGCGACTATATTGAAGGCTGGGAGACAGAAATTCGGGCCATTATCGAGCGGTACCCCTGGGACTATGTGATTGGATCGATTCACTTTCTCGGGGAATGGGACATTACGGATTTTCGCCAGACCCATCATTGGGAAGGCAAAGACGTACTGGAAGTTTACCGTCAGTACTATGATGCCGTGAGCAAAGCGGCAGCTACAGGAATGTACGATATTATGGGCCATGCGGATGTCATCAAGCGCTTTGGCTTCGCTCCGGCACCAGAGCAGACGGAAGAGCGGGTAGCTTTGGAAAATGCAGCGCTGCAAGGCATTGCAAAGAGTGGCTGCGCTATGGAGCTCAATGCATCAGGATTATCGAAACCATGTGCAGAGATGTTCCCCGGTCGCCGAATGCTAACTAAGGCTATTCAATTGGGGATTCCGCTCACGCTTGGCTCCGATGCACATGATCCGTTGAAGCTTGGCGATTACCTGCCTGAAGCCGAGGCGCTCCTGCGCGAGCTGGGCTGTACGGAGGTAGCTGTTTTTGAAGGTCGTCAGCGCTCGTTCCTTTCTTTAAATGTATAGAGCAGTGGAGTATAATGAGGGTAGGAAATAACCTTTTAGATAAGGATTATATAGGGACTTCAACCCTCGGGAGGGCATTATGCAGCATTCGTTACGTATTTTTTCCGGTTCATCGAACCCTAAGCTGGCAGAACAGGTATGCGACAAGCTGGGCGTACAACTAGGCAAGATCAAACTGTCCCGGTTCAAGAGCGGAGAAATATACGTTCACTACGAAGAGACGATCCGCAACTGTGATGTGTTTCTGATTCAATCATTATCTCATCCGATTAATGAGTTGTTCGTTGAATTGCTCGTCATGATTGATGCAGCCAAAAGGGCTTCTGCCCGTACGGTAAATATTATTGTTCCCTACTACGGATATGCCCGTCAGGAACGTAAGTCTGCTCCGCGTGAGCCGATCTCGGCCAAGATGGTTGCAGATGTGTTAACTACGGCTGGAGCAAACCGGGTAGTAACCATTGATCTGCATGCAGCAGCAATTCAGGGATTCTTTAATATTCCAGTGGACCATATGACATCCTTGGATCTCATTAGTGATTATTTGTTGAGTAAAGGCATTGAAAATCCGGTGGTTGTCTCCCCTGATGCGGGACGAGCATCGATGGCGGAGAAACTGGCGAACCGTCTGGATTCCCCTTTTGCCATTATGATCAAGAAGCGGCCAAGCCATAACGAATCAATCATTACACACGTCATTGGGGATGTGGAGGGTCGAACTCCGATTATTATTGAGGATCTGATCGATACCGGAACGACAATTCTGAATGTTGTTGAAGGGTTGAAGGAGCGTGGCTCCAAAAACGTATATGTATGCGCAACACATGGTCTGTTCTCGGATGGGGCGCTAAGTAAGCTCAATCATCCCTCTATAGCCGAGGTGGTGGTTACAGACTCCATCGCACTGCCTGATGATCATCCCGAATGCTTCAAAGTGTTGCCTGTAGCTCCAATGCTTGCTCGTGCTATTCGCATCATTGTGGATGGTGGGTCTATGGCTACGCTGTTCAAAGATTCAGGGATTTAACTATGATGCACAGACATGTGCGAATCCAGGTTTACTGTACCGTGTTGGAGTAGTTTGCTGCTCAGCACGGTTTTTGTTTTTTTATGATCATGGATGAGGGCAAGGATTCAGCTGTGAAAAGAGCGAGGAGACAATCGATTCCTGCTTTGCTGCCTGAAGGCTTGTGCTATAATAACTTAAAATTAGTTCTATGGCTGCGTGCTGTTAGGGTGACTCAATCCCAGAGATGTGACGGATGTAATGAACAGTAGAACCACGGCAATATACACTGGTGTCGTGGAGTGAGGAGTGGGGTCTATTGTCCCGGACTTGGTATTATCGGCTACTATTTTCTTATTTTCCTATTTTCTTTCTTACCATGACCGTACTCATTTTTATCGCTTTTGTTTTCATTAATGACATCTCCAGGGAAGAAACAAGGAAAGCAGATCGCATCTCCTCCAGTTATTTGGCGGACAGTCTGGACCGGACGCTCCGGGATATTGAGCTTTCGTTGATGGAAGCGGTGCAGAGTGAACAGGCCTACAAGTACTATTTCAATAGCCAGAATCAGGTGGGCAAAGAGACCGAGTATAGCATTGCACAGAGTTTACGTGAGTTGACGAGTTCCAACCCTTGGATCCAATCGATTTATTTATATGACAAGAAAAATGAAAGCGTTTTAACGTCAAGCGGATCCAAGGATATAGACAGCTTTTCAGACAAGGCGTGGATCAACCAAATGGAGTCCGGTTCTATTGCTTCAGGCTGGCAGCCTGTCAGGGAATACGATGCGGGGGTTAATCAGCGTACGCCTATTCGAGTGTTGACGGTAGATAAAGACATGCCCCTGCCATTTGGTTCGGATGGGGTGCTTGTCATTAATATCAAGATGAGCAGTATTGAGCAGAGTATTGACAGTATGGTCAATGGACAGCTTTCCTTCATGAGCATTCTTGACCGTAACGGTCAGGTTCTATACGATGCGCATTCAGATCGTGAAGGTGCCGTAGAAGGACAAGAGCTGAACACCCTTTCGCTGGAACGGTTGGGGTGGACGATCTCCAGTGGAATCAAGAAAGGAAACCTGTATGGCTGGGTCTCGGTCGTGTCCTATGTGTGGGTGGCCATTGCGGTTGTAACAGTCATCTGCGCTATTTTCTATATCATCTATATTACTCGTCGTAATTATAAGCCTATTCAGATCATTATGAACCGGATTGAGGCTCATCAGATTCGGGTGCTGGAACAATCCGGCTCTCGTACCGATGAGATGAAATTGATTGACGGCGTGTTGGAAAACCTGATCAACCATATGATGGATTCGGACAAAAAGAGCAGGGAAAACGTGTTACTGCAACGCAGCAAACTTTTTAACGATCTGCTGAATGGAGAAAATCTGGATCATGCGGTAGAACGATTGAAGGATCTTTCCCCGTTAACTGGTATGGATACTTCGTCATGCTTCGCTGTTGTGGTTGGCGAAATCAACCGTTATGAGAAGGGCTTCCAGGAACAGTTCACGAGAGGTGAGCAGAATACGCTTAAATTTGCGCTAATGAACGTTCTGCAAGAGCTCTCACGCAATGCAGATATGCAATGCTGGACGGAATGGGTGAGCTCGGATCAGATTGCAATCCTTTTCCTGTCCACAGACAGCAGTGTGGATATGACAGAGCAGATTCGCCTGGTTGCAGAGGAATGCCGATCTTGGGTTGAGCAGAATCTGCGTATATCCTTGAGTTTCGGTATCGGACCGATTGCAGAGGGTATCAAGGCCATTCGTGAATCATACGTGGCGGCTGAGACTGTGATGCACCGCAGATTACTGAGAGACGGGGATGTGGCACTGGCCGGGTATGGAGAAACTCAGCAGCAGCTGCTTGATACCTATACTTATCTGCAGATGATTGCTGATTTTGTTAAACGGTTTCGGATGTCGAGCAGTCAGTGGCGTGATCAGCTGGAGGAGATTTTCGCGGCTTTTGAACGTGATAAGCTGCCGGATGATGAGATTCACTCCTTGATTCAGGCGATGCTGCAGATGCTCAGCCGTGAAGTAGCGGTCATGTCTGAACAGCTGCAGGAGAAATTATCGGAGGAAAACATTAACAAGTGGTTAATGCTGATGAAAGAAGCGGAGACACTTGAAGGTGTTAAGGACATTCTTTTTGATGACCTCACGGATCTGTTCAGAACTTATGTGTCGGTAACTGAAACCAAGAGCTACAAAGCGATGGTCAATGAAATGAGAAACTATATTGAAGAACAGTTTGCGAATCCAGATCTTTCGCTGAAACATCTGAGTGATCGATTCCAGATTACCGGCAAACATGCGAGTTATTTGTTCAAGACAGAGTTCAATATGAAGTTTGTAGACTTCCTTACAGAATTGCGGATGAAGGAAACGGAGCGGCTGCTCAAGAATACGGATCTTTCGTTACAGGACATCGCCCAGAAGGTGGGCTACGCCAATGGGATTACTTTGGGACGAGTATTTAAGCGGGTTGCGGGTATTACACCAGGTGACTATCGCCGTTTGAAACGTGAACATCACGAAACAGAGTCATAAACCATAGGCTCATGCTGCGAATTAAATCTCTAAGCACGGGTGGACTTCATGCAGGTGTATCTCTCAAGAGGCGCCATGCAGAAGTTCGCCTTTTTGCTGCTGGTGTAAGCCTGGAATCCGACCGGAGCCTGCGTTTATGCAAGAAGCCCCTGATTTACTCCTGTTTGTGGCCCCTTTACGAAAATCGTCAGTCTGCGAAAATCGTCGCTAGGGATAAACCATTATCCTTATGTAAGCGTTTCCGAAACAGGTTTATTGCCAGCGTACGGAAAGATGTGGAATACTCTGGGCAAGCTTTAAACATTCACGCAAAGCCAAAGGGGATGACAAAATGACAGGAAAAGCAACCAAAGGCAATCTTAAGAAATGGATGGGATTAGCACTTACGATGGTAATGGGAGTATCTCTACTTGCTGGATGCTCATCTGCATCAGATCAAGAGACAGCAGAGGGCGGCGCATCGGGCAAGGGTGAGCGCGTTACCTTGAAAGTCGAGGTTTTTGATCGTGGTAACAGCCCTTCACCGTATACGATTACCAACAACTATATGACTAAATGGATTCAGGAACAGTTTGGTGATCCAAATAACATTGATGTGCAATTTGTACCGGTTCAGCGTTCGGAGGAAACGACGAAGCTCAATGTGTTGATGGCTAGCGCCAGCGACGTTCCGGATATTGTATTTGTGTATGACTCGAGTGTGTTCTATCGCTATGCCCAGCAGGGCGGACTTACAGACGTAGGTGAGCTTATTAATGAGCATGGACCTAACCTGAAAGAATATTTGGGTGAAGACTTGTTGAAGTTTGGTCAGCTTGAAGGTCAGCAATTCGCCATTCCGGGTAAACGTGCCATTACTGCCCGTTATAATTCTTATATCCGCCAGGATTGGCTAGACAAAGTTGGAATGAAGGCTCCAACGACAACGGATGAGCTCTACGAGACGCTAAAAGCATTTAAAGAGAAAGATCCGGGTAATCTGGGAAGCAAAAACATCCCAATGGGTATGGCACTTGCGCCAGCTCAGTATGAGACACTGATTTATTCGTTTATCAAGCCGATTCAGGATGGACTGACGTACAGTCAACGATACGAATTACCGTTGCATGAAGGCTTTAAGGACGCGATGCAGTTCCTTAACAAATTATACAATGAAGGTCTGATCAGCAAAGATTTCAGTCTTGATGAAGAGAAAACTCAATTGGTTAAGGACTTCCAAAACGGCAACATCGGTTACATGTCGGAAGATGTAGGTCAGATTCTGTACGCAGACGGTATGCTGGATAATTTGTACAAAAACGTGCCGGGTAGCAAAGTTGCAGCAATCGACGCTTATACAAACGCCAATGTTGACAATAAATATATCAAATCACGTTACGGTAGCAACGGAATGTATATCATGATTCCAAAGAGCAGCAAACGAGCTGTAGAAGCAGTGAAATATTTGGATTGGATGGCTTCTGGAAATAATCTGCTTGATATGTACAGCGGCGTCGAAGGTGAAAATTACGAGATGGTCGATGGAATTCCAGTTGTCAAAAATGACGCAACACAGGAAATGAAGGATCGCATCTACAATTCCGGTGATATGGCTATTATTGCCAATGGCAAAGTGATCGGAGACCAGGAAGTAAATGAAGCAGCATGGATCGCGGGCTTCCCGGAGAATAATCAGGAATTGATGAGACAATCCATTAACATTGCTAATACCGACACCATCGGTCCGATCGTTTTTAGCAAACCAATTGCAGCGGAATCCAAATATGGGACGGCGCTGAATGATAAGCTAAAAGTGATTATCGTAAAAACGGCGATGGCTAAGCCTGCGGAATTTGAAGCTGTTTATGAAAAGGAAATGAATGATTTCATGTCGCTCGGTGGCACAGAATTGAAGAAAGAGCTTGAAGAAGCACTTCAGTAAGTAATCGTTACCCAATAAATAATCCTTACACATCATGGCTCCAAATAAGATACACATGTTACCGCATAACTTTGGAAGGGACGTGTGCCGCTGGTTTGTGCGGCACAGCCGTTTCTTTGTTGATAGGAGGAAACCGACTTGACGATCACATACTTGAAAAGGTATTGGCAATTGTATGCACTGATCTCACTGCCCCTGATCTACTTTTTGATCTTTCGCTACGGACCGATGTACGGTGTTCAGATCGCCTTTAAAGACTTCAACCTGTTTCAGGGCATTAACGGTAGTGAGTGGATCGGTTTCGATGCTTTCCGTGAGGTATTTGGGATGCGTGACTTCTACACGACACTACGCAATACCTTTATGCTGAATTTTCTTGATCTGATTGTTTCGTTCCCTGCACCTATTATATTGGCAATCATGCTCTATGAAGTTCGATTTAAATGGTTTAAAAAAATATCGCAGACGATTCTGTACATTCCTCACTTTATTTCATGGGTGATCATCGGGGGGATTGTATACCAATTGTTTGGTAATCAATCGGGTATGGTTAACGGTGTGCTGGAGAGCATGGGGTTAAATTCGATACCATTTTTGACAGAGAAGAATCCTTGGCTTGTGACGTACCTGTTCACAGGTGTCTGGCAAAGTGCAGGATGGGGAACCATTCTATATCTGGCCGCATTAACCGGCGTGAACAAGGAATTGTTTGAAGCGGCTGAGATTGATGGAGCATCACGGCTGAAGAGAATCTGGCATATTACGTTGCCGAGCATCAAACCTACCATCGTGACCTTGCTTATTCTCAATCTTGGACATATGGTCAGTATCGGTTTTGATCGGCCTTATATTATCGGTAACACGGCTGTGCGTGAATATTCCGATGTACTCAGTACCTTTGTATACAGAGTTGGTCTTGAATCAGGACAATACACACTAGCAACCGTCGTTGGTTTGTTCCAGGCCGTTGTGGGACTTATCTTTGTGCTCGGCTCTAACTATATTTCAAAAAAAGCAACCGGTGAAGGTATTTTGTAGGTTATTAAAGAATGAAAGATACGCCAATCGGCTTGTTTGTATAGACCATCAGTAAAGGAGCTGTGTGCATATGAGTGAACGCACCTCAAACCGGATTTTTGATATCGTTAATATCTCCTTTATCATTTTGTTTGTTATATTTTGTCTGGCTCCGTTTCTGCACACGATTGCAATATCGCTCAGTTCGAACCGGGCGATTACGTCAGGTGAAGTGACCATATTCCCCAAAGAAATCAATTGGGATGCATATATTCAGGTGTTTTCTGATCAATCGATGCTCTATTCACTGGGCTTCACAACGGTTCTGACTGTCGTGACCACAGTGCTGTGCATGCTGTTCACACTTGCAGCTGCATATCCGTTAACCAAGAAAAAACTGAAAGGGCGCAAGCTCTTTATGTATGTCATCATTATTACGATGTTTTTCAGTGGCGGGATGATACCTGAGTACTTGCTCATTCGTGATCTCAATTTGCTTAATTCGGTCTGGGCATTGATTCTGCCTGGTCTGGTGAGTCCGTTTAACCTAATTATCCTGATTTCGTTCTTCAGAGGCATACCGGAAAGTTTGGAGGAGTCGGCAGAGATTGACGGCAGTTCACATGTACACACGCTCTTTAAAATTATATTGCCACTATCCATGCCTGTATTGGCTACGTTGGCCCTTTTCTATGCGGTTGGACGCTGGAATGGATTCCAGGATTCCCTTTTGTATATTAATGACCCTCAGCTATATCCCTTACAGCTCAAGCTCTTCCAAATGGTACAAAACAATATGGTGAGCGAACTTACGCTGATGGAGGGTGCTAATCGCGCTCCATTAACCCCGGAGAGCCTCAAGGCTGCCACCGTCGTTTTTGCGACTGTACCCATTCTTCTCGTCTATCCGTGGCTGCAAAAGTATTTTGTTAGCGGTGCCATGCTTGGGGCAGTCAAGGGTTGATGATAACGATGTAAATGCATTTGTTTGGAGGGACTAGACATGTACAAACAACTGGTGGACAGTAATGACAGAGCAGTTCAGAAAGGGATTACCCGGCAAGTACTTGACCCGGAGAGCCGCTATTATGGAGGAACGATTGATCCCTATACAGGTATAGCTTGGGTCAACCACACGACCGGAACGCCTACGGACATGTGTTACTGGGGAGCGGCGCTTGTTAATCCCGATTCGATTTATTTCCAAGACAATGAATTGCTTGATCGCCTGCTTCTGGCATCGGAGTACGTACTCCGTAACCAGCATGAAGATGGCTCCATCTCCCCCGGCTGGACCAATTCCCATTCTCCGCCAGATACAGCATTTGTCGTCGTGGGATATGCTCAGTTGTATCAACTTCTTCAGCAGCAGGACTGGGAGCCATTGCAGCCTGTGCTGAACAATATGCGCCTGTTTCTGGAACGAACTGTTCCGGTCATGTTAACCGGGGGCTGTCATACCCCGAACCATCGCTGGGTGCTGTGCGCGGCGCTCGGTTTCCTGCATCAATTGTTTGACCTGGAGGAAGCGGTGCAGCGTGCAGAGCAGTGGCTGGCTGAGGGTATGGATATTACGCCTGACGGGGAATGGACTGAACGAAGCAACGGAATCTACAGCGCGGTTAGCGACATCATGTTGATTCATGCGGCGCGTCTGTTAAATCGTCCTGAGTTGTTGGAACCGGTGAGGCTCAATCTGCGCATGATGGTATATCTAGTACATCCAACCGGTGAGGTTGTTACGGATTACTCAGGTCGCCAGGATCTGGGGAGCGTGCATGATCTATCACCGTATTATTTGCCGTATGCCATTTTGGCCCGGCTGGACGGAGATCCGATCTTTGCCGGCATGGCTGAATGGGCAGGAGAAATGTTAACAGATCCCGGCGTCTGCTCGGTCAATGCGCTCGTTCGGCTACTGCTGGAGCCTGAGCTTCAGCAGGCAGGTAAGGCACGTGATCATTTGCCTGAGCTGTACGAGATCATACTGAACGAACAATTTGTGCGAGAGAATTATTTGCAGCGAATGGAATCGGCAGGTCATCATGGACGGATCTCGCACAGCCGGTTGCACACGGACTTTGGCGCACCTGTAGCACGTATTCGGTCCGGTAATACAAGCGCGACCGTAATGACGGAGGTGCCTTCATTTTTTGCCCTTCGTCATGGTGCGGTACGTCTGCTGGCTGTTCAGTTGGCCTCCTATTTTAATCCAGGGTATGTGCCGATGCAGCACATGTCTCGATTGCCAGCAGGTTATAGTCTAACGGGCGAGCAGAAGAAGGGTTACTATGGTCCGATCCCTGATAGCCAACTGCCTGAGACGGCGAGAACAGCCATCAGTCCGTGGTATTTGTTACCCCATCAGAGTCGAGCGCTCACCCACGAGCAGACATTCCGTGTACAGACGGAAGTATTACCAACCGAAAATGGCTGGACACTGAAACTGGCGGGAGAGCAGCCGGAGCAGATCATGGTGCAGCTGTCTTTCGTGTTCGGAAGCGAGGGCGAGCTTTCCCATGGGGAATTGCTTGAGACGAATGAGGGCCATTACCTGTGGAAGAGCGGCACATTACGATATTCCTGTGGAGATGACTGGATTGAGCTGACCGGAGGCGAGGTGGGGCATTTGGCGGCAACCGTACGTGAGGCGAAGCTGCCTGATAAGTGTAAGGTTGTGCTGGTTAACTTTATGACCCCTTTCCACAAGAAGGTTCATATCTCCCTTTCGCCATCCATGGCATTAAAGCTGTAATTCTGATGAATCTCTTTTAGTAAGTAAAAGTCCATGAAGCAAAAAGATGACATTTCATTCGAAAGGAGTGAGGGGTGTCATCTTTTTTGCGCATTTTTGGCATAAACGACATGAAACTACATATTGAGAAGTGGGCCTTAAGATGTGGTATACTGGAGAGTATGAATGAAAGCAAAGAGGAGGTGCCTTGGAAGATGAAGGGCAAGCTACTGCGGGCTGAGGGACACCTTGCCAATGTTATACCGATTCACTTGGATGCTTCTTTCTTTTTTGAGAGAGCTGTCCGCTCGCTGGACCGTAATCACGTCGACAAGGCATTAAAATATTTTCGTAAAGCTGTTGAATATGAACCGGAAAATCCGGTGAATCATTGTAATATGGCGGGTATATTATCAGAGAAGGGGGATTACGAGGCTTCGAATGCCGTTCTTGCGCATGTGCTCGACGTGGTAGATCCGTCCATGACGGAATGTTATTTCTATATGGCGAACAATTATGCGAATATGGATCGGTTTGAAGAAGCTGAGCAAGCGCTTGTTACGTATTTGGAGGAGGATACCCAGGGTCAGTTTATGACGGAAGCCGAAGAGATGATGGAGCTTCTGTACTATGAGCTGGATCGACCAGCCAAACTGAACCGGATCAAATCACGTAAAGGTGTCGTTGAACACGATCAGGCGCG
The DNA here is from genome assembly GCF_000499205.1 of Paenibacillus sp. MAEPY2. GTDB lineage: Bacteria > Bacillota > Bacilli > Paenibacillales > Paenibacillaceae > Paenibacillus > Paenibacillus vandeheii. The sequence continues at coordinate 25,692 of NZ_AWUK01000058.1, forward strand.
GGAATTGTTGGAACAAGGGAAGTTTGCACAGGCAGCTGAGCTGCTGGAAGGCATGGCACCCGATTATCCTGATTATTTGGCTGCTCGCAACAACTTGGCGCTTGCCTATTATTATATGGGGCTGTTTCCCAAAGCGAAAGAGACGATTGCCGAAGTACTGGAGCAGGAGCCTGGTAATTTGCATGCATTGTGTAATCTCGCAATCTTTCACCAGAACGAGAATCGAGCTGACCAAGTGCTGCTTCTGATCAAAAAATTACGAGTCATCGTGCCTTTCCAGCACGAACAGGTCTACAAACTGGCTACCACGATGGGTATCCTGGGTCAACATGATACGGCTTATGTACATTTCCGTCGCCTGTTGAAGGATGAAGAAACCGCTGCAGACCCGGCTCTCGCACATTATGCAGCAGTCGCTGCTTATAATACGGAACGTTACGATTCAGCTGAACGTCTGTGGCGTCACGTGGGCAAGCTGGACCCGGGTTCGGAAGTATCCCGGTACTATCTGTCGGGACTTGAGGCTGTGAGACAGGGAGAAAAAGATCCGGAAAAACTAAGTTATCACTATCATCTGCCATTTGACGAGCAATTCAGACAATGGGAGAACTATGGCAACGGCATACCTGAAGAGATGAAAAACGATCCCTTGATCCGCTCCTCTTTCTTCTGGGCGTTGCGACATGGGGATCGGGCTACCAAGCTTCAGGTCATTCATGCTCTTGGCATGATTGGAGATTATGAGGTGCAGCAGGCACTGCAATCCTTTATCCAGGAACCGGGTGAAGATCAGGAGCTGGTGGAAGCCGCTCGTTCTGTACTCCATGGTCTTGATTCAGAAGAAGCTAAACAGGATGATTCTCCTGTTCTACTACCGTTAACTGCGTTGAGCAAACGCACCATTCCGAAGATGGAGTCGATGACGGAACAAACGGAGACAAAACCATCTTCGCATTGGCAGGCGGTCGTGGACCGTGCGTTACAGATGTCCGAAGCCAAAGCCGAATTGCAGCAAGAAATGGAACGGCTGTGGACCGACTATGTATCTCGCGTACACCCGGAGGTGCCTGGCACGAAGCAAATTGAAGGCTTGGCAGCGGGGTTGGAATATTTGGCGGCCAAGATTCATAGTCGTCCAGTGACCTACCAAAGCATAGCCGATCGATATGGCATATCAGCTGCCACAGTCAGCAAATATGCACGGCAAATTAACAAAGTATGCAACTCCAACCCACCGATCTTGTAAATGTTCCTTGAAACCTCGCTTTGGGAAAGACTTCATGGCGTGAAGGATACATTGGCCTGGAAAACGGGTAAACTTAACGAATAGGTCTCGACATGCCTGTAGGATATCATCATAGCAAGTTAATCGCCACTCAACACACTCTCAACCTTATTAAGGAGGCTGTATCTATATGTCTAAATACAGAACGATTGTGATCGGAACCGGACCTGCGGGTCTGACAGCAGCGATATATCTAGCTCGTGCTAATCTAAACCCACTGGTTATCGAAGGTCTACAACCGGGAGGTCAATTGACGACGACAACGGAAGTTGAGAATTTCCCTGGTTTTCCACAAGGCATCATGGGTCCGGAATTGATGGACAATATGCGCAAGCAAGCGGAGCGTTTTGGAGCTGAGTTCAAAAATGGTTGGGTGGAAGAAGTGGATTTTAGCAAACCGCCCTTCAAGGTTAAAGTTGGAGGCATCGGTGAACTGGAAGCCGATTCGATCATTATCTCTACGGGCGCTTCGGCCCGTTATCTCGGCATTCCGGGAGAGCAGGAGAATGTGGGGCGTGGGGTAAGCACATGTGCCACATGTGACGGATTCTTTTTCCGTGGCAAAAAAATCGTCGTTGTCGGCGGTGGAGACTCCGCGATGGAGGAGGCCAGCTTCCTGACCCGTTTTGCAACAGACGTTACACTGGTTCACCGCCGGGACGAATTGCGTGCATCGAAAATTATGCAGGATCGGGCTCGCGGCAACGAGAAGGTGAAATGGGCGTTGAACCGTACACCGCTCGAAGTTGTGCCTGAAGCTCTTGGCGTTAAAGGGCTTAAGGTACGCAATAACGAGACCGGGCAGGAAGAGTTGCTTGAAGCCGACGGCGTATTCATAGCAATTGGGCATACACCGAATACGGGTTTCCTGAGCAATCAGATTACACTGGATGAACACGGCTATGTTGTCGTTAAACCAGGTACTACCGAGACTAACATTCCGGGTGTGTTCGCCTGTGGTGATGTTCAGGATACGAAGTACCGTCAGGCCATTACAGCAGCAGGTTCAGGGTGTATGGCCGCAATGGACTGCGAGAAATTCCTTGAAGGCAGCATTGTGCATGACTGGAGCGAAACACTGGATAAGTAAGCATGAAAAGGGTATGGTTTGGCATAAATTAAGTAATAGAGACAACGGGAAGTCTCATGATGTGAGAAGCCGGAAGGCTTCTCTTTTTTTGAAACCAAAATGAGCATCAGATCGTATACATAATGGGCATATTAGCTGTGAGGTGAAGACTTTGGGGGAAATGATAAAAGATTGGTTACAGAATGCAACAGTGCGGCGATTTTTGATTCTGCTGTTGTTTTGTTTGGTGCTTTTCAGCATGGGGAGTATGCTGCACATGATTTTGCTGTTATTCCTGGTGACGTATGTCATGAACAGGTTGCAGCATTTTATCACAGAGAAGTTGAATCGTTTATTTCCGGTTAACTATAAAGTTGTCGTCATCCTGCTCTATCTTATCGTTATTGCAGCCATTGTACTGGGTATCTCCAGGTATTCACCACGGATCGTGGATCAGGTCGTTCAGTTAACGAATGAGATCATGAAGTTTCTTGATACCGCGGACGGTGATAATTTTGCTTCCAAAATTGCAGGTTATCTGCAATCGTTCGATATTAAAAACTATACCAACGATGCATTGAAGTATATTTTTGCGTTAAGCAAATGGTTGGAGTTCATTCTGCTGGTCATCATCCTCAGTCTGTTCTTCTTGTTGCAAAAGCGGGAGATTTCCAAGTTTACCTCCAAGTTCAAAACAAGCAAGATTGGCTGGTTCTATAATGAAGTGGCTTACCTTGGAGATAAATTTGTATCTTCCTTTGGTAAAGTCATTGAGGCGCAGTTGTTGATTGCGGTATTCAATACAGCTTTGACGATTTTGGGATTATGGATACTTGGTTTCCCGTACTTATTCGCCTTGACCATTCTGGTGTTCATGCTGAGTCTGGTACCTGTTGCGGGGGTTATCATCTCTTTGATTCCACTGTGTCTAATCGGATATCAACTGGGAGGATTGCAGCTCAGCGTAATCGTGATCATTATGATCATCATCATTCATGCGCTGGAGACGTACTTCCTGAATCCGAAGCTGATGGCACACAAAACCAAATTGCCGATGTTCTACACGTTTATCGTACTGATTCTGTCTCAACATTTCCTGGGAATCTGGGGGCTTATCATCGGTATTCCGATCTTTGTCTTCCTGCTTGATATTCTGGATGTTAACAAGATGGAAAAAACGGAAGAGCCCATTCGTGTGGAAACGAAGTTGTGACCAGTAGCTGAATAGCTGCTGAATGCTAGGTAAGTGTTCAAAAAAATGTAAAACGCCACCCATTCTCTGGATGGCGTTTTTGCTCTCTTTCCCTAAGGTGACATTGTCAGAGAAGGTATCTGTTTCCTGAACGCACTGGGTATGGGTTAATAAGAGCTGTCATAACTTTCAGATGACAAATGTCATCTTTTACGCATGGAACGAGTGGATATGCAATATCATGAGTTGAGGCTTCCTCTTCTATGGAGGAAGAAATGAAGCTTGCGTTTTTAATAGAGACAAATGGGGTTGTATACGTATTCAAAAATAGCCTGTGATGTTGTTCACAATAGCGGGGAAGCTAATCACAGCAAAGGTCTTATCGTCTTGACCCAGGCGTATCCTTCAATTATAGTTGGTACGTAGGATTAAACTATTATAGATAGATAAAGGTGGCTTGTAGCATGTCTGAGAAAATCTACGTTGGGGTCGATCTCGGCGGAACAGCAATCAAGGTCGGTATATGTGATGAACACGGTCAGCTTATGTATACGTATGAAGGACCGACTGAAGTGGATAAGGGCGTTGACACGGTCATTGCCAACATCGAGAAGTATGTCCGTCATATCGTTGCCGAATCGCCTTTCAGCTGGGAGCAGCTTGAAGGTGTGGGAGCGGGCGTGGCTGGGTTCACCAATGTACGCGAGGGAATTATCGTTCTTGCCCCTAACATCGGATTTCGGAATGTAGCCATTCGTTCGATTTTGGAAGAACGTCTGGGCAAGCCGGTCAAAATAGATAACGATGCAAACGTGGCTGCACTGGGTGAAGCCTGGGCTGGCGCTGGCAAGGGCGTGGACAACTGTGTATGCTATACGCTTGGTACAGGCGTTGGTGGCGGACTGATCCTAAACGGCAAGATCTATCAGGGTTTCTCCGGTATGGCTGGTGAGCTGGGTCATGTCAGTGTTGTCCCTGATTTGGAAGCGATCCAGTGCGGATGTGGCAAAATGGGATGCGTGGAAACTGTATCTTCAGCAACTGGGATTATTCGTATGGCCAAAGACGCTGTAGAGCGTGGAGATCATACATCACTGGCACTCGTCGACAAAATTGCAGCCAAGGAAGTATTTGATGCAGCCAAAGCGGGCGATGAAGTTGCATTGCGTATCGTCAATCGTGCAGCGTTCTATTTGGGTAAATCGATGGCGGCTGTAGCGGCTGTAATTAACCCCGAGATGTTCATTATCGGTGGCGGTGTATCCAAAGCGGGTAATATTTTGTTTGATGAAGTACGCACAGTATTTGCGAAACTGACACCTGAACCACTGCAAGAAGGCGTTAAAATTCTTGAAGCAACACTTGGCAATAATGCAGGTATTGTTGGCGCGGCTGGTCTTCTCTTGCGTTCCTAGTAACCTCGTAACAGTATAATCCGACAGCAATATGATAAGGAGGGGACATTTATGCTTGAAGGTGAAGTTTCACCGGGCACAGGCGCCACGCTCATTATCATTACGGGCATGTCCGGGGCAGGCAAGACGATTGCAGTACAAAGCCTGGAGGATCTTGGATTCTTCTGTGTGGATAATCTTCCGCCGGTATTGATTCCGAAATTCGCGGAACTGATTGAACAATCGAACGGCAAAATTGGCAAGGTCGCACTTGTTATCGATCTTCGCGGGCGTGAGTTCTTTACGGCTTTGTCCGAGTCACTGAACTATATTAAAGATCATTTTACCATTCATTGCGAAATATTATTCCTGGACGCGACAGACTCTGTATTGGTCCAGCGCTATAAGGAGAGCAGGCGCAGACATCCACTCGCTCCTGAGGGCATGCCGCTGGACGGCATCCGGCTGGAACGTAAAATGCTGGAGGAGCTCAAAAATTCCGCCACTCAGGTGCTGAATACCAGTACAATGAAGCCTGCTCAACTGAAAGAGCGCATCATATCCCGCTTTTCTCATCTGGAAAGCCATATGCTGTCGGTAAATATTACGTCGTTTGGGTTCAAATACGGTATTCCAATTGATGCGGATCTGGTGTTTGACGTTCGTTTCTTGCCAAATCCGCATTATATTGAGCATTTACGTCCGAATACGGGACAGAATAATGATGTATACGAATATGTTATGAAATGGCCGGAGACGCAGGCGTTTCTGACCAAGCTACTGGATATGCTGCATTTTCTGATTCCGCAATACCGGAAGGAAGGCAAAAGCCAGGTTATTATTGGAATCGGCTGTACCGGAGGCAAGCATCGTTCGGTAGCAATATCGGAATATTTGGGCAAAATGTTGGGAAGCAGCGAAACTGAGGCTGTCACCGTGAGCCATCGCGACGCCGACCGGGACCGTCATTGAAGAGGGTGAAGGGATGAAAGAAGCCGGACCACGAAGAGAACGTCCGAGAATTGTAGTCATGGGCGGCGGAACCGGATTATCCGTGATGCTGCGCGGTTTGAAGGAAAAGCCGCTGGACATCACGGCCATCGTCACGGTGGCGGATGACGGAGGAAGTTCGGGCATCCTGCGTAATGAGCTGCAAATGCCGCCTCCGGGCGACATTCGTAACGTACTTACGGCGCTAGCGGATGTAGAACCATTGTTGTCGGATATGCTGAATTATCGCTTCAATACAGGCGCGGGGCTTGCAGGCCACAGCCTGGGTAACTTGATTTTGGCTGCAATGACGGATATATCGGGCGACTTCGTGACCGCTGTGCGGGAACTTAGCCGCGTGTTTGCCGTTCGGGGTGAGGTATTGCCCGCAGCCGGGCAGGCCGTTATTCTGCATGCAGAGATGGAGGATGGCTCGATTGTTACGGGCGAGTCCAAGATCCCTGAAGCTGGCTTACGGATCAAACGCGTTTTCCTTGAACCGGATCACGTGGAGCCGTTGCCAGAGGCGGTGGAGGCCATTCGTCAGGCAGACGCCATCCTGATTGGGCCAGGTAGTCTATACACGAGCATTCTGCCCAATCTGCTTGTTCCTAAGCTGGCTGAAGCTGTCGTTGAGGCTGACGCCGTGAAAATGTTTATTTGTAATGTGATGACACAGCCGGGAGAGACGGATAATTATACGGTGAGTGACCACCTCAAGGCGGTACATGAACATATAGGACACCAAATTTTCGACTATGTCATTGTAAATAATGGTGATATTCCGCTGCAGGTGCAGAATAAGTATGCGGAAAAAGGAGCTAAACCGGTTGTGCTCGATATGAATGTGCTGAAGAGTGCCGGCTATCAAGTGGTTGCGGATACGTTGGTCCTGTTCCGGACTTATCTGCGTCATGATGCCGACAAGCTGAGCCATCACATCTATCAACTTGTACAAAATTGGATGTTACGGAAGAGGTGAAGTCCCATGTCGTTTGCAGCACAGACCAAAAAAGAACTAACGATGATTGAAAGCGAACCGTGCTGCGAAAAGGCGGAACTTTCAGCCCTCATCCGTATGCTTGGTGCGGTGCAGTTATCGAATAAAAAGGTCATCTTGGATATTTCGACGGAGAATGCCGCCATTGCAAGACGGGCATACTCTCTGCTTAAAAAGCATTTTCAAGTGCATACGGAATTGCTTGTCCGCAAAAAAATGCGGCTGAAAAAGAACAATGTGTATATTGTTCGGATTCCAACCATGGTACAAGAGATTTTAAAAGAGCTGTACATTGTATCCGAAGGATTTCTGTTTACTCCCGGGATCAGTGGAGAGCTTTTCAATAATAACTGCTGTAAACGTGCTTATCTCCGAGGGGCATTTATGGCGGGAGGCTCGGTCAACAATCCCGAAGGTTCATCCTACCACCTGGAGATTGCGTCCATGTATGAGGAGCACTGTCAGGCCCTGGTGGACCTGGCGAATGAATTTCATCTCAATGCCCGGTGTATAGAACGCAAAAAAGGATTCATCCTATACATTAAGGAAGGCGAGAAAATCATTGAGCTGCTCAGTATTATTGGTGCACATCAGGCCCTTTTCAAGTTCGAGGATGTGCGGATCATGCGAGATATGCGTAATTCCGTCAACCGAATTGTCAATTGTGAGACGGCTAACCTGAACAAAACGATTGGAGCAGCAGTCAGACAGATCGATAACATCAGACTGTTGCAAAAGGAAGTTGGTCTGGAGTCGTTGCCCGAGAAGCTTCGTGAAGTGGCTGAAGTCAGACTCGCCCATCCGGATATCAACTTGAAGGAAGTAGGCGAACTGCTTAAGGGTACAGTCAGCAAGTCCGGAGTGAATCACCGGCTTCGCAAAATTGATGAGCTGGCTGAGAAGGTTCGTAACGAGCGTTACGGTTGAAAAAGAGAGGCAGCTCAGGTGTAATGGGGCGATGTAAAAAGGCTAAAATGGGTCATAATAATGACATCCCAATTACCCTGAGTTTTTCTTCTAGTGTCCTGCTCTGGTTATATGGTATAATGTTATAAATATAATTGTGTATTTAATGTCCAGATTTCATAATAGGGGGTAAGTTTCCATGACAAAGCACCCGGTAGTTGTCCGTTTGAAAACGGGTCTCCATGCCAGACCTGCGGCACTGTTCGTTCAAGAAGCGAATAAGTACTCATCTGAAGTGTTCGTCGAGAAGGACGACAAAAAAGTAAATGCAAAAAGTATCATGGGGATCATGAGCCTTGCAATCAGTACTGGTACGGAAATCCAGATTAGTGCAGAAGGCGCGGACGCCGAACAGGCTGTAAACGCTTTAGTTAGTCTGGTAAGCAAGGAAGAGCTTGAGAACCAATAAGATATGATTTGAACCCAATGAAGAAGTCCCGAAAGGGGCTTTTTTGCGTTTTATAGCTGTCAAGTGCAACATTATGGAATTAAGCCCGTCTGTTAGGTATCAAATCGATTTGAGTATGAGATGTTAAAACTTAAGGAGGCTAACGTAATGGGTAAATTATGGATGAAACCGCTGGGCGCGGTGATGGTTGCAGGTACATTGCTTGTTGGAGGTACGGCGTGGGTGGCGCCTAGTAATTATGCGTATGCTGCTGAGGTACAGGGGGTACAACAAAACGTGATTAACGTTGTGGGTACAGGTGAAATTCAGGTGAAGCCTGACATCGCTTATCTTTCCATCGGAGTGAACAGTACGGCGGATACAGCTGCCTCTGCTCAAAAAGCGAATGCAGCGAAAATTCAAAAGGTGAGCAATCTGCTGAAAAGTACGTGGAAAATCAGTGCGGACGATATTCAAACCAGCCAGTTCTACGTACAGCCTAACTATACGTATAGCGACAAAGACGGACAAAAGATTAAAGGGTACACCGCTCATCACACACTGACCGTGACTTACCGTCAGATGGACAAGATCGGAGAGCTTTTGGATGCTGCTTCCGAAGCTGGTGCCAACAACATTGAGAATGTACGTTTTACGGTAGAAAAACCGGAGAGCTTTGAAGCTCAAGTGATTGAGAAAGCCGTAGCTAATGCTGATGTAAAAGCTGGAGCTATTGCAAAAGCGGTTAAACGCCAATTGGGCGCTGTTCTTTCCGTGAGTCAAGGTGACGCTAATGTGCCTGTGTTCTATGCAAGTGAGTCCCTGATGTCCAAAGCAGCGGATACTAATGGAGGAACAGCCATTGAAACAGGACAGGTTAAAGTAAGCACAACGCTCAATATTACTTATGAAATGAAATAAGCAAAATGATTATTGCCGAATGTCCGTTAAAAGAGATGCTTGATCGGGTGAAAGGCAATAATGACAAAGACGTTGTCCGATGGATAGCGTCTTTTTTGTTATAAAGGCGGACTTTGATGAAGTTTGAAAAGAAGAGTTGAAATATGAAGAATTAAATTGCTGTTTTTTGGTATCTTTTTTGTCCGTTTGTTCGTAACAAAACCTTCATTATAGGCATCTGGATCGAACAACATTGTAACTGAAGCTGTAAACCTTTCCGGAATTGGGTTAATTATAATAAAGAGGTGAGCGTATGAGACATACGAACAAATCAGGATACATACGCAATGACACTCAAATTTGAATTCGAGAGAGGAGTTATATATATGACATCATGGAAAAAATGGACAAGTGCACTATTGGCGGCAGGAATTATTGTGGGGAGCGGGGCTGTATGGCAGGATAATTCCGTACAGGCGGCATCTGTATCGACGAAAGTGACAACACCTACTGAGGTACCCCTGAAATCGGGAGGCAAAACACTTACTCAAAAAGGACTTCTGCAAGGTGGTTCTACCTGGGTATCGCTTACCGCAGTGAAGGATGTGGCGGGTGGAAGCTTGAAATATGATGCAAAGGCTAAAGAGTACGCCTTAACGGCAGCCAATAATACGATGACAATCAGCATGATTGATGGGGCACCGAGTGTTAGAATTAACAATTACTACCCACAATTCGAAGCGAAGCTGATTAATGGCCGCTTGTATATTCCGTTTTCTGCAATGAGAGATTATCTGGGAGTTCAGGGCAGCTGGGATGGAAAAGCGAAGACACTGACGCTGAGCAAGGTAAAGCAGAATAGTGTGGCGGTTAAGGCGGCAACCGTGAAGGTGAGCATCAAGAACGCCGAAGTTGATATTCAATATCCTCAGGTGAGCGGATTGGCTAACGATAAAGCAGAAGCGGCCATCAACAAGGTGCTGAAAGATGAAGTCGATGCTTTTGTAGCGGATTTCAAAAAACAAACCAAGGATTTCGGCGACGCAGCAGCGAACCGTCCATATGCATTTGAGAGCACTTATGTCGTGACGTACAACGAAAACGGTGTTCTGGGTCTGATCACTCAGCGTTATGAAGATTATGCTGGTGCACATGGGATGACGACTCGTTCAGGACACACCTTTGCCCTGGATTCCGGTAAGGAACTGAGTCTGGATGATGTGATTCAAAATAACAAAACTGTGCGTGAAACGGTAAGCAAAAAAGTTGGAGATCAGCTTAAAGCTCGTGGAGGTTACCTTGAAGGCTATAAAGGCCTGAATAAAGATCAGGATTTCTATGTAACACCAACAGGTGTTGTTGTATTCTTCCAGTTGTATGAGTACACAGCTTACGCAGAAGGCTTCCCGGAATTCCCGTTCACGTATAAAGAGTTGCTACCTAAAGGCACAGAGCCGTTCAGTGGCTTAACAGCAAACAAGTAAAAGTATTAGAGTTAAAGTAAAATCGAATAAATATATATCATGCACTCATATGTATCTTCAAAAAAGGACGCTCTCGTCA
>NZ_AWUK01000059.1 GCF_000499205.1 Paenibacillus sp. MAEPY2
CGAAACTACATTTTAATTTTCATACAAAAAAGCGCCGCAGGTCATTATTGTAAATAGCCTGCGGCGCTTCAATTTATTGATGTTATAAACATATTTTAAACTTCGCAATAGATATAGTTTTAAATTTACAATTTACTATTTCCCCTAAGACTCCAACTTGCCCCCCAGCGTAATACTCAAATCCTCGAAGTTCTCCACCACCGTCTTTTTTTCATAAAAGTGCACCGCATGTTGCATCATCCCTTCCCTTGTATAAAAAGCATCCTCCACTTTCAAAGGGAAAGTTACCTTCTCCCCAGTACTGGACGATTTATATATCCCTACGATCAACTCCAGCGTATTTCGACCACTTTGTCCATCCACCAAAAGGGGGGATCCTGTCTCAATGGCGTCTAGCACATTCTCCACTTGCCCGGCATGACCTGCATGAATAACATCCGGTAATTCGTCAGCGAGTTTCTGAATTTGTTGCTCCAGTTCTGGATTCGATTCCGGAAATCCGTTACTCCGAGCCCTTGAAGCAATGACCTTCCAAGGTGCAGATACCCTTGCTTCTTTGCCCTGAAAAATCAACTGCTGTTCCTCTCCATGGTGTACCACGGAGCTGGTAATCATACCAAGTGCTCCTTCTTGGAAACGAAGCATCGCCATGGAAATATCCTCTACTTCAGCATTATCATGCGCCATATTTGCCATCATGGCCTGCAATTCCACAGGGGGACCCATCATCCAGAGCATAGCATCGATATGATGCACGGCATGATTAAGCGTGCAGCCACCACCTTCCTTTTCCCATGTGCCACGCCACCACAGATCATAATAACTATGACCTCGCCACCAGAACGAATCGACCTGCACGTGGACAATAGGCCCCATAAGTTTGCTATCCAGTACATCTTTGAGTTTCATCATTGGAGTCGTAAAACGATTCTGCGCCACAACCGACAGCAACTTACCACTCTCTTGTGCCGCTTCCAGCATCATATCCGCCTCTTGTAAAGAAGAGGCCATCGGTTTTTCGACAAGTACATGCGTACCAGCATGCAGAAAATCACATGTGATTGGTGCATGTGTATAAGGAGGGGTACAGATCGAGACCAAATCAATGCTTTGATCCAGTAATTCATGGTAATCGGTAACAGCTTGTGCCCCCTCCAATCCATAATCGTTAATTCGCTTCTGTGCTTTTTCCGCGTACATATCCACTACAGCTACGATCTGGCATCGTTCAGGAAATGCCAAATACGCTGTAATATGCGCTGTACTGATTGCGCCTGCTCCAATAATGGCCACTTTCAACATCGATGCATACCTCCCTTTTCCCTTCACAATACACAATAATAAAGCGCTTTTATGCGTTCATCTTGTGATAAAATAAAACTATATTGCGCTCTTGAAGAGGAGGCATTCCTAATGCCCATCATCACCGAAGATCAATTTAATTTGGCATACCGTCGTACCTCCACGACTGCATTTCGAGAGGTTTTTCACGCTCATTCACAGATAGAAATCACGTATATTCATGACGGACATGGACAGTTGATAACAGAGGGACAGGCATTCCCTCTTGAACCAGGTACACTGATGATTTTCCGTCCATTTCAACTGCATCAGATTCAGATTCAAGTCACGAAAGAGCATCCCTTTATCCGCAGCGTACTGATGTATGAGCCACACCTGCTGAACCCACACTCTCGGCAATTTGCTATAACGAATCGTTTTACAATGGACCTTCTAGGGCAAACATCTCCGCTTCAACCGATCCGTCTTGCCGCTGCGTCCCCGCTGGTTCAGATGATTGAGCAATTTGCCGATATTCTGCCTACGTTGCTTCCACATGAAGCAGAAGAAGATACGCGACTCTTTTTACTTGCACTGCTCGCACAGCTTCGCTACCTTTGGAAAGACAGGCAGTATCCCAGCTCTAATACGCTCCCAAAAGGTCCTCCCGTTCTGCATCCTCATGCCGAAGCTGTCATGCAGTGGATTGAAGAGCATTTCAATGAATCTTTTCGTCTGGAAGATATCGCAGACACTCTGCATCTCTCGCCTTATCATCTGTCCCATATATTTAAAAAAGCTACCGGTACCACCATCGTTGCTTACGCTCAGGCCACCCGTATTCGGCATGCTTGCGTGTTACTCACGAGCACCACACATACTGTTCCGGAAATAGGCCACCGTGTAGGTATGTCCAGCCCATCTTACTTTTGCAAAGTTTTCCGCAATGCAACAGGCACCACACCGCATCAGTATCGGCTGAATGTGCAAGGCAGATAAGAAGATTATCCTGCAACACGAAAAGGAGCAAAGGAATGACTCCCTTAGCTCCTCCGCTTCCTTAACATTGTCCTAGCTACTCGCCCGGCTTGCGTACATCCAGTCCCAACTTCTCCAAGAAGGGATAAATCTGCTCGCGTACCTGCTGCAGTTCTTCCTTCTGCTCCGCAGACAGCCGCTCTTCATGAATGCTCCCATCCTGATCCATCACTATGGCTTCATACTGCTTCATCTGTTCATACAACGATTTGAACTCGGTAAACTGCTCCTCAGAAAACTTCGTCTCTGCCATTGCTAGCTGTTCCTCCCAAAATTGCTCTTGGGCCAAAGGTTGTTTTGGAGAGTCTACACTTGCTGCTTCCAGCTTTTCGAAAAATGGTTCCAGTTCTGCAGTAAGACGATTAAACTCCATCTGTTCTGTGACACTCCATTGCTCGGGGTGCAGCTCTCCTTGTTGATCCGCATACTTCAAAGCCATTTGCCCCATTTGCTTCATCAGACCCATAAATTGATTGAATTCCTCTGAGCTTAAATGAGCCTTGGCTGTCTGCAGCTTTGCTTCCAGTCTCATATAATCCTCTGATGTTCCACCCACCGCTGATATATTCTCCTGTGAACCATACATTCCGTCAACAAGAAAGGTATACCCAGCGTAAGCTCCCGTGGGAATGATGAGTACAGCAGCCAGCAGCATAGTAACTAGCCATTTTTTTCGATGGTTTTTGAGACGTGATTCACTTCGAATCGCATTCATGACTTTATGTTTTGTTCTCTCAGGAATGTTCCAATCTTTCGTGTCTTCCTGGAAGGATGCTCGCAACTGTTCATCTAGATTCATGCAGTTCCTCCACCTTTCCCCGAATACCCGGATTTAACTTCTGATTCTGCCTCAGCTTGGTTAATGCCGCATGAATACGTGATTTCACCGTTCCTAGTGGAATTCCCAATATGCATGAAATCTCCTCTTGTGTGTACTCGTTCAAATAGTGAAGAGTGATGGCCTGCTGCAGCTTGTACGGCAATCGGTGCACCTGTTCGAGCAGAGGACGATTTGCCAGTTTGTTGATTAATTCACCGGAAAAATCATACTCTAGCCCCGTATCAGACTTCTCCATCCGCTTGTTAAAACGAAACTGCGTCAATCGTCTACGCCGATAATTTCGGACCTGCCGCATTGTCACACCCATTAACCAAGGACGAAAGGCTCTTTCCGAATCATATCTCTCTAAGGACCTGTATGCCTGAATATAGATTTCCTGTACCAGATCTTCCGCGTCAGATGGGTCACGAATAAGAAAACGAACAGTTCTATACACGTCCATCACCGTCAGCTCATATAACTCGCCATAAGCTTCATAGTCCCCAACCCGGGTTAATTCCACAAGTTCTATGTACTTTTCTGTCTCACTCATCATCCATCTCCTTCCTCTTCAACTATATATTGGCATACCAGCTCCATATCGTTCGATTTATGTATTGAATATTTCTCAAAAAACCAAAAAATCAATTGGTGTTTATCATGATATAATATAGCTAATTTTTATATAAATGGAGTTTTTTTGATCTAATTTACAAGATCATCTTTGGTCTTTTCATATTGAGGCCTACGACACGGTATATAGACTTATTGGAATTTTGGTTATCATATCTGCTTACTTCTTTTTCTTTCGAAAACGGATGTAAGGGAGTAACTTAGCGGGAGTGGTTAGTACTGTGATGAAGTTTTTCACCAAATTGTACTCAGAATATTTACTGATTCCACACCCTCTACGTCTGTTGTTTCTGTGGGGATGGATTGTTTTGTTTTATGTTGCGGGTATCAAATTCAAATGGTTCTACTTCCTACAAAACTGATTTCAAAAAAGTCCATTCTCTTGGGACATAAAGAAGAGCTGAGTCGTCATTATGACGTCTCGGCTCTTCTTTATGCGATCTGTTCCATGTAGAAGATGGTATTGTTACTCCCATCTAGCTCGGTCATATCGTTCCTTTTCGAGACAAGCTTTGCCTGATATTCAGAAATTCTTTAGAAAATCCCACTCAAAACACTGCGCTCAGCCAGGTACCATTCGCCTGATCCTCAAAGCAGATCATAGACAGTTCGTTATCGGAATAGAAGGCAATTTCTCCTCTCATCCTGATGGAAACGGCACACCTATGGATCGTACACGACAGCATAGCTCATCTCGTACTACTTCAGAGATCTATGCCAGAACTGCAATGGGCCTTCAAATCGACAGAAATATGATTAAGCTGCAAGGTGGCACGTTAACATTAAATCACACGAACAACATTATTGTTGTAACTGTGCCACTTGATTAACGCTCCTGAATAAATCCACCTTATCAAGTCTTGCCAGTACGTGGGCAAGGCTTTTTTCTCTTGAACGTAGTTGTTTGGCTTTGCTTATGTATTCTTTAGATTTTCTTCAGAATTATGCTCATTAAATCCTTAGTTTTTTTCATTATCATTTCTGTATCGACAAGAGAGGTGGCAAAACAATGATCAGTAATACGATCTTAGAGCTACTTCATCAGTATGGATATTTGATATTTTATTTTGCCTTCTCGTTAGGCCCTTTCGGAATTCCAATTCCGAATGAAGTCACGATTATCAGTGGGGCCATTTTGAGTCATACCGGTGTAATCAATTCATGGATCACATACTTCTGCATTCTGGCAGGACTATTAACGGCCATTACTTTTGCCTATTTTGCAGGAAAGTTATTTGGACCCAAGATAAAATACAGATTTCAACATCATAAACACTTCGTCAAGGCTGAACTAATTCTGAATAAGTATGGCAATTGGGCAATGTGCACTGGTTTATTTATTCCAATCGTACGATATATTCTCCCTTTGGTTATCGGACTGAGCGGCGTACAGTATCGTAAATTTGCTCTCATTTCATATTCCAGCGCCGTACTCTGGACCATTACGTATTTTACAGCAGGAATCTACTTCGGCGGCCCTATTCTAGCGATGCTTCACTTGTTACATTTCTAACTGGTTTGGATAACATACCATCACATATATGGAGGAACCCTTATGAATTCCAATGAACCTGCTTTATTTCTGAAAAGCTTTCTGCAAAGCCCTAAACATGTTGGCAGCATCATGCCCAGTTCCCGGTTTCTCGCTAGCAAAATGGTGAATCAAGCCTCTTGGCTAGAAGCAAAAGCCATCGCCGAACTCGGGTCAGGTACCGGTGCCATCACTCGATATATTCAGCAACAGGCACAGGATTCCACTAAGGTGTTATTGTTTGAGATGAACGAAACGATGAGGAATAATTTGCAGACCACATACCCGGAGTTCTCCTGTTATCCCGATGCCGCTCGATTAGTGGAATCCATGAATCAAGAGGGTATTCAGCAACTGGATTACATTTTTAGCGGGTTGCCGTTCTTTAACTTTGAGTCTAAATTAAGGAACACGTTGGTAGATCAGATCTATAAGGCACTTAAGCCTGGTGGATTATTCATTGCCTTTCAATATTCACTTCAAATGAAAAAGACATTATACGAGCACTTTGTCATCGAAAAAATAGAATTAGTGCCCTTGAACATCCCACCTGCATTCGTTTATGCCTGTCGCAAAAAGGAAACAATTTAAACATCTTAGGCTATCGTTTACACTGATGGTATCCTCTCTATAAGGATTATAAATTTTATTCAAAACAGGTTATAAAAGGAGTGTTGAATTGTGAGTACCGTTCTCGTTGTTGATGATGAACCCGATATCCGTGATGTCATTCATGTCTATTTACGTAACGAAGGATATCAAGTCATTGAAGCAGCCAATGGTGAAGAAGCACTGAATATTATCAAAACAACATCGGTCCAGCTTATTATTCTGGATGTCATGATGCCCATTATGGATGGAATCAAAGCCTGCTTCAAAATAAGGGAAGTATCAACCACTCCCATTATTATGCTATCCGCCAAAGAAGAGGACATTGATAAAATTACAGGCCTGACTACCGGGGCTGATGACTACATGGTCAAACCGTTTAATCCGTTAGAATTACTGGCCCGTGTTAAGGCTCAGCTACGACGTCAAACCTTGATTGGCAAAGCAGAATTCAATTCACTTATCCTAATCAAGGACCTTGTCATCGATACAAGTAAACATTCCGTGAAGCTCAAAGAGAATGACATTTCGCTTACGCCACTGGAGTTTTCCATTCTGGTGCTGCTTGCCAGCCATCCTGGACAAGTATTTAGCTCCGAGAAAATTTACGAAACCGTATGGAAAGAACCTTACGGGTATTCAGATAATACGGTGATGGTCCACATTCGTAATCTGCGAGAGAAATTGGAAGTGAACCCACGGGACCCTCAGTATATTAAAACGGTATGGGGAGTGGGCTATAAAATTGACTAATCAATCTAAGCCCCTTCAGAGAAACCGAAAGAAAAAAATTCAGGTTAACATTTTGATCCGAATTATTTTGAGTACCATTGCTGCTGCTGGCTTTAATAATATGCTTATTTTCCTTTCTATTGATGTTTTTAAAGCTTGGGAGCAGGCCTGGTTCCGTAATTCACTTCCGTATGTCATTACGCCAATTTTCATCTTAACTTTTATCTTAACCTTTCTATTTTTAACACGTCGAATGGTTAAAGATATCATTCACTTGGAGCAAGGGCTTCAACTCATATCTGAGGGCAATCTGGACTACCGTGTACCCGTCAATCGACAAGATGAACTTGGTCAGGTCGCTTCCAACATCAATCACATGACTGAACAGTTGCAGATGCAGATCATCAAAGAGCGCGAGTTGGAGAAATCCAAGATGGACATGATTACGGGCATTTCACATGACCTGCGCACACCGCTGACCAGTATAATTGGCTATATTGAGCTTCTTAGAACCGAATCTTTTCAAGACAAAGCAGAGTATGACCGCTTCATCCAGAACACCTATAACAAAGCCACACATTTAAAGAAGCTGCTCGATGATTTATTTGAATACACACGTTTAACTTCAGTAGATACCCAATTGGATATGAAAAAGGTTGACCTATTTCAACTCTTGGATCAGTTACTGTTTGAATTTGAACCGTTAGCTCAGGAGAATGGCATTCATATCGAAAAAGAGATCGGCTATGCCCCAATGATGACCTGCGTGGATAGTGATAAGATTGCTCGAGCTATCGATAACCTTCTCATGAATGCCCTGAAGTATTCCTTTAAACCTGGTGTGATTCACATTCGAATGAGTCTGCATCTTGAGCACATTACTATTGAAGTCGAAAATAAAGGTGCGCCGCTCACAACAGAGCAAAAAGAAAAACTGTTTGATCGTTTTTACAAGGTGGATTATTCAAGAAGTAGCGAAGGCATTCAAACGGGGTCCGGTCTGGGTCTTTCGATTGCCAAAAATATTGCGGAGTTACATCAGGGTACCTTAACACTTCAACATACGAATAACGTATTTATATTCCAGCTAAGCTTGCCTTCCAACATCCAGTGAAGCATCAATGAATTCAACAATGGAGGATACCGCATTGAAAACACCCGAACCGCTTCTTTTCCTGCAAGGATTCTTAAAGAACCCCAAACGAGTAGGAAGTGTCCTGCCCAGTTCCAAATTTCTAGCCCATAAAATCGTCCAGTCTGTACGATGGGATGAGGTTAGAACCATCGCTGAGCTGGGGCCAGGAACAGGTTCCGTCACACGTCTCATGAGAGCAAAATTACCGGAATCTTCAACCGTGTTTTTGTTTGAGAGAGACCCCAAAATGAGAAGTAATCTGAAGAAAACATATCCTGAATTCTTGTTCCATTCGAATGCATCCTATTTATTGAAAAGGATCGATCAAGAACATGTGCACCAGTTGGATAGTATCATTTGCGGACTACCATTTTTTAATTTTTCCAGAGAAATGAGTCAAAATATCCTGTCACAGATCCATACAGCGCTCCGACCTGGCGGTATGTTAATGTTATACCAGTATTCACTTCATATGAAGAAAAGATTAGCTGAGCTATTCGATATTGAAAAAATTCAATTTGTGCCCTTCAACTTCCCCCCCGCTTTTGTCTATACTTGTCGTAAAAGAGAGGATCAAGCACTGTAAGGGTCATCAAGAATTTCAACATCATCAAACCCATATGCTGAATCGATTGAGGGTTTAATATCGTTCTTTTCTATGAGGGTTGTGATTTTCTCCAACTGGCTTCCACTGGAGTTTACAAACATGAAGCGATATTCACTTTGGTTTCTTACGTGCCATAGAAACCAGTCGAGCACCCACGAGACCAAACAATGCTCTTTTCCACATTGGAAATTTACTGTCGACTGCAAAGCGATAATTGGGGCCGGCTTGGATACAGGTTATCTAGATCGGATCTCAAAAACGGACCCAAAAATTATATTCTTGTGCCGTAACTGTAATGGATAATCGCCGATCGGTTTCATTGTTTATCGTCAGTTGTTCCGTAAATATGTGAACACTTCAGTGAGAATAATTGTTACGCTATTCTGTCCGTTAGTAAGCAGCCGATCATATGAACTGCACCTTCAACATCCCCTAATTCCTTATCCCACAAGGCCTCAGCCCTGTATTATTGTCCTTTCATGTCAGATCACCAGGGCGAAAAACTGGAACAAACTACAGATCAAAGAAAAAAAAGATGAAAAGCCTTGCTACACAGGGATTTTTGCTTGGGGAAGGAGTTTGAGGAAAAGAATAGAGAGAGAAAAAGACTGGGGAAATGTGCGCTTGAATACGCGCATTTCTCCCAGTCTTCGAGTGTTTCTCGACAATTATTTTTATTAAGGGACAGTAATTTGGGAAATGGACAGGAAATTTTTATAGTTTACACCATCCGCTGCCTCATCGCCTCAAACAACAAAATTGTCGCTGCCATCGCGGCATTAAGCGACTCAGCCTGTCCCTGCATCGGAATCGTAATCGCATCGTCCACCAGCTGTGCTGTGGAGTCCGATATGCCCTTGCCCTCATTACCGATCACTAGCCACACTGATTGTGTAAAGTCATAGCTGTAGCACGAATACTCTGCCTGCAAAGACGTACTCACCAACTTCACACCCGCAGCCTTCGCTTCAGGCAGCAACGATTCCAACTGCCCTTCTACGATTGGCAAATGAAACAATGACCCCATCGTGGAACGAATCGTTTTCGGATTATAGACATCGGCACAACCCGCGCCAAGCACCACGCCTGCCGCTCCGGCCGCATCCGCACTGCGAATGATCGTTCCTACATTACCGGGGTCCTGCACATTGTCCAATACCACGACCAATCCCTTGGAAGAAGACAACAAGCTTTGCAGTGGCTCACGACCTTTATGTACAACGGCAAAAACAGGTTGGGGGGTCATCGTATCCGTACACTTGGCAATAACCGCAGGAGATACACTGATCCATTCCACACGCTGAAGTGGAGCCTCCAGTCCAGCCAGTTCCTTGGGTACACCCTGCTCCCCATCGTAAACGATACATTCCATATCTGCTCCGGCACGCAGCGCCTCCTGCACGAGATGAATGCCTTCAATAATATATTTATGTTGACGGGTACGGTGCTTTTTCTCCAGCAGCTGTGCCCATTCCTTCACACGTGTATTTTGCGGTGATACAATATCCATCTTTCCATCCTTCCCGTCTGCGGGATTTTTTATCAACATGCTACATGACGTATTGAAATTTTCCGACCAAAGAATGCTCCATTCATCCCATCATTATACTTATCACTTTGGATACGCCAGCTCCATTTTCGTCAAATGGTCCTTATGCCCAACGATAATCAATACATCCCCATTCTCGATCCGATCCTCGGCATACGGAGAGATGTTCATCGAATTTCCACTGCGGATCGCCATTACGTTACATCCAAAACGTGCACGAATATTGAGCTCTAGCAGATTTTTACCAATCATTTGCTCGGACGCTCTCATCTCCAGAATGCTGTAATCCTCAGATAACTCAATGTAATCAAGAATATTAGGAGATGTCAGATGATGGGCTACACGCAGTCCCATATCCCGCTCAGGGTAAATGACCTTGTCCGCGCCGATCTTCTGCAATACTTTACCATGAAGCTCATTTTGTGCTTTTACGATCAGAACAGGTACACCCATATCCTTCAGAATAAGGGTCGTAAGAATACTCGACTGAATATCTTCACCAATCGCCACAACGACGACATCAAAATTCCGTATGCCCAGCGCCCGCAGCGCTTCTTCATCCGTTGAATCTGCCGATACGGCATGTGTCACCACATTGGACATTTCCTGTGTCCGCTGCTCGTCCGCATCAATTGCCAGTACGTCGAATCCCATACCGCTCAGCGCATTGGCTACACTTGAACCAAACCGTCCCATGCCGATTACGGCATATTGTTTCTTTGCCATTAGGGTCTAACCTCCCACTGCACTTCAGCATTACGCATCTATTGTTAGTAGCTTTTCAATTAAGGGGTGAATATTCACTTAAATATCCTTCGTAGTATACCACAAAGCCCAATAAACTTGAATGCGCTCACGCTTCCTAGGGAACAGTATTAGAGCAGCCGAATATACGAGGAGGGACTTGCGATGCCAATTACATTAAGCCTGCGTGAAGCGATTGTTCATAAGGTTCATGACAAAAGTGATGATCAGCTCCGGGAGATGATCGAAGGTTCTGTAGATGGACCGGAAGCAGCATTACCCGGACTTGGTGCCATTTTCGAAATGATCTGGAAGAACACCGAACCTGCGAAGCAGGAAGAATTAATCCAAATCGCGCAGGAGCATCTGCACACCATTCCCGTTCAACCCATCAGTTAGCTGAAGCCTTGGAGGGAAAGGTACCATCATCACGTTGTTCTGTCTGCAAAAGAAAGCTTTTGTCTCATTGGTCTGGATCATACCCTGCTCCAAGAGCAAGGTAGTTAATCCCCCATAGACTAATTAGGCTCCCCTAACCAAAACAAGGTACAGCCACTGAGCAAAACTCAGGAAGCTGTACCTTGTTTGTATATGTCTGATGCTCCTAAGAAAATCAGTCGCCGCTGGAAAAAGATGATCAATTGAATAATTTAGCGATTTTATCAAACAATGCCGATATTTCTTCATCTCCAGCAGTGGTGGCGTCCGTATTTCCCCATACGTTCTTAAGTGCAGAAATTAGATCATTTTTTTCATCCTCACCCGAAGATGCTGACTCTGATCCCACGCTGGAAATGAGATTTTGCAACTCACGCAGCAAAGATTTCTGTTCATCCACAGTAAGCTCATTGTTCAATGTGCTATCTTGATTTTCCTCGTTAGCAGTGTCTTGAATATTCCATGCAAATGGCGGCATAATCCCTCCCATAGCTTGCATCATTGGAGGTGTTCCATTGCGATCCAAACGCAAAGAATCATTTGCGGGCAGAGGTTCAGGACGTTGACTTTGGATCATTTCAGCTACCTGATCAAATAGATCGGATATATCCTCGTCCGTTGCTGCTGAGAGGTCCTGACTGGATAACAAGTCAGATATTGAAACCAACGGGTTCAGCGTGCTGTCAGCACTGTCATCTGTTGCTGCTGAAGCGCCCGATGAAGTCAGGTAACTTTGCAGATCAGATAACAGTGATTCTGTTGATCCGTAGTCAGTATAAACGCGTCCTCGCTTCGATTGTACGTTCTGCTGTAGTTTTCTGTTGGGAGTGGGGCCTGTACCCCTCCGGCATATTCTGCAAATTCTTTACTTAATTCAAGTGAATCAGCAGCCAAACTGAAATTAACCTGAGAGCAGACTGAATGATGACTGAATGTTATTCTCCCTTCTCCCTTTGACGTGAAACCTGAAAAATACATAGAGCTAATTGGACGACAAAAATGACCTAACCTCCTCGAATCAGGAATTTAGGTCATTTTCTTCGGCTGTCTTTAGTATTGTAGGAAAAATCGGCTTATGGAGCTGTCTCCAGGAATTTCGCTGTCGGATTTTTGTCCATTGCGGTTCTCATCGCGTATTCATTTTCGAACAGTACAACATAGTTCCCCTTTTTATCTTTCACCAGAGCGGAGTTGATCCGGAATTTACTTGGGTCCAGATTCTCGTCCACGATCCAGCGAGCGAATTGATAAGGCATGCGCTGTAACTGCACGTCTACCCCGTATTCGCCTTTCATCCGGTATTCAAATACCTCGAATTGCAGCTGACCGACTACGCCGAGCAATGTCTCGTCGAAGCTCACCGTGTTGAACACCTGAATCGTACCTTCTTCGGTCAACTGGTCAATCCCTTTTTGGTATTGTTTATGCTTCAATGCATTTTTAACGGTAACTTTGGCAAAAATCTCAGGTGAGAACGTAGGCAATTCGTCGAAAATAACCTCGCTGCCTTGGCTCAGTGAATCGCCAATCCGGAAGATACCCGGATCGAATAGACCAATAATATCGCCTGCATAAGCCTCTTCTATAATATCCCGATCCTGTGCCAAGAATTGCTGTGGCTGAGACAGCTTGATCTCTTTACCCACACGATTATGCTTCACACTCATACCGCGTTGGAACTTGCCGGATACGATCCGCAGGAATGCGATACGATCCCGGTGTGCCGGATTCATGTTTGCCTGGATTTTGAAGACGTAACCGCTGAATTTCTCATTCGTCGGCTCAATCTCACCCGCTGTGCTGCGACGTGGTTCCGGCTTCGGTGCGAGTTGTAGGAAGTTCTCCAGGAACGTCTGCACGCCGAAGTTATTGATCGCACTACCGAAGAATACAGGTGTCAGTTCACCGCGCTGTACTTTCTCCATGTCGAACTGGTCTCCTGCAACATCTAGAAGCTCCAGGTCCTGACACAGTTGATCATGCAAATAATCTCCTGCCATCTCACGAATGATCGGATCTTCATAACCTTCTACCTTTTGAACTTTAATCGTCGAGTGATCGTCCCCTTGGAACAACTCCACCTGACTTTTCATCCGGTCATACACACCACACAGCTCACGACCTGTACCAATCGGCCAGTTCATCGGTACGGAGCGAATACCCAGTACATTTTCGAGTTCTTCCATCAGGTCAAAAGGACTTTGTCCTTCACGGTCCAGCTTGTTGATGAATGTAAAGATCGGAATACCGCGCTTCGCACAAACTTGGAACAATTTGATCGTTTGCGCCTCGACGCCTTTTGCCACGTCAATCAACATGACCGCGCTATCGGCAGCCGTCAGTGTACGATACGTATCTTCACTAAAGTCTTGGTGACCCGGTGTATCCAAGATATTGATGCGATGACCCAGGTAATCAAACTGCATAACGGAAGATGTTACCGAGATCCCCCGTTGTTTCTCAATTTCCATCCAGTCACTTGTTGCATGTTTGCTTGCTTTCCGAGCTTTTACTGTACCGGCAAGGCGAATCGCGCCCCCGAACAGCAACAGTTTCTCGGTCAATGTCGTTTTACCCGCATCCGGGTGAGAGATAATGGCAAACGTCCGGCGTTTGTCCACTTCCTGTTGAAGAAGGTTATCTGCAGCTTTGCTCATAGATTCTATCCCTTTCGTCCGTTCATTCACGTTAATCCGGCGAGGCCGGTCTGCCATTCAATCTTTATGCAATCCGGCTATGCCGGTTGATTGTACATTTCGCATTTCGCTCACTAGGCATTTAGCATCCTATGTTAATTTTACACATTTACAACGGAGTTCATCCTCCCTAAGCATTGTGCTTCCATTCATGCCGTAGACCTGAATTATAATCCAACTTTCCTATTGTACCATAATCTTTACCGAAAATAACCGATTACGTACAGCAGATTCTTCTCTTTTCCGATTGCAAAAAAAGAGCACCCTTCCGCCATCATTGGCATCCAGGTACTCATTATTCATTTCGCTTCTCACTCTTAGAAAATTAATGCGTCCAGAGCGTATTGACCTCCACCTGTCAAAGCCAGTGCTACACCAATCACCAGAATTGCAAGGTTATATTCAAATCCGTTCTGTGTGGACCAGTATCCATTCGCACCATGAACCTTCACAATGGCAATGACCATAGTCAGAGCAATCAGAATGCCGCCTACCGGTGTAAGCAGACCCAGAGCCAACAGCAATCCACCGCCGAATTCAGCCAAACCTGCCAGCAGTGCTACCAATGCGCCGGGCTTCATCCCCATCGATTCAAACCATCCACCTGTTCCCTTGATGCCGTATCCCCCGAACCATCCAAACAGTTTCTGAGCCCCGTGCGCCATGAACGACAATCCAATCACCAAACGAATCAACAACAATCCTACATCCAACATTTTCTTTTCCTCCATTCAATATATACAAAATCGTATTCTTAGATTAAAGATATTATGCTAAATTTTTTTCTTCATGATGTAGTTCGTAACCCCTTCACCTGGTTCACACTTTATCTCATGAATGATGTACTTAGCCGATGGATTCATCGGGTTTCGTATGTCTTTGCGTAATTTCTTTATCTATTTGTTGAGTATAAGTTATATACTTACTTTTTGTCAACAACTTAATTTATTATATGTATGTTTTTACACACCCCACTTCTCTATCGCAAAAAAGACCTGAAAAGATCGCATCTCTGCGTCCTTCCCAAGCCTTAGTTATGCAGGACAGCTCCTATCATCAATCAGATGATTTGTTCTCGCCTGATGTCCTATTACTTACTACAGGTAACTCCATTCAGCATTTAATTGTTCACTTGCCACACGACACTGTCTTCGTCCTGACCGTTCACCGGCCACCAATGGAATCCATCCTGCTCCAGCAGTTTTCCAGTCGCTTCTGGCCCCCATGTACCTGCCGGATACGTGTGCAGCTCACCATGGTTCTCCGCCCAAGCCGCCGCAATCCGGTCAACGAAGGACCATGCTGTAGCAACTTCATCCCAACGGGTAAAATAAGTGGAGTCTCCTTCTGCCGCATCATGCAGCAGACGTTCATACGCCTCCGGCGAGTTGATTCCAATCATGCAGCTCTGACAGAAGTCCATCGCCAGCGGCTGAATCTCGGAATCTGAACCCGGCTTCTTGGCATTGATCTTGATATAAATGCCTTCCATCGGATTTACCCGAATCACGAGCAAATTCGGCTCCAGCTTATACTTTTTGCCTAGATAGACGTTGCTCGGCATGGATTTGAATTCAACCACGATCTCCGTCGTTTTCACCGGCAGACGCTTGCCTGTCCGAATATAGAATGGCACACCTGCCCAGCGGAAATTATCCACAAATACACGTGCGGCAAAGTACGTTTCCGTATTGGATTCCGGATCAACCTTGTCCTCCTGACGATAACCGGGAAGCTGCTTCCCGCGAGACTCCCCTTCGGTATACTGCCCGCGCACAACGTTAGTGCTCACTTCTTCATTTGAGGTGAACGCACGCAGAGAACGCAATACCTTAACCTTCTCATCACGGATATCCTCCGGGAACAGACGACTTGGCGGCTCCATAGCAATCATCGTCAGCATCTGCAGCATATGGTTCTGTCCCATATCGCGCAATGCACCCGAGTGATCGTAGTACCCACCGCGCTCTTCCACACCGACCGTCTCACCCAAGGTAATCTGAACATTGGCAATATGTTTATTGTTCCAAAGCGGCTCGAAAAAGGCATTCCCAAAACGTATCACTTCGATATTCTGCACCATTTCCTTGCCCAGATAGTGGTCAATTCGATAAATCTCTTCCTCACGGAACACTTCACGGATCTGCTCATTCAGATGCTCTGCAGATTGCAGATCATAACCAAATGGTTTCTCAATCACAAGTCGCTTCCATCCGTGGCTCTCCAGCATTCCGCCATCACGTAAACTATATGAGACACTACCGAACAACTCAGGTGCCAGCGCCAGATAGAACAGGCGGTTACCCGGTGTATTAAACTTCGCTTCCAGACGCTGAGTCTGCTCACGCAATTCTTTGAACCCGTCCACGTTCTTGATATCTAATGATTTATACTCAAAATGTTCGACAAAAGCATTCCATTCATCTGGTTCCCCCGCTGGATAGCGACAGAACTCTTTAATGGATTCATAGATGTCTTCCCGGAATTCTTCTGGTGACCTCGGACGACGTGCTACGCCAATAACTGCAAAGTCTTCGGCTAACTTGCCTTCGCGGTAGAGACTGTAGATCGCCGGAAACAGCTTCCGGCGGGCCAAATCACCCGTTGCTCCAAAAATGAAAAATACTGCACCTGGTGTCTGCACTTCATCTTGCATTTGTTTTTCGACCATGGGCTCCTCTTTCTTTCCGGGAAGACATCTCCATACTCTCCCCGAGCTATGTAATGGTGTTATATACGCAACATACAACCGTCAATTACCAGCAAATTTCCTTCTTGGATGTGATGCCATTTTAGCATAAAGCCCACAGGCTTGCACTAATTTTCCCGAGAAATGTTATCAATATTTTTCCACTATTCATGGAAATTTCATCTATAAAAATTCATGATCAAGCTTATAAAATTCGCTTTAATATGGTATTAATATTCTATCGTGATTACCGGGAAACCTACTGTAACTCGATTAATTCCTCGCTCATCATCCTGGTGTACCGCCAGCTGCATGTTCAAGTGATGCGAACCACTCCTGATCGCTATGGGCAGATCGGATGCCTCATAAGATACGCTAGCAGTGCGGTTATCCGTATAACGTTCTAACGCTCGCATGTCCATATCTCCAGACAATTGTTCCTCGATATGCTGCACTTGACCGCTGGCGTCACTTACTGTTACCCCTGTGCCTTGTACAGCGAAATTCCATGCTGCCTTCATTCCTGAGTCTGTAAGCAACTGGGATACCTGTTCATGTAATGCGGTCAATAAACGATGGTCTGTATATTCATTGCCTGATAACTGAACGATAGCGTAATATTCGTTTTCCCCTGTAACGACAACATTGACCAGAATGCCTGCCTGATGCGCATTAGCAACCATCTCACTGCGATACACATCATGCCCCGTCTGAAGAACGCGTTCAGGCTGTTGCAAGCCCAGCCGGTGAGCGAGCATATCCGCTTGCTCTTTTGCGTCTCCATGGCCTTCTCCTTGCCATTTAATGACTAGACGCTCCACATGATCAATGGCTTTATCTGCGGTCTTTATCAATTGCTTCAGTTTGTCTACTTCGGATTCCGTCTTTTCAGCGTACACATGAGTCATGCCTACAAGTATAATGATTGCCAATGCCAGTATGCCTGCCGTCATCCATCGATTTAACATTCGAATCCTCCGCTCTTTCTTGCATTCTATGAATCTATCAACAGCATGCCCCCATTCCTTATTTGCTAAACTTCTTTTTGACATACAAAAAAAGCCCCATCAACCCTCTTTCCTGGCTGATCGGACCTCTAATAACAAAGCATGGGTAGAACAACGCTTCCGCATGCGATTTCCCTCGGTTCACTTCGTTCCCTTAAAACGAGCATTTCACGTCCTACTCCGCAAGTCCATTCTTATATGCATAAATGGCTGCCTGTGTACGGTCATCCACGCCAAGTTTGGCAAGTATGTTCGTCACATGGAACTTGACCGTCTTGATTCCAATGATCAGATCATCTGCGATGTCTTGGTTTGACTTACCTTTGGCAACCAACCGAAGTACATCCATCTCCCGATCAGTCAATTCCTCATGAGCAGGTGTGGCTGCCTGTGGCTGTCGGAAACGATTCATCATTTTGGAAGCCACTTGTGACTCCAGAACCGACTGCCCCCGAGCTGCAGCACGGATCGCATCTGCTACCTCATTGGCTCTGGATGTTTTCAGCAGATAACTAAAAGCTCCTGCCTCAATGACCGGATACATTTTTTCATCATCCAGATAACTGGTCAGCACAATGACCTTGCATTCCGGATACATTTTGAGCAGCTGCCGGGTGGCTTCAATCCCGTCCATTCCTTCCATCACAAGATCCATCAGGACTACATCAGGTTTATACTCCTGTGCCAGTCGGATGCCTTCCTCACCGCTGCCAGCTTCCCCCACCACTTCAATACCATCTTCGGTATCCAGTACCGCAGCGAGGCCAATGCGTACCATCTCATGATCATCCACGAGCAACACTTTGATCGACGTTTCCGCTTCCGTCTCTATTCCCATCTCCATTGACATGTTCTTCCTCGCTTTCATCGTTCATCAAAGGTATTGTAATCTCAATTCGTGTTCCTTTGCCCGGTGCCGTTACAAATTGAATGGCTCCGCCAATTTCAGTTACACGTTCACGCATATTGGTCAGACCATAAGAAGCCTGTTTCTGATCGTCGAGATCAAATCCCTGACCATCATCACGAATCAGTACCCGAATGGCATCCATTCGGCGCTGAATCCGAATTTCCATCTTTTCCGCCTTTGCATGACGTAATGTGTTGGACATCGCTTCCTGAATAATACGGAACAGGTGGTTTTCAATGCCTTTGATCAAATGAATCTCTTCATCCATTTCGAGCACGATATCCATAGGTACTTTTGTTTTTAACTCCATCACCAGATCACGCAAACCTTGCTCCAGATGTTTGCCCTCCAGATAGACAGGTCGCAAATGCAACAGCAACGCTCGCATCTCGGACTGGGCTACCGACGCCATCTCTTCAATCAGGGCCACCTGTCGCTGGGCACGTGCAAAATCCTTTTCCATTCTGCGTCCAACCGCTGTTGCGGTCATTGAAATAGCGAATAGCTGCTGCGATACCGCATCATGCAACTCCCGTGCCAGCCGCTGCCGTTCCTCCACAATGGCCGTTATTCTAGCCTGTTCAGCCAGCTGCGCATTATTGGTAGACAGTCTTTGCAGAGAGGAGACCTGATCTTCCCACTTTTTGCCGATTCGTCCAAGCTGTTCACTTAATCGGCCGACATCATCAATGCCGAGGTCCGGCACAGTACGTGAGAGTGATCCCTTTTCCCATTGCAGCAGCGTCTCTCGCAACAGTTCAAGCCTTCGTTTGACCCGATAACTCTGATAGAATCCGAAGGCCGCACCCATACCGATCAAGAGCAGCAGCAAGGCCAGGCCCGATTGAATCAGATGCCTCCACCCTGCAAATGGGGCAAGATAACCATATGTATACAATACATACAAGATTACAACGAGCACAATGAAAACAAGGAGGATCCCTTCACCCATACTTCGGGTTACCATGTCGGTATGTCGTTTTGTCTTCATCCGGGTCTCCTCCTTCTTCACCTATTTAACTTATTACGGATTACTGATGTTTAGGTCGCCAACAATATAAGAAATGACAAATTTTGCTTTATGTTCACTGGACTCATATCCAGGAGTTCTCCATACCAATTTGTTCATCATGCCACTATCCTGTTCGCCATTCACACTTATCCGCCCAAAAAGTACCGTCGCCTCAATCTCAACACCATAATCTTCAGGCAGCGTCAGACGAACATTTCCCATAACACCTTGCAAAAGTACAATCGTTTGTTTTTCTTCCGGAATGGAGAGGGACAAATCCGCATTAACTTCACCCAAGGCATGCCATAGACTCATGCTTCGCAATGTCCAAGGTGTCTGATCCCAATAGTAACGAGCCATAAAATTTTGTTTGCGCATGACATTCCCATGCAGATGAATCTTTTTATTTTTGGAATAAAAATAGGCCAGTGAAGCGAGTACCATCAAAAATACAATCATTAGATTATCGAGCAGCAGCAGAGCGGCTCCAATACCCAGGCATCGATAGCCTTTGTGTGTGTCACCCTTTCGAACTTGTACCATACCTATCGTTAACAGAATCAGTGCGGCGACGGTTAGCAGGTTAATATTTCGGTTCAGTAACATGAGCATGCCGATGACAATGATTACAACGGCAAGCCATTGACCCTTCTTATTCATCTCTGCCGCACCTCCTCTGTAAGTTAATCTTCCCAATTCGACGGAAAAGCCATATCAGGCATTGAACACCTGTATGGCTTAACCTTTGTTCTAGAAACCGTTCTTTATTCACGATTTATAGAATATCATATTGTCTGCTGAGCGAACAGTTATTCTTTTGAAGTACCGCCCGTTTCATTCTTGGCACCATTGCCGATTTTGTTTTTCAGAGCTTGCAGTTGTTGATCCACTTTGAATTGCTTTTCAGTATCTACAGGATTGGTGTACGTAGATTGTGTATTACGATAAGGTGCGCGGATCACATCAGCTTCTGCTTCCATTTGCATGATTTTCTCTTCCATGCGGTGGAATCCAAGGGATGCGCCACCACTCTCAATGGAGTGCAAGCTGTTGATTTGAGACATTTGTTTTTTGGCTTTCGCCATTTGTGCACGGGATACGAGTTCATTACGTTTGTTACGCATTTTATAGAACTCATCTTTCATGTCATGCAGCTGTTGCAGCAAATCTTTCGCTTGAGCTTCGGACTGTGCATGAAGTTCTCTGTACTCCGTGATTTTTTGATCGAAGTAGATTTTCTCTTCCAGCAATTTACGTGCCACTTCTTCCTGACCATTAGCCAGTGCAGCCTCTGCCTGAGACTCACGTTGTACCGATGTGCGCTCTGCTTCGTCCAGACGTTGTTTCATGCGACGCTCGTTCGCCATTTGTTTGGCGACGGTTACCTCTGCCTCATGAATTTCAGCCTCCATATCACGCAAGTACTGGTTCAACATTACAATCGGGTCTTCCACTTTATCCAACATATCATTTACCGACGCTTTAGTCATATCCTTAATCCGTTTAAATACTCCCATTTTACTTTTCTCCCTTCTCGTAACGAGATAATTTTTGGCGAAGCTCTTCAACTTCTTTTTTCAATGCTTTTTTCTCAATATCTTTCATCATGGAATCAAGTTCACTCTCTTGCTGTGACCCTGCTCCGTAAGCGTTATTGTCGTAAGAACGTGGGCCAGACTGAGGTCTGCTGTTGTAGCCTGGGCCCGGACCGAAGTTTCCAGGACCTTGGTTACGGTTGTTTTGGAACGGACCTCTTGGCGGCTCATGATCATAGTTGTTGTATCCTCTACCAGGACCGGGGCCCGGGCCGTATGGATCATAAGGTGGATACGGTTCTTTCGGTACCACCAGTGCTGCGATGAAGTAGATTAACAACGACGTGCCGCCAGTGACGAAGATACTGATGACGAAGATGATCCGTAGCAGCGTGGAATCCATGCCGATGGCTTCAGAAATTCCGCCAATCAAGCCGGTCATCATTCGGTCACGCGTTGAGCGGTATAATTTGCTCATGTGCTTACTCCTTTCGTTTACTTGTATCCTCTTACGTGATCAGCACCATAAGTGTATGGATCAGCGTGATGGGATTCTTTTGGCACTACCAATGCAGCGATGAAGTAGATCAGCAATGATGTACCCCCCGTAGCGAAAATACTGATGAAGAAAATGATACGCAGCAGCGTCGAACTAAATCCAAGGTTTTCAGAGATGCCGCCGATCAAACCTGTCAGCATACGATTGCGCGATGAGCGGTAAAGTTTATTCATGTGTCTACTCCTTTCTGTCATTGTTTAGCTTTTGTTTCAGCCGCTCCAGTTCTTTATCCAGCGTAGAGGATGACATAGTGCCAGAAGTTCCTGCCCCATCCTGACTCATACGCCGCAAATCCCGGAGACTTTGTGCCTCATATTCGAGATCAGAAACCTGGTCGTCCAGTCGGTTGAACATACGGGGTACATTCTGACCGTTGTAATGACCTCTCTGATTCATTCGTTGCTGCAATTGGATCGTCTGCATACGAGCGTAATAATATTGGCGCTTGCTGTATACATTCTGATACTCCACTTTCAGCTGGTCGATCTGTTCATCTAGCTCCTGTAAGGCCGCATTGCTTTGTGCATACAATTCATTGTATTGCTCCATTTTTTCCTCGTGGAGAATTTTCTCCTGCAAAGCAAGTTTAGCTAAATGCTCCTCGCCTGCTTTCAGAGCCATGGACGCTTGTTCTTCCCGTTTGTGTACCATACCTGCTGCCTGATCCGCTTGTTGTTTCATTTGTCTGGTATGGGTTGCATATTGATGACGAAGCTTCTCGGCTTCACCGATGTCTTGGCGGGTCGAGACCAGAAACTGATCAATCAGTTTGACTGGATCCTGACTTTGCTCCAAATGTTCATTTAAATTAGCTACGGTAATATCCCGCATTCGACGAAATACACTCATTTTGTTCTGTCCTCCTTTTCATAATCGTGAAAGCTTAGTAACGGCCACGACGACTGCGATTATTACTCAACATGGAGAATCCGAAGATAATTAACCCAATCGCGATGATCGGTCCGATCAGCCAGGCCAGTTTACCCAGCAATGAGAGGATACCGATGAAGAGAACAATCCATCCAAGCAGTACATTTCCTCGTTTAACTCCGTAGTATCCAAGTGCAATCATCAGGATCGGAATCAGATAACCCATTAAATGTCCCAGTAGAGGAGTTAACTTTCCGAAGAGGAGGAGTGCACCCAATGCAATCAGTACAATCGCCCAGCCATTTCCTTTATTCCATCTCATAATTGTTGTTCACCACCCTTTCGGTTCGTTAATTTTGGTATGTGTGTTTGTTTGTTCGTTTGTTCGTTTGTTCATTTGTTTCTTGTTTAACCTTATGTCCTTATTCTAGGGGAAACTGCGACTTTTCAAAACAGACCGTGGACGGTTTTTCATCCTAGACTCAGGTCGGGGATCGGGTTGGACCTTTGACTGTCCCTGGATCAGGCCATTGACCACTGTACCGAACAAATGCCTTAGATATCTCTTATTAGCTTCTTCGAACCCGTCTCACCCCGTATAAATATGACGTTTATACCTCTTATCTACGTTCTTCCTCGACTGACGTTTCCCATTACACCTTCCATAAAAGTCAAAGAAACCCGAAATACATTTTTGAACCTTATTCCTCATCTTAATTCCCCAAAGATATTTATTACTTTTTTATCCAAATAAACAAAATTTAGATTGTTCTATATGTAAGCGTTTACTAAAATAGGAAGTGTTACTAATCCAAAAGTCAGGAGTGGACCTGTGCGATCATTCAGCTATCTACATAAAATGATAGTCTTCGGAATTCTGTTAAGTACCCTGCCCATTCTGTTGACTGGAGTCACCGCTTTTATCTATTCTTCTAAACAAACGGAGCTGCATCGTGCTCAAGCCAATAAACAGCTGTTAATCCAAATGCAAACCAATGTGGAGCACAAACTTGCAACCGTAAGCTATATGCTCGATCAGGCCGTTCGGTCACCAGACACACTCCATTCTCTGTCCTCATCTTCGTCGGTACAAGGCACCGGTCCTTTGTTTGCCGAGAAGTTACAGACTGAATTCAAGAATATGAGGTCGTGGGAGCCTCTAATGGATATTACACTCGTAAATCAGACACAGGATTGGCTTATCGATCATGCTGGCCTTTACCTTAATACTGATTTTCCAATGGCTTTGCCTATGAAAGACTTGTTATCGAACACACTTACGTCCGGTTGGCAGCTAACACCTTCATCCGTGTTTAACAATAATGAACGCACAGTGCATTCAGGCTGCATCTACCATATTGCACTTGCCAGATCGATACCCAATGTAAATGCTTCTGATGCTGCCCTGATTGCGGGAATTCCTGCATGTACACTGCAAAAACCACTGGAAGAGGATTCACCAGACAACGCTGCCGCCGGACTCATCATTTTGAATCGTGAACAACGGATCATGGTCCATCCCGATCCCAAATATATAGGTCAGCCAGTGGCTGCAGCAGGAATAAAAGATAGCGAATCGGGAACCAATTTTAGTGAGCTGTTATCCATACGTGGATTTGCTGCCTCTTCAGGCCAACGGGAGGTACGTATTGCAGATACACATTACTCGCTGTTCTATACGCATTCTGCTCTAAAAGGGTGGACATATATTCTCATTTCGCCTACGAATATTCAAACTCACGAGTATGTTCGGATTGGGTTACACACCATATATATCAGTGCAGCCATGCTAGTGCTTTCAGTGCTGCTCTCATGGATTGGTTCAAAACAAATGCATATTCCGATTCGCAAACTTCTTATACAACTCGGTGACAAACGCTTGCCTAAAGATCGCCTTGAAATCAAGTCTGCACTTCATATGGATGAATTCGAGCAAATCAGAGCCGACGTTTCCCAGCTATCCGCATCCCAATCCCAGCTTGAAAACAAATTAAATCAATATAAGCTGCAGATCCGCACTCATTTTCTAATTAACCTGGTCTTGGGCAGAATTGCACCGTCCACTCTTCATGACATGCTCATAGACAATGGTTATGATTCACAGCTTCAGGAATGGCAACAAATAGCCGTCATCGCAGTCCAGCCCGATCTCGTGAATCATACCAGATATCATGCCAAGGATCGTGATCTGTTGCTGTTTGCCGTTCAGAATATACTGGAGGAGAGTATTCATGCGGAACAACAGTTACTTCCTGTGGTATACGAGCAGGCTGTAGTTACAATCATCGGTACCGCTGAACAAGATCATGTTCGTTTTTCACAGCATCTGTATACGTTAACAGAACAACTCCAACATCAGATCAGTGAGAGCCTTAGTCTTCAGGTAAGCATTGGCTTTAGTCAGCCCCACGCCTCCCTATTTCAGATACCGCAAGCTTATACGGAGGCCCTTGAAGCGCTCAAACATCGAATGAAGCTGGGGGCAGGCATCATCTTTCAATTTGAGACGATCGATAATCATACTTCGCATTGGGCGCTGCCTTATCCAGAATCACTGGAATATACGCTGATTCAAAGTATCCAAAACGCCGATGAAGCCCTGGCCCTCTCTCATCTCCATCAGTTGCTTGAAGTGCTGTTTGGCTTGGAATGCACACCGGAAGAATATGAGGTAGCCCTTACCCGATTGTTAACACATATTTTACAGATGATGCAGGAATCCGATATACGACTGGGGCAGATCTCCAAAGGACATGGGTCTATTTTCAATGAACTTCATGGTCTACAGTACGCAGCTGAGGTTGAGCAATGGTTTACAGAACATATCATCATACCGATCATTCTCATCTTGAAGGAAAGACAGTACGCCCAATATCAGCATATATCCGAGAAAATGATTGCCATGATTCAACAGGAATACGATAAAGATCTAACGTTGGAGGAATGTGCATCCAGACTTCACTACAATGCGAACTACCTAAGTAGTGTGTTCCGCAAGGAGACAGGCTGTGCATTCAGTGAGTATCTGACGAAGTACCGCTTCACTATGGCTAAAAAGTGGCTCGACGAAAGCGAGTTAACGGTCAAGGATATCGCCGCACGGCTTCGTTATAACAACCCGCAGAACTTTATCCGTTCTTTTCGAAAATGGGAAGGGATCACGCCCGGCCAATACCGGGAACGTAAGCAGAAGTCAAATGTATCCATGAAGCAGTAAGCAGCTATTTTGAGGATGAAGTCCGACGGTTCTATCAATTTCCATCTATTAAAAGATGTAACTCTATTATTTAACCCTAGAAAGTTGTTCTATATATGATCATACAAAAGGGAGCCTGTAAAACGGCTCCCTTGCAACTACTATTAAATGAAATAAATAAGAGTTACTTATACTGCTCAAATATTTTACTGGTCTTTGGTACGTACCACTTTCATATTCGGTTGCTCCAATTGAATCAGGATTTTACCGAACTTCCCTCCGCGTGAGAATGCAACCACTCCCTCCTTATACGTGTCTCTGATATATTGCTCAGCTAGGGCAAGTGAACCTTCATCCGTTGGCAATTCGTGCGTGCTTAGCCATTCCTGAAGCTTATCAACGACTTCTTCCACAGACATCTCAAAATAACTTGTTTCTTTAGTAATCAAGGTGGTGTAGGAATAGTCTTTCAGGTACAGCAGCTGTTGTATATAAACCATGTCCCCCTGACTGTAGGACGGATAGACACCCAGTACCTCTTTAAGCTCATCTACTAATGTGTCTTCTTTTGGTCCAGCCATTGTGCTGATATAAACGTACTTTCGAGCAGTTCTGATTGCTTGTTCAATTGTTTCCCAATCCGACATGGCCGGGCACATGGAAGCAAATGCGAAGTCATATTTCTTTTCCCAGCCCTTATCGTAAATCGATATTTCCTCAAACCGTTCTGACACAATATCTATACTGGATTGCAAGGAGGGGGGAATTGCTTCTTTCATTAATGAATTGAGCAGTTCTGATGGCTCTACAGCTGTAACGGTCGCTCCTTTGATTGAAAAAGGGATCGTGAAAATGCCTGACGCTGCTCCAATGTCTAATATCGATAAACCGTTAAAATCCACTCCCTGATTTTCAATCCAGCCTATGATGCGGTCGGTTCGCTGCTTTCCCTTTTCAGTAAACGACTGTTGATGATATTCTCTAGCCCATTGTTCAAATGCTTCTGTCGCATAAAACGCTGCGTTTTTCATATTGTATTTTGAAGTTGTGGACTGATTTCTCCACGCCTCTTCCCATACAGAAAGATCAAATAAAATATCAGAATGCGTAGATACCTGTTTTTCTTCGGACATGTTACTTCACTCCATTTCTTTGTATAAAATATAAAATTTCAAAAAGAATAATTTCTTTTTGGTTAAACATTTCTTTATGTGCATTTAAGGGAGCTTCAATATCCATAATTAAACGAAATCAATTAAAAGACTTTACATGTCTACAATATACTTATTAGTGGTATGCGTCAATACATAAACAAAAATACTTCCTTCTACAAACCATAATCCAAATAATATCTGCAAAATAAAAAAAGCTCATTAGATTTTGCATCTAATGAGCTTTTACTAGCTTGCTTGAATACCGGCGAGAGGACTCGAACCTCCACGGTTTCCCACTCGATTTTGAGTCGAGCGCGTCTGCCATTCCGCCACGCCGGCATATGATGTTTTTGTGAAAATATACTGGAGGCGCCACCCAGATTCGAACTGGGGATAAAGCTTTTGCAGAGCTGTGCCTTACCACTTGGCTATGGCGCCACATTTTGGAGCGGACGACGGGAATCGAACCCGCGACCCTCGCCTTGGCAAGGCGATGCTCTACCGCTGAGCCACGTCCGCATAATGGCTGGGGATATAGGATTTGAACCTATGCATGACGGAGTCAAAGTCCGTTGCCTTACCGCTTGGCTAATCCCCAAAAAACAAAAGGGCGATCGAGGGGAATTGAACCCCCGAATGCCGGATCCACAAACCGGTGCGTTAACCACTTCGCCACGATCGCCATAATACAAATTTGTTCTTAAAAGTTAATTGGCAGGGGCAGCAGGAATTGAACCCACACCAACGGTTTTGGAGACCGTTGTTCTACCTTTAAACTATGCCCCTAAAAACTGGTGGAGGATGATGGATTCGAACCACCGAACCCGTACGGGAGCAGATTTACAGTCTGATGCGTTTGGCCACTTCGCTAATCCTCCATAAGTGGTGCCGGCGAGAGGACTTGAACCCCCAACCTACTGATTACAAGTCAGTTGCTCTACCAGTTGAGCTACACCGGCGTATTAAGTTGTGATAAAAATGGTGGCTCGGGACGGAATCGAACCGCCGACACGAGGATTTTCAGTCCTCTGCTCTACCGACTGAGCTACCGAGCCTTAATAAAGTTTAATCTTGAAACGTTACACTTTATCTAGGGCGTTCGGTGCCATATAGCAGATTTAGTGAACAGCTTCCTCATGTAAAGATTAAAATGGCGGAACCGACGGGATTCGAACCCGCGATCTCCTGCGTGACAGGCAGGCATGTTAGGCCAACTACACCACGGTTCCAGATCACTTTCTTAGTAGAAAGTATAATTGCGGGGGCAGGATTTGAACCTGCGGCCTTCGGGTTATGAGCCCGACGAGCTACCGGGCTGCTCCACCCCGCGTCGTTATTTAGAAAACTATATGGTGGAGGCTGAGGGGTTCGAACCCCCGACCCTCTGCTTGTAAGGCAGATGCTCTCCCAGCTGAGCTAAGCCTCCGAACAACACATTTATGATCTTATCATAAAACTGCTGTGAAAATCAACTTCATTTTTGAAGTTAAATATGACCCGTAGGGGATTCGAACCCCTGTTACCTCCGTGAAAGGGAGGTGTCTTAACCCCTTGACCAACGGGCCTTACTATGGCGGAGAGAGAGGGATTCGAACCCTCGAGACGCTTGTGACGCCTACACGATTTCCAATCGTGCTCCTTCGGCCAGCTCGGACACCTCTCCATATGGCTCCCCGAACAGGGCTCGAACCTGTGACAACTCGATTAACAGTCGAGTGCTCTACCAACTGAGCTATCAGGGAATATGCTTCAGAGATTATTCTCTGA
>NZ_AWUK01000060.1 GCF_000499205.1 Paenibacillus sp. MAEPY2
ATTAAAGTAATAGCCGTATTTACTATACTTTTAGCTCAAAAAGAAGTAGATAGCCGATTTGAGTCTATAATTACCGAGTTTATTAAATGTACGAAAGATAAGGTTTGTGAATACGACAAAGTGAATATTGATTTCATCGTTAGTCATTTAAAGGATAACAGCAGTATTGAATTTGAGACTTTGCTTGGTTATTTGAAAATGAGAAGATCCCCACTTGAAAGGGACAGCGAATGGATATATAGAATTTTAGATGTTATTTTAGATAGTTCTAGTGTTGGCAGAAGATCGATACAAGTTCTTATGACAGACCAACTAAAGGGGACTGAGGAGAATTATGAATAATATTTTAACTACTATTAATGAGTATATTGAAACACCCAATACAGATTATTCAATCATGATAAATGGGAAATGGGGTTCGGGAAAAACCTACTTTATTCTAAATGAATTAAAGCCCTTTATAGAAGCAAAAAAGGGCTATAATAATAGTTCTTTTTCCGTTATATATATATCACTTAATGGATTAAATAAATTAGATAGTATTAGTGAACAAGTTATTTTGGCACGAATGCCACAGAACAAAGTAACAAAAATGAGTTATGGAATTGCAAAATCTGCTATAAACATTATTGGTAATATCCCAGGCGATTATTCCAAACTAGTTCAATCATTCTCGCAATCAGGATTGGATGGTCTAATGGATAACTTGGGAAGAGTTCTTGATTTTAGTACAAGTGTGATTGTTTTTGATGATCTTGAGAGAATTGATAAGAACGTGAGTATTCAATCTGTATTAGGTTATATTAACTCCAATTTTATTGAACATCAAAAGATCAAAGTAATTTTAGTAGCAAACACAGATAAGTTATTTGAAGATACTTCGGATTATGCAGTCATACAAGAAAAATTCATAGATCGTGTAATTGAATATAAATCTAATCTTAAAGGCAACTTAATGGCCTATGCAAAAACCTTTTTCTCTGGCCTATCTGATAGCCAAAAGATGCTTATTGGGTTCGTTGAAGAGAATGAGTTTGAAATTTTAAGGCAATTGGAGGTAGCAGAATGTACAAATCTTCGTACTTTACGATTTATACTAAGTAAATTTGAGAGAGTACTACGTGTTATTGATCCTCATGAGTTTAACAATGAGTACGGTTTGATGATTTTTCGTTTTATTCTGGCCATTTCTGTTGAGTATAAAAACGGTAACATCAAGTTGCTCATAGATGAAAAGGAAAATTTGCTGGAGATTCAAACCTATCGAGTGATTAAACTAGCTAAAGCAAGAAACAAACAGAGCAGCGGAACTACTGAAGAACCATCTTTTATGGATAGATTCTATGATAAGTATGTAGAAAAAAATGAAGGTTGGAGATCTTTTCCATCAATTTACGATTATATTCTGTATGGAGCACTTAATGAAGAAGCTCTAAAAATGGAGATAGACATACTAATGGAGAAGAACAAGATTCACTTAACTTTTTTAAACAAATTAATTGATTACTATTACCAAGAAGATGAACAACTAAACGAAATAGCTAAAGAATGCATATTTTATGCTACGAAAGGATTGTACAAGCCCTATGACTACATAATATTGGAAGTATACCTAAGAAAACTAATTGAATCTGGCT
The DNA here is from genome assembly GCF_000499205.1 of Paenibacillus sp. MAEPY2. GTDB lineage: Bacteria > Bacillota > Bacilli > Paenibacillales > Paenibacillaceae > Paenibacillus > Paenibacillus vandeheii. The sequence continues at coordinate 1,638 of NZ_AWUK01000060.1, forward strand.
ACATTGAGGTAGATTTGAATTATCAAGAATCACTAAAAAAAGGATTACAATTGGTTCTTTCAAATAAAACAGAATTTATAGTTAGTAATTCTGTATTTACAAATGAAATATCTGATTATTCTGAATTGAGATTAATCATCGAGGAAAAACAAAATGAGAGTAAGTCACTGAAAAAAAATGAGAATATTAATGCTTTTCTGTCAGCAATGCGAGATACAAAGGTTCCCTTGTATTCCTCCGATATTTTTAAGAAAGTATATCAAGACAAATTCTTTTTCACCCGTATTCCAAAGGAATTATTCTCGCAAAGTATAATTGTTTCAAGTAACTATAATTTACAATCTCTTATTTCAATCTATAGAGATACGTTTGAAAGTGTATCCAATGCTGGAGCACATTATTATAGTGAGAAAGCGAAACTAATATCTCTTGCAGATGAAATAGACTGTGCTATGACAAAAGTTAGTGTGAAACCTTTAAAACAAAAAATTCTGCAAGACTTAATTTCTACTCTTTATAGTTGTGCAGAGCATCTAGAAGCAACGAGATAGTGATTATTAATCTTACAATATATACAAAAAGCTCTAGCTTGTTTGCTTGATTAGCCTCGAGTATCTGAGCGTGGCAAAAATGCCCGGAATCCTAGGTTCGCTAAAAATATTTCAGATATTGTAATAATCGAATGGGGGCAGCAACTCACGTATAAGGCGCTCTGTCCGAACGAGATCTTCGGATCACCGATCTCTTAAAGCGGATCACTCTGCGTTGCAATGTGTGCGGGATGTACCATCCTGATCTGATAAGCTCCTCCATTCGAGAGTTGCATTGCACATCTTTGCAGAACGACCATGATCGCGAAGAAAAGGCTACCCACAGCATCAAACAAACTGACATCCACCCGATACCCTCAAACTAAGGATTTTGGATGTGTCCAAAAATTCCTAAGGGGGAGATAGGTACATGTGCACGGGAACGACACCAGGTACTGAGGCTAAAAGTATCGGGGAAGAAGAGACAGTAAATTTTTATTCCAAAATTTTAAACTGATCAAAAGTGAACAAATAGAAGATGAAGTTTCATTTTTAAGAGGAAAGACTTTATTAACAAATATGTATTGCAAGATTTACATTTATGAATTATAATTTTAATTACCGAGTGATTGAACGAATGTGTTAAGAAGAGTATCATCTCATTGAGTGAGAGATACTCTTCTTTTGTTATCTCACAACATTTATGGAACAGTTGAATCTCAGTAATCACTCGATTGACAACAAGTATACTACGGGTCAGAGATGAAACAGGGAGCATGGTGAAAAGAGTATCCAACAACATGATCGACACTATTCATTGAATATATGGCATGCGGAATGAATTTACCTTGTTGTTTTGGTATTGCAATAGATTAGAAATGATAATTCTCATAACAAAATGAAGTTAACCTAGAGACGGAAAAAATGTATAACATGAATTACAATAATGTATTGCAAGAATTACAATTATACTATATAATTTGATATGTGCTCCGGTAATGCCCTTATGTTCGTTGATGTGTGCGTTCTTAGTAAAGTGTAATCTTGATAGCCTCGAGATTATACTTTATTTTTTTTGAATTTGTGGACCCACAAACTTAGTAGGACAGTTAGTGGTAGAGTAAGAATCGTATTTGTAATTCATGAGTTCCATGGTAAATTGTTCTTGTACTAGTAACTTGGTAGACTTTTTATAAAAGGAGGGCTTTTCGATGAAACCAAAGTTTAAATCTAAAATGTACAAAAAAATGATTGTAGGACTTACGGTTTTGACTGTGGTAGCTACATCATTTGCTACAGAGCTTAAGTTTTCAGACGTACCATCGAATTACTGGGCGAAAGATACGATTGCTTGGGGTGTTGATCAGAATATCATTCAAGGTTACCAGGACAACACATTTAAACCAGATCAGAATGTAACGGAAGCTGAGTTTATTACTATGTTTATTAATGCATTTGAAGGTGTGCAGGAAACGACGAATACATACTGGGCTTCAGGTTACTATGAATTCGCGAAGAAACATAACTGGGCAGTGAATGGCTACAATGATAAAAAAGCTGCAAGTACTAAGATTAACCGTACACGAGTTGCTGAGATTGTTACTGGTGCAGTCGGGGTGAATTATTCAGGGGAAGATGCAATTCGCTATATGCTAACTCAAGGTTTGGCTGAAGGTCGAGGTTCTACACCATCTGTATCCGGTTTTCAGGGTTCTTCATTGTTGAAGAGATCGGAAGCAGTTCAATTTATTAAGAACTTGATTGATAAGGGCGTCACAGACGTTAAAGATCGTCCAACGACTCCTTCAGATCCAAGTGATATACCAGCTCTTCCTGGTGATGAAACTCCAGCTAGCGGTGAAGTCATTCTAAAAGAGCTTAAAAAAGCTGATGCTTCTCCGGATGTTGCTAGAGCAATCGGTTATATGCCTCAGGATAAGGCGAGTGAGAAGTACGTAAAAGAGTTTTTAAATAATGTTAATTTTAAAGGTGGCAGCGTCACTGTTGTAGTGCCGAAGAACATTCCTTCTGGTTACAAAGTTTCTCTTAGTGGAGTAGACGGGACTGCATATAGTCATAAGGTAACAGGAGGTGAGACTTTCACCTTTAAAGTAGATGATGCATTCTCAATTTCAATGTTTGTAGGAACGACTGCAAAGCAATCTACAACAATTTCTTCGAAAGGCGAAGTTATTTGGGGGGCTAAACATTCGTGATTGTAAAAAACTCAAATAGATCAAAGATAATGAAGCGGGCCATTATGGTCACGCTTCTTTTGGTTGTCCCAATGCTAGCTTTTATTGGTTACAGAGTATGGGCAGCAGCAACTCCTCCATCATATGGAACTCAATTTTATCCATACACAAGAGAAAAAGTTGTTACTGTTACTGGGGATTTGACCCCAAGTGGCCCTGGAAGACCTGAGCTTGAATATGCACACAGAGATGCATACGCTTTATGGTCAGACATCCGCTTTAGAGATCTTGCAACTCGAGAGTGGGGAAAGGCAACACCAGCAGGCGAATACAAAGGTGTAATCACTTTTAACATCATTGAATCTGAAGCTCAAGATGATTTCAATAAAAGAGAAGGCTATAACCTCATACCGCTCAAAGAAAATGGTGTAGAGTACGGACCGGTAAAAATGGTGGCTGAGTGGGCTAACGGTAATCCAGATTACATTATAAACAAACTGAAGGCCGGATCAGATGAATCCAATTACTATCTCAAAGCAAGTAATCGTTATTTTATTGGTTCCGTGTCTACAAGCAATACCTGGTATCGACTTCCTTCACTCATATCATTATCTGGTGGAGGTCTGAACATGGCGACGGATATGGTGGCTCAGACGCCGACAACAAGTACGAATCGAGGAGTGACATTTCCTTCCTTCAAAACGACGTATTCAACCACACCTTGGCCCAAAATCTTTGCTATGTTCGGCACAGATGGTACAGAAGAGAGACAAATTGTTAATTCAACGAACGGTAAATTGAGAATTAGCACAACTACTTCCTCCTACTCGGGGAATAAGCATAAACTTTGGTTTCTTGAGGGGAAATTTACTCAAGAGGAAATTTTGAAGGAGATCAACAAAACGACTGCTGCTTCAGGAAAAAGCGATGCAACGCGTTTCGATTCTTTTGCAAAGAATGTCTATAAAGAAATCAGTACGAACAGTAAACAAACATTTAACTACAACACGACAATCCCGGTATCGGAAATCAAGAAAATAACCAAGGCAGACGGAACCGTTCGAGATTATACCCTAGTGGTAAGTGACGGGTATGACCGGATTGCGGTAAAAGACTTCAAACTTGGCTTGTATGATCCAGATTTGGCAGTTGATCCAGACAGCATTACGATTACACCGGCTGCACCTCAACCTGCAGGTAGTACGGCCACAGTCTCCATTGATGTGCTGAATAACAGCACAAAGGACGTGGAAAGTACGTATCTGCTATGGCGGTGGAATTCGACAACGGCAGCTCAGAAAATACCGATTGCCAATTTTAAAGCGGGAGAACGGAGAACGCTTCAAATTGAAGTAAAATTTCCAAGTCATCCGGATCTACTGGTATTCAACATTAATGGCTATAAAGACAGTCCTCCGAATGAATCGGACTGGGATAATAACCGAGCCGTCTATAAGGTAGGCACCGGCAGCGTGAACTTGGTAGCTAAGGATATACGGGTTACTCCTTCTAAACCGCAAGAAGGGCAGTCAGCAAAGTTCCAAGTGCTTGTTGTTAATGAGAGTTACACTGAAACGGTTACCAATACAACACTGGATTGGTCCGTCAATGGTGTAGCTAAAGCACGAATTGATTCAATTACGCTTGCTCCAAGAGAGCAAAAGTGGATATCCGATCTGAAAGTGGATAAGGTTCCTGAGGGAAGTAAGCTCACCATTAAAGCGGAGGTGAATAAAGGGCATGATCGGCCGGCAAATGAATATAAAGAAGGTGTACAAAACCCTTGGCTGGATAATGTCATTCAAAAGGAATATGACCTTACAAATAGAACACTGAACCTATTTGTAAAAAGCATTAGTTCAGGAACGGCTACTCAGTCACAGAATGTAACTACACGGATCGAAGTTGGAAGAGAGAACTTACCAGGAGATTCACTAGACGCCAAGAGCTTTGATGTGAAGCTTTTCCTTGTGGATGCAAATGGGCAAGATACACTGGTAGGTACACAGCAAGTGACGTTCTCCAAGCCGGGTGAAAACAAAACGATTATGATGGCATGGAATACAGGGAATCGTGATCTAGGAAACTACAATCTGGTTGCAACGATCAATTTACCACCCACTCAAGGGGAAAAAACATATCAAGATAACCAGTTAAGTTCAGGATTTACGATTTACGGGAGCCCTACAAACGGAACATGTAAGGTCACCAACCATACATCAGATATTTCTGGCACGTACACCTATTGTGCTCGTTATAATACCAGCTATGACGAAGACGGAAACCCGACAACTTATTGTGTAAGATATGAAACGGGGTACTATTACGAATATTTCAATTCCAACTTTAACAAGACAGTATCGGGTACCTTTGTGCAAGAAAATGCAGATGAAATAAACGGTAGGGATGTGCCTTTAGTTCGCAGCGGAAGCTCAACCATAAAGGCAGGACAAGGATTTAACTTTGTTATCGACTCCAGATATACTGAAGACCGCGGTTTAACAGGGAATATCTATCGTGCAGTAGCACATTTTCCGAAAGCGGACGGCACAATAGAGGACATTGAGCTTGTTAAACTATCATCTTCTACCAATCAGGTTCAGTGGGGACTCCCGCTTGCTTGGGTGGCGAAACACGGTGATGAAGTCATCTACCGCGAATCCGGAAATCCGGGGTCAAATGATCCTGAAGATGACAATTACTACTATCCAGGCGGCCGGGCGTATTATTCTTCATTGAATATGCCTGCAGGTACGTATAACGTTGGCATCGATATGTATGCAACTGGTGTAAACAGTCTTACACAATGTCTAAACGTTCAGTTTACAGTCTCGGGGAACCTTATGGATGACTTTTATGTTCGTCAAGTCATGCCAGAAGATCCGTTTCCATCGGAGCTATTCCCTTCAGGGGCGACACTACCTTGGGCTGGATCCGAGAGCATCCTTAAGCAACTGTCTGATTGGGTTAATTTCTCCGAAGAAACAATTAATTGGCCTAACTAAGTAAAAAGATAATGAACTGCTATGAAGCCCCCACATATATGTGGGGGCTTTTTTCTTATAAGGATGAGAGGAAAACATAACAAGGAGGTTCATAATGCTGGTATTAACGACTCTTTTGATCGGAATTTATAATGCATTCAACATGTATTGTGATATTCGATGGCGTATTACAAAAAACTTATGGCACCTGTCATTTATGGTTTTGTTCTTCGGGTTAATCATTTGGCAATATCCTACAACAATTGTATGGGTGTTGTTGTGTGGATTCTGTGCTTTTCTCCTAATTGGACTATTGATGGAACAGATGGGTTCCACAGCCCCCGGAGACACCAAGATGATGATGACCAATGGACTTGGAGTTTCTCTATTTGGGCTCATTGGTAGTGAGGGTTTTGTAGGCGGACATTATCGGAACACCTTACTAATGTTTTTGGGATCATTAATTCTCATTTTATTTCTTATTGATGTGTATCGCTTCGGTAGGAGGTATGGAATTGCTAAAGTCCTGAAAACGATATTTGGTCATGCTTTCGGATTTATCTTGAGAAGAGTGGGTTTTGGACACTTTGCTGTGGAACCTGAGATGAGCAACGCTTCAATGCGTATTCTACCAGGTGCTGTGATGATCACAGCTGCTGTCTCCCTAACCGTCCTGGTTCTATATCCATACTAATGGAGAAAGGAGGAGCCTAGATGTCTACAACACCCAAAATGTTGCCCTTGTTAATCGTTTTTGTACTATTTGCTTACTTTGCCATTGATTTTGTAAGCATCGGTAGTCAGAAAATAAAAATGCAATCTTCAACAAGAAATACAACGCAAACTGCCATGATGCGTTCCGTGGAGGAGGGCGGAATACGGACAAAACATTTACCCCGAATTGATATTAAAGAATTTGACCAACAATTCGGTATCTATGGAGAGCTTAATGCAGGAACAAAAGCAATGATGAGTTCGTATACCGGAATTTATCAGATTGATCGGTTAAAACCATATGCTGCGGTCCAAATGGGCACGCCAGTTGAAGCATATTCTATGAAAATGCTAAACAGTGATAAGGTCACCACTTGGCATTATCCACGTCATCGAGTGGTCTTTATTTGGGATCAAAAAAACTAACTAAACTTTCTGGAGGTTCGAAAATTACATGAATAAGCGTAGGTTGCTGGCCGTGATGATGTCAGCCATTGTCGTAATTGGATTTGTTGGAATCAGTGAGTACCGTGTACGTACAGAGTTAAAATCCACTGTGGTGTATTTTGCGAAGCAGGATATTCCAGCACACACTGAGATCACTGAAAGTATGCTTGAGGCCATTGATTTGCCACTAAAAGGATTGCCTCCGGGGATCATTTACAACAAGAAAGATATCGTGGGGAAATATACTCAGGTTCAGTACGGATTGGCTCAAAACAGCTACTTCTTCCAATCTAAAATTGTTACTCAGGATGAGTTGATGGACGCCGCCCGACTAAAGTTACATGACGGACAAGTACTATGGACAGGTAGCGTAAATCTAGTTGAAGCTTCAGCAGGTAACGTTCTTCCAGATACAGATGTGGACGTTTGGTTCAGTGCGGTCGAGACGGAAGGAATGGATTCAAAATGGGTCATCGGTAAGATGTACGAAGGGGTCCGCGTTGTGTCAGCCAAGAATAAAAAAGCAGAGGATATCGTAACCAAAAACACAACCAACACGGTTAATTCCAATGGTGAAACCACGGCTCCTAAAAAGGAATTGTATCCTACCGTCGTACAACTGGCAGTAGAGGATGAGCAATATCAAATGCTGACAGCTTCTCTATCTAATGCATTTAAAGATGGAAATATTATTCTTGTCCCACATAACAAGGATGCAAAAGCTGGCATTCCTGAGCTGGGTGTTACTGGTGAATTCGATATTAAGCCGTATATCAAGTCAAAACAACTCAATCTCAGCGACTTTATTGCTAAAAATAAAGAATCTGCAGCAAGTGGTACTGGTGTAACGATAACTTCTACTGAAACACTGGCGGATATTCTGCCTAAAAATACAAACCAAACTAAAGGAGAAGAAAACTAATGACAACGCTTGAAGAGAACATCAACGAGATTCAAACATACAAAAATCGAAAAGTTATTGTTGGTTGGTCATGTGAAAGCGGTATGGGAGTGAATAGTTTCCTAAATGCGGCAGCTGTAGAGTCGGCTAGGAGAGGTGTAAAAACTGTACTGGTTGAATTGGACCTGTTGCATGCCTCTACTTCGATTTCACTTGGGATGAGCCATCATACACGAAATTTAGAGTCCTGGATTACTAAAAGCAAAGAGTCCGGAGAAAATCGTGCGATCCGTGACTATCTTGTAAACTCAAAAATATGGATGCAAGATATGGCTGCAACTAATCCAGGATTGGAAGCGGCTGTGTCAGAGTTACCTCAAGATTTATATCTTTTGGCACCGTCCCAGTTTCTTGATCGTTTCCAGGCACATGCACACTCAATGACGAAAGACACACCATATTTTATTATTGAACAATTGGTGGATTTAGGTTTTGAGGCTATATATATGGATATTCCAAGTGAAATCCTCATGCCGGTTACTGGGACAAGCATGAAGCTTGCTACCGACTTGTTAGTCTTCGTGGATGGGCATGTTGCCCATAGCATTTATACCAACCAAACGATAAAACGTATCATTGGCGATCACCGTGGTCTTAAAGTTATGTTGAACCGGGCCGGCACTTTAGGTCCGGGAATTGAGAAATTGTTAGGACAACCGATTTGGAAAACGATTCCGGATGACCCAACTCTTTCGGAGAAATCTCTAGATCTTGTGCCGGGTGGTAGTGACAAATACAATGCTGTAGTTAATGATTTTTGTGACGCTATGGGGTACAAGAAAAAGAAGAAGCAGGCTACTGAGCCTGCAGGAAGCAGAAAGGGATTCTTAAAGTTGTTTTCAAAATCATAATCCAAATGCCATTATGCAGAAAACCTACGATTACTCGTAGGTTTTTTCGTTTTAGATGAGAGATAAAACGATAAATTTTTATTAAACAAAGGAGAATAGATATCATGTTGAAAGAAAAGGTCAGCTCTGTTGGTCAAGTTTATAATACAGTTCTCACTACTTTAAACGCTACATCTGATTCATCCCATATTGTTCTGCCCTCAATGCCACAAGTTGAAATGGATGGAGGAAATGGTGGAGAGGGACTTTTCCTGTCATCAGAAGAGTTCCTGGAAGGCGTTCATAACCCTACGGGTATTACAGACACTAGTGCATTAAAACCAATTGATAGTCTTGTATCCGAAGATGCCATAAAGTTTGTTCGTGACAAGCTTTCACTCGAGCACGGTAATGATTTATCACGTGCGTTTTACGACATAGCGATCCGAGATAAATTGGAGGGGTCCGTTAGAAGATACATTCATGAAAACGACAATCTAAAGGATAACGGAAATAAAGCGGTTAAAGAACAAGCTAAAGAAATGGTAGAGGAAATAGTCGGTCTTGGCCCAATCGATTCACTTATGCATGATGATAGCATTATAGAAGTCATGGTGAATGGTCCCAAAGAAGTATACGTAGAAGACCATGAGGGAATGCGCTTAACCAACATTAAGTTTCATGATGATGAACATGTTCTATCCATTGCTAGAAAAATGTTGAATTTTGCAAATGAAAGTGTGACCGAGGCCAAACCGATTTGTGACGCAAGGCTTTCAGATGTTCGTCTCAATGTGGTTATTCCGCCTATCTCGCGTATCGGTACAACGATAACGATTCGTAAATATCCACCAATTAATCTGTCTACAGAAAACATTATTCAAAGTGGCTTAATGACTAGAGACATGTTCCGCTTAACTAGCACTTTAGTTAAGGGTGGTGCGAACATCTTGGTTGTAGGTAGCACTGGAGCAGGTAAAACAACGACGATTAAACTTTTGTGTGGTGAGATCCCAGAGCATGAGAGAACACTTACCATTGAAGATACTGAAGAGCTTCGATTGAAATTAATGTACCCATCAAAACATATCGTTTCTCTAGAATGTCGTTTTACAGGTAAAGAGGAAACAACGGTGGATATTGCAAAATTATTGAAATCCTCACTGCGTATGCGGCCAAGTAGAATCATTGTTGGTGAGGTTCGTTCCTTGGAAGCGATCGATCTCATCGAAATTTTTAACACTGGACACGATGGCGGATTGAGCTCCTTGCATGCTAACTCAGCAAGAGACGCTGTGACAAGACTTGTTCAGATGATTCTTAAAAATGGCTTACCGTTATCTACAGAGACAATCGGCCAAATGGTGAGTAGAGCAATCGATATTATTGTATTCCAAGAGAAACTTGAAGATGGAAGTAGAAGAATTACAGAAATTATTGAGCTGCTGGGCTTTGAGAATGGCTTACCCGTTGCAAATACACTTTATAAGTATCAGATTACAGATACTGAGTTCCTGGAGAACGGAAGATTCAAATTTATTGGACATCATGAAGAAGGTGAGGATTGTACAATCTCATCGGAACTTTTGGCAAAAGTCTACAAAAAAGGTGTTCGCAGAAACGAAGTATCAAAATGGGTTAAAGCGCCTCTAAGCGCGTAAAGAAAGGGGAACAAATATGGAAATTTCCAAGATCCTATATATATCGTTGTTTGCAGTTATGTTTATTGCATTGTTTTTTCTCTTGCAGTATCTCCTCCCGAAGAAGAAGTATCGTTCCTGGACAATGGTGATGTCTGAGACAGAAGAAGAGCAGATTCACAAAAAAACGGAAGAAGCAGAACGAAAAAAACGGTTTACGTTCGCTAAATATCTTTCCCCCAATCATTTTGAAAATGAAGCTAGGATCACAAACTGGGATGTAGGTACCAAAGCTCCACTTTATCTATATGGGGGGCTCCTTCTTGGGATTGGTTTTGGATTCCTTATGAATTCGCCGATCGCAATTATTTGCGGTGCGTATGCAGGTATATGGGCGCCTTGGTTTATCCTTAATAACAAAAAACAGAAATATGAGGATTTCATTGAAGAACAGATTGAAGTCTTGATTCAGGAGGTTAGTGCTGGTTATTCCATCACACAGAATTTGACAGACTCCATGAAAAAAGCAGAAAGCAGCCTGGAAGAACCGATTAGATCGATGTGGTCTAAGCTCGTCACTGATTATTATGCCGGGGATAAACTTTCAAATCTTCTTACTGAGATGCAAAAGTCAATTCCCGTGAAAGAATTTAAAATGTTCTCGGATCTTCTAGTCATTGTTGAGAGATCAGGTGGAGATGCGAGTCCAACTATGAAGCAGATTGCTGATGTTATTCAAAGCAATAGAATTCTAAAAGAAGAAGCAAAGGCTGAACTTACACAGCAAAGACAATCGCATCGAATGAATGTTACGATAGCCATCGGAATTGTCCTTTTCTTCCGATTTGCTCAAGCGGATCAATATAAGCAGCTAATGGTTTTACCGTTAGGACAATTATTAATTACACTTATGATCTTGTACATCCTGTGGTCATTCCAAAAAGTAAATAAAATGACTCAGTTGTAGAAAATTAATGAAATGGAGCGGATCATTCAATGATTTACCTCATAATAGGAGCAATCTTCTTTTTAATACTTTACGTTAGTCTGTCTACGATCTTATCGACAGGAAAGACCTATCGGTCAATGGCGTATGTTCCTGGAAGTAACGAAGCACTGTGGAAGAGGGTTGCTGGTTCTATGGAAATGGCGGCTCGAAGTCGTATTAAGTTATCTTCTGAACAACATTCTGTCTTGGAGAAGCAATTGTATCGTTTAGGATGGAAAGAACGCCCTGAAGATATCGCTGGTCAACAATTGATGTTTGGAGGCTTAGCCCTGGTTGGTTTCTCCTTATTTGCAATTTTCACAGCATCATCCGTCATGTTCATTCTTGCGATTTTTATTGGTTTTTATTTTTATCGCTACCCTGTATCTCGTCTAAAGAAGGGGCTAAGTGAGAAAGAACGTATCGCACAAGAACAACTTCCGGATTTCATCGATCACCTTATCCTGCTATTCTCTGCAGGATTAACACCTTATGCAGCCATTAAGGTTGCTTGCGACCATGCACCAGAGGGTTTGCAGCTCGACTGCAAGAGATTGTCTAAGGATCTCGAATCGATGAGTGAAGCAAGGGCTTTGGAGATCTTCGCTGAAAACGTAGGTACACCATCAGTAAAACGGTTTGTATTGGCCATGAAACAAGCCATCCAAACAAGTAAAGAAGAGGCTCAACATATTTTCAAATCTCAGACAAAGCTGATGAGAAATATCCGGAAACAAAATAACAGAAAGATTATTAAAGAACGTCCGGCCAAGCTGCAAATGATCAGTACTGGCATGTATGTTTTTGTTCTTGCAGTGCCAGTAGCAGTTATAGCAATCAACTTTATCTCTCAAATGAACGGAATTAAATAGGTTCCAAACAAATCGGTCCACATACATTGGATCGATTTTTTTTATTTATTGTAGATAGCAAAACAAAAACTGAAAGAAGGGTAGGATATATGCAGACTCCTGAAAAATTGATTTGGTTGCCCATACTTGCATTTTTTCTTATTTTTATGCCAGATATGATTACGTATGGTCAATGGCAATGGAAGGCACATCAGATAACTGATTATGCAGTGGAAAGAATGGCAGCTAGTGGTGGTTGGACGGATACGGTTGAACAAGAAGTGTTCGAAAAAATGGAGGACATGGGGATAAATAAGGATAAATGGGTGATCTACCATACCGAAGGTGTAGTTAAGGCTCCGGGCAATGTAGGATTTCAAATTTCAAGCAAGTACCACTTAAGAGCATTTGCTATTATGGGTGAGAAAATGCAGGCTGCAATGGGTGATTCAACCGTACTCACTTTAAGGGCCAATCAAGAGAAAAGTTCACAGATCTACTAGACCAAAATTTTTTATCATAGTGTATTGCATGATTTACACTGTTGTTGTATAATGAACTCATCGGGTAACCAACCCCCCGGTGTGGAAGTGCAAGATCTCCAATTATTTTTTTCCTTGGCAGAAGAGTGAAATCACTCTTCTGTTTTATTTTTCATTAATTGAACCCCCAATTTGGACAGTAACCTGAAGTTTCAGGCTGCTGTCTTTTTTTCTGATACGTATGAGGAGGCGATAAAATTGGCGAGTTTGACATCAATTAAACAAACGTTGGAATATACCATGTTTCGCTGTGACTTGAGAGAGAAACAACGTTTGGTTCTTTGGATGCTTCTAGTAGGGAAAGAACAAAAGGAAATATCTCAGTCATTGCACATGAGTGAGGAAGCTATAAAAAAACATCAGAGAATTATATATAGGAAGTTAGGAATCAAAGGGAAGGCGCAGCTGAGCAAATGGGTCTTGGAACAGGTCTCATCTTCAATTACTGACCCGCAACCAATGACCAAGGAAGAATTTTTTCGTGACTTTCAGAACGCTAATTCAAATTAAATATTGTGGGTGAGCATTGTGAAGAACATTAAGTACAGTCATTCAGAATTAGATAAAATTAATGATTACCTTCATACCATGTACTTCGAAAGAGACGAGATCATTCATAGTGCTTTTGTCAGTATCATCGCTGGTGAACATATGCTACTAATCGGACCTCCTGGAACAGCGAAGAGCTCAGTTCTCGAAATGATTTTCCAGCACTTCCGGGATCTAAATGTTTTTAAATGGACGATGAATGACGATACAACTCCCGATGAGCTTCTGGGTCCTTATGAAGAAGGGCTCTATACTCATGGGAAAATAAAGCGGAAAACGGGAGGAAAGCTTCCTGAAGCACATATGGCAATTCTTGATGAAATTTTGCGTGCACGAGGATATGCCTTAAATTCGCTTTTGGACATTTTAAATGAGAGATCGATCATCCAGATGAATGAAAGACAAGCAGTTCCTCTCATTAGTCTCTTTGGTGCCACAAACGACCTTCATGAGAACCATGAAAACACGGCACTTTATGATCGCTTTCTTATTCGAATTAATGTAGATTATCTGTCTTCCAGAGAGAGTTTGAAAACCATGTTACTAAATGAGGTGTCACCTGAAATATATGCTTCGTTGTCACTTCACGATATTACGCAATTAAAAATAGCTGCAGCAAGGGTTCAAATCCCTTCTGAAATTATGGAGATAATTTTGAGTTTGAGATTTAAGCTATTTGAAAACAAAATTTATCCCTCGGATAGGAGATTGAAGTCTAGTTTGAAACTTATTCAGGCTTCAGCATTGTTGGAGCAACGTATCAATGTTGAAAAAAAAGATCTACAGATCCTGAAACATGTTCTCTGGAATAAACCGGCTGAAATAGATAAATTACAAGAGATCATGGAATCAATTCTGAATAATGATGTGTAATTCAAAATATGATAGGAGGATGTAACTAACTATGGGAAAGAATTTTTCGGAACAGAATTTAGAAACACTTTTGTCTAGTTGGGACAGTGATTATAAACTAAAGACTCACGACGGTGAAATTCGTTCAATTGAGATGACAAAGCGATACGATGTATCAGCTTTAGAAAAAGCAGATCAATTTATTATCAACATCTCCAGGATGTACAATTACTTAACTATAGGAAAAGAAGGAGGAGAAATAACTCTAACGATCAATGTAAAACCAGAGACTTCAGATAGTTTCTTGAAATTCTGTAGAGACTTAAAGGTTGAAGAGAAAGCCAAGACACGGGACCTAGTAGCAGAATAAGTTTGTCGAACGTCTAGGCGGGCCATTAAACGTTTACTTTGCTTGCTCGCCTATATGATACATAAGACTGATAAGTTAAGCAGGAGGTGAATACCTCCTGCTTTTTTTTATTGAGATAGATAGAGAACATACATCTGTTTTTGATTCCATGAGAAGGGAGCTCTACGATGCGATGAATCGAGAAGAAATTCTAAGTGCTTTGCTCTGTACTATAGATGAGACGGGATTATGGATGTTGGCCACTTTGAGAGTGGCAAATAAGCCGGTCGCAAAAAATTATCTTAGAGAAATTACAAATAAACGTTATATTGAAACAAAAATGCAGCCAGAAGAAAAAATATTAATTCCCTCAAGATACATCTTAGATATCACTATTGCAAAACTTGAAGGAGCTGCTCTCATTAAGGTGGAACGCGTAGGTCAAACAAGGCTTTATCAATTAACTGCACTTGGTAATGAAATTATTAAATTTCGCGAAATTATGAGAAACGGAGTGAACTAAAATGGTTGGTCTTAAATATGGATTTTTGGGTGTAGGTTTAGGAGGCACATCTATTGCAAGTGCCTGCGCAAGTATACGGACGAGTGTAAAAAACAATATGCAGCCATATAGTGCTTTTTTGGTCAATACAAATGAAGTGGATATGAATAAGATTCCGGATGCATCAAATGTAACAAAGTTCCTTTTAAAGGGATATGAAAAGGGTGCCGGTCGTGACATTGACTTGGGTGAGGAGGCATTTTTGACTCATAAAGAAACCCTTATTGAGAAGATCCAAAGTTATTTTTCGGATCGTGATTATGTCTTTTTGATGGTAGGAATGGGGGGAGGCACCGGCACTGGGGCCGTGATTGAAGCAGCTAAACTATTGCATGCGAATGGTTTCCAACGGCGGTTTAGTCTTGTTTTGACTCTTCCGCGAGACCAGGAAGGAAAGGTCGTTTTGGATAATGCAATCCAGCGATTGCAATTAATTGCTAGGGCAATGAAAGGGCTTGGTTCAATTATTCTAGTGGACAATCAACAATTGTTTGAGAATTACCTCCAGCATAACTCGAATGGAAGTGTCGAGGAGTTCCTGAAGTCATGTAATGAATACATTGCTGTTATGCTGCATGAAATGAATACGGTCACAAGTAGTTATAATCCTACGGGCCCGTTTCATTTTGATACTTCTGAATGGCTGAAGATACTTCAGACACCAGGAATCATGCTTGTCGGCAGAACGACTTTAGATGAGCGTTCTGTTGATGCAGAGAACGAAGGAACGTTCCTACCAAAGCTTAAACAATCCATTGAGGAAGGGGTTCTTAGTGGAGGTTATAATCTTGAAAATGCCGAAAGATGTGCCCTGAGCTTACTTGCTAGTCCAAGCGGTGCGAAGCGCATATTTACTATTGGTATGATGAATACATTAGAACAGCTGCTGATCACATATGCTCCATATGCGAACGAAAGACCTGTAGCAACTTACGGGGATCAAAATATTAAGCAACTTCATATCTATTCTGTATTCGCGGGTTTGTCTCTTCCCAATAGAGTATTACAAATAATTGAGAGTTCTAAAAAACTCGAAAGAAAAAATGAAGTGGTAGATGAAGCGTGGGCAGTCCTTCAAAACTATAGTGTGGTAACCAAGAAGACGAATGATGACTTGGAAACTCTATTAGGAACATCTACTGCTAAAAGGGATACTGAAAAGCTAACGAATGTACGTGATCCATTCGATTTTAACTAAACCTCAATACTGCCTCAGTAACTGTCTCTGTTACTGAGGCAGTATTGATTTAAAGGCTTGACTAGAATCTGTGTACTGCAGCAGTTACTGCGGCAATAGGAGGACACATGAAAATACTTCACGGAAATGTACCGGCTAATTCCGGAGAATTAAAAATTATTCCATCTTTAGATCAATGCGAATCTATTCTTCATTTTTCATTCCCGGGAGTGTTACCTCATTACCAAGTAGAGCATCGAGAAAAAAGAGAAATAAGACAGCATATTAGGAATTCAAAAGCATTCTATAGTGATGCTACTTTAGCATTGGTCGAAAGGTTGCCCTTCAGAATTAAATACGATCATGCACTCATTTACATCATTCAGTTTTTCCCCGATTTTGTTATTCGAGATTTTGATAATCGAGAACGTAAATATGTTCTAGATGCCCTTCGTTATGCTTCGGTCATAGGGGATGATAACTGGCGAAACATCTCAGTATGTGAATCTGGTGAATATGATTCTGGAAATCCCCATACTGAAATATTTATATCAAGTCACCAAAAAGCCGTCGAGATGTTCACCTACGTTCACCAATTCTGTATCAGTCCCGGTTGACGAGTTACATATCAGTACTATGTCAATCAATTAGGGGGATAGTACTGATATTCTCGTACTGATACGGAAAATAGGTCAACTGGTGAAAAAAATCGTTGTTATATCAGTGTTTTTGATCTGTCATTCTTTTGCATCTAGAGGTGAATGAAGACTGATATCAGATTCAACATGTTTTTGTAGGCACATCAAGGGATTTCTCCCTTGGTATAAGGTGAACAGGGAAAGGAAAAAGGAGGGGAGTATTCC
Source organism: Paenibacillus sp. MAEPY2 (assembly GCF_000499205.1). GTDB lineage: Bacteria > Bacillota > Bacilli > Paenibacillales > Paenibacillaceae > Paenibacillus > Paenibacillus vandeheii. The sequence goes on from NZ_AWUK01000060.1 coordinate 18,672, forward strand.
TGCTGAAAGCAGGGATGCTATCCCTCCTTGCATTTAGGAATGATGAGAGAAAAACGACAGGTGCCTGAATTCCAATATTGCTGAGAGAACAAACCAAATCCATGTTTTAAGCAGATCATGAGGAGGTCTTTTTGTGTGAAGATTAAGAATCTAACGGAGAGGGACGTCAGAATCCTTCATGCTCTATTTCGGTATCGGACATTTACTACACCCCAGGTACATCGACTATTCTTTGAAAGTAACAAAAAAAGAGATTATTGCTGGCTAAGAATGTCTTACCTAAAAAGAGATGGATATATCATATCTAAACCCGTAGTCAATAACGGGAGAAAGGAAACAAATTCGTATTTTCTAACTACAAAGGGAGTGGAAGAGTTAAAGCAAAGAGGGCTAATCGACAAAACTACATTTGCTAAAGATCTGCAGCTATCGGGATTTCGAATGCTCCATGCCCAACAGGTTAATGAATTCCTTGTACAGTTGAAAGCTTACGGGTATGACTTGTGGGATAGCAGACTTGTAAAAAGTACTTTTGAACTTGATCGGAATAGTCTCATACAAGGTATGCTTATCTCACCGGACGAGAGAAAGTACGGACTGTACCTATTCACCACGGATCCTGAAGAAAAGACTTTGGCCAAGGTGATATCTGAGATTAAGAAGAACTTCTCTATAAAGTACTACCTTGTAGTGTGTACATCTGCTAAAGCCTTTACGGAATTTGAAAGTATGCTAAAAAAGGAAGAAACACGGATCAGATCAAGTGTAAGCTTGTTGCCATATGAGGATGCTCTACTTGCACTCAAAACCGTTGGAAATGAGAATCAGCGGATACAGTTATTCCAAGAGTTTGGCAGGGTTGAAAAAGTGGAACGTGGAGCGTTCCCATATACCGTTCAACACAACGGCGAAATGAAGTATGTTTGTGAAAATTTGCACAACAGTACAGGGGTCAGACGAAGATTGTCCTTATATACCCCCCACGAATACAAACGAGATGGGAAAAAGGTATTGATGCTGATCCGGAAAGGGTTTCTACAGGATCTCGAACAAGAGTTTAGGCACTACCCCCACGTTCAATTTGCTGTCATCCTCAAAAAGGATCTCGTAGAGAAAATCGAAAAGTGGGAAAACGCAACATTGTGAAAATAATCACTATAAGAGAGAGGTTTATGCTATGGAATTCAATGTATGGGTAGAGGAAGCTAACTTGAATCACAGTGAAGAGGCTTTTATCAAATTGATTCAAAAAATGCGTGATCTAAAGGACATGTATTTATTAATGAGTCCAAATAACAATGAGGCTCCATTCGTAGGGCAAGAGGATAACTACAACTGGATGTACATCTATACAAGTTATCAACAATTGGAGAGTAATGCACCTCTCATATTTGAAGACGGTACACAGTTGTACTATGTTTCTGTACCAACAACTGAGCTTCTGTCGTGGCTCGTCCAGCATCAAAGTCATGGGGTATATGGTGTGCGTATAAATGAGGGACCATTTGGATTCTGGATCTCCCTCCGAGATTTGGAAGGGATTATAATCGAAGAGGGGACCTCAAATGACTGAAAATTAATTTATGTCCCCCTGAACATAAAAGCAATAGATAGAACTGCTACGTCTATCGTGACTAGTGAGAGTTTACGATTCTTGAGATTATGTTTGGTATATCCTTCGGGCAAGTCAAACATATACAACAAGGAACAACTATGGTAGTATGTATTTCAAGAAATACACACGCGTTACGACAATACAAATGCACTCGTGAACGTATTTGATTACGAAGACGAACTAATGCATTTGCAAGGACGTAGTAATCTACGAATTTGTCGATCAGGTATGTACACCATCGGTGAAGATACCTCCGTTTAAGTACAGGATATGAATGATTACCTGGCTTAGCTGGCTATAAAACAATTTTCTTAGTTTACTCACAAAAATAATATATGGATTCAGAGAATCGAATTCCAATGGGATTCGGTTCTTTTTTTTATAAAGTTACCTATTTGAATTGAAGGAGAGATCACATGCTAAAAAGGATAACACAACTCTTATCTGTATTTTTTGCTGCTGGGGCTTTAACTCTGATGGTAAATACCATCGCTTTAGCCAGTGCCGCACCCATTCAAGTTCATTCCTATGATGAAGTTGATTCCCGCCTGCATGATGCAATGACTAATCACACTGAACAAATTCAGATGGAAGTATTTGCTCCAGCGACCGATATTAATAAGAGTATCGGGGACATTAGAGCAAAACTATACCACTTTGGTGATTACAGCGCCTTTACTCATAAATACATTTCGTGGGAGTGGGACAAATTTAGCTCAGAGCATTTTTCCATTACTTTTTCCATTACATATTTTGAAACTGCAGAACAGGCTGCGTATGTAGATCAAGTAGCAAGAAAAACCGTAAGTGAGATTACTACTCCTCAGATGGATGAGCACCAAAAAGTAAAAGTGATCCATGACTGGATCGTTAGTAAGCTGGAATATGACTACGACTTGAATCAATATTCCGCGTATGCCGGGCTAGTTGATCCCTACAAAACAGTTTGCCAGGGGTACAGCTTACTGGCTAGTAAGATGTTTGATTATGCAGGCATTAAGAACAAGATTATCTTTGGATATCTAAAAAATAACGAGAAAACGACACATAGTTGGAATTTGGTACAATTAGATGACTTATGGTACCACGTAGATTTGACGTGGGACGATACAAGCAATAGCTATACTTATTACAATTTAACCGACGAACAGATAAAACTGAGTCGGACTTGGAATCCTGAATATTATCCTGCTGCTAGCAGCGAATATCGGGAAGAGCTTAAAAAGAAGCATAAGGCCGGGAAGAATGGACTGGATTTCTTACGTCTTGGCCAACTATATCGAAGTATCTATAAACAATCAGTTAATGATTAATGGAGGAACAGGTATGACGAAGCAAGAGAAACTAGAGAAACAAGATATAATTAACCGGAACTTGAGTATCATTGATGAATTTCTCTTCAGTGATGCTCAAGATGATGAACTCAGAAGGAAAGCTATTAAGGATCTCATTGAAGAAAATATGCAACTAATAGATTTAACCTTCGATTCTGTGCCAGCAATGGCCAATGTAATTTAGTCATGGTGTTGGGTTACCCGGACAATTATATAGTCGAAGCGAACTCTTTATCTTAAATACAGCTAATCATGAGACAGTCTCACTTGCAGTAATGCATAGTGGGGCTGTCTTTTTTTGTATAAGTTGAACGAACTTTACTCTATTAAAAGTTAAAAAGGAGAGGATGAAAGATGGCAGCGGGCGCAACATTTACAACTTCGGAAGAAATCGATCGTATCGTTCAACAAGTAATTGAACGTGAAGAAGAGTTTAAGATATTGAGTGTCGCTCACATCCTAACACGCTTTCGAACGGGCACATGGTACACTAAAGGAAAATTGATTTATGCGAAAACGAAAGTATTATCCAGTTATGAGCGCTTTGAGCTCGACTCTGAAATACTCATTATGGTCAATAAGCAGGTATGGGAGCATCTCAATGACTCGCAGAAAGAAGCACTGATCTATCATGAGCTATGTCATATCGAAGCCTCTGTAGATAAGCATGGAGCGCCTAAGAACTCCCCCAAAGATGGCCGACCGATATATCGACTACAGAGCCACGACCTGGAGGAGTTTAAATTAGTCGTGGAAAAGTATGGTCTTTGGCGGCCTGATGCACAGGAATTCATGGATTCCGCGAAGAAAGGTGAACAACTAACCATGGACCTCGTTCAATCGGATAACAAACGGCCTGCAGGAAAGGTTATTCATCTAAGGGCCAATTGAGAAAAATGTTCAACCAATGTACGCTCCATTTTGAGGATAAACCCCCCATGCAAAGAGACAAGCATGGCATGATGTCTACTGTTGCCCCTCCTGGGGTATCTCAAATCCAAAGAGGGACGGCAGGCAATAATTCAAATAGCTCCTGTTGTTATCAAGCACTTTGTAAGTTATTAATTCATAGGCGCTCAGGTGGTGTTTTCACTTGGGCGTTTTTTGTTTGCTAGAAGTATTCCGATTCGAAAGGGGAAGAAGCAGAAAGCAGCATTTCTAAAGTCCACGATTGTTTTCAAAGCATATAGCTTTAGGGATAGTTCAACCGAAGTATTAGGTGCAAAAATAACCTTGATTTTCGCACGTAACATTTAACCGCTAAGCCCATGGAGACGATAATGTATATAGAGGGGTGTTAGAGCACCAATTAAAAGGAGAGAGTTCATGAAGAAACAGTTTATCAAAATCGCAGGAATAGCACTGGTAGCAGCGCTTGTGGTAGGTACGATGAACATCACGGCATCTAGAGTGCAAGCCGCTACAACTCAATTTTCCGACGTGGAATCGACCCACTGGGGCGCCAGCGCCATTACCAATGGCGTCTCCAAAGGCTATGTCGATGGGTATACAAACGGTACATTTAAGCCAGATGCCAGCGTCACACGAGCCGAATTCGTGAAGATGGTTGTTTCGGCCATGGAACTTGAAACCGTGCCATCAAGCGGTAAATGGTACACCGAGTATGTGGAAGCCGCAAGCCATGCCGGCCTGTACGCATCTGCTGATTTTAACAATAGCGAAGCGGCTTGGACGAAAGTGATGACACGCGACGAAATGGCTCGGGTTGCAGCTCGTGCAATTGGGGAAACGAGTAAGGAAGAGGACAAATGGATGTACCTCGCTACGAAAGCTGGTCTAATTAAAGGCGTCGGTATAGGGCAGATTGCTCCCAAAGGACTGACCACGCGTGCGCAGGCAATCGTTGTAATCGAACGTATTCTATCCAAGAACACCGGTGCTTCTCTTGAAGTCGATAAGTATGCGGTGGGAAGTGCTGAAATCGCCTGGCATGGTACGAATATTTTTACCGTGATGCCCGAAATGTGGGTAACAACGGAAAAGGATCTGAGACAAGCTAGAAAGAACTCTGTCGAAGAGATGTGGAACGAAGAACGTATGACGATCACGTCAAAAGATGGACTGTATCAAGCTAGGCTTGACGCACTTATCGCCATCGACCTTGCCGACCCCAACGATCCCAACCTTGGGTTGATTAAACCGATGAATACACTCAAATGGTTCAATAACACCACTAATAAGAATCTAATGGTCAAAGATCAGAAAAACAGTTATGTTCTCTATTTCAAGGGCGGAACGGTATTTAACAAAGATACTAAAAGATATAACCCTAATACAACAATTCAATTCCGGGTAGATGGATTTGGTAGTCCTGATCGCGATGCCTTTTTCGATAAAGGTGTGCTAAATGGAACAGCTAGTCTTTATCGCAGTAGCTATTTCGACGTCCCTGGCGTTATAATCCCCAAAACGGGAACTATTCAAAATTACAGCAATTTGGAGATCAGACTGCAAACCCCTGCAGGTGGATGGTGGTTTAGTCAAATCGTTCCTCTTAGTCTGCGAGGAAATCGCGACGACGTCTAATTCTTTCTTGTTTATTAACGAGTAGTATGTTGGGGTACATAAAAACGGACATGTTAATTACATGGCATCTCTTTTGAATTGAGCAATCTCAAAGGTTAGGGTGCGGACAAACTTCGGGTTTTAGCTTTCAGGAATGAGAAAAATGTGCTAAGCGGATGATGACGACAATGTATATAGAGGGGTGTTCTCCTAAATCCAAGAGCACCCATTAAAAGGAGAGAGTTGATGAAGAAACAGTTTATCAAAATTGCAGGAATTGCACTGGCAGCAGCGCTTGTGCTAGGTACGATGAACATCACGACACCTGGCGTGCAAGCCGCTACCACTCAATTTTCTGACGTGGAATCAAACCATTGGGGCGCTAGCGCCATTACCAATGGTGTCTCTAAAGGATATGTCGATGGATACACGAATGGTACATTTAAGCCTGACGCCAGCGTCACACGCGCGGAATTCGTGAAGATGGTCGTCTCTGCTATAGAACTGGAAACCACGCCATCAAGCGGTAAATGGTACACCGAGTATGTTGATGCCGCAAGCACAGCAGGCCTGTACGCATCTGCCGATTTCAATAATAGCGAAGCGGCTTGGACGAAAGTCATGACACGCGAAGAAATGGCTCGGGTTGCAGCTCGTGCGATCGGTGAAACGACCAAGGAAGAGGACAAATGGATGTACCTCGCTACGAAATCCGGTCTAATTAAAGGCGTCGGTATAGGAGAGATTGCTCCAAAAGGACTGACCACACGTGCGCAGGCGATCGTTGTAATTGAACGTATCCTATCCAAGAACACCGGTGCTTCCCTTGACGTCGATAAGTATGTGGTGGGTAGTGCTGAAATTGCCTGGCACGGTACGAATATCTTTACTGTGATGCCGGAAATGTGGGTCACTCCAGAATCCGATTGGAAACAAGCCGGAAAATCGTCGGTCGAAGATATGTGGAACGAGGAAGGTATGACCATCCTGTCAAAAGACGGACTGTATCAAGGTAAGCTGGACGCTCTTGTCGCTATTGACTTGGCTGATCCGAATGACCCGAACCTTGGGTTGATCACTCCGATTAATACACTCAAGTGGTACAATAACCGGCCTTCTATCACTAACCTGATGGTCAAAGAACAAAAAAATAGTTACGTCCTCTATTTTAAAGGCGGAACAGTCTATAACAAAGATACAAAAAAATATAATCCGTCACAGCTTCTACGGTACCGTGTAGATGGATTTGATAGTCTTGATCGCAATGCCTTTTTCCAAAAAGGTGTGCTGAATGCATCTGCTAGAGTTTATCGCAATGATCAAACTGACACGCCTGCCGAAATTATCCCCAAAATGGGAACTGTACAAAATAGCGATTTGGTAATTAGACTTCAAACACCAACAGGGGGTTCTTCAGTGAAAATATTTTGCTCCGTCTCAAAGGTAATCGGTAATATTCAATCAATTTAGAAAAAAGAAATCTTCGTATCCGTAAATGAAGAAATAAAATTATAGGTCTTTTGACCAGTATAGAAGAATGGTACAATTATCCTAAAATAATTAGATCTAAAGGGGGGATTCAAATATACTTGAGTCTCAGGAAGGTTACATAGAAATTAGCATTATAAACAGCTGAGGAGTGATTTTTTGAGTAGATTTCAAAATTCTTTTAAAATGTTCGCAGTATTAACACTAATCTTATCTGCTTCGTTGCAGTTTTCAGGGGCTGCAATCGCAACTGAAAAAAAATCCCAGAACACTAATGTTTATCATTCCATGGGGAAAAACGATCAAACCAAGCTTATACAGTTTCTATATCAATTCACCAATATTTACGAAGAATTAAAAATTGAGAAAGATAACGATGAAGATATTGTACGTTGGTTATATGACGGTATACATTCTTCGAACTTAAAATTTGCTCCTGAACTTGTAAAGGAGAAGAATAAGAAGTCATTCACAAAAGATGGAGACTTTTATTACACTCCATACCCGGCAAGCAAAGTAAATGCATTTCTTAAACGTACACTCGGATTTCAATTAGAAAAAAGAAACTACTACTCTTCAGATAAATTCTTGCTAATTTTGTATAAAAACAATAGCTATTATATTCTTGAACCTAATTACGGTGGAGGAGAGGAATTTACCGTAGCACAGCCTGATTATCTTTACTCAATAGGAAACAACAGATTTTATGTAAAATTTAAAAAGTACTCTTTTGCTTACGATACCTTTGAGGAAAGCGGGTTGAGTTATAAGTTAGCATTTAATCCAAAGCATACTTGGAGCAGTAAAGTTAAAGCTATGAGTTATGAAGAGAAAGGTGGATTTGCGGTTGTAGAGAAAGTGGTGTCCGGGAAGACTTTCAGTTGGAGGTTAGTCAGATTTAATGGAGATAGTAACGGATTAACAGATCAACAAATAAAAGAATTACAAAAAAAATAGCAGAACATCTCTCTAGTATGAGATCAAAAGGAGCTTTCTAATATGAAGCGTTTTGTTACATTATTCTTAATATTTCTTATGGTGTCTAGTTCAACCTCAGCTTATGCTGCTCAGCCTTCCTCGACATGGAAGAGTTCGTACAAAAAAATACTTAATAATTATTTGAAGTCCGAAGATTTCGGACAGGATAATGTCATTACTTTAGTTGATATTGATCAAGATGGAATCCCTGAGTTGTTTGCGGGTCAAGCATATCGAACAGTAAATCATGTGGACTTAGCATACACATTTAAAAATGGTAAAGCAGTTCCACTCAAACAATCTGGTCCTGGACTTTCAGAGGATGAAAGTGGAATAGGTTTTAATCTTGGCATGGAAGGGTTCAATAAAGGCCAAGTTAAAATTTTCGTGAATAAGAAAACAAATAAACAAACAGTGATAGTTAGAGATGGGGCAAGCAGCGCAATTGGTGCGGTTGTGGGTGAATATGCAATTAACCTACAAGGATCAAAAATAGTTAGTCAAGAGATCAGCGTTGCCAACTATTCCGAAGAAGTTGATGATGAGTTCACTTTTAAAGGAAAAAAAGTGAGTAAATCAACATTTGATAAAAATAGAATTAAATATTTTTCACAACTAAAGCAAAAACCTAGCAATGCTACTCATCTGGAGGGTTTATATGTAATAAACATGATTGATGCAGGGTGGTCAAATGATAAGATTATTAATAAGTTCTTAAAGTTATAGCCACTTGTGAATGGGAATACAGTTCGACAACTAGGATTGATTTTATCAATAACATCTACGTGTACGGATGCGTATATGTAGATGTAGATGTAGATGTAGATGTTTTACTTAAACGTCATCTTAGATAAATTAAAATGATTGAATTGGAGACCTGCTTAATGAAAAAAGTAACTAGTATATTTCTGTCTATATCAATATTATTTTTGTTAGTAGTTCCTATATCACATGCAAAGAATCTTAATACAGCTCCAGTTATTGAATCGGTATACGACAACGCAACAATATATGACGGTACACTTACTTTCAGTGAAGGGCTTGCATGGGTAGTCGTTGACTACAAAGCTGGTGTAATTAATACATCTGGTGATTGGATAGTTGAACCTAAATATGAATTTGATATTTATCGTCTTGGCTCTTATCGATTCAGTGAAGGACTTTCAAGAGTATATGATAAAAAATGGAAATTTATTAATACAAAAGGTGAAGTAGTCATCGAAACAAATTATCAATCAGTCAAAGATTTTAGTGAGGGACTGGCTGCTGTTAAAAAGAATAATTTATGGGGATTCATTGACCATAATGGTAAAGAAGTTATCAAACCTCAATACCAAGATATTGGTGGAATTCTAGGCTATTTGGGGGATGGGTCTGGAGGTTTTAATGAGGGATTAATTGCAGTTAAGAAAAATGGGAAATGGGGATACATTGATAAAAGCGGAAAAACCGTAATTAAATTTCAATATTACATAGCAGATAACTTTAATGAGGGTATTGCTCGTGTTTATCTTGATGAAAATACTAGTAGTAGTAATAGATACATTAACAAAACTGGAAAAATAGTTTTGACTAATGTTACCTCAGTAAAGTTCACAGAGGTCACAGATTTCCATGATGGACTAGCTATCATAGTGGATCCTTCAGGCTATTGGGGAGTCATCAATAAAAAAGGAAAGAAAATAGTTAAGCCGACTCATAGAAAAGAGTATGAAACCATATCTCCATTTAGTGAGGGTATGGCTGTTGTACAAACCGCTTATAACTACGGAAGTCTATATGGATCTATCGATAAAACGGGCAAACTCGTTATAAAACCTAAGTATAGTGATATGAAGGATTTCCATGAAGGTTTGGCTGTTGTCGGAAAAAAAATTAATGGCACTATATTGTATGGCTTTATTGATAAGACAGGAAAAGAAGTGATAAAACCCCAGTACGCTAATGCAGGAAGTTTTAATAGTGGATTAGCTCTCGTACAAGACAGTAGTACACTCAAATATGGATTTATTCATAATCCATTAAAATAATGTTTAATGGATTAAGGTAGTACAGATTTTGCTTAGAAGATAAAAAAGTATCATTCTCTCCTCAAAAATGTGAGTTAGAAGAATCCCTATTTAAACTGTACCCTATAGAGTAGACACTTTAAAAAAGTCTATCTATGGGGTATTTTTGTTGTATGCTACGAACGAGATGAGGACGGAGATTACTAATGAGCAAAAAAAAATTTACATCCAATGAAGTGAGACATCTTTCTACTAACCCCTATGTGAAGTCTGTATCGACGAAGGGAATCACATATACTGAAGCGTTTAAACAACTCTTTATTATATCGAGTCAACAAGGAAAGCTACCTAGAGACATTTTTGAGGCATGTGGGTTCGACGTTCAAATCCTCGGTATGACCCGAATTAAGGCTGCTGCTGGTCGGTGGAGAGCAAGTTATAAAGAGCAAGGAGATTTAGGTTTACACGATGCACGAGGCAAACATTCAGGAAGACCTCTAAAGCGAGAACTCACCTTGGAAGAGAAGAATGCGAGGCTCGAAGCGCAAATTCATTTGCTCCAAGCTGAGAATGAACTCTTAAAAAAGATTCGTCTGGCCGAACGGGGGTGGAACCACGAGTAAAGCTAACACCTAGTCTTCGATACAGGTTGATCAAAGCCGTGATCGAGAAATACCATCTACAGCGAATGGTAAGTTATCTTTGTGAAAGTACAGGTGTTTCTACAAGCGGATACTACCGATATTGGAGCGCTTCAGGCATTCGCGTGCGTACGCAGAAGGAACGGGTGGATGAGGAAATAAGTGTTCACGTCCGCCGAGCCTTCCAATTTAAAAAACGTAACAAGGGGGCTCGCTCCATCAAAATGACGCTAGAAGGGCAATTTCAGATCGTTTGGAATCTCAAGCGAATTCGAAGGATCATGAAAAAATATAATATCGTATGTCCCCATCGAAAAGCCAATCCATACAAACGAATGATGAAGGCAACCCACGAACATCGGGCGGTACCTAATTTGTTACAACGCAACTTTAAACAGAGCGTGCCTGGAAAGGTGCTTTTAACCGATATTACCTACCTCAATTATGGCAAAAGCAAGAGAGCTTATTTGTCCACCATTAAAGATAGTTCGACCAATGAGATTTTGGCTTATCACGTATCAGGACGAATGACCATGGATCTGGCGACTAACACATTGCTCCACTTACAGAAAAATCGCAGATTCAAGCGGAGTCAAGATGCCTTCATTCATTCCGATCAAGGAACCCACTACACGCATCCGGATTTTCAGGAGAAAGTGAAACGTATGGGTTTGGGGCAATCCATGTCCAGACGAGGAAATTGCTGGGATAACGCACCGCAGGAGTCGTTCTTTGGTCATTTTAAGGATGAAGTTTCCTTGAAGAACTGCACCACACTGGACGAAGTCAAACGAGAAATTAAAGCATATATGACCTACTACAACCACTACAGATACCAGTGGAATCTAAAAAGGATGACCCCTGTACAATACAGAGATCATCTTCTTGAAGCAACATAGGTCTTTTTTAGAAATGTCCTTTACATAGGGTACAGTTTAATTTATAGGGGTTCTTTTTTATTTTAGCATTAAGTCAGATATATTCCCGTATTTCGCTGGCAGTAACATATTAAGGCGGGCTAGAAAGGCGATATCTGGGATCTTTCTTTCTCCGTGATTTGTGAAGTTAGGAGAGCTCCCTCACTGAATGAAGATCAAAATATAGAATATCTGAGTAACCTGGAATTGTGGTGGATTAAAAAGTTTGAATTTGAGTATGGGAAAGTGAAAACTTACGCTCCAGCATCTGAAGGATCGATTTAACGATATGGTGGTTAGGCAAAGTACAGTTCCCCTTTGCTATCCCACTGATTAATATTTGGAGCAATATGCAGTGGATGATGTTCCAAGCCTGTACTCAGGTCCTTATGCTTGTTGGTTACCTATGATGGCCATTATCAACTCTTACTAGTGTCCCTTATTAGTAACAGCATAATCCGAAAGGGTACAATGAGATTCCAGGAGACAAAAATAGGAGCCAACGTGGCGGCTCCTAAACTCTCTGACATCTTCTTGTTAAGGTATCAACTGAGAGATGCCGTCTTCTAAAAACAGAATTACCCCCTCTAATCCAATATACAAAAAGCCGCATCCTGCTATGAAGCAAAAAATGATAGAACTCAAGACGGGATTTGATTTTCCGTATGATTCGCCGCAATGGGGGCATCTCTCAGCGTCTATTGATATTATTTTCCTACAGCCTTTACAGAACATTCTTGTTCGATTGTTTGAAGACTTACGCTTAACTACCTTATCCTTAAAATTAATAACCGTCATATAAAAGAACAAAATTGCTAATCCGAACGCAATTAAAAGCAAGCCTACTCCAAAGATCGTCCCTACAATATCTTTTATCCCTTCTAACATTCCAAGCCTCCGACTTATGTAATCAAACAAGATTAGTCTATCAGAGACATGATATTACTTCCATATATTTCTTTTTAAATCAAGCGAAAGAGTGGTGCAGCCACTGGGCACCATTATTCCTTTGAAAATTACTATACTTGCTTCAATAAATCCTTATTGTTATTCCGGACATTGCCGACCTCTTTGGGCACCTCATAAGCACGCATTTTTGAGGCTTGATATGGTTTGAGAAGACCAAGTAATGATTGAATATTGTCATTTTCTCTTCCAAGCCAATCTGCCTCATCTTCGCACCGCAAGATCACCGGCATACGATTATGGATCTTTTCCATTAAACTGTTCGGTTCGGTTGTAATAATTGTACATGTGCTTAGCTTGTTGCCGTCCGAATCTGTCCATGTATCGTACAAACCAGCTAGAGAGAAGATACTCTCATCCTTCATAAGGATTCGCATTGGCTGTTTAGCAGCTCCTTCTTTCTTCCACTCATAGAATCCATTCGTTGGGATAATGCATCGCTTGGAACTTATCAGCCGTTTAAAGGCGGGCTTCTCCGACAACGTCTCTGCTCTGGCATTAATCATCTTATTCCCGATCTTATCGTCTTTGGCCCAAGATGGTACAAGTCCCCATCGGAGGGCCCCTAATCGGTTACCATGCTTGCTTTCGATAACTGTAGGGATGAATTGCATGGGAGCGGCATTGTAATTCGGCTTATACTCAAATCCGTCCGTTATGGAGGCAGTATACCGGTCTAAAATTGCATTTAAAGGGTCAGTAATCGTAAATCTGCCACACATTGAAAACACCTCCTGCAGTGTATTGTTTTTATAAATATAATCACACGGTAGATGGATTAAACATGGTTGTAGGGCATGTACATTCATCATGAATCCATCGTCTTATCGATATACTTGACCTCGCGATTTAAATGGTTTCCCTATCGATTAAAATAAGCATTTTTGGACCAGAGGTAAAGTTTATATATTTAAAACGTCTAAGTAGCCTGTTGGTAATGTACTTGGAGAGGCTAGCTGGATTTAGCCACTGGTTGTAAAATTGAGCATAACCTATAACCGAGTAGTAGGATCGTATAATAAAGGAACGACCGTTCTATCTGTCGAATTATGATGAAAGGAACAATGGAGGTAATAGAGTATGTCTAATACATTAGATTTAACCGAGTGTGTAATATGTTCATCATGCGCAGCAGATATCTTTGAATTCTTTGAGAAAATGGGGCATCCCATTGCTCCATATGAGCGTTTTGTCAAAGATCATATTGTACCTGAAGATCCAGAAGAAGAAACTGAGGCAGTACACTGTGATGTATGTAATGAAGTGTTAGAAAGCGGAAAAGAGTACCATACAGTTAACGTTCCTCACAGTATGGTAATTTCTATCGCTGATTATCTTTCGGAAGATATCGGTGGCTGTGAACGTTGTCATGGGAACGAACGTAGGGGCTTTGAATACGCCTTCAACAAAGGTGAGCCTGAAGATTCGCACATTGATTTAGGAGGAAGTGCACATACTGCGGGTAGTTTCATAGATTGGCATGGTGTGCCTGAAGTACTGATCCCTGTGTTTGTTCAATTAATACGATGTAATTGTGGTTATGGTCGAGAACACGAAGATGGGAACAATCCAGGTGGTGGAATCTTTAAAGAGGAAGACGATATTTACACCTATAGCGAAGTAGACTACACTTTTGGATTCGGGGAGTTTGAAACGAAAGAATTCTTGGAATTTGCTGAGAGATATGGTGAAAAGATTAGTGATGAAGACCTTTATTCTTTCAAAGAAATCCTCAGAACAAAGCCATTGCTTGCTTATAAAGATGCTACTGGTGTAGCGATCTACAATGTACTTAAATCCCACTTTGATAACGAAAACCATGCTGTCCTGCAATCTAATGAAGTAAAGTTGTACCGGGGAAGAACTCGTCCAAGAGATTCAGGGAAGCAGTTCGAAGTTGAAGACATGTGGGCAGCCCCCCTAGGAAAGACTTCTCATGGGCGTTACAATTTCATTGGGGTATCTGTGCTTTACGTTACGGATCAAGAAAGGGCAATTCCCCTTGAGCTGAATCCAACGCATGACCAACTCATTGATGTTGTTACATTCGACATTTGTAAGAAGAGACTTAAATTATTTGATTTAGGTTCCTTCGATCCTACTTTCCAAGGTTTTTTTAATGAGGTTAATGAGGAAAATAACACCGTGAAATCAGCCTATCTACTCCCAAATTATATCGGCGCATGTTGTAGCGATATTGGTTACGATGGAATAAAGTATTTAGGTGTCCATCAGTCTGAAGAAGGCGTGGAATACGTCAATTATGCTTTGTTTGATATAAAGCGCGGGTTGGATTTGGTAGCTGAAAAAGAAGTGAAAACGTATAAACCCAAAATATCGATTGCATTGGAACTGCAAGAGATTAAAAAGCCGGCAGAGCCACTATCTCCAGAGTCCGTATTCTAATTAAATATCTAAAAGTAAATAGATAGAATTTTCAGCCGATGTGTTTGTAATAAGCACATCGGTTTTTTGCTTAGTCTATCCGTAGTATATGTAGGCAAAGTTGTCATTTCTTCATCGCATGTTAGGATATGTGGGAATCGACTCAGTACATAATTGGAGGATCTGGAATGGGTAATGTACACAGAAACAACATTAGTGATAAGTTCAATCAGTATCGGGTGTTTCATACTGCTACCGGCGAGGAAGCAGATGGTAATGTTCTCGTAATGAACCCTCTAGAAGATCAAGCTGCATTAGCCGCACTCTTCACATATGCGAGAGTAACCCCTGACGCCAGAGTTTGATCTGAAATATGGGATTGGATAACAAACAGGGTACCTCAGTCCAGGCAAGATTTACATGCAGTGCATTCCGGAGATGAAGCCAGGATAATTCAGCATTTAGAAAAAGAAATACTAGAGATGAAAGATAAGCTGGAGGCAATGGAGCTTGCAATTGGATGGTATGAAAAAGGTCGTAAAGAGTTAGCTCGAGCAGCATATGTGACTGGAGCCTAAGGGGGAAGAGTATGGAACTCAATAATAGAACAGCGTTTCCTTTAGGAAAAGGGATATCAAAGCCGCGCTTCCGGAAGGCCACTAAGAACACGATCAAGAATCGGATTTTGATGGCCAGCTTGTTTAGTCAGAACATCAAATTATCAGATTTAGCGAGAAGCATTGGAGTTTCGAAAAGAACGGTACACAATTGGATCTACATCGGGGAGCCGAACAGTTCTAATCAAGAAAAAATTGCAAATGTGCTGGGGATTCCTGCTCAAATCCTATTCTTTGAACATGTGGGTGTAGAAGGAGTTCAGATCCCTTTTCAAACAAAGGTGCACCAGGGTGTTTTAGGTGAACGAATTGTCAATCCTTTGTTATTAGGTATGATGTTTGTTCATGAGATTAACCATCCGGACCTTGCTGAATATCTGGGCCACAACCGGAGCTTATTTCGCCCCCATATCCACGAAGGTAGAATTCCCCCGCAGGATATCCAGGACAAGGTTTGTACATTCTTTAGACTGCCTCCCCATATCCTATATAACGAAGCCTTATTCCGCGATATTCAATTTACGGCCAAGGAATTTCGCCCATCCAGGAGGCGTCTTCTTCAATAACGCGATGAGTAAGACTCATTGACTATTTACTTAATATTCATGTAAGATAAAGTCATTCATCAAGTATTAAACTTCATTATTCATCTGTTAGAATATGTACCTATTCAGCTTTAATTGTTTTAGGAAGATATTTTACCGACAGATTTATGGACATGACTTTTTTTCATGGATTAATGAGGTAGGCGTGTATACACAAGTTTCGTGTAAAGACGCAAGGATCTAAACTCATATTTATGGGTTTTGATTCAAAAAGTAGCCTGCTAATTCTAAAAAAACAAATAATCACTGGTTTACATACGAATAGCGAATTCCTTTTAATAGTGGAATTCGCTTTTTTTCATTAAACCAGATAAAGAGGGGAGATGAATAATATGAAGATAGGAGATAATGTCGAAGTAAATGGAATCAGTCGTTCCAAAACGTCATATCTAAGCTGCCGAGGCAGCGTTGTTGATGTTTCTATAGGGTGTTCTTATCCAGTTCATGTGCGTTTTTTCGACCACTCTATAGATGCATTCGAAATGAAGGATGTTGATTTTGTGTTCAACATTCCCAAAAGGTCGATGAATCCCATGCGAATGAAGATTCTTCAATGCATCGAAAAAGAGGGGACTATGTTTTTAACCCCCAATAACCTTTCTATATTATCTGGAGCCAAATTAAGCGTAGTTCAAAGTGCCATACGAAAATTTGAAGAATACGATCTAACTAGATCCATCGCTGAGGGATTGCTGGAGCTTACGGATAAAGGGGCCTCGTATCTCAAACAGCACACTAAAACCTGATGGAAGATAATGTGTAAGATAACTTATCCACCGAGCAACCCAAATTAATGAAGCTGATATCTAATATAGTAGTGCAGTACAGCTGATCACAAGTCTGTACTTTTACTATAAAACATTGAAATGGTTCTTGGCTCCGCAATTAAAGAGAGTACTAATAACATTAGTACAGAATTAGAAACAAATCATGACATATCGGATTTTGATTAATAATTTATAGTAACTAAAGCAATTTCCATAAACTTAACGAATTTCTCTTATCTTGAGGAATTCGTTTTTTTTTATTTCAACAAACGGATAAGGGAGAGGTTGTACATGACAAAAGGAAGAGTTATCTCACGGAAAGGTTTTACAAAAGAGGAGTTTAAGCGAATCAAAGAATTGGCGGCAAAGGAGATTCCTTTTCCGGTCAACATGAGGCAGCATCCGCAACGTTATGCTTTGGGAGGCTTTCAGATTTCTCCAAGAGCACAGCGTAAGAACTTCGATGAGAGAGGGCTTACGAAATGGTCCCGGGAAGAGTTTAAGCACGTTTTAGACTTCCTGATCAGCCGTGACATTGTGTTGTCCGGACGAACTTTAACGACAATCGAAGAAATCCAGCATACGGACTGTACACTGTTTGATATGCAATATCACATTTATAGCGGTTATTTTTCATTCATGACGCAAGCTGTTCGTGAAAAGTAAAAAGCGGTTGCTGCAGGTGTTGTTATCCAGCACAAACGTAATAATCATCAAATTTCTCATGATAAGAGATTATTTGTCTTAATACAATATCCCCAATCCCATATATAAAGGAGAAATAACAATATGAACTCAAAGATTGATATTCTTAACGTTTCCCTGGAACAACTACAAAGTGCTTATGACGAACGCTTGGCTCTTGTGGCCAGCTATTTAGAGATTGGTGTAAAGCGAATCATAGAATCAATTAACAAGCTGCTAGGAACGAATTGGGAGCTTGAGGGTTTGTACGAGGAAATCTACGATAGCACGATTGTTTGTGGTGTATACGATCCCCTCTATAAACGATCGCATGCCATTGTTCATTTTGGATTTACTGAACATCCAATGAACTCTGAGGATGGTTTCTATTTCGATGTAAGCTTGGATGCGACAAGTTCAGCATTGATTGACTTAGGCTTTCCTATGGAGACAGTGACCGTTGAAGAAGCTAAGGTGCGGATCGAGGTGTTTACTAAGAAAGAAATGATTATGCCCCGCATCCAATCTTCAAGCCCAATAAAGAAGAAGTTCTTGATGGGAGAGAAAGCAGCCCTTGAAGTGTTTAAAAGAGATAGTAAAATTCAGTTTATAGATAACGTGGATTTGAACGAGATTTCGTATGAGGCGTTGCTAAGTTGTTTTACAACTTTGCCTACCTTTGATTGTATTGAACCTTTTCTTTTAGAAGGTGATCCCACTAAATTAAATGAATGGTATCACGCGGTAAAAGAACAAGCAGACAAGTTTCCCTCTAATAACGTAACCTTTATAACACATCCAACCATTATTATAAATCCAGACAGCATCTCAATGCTCTTAGAGTATGACGCTGGAACTATTGAGCTTTACCCTAAAGCGCTAGGAAATAGTGCCTTAATGAGATTCATTCTGCCAATGGATGGCGAGGAACGTGTGGCGAAAGCTGTGCTTTACGCACTCCAGGAACGTGGATGCGGAGGAACTGTGATAGATCGAGGGCTAAGAGAGGTACCAATCCAGAAATTTATACTTGGACCTACCACTTACCCGATTTATAACGTCGAAATTTTTAACGGTTTCGGTTACGCAATAAATCATAGCGATCCTAATGAGCTAGCAGCTCATTGTTTTCCTAATAGTGAAATCCGAAGTCAATGTGTACGGGAACTACAGGATGTGGGAAACTATATTTTAGCCAATATTGAAGAGATGTACGACAAACAAGATTTTGAAGATGCAGTTACCATGGCAAGAATCTATGAATGTTCAGGTTCTGGAAAGAAATCTCTCATAGGTAATGTATGGTATCCCATGAAAGGGAAGGGGTTTAAACCGAAACAAGAACTCGTCGTGGCTGTGGCCTCAGATTCGTCGCTATACACAGCGATTGAAAATGGGGAAGCAGACTTTTTCAAGGGAAAAACCATATATGGATTAACTCTGAATAGAGACCACCACTAAGGTGGTCTTATTCGTATTTAATTAATTAAACTACTTTGGCCGATAAACATTAAATGATGATATGGAGGAAAAATGATGTCGTTACTCGAAAGCGGTACTCTATTTTTGACACTGGGGATTTTCTTATACGGTATTTTATTTTTTAGTTTTTTTAGGGAGAAGAACAATCAAAAAATAAGCAAAGGGATATTATTCTTTCGTAATAATTTTGTTCGTGTCATTGCTGGACTCTCACTATTCACAATAATTGAGTTGACCACGAGGAATATTCATCATATCTTGTTTGCATTCTTAACGGTGGTGCTTCCAGTTGCCGTTCTTAATCTTGTGGCAGCATTGAAGATGGATAAACTAACCGAGGGAGAAGTAAACGATTATAGGGTAGGCTACCTTCAAAACAATTGGTCAGATAAATCCTACAAGTATCTGCAATCTAAAGATTGGGACAGTACCGTATTTAAGAAGGTTCAGGAATCTGGGGCTTTAAAGTTGAGCACAGATGAGGCGAATCCATCTGTGATCGTTAGCGTAAGTGCTAATCGAGCGCAGCACGAGCTTTCTCTATTCCACAGACTCAAGGGAAATTATAACGTTAAGTTGATCTGTATGGATGCAAACAATGCCAAAGATCAGATTGATGAAGTCGATCAAGACTCCCGTTTTATCTATCTAGATGGTGATCGAGATGCGTTTAATTTGCCGGCTATCCTAGATGAGATACAAATCGGACAGGTCGACATTATTTTAGATAAGAAAGGTGCTCTTTGGCACAACAGTAAAAAGGTAGATACCTTCTTTGAAATTGCATATAATAAGCTGTCTCCCGGTGGAGTGGTAATTATCGATGGAAGCCAGCAGAATAAGGTTTTGACAAAACTTAGCTTCTTATACTATCAACTCTTTAGAACGATTATTTACCCCACAGAACTTTCTACACTGAGCAAGATCGAAGGCGCAATTGGCTCAGGTAGTTTTGCTGTTCGACATTTTGAACGCATCGATGCAGGTGAGGGGATTTTTCGTACGGTGATTTTCAAGAAGAAGCATTAATGAGGTGTATATATTGAATCGTCTAATTGGAAAGTACTCCATGCTTACAAAATCTCTTATCGTGATCACTGCAAATATTATGCTTTTTGGGGTGCTAATCATTGTTTTGGGTTATCTCATCCAAAAAAGCACACTGGTTAACCAATTGCATGACCAACTACGGATTAACAGTCAAGAGTGGGCCTCAAAATTGGTGATTTCAGATGTACAAGAGGCCATGAAAGAGAAAAGCTTTAATGCCCACTTACAGAGCGAACTACGTTCATTCCTGGACCAAGTGGGTTATAACAATTCAAATATTGCTCAAGCCTATATATTCGGAGTAGAGCTGGAGAATGGTAGAGATACTTCAATCGCTGCAATGCCCACCAATCTGACGAAGACGTTTAATGAAATGGGGATGACAGTGGGATCCATGTATGAACAGCCTGTAGAGGTTGCTAATGGAATCCAGAAAATGTTAGACACAGGTAAGATTACATATACCAGTTTCTATAATGACATTTTTGGAACCTGGACGACGATTTTATATCCTCTGAAGGA
>NZ_AWUK01000061.1 GCF_000499205.1 Paenibacillus sp. MAEPY2
CGGCAGACTGATTCGACGCGGATGCTGCTGTCTGTTTTCCCCGTATAGCTCCATCCACTGAATCACTGCCCCTCGTGTCCACGCATCCAGTACGTGCTCATAACGCCCCTGGGACAGCCAGCGCTTCACATTCTCTTTCATATCTTCCTCATCGGTCAGCCAGCCCGGATTGTCCTGCCCTTGCTTCACTTGGCCCTGATAATACAGGTTTCCCTTGTCTGCCGGTTCACTCTGACCCGCCTGTTCCACATAGCTGTCCAGCTTGCTGATCAGCTCGTCCATCGTTTGTGCCAGCACGCCCAGCCGCGCTTCCATCGCTTCACGTCCGGTTTGCAACGTGTAGGCGATCTCACCCATCTTCCATCGGCTCTGCCCGGTACGGAGTGCATCCCGCAGCTGACGGGCCTTAACGACCAGCCGCTCCTCGTTTCTCGCGGACAGCACGATCAGCCCCGGCACTTCATTTTGCTCGTTTTGCTCATTTTTCTCGTTGAGCTCGTTCGCCTTTTCGCTCGCCAGGTCGGGTTCCCGATATTCCTCCACAATGAGATGAGCATTCGCTCCACCTGCACCAAACGAGGAAATCCCTGCCCGTCGCGGTACGGTCTGACCGCCCACCCTCGGACGTTCCCAACTGCCCAGCTCCCGCTGAACCGTGAACGGGGTTTGACTGAAGTCAATATGCGGGTTGGTCTGCTGCACATGCAGGGACGGCGCCAGCTCCCCATGCTGCAATTGCAGCAGCACCTTGGTGACTCCCGCGATGCCTGCTGCACTCTCCGCATGTCCGATATTGGATTTCGCGGAGCCAATCGCACAGTAGGCTTCTTCCGACGGGTCTTGCTGAAAAGCTTTGCTCAGCCCCGCAATCTCGATGGGGTCCCCCAGCGACGTGCCTGTGCCATGAGCTTCCACATAACTGATCGTCCGCGGGTCAACGCCCGCCTCACGCAAGGCTCGGCCGATGACGTCCGCCTGGGCATTGGGATTTGGCACGGTATATCCGTTCGTTTTGCCGCCGTGATTCAAGGC
>NZ_AWUK01000062.1 GCF_000499205.1 Paenibacillus sp. MAEPY2
GCGGTGGATACGATGTGTTCATCTTCGCTGACCTCCATTCATCTGGCATGCCAGAGTTTAAGACAGAACGAATGTCAGGTTGCGGTCGCCGGCGGGGTGAATGTGTCGGTCCACCCCAACAAATATATCATGTTGTCTCAAGGGCGATTCCTGTCCAGCAAAGGCCGGTGCGAGAGCTTTGGTGAAGGGGGCGACGGGTATGTGCCGGGTGAAGGCGTGGGTGCTGTCCTGTTAAAGCCGCTTGCACAAGCGGTTGCAGACGGGGACCGGATTTACGGCGTGATCAAAGGGTCGGCCTTGAATCACGGCGGCAA
>NZ_AWUK01000063.1 GCF_000499205.1 Paenibacillus sp. MAEPY2
TATAAGAATCCCTCACTTTTTAACTATCTATTGTAAGTAAATAATGAATTCATGAACAGACTTTAGCATGACTGTTTTTGGAAATCAACACTTAAATTTAATGTTGAACAAAGAAAAATAAAGTTGCTATTTGCAAATTATCAGAATATAATAAAGGAAAATTATTCAAGTAAATGTATTTTGTATCCTTATTTTAATGTGAATTAAGCCATAAATAATGAAGTGTATTCAATGTGTGTCTCTTATTCATTTAAATGTGATATATAACAAGGCGTGTAATTACTTGCGTTAAACAACTATTATAAGTGAGTTATCATGTCTGTCTTTACATAAGGATAGATTGATATAAATGTACTAACCATTCTATCGTGAGGTGAATTTAAAATGCTCCAATTATTGCCTGAGCTACATCGGAAGTATACTGATTTTGTGGAAGAAGCTCTAAGAGCGGAGTACCTCTCACCCAGAGATCGAGCATTAGTTGAACTAACAAGTGCGATGATCATCGGAGATCAAGAAGATTTGAGGAAGGCACTTATTTCTGCTAAGCAAGAGTTCATTACGAACGAAGAAATTGGACAAGTTGCCGGTATCATCGCCGTAGCCAAAACAAAGAAATTATTCAATGAAACCTCCACTCAAGAAGGTATCTTGCCACAGAGTTCCCAATCCGAGTGTTGCAGATAAGGAGGCATTAAAATGGTGAATCGTCCTGTAGTTCTGCTTATTGGTCGGCGAGATGATGTTGAGGAGATCCTTTTCATAAAGGAACAAGGCTATAAGGTGGTTCTCATGAATACGAAGATACCTTTTGAAGATGCCATGATTGCAGATTTCCCTTTTGAAATGGATTTGAATCAGGAAGAAGAGGCAATCGCTAAGGCAATCGAAATATCTAAACGGCTTTCTATTGTTGCTGTGTATACGAATAATGAATATCGCATCGTTCTAGGTGCGAAAATAGCCGAGGCCTTGGGTCTGCAATTCCACTTATCTTCACAGGCCGCTTTAAATTGCCGCAGCAAAGCACAAACCCGCGCATATTTAACCAAACACCAGGTATCCCCCATCCAATACGCTTTAATCCAAACACCTGCAGAGATACTACACATCCTTAGTGAAATGAAGTTACCCGTTATCGTAAAACCTTCTAATGATGCGGGCAGTCATATGGTACAAAAATGTAATACGTTAGAAGAAGCATGGAGTGCTGCTGAACTTATTAGCACTAATGCTCTAAACTGGGTTGGACAACCTTTAGAGAAGCATATTCTCGTAGAGGAATACATCGAAGGACCTGAATTTAGTGTTGAGTCATGTACGATCAATGGAACCACACATATCATTGCAATTACCGCTAAAAATACATCCGCATTAATTGAAGAAGGACACTTGGTACCTGCTCTATTATCAGAACAGGATTCTACCCTGATTCAAGAGGTCGTTATTAAGGCTTTGGCGGTCCTAGGCGTAGATTATATTGTCTCCCACACTGAAGTTAAGCTTTCTCCTCAAGGACCCAAAGTAATCGAGGTGAATGCGAGGGTGGGCGGAGATCAAATTCACAACTTGGTTCATGCTGTTACCGGATATGATCTGCGTAAGTTGGCATTTCATATTGTTACGGGGGGAACCTTTGCAAGTGCTCCTAGGGACATACCCATCACAGATTCAGCCCAAATTCAATTTTTACTTGCGTATCAAGATGGAAATGTTCGATTGAACAAGAACGCAGCTCAATCAATTGAAGGAATAAAGCAAGTTGAGATCTCTGTTCAAAATGGTGATTACGTAACGATGACTAAGAGCAACTATAATCGTTTGGGCTATATGATAGCTCATGGTGTAGATGGTAAGCATGCATCTCAAGTCTTGAATACCGCAAAAGAAGCCATGCATTTTTTCATAACAAAGGATCAAGATGGAGAGGTGCCTTCGTCTACTGATAAACGTATGGGTGTCATATGAAAAAGAATATTATTTTCCTGTGTTTATCTGTCTTTATATTGGTCGTAGGTACCGGGATTGTAGCACCACTACTTGCTCCTTATGCAAAAAACTTAGGGGCAACCGGTTTGTGGGTCGGAACGTTGTACAGCGGATTTTACGTAGTTCGTCTTTTAATTGGTACACCGATCGGGAGATTGGCAGATAAAAAAGGACCTAAAGCCATTCTTATCTATAGCCTCATACTTTACCCCTTTATTGCGCTAAGTTATGGACTAGCAAGTAGTATAGCAGGTCTTCTAGGGGCACGGTTACTTCATGGCGTAGCATCAGCCATGATGCTACCTATGGCTATGGCTTACATGGGCGAAATTAGCCCTAAAGGGCAAGAAGGCAAGTATATGGGGATATACAACACTGCTATTTTCTTGGCAAATGGGTTGGGTCCCTTTCTCGGTGGATATATATCAGTTCAGTACGGGACACAGAATGCATTTTTCTCCTTACTCGGCCTTGCGGTCATCGCCTTAGTTATTGTCTTTGCTTTACCTTCATCAAGGGCGAAGAAAGAAACCAATGTGGCTGATCTTAACGAAACCAATTCAGAGCGTACTCATCTGAAACGATCTCCCTGGAGACATCCCGGGATTCTAGCATTGTCCTCCGTCAATGTCATTGTAGCTGTTCTTTCCATGTTCATGATTTCCTTCTTCACCCTGTACGCCCAAAGCAGAGGGCTTAATGCCCTGATGATCGGTTTTTTAATTGCCTTAAACAACATCATAATAGGTGCAACACAGGTACCGCTAGGTTGGGTGGTTGACCGTTTTAATAAAATGAAGTTAATTCTTATCTCAGCTATGTTGACCACGATTCTTTTAATGATGTTTCCCTCTATGCATTCGCTTTGGACGATCGCTTTACTGATGATTGGAACCGGACTAACTTCGGCAGTCACACTGGCTTCCTCTTCAGCATTGTCTACTGTTTTGGGAAGAGAGGCGGGAATGGGGGCGACGATGGGATTTTTGGGTTCTGCGACAAGCTTGGGAATGATTGTGGGTCCGCTGACATCTGGCATTCTAATGGACACTTTTCAAATTGACACTACGTTCTATTTCTCAGGTTTCCTTTGGATTCTAGGCACTCTTGTTTTCTATGTATTATGGACTGCCTATGTCCGTTCCATAAAAATACAAAGCATCTCGAAGGGAGAAATAACAAATGTCTAATCAAGAACTGGTAGTTTCCAATGTTTCAAACTGCTGCTCGCCTGGTCCAGCTGAATTGGATGCAGCAACGCAAGCAATCAAAGACTTTTATAACTCTGTAGCTGAAGGTGAAGGTAACTACTCGGAAGGAACGGATAAATTTTCTCCGTCCGGACCTACAGAACGTATTAAAGAGTTTGTTCTTGCTTCAGATAAACAGCGAATTCTCGATATCGGTTGTGGCATGGGAACAACACTGCTCTCTTTGGTGGAGTCACATGAAGATGGAAAGCAATTTATTGGTGTAGATTTCAGTGAGAACATGATTGCCCGTGCCAGGGAAAAAAGCACCCAATTTCCAGATGGGTTTCGTAAAAAGTTGGGCTTCTTTGTTGCCGATGTCCAGTCGCTTCCGTATATGGATGGCCAGTTTGATTTGATATACAGTGAGTGTGTTCTGAATCTGGTGCCTGACCGGATTAAAGCCATCCAGGAAATTACACGTGTGTTAGCACCTGGGGGTACCTTTATCTACACGGATTTTGTTTCTTATGCACCCGTCCCGTCTTCCATCAAGAATGATTTGTCCTTGGTTAGCGGTTGCCGCGCTGGGAGTATTCAGTTAAGCGAGAACATTGCCCAAATTGAAGAAGCGGGGTATATCGATTTGGAAGTTATCAATTTTACAGATGACAAAAACAAACGATATCGTGAGCTGATGGAATCGAGTGAAGAGTATAAAGATGAATATCTGCAATTTCAGCAGGATCATGCTGAGGCCCATCATTTTTTAGAAGAAAAAGTAGGCTATTACTTGATTAAAGCCACGAAAGTTTAACCGAAGAAGAACCTTGAAAGATAGGGAGGAAGGCTCATGAAGGTCCTGTTGGTTTCTAACTTTGAAGGTGGCTATCAACCGATGACGGTAGCTACAGCCTTGACCGCTTTATTACATGCAGATTTCGATGTGTCTGTGCTTGATACTTATGTCGAAGGAATTGATGAAGGACGATTTCTGGATCAAGAGCTTATCGCCATTTCCATTCCATTATTTGATGCTGTTCAAGCGGCCACTGAACTAACTCAAATCATTCGTCAGGTTAATCCGAAGGCTCATATTACGTACTTTGGTCAGCATGCAACTATTAATGCCAGCCGACTTGCCGGGAAGTATAGTGATTCCTGCGTTTGTGGAGAGTGGGAGAGACCTTTGGTCAATCTTGCAAAGTATCTGTCTGGAGACACTGATTGTACCCTGGATGGGGTTCTCATCGGACGTGATGCTCTGCAGGGTAAAGAAATTCATCCGTATATGTCTAGAGATCATTTAAGCGTTCCGACACGGCATATGCTTCCGCCGCTCTACAAGTATCCCCAGAAGCAAATCAACAAACTATTAGGCTCTGAGCAGATCGTGGGCTCCACTGAAATCGCACGCGGGTGTCATCATAAGTGTCTGTATTGCTCGGTATATGCTGCCTATGAGGGTAAAGTCATCCTGGTATCTGAATCGATTGTACTACAGGATGTCAGAAACCTTGTCGAAGGGGGGATGACGCACTTATCCTTTATTGATGCAGACTTCTTTAATGCGAAATACCACGGTATCAAGATATTGCGTCAGTTACATGAGGAATTTCCTGATCTCACTTACGACTTCACTACCCGAGTAGATCATATTCTTGAAAATAAAGAAACATTAGCTGAAATGAAAGGGCTCGGTGTTAAGTTCATTACATCCGCGTTAGAATTTCCATCGGAAGTTGTACTGGATGCCGTAGCCAAAGACACCTCTATTCAAGATATCGAACAGGCTATTGCATATCTCCGCCACATCGAGATTTCACTCAATCCAACCTTTATCATGTTCAACCCCTGGACCAATACAGAAGATTTAACGACTTTCCGCTCTTTTGTAGATGATAATGACCTGAAGAGCATCATTGACCCCATACAATATGAAACAAGACTGTACCTATATAAGGGCTCCCCTTTACTGAGACAAGCCTCTATACAAACACTTGATCTGATTGAACATGAGTTCTATTACGAATGGAAACACCCTAACCCCGATATGGATGAACTATTTCAAGAGATCGTTACAGTTCCTGAAGACGGTATTTTTAAACGCTGTTGTTTAAAATGTTAAGAGGGGGACAACCATTTGAATGCGACAGAAGTCAAAGATGGTTTTCCATTATTGAGCTTTGAAACCAGTCGCAGTTCTTTACTACTTGATCTCCGAAAAAAATGGATAGCTGAGTTTATTGGAACCTTCTTCTTAGTATTTGCCGGCACAGGTGCGGTAGTAGTAGATACCACTACAAAAACATTAACACATATCGGGGTAGCTATAACGTTTGGGCTTGTGGTCATGGCTTTGATATATGCTTTTGGACATGTATCAGGTGCTCACTTTAACCCGGCAGTCACCCTCGCTTTTTATTTCTCAAGACAAATCACAGCGATTGAAGCCTTCTCTTATGTTTTCATACAATGTGTTGGAGCCTATGCAGCCAGCCTTACCTTACTATTTATGTTTGGTAATGTAGGGAGATTGGGGGCAACGCTTCCTTCAGGGCCCTGGTTGCAAAGTGCCATTTTGGAATTCATTCTATCCTTTATTTTAATGATGGTCATTTTAAGTTCTGCTGTCCATGCAAAAGCATCAAAATCATTCGCTGGAATCGCTATAGGAGGAACAGTCGCTCTAGAAGCAATGTTTGGAGGTCCTGTAAGTGGGGCATCTATGAACCCTGCACGATCTTTAGGCCCAGCTTTGGCCTCCGGACACTTGGAGTTTTTATGGATATATATCGTATGGACAACCATGGGCGCGATCACGGCTGCTTATGTCTACAGAATACTTCACGAATAACCATTTTGAATGAAAGAGGAGGAGCGTTTATATGAAAAAGGTCCAAATGGTGTTGTTAGGTGGCTTCCTAGGAGCGGGGAAAACAACAACAATGATACAAATGGCCAAAGTTTTACAAGAGCAGGGGAAGCAGGTCGCCATCATTACTAACGATCAAGGGAAAGAATTAATTGATACGGAACTCGCACAAATCAGTGGACTGGAAACCAAAGAAGTAACAGGGGGATGTTTCTGCTGTCGGTTTGAAGACTTGTATGAACATTTGAACCAACTTACTTTAGAAAAGAAACCGGATTATATCATCTGTGAAGCCGTTGGTAGTTGTACGGATCTCGCTGCAACGGTCATTCAGCCCTTAAAACAAAATTATGCTAACGAGTTCACAACGGTACCCTTGACTATTGTGGTTGATCCGGCTAGATTGTTGGCTGAATTAAATGAGGAAGAAGCAGGACGTCTTCTATTTTCTCAATCCGTTAGTTATATTTTTGAGAAGCAGTTGGCCGAGGCAGATATTATTGCTGTAAATAAACTGGATCAATACACGGAAGAAGAGATGGATAGAGTGGTCACGTATCTTCATCAACGCTATCCGAATTCAATCATACAGCCGATCTCAGCGACTACAGGTGTTAACTTAGCCCCTCTACTCGATTTATGGAATAGTACAATTCCAAGCGGTCACAAACTTTTGGATATTGATTACAGTGTATATGCTGAAGGCGAAGCCAAGCTTGCGTGGATGAATATGCTGGGTGACGTGAAGCATCCGGATGGAAAAGCATTCGATCCTCAGCAGTGGGTAGATGGACTTTTAAGTAAATTAAACGGGCATTTTTTGAGGGAAAAGATGGCCGTAGCGCATCTGAAGGTACATGCTGGTAATGATACAGGCTATGTCAAAGCAAGTGTTGTTCAAACAGGTGCAGCACCTATATACACCAATAGCTACTCACAAATGGGTAATCAGTACCGGGTCGTTCTGAACATTAGGATTGAAGCTTCACCGGGACTTCTGGACTTAGTCGTATCGGATGCGATTGCCTCCATTGATCAGAATCTGGGAACGGTTTGGGATCAAACGTACCACGAATGTTTTAGTCCACTGCCTCCACAACCGACTCATCGGATGAAAGTAACTTCTTAAAGTGAGGAGGAACATATGTTGAATACAAAAAACTCTATCGAACTCTTTCCAAATATAAATAGTCAGCAAACAACTGATTGTTGCGATGAAGACGGGGTAGAAGCTGCTGATTGTTGCTCTGCGCCTGACTATTCCGCTTCTTTGAGTATATATACTGAGATTAAGCAGAAATTAAAAGAGACATTTGAAAACGAGCTAACTATTCATGTGTATGATTATTCCCTACCTATGGATCGAGCGCTTGCAAAACGGAAGTTAAGATCTCTATTCGAAGAGCGAGGTTTTGCACATATACAGTCAGATAAGCTCATCGAGTTTGCTACACCTGCCGTTGTCATTAATGGTGAGCTTATGAGTTTTGCGGAACAGGTTGAATATGAACATCTCGAGAAAGCTTTACGTTCCAAATACACACTACATTAATGTATGAAGACCGCCGAGAGACCTCGGTGGTCTTTTGTTGTATGTAACATAAGCCAGATAATAGATATCTTAAAAAATCTGTCACTGTAGGAGGAGTTAGATTGTGTGTTTATCCCTTCACAGGTTGACAACAGTTATCAGATTGAAGCATTGCTTTATTCAACAGTTTAATTGAGTTAATCACCATCTCCTTCTCAAATCCACTCATATGCGAAAAGATTTCATCTAGATAGGCACTCATTTGCTGATCAATAGTGGTTGCAACAAACTTCCCTTCGGTTGTAAGTGAGAGTAGATATACACGTCTATCTGTAGAATCTGGTGTTTTGTTAAGTAATTTAAGCTTCACCAAGGATTGAACCTGTCTACTGAAGGTTGTAATATCTGTTCCTAAAGTGTCGGCAATTTGCTGCATGGAGGGATTGTGCTGACGATCTACCTCATACAATATATGACTTTGAGCCGGCGATACATCAATAGCTCCCACGGTACAACAATTCTTATTGAGCAGACCAAACCGTCTAGTCATGATTTGGAACAACTCGCGTACATTTTCCATGTTTTATTCACCTCATTTCAGTTATATCTTAACGCATGCAAAATCACAATTGTATATTTGGATTTTCGTTAGTTGAAAGTATTAGCAGATAAGAATAACACATAGGACTACATAAAACTCAAGATATATATAGGCATTATAAGAATTTGTACTGTTAATGTCAGTTGCAAATATGTAACATGTTTTATAACATATGATTCGAGAAACCCCCTTAATCCATGTCATATCAGACACAACAGACTATAATTTAGCTTTTTCGTTTTGTGTGTTACGAATATCATAATACCACCTCTCAATTGATGGAATATTTAGGTGATTATACTGGCTGCATGTGGTACTATTTTACTAAATATTGTATAGATTGGAGTGAACAAATGTGAACGATGAGGAAGAAATAGAGATACCAATTCCTGTTATTCGAAAGAAAATCACAAATGCGGATTTACTCTTAGGAAAGACTATTGAACCGATTAAAAGATTACAAGTTATTTCCGAAGATGACTTTGAAGATTTAGTTTGTGAATGGGCTACAGGATATCTTGCTCAGACATATGTAAAGGTTCGCCGCTGTGGGGGAGCCGGTGATATGGGTAGAGATGTAGTTGCATATTCAGTCTATGACAAGAAGGAGCAACTTATATGGGATAATTATCAATGCAAGCATTACGATAATGCTCTTACTCCCAGCAATATTTGGATAGAACTTGGAAAACTTTGTTACTACACTTATATTGGTAAATATACTGTTCCTAGAAAGTATTACTTCGTAGCCCCAAAAGGTGTATCTACAACTTTAGGAGATTTAATAGATGAGCCTGAATCTCTAAGGAAAGGACTCATAGCAAACTGGGAAACAAAGTGTAAGAAAAAGATTACCATTAAGCAGAATATTGAATTACAAGGAGATTTCTCTGATTATGTTTCCTCCTTCGATTTCACTATTATTGATAGTGTTGAACCACAAAGATTAATCGAACAACATGCTCAAACTAGATATTTCCCTTATAGGTTTGGTGGACTTCAAAAGAACCGGCCTCAGCCAGTGCTTCCTCCTGAACAAATTGCGGAAGATGAGTTGTTATACATTACGAAGCTCCTTGAGGCATATTCTGATAGTCATAAAGTAAAGCGGATTATTGTTAAAGAGCTTCCTGAACATCATAACTTTTTTAACCATTTTGAAAGGCAAAGGAAATCTTTTTATTCTGCTGAATCACTAATGAGGTTTGAAAGAGATACACTTCCTCCTGGTGTAGATGCTTTTAAAGAGCTGAAGGAAGAAGTTTACGATGGCATAATAGACATACTTGAGTCTGAACATGAAGATGGATTTGAGAGAGTCAAAAAAGTTTGTCTAGCAGCTCGAAACCTAAATGTACCGAGTTACCCTCTATACAATTCACTGAAGGGTAATGATTTGGCAGGGATATGCCATCATCTGGCTAATGAAGACGAAATTAAGAAATGGGTGAACTAATGGCAGAGCATTCGGCGAATGATATGGCTTTTAATTCTCCATTGGAGATTGGATTAAGAGCTTTAATCATATTATCAGTGAATCAGCCGGCTTATCTCGATTTGCAAAGATTGGTTTACTACGATTACTTAGTATTACATACCAGGGATATCGGTGATCCCAATTCACCGGATTCAATTCACCCCGCTACTCCTCATCGTTCAGGAGAAATTGTTGTTCGAAGGAAAGCTATGCAAGATGGGTTGGATTTAATGTACAGTAGAACCTTATTAGAAATTGTTTTTGGGGGAAATGGTGTTTCTTATATAGCCACGGAATTATCAAATGCTTTTCTAGATCTTTTTGAGTCTGAGTATTATAAGTTATTACGGAACAATGCATTTTGGGTTAGTCAATTTTTTTCAGAATACTCGGATGAAGAACTAAAAGGATATATTGATAATAAACTTGGAAGTTGGGGAGGAGAGTTTATGTACGAAGCTCTTACAAGGAGTGGTCTTGAATGATTTACGGCTTTGAACTTAGAAAGCTCCGAATTATAGGGAATGATGAGAAAGTTTCAGAGGTTTCGTTTAAGAGTGGATTGAATGTGATTGCAGGCCCGTCGAATACAGGGAAAACTTATATTTTTGAATGTATTAACTTTATGTTAGGTGGTACCGAGTTACCTGAACCCATCGATGAAGCTAAGGAGTACCACACTGTCCAGCTTGAGATAATCAGCCGTAATAACCAAGTCTATACTCTTGAGAGAGGACTGACAGGGGGAAAAGTTAAAAAATATAACTCAGCTATTTCGGAAATTGAATCTAATAGCAAATTTACAGAATTAGCTCAAAAGCATGCGAAGAAAGAAAGCGTATCCAGTTTTCTCATGAAGTTGTCTGGCTTTATAAACACAGAGTTATTTGTAATTAAAAACAAGGGAACTAAGGAAACTCAAAGGTTCAGCTACCGTAGTTTTAACGATTATATTCTTATTAATGAGGTTGAGATCATTTCAAAGAACTCACCAATTCAATCTAAAAATAACAACCAAACCGCAGAGGAATCTATTTTTAAGCTTATCATCTCAAATAAAGATGATTCTGTAACACGAAATACAGTAAAGACTGACAACCAAAATGGTTTTTTTAATGCTCAAATAGATATTATTAATAAACTAATTTTGGATATAGAAGCGGAAATTAAATTATTAGAATTGCCACAGAGTGACCAGAATTTATCTAAAGATATTGAACAATTGTTATTAAAACGGAGTGGATTAAGTTCGGAAATCGAAACATTAACAGAAAAACGTAAGATCTTCTGGGAGAATATTCAAAGTAATGAGTCTAGGCTACTCTCTACTAATCAATTAATCAAGAGATTTTATCTCCTGAAAGAACAATATGAGACTGACATTAAAAGGTTATCATTCTTGATTGAAGGGGATCATTACTTTTCGATGTTAGACTTTGAACGGTGTCCTCATTGTAATCAACTAGTTACAAATACAGAAGATTGCGACCACGTAGAAATTAAACAAAGGAAGGACTCATATACGAAAGAACTTCTTAAAATAAATAGTCATCTTAAAGACCTTAATGATGCACTTGAGTCTATGGAAGGTGAAAAAGCTTTACTGTTAGAATCAACCTTAGATGTTAATCTAAAGTATGAAGAAATAAGTATTAAACTCGATGAGCAACTCTCTCCAAAGATACTATTTATTCAAGAGGAATTGACAGCATTTCTAAAAAAGCAAAAAAACATAATTGAATATTCTGGTTTTCGATCATCGATTGAAAAACTGACGAATGAAAGAGAATTAATAGCAAGTAAATTAGTTTTAACAAAAGTAGACGAACAGAATCAAACTGTTGAAATGGACTACACTGGATTAATAGCTGAATTGTGTGTGCATATACAAAGATTTTTGACTGATTGGAACTTTCCGGATTCTTCTACTGTTGATTTTGATCCTAAAAATAAAGATGTTCTTATATCAGGAAAAGCAAGGAGGTTATTTGGAAAAGGATACCGATCTATTAGTTATGGAGCCTTTATTATAGGATTAATGGAATATTGTATTAGTAGCGCTTTGCCTCACCCAGGATTTGTTGTTCTTGATTCCCCTGTAACCTCCTATAAGGAACAAGATGAAAACGAAGATAAGACGCCTGAAGAACTGCAAAACAAATTCTTTGAAGAATTAGCTCAAACAAAACGACAAGTAATTATATTGGAAAATAAAAAACCTCCAATATCTATTTCAAAAAAAATAAATTACATTGAGTTTACAAAAAACAAAGAAGTAGGGAGATATGGTTTCTTTAATGTATAACAGCTTGTATTTCTTTCAATTAACAATTCTTTTAATGTTTGTTATTTGGAAATGTGATGAGTATAAGCTGGTATACACTCACTATCGAGACATGAGATTGAATGAAATTTTCTTGAACCATTAAACCGTTTATCTGAAAATGATCGACGTTTTTTTTGTGAAAAGGGGCTAATTAATAAAACGTTGTTACATTTATGCACAGATAAACATAGAGTTAGAACAGAATACGGTATATAACGACATAGGGTGGATATAATGCAGTTATTACCATTGTTTTCTTCTCCCATATGGGTAAACCGACCTTTGAAGTTGAAAGGTCGGTATTTTTTGTCTTAATGTAACATTCAATTAGTATGGCAGAGTGTCATTTTCACATGAATTATGTTATCCTTTGGGTAAATTGTGTCACTCTTCATATCGGAGGTCAGGAAGAGGTTTCGATTGAAGAGTTTGCTACTTTAGATGAAGAAAATCAAGAACCTATCACCACATTAAATTATCTCTATGAGGGGGATTAAAATGAGTAAAACGAATGAAGAGTTTATTAAACAACAGCAAGTTGGTGACCTCCCGAAAGTGAAACTCCTGGCTCCTTCGTTAGATGGTGGTCCTGATCGCGAAGTTACCGTTGTTTACCAACGAAAAGCAAACTATGGTATACCTTCTTTCCTCAAAGATAAATAAACGATTTACAATGAAAAGCCAGCATTTCAATGCTGGCTTTTCTTTATATAAGGTATTGAATTTATCAAGTCATGTTGATGTTTTCCTCAGTTAATTCATTTTCGAAATAGAAGTCATCTCAACAACATAATTCTTAATTGGATAAAAATAATAGGGTGAATTAGTTTAGTATAGAACTAAACAGTAATGAAAGCACATAATTTCAGAGCTCATTTAGCTTCATAAGTTAGCATATTAAACCATACAAAATGAGAATAATTACAAGGAATATAGATACTTATAGACACATTTATCTATATGATGCAACCAACTTTCTATACTCGCTACTCTTTACTTTGAATAAAATATAAAAAAATAGTCAATACCACTCACTAATTAATCTGCTGAGGCAAAGGAGAATAGATTAGTGAGTATAGAAAAAATCATTCAATTTGTTCAATCATCAAACTATGTGCAAATGCACAGTTCAGGTGCAAAAGTAGGATTGCTGAAGCAAGTCATTGGTGAATATCAGTCATCTCTGGGACTTCAACGACTTGAGTGGACAGAGCATAATGTCGTTGGAAAATTCATCACAACTAAACATTATGACATGAAAAATCTACAATTGTTCGACTTATTAGAAAGTCATGGAGTTCTATCTAAAGTAGTCCGGATTAAATTAAACAAACTAACCGAGACGGATAAACTATTACTTAAAGAATTCTGTATGGCTGGTAACGAATATTTAAGATTTACTCCATTTGAAGGGATTGGTGGCCATAAAGAAGAGGAAATAAGTGTGTATAGAAAGAACATAATCAACAAAAACATGGATAGCCTATTAGACCAATGGAAGCATTATAAAAGGATTTACTCTTGCTTGGTAGAACAATGGGACTCTCTACGAAATATCGCCTGCAAAGAAATGTTGAGTACAAATCAGTACAAAGTAACCTTGCCTGTAGGTAAATTAAGTTTAATTACTCCAGACTTTCACGTTGATACCGATGTTGCACATAAACTAGGGGGGAAGGAGCTGCTACAACGAAACGGAAAGATTAATATGGAACAAGTAAGATTATATGCAGCTAAAGGATACTTTTCATTGTCACAAGTGTATGAACTTCTACATGTGCAGAATATCCAAACGAAATATTTGCTTTTAACATTAACGAGTGAGCG
Source organism: Paenibacillus sp. MAEPY2 (assembly GCF_000499205.1). Classification (GTDB taxonomy): domain Bacteria; phylum Bacillota; class Bacilli; order Paenibacillales; family Paenibacillaceae; genus Paenibacillus; species Paenibacillus vandeheii. Next base: position 13,817 of record NZ_AWUK01000063.1, read on the forward strand.
TAATATGATGGAGGGACTAGTACAGCAGAATAATAGATACTCTTGGATTAACATAAAAAGTGAAGCAGCCTGGAAGGAATAATGAAACACAAAAAAAGCCGATGTCAGTTACATCGGTTTTTTTGTGTTAACTATCGAAAAATTCAGATAAGAGCAGGTTAACCTTTTTTAAATCAGAAGATTTCATAGGCCAAAGCTTCTCATTGATTTCGTTTAGCAATTTCTCTTTATCATTTTGGCCAGTCTTAACATACTTGCTGTAAAAAAAGAGTTCATGGACGTTAACTTCAAGAGCATCCGCAATTTTTTGAAGGTTTAACAAGGTTATGTTTTTCTCGGCACGTTCAACACCCCCAATATAGGAGAAGTGGAAGCCGGCCATTTCACCTAATTCTTCCTGCGAATATCCTTGTTTTTTTCGTAATTCCCGGACACGTTGCCCCACTAATCTTAATACAGGTTCGTTCATTGCCACACCTCTAATTAAGTCTAAACAATGTGAAACCTTCAATACATTAATGTATATAGATTATTTTTAAAATATGATAAGTTTATATATCAATTTATATGGGCATAAATAATAGGGGAGGTGGAGAGGATGAATGAAACACTCAAAGCAGGTATTGGGATCGCTACGGTAACGGCAGAAGGGATTTTGTTTAACGGAAGACAATATACCAATCGAGAAGTCATAAAAAAGAAGTGGTTTGACGAGGCTAGAGATCAAGGAGAATGGAAGATCCCTATCGTTCATATCAAAGACTATCACGACGCAATTCTGATTATTTCGTTAAAATATCATGAAGTAAGTGTGGCTACTTGGGTAAGCTTGGAAAAGAGAAACGTAAAGGATTTAGATGATTATCACGATCGATTGAACCAACTAAAGCAGCTAAAGAAGAACATCACAAAACAGATTAATTAGTCACACCGAAACAATAAAAAAGGTCTTATTCAAAGAGAATAAGACCTTAATAGTAAGTGTAATTCAATCAACTAGACTGGACAGTATAAAATATTTCTCTAGTGATTCAATATTACGCTGAGCCATTTGTTGTTTCATATTACGGACAGTATTCGTTGCTGCGTATTGAACTCCAAATGAATGGGTGAGCTGGCGTACAGTAACTTCTGAGGCACCGAATTTCGAAGCATACTTCTTAACCATAACTTGAATTGCACGCTTTGAGATTCGTTTACCCTGTGTTTCGCCGTTAGGTTTTGCCAAGAATAACGCTCGTTCATCTGTTTGAGGAGTATACGTGCCAGTTCGAACTTTCAAGTAATCGTAAAGATAGGTTTTGGCATTATCGCCAAACATAATTCGGTGTTTCGTTCGTACGCTAGCTTGCTGCCTCGTCACAATAACGCAGTCATCCTGAAGGCTAATATCATCAAGATCCAAATTGACAATATCACTTACTATCACTCCAGACTCTAAGAGGAAGGTAACGATACTGACATCACGAGCTCGATTCTGGTTATGGAACCACTGGGCTTGTACATTATTTTGTTCTATTACGCCTTCCTGCACAAACTTAACAAATGCAGGGATTTCATTGAGACGTAGGATCTTGTTCTGTAACTGACGCGCGACCTCCATATTATTACTAGGCCTTTCCATGATGAAAGTAGCAAAAACATTACGTTTCAGAATAGGTGTTTCGTTACACTCAAATCTCAAATGAAGATAGGTAAACAACGAGCGCAACGAATGAATCTTACGTACTAGGGACGTATATTTCAAATTTCTAGACGATGTCAAGTAATCTGCGAACTCTTGCACATGTTCACGCCTTATATCATTTAACATGTCTAAGGTAATTTCTTTTTCACTAGCAACGAACGGCCACAGATGTGGTGCGATCCAGTCAAAAAAAATACGAAAATCTCGGGTATACTCTAACAAAGAAGAAGGTGATCGATCATGGTCTAGCTTATGTTCAATGAAACATTTTACGGCTAAAGGTAACTCTTCAATGAGCTCCGATAGTATGGTTAAATCTCTGGATTCTTGCACTTTCATAAACACGGACACCTTCCTTAATCTCTTTTCAGAATGTGTGCCCCAAATGCCTCAGTTTGATACATTTTAAGATGAAACCTTGTTTGTTAAAACCTTTTTTTGAAGAGGACTATCGAACAATAATTCGAGTGGAACATCTAACAATTGCAACAATAGATACAAATTATATGCACTTATCATATGCCTTCCCTGCTCAATATTGGCAAGGGAAGAACGAGCAAGATGATAATTCTGACATAACTCTTCTTGCGTTTTCATTTTTAACTTGCGAAGATCCCGAAGTTGCTCACCTAACCACTTATAAAATTCTTCTTCTGACATATAAAATTCTCTCCCTCTATCATTCTATTACTTTTTAGTATGTTCATAGAAAGGCAATTTTTATACATGGATGTGTATAAAATTCTAAATTTTTGTTTATACAGGTAAACAAATCTAAAGGGGTAACTTGCTATGAATAGAAACGAACTCTTAAAGTACCAGCCCATCAAGATTCTACGAAGCAAAAAATATGGAAACAATTATTGGACCCCGCGTGGAAATAAAGTAGGTAAGCGGATCGTGAGCCTATATAGTGATCTGGAATACGATCACTGGGCTATGGTTGATGCGGACCCCGAAGTCATTACATACTGTGAGCAACCACTGGAGATCTCTTATGTATTAAACGGCCGCCTTCGCACATCTATATTTGATATGTGGATTTTAAAAAAAGATGGATCGGAAATTTTTGTTGAAGTCAAATACGAGAAGGAACTGACATCTAAACATCCAAAACACGCGAGAACACAACGGCAAATCGAAGCGCAAAAAGAATGGTGTCGTATCAACAACAAACATTACGTAGTTCGCACAGAAGGCGATATAAGAAAGGGCCGACATTCAGTTGAGAACAGAACATCCTTGTGTATGTCAGTAGTCAATAATAAGAAGCCTCTTTATTTAAACGAAGTAATCGGCATTATTCCTCCTGAAGGGATAATGATTAAAGAAGTTGTGAAAGAGCTCTCTAATCTTTCTATTGAGTCTACACTTTTAAGCTTAAAATGGCTTCTTTATGAGGGGAATATCAAAGCGAACATGGAAGATCAAATTATCGGGTTTGATATGGAGGTTTGGAGATCATGAGCAGATCGCGAATATACGAGCAGAATGGATTAGAACCTGACCAAGCTAATCCTGAACTTTGGCCCTCTGTAGATGAGAATGCTCTCACTGAATCTGCACATACAATGTATGTACAGCGTAAAAACGCAGTAATAATGTATTTCCGGAGAGATGATTTAGACAATATTCACCGCACAACCGGAGTTTCCCCTAGAAACTTGAGAAGATTAATTCAAAGATGTATTCAGTACGATCAAGATGGCGTTGTTCTTGGATTTCGAGGATTGATTCCACAAAAAAATATAAAAAAATATGAGTTGGATTTATTAGGTCAAAAAAGAAATAAAGATCAAAAAACCGGAGAATTCAATCGTTTTATGGATATTCATCCAGATATTAAAGACCTGGTAGAAGATCTTTTCTTAGGAAGAAAAAAGCGTTCATTGGAACCAGTCATGAAGATAAAGCACATACACAAACGATTTATTGATCAGTGCAGGGAAAAGGGGATAACGCTCTCCGATTACCCTTTAAATACAAAATGGATGGGGTATAAGGCTCTACAACGTTACATCAAACAAATAGCTGAGCAAAACTTTAGAAAAGCTGCATCTCGCCATGGTAACGATGCGTTCCAAAAAGCAAACCGAGTAGGGGAAGCGGATCAAAACTCACTATCAAGTCTATTCCCTTATCAGAAAGTTCAGTTTGATGCTCATCGAATTGACGGTTTTTTTACAGTAGATATCGTTACACCAGATGGAGACCCTATGACCCTGACTCTTGAGCGGTTCTGGATTCTTACTATTATCGATGTAAGTACTCGGAACATTTTGGGATATTCAATTTCACTAAGTAGAGAGTATGGGGGAAGTGACGTGATGCACTGCGTTCGTAATGCAGTCATGCCACATAAACGACTTGAATTGACAATCCCAGGCCTGAGTTACCATCCCCCTGGAGGTTTTCCATCAGAAAAGTTTCCGGAGTTAGAGTGGGCAGTATGGGATGTAATGTGTCTAGATAATGCGAAATCCCACTATGCTAAAATGGTGCAAAATCGACTCACGAATCTTATTGGATGTACACCGAACTTTGGTCCCGTAGCACTTCCAATGAGAAGAGGAGTGATTGAGAGATATTTTAGAACCTTAGCAGGAAGCCTGTTTCACCGGTTACCAAATACAACGGGGAGTGGTCCAGATGACCCTAGAAGAAACAATCCTAAAGAAGCAGCACTGCGTCTTAACATCACTTACGAACATTTATTGCAACTCGTGGATGTAATGATTTCAAATTACAATGGTACACCTCATGGCGGGATTTATCAACAAACGCCCCTTGAACTTCTTGAAAAAAGAATACACCAAAGAGGCTTATTACCAAGGCGCCTAGAAGAAGAGAAACGATCGGAGATGTTGTTTATGCAAACCCAAATAAATCGAACCGTAAGAGGCTCTCTAGTGACTGGAAGAAAGCCCTACATTCAATATGAAGGTGTAGAATACCGGAGTGAAAAACTTGCGAATTCTGCTCATCTAATCAAGCAAGAGCTCATTGTACATGTGAATGTTGACGATCTGCGTATCATAAAAGCATTTTTACCTGACGGCAGTGAATTTGGTTATTTAACAGCTAGTGGAAGGTGGTCACTCACTCCACATTCCTTGCAAATGAGACGTGCGATCAATTCATTAGTTCAGCGAAAGCTAATTCATTACACGACTTGGGACGACCCTATCTTCGTGTATACTGACTATTTATTGAGTAAAGAAAATTCCAAGAAATCAACAATAAATAAAATTACTCAAGTAAAAGAGGTAATTAAACAAAAGTTAACAGATGAAGCGGAAGAACAAACAAAAGCATTACAAGAAGCAAAAGCACAAAATGAATTATTAGACAAAGTTCGAGAAGAACAAAGGAATAGGGAAAAGCTTAATGAGATGGATAACTATGAACGCTTATTAAAACAATTCAAGACAAAGACGTATTAAATTAAATAAGGAGAAGATGACATTGGAAAATCACTTAATACCTGTAGGAACACACCCTATTGAAGTAGGGCATTATTTACTCCCAACCAAAGAGGTACTCCGCTTGATGGATAACCTCAAAAAGATTGTACTGAACCGATTACCAGGAATGATTGTCTATGGTCGGCCACGCCTTGGGAAGACAACTGCATTAAAATTTGCTTTGGAGAATCTGCCACATTTTATGAATGCGCCCATACCAATCTTTATAGCCAACAGTAATTCATACAAGTTTCCAAACGAAGGTAAATTTTATGCAGATCTCCTTCATGACTTTGATTTTCCGTTTATAGCTAGAAGACAAGCTGATGAAATGCGGAACCAAATTGTCAATCTGCTAACAGAAAGAGCAGAATTGTCTCGTTTAAGAAGGGTAATCTTAATTATGGATGAGGCACATCGCCTGACAGAATCACATTATATTTGGTTAATGGACATCCACAATCAACTGGATCGTGCGAAAATCAGCATGACTGTGATTTGCGTTGGTCAAGAAGAATTGCTCACGAGAAGAACATTTTTTCTAGGGCAACGTAAGTCACAAATCATTGGACGTTTTATGACACATGAGCATCGTTTTTTCGGTATCACTTCCTTGGACGATATCAGAGCTATTCTTCGATGCTACGATTCATCAGAAATCTCTGCATATCCAGAAAACAGTGATTGGAGTTTCACCAGATATTTTTTTCCAGAAGGATATGAGAAAGGTCATCGCTTGGAAGATGATGCTACTTTAATATATCAACAATTTCAGAACCTTCGCAGCGAACACGGTGTTCATTCAAAACTTGAGATCCCTATGGAGTACTTTACGTATGCTGTTGAAAACGCCTTGAAGATATATGGGGCTCATGGGGAACAACTTGAATGGATTTCACCTCAAGATTGGTTAGAATCCATTAAGCTTAGCGGCTACATTGAGTCAGAAATTTATATGTCTTTAGCGGGTAGTGGAGATTAATTAATGAATGTCATATGGAGGAAAGAATGGATTAATGAATATGAATCTCCATGGTCTGTATTTGAAAAATTGGCTTTGGTAAACCTTACAGATCGGAACGAGATTCTACAAGTATTTGGTAGTAGTCATGTAAAGAGTATTAAACACCACATTGGAGATAAGCAAAGAGAACTATTACAGTTAAGTGGTTTTAACATCGAAAGACTTCATAAAACAATGGATTTCAACTTGCAAGAGCACATTAATAAAAATATTCAGTCGTTGATAGCTCCATTTACTGAGTTATACAGCTCCTCGGAGCATTGGTTTTATCCAGATTTACATTGGTGTTCGCAGTGTATGGAGGGAGGGTTTCATTCTTGGTTGCATCAGTTCAGGCTTTTCGATGAGTGTGTATTTCATGATGTTAAATTGAATCATGTTTGTCCTTGCTGTGGGTCAACAATACCTTTCTTGTTGTCTAATAGACAGTTAGAACATGCATTTCAATGTAAGTGTGGACATGCTTTGGCTAATTTTCATGTGTCCAGTTGGAACCAATGGAGATCGCCTAATCAAATGAATCCCGATGTCCTTCGTTGGCTTCAAGTAAATCAGGCAAGTCAATCAAATATGCAGTCTAAATGGATCATTCATTCAGAACATTGCAATCTGAAACGATTAGTTAAGGATTCGCCTGAAGAAATAAAAGTATTTCATTCAGCCGAATCCTTACACATGGGGGATTACTTCTCTAATCGTTTCCAAAAAGAATTGCTGAAAGTTACTTCCGATGCTGTTCAACGAGTTGTAGAGCGACTGTTTCAGGATATACTCCAAACCCATCAACATTGCATCACTCAATTAATGGAGCTAAGAAAATCGCATGAAGCGATTGAGTTTCCTGAAATTTGTCCCTATGCCTATGCTTATATTTTTTGGAGGAAATCTATTTTAAAGGAGGAACATTTCTATGGCTTTAATTCTTTAAGAACAACCTTGATCTCTGATGCTGAACCACTAATAATCAGGGATCTTCTGGAGTATTTTTCTGATCAGGTCGTCAGTTATCAAATGAAGATTATCCAAAGACTTGATCCGAGAATACTTACCTGGATTCTAGAAAAACTAGTCATGCAGTTCAGTGAAAAATTCTTCTGTGCTTGGTTAGAGATTGCAGGGAAGAGGAGTAAAGAAATTAGCGTACCATCTTGGCAAGAAATTGAGAACATGAGGGATCGGTCTTTTCCCAGTGTTGCTTTTAAATACAATTTTGATGAGAGCAGTTCTTCCAGCAGCATTGAGTATTATCATCTAAATAAAAATGAATCAAAATCGATACTTGATGATTTCGAATGTCCTTATCAGCATGAAAGCGCTAAAGGAGATATTCAGTCGATGATATCGTTCACACCACAAAAAGTTGCAATGCTTATCATGAATAATCCAAGTGATGAGCATAAGATGCTTCAAAAAAAAGTCGAAACATATGTGAAAAAATTGAATTTTTAAAACCGTTAATCGAAAATGATCAACGGTTTTTTTGTGTGTTTAGACACTAAACCCCAGAGGAAAAAAGGAAAAGGGAGAAGTTTACGGAAGTTTACGGTAATCGGTACAAGTTCTTGTCCTTTAACGGTACATGTTCTTGTCCTCCGACAAGAATGACAAAATGTCGCGGGACAAGAACATTGTTCCATTCAAAGTCGCTATTATAGCGGCTTTTTTGTTTTATGGAACCAAGTTGTTGTCCCAAGCTGAGGACAACAACTTGGTTCCATTGCCGAAAAGGACAAGAACATTGTGTCATTTCGGATTAGATAGTTATCTGAAAAATTTTAATTGGAACTATTGTGGCTGATAAAAGCAAGGTAATAAAAAATTCACCGTTTTGAAAACGTGTTTTGTATCTAAAAACCATCTTTTTTCTGGCTAAGGTAAGAGCTTGTTACATTGGAAAGATAAAGTATATGGTACCAATGTTGATTAGGTCATTTATCTGTTTCTTTAAGCTAACGGAAAGGAATGATGAATCGTTCTTCGAACCTTTTATTTGTCATTCAAAGTTAAAATTGCACCAATTCTGTAGAGTTACATATCATATTATTGTAGACATTGTGTCTACTTCTGTTGGAAAAGGTTAGCCAGCCGATTCACTCCCGGCTGGCTTTGTTATTGTAGAGCTTGTACAGCTAACTTGATACAACTGACTCAACATATTAGCTATACGGTGATAGAGTTTATACTATACACTCGAAGGCTAATTAACTGAAAGAACTGCAGCCACCAAGTATATCCGAACCCTAATCGTCTGAATACATCGTTGCATTAAAACTTTCTGGCCCCAAACGCACGTTATTCACACTAAACAAAGGATTATAGGTAAATATTGCGTAAGCTGAATAGATAATTTGTCCACTTCCAGAAGTGGGTACATTGTACTCTGCACCCGTAAAGCTAAATACACATGGACTAAAAAATTCGTTACCAAGTACGATCGTTCCAGCTCGGTAAACCAGCTGCTGAGAGGCTCCTAATCCCCGGTATACTTCGATAACAAGGTTTCCGTTAATAGGCAATTCATTCGCTGTAAGTTCGACTATACCTGAAAAAAGCGTACGGACCGATGCACCCGGGTTATTTACTTGCAATCCTAATTGCGCAAAAAGTAAAGGAACTCCATTTGTAAAACTCGGAGTTAAAATATTTCGTCCATTGGAACCTTGAGAAATACGTGCATCTAACGTTTTGACCATGGTAGTCCTCCTCTCTTATTTAGGAGTGGATTGACCTTAATCGTCACTATATGCAACGGCATTAAAACATTCGGGCCCTACACGTGTAGCTACTTCAGATGGAGATACTGGAACAAACGTTACATAACATGAATAGATCAGTTGGCCAGATGGGGGAGCTGGAACGTTATAATCGGATCCTTCAAAACTCGCTAAGATACTTCCTTCCGAAGGGAAAACGGGTTGTTGAACGACATAGACTGGTGTTCCTGAATTTGAAGCAGATCTATATATTTCAAAGCGGACTGCAGAAGGAATAGAAGACAAATTGGCAACTGAAATGCGATACGTGCCGTTAAATTGTGTTCGAATGAGTGGTCCTGGACTAAAAATATTAAGTCCGAGGATCCCCACAAGAGTCGGCACATTGGGTGCTAGTGGAGCATTTAATGGAGTAACACCGTTGGATCCGAGAGAAGTACGAGCATCTAGCGTACGTACCATGGCGATTCCTCCTATCTATACACTTTTATTAATCGGATACAATAAATCCATCAAAGTTTTCCGGTCCTACACGCACGGTGCCTAGTAGGTTGGAGCTGATAAATGCAGTGTACGTCAATTGGGGGAGGATAGGTGGATTAAAATCGTTACCCGAAAACGTAATGACCTGTGGCGCTAAGACGCTTAGCGCAAATGTAGCCGTGGCAGAATATACTGCAGGGTCTGTTGCCTGGGTTCCTCGTATGACTCGAATCGTAATTCCAGCAAGGGCTAGCGGAAGTGTAACGGAAACCGTTCCTTTAAATTGAACACGTGGGTTTGTCCCAGCACCGGCTGTCAGTAGTCCAATTTGTCCGAATAACTGAGGAGTGTTAATTAATAGAATGGGGTACAGAAATAGAGTTAGCTAAACTTGCATTTTGTGATGTTCGAGCATCCAAAAAAGTGGTCATGAAATACTCACCTCCTTACAACTTAGATATGGCATAATATATGTAATACCCGGTAAATTGCATGGATGAAGTGGCTATCAAAATAAAAAAGGCTATTATCAATTAGATAACAATAAAAGTGTTTGATTGCATGGTTGGTTTTAAGACTAATAGGTATAACATATTTCATAAACTGAACGGAAGAAGACGTTCTCTGTTTGTGGTAATGCCCTTTTTTTGTAGAGCCTTAACAAAAAAGATGTATCTGAATAATCTATCTCATATCACAAAGAGGGGGATGGGAGCATGAGTGAATATGGAAATGGTAATGTAGGAGGAGTAAGTGGAGGTTATAGTAGTTTTACGTCCATCGGTGCAATACTCGTACTCTTTATATTATTGGTCATTATTTCTAAGGCTTTCTTAGTTTAAACAATACCTGGATAATACCAACAAAGCAGCTGATCCATATGATCAGCTGCTTTGTTCAACTAAGACAGATATATTTAGAAGGGTTAACAATGGTCTTTAAGAAGCTCATTGAGAAATTATTGCCAGATATCTAAACTGCATCATGACCATGATAAGTCAAAGTTTTAGACAAATTTAACACGCTTGATTGTCCACAATGGAATTTCAATTTTACTTTCTGTGGTATCTATAGTGATGATATTAGGTTTAGAAGTCTTGATGCATTTTCCAGTATAAAACTCACCACTAATAAGATGTACAATTATGCATCCAGATGATTCATCTGTATCGAAAAAATTAAAGTTATTCATCCAAAACTCCCCTTAGGGATATTCAGGATAAAACTAGTATCCCAAATATGTCTTTACCCTTAAAATAGATGTTGAATCATCGTTTAGTAATACTACAGAATTTATATAAGGGTGATAATGTCGAGGGACAAGTACATGGTCCCATTGAAGTCGCTATTTTAGCGGCTATTTTATTTTATCGGTACAAGTTCTTGTCCCGAGCCATGGACAAGAACTTGTACCGATTGCCGAAATGGACAAGAACATAGTCCGATTGCCGATTAGATGGATATCTAAATATCGATCACATGCACTTAAAG
>NZ_AWUK01000064.1 GCF_000499205.1 Paenibacillus sp. MAEPY2
TCTATAATATACCATAAAAATACAATTAAATTCTAAGTTTTATATTATATGTAATTTTAAGAGTGTTGGTACATATTTAAAGAAATCTCCCGAGCTACCCATATCCATAATACTCCCTTGAAAAGTATGCGTTCTTGCTAACGCTGGTGATTACCCTCCTTAATGAATGCGAATCATTTCCGCTCACAAGATGAATTGAGCTGGAATGCAAATCTACCTCTTCCATATATGCTGAAAATGGCTATCTATAATCTTTCACATCCGATGTAATTTAATAACCTGTCCTGTAAAGGAGGTGAGGCTTGATGTAAATGAACGCAATACGTCTGTCCATATTGAGGCTGCTTCATCGTTTCGTTTAAAGGAATGGATACAGTAAATCGCTGTATTACAAAAACCGGGTAAAAGGAGTGGAAAAGTTTGATAAAGATGAATCGTTTACGCAAGCCGCTCTCCATGGGCCTGTCACTTCTCCTTGCATTATCTATCATTCATCCGGTTTCAGCTGATAACGCCGCATCGCAGAAGATCGACATGAAATCAAGTTCAGACAAAATCACCACCTCCAAAGTGAACGCCAAGCTGAGCAAGGAATTTGAGAGCAATGATTATGTAACTTATCTGGTGAAAATGAAAGAACAGGTTGATACAGCCTCTGTCTCCAAACAAGCTATGCAAAAGGCAACAATCGAAAAGCAAACGGCTTCGGCAACGAAACTGTCTGTGCGCAGCACGGTTGTCAGTTCTCTGCGAGAAACGGCCTCGCGATCCCAATACACCCTGGAAAGTTTTCTTGAGAAGGAACTTGACCTTGGCAAGGTCAAAGAATATAAAAGTTATTTCATCGTTAATGCACTAGCAGTAACAAGTACGAAAGAAGTTATGGAACAGATTGCACTTCTTCCCGAGGTGGAAAAATTACTGCCTAACGAGCAGCGTTATATGCAAAAAACTGAGGTTGGTAGCGAAAAGGCAACAGCAGCCCCAGCAACGGAGCCTGCCAAGACACCAGCCAAAGAAGCGGATACAAAGGAAAGCGCAGCAGCTAATGAGAAGAGCCTGCAGACAGAGAACGTTGAATGGAACATCGATTCGATTAACGCGCCTGCAGTCTGGGACAAAGGAATCGACGGTACAGGAATCGTAGTTGCCAACCTGGACAGCGGGGTCGATTACACCCATCCGGCGCTCCGCAGTAAATGGAGAGGACTCGATGCTTCGGGAAATATCGTCGATCCCGAGCTAAGCTGGTATGATCCCCATAGTAATGCCTCTCTTCCTGCGGATGGAGACGGTCATGGTACACATACGATGGGTACCATGGTAGGCTCCGAAGCCAATGGCACCAATAAGATCGGGGTTGCTCCCGGAGCAAAATGGATTGCCGTCCGGATTTTCAATCCGAGTACGACGGATGCCATTATACTGGATGGCGGGCAATGGCTGATTGCTCCAGTGGATGCCGAAGGAAACCTGCACCCTGAGCTTGCCCCGGATGTGGTTAACAATTCCTGGGGTGGTGGTCCTGGATTGGACGAGTGGTTCCGTCCGATGGTTCAGGTCTGGCGTGATGCACAGATCTTTCCGGAATTCTCAGCCGGCAATGTAACATTGACGAATCCGGGAGGCCCAGGTTCGGTTGCGAACCCTGCCAACTATCCAGAGAGCTTCGCGACCGGAGCAACGGATATCAACGGGAATCTGGCTTCTTTTTCCCTTCTTGGTCCTTCCCCTTATGAGGAAATTAAGCCGGAAGTTTCGGCTCCAGGTGTTAACATTCGTTCCTCCGTTCCGGGTGGAGTATATGAGGGTGGCTGGAACGGTACGTCCATGGCAGGCCCGCATACAACTGCCTTGGCTGCACTTCTGCTTCAAGCCAATCATTCCCTTACGGTTGATCAGTTGGAGCAGATTATTATGGATACAGCGACACCGAGAACAGACAGCCGGTATCCAACCTCGCCAAATAACGGCTACGGTCACGGTATCATTAATGCGCTGGATGCAGTAGGTTCCGTGCTTGAAGGCATAGGCACGGTATCCGGGAGGGTTGTCACAGCAGGTGATGATCTGGAAGCACCCGTTCTGGAACATACACCTGTAAACTCTGCGTTTACGGGGCTTGATATTCCACTGACTGCGCGTGTTACCGATAATGTCGGTGTAACTACAGTGGAGGCATTCGCCAAAACAACGGGTACGAGCCAGTACGTATATCTGCCGATGAATCGAATAGCTGGAGATGCCAAAGATGGAACCTACACAGCGACGATTCCGGCATTCCTCATCGAGTCACAGGGCTTGGAATACTATATCCGGGTCAATGATTATGGTAATAACGGATTCGAAAGTGAAGTTTACAAGGTTGCGGTATCCAATGGAGTGCAGCCTGGGTATTTACAGGATTTTGAGGAAGATAATCTGGGCTTCACCTCAGGTGGAGTTGGCAACACCTGGACATGGGGAGCACCGACAAGTGGACCGGGAAGCGCCTATTCCGGTGATAAGCTGATTGCAACCAATCTGACTGGGACTTATGCAGCCAACAGCAATGCCTATTTGCTCGCACCACCAATTGATCTTACCCAGAGCCCTGAAGGAGCATTGTTATCCTTCAAGCACTGGTATGATTTGGAGAGCAACATCGATTTTGGCAAGGTGTACATTGCAACAGAGGATAGTGACTATGCATTTGAAGAGGCATTGAGCTTTACAGGTGCCGGTGGAGGCTGGAAAACGCAATATATTGACTTGCGTGACTACGCTGGTCAACAGGTATTTATCAAGTTTAATCTGACCAGTGACAATTCCGTTCAAAAGGCTGGTTGGTATATCGATGACTTTTCAGTACAAGCTCCAGATGATATTGCTCCGGGAGCGCCAAGCGGATTGTCCGCTACAGCTGACATTCTGGGGAACGTAAACCTGTCCTGGACGGGATCGGACGATGAGGATCTGGAATCCTACAACGTGTATCGTTCGACGAATCCCGGCTCAGGTTATGAGGTTATTGGAAATACATCTGCAACGACATTTTCGGATACAGCGACCGTAACCGATTCGACTTATTATTACACGGTAGCTGCGCTTGATTATAGTGGCAATGAAAGTGACAAGTCGAATGAGGTATCCGTGACCGTGGAGGTCCCTGAAGATATCTTCATTGATCACTTTGATGGCAATAGCGACAATGGATGGTCTCATTCGGGCACCAAGGACGAGTGGGAACGTGGAGTACCTGTCGTTGGTCCTGCCAGTGCGGTTTCTCAGCCGAATGTTTGGGCGACCGATCTAGACAGCACCTATGAGAACGGTTCAAACTATTCTCTGGTATCGCCAGTCGTGGATTTGACTCAAGTGGATCAAGCTACACTGACGTTCAATCATTGGTATGAAATTGAAAGTGGATATGATTATGGTTATGTCGAAGCTACAAAGGACGGTGGCAATACATGGTCGGAGCTCGGTAAATTCTCTCATTCTTCGAATGGGAAACAATGGACTCCGGTATTCTACGATCTGGCTGCATTGAAGGGAAATGAAGTTCAATTCCGGTTTAGATTGACGTCGGACAGCAGTGTCGTCAAGCAAGGCTGGTATATCGATGACTTCCGCATTCTGGGTATCGCCGCTGAGACGGTTACGAAAGATACCGCGGTTGTTCTGAGCAGTGACAAGCCTAAACCTGAATATGATAATCCTTGGTATAAAGTTTCAAGTACAGACAAGGCTGAATTCAATAAAACGAAACAGGAGCAGCCGGAAGTACAGAAACCTGGAACAGGCTCTGTAACCCCGCAAAGCTTGCCTGCAAGTGCAACGGTCACCGTTCTGGAAACAGGGCGTTCAGTGAAGACGGACCCGACAACAGGCAAATACAGTTTTACTCACGTGGCGGGTGATTACACGTTGAAGGCTGAGGCTTATGGATATTATCCTCAGACGAAAACGGTAACCCTCACGGACGGCAGTGGAGCGACAGCGAACTTCAATCTGGAAACCATTCCCCAAGGAAAGATTGAAGGTACTGTAAGTGATGAACGGACAGGAAAACCTCTAGCTGGCGCATCCGTTCTTGTGTTGGAAGATGCTCAAGTAGGGGCAGTTCGTACAGGCACAGACGGCAAGTTCATTCTGGATGTTCTGGAAGGAAGCTATACGCTGTCTATCATCGCGACGGACTACTATAGTAAAACTGTAAGTGTAACGGTACCAGGAAATGGTACAGTCGAAGCGAAAGTTGCCTTAAAACCATTTATCGGATTTCCTGGTGAAATCGCTTATGACGATGGAACTGCTGAAAATGCAAGAGCCTTTGTGGCCGCAGATAACGCATGGGCTGTACGCATGACGCCAGAATTGGAGACAGCACAGCTCACAGGTGCATCACTTCGATTCTGGAATACAGAGTGGCCAGTACCCGGCGGAACAGCATTCAAATATGCCGTCTATGACGCCTCCGGATCAGGTGGAGCGCCAGGCCGATTACTGGCGGGGCCATTCGACGGTACGGCATTGCGTAATGATCAGTGGACGACCGTAGAATTTCCTGAGCCTGTAGTGGTACAAGGCGATTTCTATATCGTGTATGTGCAGACTGCAGTCGGAACGAGCGCGCCGGGACTTGCAACTGATGAAAATGGTGTGAATGCAGGGCGGAGCTGGCAGCGTGTAGGCGGAGTATGGAGTACTGCACCAGCAGAAGAGGGGAACTATATGATTCGTGCAGTGGTTAAATATCCGGTGAATGCACCTGTACTCACTACACCTGCTAACACGTATACCAATAAGTCAGCCTTCACCGTTTCGGGAACTTCTCCTGCGAATGGGGCAGAGGTTAAAATTTATAACGGAAAAAAATTGGTGGGTTCAACAACGGTTCAGAACGGGAAATTCACTTATAATGCACAGCTTCAATCAGGCGTTAATGCCTTTACTGTCGAGGCGGTAGTTAATGGAAAAACGACAGACCGTTCGCTTCCGGTTGTGATCATCTTAGATCAGACCGCACCGGTATTAACGGTTCTTACACCTGAGGAAGGAAGTCGAATCAACACAGAAGTGGTTCACGTGACCGGCAATGTGCAGGATCAATTCCTTGACAAGGTGACGATTAACGGACAAAAGGTGAAATTGGAGCAGGACAGAAGCTTTAATCACCGCGTACTAGTGAATGAGGGTAAGAACACGATTACAATAATAGCGACAGATATTGCAGGCAATAAAACAACCGTGACCCGAACGGTTAATGTGGAAACGTCTTTACCTGAACTGACCAATATCTCTCCGGCTGAGGATGTACGGATTGTGGCAGGAGAAACCGTAACGGTTTCGTTCGACAGCAAGCCCAAACTTCAGGCTTCTTTCCGAATTGAACTGCCATCCAATCTGACTCCACAGGCTGGGGGAGAGATTCCATTGGTGGAAACGGAACCTGGTCATTATACGGGTACGTATACCACATCTGCATCACTTGTGCTTGAGGGTGGGGTTATTGTGATCCGCGCCCAGGATGCGGCTGGTAACAAAGTAGAGGTGGAGGCGCCAGGACGGTTGTTTGTATCTGCTGCCGAAGCGCCTGTTACAAATGTACCTTCGGATGATGACAATCTGTTACCAGGAACTCAGATCGAGTAGACTTCATCTTTCAAAATAATGGACATCCGCCTTGTCATGGCGGATGTCTTTTGTGTTGACTTTATTGTCATCGCATTATAATATAAGCATGTTCTTATATAAGTTACATACAGGAGGGGGAAGGGCTATGGATTTCATTCAAGACGCTGCGGATAAGTTGAAATTACTGGGTGACAAAACACGCCTGACCATGCTCTCGCTCCTGAAAGATAGAGAATGGTGCGTTTGTGAATTTGTAGATATTCTGGATATGTCGCAGCCTGGCATCAGCCAACATTTGCGAAAATTAAAGGATCAGGGTTTGGTTAAAGAGAGCAAACGTGGACAGTGGGTGTATTATTCTTTGAATGTCGAAGATACGCCGTATATTAAACTTGCATTGGATTGCATGCCGGATACAGCGGCTATCCTGAAGTCATTAAACAAGGAAGGGGTATCGTCCAAGTGTAATTAACTTTTTTTGATTTACATATAAGTATATCATTATATAACTATGTTAAAGACAGAGTATTAACGGAAAGGGGGTGAAATGTTTGTTCACGGCAGCGTTGGCAAGCATCATTTTTTTGATCACACTGATCCTCGTTATCTGGCAGCCCAAAAACCTGTCTATTGGATGGTCCGCATGCGGGGGAGCCATTCTGGCATTACTTTTAGGCGTTGTTCATCTTCAGGATGTATGGGATGTTACCCAGATTGTATGGAATGCAACGCTTGCCTTTGTGGCTATCATCCTAATTTCACTTATTTTGGACCGCATTGGCTTTTTTGAATGGGCTGCCTTACATATGGCCAAGGCGGCTTATGGCAGAGGGGTTCGGATGTTTGTCTACGTCTCAATTCTAGGAGCAATAGTTTCCGCTTTCTTTGCCAATGACGGAGGCGCCCTGATACTGACACCGATAGTACTGGCTATGGTACGTGCACTAAACTTTGATGAGAAAAAAGTATTTCCCTTCATTATAGCTAGCGGATTTATCGCCGATACGACGTCATTGCCCCTCGTTGTAAGCAACCTGGTCAACATCGTGTCAGCCGATTTCTTCGGTATTACGTTTATGCAGTATGCAGGAAGAATGTTCATACCAAATCTGTTCTCATTAGCTGCAAGCATAGGAGTTCTATATCTCTTTTTCAGAAAGAGCATTCCCAAACGGTTTGATAGCCGTCAATTGAAACCTCCAGCTACAGCCATTAAGGATAAGAAGATGTTTGGGTTGTCATGGATTGTTCTCGGAATCCTGCTCACCGGTTACTTCTGTAGTGAATTTATAGGTGTTCCCGTCTCCCTTGTAGCAGGTGTGGCCGCTATTTTCTTCTTGGTTGTGGCTTCCCGCAGCTCTGCTGTGCCGACGAAATCGATTCTTAAGGAGGCTCCTTGGGCCATCGTATTTTTCTCCATCGGCATGTATGTGGTGGTGTATGGTCTGCGAAACGCGGGATTGACGGATCTGCTGGCTGCCGCCATTCAGGCTGTGGCCGATCAAGGGTTGTTGGTTGCAACCATTGGAATGGGCTTTATTGCTGCGTTCATTTCATCACTGATGAACAATATGCCTACCGTCTTGATCAATTCGCTTGCCATTGAAGCAACGACAGCTACAGGAAGCATACGGGAAGCGCTCATTTATGCCAATATCATTGGTTCGGATCTGGGGCCCAAAATCACACCGATCGGTTCCTTAGCAACATTACTTTGGCTTCACGTTCTCAGCACCAAAGGCGTCAGGATTTCTTGGGGCACTTATTTCAGAATAGGTATTATTATTACGGTTCCAACGTTGCTAATTACATTAATAGGCTTGTATTTGTGGTTAAGCATTCTGTAATTCAAAATAGCGAGGAGACGATGGCATGAGCAAAAAAACACTTTACTTTCTATGTACAGGCAATTCCTGCCGAAGCCAAATGGCCGAAGGCTGGGCCAAGAAATACCTGAGTGAGGATTGGAACATTTATAGCGCAGGAATCGAAGCTCACGGTTTGAATCCAAAAGCGGTTGAAGCTATGAAGGAATTAGGCATGGATATCTCCACCCAGACATCCGATATCATTGACTCCGAACGACTAAACAATGCAGATCTGGTAGTTACATTGTGTGGTGATGCAGCAGACAAATGTCCAATGACACCTCCACAAGTTAAACGGGAGCACTGGGGGTTCGATGATCCTGCCAAAGCAATAGGTACGGATGAGGAGAAATGGGCTGTCTTCCAACAGGTTCGTGACCAAATCGGACTTCGAATTAAAACGTTTGCGGAAACGGGCAATTAACAATTTATTATTTGCAAAAATGCTTTCTCAGCCACAATCCCGTGGGAGAAAGCTTTTTGCTTATTTATAAGTGAGTACTTATCTGAATGATGTCGTAATTTTATATAGTTATTGTCGTAAGTTCCTATTAAAATTAGATCAGGTCTGTGTTAATTTATAGTTAGATGTCAGAATATCATATAGTATGGAGGTTAATCATAGTGACCATTCGAATAGGTAAAGTAAGCTTATGGCACGTACATGCCTGGGATTATATTAAACAGGCTCAGGAGCATGAAGATACAGTGATGGCTGCTGTGTGGGATGAAGATGCCGAGCGCGGACAGGAAGCAGCTGAACGTCTGAACGTGCCATTCTATGCTTCACTTGAAGAGATGCTGGCACAGGACAACATCGATGCCGTCATTGTGGATGCACCGACACGACTTCATGAAGATGTGATCACTGCTGCCGCGAAAGCGGGCAAACACATTTTTACAGAGAAAGTTATCGCTTCAACCTTGAAGGAAGTTAATACAATCATTTCTGATGTACAGGATAACGGAGTGAAAATGACGGTTTCTTTACCTCGTTTGAACGATGGATATACATTAACGATTCAAGATGTACTGAACCAAGGATTGCTTGGTAAAGTGACTTATGTTCGTGTGCGTTTATCACATAACGGAGCTATTGCCAACTGGCTGCCTGAGCACTTTTATCATCTGGAAGATTGTCAAGGCGGGGCATTGATTGACCTCGGTTGTCATCCGATGTATCTGACGAATCTGTTCCTGGGTCAAGAAGTGACAGGGGTTAATGCTAATTTCGGATATGTAACCGGAAAAGAAGTGGAAGATAACGCGGTTGCCACCTTATTTACGGATTCCGGAGCGATCGGTGTGGTTGAGGCTGGGTTTGTGAACAGTCATTCACCATTTGCGATAGAGGTTCATGGTACGGAGGGCACGCTGTTATACGGAACACCGGAGGAGAAGCTGCTGATTCGCACGAATGTCGGTTCGGAGCAACAGAAAGAATGGACGGAGATTCCTTTGCTGGACAGAAGAGAAAGCGCATTCAGCCAGTGGGTATCCCATATTCAAAACGATACAATTGCTAGCGAGAATTTGCAGACGGCTACTCAGTTAACTCGCCTGATGGAGGCGGCCAACCTTTCTGCGAGGGAAGGGCGTAAAATCTCCTTAAAGGATTTACAGGGATAGGATATTGGGAGGTGCTGCATTGAGCCGATATCCTTTTGAGAAAATGCTTGAGCGACAGGATATCCTGGAAAGACTGGATGTCTCGATCCTGTGGGGACACTACGAGATACGGGTTCTGCGATTTCATCTGACTTCTTTTCCGGCTGGCAGAATCGTTGATTTTCATAACCATGCGGAATTCGAACTCCATTTTATCCCGAGAGGGAAAGGAAAAGTCATTCTGGGGGATGAGATGCATCCGCTCTCTGAAGGCATGCTGTATCTAACGGGTCCGGGTCTTGTTCATTATCAGGAGGCGGATTCCCAGGAGGCTATGGATGAATTATGTCTTCATGTGGATATCATCGAACATCCCAGAGAGGGTGTAGATCCATGGGAGGCAGCCGAATCAGAGGAAACGATTGAAAAGCTTAGGACGCTTCCTCTTGCTCCGGTACATGACTATCATCGCGCCATGAACTGTTTCCTGGAAGCATATGAGGCTTGTGACCGTAAACTGATCGGTTATTACACGTCCATTAAGCAGCAGGTAATTAGTATTCTGCTCAAGACCGTCCGAGCCTACGATATCGGGGGAAATCGGGCGGAGGCTCCAGTTCGAGACATGTCTGTGTATAGGTATGATTATGCCATTCAGTATATGGAGGCGAATCATCCCTCCGCAGTAACACTGGAGAATGTAGCGGAGAAGCTGCATATCAGCAGCAGACAATTGCAGCGAATCTTTTATCAGGTACAGCCAGAAATGCCTTTTAGCCGTGTGTTGGAGGATATTCGCCTGCGCGCGGTGTGCCGCAATCTGGAAGAAAGTCATGTTTCCATTGAACAAATTGCCCTGGCTTCAGGGTTTACCAATGCCAATTATTTGCATGCTGTTTTTCGCAAGCGTCTGGGGATGACCCCATCGGCTTTCCGTAAAATGAAACAACCAAACCAAAAGTGAGGGTGATTGGATATGAGTAAAACGTATCGTGTAGGGATTATTGGCTGTGGCGGGATTGCAAACGGCAAGCATCTGCCAAGTCTGAGCAAGCTTGAACATGTAGAACTGGTTGCTTTTTGCGATATCGTTCAAGAACGTGCAGATGAAGCCAAAGAAAAGTATGGCAGTTCCGAAGCACAGGTATACACAGATTATCAGGAGCTACTGCAGGATAAAACGATTGATATTGTTCATGTTCTTACGCCGAATATCTCCCATGCTGAGATTTCAATTGCCGCGCTGGAATCCGGAAAACATGTAATGTGCGAAAAGCCGATGGCCAAGACATCTGCTGAAGCGCAAAAAATGCTTGAAGCAGCCGAGCGTACGGGTAAAAAACTGACCATCGGATACAATAACCGTTTCAGAGAAGACAGCTTGTATCTGAAGCAGCTGTGTGAAGCTGGCGAACTGGGTTCGATTTACTTTGCCAAAGCACATGCGATCAGAAGAAGAGCGGTTCCGACATGGGGTGTTTTCCTTGATGAGGAGAAACAAGGCGGCGGACCATTGATCGACATCGGTACACACGCACTCGATCTGACGCTGTGGATGATGGATAACTATCAACCGAAGGTTGTTCTGGGTACAACGTATCACGAGCTTTCACAAAGAGAAAATGCAGCGAATGCCTGGGGCCCATGGGACCCGGAAAAATTCTCAGTTGAAGATTCCGCTTTCGGTATGATCGTAATGGAGAATGGTGCCACAATCATGCTGGAATCCAGCTGGGCACTCAATTCACTGGATGTGGATGAAGCAAAATGCAGCTTGAGCGGAAGCGAAGCAGGCGCCGATATGAAGAATGGCCTGCGCATCAATGGCGAGAAATTCAGCCGTTTGTACACTAACGAAATTGAGTTGAGTGCAGGCGGGGTTGCTTTCTATGATGGAAAGAGTGAAAGTGCTCCGGATATAGAGATGAGAAAATGGATTGAAGCAATCGATAAAGATCTGGAGCCGGTAGTAACACCTAAACAGGCTTTGGTGGTTTCGCAAATCCTGGAGGCACTCTATGAGTCCGCTCGTACAGGTAAAGCTGTATATATGAACGAATCCAATCAAGCATAGAATGAATTTCAGAAACCTTTATCCTCATTGGAGGATAGAGGTTTTTGGTCTTTTATACGCTATCACTTTGTCCAGACCATGTCTTACTTCCGTACGTATGATGAAAAAACATATATGTGGAGGAGAGCATAGGTCATGGCTAATAACAGAACGGAGAACGGTGTTTCCATCATTGTATGTACCAATCGGGCACAATTTTTTGATAATATTCTGCAAAATTTCAATCGGCAGCGTTATAAAGTAAAAGAGCTTATCATTATTCTGAATCATGACAGTATGAATCTGCAATTATATCGAAACCGGGTTCGAAAACATGCAAATGTTACCGTATATCAAGTTCCAGAAAGAATCTCGCTCGGACAAAGTCTGAATGCTGGGATTACCCGAGCCCGATTTCCGTTGATTGCCAAATTTGATGATGATGACTACTACTCGCCTTATTATTTGAAAGAACAAGTGAGAGAACTCAAGCGGACCCAAAGTGATATCGTTGGTAAACACTCATGTCTGGTCTATTTAGGTGCTTCAAAGACGTTGTTGGTCAGATCCCCCAGTGAAAAGAACAAACATGTGGAATTTATACAAGGCGGTACACTTCTGTTCAAAAGGGAGATTTTAAAGAAGGTCCGGTTCACGGACCGTTCTATTGGAGAAGATGTAACCTTTCTGAGACAATGCAGAAAAAAGGGTTTCAAAACGTATGCGACGTCGCCATTTAACTATGTATATCACCGGAGACAAAACAAACAAAGTCATACCTGGAGAGCAGATGATCAATTTTACCTGGAAGGAAGCAAAAGTTTAGCGATTACGGACGATTTCAGGTTATTTGCGGATAAGGAATTCTAGAGGAATTAATCCAGATTAGAAGATGTGTCTGTCCAGTGCAGATGCTTCTTCTTTTTTGCTTGGAAAACGGGTCAAGCTATAGAAGAGCAGAAACCACTTCACGTCCGAAGCCTTCCTAGCGCGAAAAAGAAGACGCCCAATTAGCGCCTTCATTCTTCTCGTTTAATCATCATTTAAGAAAGATATTCCTCAACTTTTCACAAGGGCTGCCTTCCAATTTCAATTATCGGTACAATGAGTGCAGCCGCAATTTTAAAGCTTTTGTATATGTGTACTAGTAAATGCAGAATCTTGATATTTCAATCCGGCACCTATTGCTCTATCCAAACATATATGAGCTATCCAGATGATCGACCCTAAAAGCAGATAATCGTTTGAAAAATATAAGTAACTTAATGCTAAAAGCAGAGGAAAAATAAATGTGTGTCCGAAATTATAAACCATCGCACCTATTTTCTTATTCATTGCGTAACCAAGCATTGTAAGATCAGGAACGAATAAAAGCACAAAAAACAACCAAATTGGAAAGTGTAGCTGCATGTAAATAAAAAAAGAAAGTATAACGGCTAATATATATTCTACATGAACGATTTGTTTATTCGTCACCATATCTCTCTCCTTATGAATCCTTTTGGAATAAACTAAGTAACAATTTTTCGATAACTTCTTTATTCTCTGAATATACCGCTTCACTTGCAAGCTCTTTAATGGTTTGCACGACTTGTAATGCCTGTTGGTAAAACTGAATTTTTTCTTCAAGTTTCGTTATTTTTTGATTCAATAACCCTACTGTTGCATCGTTACATTCTGTTGATATGGATTGGTCTCGTAATATAAGTAATTGTTGCATCTCTTTTATTGTAAAACCTAATTGTTTTAATACGATAATTAGCTGTAGCTGTTTTTCACATTCTTCATCATACTCCCGATACCCATTTTCTCGCCTTAACGGATTCAATAAGTTCTCTTTCTCATAATAACGAATTGTATCCGTTTGAATTTGATATTTGCTAGCAAAATCCGTAATTTTCATATTAACCTCCTTTCCGATAAGATCATAACATTGGAGTAAACTCCAAGGTCAAGAGAAATAGTTACAAGAGATCGGGCCTATTATGCTAGTTACAGGTCTTTAAAAAATAAGAACCTTGACTTTTGCAGGTGTTTAAGCGGTACTTGACAACCGTATGGTATATTATAAAAAGCTCTTTTTATGGTGAACACATGATATCATACAAGATGGGGTGTACGTGATGTTTCAATATAAGGATCAGGAATACGAAGGGGTGCATTTTGAAGGACGGGACTTACGGTATGGAGAACTGATCAGCTGTGTTTTCAAACAGTGTACCTTTATGAATGCTTCAATGGAAGAAATCGAAACAAGCAACTGCCGTTTTATCGAATGTGACTTTAAGGGCGCTTCCATGAATGGTTCCATTCATACAGAATCGGCTTTTGAAAATTGTTCCTTCGGTGGTGCTAATCTGTTTGCTTCCAAATTTAGCTCATGCAAGATGACAGGGTCGGACTTTTCCGGTGCGCAAATGGATGGAATTACACTTAGTCAGGGCGATTGGTCCTATACGAATCTGAGACATACCCGATTGGGCAAACAGGATTTGCGGGGAATTCGTTTCTTTGAAGCCGACTTTACGGACACGGATTTTACCAAAGCGGATTTGAGAGACTGTGATCTCACAAGAGTAGTTTTAAGCAGAGCCAAGCTGCAGGGGGCCGATCTTAGGGGCGCTAACCTGGAAGGAATCGATTTGAAATCATTGGATATCAAGGGTGCACGTTTGGATCGGGAACAAGCGGTTCTGTTTGTAAGGTCATATGGTGCAAAAGTAGATTAAGATTAACCTGTTTTACGAATAGTTTATGCCAGTATGGTTGAAGTCCATAAACTTCCATAAACTTCATATCCTGCAGGAGGCCGCCAAACTTGGTGGCTTTTTTGACTTTAAGGAGCGCTGTGTAAGCTTTCAATTAAAAGGAGGCTATCATGTCAACTACATTGATTACTGTGATTGCAGTCATTAGTTTTGGAGTTCTAACGGGTGCAATCATTTTGATTACCGTATTTAAACTTGTGCACAGCGCTAAAAAGAAACAACAACTCCGAAAAAACATTTTAATGGATGGGACTCCGGCAGAAGCGATTATTCATGACATCATACAGACTTCATCCAGTATGGATGGAAGACCGGGAGTGCGAATGGATCTGACCGTAACCCAAGTGGATGGCAGTACCTTTCCCGCGACTGTAGAGACCTTTATTCCGGTTACACATATCGCCCATTTCCAGAAAGGAAATGTCATTAACGTAAGATACATAATAGACGGAATTGAACCAAAGGTTGAGGTAGAGGATGCCTATATTCCGTAAGTTCATCTTCACTAAGTTAACTGAGCTCAAATAGAGAAATCTGAAGTGGATTAGGGGGAATTTTTTTGAAAATAATTAAAGCTTATGATATGGAGATGAAAGAAGAATGGATAACACATCTTCAAGAATTGCTTATTGCGAGTTTTCCAGAGGTCTATCCCAAAGACAGATTGTTTTTTAAGCAAATCCCACAGTGCAGATTATTGGCATTCAACTCTGATAATCAACTGATAGGACATGTAGCATTAGACTACAGGATGATGAATTTAAACGGAGAAGCAGTAAGAGTATTAGGGATAATTGACTTATGTGTCTCTATCACACATCGCTCCCAAGGGATCGCTTCTTTGTTGCTTGGTGAAGTGGAAAAGTTAACTAAGGGAAATATTGATTTTGTACTTTTATTTGCTGATAATATGAACTTGTATCGTAAAAATGGATTCAAAGCTGTAAGCAACACATGTAAATGGTTAAAAATTGACCATGAAAGCTTAACTACAATTGGGGTTGGGGTTCAGAAGGTTGAGGGATTAATGATTAGAGAAGTTGGAACCAGGGCTTGGAGTGAGGGAGAACTCGATTTTTTAGGATACCTATACTGATTAATTAAATCACATATGAAATAGGATTAAGCAGAAATTGACCCAGCGGGAAATTGACTAAAGCCACGAAGATTCGTGGCTTTTTTGTGTTCGAAATGAACTTTTTCAT
>NZ_AWUK01000065.1 GCF_000499205.1 Paenibacillus sp. MAEPY2
TTTATGTTCTTCTTTTTATTTTGCGAATTAATTTGTTGTAAAACCATTAAAGAGCCAACCATCAGTATCCGAGCGAACAAAGTCAAAATTCAACTCAATGTTACCTTCGGAACCTTTAGTCGTGATGACTTTAGCTAATGCTAGCATAAAGTGATCTTTATCTTTTTGGTTGTATCCTCTAAATTCAAGTTCTTCCAAACTTATTTCGTTAAGAAAAGCAACTTCTGAGGGAGATTCTGCGTTCTTTAAAAGAATGGAATTGTTTTGTTGTGATACTTCAACGTCTGAGGAAGATACGGATTCAATATACGCGTAGTCCTTAGTTTCCATAGCAGAAATTATTTTAAAAGTAAGATTGAGTGTCTCCCTTAAACTATTGATGAGATCTGCCTCATCCGTCGAACCTTTGCTGTTTTCTAATTGTTCTTTAAGTGAATTGTTCTCATTCTGAAGTTCCTCAATTTTAGAAGCATCTGTATTTCCTGGTTCCTGGGTTGATGAGTTTGCGGAATTTTCTCCGTTACTGCAGGCTGATAATACCACCACTAAAAATAACATAAAAAGAATTTTTTTCATTATATACCTCCTTTTTCTAAAAATATAATAACACACTTAAACAAAAAAGGGATTAAGAACTTGTAAGTTCTTAATCCCTTTTTTTGTTTTTAATTAAATAGGAGGGAGAGTCATGGCAAAGCTGTTAATACCGTTAGCGATCGCTCGGGCGCACGTTTGTTTATTGGCAACCAACGTATTGCGGTCCGATGCGGTATCGATAAACAGCATTTCAGGGAGAATGGCCCATGCTTTAGTATTTTTAGGATCAATGACGTGGATATTCGTCCCGCCGCGTTGACTCGGTGCTTTCTTCACCCCGCGATTGGTCTTGCCCAGTGCAGCAACCAGTGAGTTGTTGACAGCGTTAGCCAATGAAGTGGTATAGCTGCTTGCATTATCGTGGATCCATGTTTCGATACCTGTACCCCCGCCAGCATTAATGTGGAGACTCACATAAATATCGGCCCCAAAATTATTGGACGCTATAGAGCGATCCGGGTTTTCTGGATAGGTATCGGTAGAACGGCTCATCTGAACCGTAGCTCCCAATTTTTCCAGTTCGGTCTTCAGAAATTTACCAATGTCCAGTACAATTGCTGCCTCTGTGTACCCGCCACCTACAGCCCCTGGGTCTTTACCACCATGTCCGGGGTCAACAAAAACCTTGTAACCATTAAGTGCCATAAATAATACATCCTCTCTGTTGATCATTATTTTGAAGTGGATTATTTCCTCTTCACTATGTAGGAAAAAATAAGGAAATCTATACAACCCTAATTTAAAAATTTACTGTCCATACAATGACCTAGTAAAAAGGAAAGATTGCTAGATTGACGACAAAATCATTAAGTCATTAAAACAAGTATTTCATTGAAGCAATAAAAATATAAATTACTGATTCTAAAAGATTAGAAGATTTATTGTCATCAATTTAAATTCTAAATCGCTCAGCTAAAAAAACATTTTCGATTTTTGACAACACATGTAAAATATTTAATTTAATGTGATAGATATCATGTGAAAATAAGTAATTATATGGTAATATAATTATGGAGTAAGAATTAATTTTTACATACTATTAAGGAGGATATTTAATGATGAAAAAAAGTTGGTTTTCTTTTCTGATGGTATTTGTTCTGATGGGCGCATTTGCAAGTCAGGTGTTAGCTGCGAATGAAGGTACGGGGAATGTTGTTACAGGTGGTAGTAAAGTGAGCAGTCCCATCATGGGTCAGCATCAATACGGGGAACTGGAAGCTCATCTTGGTAGCGGGAACTATAATGTGAATGTAACAATACAGGAATATAAATCAGGCAGTTGGGTAAGTATGTATACATTAGTTGCAACTCCTTCAAACCCTACTGTTAAAACACACTATTATTTAGAGGGTGGTAAGCAGTATAGATTACTAATCGAGACTTTAAGTAGCGGTTGGGGTCACCTCTATAATTATATACCTTAATTAACTTTAGTCCGGGCAGTCGAGTAATTTCTCGACTGCCTTTTTAAGTGCCTCTACGAAATTACGTTTGATCTGCATCCTAATTAACGTTATCTAGAGTTGGATCAGCATTCAATGACTCACACTTAATCAACTAAAGTTTCTTTCTATAATTTTACAACTGACTTATCCTACTGTATACTATATCTATTAAAAGCTTCATTAATTTTCTTTGTCATATTAAATGAGACAAAGAGGGAGTATGCTAAGTTACTAGCCTATAAATTAAGGACTTGTATTAGGAGACTTAACACGGAACGCACGTGTATTTAAGTCTCCTTTTTTGCGTCCAAAAACAGGAGGATTGTCTTTGCAACATGCAATCACGATCAAAAGAAATTAGGTTTCATTTGTAACCTAGGTAAGAACCACATGCAATCCCAGCCGGCTGGCGGAGTAAAAAAACCTCCCGCCTACCGCGGGAGAGTATGGAGGTTATAAATATGAATCAACTTTCACTTTTTGACTATTTTCCAAATCAAAATGCAGTCTTATCTGCAAATGCTCTTGTACCTGCGGAAACAAAGGGTAGGGCTCATAGGAATTCGAAGAATTCCTATGTTTATGATGTCGGGGAAGAATTACATGGTGCAAAAAAACACTTGAGTCAACAATCCGGAGTTGATTGGTCCAAGATTGAAGAGAACCCTTCGGTGGCATACCAAATGGTCTGCAAGAATGAATTACTAAAGGATTTTGATCTGAGAAGTCTCCAGGCTGAAGGATTTACTTCGGAAGCAGCCTTCGCGATTAAATTGATATGGGCACGAGTGTGCCAGCATCCGGAGGATACACCACAAAAGCGGGCCGACTATATTCAGGGCATAGGAGCACTACAGTCCATCTTATCCGGAGCCAAAGATGAGGATCGCATAAAGAAAGCTTTTCAGATGCTTAAAGAAGCTTTGTATCAGGCTCGACTTTCAACCTATTCCCATAGAATTGATGAGCAACCTGAATTGGCTCGTTCTCAATTTTGGCTCGCACTGGGAGATCGATTTCAATCACTGTTCTATGGTACCCGGCGCGGCCGTCCTGGCTTGTATAACTTGATTCAGAAAGCATTCTATTCTGAACAGGGTAAGGACTGGAATTGGCTGAACACAAGTGGAATGAAAAAGACATCCATTAAAGAGAATAAAGAAAAATGGGAACGCCTCGTTCCTGAAGAGGTAGTCCGAAAATCCAATGAAGCATCGGGAGTTAATACACCGGATGACCTAATCGATATCTTTGGGATTAGAGGAGTTCAGTTTGGTAATTGGGTTCAGGATGTCGCCGGACGGTATCATGTTTTAAGTTGTGGCCACGCTCTAAACGATCTGGTGGGCCTGTTAGACATTCCAAACATGGCAGCATCTTTCTATGGCTTGTTAGGATTAGCCTTTGGTGCAAGAGGATCTGGGTCAGCCTCAGCTCATTACGAGCCGGGCAGCAATATCATGAACATTACTAAACTCAGAGGTGGGGGATCCCTTTGCGATGAGTGGGCACATGCATTGGACTTTAATTTATACTCGTTCTCTCATCAATTCTCCAATGGCAAACATCTCTCACTGACTGGACATAAGCCTGGGAACTATTTACCCCGTAATGTGGGTATCGCCTTTACTGAACTCATGAAAATTATAAAGGAGGGAGATGGTGTGAAGCGCGTGATCGTTCCGGATCCGCTACCATCTGAGGAGTACCAATATCGGGCTCGTGTTGTTGATCTACTCGAAATGAATAATTATGACATCGATGCTGCAATGCTGGTTCTTAAAAACGGTAATTTTAATGTAAAACCGCGAATGTGGAATGATATCGGGTTACTCTACTGTAACATTCTACAGCGTAAAGGATTAGAGGTTCCGGCTTCATTCGGTGTTCCCACGGATGAAAGTAACTTCCTACTTGATGCCAGATCTCGCGGACCATACTGGAAAAGAGACCATGAACTATTTGCAAGAGCACGAGTCATGGATTGAAGATGAACTTCATACAGCGCAGCTGGACAATTCATATTTAGTCACCGGCACCAAATTGGGTGGGCCCTATCCATTACATGAAGAACGTGAAGACATTAACGATGCTTTCCGCAATTGATGGCAGACATTAAACGATTCAGGCATTCTTCATGATGACCAAAATTGGAATAGATAAATGCTGAGACTGGGAAAACCACTATCACATATTCTATCTGGAGGTTATACAATGGATAAACCAACCGATATCTGCGAGGAAATAGAACTTAAGCGATTAGAGATGCATGAAGCTGGAACACTTCACGGGTTAATGTCGCCAGAGGTATTAAGAGTATCTCAGGAGTTAGATTTGCTCCTTAATGATTTTAATAAAAGATTAAACAGAGAATGCGGCTAATCAGCCGCGTTCTTTTTTTATGATGAAAACTATTCTTCAGTTCTAATTCTTTTTAGAGCTTATTTCTAAGGATTAAAGATTGTTATTATTTATTCTCAATATTTGAGAGGGGGTCCATCAATATCTGAGATAGGATATCTCGAATTCTGAGATACCTTCTCTCAAATTTTAAAGGGGGGACTATCAAATATTGAGAAGCTAAACCGATTGTACAATTTTGAGATGCAGCATCTCAAATTCTGAGAAGCAAAAATATCGGTAAACTTTCGCTTCTCAAATTCTGAGATACATCGCTTCTCAAATTTTGAGATGCAGACTTTCAACCATTGATACACAGCTTCTCAAAATTATATAGACTGCCTCTCAATTTTTGAGAGGCGTAATTTGAGGATCGAGTTCACCAATATCAGCGAGAAAAAGTTAGTTTATGGTGCTACTCAATTAACCAACTTAATACTCCTTCAGAACTTAAAAACTTGAGTAATTACTCAAGTTTTGTTATTATTTAAGTATGGTATAATCAGGTTTTGTGGGGGTTATTATGTTTGAAGAATTCATTAAACAAGCTCGTAATAAACTTCGGATGACCCAAGAAGAAGTTGCAGATAAAGCTAATGTAAAAGCTACATATCTGAGCAAGATGGAAAGAGGTCAGCTTAGAACGCCTCCATCCGAGCAAGTACTTATCAGATTAGCATTAGCGCTTCAACTTGAACCACATGAAGTAGTAATTAAAGCGGGGCGTATACCTATAGAATTCCAAACATTGATTCTTAAGGATGAAAGTGTAGTGAGATATCTAAAAGGTAAATTAGAGGAGAATTTGGAGCAGGAGGAGAGATTAACGGAGGATGCTAAATATGATTCTTCTGATCACTTCCGCGATAAAATCAATTGAACAATCTAAACTAACTAGGAGAGTGAATGTCACACATGATGGATCAAAACAATGATTATCAATACTGGGTTGTTCAATTAGGGCAGCTTTATTACGCAGGTGGGCTTGGCAGGACGAGCCAGATAAGTAGATACATTTAGCTATGAGTTTGTAAGTCATGAATCACTGGTTTCTGGAAATTGGGGGTAGAATTGTGAGAACGATGACATGGTTTGCAGACAATCAAATTTATCTACTAGCTGCAGCGGGTATATTAATTTGTTTGCTAGCTCTTCCGCTTATTGTTAATTATCTAATAGATTCCTATGATGCTGTAAAAGCAAGAAACAATAAAGAGATCGGATATATATACCCTGATAAAGAGAATCATTTTCTGGTATACACCGAAAAACGGTTAGAATACTCCTCAACTGATATCTTACAAATTGAAATTTGGAATGGACTTGACTATATAAGTACTTCTAAAGATGAAATTATCGTTCCTGAAATGTCTGGAACTCGTGCAAGAATTAAGGTGAATAGAACCAGTTAAAACTTTGGCTGAGAGTCAAGTGAACTTTACTTAACCACTTAGAATTGGAGGGGTTTGTTGTGCTAAATAAACTAACATTTGATAACTCTATAGTAGAAGAAACGTTCATAACCACATTAAAAACAATAATAAACGGGATACACCCAGGTTTTTATGTTGTGTTTTTGATAATGGCCATACTAGCATGGGGGACTTATTACCTCGAACATAAGCAATTTAGAAAAACATTTGCTTTTTTACCAAGATACCTCTGGCCCACTAAACAATATTGGCGAGATAATAAACAAAAATTCATGAAATATTGAATTACATAAATCTTTGGTCCGATTTTATATTTTTGATAATGACGAACTCAACTAAAAGCAAGCTATAAAAAAAACCGCAGTACTCACTTAGCTTGAGGACTGCGGTTTTTTTTATAGTTTCTTCATGAATTACTGGTATAAATAATCATACTTAAGATCCTCTATACTTTGATCAACCTGCAGCAATGCCTCACGTATCAAAATATCCATTCGGGCACTTAACCATTCTGAAGCGAATTGAGTAGGTGAATAGACAGTCACAATGCGATCACGTTTAATACAGAATGAATCTTTAAGCCAGGTATCAAAAGACGGCTTCGTCATTTTTGCTTGTAGAATGTTGAGAGTATCAATCCATAAGTTTCTGTCCTGGTCCGATCGTTCCATTTCGAGTGACTTAACTTTGGTTTGATTTTCCCTCTCCAATTTTTGACCTGTTTTTTGTTTTCTAACTACCGTACCTTTCTGGATTACGTTGTCATATACTTCCGTAAAATCAACTGAAGGGTCCAGATGAATGACATCATCCATGTCCTCCACGATCCGCTGCATGTACTTATCGTGATCTAACCTTAATTCCGTGGGCAGCCGCTCATACAATTCAACCGGTAGAAAAGGGACCTTCTTACGCACTTTATAAAGTGGGCTTTCCTCCAGATTGTTCTTGTCAGCATTTTGGACATTGAAGACGACAACAAATCCATACTTCTCTAAAATGCCGAGTATCCTTTTCACTGTATTGCGGCTTTTGTTCATTTTTTGTGATATCAGCTTGAGGTCAGGCCAACAGTAGTCCTTATCACCGTAACAGAAACGCTTAAGATGGCCATACAAAGCAACCCCTTCAGCGCTAAAAAAGTGCCCCCAGTAATCCCATATGTAGTTACTTATAATCGTCATGTGACCATCGACGTGCGGTATGGGTTGCCCATGTTTATCTAAGCTGAACCGTCTTATTTCTTCTTCAGGTATATAGATTTTTTCGATTTCTTTTTTGGTATAAGCCTGTTCTTCTTCGTTTACGACCCGGATCTTCGATTCCTCCGTACCCGTGGGTCTATAACGATAGTACAGTAACTTATGAGGGGAACCTTTCAGGTTTTTTTCATACATAAAAACTCTCCTTTAATTGACACCCATTTAGGCAACATTGAAGAAGAGTAGGGACTTCACTTTTAAAAAACTCTGTGATAAGATGGTTTCACAAATGTTTGTAAGTAGAGTCCCTAATCTTCTAGCAATTCATGTCGTACGCTTGGCGGCCGAAGACACGATTTGCTCTCGCGATAGGGGCTTTTTTCTTTTACGGTAGCTATTTAATATAGTAATTAATTAGTAATGAGAGATAAAAAAAACACACAATTTTGAATTTGTGTGCGACTAAACAGAGGTCCGTTTCTTCGTTACGAAGAGACTTCACCCATTGCTTTGCACGCACTTCGACTATAGCATATTAATATATTAGGGTAAAGATAATTTTGGCAGTTTCTATCAAACTATGTCGTTGTCATAATTTATGACGTGTGATAAACTTATATCAACTTAATAACGCACGTAAAGGGGCAATGATACGGCATATAAGCTGTTTATCATTGCCCCTTTCATTTCTTAACTTTACCCACCAAATGACAAATGGTATAATCACTTTAATACGAAAACGAATTGATTTTCTTCGCATCTAAAGATGGTGAAGAGTGAGATATGCTATTAAGCATCGATTTAAGATAAAGTAACAGTTGCTATAAAGGACGCCCACTATACGTGCGTCCTTTTTTTGCTATCTGTTTACGCCAGGAAGGCACATTCACTCAATGAAAGTGCCTTTTTTTGTATAAGAATCGTTTGCAGCTGCAGATCTGGAAGAAGATTGAATGCTGGTGTACAGATGACTTTTCTTGGCGGGAAAATCGAATTAACAACACTAAGTCTGTACTGAATATCCAGTAGTTCAATTAAACGTCAATCAATAAGGGAGGAAATATGCTCATGAAGCTACGTAGATTAAGAAATCAGCCAGGATGGTATGAGATCATGTCCCGTTGTCCGATTTGTGGTCACAAAGGATGGTGTGCAATTGATAGTGATCAGTCCGTTGTCAATTGCATGAGAATTGCATCAGACGATTACTTCGATTCCACCATGGGCAGGCAGTATAAACATTATCTTGATCCGGATAAGAGGCCTACTACTAAAGTGGAAATCATGCAGGTAGACTCTGTTGACAAAAAATCTAATCGTCACCTTAATCGTGTCTATCGAGTAATGACGCAAGAACTTCCGTTATCCGTTTTCCACGAAAATCATTTACGTGATGTTCGAAAAATGGAGGAACCGGTTATTAGAACCAGGGAATACCGGACAATGCCTGTTGGTGATCGATACAAGGTTGCCAAAAAAATCATTCATCGGTTAAGTGATGAATCTGATTTGTTGGGCGTACCAGGTTTCTTTGTAAATGAGGGACAATATGGTCCGTACTGGACGATGGCCGGATACTCTGGCCTTATGGTGCCATTCCGCTCCATCTACAATGAAATCACTGGTTGGCAGATCCGTGTAGACAATCCTCCACTGGAAATAGACATGAAGGGAGCAATCAAAGGAGTCATTAAGAAGGAGATAGAAAAAAATGAGCTGGGTAAACGTCGTGCACATTGCGAAATAGAAGTTCAAGGGAAAACAATGATTGTTCAACTGACAGAGAAAGAGAAGAAAGTGTGTACCTCTAAAAGCGGTCAGTTCGTTTTCAGCATTGAACTTAAACAAACCCAAAGATACTGGTGGTGGAGCAGTGGATCCAAAACAAACGGTTCTTCAATCGGTGGGCCCATTCCTTATCACTTCGCTTTACCGGCACCATGCATGCCCTATTGGCAGCTTGGAGAGAGTCCGGAAGAATTAATCGATTGTTCCGAGGTATGGGTTACTGAAGGTGCCTTAAAGGCAGATAAAGCCGCGGATGGTTTATTAAAGCCATTTTTTGGACTGCCTGGTGTTGGATCATATCCCCTTATTTTAGAGCCGCTTAAACAATTAGGCTGTAAGCATGTTGTTCTTGCTTTTGATGCAGATGCGGTGTCCACTCCTGAGGTGCAACAGGCCTTGGAATTATGCGCTGCTTTCTTCGCAGAAAATACAGATATGAAACTTAGCTTGGCTCTGTGGGATATGTCACAAGGTAAGGGCATCGACGATTTATTGGACCAAGGCTTCACCCCCCAGGTTTCACTCATGGTAGAGTAAATAAAAAAAATTAGGGAGAGTGTTACATATGTTGAACAGAGTGATATTGATTGGTCGGTTAACTCGTGACCCTGAATTACGCTATACTCCGAGCGGAACTGCCGTAACTCAGTTTACTTTGGCAGTGGATAGACCTTTTACAAGTCAAGGGGGAGAAAAGGAAGCAGATTTCATCCCGGTCGTCACTTGGCGTCAATTAGCAGAAACCTGTGCCAATTATTTGCGTAAAGGCCGCTTAGCAGCAGTCGAAGGTCGAATTCAGGTACGTAATTATGAGAATAACGAGGGAAAACGCGTTTATGTCACAGAAGTTATTGCTGACAATGTTCGTTTTTTAGAATCGGCCAATAGGGATAACCGAGGTAGTAATAGTCAAAACAGATCTGATGACCCGTCCGGTGGAGGGAGAAACCAGTCTAACTATAATTCTCGTTCCAGTAATCAGGATCCTTTCTCTGAAGATGGAAAGCCGATTGACATCTCAGATGATGACTTGCCTTTCTGAGGTAGGAGCACATAAAAACGTTGTTTCCAATTTCATGTGGGATCTCATGGTTTGACTTCTAAATCATCAATCCTTTTAAGCCCCTGCCGCGGGGAAGTTTCTGAACCCCGCGGCGAAAGGGGTTCACATGGAGGAATATATATATGGAACTGACAGTGGGAGTTACTATTTATATCTTGCATCTTGTAGACGGGGGAATCGTGAGAAGAACATGTGCTAGATATGAACTCTCTGAGTTACTACCTTTAGTTGAACAAGAGTGCTTTAATTTCCTAATGGATAATGGTTTCACTGCAAGCGACACAGTTTTATCATTGGACGACGGATATGCCGAAATTATTCGCGTTAATATGTATCCTTCCAATGATGAAGAAAAAATTTGGACCTATCATTTTGACGGTACCGAAAGGTTAGATGAGTCATTGAAACAGGTCAAATATCCGGTTGAAGCAGCTAATCCAACAATTCTTACGGAAGAAAAGATGCGTACGCTTATCAATGTATCTCTAGGTAGAAGTGTACCACTTATGGGGGATATCATTGTCGATATGATGAGAGGAATGTTCTCTCCTCAATCTAATGGCATTGATTATGAGAACTGATATGACAGATAAAACGGGGAATTTGGTGCAAAAATTAGGTGTAATTGAAAAGAACTATGAACTTGGGGCAGTGAGTATACTTGAGTGTGACTGTTGCAATGGCATCTCATATCAACACAGTAAAATCAAGGTATGCTCTTTTTACCCAATTGGAGATCCGTACACAAATTTATGTGTACATGAGGTAAAAGGAAAGCTGCAGTTAACCATACGATCATATCATGTGGGACTAAGTATTTCTTTTCCAGCTATGGACAAAGAAGAGCTGCTTGATTGCTGGTTTTTGGATTGCATATGGTTGCCAGACATTGCAAAGAACCTGTTTAACACAGCAATTTTACGTCTCATTCCAAGTTTCATCACACGAAATGAATTGTATCTACACCGTAATTCCATGAGAGTAAGGCAGCCGAGCATACCGGCATGCCTTCTATAGAGATCACCTAAGGAGAGTGTTTCATTATGTTAACAGATAAAAACTTTAAGTTTTTTGCACAAGGGGCTTATACCCATGAAGACGAGGATGTACTGGATGCTGCTTTTCGTGAGTTATTAAAAGCACTGGGTGGTGACGTAACAATACGTAATAGAAATACAATTGTCCTTCGTTACCCGCAGGTTGCAGCTGAAGAAGTTGCACTTCCAATCGTAAAAAAACACGGATTAATAAGAGCATAGGAAAAGAGGAGGAGAGGGGGTAAATAGCTACTCCTCTCTTTTTTATCATATAAAAAAGGATGGATGAGATATGCAATGTATTTTCGCTTGTGAAGAATTTCCTAAAAAAGTTTGCAAGACGATTTTTCTAGCCGGGCCTACGCCAAGAAACATGACAACTCAATCTTGGCGACCAAAAGTACTCGAAATATTAAAAGCCAACAATTATGATGGTTCTGTATTTATCCCTGAACCCAGAAATGGACTTTTTACCGAGGATTATACAGAACAAATCAACTGGGAACTTGAAGGATTAAAGAGAGCAGACATAATTATTTTTTGGATACCTCGAAGTATTGCCGAACTCCCTGGATTCACAACCAATGTGGAGTTTGGTTACTGGATACAAACTGGGAAATGTATTTTGGGATATCCATCCAGTGCGGAAAAAATGAGATATCTGGATCAGTTAGCAACAAAACATGATGTTCCAATACACAAGGACTTAAAAGGAATAGTAAATCATGCAATTGATCAACTTGGTCAAGGTTCAATCCGTTTTGAAGGAGAATGCAATATTCCACTTCATGTCTGGAACACTATATCTTTTCAAAATTGGTGGCAATCACAAAAAAATGTCGGTAACAAGCTGATAGATGCAAACATTCGTTTTGTAAACTTCGTCAAAAAAAATGTGTTGTTCGCATGGATTGCTGATGTTTCCATTTATAATGCTAGTGAAGAGAGAATCAAGTCAAATGAATTTGTGTTCTCTCGATCTGACTTATTTAGTTGTCTATTGTACTTTCCAGAAAGTGACTTAATGAACACCAAAATTGTGTTGGTAAAGGAGTTCCGCAGTTCATCACAATCGAAAGACAGTTACACGTGGGAACTTGTCGGTGGATCATCGATTTCGAAGAGTGATCCTGTTCAAATCATATCTTCGGAAGTTGAAGAAGAAATAGGGTTAAAGTTGAATTTAGATAGACTAAAATACGTTGATTCTAGGCAAATGGCGGGAACCTTTGCTGCACACAAGAATCATCTATACTCTTACCAGCTAACTCATGAGGAACTAGACATTATCGAATCCTCAATTAACGAAGTATTTGGAGTCATAGAAGACTCGGAACTCACCTACATTGTGATAAAATCCTTCCATGATATTTTAAATGACAACTTAATGGACTGGAGCAATATTGGTATGATAAGCAAGGGTTTATCTATTTAAGTTGATAAATAAAAGTTTGGAACCATTCCTGTTAGGATGATAAAAATGATCTTATACTCAGAAAAACGATTATTAATTTAACTTAATCGGTGACTATTCCTTTGATTTAGGGGAGTAGTCATTTTTTGTTATCAGGATTCTAACCTTACCATACCTTTCTCATTTTATTGCCAAAAGGTATAGCTTATTTTTAATGATTGAGCCTGTGATACCTTTTGGTTGAAAATTACATAGCAATGTTGTATTATCAGCTTATTACGATTGAATTATTTATTTTCACTGCTGTTCAATACAGCTGGTGAGGGAGCCGTTCAAAGAGAACACATAAAAATTGGCATCGTTTAGCCATGGAGTATTAAAGGAACATACCACAGGTATGTCTTTTTTTATTTCCATGGCTTTTTTGCGTGCCCACATCAGGAGGAATTTCAATGGTTAAGCTATTAGACCTGCAAGAACAAGAGATTTCGGAGAACGTAGTTGTCAATGATCTGCAATTTGAAATTGAGCATGAACAGATTCTTGACGTACTCACTGTATGTGCAAAAATCGTTCCTAAGTCAGGGTCAATTCCTATTTTGCAAAATCTGAAATTTGACATTAAAGGCGAGACGTTATTTATTACGGCGATGGACACGGAGCAATCTTTACTTCAGATGATACCCATTACCAACACAGGTGGTTCTACCGGTAGTTTTCTGTTTCCGGCTAGAGAAGGTATTGATTTGCTGAAACGATTGCCACATGGGAATTTAACCTTTGTGAAAGAGGGATGGACCATTCATATATCGTATGGGAAGAGGGGAAAAGCGAATCTGAAGATCTTATCTTCCGAGGAGTATCCGAATTTACCTCAACCTGTCACAGATGAATTTCTACAAATCCCGTCTCAAGTTCTTAGAAAGGCAGCTAACGCTGCAAGGTTTGCTTTAGGTGATGATAAGACACCGGCATTAACAGGAGTTCATTTATATAATCATGAGGGGAAGCTAGGTTTCGTGGCCACTGATCGGCACCGGGTCTTTCGATATGTCACTGATGTAGACATTCTAGACCCAGATCAATTCGTATCAGCCCTTATACCAGCAATTGCTTTTAAGCATATTGTAGATTCCTTTCATGGTGAACAGGTCGATCTCAGTATCACAAAACATTATTTGATCCTGAGAGAAAAGAATTCGATATATTTTGGGAGACAACTCGATCTCACCTTCCCACTAGATTCACTAAACGTGATCTTCAGGGGTGAGAATAATGGCATGCAGCTATCCATTAATCAGAGTGAATTAAATGATACTTTGAATCGAGCACTGTCTTTGGATGCAACGAACAACCGGGTGACCTTAGAAGTCGATGAGTATGGTGTATTTGTGGTTCATACGGAATCTGAAAACAGTGAGGTCTGTGATCCCTTTGAAGACGTCGCTGTAGGAGAAGATTTTCCTGTAATGAAATTCAACGGAAGATACCTGAAAGATGCAATCACGATTTGTGACAAGGGCATTCAAAATATTCATCTTCGGGTGAGTGGGAGTAGTCTACCTGGATTTGTTTCCTTTGAAGGAGATCCTTCTATCATGGTCGTCATCAATCCGGTTAGATAAGAGTGAATTAAAACAATGAGGAGCTGGCTGAGCTTGTGCCGGCTTCTTTATTTTTGAGGAGGATAATATGAGCAATCACAATTTAAAGGGTATGTTCGATCGAATCCAGAGAAATAAGGTCCGGATGGGGAATTACGAAACAACTGAAAAGGACATGCATTGTTTACGTAGTCTGCTTCAGTATCCCAATGAAGCTTTTTCAGTAGCCGACTTTTGTGCAGGCAGCGGGAAAGCTCTAGAGACTCTCAGCGACGATTCTCAGGCTGTTACCTTTGGGATTGAACCCAACGAGAACAAATATATGGAGTTACGTCAGAGAGCGAATTTCGCTTTATTTGGGGGATATGAGGAGTGCCGTATCAGTAGGGATACCTTTAGGTTGATGTATCTTAATCCACCTTACGATTCTGATAGTGAGACTGCAAGTTCGAAATTGGAGAGGAAAGAGAAACGATTTCTCCGGCAGCTCCTTCAGTATGTTTCTGCAGACGGGATTTTGATTTATAACATTCCCCGCGGCCGTATGACGAAAGATGTGGTCACGATGCTTGTGGCCAATCTGGATGATATTCGAATTTATCAGTCACATGATGATACATATCACCAGGTATATACGATTGGTCGAAAACGTGCGGAGAAGATGATAAATCGTAATGAAGTCCAACGTATCTTGGATCTTCTACATGAGGACAATGAACTGGAACGAATTCCTTTTTTAGAGCAACCGCTTTACAAAGTGAAAGCAGGTAATGTTACTTTAAAGCTATTTCGCTCGAGTCACATGGATGTGGAGCAGATCGTGAAGGTTTCTTTGGCATCGTCATTAACGAAGAAAACAATGGACTGGACGACACCCAAGAAACCATCAGAGAAGCTGCAGCCACTCTTACCAGATAAAGAGATGCATCGGGTCATGAGGATGGCTTCAGGTAAATTGAACGGGAAAGTCGGTTCAGGTGAGCTCCTGCATGTACTAAAGGGGATTGTGAAGAAGGCTATAATCCAATCCGTTGAAGAAACTGCTACTGAGCAAATCATTACGGACAAAGAGGTATATAAAATTACGTTTAAAACTGTAGATCGCTACGGCACCATTCGTACAATCGAAGGTTAATTCAGGAGGTCATATAAATGAAATTTATGGAGTTCAGGCATAAGGATATCTATGTAAAAGTACACACATCACTCATTGTAACTCGTGAAGTCTTTGAAAAAGAGAAGAAACTTCGGGATGAACTAGTGTATGCCAATGTCATTGATATTGATTCCAGGGTACAGGCTGTATTTGCCCAGTTTCATTCCGCGAGAAAAGCAAGTGACGTGTACTTTATGTTGATGCATGCACCAGGAATCGGAGAAAAGAATTATGATAAATCATCGTTTTCTGTCCGGCCTGCAGGAAAGTATAAACATCAGTCACAGCGTGAAGATGAGACCTTAGTATCAGGGGTTGTTGTTAGTGAAAACGCCCTACAGCGACAACAAGATGGATATATCATCTTTGCATGGGACGGGAATATAGAAGAGAAGTTGTTTTGGGCGATGGATAGCTACTATGAGACTCCGCTGCTGAGAGAATGGACAGCGTATCTCATGGACATGTTGATCGAGGACAAACGTTTTGTTCCGCTCATGGTGTATGATTTTGATGGGAATTATTCCGAATTGGTAGTGTACGATCTAATCGCTAACGAGGATGTATTAGATGAATATGTTACCCGCGGATTACAGAACGGAAAGATCACATTGACGGAGATTGAACAGGAGGCCATATAATGCAGACAGAAAATCAGATTGCAGTCCTAGAAGATCGTCCACTTGAGAGCTTAGGTGACATTCAGAGTATAAGTGACTATTTGCACATGTTTGGTCCTGATTTGATCAAGCGCCTAAATAGTGAGTATATCCCTGTTCATCATCCTGGTACAGATAGTCCCTTAGAGGTCCTCGAAGAGATTAAACGACCTTTATTTAATGCTCAAGCCCATGTGGTCACAGCTTTAATTAAAGGGTTCCAGAAGCACAAAAGGCTCTTTTTAATAGGAGGCATGGGTACCGGCAAAACTGCTATATCCATTTCTACTTTTTTTTCACTTATACGCGAGATGTTGAAGGGGACAGGTAGAGTCATTTACATGGTTCCAAATCATCTGCTAAAGAAAACGAAGCGAGAAATCTCTATTTTATTGGATAAGGATTTGTATGAAGCTCGTTATCTAAAGAGTTATCAGGATGTGATTCAACTGCGGGACAGCGGGATCATGAATTCGCCCCCAACCAAAATAGAAGTTTATATCATTGCCAGAGATACGTGCAAACTCGGTTACATGTATGAACCTGTAGCGAAGTGGGTTGACCGTACATATGAGAAACATGTTGGTCATGGTGAGCAAAAGGAATCTTTCATGAAGA
Organism: Paenibacillus sp. MAEPY2; assembly: GCF_000499205.1. Classification (GTDB taxonomy): domain Bacteria; phylum Bacillota; class Bacilli; order Paenibacillales; family Paenibacillaceae; genus Paenibacillus; species Paenibacillus vandeheii. The sequence goes on from NZ_AWUK01000065.1 coordinate 16,417, forward strand.
CCAGTTTCAAAGGATGGGTTTGTCCTGATTGTGGCGGGCAATTGATGAAAAAGGAAGAGGGGGATGCCGTCCCTCTGGAGTACGATGATTTTTATAATAAACATGGTAAACCTGCACGTCGGAAGTATAATCTCTCATGTTCAAATCAGCTTAGATTATACAAGAATGCAGATCCAGATAAAGATGAGTACCGCGAGTGTGGTGCACGTCTGTGGTCGGCAAAGAATAAAAACAAAATGAACATTGCTGGAGAACGCGTTAAAGTGTCTGGGGCAGCACCCCGAAAAGTTTCACCTGCAGATCTGTTCAAGCGCTATTTCAAACGTAAATTTGATTTAACAATCGGAGATGAGTGCCACGAACTCACTGGTGGGAGTGCTCAAGCCCATGCATTTCATGTGCTTATGGGTTGTGCCAAAAATACAGTCGCTATGACCGGTACTTTGATGAATGGTTACGCGAGTAACTTGTTCGAACTGATCTTCCGAATGTATCCTAACCGGATGAAGCATATGGGCTTTATGTGGGGTGACGTCGGTAAGTGGATTGATCTTTATGGTGTTAGGGAAAAAACGATGAAGATCAAGAAAAATGTAGAGTTGAATAGTTCAAGTAATGGCTCATCGGTGAAGGTGAGCACGAAAGAACTGCCTGCAGCAGCTCCTCAGCTCTATACAGATATCTTAAGTGATGTATCATGCTTTATTCAGATGTCTGATATGTTTGAGGTTCTGCCTACACTTGATCAGGGGCCTATGTTTGTGGACATGGAAGGTGAAAGACGTTTTGTAAATAACGTCACTAAGATTCATAAAAGACCAGGTAGCAGACGACGTCTAAAAAAAGGGATGCGGCTAGTGGCTCCGTCCTGGTATCTCCAGAATAACCTTGATATAATCTCGAACAAACTAAGACGCGCAGTTGAGAAGGAACTGGCGGTTGGACAATCAGTATTGTTAGGGAGTTTGGTGAATACATTACTGTCTTATCCCGATGTTCCTTTTAACTTCAAAGGTGTTTATCATCCGGACACAGGTGAAGAGATCGTTTCACCACTGTATCGTTTAAGTGACCGGGTAATCTATCCAAAAGAGCAGCAATTGCTTAAATTTGTGAAGTCACGGATTAGAGCGGGCCGTAAGGTAGGTATCTATGCAACGTATACCGGAAAATTAGGTACTCTACAGCGATTACAGTTGCTGCTGGAGGAGCAAAACATTAAGACAGCAGTTCTTGAGTCTAATGTTGAGGGTCCGGAGCGAGAAGAATGGATTGCACAAAAGGAAAGGGAAGGGATACAAGTCTTGTTGACGAACCCGATCCTTGTGAGTACGGGTCTGGATCTACTTGGCTTCCCTTCACTGTTTTTCTATCAGACTGGTCATCGTTTGACGATTGTACGTCAAGCAAGTGGAAGACATTGGCGTATTGGTCAGAAAAACGCTTGTGAGACTGTCTACAGTGGGTACAAAGGCTCTATGCAGGAACTTGCCATTAATCTAATGGCAACTAAAATGAACGCAGCCTTAGCCCTTGAAGGACAGTTTAGTGAGGATGGGCTATCCGCATTGACGGATAGTTCTGGTGGTGGTAGTTTGGCTAATGAGTTGGCCAAACGTTTCATTGGAAATAAAATAGATGGTGTAGAGAGTGCAGAATCGATCTGGGGTAAGATGACCATAGATGCTACTCAATTTGCTACTCAAATAGAGTCGGCCACTGTCGGTGTAGTTGAAGTAGTAGTGGAAGAAAACTTTAACAGCGAATTGCTTCCTGTCAGCAATCGCTATCACGGAAAAACGCTTGAGGATGCTATCTTGAGCTGGGCTAATGACCATATTCCAAGTGATCTTGTTCCTCGTTTCACGAAACAAATTGAATTTGTTTCACAGCATGTTTTATGTGGAGTAGAGGGGCTGTCGTACTCAAGAGCTTCACTCGTTGGTGAAATGGAACTTGTATGGGATCCATCTGCCATAAGAGGGGATGATACAGCATTCCGTAGATGGGCGTTTAATCTGACGAATATGCCTGTACAGGTGAGAGGCGGTACAGATGAATGGACTCCGTCCGTTGTTATCGAAGGAAAGAAAGGGAAGACGAAAAGAAAGAAAATCTATAACGTATCTGAAGGTCAAATCGCTTTTATTTTGTAAGCATTAGTGGTTGCTCAGATCCCCCTCCCATTTTCTAATAGGGTGGGGGATCTTTCATTTCAATTCATTAATTAGAGCTGTTTACAAATTGTTATATGAAGTATTGTTTGTAGAAAGTATAATATATTTGTTCGTATTTTATTCTGAAGGAGAGATTCTAAATGCTAGGGAGAAATGATATTTGTTTATGTTCAAGTGGAAAGAAGTATAAGAAGTGCCACGGCAATGATGAGGTATATAACAAAGAAATTTTAAATATTCCATTTGAACATCCTCAGAAAAAAGTAATCAGTGATACATATGTAGCAATAAATGAGGATTTTAGACGTAACCCTAATCCTGGATCTTGCCATATCACATCGAGCCTGATGTATGTACTACTGAAAGAGCAAAACGTTGAATGTGAAGTATGTATTGGAGAAGTTGAGGTGCCTGGCTTAGGATATTTTGATCATTCTTGGATTGAGATAGATGGTGCACCTTTTGATATTGCTATTCAATTGACGTTGGATGAGAAGCGACATTCACGAGTGTATGCTGGACATGATTTAAATGAATGTTCAATTGATCCATCTATGGTGAATTATCGATTTAGTAAAGATGGTTTAGATAATAGAGTTGCTGGAGAAATCTATAGAACACCATTAACAAACTATCTCGATAATGCACCGGATCAGCGGGGATGGGAAACAATTGAAAGAATTGCATCAAAATTGGGAATTGATATTAGTCGTAATGTTTTAAGAGAAAAATATAAACAGACTGGACGTAAATTGATAGAGGTATAGATTTAAAGTAGAAGACGAACAATCCTTGAGGTTGTTGGTCTTCTACTTTTTCCATATACGATGTAATTGGATTTCAATACATATTAATTAGTTAATTAATTAATTGTTTGGAGAAAATGAGAAACCGTTATATGATAAAAATATAACTTGAATTAGGGGGAACGAGAATTATGAGTACAAAACAGAAAATTTATCCAACTTGCAATCTATGCGACAAATTAAATGCAGATATGACCCACTGTGCAATTTATGGACCGGTATCATTAGCAGAAACAAACAACACAGCCATAGGAGCTGCATGTACTAAATCTGGTGATTATGTGCGTTTATTGCATGCTGTACCTAATGATTTTAACTATGGCTTCACAGCTAATGGTAAAAGTATAGACGAAGCTGCTGAAGAGGAATTGTTGGTCTATGATGCCGGCAAAGAACTTGATGGTTTTAAGTTGAAGCACGGACTTACTCTTCAAGAATGGGCAGATCAAGCATTTTCAGAGAGAGAAAGAGATTAGGGGATGTCGAATATGTATATCCGTTCAAAAGGTGTTCTTGTTTTAGGATTATTATTTTTTCTAAGTGCAGGTTGCTCCTCAACTGATTCATTTGACCGAGTAAGTACAATTTTTACTTCTTCTTTTTCAGATCGAGAGCAATCTGTCAGTATTCAGTCCTCTGACATTGAATATGCTTTCACTCAGAAAGATCAGCATCCGGAAAAACTTCTTATCCAGGTGATTGATGATGCACAAGATACCTTAGATATCTCAATCTATAGTCTGACTGAAAGAAATATTACGAATTCTATAATTAATGCTCAGCAGCGTGGCGTAAAGGTTCGAGTTATTACAGATCGTTCTCAATCAGAAGGTGAATCGCAAGCTGAAAGAATACATCAACTTTTAGATAAAGGTATAGAGGTAAAGGAAAATACACATAGTGGTTTGATGCATCATAAAACAACGATCGCTGATCGTTCGGTTGTAACTACGGGTTCGTTTAATTATTCAACAGCTGCCACAAAATATAATGATGAGGTCCTGGTTGTGATTCATGATAATGCTATTGCTGAATATTGGTCAGACGTTTTTCAAGAGATGTGGTTGGATCAAGAAAGGTATGCTGCAGTATCTTTGTAGCTATGACTCCAAAATTAATTCCTGAAGGAGAATGGTATGAATATTACTGCTATTAATGAGTTAGTCTCACATGGGTGGACGTTAGAGGTATGGGAAGCTCGATATGGGGGAGACGTATGGGCGATGGTTGGTCCAGCAGCATATGTTGATCAATTGCGTGATATTACAGGTGGTGGAGATATTGAAGCAGTTGAGCTTGAATGGTATTTAAATAATAAAGGATCATGGATTCCAGTAGCACAAGCTAAAAATATTGGTGAAGCGCTTAATAAACTTGAAAATAAGATAGAGTTACTTGTTAGTAATAATGAATGGAAAGAAGCTGTTCATTCTGTATACCTTAGAATTATTGAGGTAAGTGATGGATCGTATGGTTTAAAAACAGCTACAGATGACCTGAATGAGATAATTTTTAGTCGGCCACAAGGTATCTAATTTTGACTAGGAAGTGGGGAGAATTGATTCTAAACCAACGTAATAAGGCATAACCTACTAAAGGATGTAGCTGTATTTCATGAGGTGAGATTGATATATTGTATGAAAGGCCACATGAAAAGGGTGACTTAAGACTTTATCGGAATCTATTCTTCTTTAGATATATATTTTTATTATTTTAGTTTTTATTTTTAATGTTTTGCTTGTTTAAGAGATTGATAGAGTAAGGACAGGACTAGCTTGGAGGACCTTTAGTGCCACATCTAAGGGAGTAAAGGGCCACAGATATAGGAGTTAAAGGCCACACATACAATTCCTAAGAAGCCACACATAAGGGAGTCAAAGGCCACACGTAAGGGATTAGCAAGGCCACACTAAAGGGAGTAGGGTAGTGAACGATTAGCAAATGTTGGGGATAAAGCGACTCGTTACTCCTCTTTGTGTGGCACTATGGCTAAAAAAATCGCTTTATAAGGTAATTTATTCAGCTTTGATACATACTTCACTCCTTTTGGTGTGGCAGTTTGTTGCTATAAAGATGATAACAGCAAGGTAGTTTCCTTAGCATAAGAGATACAGCAAGATGTGTGGATATTATCTAATTTAACTCCTTTATATGTGGCCTTAGGAGAAATGTAGTGCAAAAGGCCACATACAAAGGAGTATCATCACGAGTTATCCACAATTCAAACGAAAATAACTCCCTTTAGTGTGGTCTTTGTTCAAAATCGGTGTTGTTTTGGTCTTTTCTTCAAGGACAAGCTCCTTTTTGTGTGGCATTTCAAGTATATTCCCCTCTTTTATGAGTACAGAAAGGCCACAAGAAAAGGAGTGGCTAATACATTGATACTACCATACAATCAAATTATCAAAGATATAGTGAGGATAATAACATGGGTGAGGATAACCAGTTAGAATTTGAATTTGAACTTGATACGATCTCAGACCACTACATTGTCTCCGAGTCCAATGCATTGATAGAGGCACGGACAAATTTGACTTTACATGAAGAACGATTGATATATATTCTAGCCTCACGGATTCATCCTGAAGATACGAGTTTCAAGACCCACCACTTCCGAGTGAAGGACATTGCTGAGAAGCTGGGCTTAACCGAGAAAAACTTCTACAAACGGGTACGGGAGATTATCGATAGTCTCCAGGACAAGAAAGTAATTATTGAAGAGAAGAGCATGAATTCAACATTATCAGCTCACTGGTTGGCAGCAGCCCGCTACTATCACGGCAAAGGTATGATTGAATTGGAGTTTTCTGAGATGCTGCGGCCTTATTTACTGCAACTCCATCAGAACTTCACTAAATTTAAGTTATGGAATGTACTTTATTTGAAGAGTTTTTACTCCTCCAAATTGTACAAGCTTCTCAAACAGTACTTGCCTCTTCAGAAGCGTAAATTCACGATGGAGCAGTTGCGGGATAAACTCGAGCTGGAAGAAGGCAAGTATGTAAAGTATAGCCATCTTAAAAACCGGATACTTCTTTCATCTCAGGTGGAACTCGAAGCCAAAACAGATATCAGATTTACTTTTGAAGAGATTAAGAGCGGTGCAAAGGTGGTAGGTATCATATTCCATATCTTCCCTAACCATAAAGGAGAACGGGCTAGCCTTAATGATGATGAATACATTGATCAGGAAGATACGCTTGAGCTTTTAGCCCGGTTTGAAATCAAAAAGAAACTAGCGAAAGAATTGCTTTCTAAGCATGGCGAAGAACACATTCGGGCTAACATCAAATATGTGTACGAAAAGAAGCGTAACATGGAAGTGAGCAATATATCTGGATACATCATTCGGGCTATTGAAGAAAATTATGCTGACGCCCAAAGATTGTTTGATCCGGAAGATGATGATGACATACAAACCTCCATCCGAATGTTAAATGACCGCATTGGAAGATATATTGTTTTCCACGATCAGTGTATCAAAGAAGGAATGGAAACCGAGCAAGATGGAATTCGCGGAATGCTTACCAAGATAATGCAAGAGATTAATAAGGCTTCAGAGCAACGGCTACTTCATAATAAGAGACCTCTGGTAATTGAAGACTTTTACCACCACCGGGCCAAAGAAGCATTTACATTTCTTTCTGTTCAAAACAATTCCCAGCTACAATTAGAACTAAGCTGATTAAATAAATGATGGAGACCCTAAGTGGTTTCCATCATTTTTATTATGGCTTTAGCTAGTTGAGTGCGTGAAACGCGCGAAACAAAAAACCACCCGCTATGCGGGTGGAGGGATCAAGGGTTTGACCACCAAGACCATTCCAATAAAATTGAGATGTTCAGGCTCAAAAGAAAGGAATGGTGTCATCGATGGAAAACAAGAGCTACAGCCTAGCTCACACCAAGTGGATGTGTAAATACCACATAGTGTTTACCCCGAAGTATAGACGGAAAGAAATCTATAATGATTGCTATCCATAAAATAACTTACAATCGACCAATTCCAATATATTAATTAATATATTGGAATTGGTTCCTTTTCGTTATATTATTAATCTGTCTGATCTATTCGCACAAGGGAGGCCAGCAATTGAACGAGTTTACTGCCATGGTATGGCTGTTTACACTGTTAGCATTCTATATAGTAATTAAATACGGAATTCCGATCGCGTTAATCATAGTCGGTTATTTTATTTTAAAAGGTTACAAGAAGCGCAAGATCGTGGCCATGAGTGACAAGCCAACGTTTGTAAATAAGCAAGGGAACATTAAACCATGAAACGTGATCCTTGTTCTTGTACGGAAATATTGAGGTATGGACTGATGAAATACTCTATGGAGAGGTGAAGATTAAAAATGACTATTGAACCCTGTGATTTATGTGGCTCATCCATGCGTGAAGGTCAGTATGGAGAAGCAAGATGGATTTGTACGAATGAAGAGTGTGATAAATTTGATTCTTCCTGGCCGGTTAAACAATTAGAAAAAGTGCTCAAGCCGCTGAATGATGAGATTGCTACAGTGTCCTTATTTACTAATGGAACAATTGAAATGTATACTGCCCGATGGGTGGGTGATGGATCATTCACAGTAAGATTTGAAGACGGCAGCGAAATTGATTGTTATTTGGACGGCGACAAAATTTTCCCTGATGTACCCGAGATAAATAAGGAGATTAGAGATAAAATGCTTCTTCTAATAGGATTACGAAATAAGATAAGTGATGTGATCAACGAGAAAAGAGGAACAAGATGAGCTTGGATATTCGGTTAACCGTTGAAGATGGAAAGAATGTGGGTGATAAGCACACCAGGCATAATCTAAATCGAATGTGGAAAGAAGCCGGTGTATATGAGGTTCTTTATGAATCGGATGGGAAAATCTCAATAGAGGTGCTGCCAACACTTAAACTCGGATTAAAGAAGCTGCTTGCTGAATCTCAACAATATCGGAAGTTCAATCTCTTAAGTACAGCGAAGACTTATCGGATCGCTGTACTGTGGCTATCGGTACTCATAGAAGAATTTAATAGGTATCCGAATGGAGTCATCACAATAGACCAATAAAAGACTTCCATTTTTCCATGTGCAACAGAAGAGGGACATACTTACGTGTTTTCAACTTACGTGTTAACACGCATTAAGATTTTTCAAATGTGCCTCTTCGGCTGTATGATAGCGAGGTTCCTGCTACGTCATTTGAATCACCATATGTTTACGTACGTTCGTTGCTGCACCTTGGTTCGTTCATTTCAGATTCACTCCACTAGTACATTGTCTCTTCATACGGGGACCATTTGCGCGGATTTAGTTTCTTTTAAGGCAGATCATCTGTATGACGTACGAAGTTACAGTATTTACCAGATCATTTCTCCTTTGTGACCCGGTTTTCGCGATCCATCCGCGCCCCCATTCAATCGAAAGAATGTTACTTTGTTCGTATATAGAATCAGAATTTTTGTTTTGATATAGATACGTACTTAGCAAAAGAATAGATACGTATAAAGTAACTAGTATTGCTGTTCTGTTTCTGAGTACGAATCTAGATACAGAGAACAGTTGGGTTTAAAAGGGGATGGGAGATACGAAGAGAGAGGGGAATGATGCAAAGGCGGAATCAACATACGTGTTAACACGTATGTTGAAAACACGTATGTTTATGGTATACTTGAGTTACCCAATTCTTCAAACAACTTTATAAGGGGTGTACATATTGAAAATTGAACCGGTTTCTAACCTTGCACGTCTTGCCCAGTGGAACTTTGAGTCAGCCTCATTAGCATTAATTGTAGAACACATTGAAGAACATAAGAATATTCTCCTTACCGGACCAGTGGGCAGCGGAAAGACCTCCCTACTAAAGGATTTGATATCACTGACTGATCCGGAACACCATTTTGGTTACCTTTATCGAAATGGGATGAATACAACATATAATGAGAGAAATATCCACCCTTGGGATGTTCATCGGGTTGCAGGAGCAATTAATGTTGATTTCGATCATGCAGCGAATGATGAATTAAAAATAGGTAACGTCAAAGCTCCAGACTTTTTTATAGTTGATGATGTAGGTGTAGAATTCGATCGAATCACGGAGATGCTTACTGCTATGAGTTGCACTGGTACCCTAGCGACAAATCATGTGATCTACAGAGATACATTTGGTCCAAGCTTTTTTAGAAGGCAAAAGTACTATGATATGGTCATTAAATTGGAGAAGTATCATCAGAGTGGCGCAGTGTATACTGCCAAGTATCCTCAGTTACGTTAATGCTCATAACTCAAACCGGAAGGAGACCTGAATGTGTCTCTCAAACTCAGAACATATCTTGAATTTTTAGAACGGAAGCCAGGTAAGGCTGAACTCACTAAGTACATGAGTGGTCTGACAGATTCGAACCAAATTGAATTTAAGAACCTGGTCTTGTTTAGCTACTACGGCACGGAACAACTGGCCAAGACAGAAAAACTGCATAAGATCACGGACTTTTACATCACAACTGCTACCATCGTTGCAACCATTGGATCTTTAGTTTGTACTGCAGTTCTAAATAATTTATTTTTGGAATTTGGTTCAGCTCGTTTCATAGCGATATTTGCTTTGCTTAATCTAATTAGCTTAATGTTTATTTTGCACTACCAAAAAAAACCGATTTATGTGGCTCAGAACACGATCTGGCAGATTACCATCAAACAGTATCTACACTGGCTTGCACGAGATTCTGAAGACTTTACTACTATTCTTAAAGAATTCATTGACCAGTTTCCTGAAAAGAAATCAGATAAGTTCATGAAGTTGATCTTCAAAAAACTCGTTCAATAAAACAAAGGAGGCAAAACTGCATGCGCAAAGATACAACCAAAATTGATAAACAGTCATCCTTAGGGCATGTGGTCAAAGTACAGCAAGTTATCGACTTTTTAGTTCTGGCCGAGTTACAGTCCGGACGACGATTCGGTAAAGAACTCGATCAAGTCATTACCAAAACATTGAAGGGAGTAGGAGTCAACGACTCCTACCTCACCCAAAGGCTTAAGAAGCTTGCTGAAAAAGGCCATGCTCATAGTTATTGGGAAAGCGAGAATCGTTATTACCGCTATTACGAAATCACGGAGTCTGGTATTGAATATTTCAAGCAGCTTCAGCGAGATCTTCCAGACCGGGTCTCATTGGCATTACGTGTTTATAAGGCGTTTGAGTCCACATTGAAAAAATATGAGTGAAAGGACGAATACCATTGGAAAGAGAATACAAAGAAATAGTAGCCGAGCTGAAACGTACTTTTGCCAATGGTACAGTTCAGTTTCGCAGTGATAACAATAGACCTTATATCCCGAACCAGGTATACACCGATCGAGTGGAATCAGCAACCGAAAGCCGGTGGAACCTGGAGATTAAAGAACTAGAAATCAATGTACCCCATCGATATGTAAAATCCATCGTCCGAGTGGAAATTGACGTTCACTTCCGAGATGGATATGGTTTTGCTATCATCCCAGGTGATCCTGCTACTGAACCAAAGAATATCACTACAGCTGTTGACCAAGCTGTGAACGAAGCATATCTTACGGCATTGGATACTTATCAAATGGGTTGGCGCGATCTGGCTCCATACAAAAAGAACGATTGGGCTGGTAATCCTGCTCTGCAGCATCTATTGGAACATATGAACCCCGGGAATCAAACCACAGTCGTACATTCCAAAGAAGCAGTTAATCGTACATGCCTAGTATGTAATAAAGTGCTCACTGCAGATGAATGGGAACTACTACGTCAGGTCCCCAACTTAAATCGTGAGAAAATGACCTATTGCTTTGGGCATCTACCAAACCACCTGAAGCGTAAGATTGATAAGGATACCTTGAAAAAATTTGAAACATAAACAGCAACAATTCTAGTGGAAAGGATTACTTTCCACTTTTAATTTGTTAATATATTAGTATATTAATATAGGATGATGCAAAATGGACGATTTCATTCAACGCGCATTTGGGGCAGATGGCCATCTGTCTAAAATGATAAATGGTTATACGCCCAGAGCTCCGCAAATCATGATCTCAACGAAAGTAGGACATGCGCTTGAGAAAAATGAACATTTGCTTTGTGAAGCAGGAACCGGAACCGGTAAATCATTGGGTTATTTAACACCCGCTGCACGCTGGGCCATACAAAACAAAAAAACAGTCATCGTTTGTACCCACACAATTCCCCTCATGACACAGATCGTTAATGTTGAACTCCCCCGAGTAGCAAGCATCTTAGAAATGGAAGACATGAAACTCAAGTATCAATTGGTTAAAGGCAAGGATCACTACCTCTGTCATACAAAGGTAGAAAAACTGTGGCAAGAAAAACTTTTAAGTGCGGATGAGGATGCAAAAGTCATCCAAAAAATACATTCCCGTATGAGTCGGGATGGGATTGGAGAACGTACCGAGCTTGGGTTTGATGTTGAAGACAAACTTTGGCGGCAAATTAGTGCATCCAGGTGTCCTGCCACCTCCAAACCAGACAATTGCATGCTTGAAGTACTCAAAGGACAGATGCAAAAAGCTCATATCATCGTAACCAATTTTGCATACTTCTTTAATGATCTGAAAATGAGAAAGAAAACTGGCGGGAATGGCTCTTTACCGCCCTATGATGCAGTCATCTTTGATGAAGCTCATGAAATTGAGGATGTATGCTGCAAAGTTTTCGAGAAAGAAGTGAGTGTAGAACACTTCGAAAACTTATTTGAAAATCTATATAAACGCAACTCAGTAAATTCACTCGGATTGGATCAACAGATGGAACTGAATGAGCTGCGGCAAACTTTTCAAAAACAGATTGATGATGTGTACCAAGATGTACGCGATCACATGAAGAACGAGGATGGCAAACAGATCGCATTTAAGCTCATGAACCAGGGCATTGAAGTATCAGAAGTCGTTAGCACACTCGGTGCTTTTATCGAGAAGGTAAAATCCTATCGCTTAAAAGGCGTTTCAGACGTACTAGAGCGCATGTTTGAATCAAACGATGACTTAGACTTCATTAGCTCAAATGAAAGGAAATCATGGGCGTACTGGGCCACAATTGAAAGTAGAGGCCAGCTTATACTCCATGCAGCTCCGCTCTACCCAAAAGCTGTCTTGTCTAAAGGCTTATTCGATAAAGTGACTGTTGTTCTTGCCAGTGCCACGATGTCTACGATCACAGCCAATGGTAAAACATTCGCATTCTACGCTGGTCGTGTTGGGGCTAAAGATTATGACTACAGCAGCATTATCGTTGACAGCCCTTTCGACTATAAGAACAAAACGATGATTATCTGTCCGGACGACGCTCCAGATGCGAGCAGCTCTAACTACAACACGTACCTGGGTGAAAAGTTAGAAGAGATCCTGATGTATACCGGTGGCCGCATGCTTGTATTGTTCACAAGTTTTGAAACCATGAATCAAGTCGCGAAATCCATAGAAAGTTTCTGTGTTGAGAGTGGATTGAATCTGTTAATTCAGTATCCCGGGTGCGATCGAGAGTTCATTATTAAGCAGCTGAAGACGGAACCTCGGACAGTGGTGCTAGGATGTTCAAGCTTTTGGACAGGCGTAGACGTACCGGGAGATGCTTTGACGACTGTTGTCATTGTAAAGCTACCTTTTCCAATGCCCAATGAACCGTTAATCCAAGCTCAACTTGCAGTGATAGAAAAAGCAGAGCGTAGCAGTTTCTTTGATTATATGTTTCCCAAGATGATGGTCAAACTTCAGCAAGGATTCGGACGTTTGAATCGATCCATGCAGTGTCAAGGCGCTGTCATCATCCTGGATAATCGTATGTACACCAAAAGGTACGGAAAGATGATTATTAAGACTTTGCCAACATGCAAGTATTCGCGCAACGTGTCCGATTTGGTACATATTCTACCTTGTTAAGGGGGTAACTCAAATGATGGGACGATCCCATTTTGTCATTAGCACAGGACTAACACTGTCAGCACTAGCTATCCTCAATCAGCCTATTACTATTTCAGCCATACTCATAACGGGGATAAGTGCTCTATTACCGGATATTGATGAACCCAACTCTTTAATAGTTTCAAGAACACTGCCCAGGGGGCTCATACGTCTTCTGCAGCTCTTGCTCATTGCAACCGGTGCGGTCGTCTTCTTTTCCGGTGTCATGCCTTGGCCGTGGAATATAGGAATAGCGATCGCAATTGGACTGTTCTCCTTTCTCCCCCTCCGCACACTCCGGAACATGTGTATGGTGGGGATCGGTACAAGTTTGATCTTAGTTGGCCAAGGTATTGCCCCTTGGAATTACATTATTGGTGCTTTACTTGTGGTTTGTGTCTTTCTTCCACACCGGGGACTCACCCACACCATCTATGGACTTGGCATCTGGGCAGCCATCTTATACTTTGCTTCACATGAAATAAGCAGTGCGATATGGATTGGGGGCAGTTTATCCTATGCTCTGCATCTGTTAGCAGATTCCCTTACGAACCGGGGGATACGCCCACTTCCACCATTCAAGTATCGTTTAAAGTTTAACCTCATGAGTACCGGTTCACGCTGGGGAGGGGTTGTGGAAGGAGCATGTATCGGTCTTACAATAATCATTCTAGTTATTACATTCTACACCGGGAGATTCCAAATTTATTTGTAAAGGATTCCCGCCGAATATCTCCAGTTTTTTAGCCGGAAGGCGCTGTACGCAAACCCTAGGATGAAGCATCAAAACCCTGTATTGAATCGTCTTACTCGGATTGCTTTCGGCAGTTGCACCATTAACGAAATTTATGAGGTGAAAGAAATGTGGTTTTGGAATAAGAAGCGCAGAAAAGCTATGTTGGAAAAGGCACCTATTATCCAAGCACTCAATACTCCTAAGGTTTATAGTGAGCCTCCCCCTCCCCGTAAAATGGTCACAGATTGTTCTTGCAGTGACAAACAGCAAGAGTGGACTTTTGATCAATCATTAGGCTGTTGGTACGTGGAACGGGAATGTGAACGGTGTGAGTATTACTGGGAAGGCCCTGTGTACCTATACGATGATCCTAATAAACTGGGAAACACGTTGGAATAGGGGGTCAGGAATTAGACCGGATGCAGATCCGGAAAACAGCAAAGACCATGGGGAAGCAACTGTAACTGTAATGAGTCAATAATTTATAAAGGAGTAACGCTCATATGGGACAACAAGTATATCTATCGACAAAAGAAGCAAAACGTGGTCCAAGAAACTATAACGGGCTTTCCGGATTTCTCGCACCAGATGGTGTATTTCATGAGTGTGCTTATCAGGAGCACAAAGACCTGGCTGTGAGACTTGTGGAGAAGGTGACACTAACAAGGTACCAAATTTCATAAAGTTTGGATGCCTACCATGGGTGGACAAACAGGGAAATTCAGGATGTCATGTACTCGGTCAGAATAAACCAACAGATGAACAAGTGACATGGCTACTTACTAAATTGGATCGAATGACAGACGTACAGCAGCGACTCATTCTTGGAGAATTGCATCACTGGGACATCGATATATCTGACACCTTAACCGTAAACAAATTGTAAACTAGCACGACTTAAGCACAACAATAAAAATTCAAGGAAGAGGGTTTTGAAGATGAGTGTGAATCAAGATAACCAGAGTTATAAAGTGTTCGACTTAATTGACAATGGGCAGTTACTCTGGACGGCAGGCGATCAATTACTGTTTAACTATCCAGGGCGGGCTGAAGACACGAGTACTGCAATTACAATCTGTCCAAGTAGCGGTATTGAGAATATGCTAGTTCGTCCAAATAGCGGATTAGAGAAAATACTCCTAACCTTGGAACAAGTCATTGTTGAGAATAAGAAATTAACTGAGAATCCATCAAACTGCTCCCAAGTATCAATTCATGGACATACGGATCTGTCCAATGCAGAAAAGGATAGAGACAAAGCAATTCAAGAACTGAGAGATTATAAATCTAAACGTGGTGAAAATCTGAGTGAAATGCTTGATGCACAAGCAGAAGCTAATCGACTCAGATTGGAACTTGAAGAAGCAAAGAAAGCTCTTTTACGAAAATCAACGATAGAACTGGAACGGACGCTTCTGGAGATCTGGTTAGCGGCAGGTGTTGAGGAAATCTACAAATACAAAAATAATATAAAGGCCTACCGGCGAGACGGACTTACGAGATATGACCTTATTAATGACCTTACATATCAGTTATTCCCTGAAGTTGAAGATACCGCTAATCATCACGATGCTGCTGCAGAAGACTTCAAGATGAGGGTAGATGAACTCTTGGCCGCGAGAGAATTAATTCCTTCAATGAAAACACAGTCCTTATAACAGGAAGGAGTGGTGGAGAATGAAAGAGACTGAACTGTTCTTGCCAGTGAAATCCTGGCTTGAATATGGAGGGAATTCTGTTTTCTCAGAGGTTCAGCCAAAGAGGGGAACGCTCCGCAGGGCCGACTTGCTTGGGCTACATGGTCCAGTTGATACGGTAGTTGAACTTAAAACATCGCTTTCTCTCGTCTTACTGGACCAGTGTGTAGGTTGGAGGGAACACGCCAACCTTGTTTACGCTGCTGTCCCTGCTCCGGTAAGATACGTGCACGGTCAGCTCATAAGTAACTTTGTGCCAGAGCTTGCGCTTGAGATTATGAAAATGTATGGGATAGGTCTTTTATATGTATCAGAGGAAAAGGTACACAACGTCATTAGAGCAAAGCTAAACCGTAAAATAAAGCCAATTCTACGCGAAGCTCTAACGGAGTACCACTTGACCCACTCACCGGATGCAGGAAGCAACAAAGGCGGTCACGTTACGGCATACCGCACTACCATGCTCAGGGTCAGGGAATTTCTTGAACGGAAGCATGACCGCTATGATCATGAACGTGCAAACTTAAGATGCCAGGATGGATGGGTGTCACTGCCGGATCTACTGGAGAGGTGCAGTACGCATTATTCATCGCCAAAAAACAGTCTTGCTGCTGCGCTATCAAATTATGAATCGGAATGGTGCGAATGTATGTTAATCGGGGGGAAGAGGCACTACAGACTTAAGCCAGATTTGTTGTCGAAACGATCGATGAGTTAATTGGACATGCACCCGCACAGCTCAAATTTACAAGGTTTAGGAGAGGAAGAATTAAAATGAATATAAAGGACATGACGGATAAACAGCTCAACGCGGCGCTTGCTGATTTGACTTCATTTGAAGGTATGGATGAATATGATGAACCCTGCTACACCTATGAGTGTTCCGCTTCACTGAGAATTCAAAGTAAGGCCCTTCAAGTAAACGCTGAGAGTTATGTAACAAATTTATCCAACGTGATGGAGGCGAACATATTCTACAGTGTGGAAGGTCATATGGCGCCGGAAGGTATCGCTTGGTTGTTAGACGCAGCACCTTTACAGCGGGCTACGGCTGCTTATATGACACTAATGGAGGCATCACATCCTCAAAATTGAGAGAGAGAATTTAAGCCAGTACAGTTGACTAGGAATACATTTGATTTATGGATGGTGTGGGACAACCAGGAAGGCCTAATGTGTGTGGCGGAATACAACAAGGCTTCTGAAGAATATGAGGGGCAAGTTGAGGCAGTGAAGAACGAGTTTTCTTCTCATGGATCTGAAGGCGAGGGACGCATAGTACTTGCCAGGATTGAAAAGCAATCTTTTGTGAGTACCGAGAACGAGCCCGAGAATTCGCACCATGTGATTGTTTGGAACGAGTATGAGCGGGGGAAGAATTCACCAGATGTTGGGATCAGTCAGCCGCACATGAAGATTGAAGAGAGAACTATGTCCAAATTCCCACGTCAATCAGATCAAGATGGTCGATGGGTTATCAATTTTAAGTATTTTGATGGAATAGTGAAGGAACTCCATGAAAAAACTGAGCAAATTTTGCTGAAGGTCAAATCAATGACTGCAGGCGGTGAAATGGATGTGGGTGGAGAAAACAATTGTACAACAGAGGGAAAGAACATAACTAAAATTATGCCCCTGGATATGCATAAGTTATAACAATAAGTGGGTAGACAGCCTCCTCATCTGCTGGGAAAACTGTCCGGAGTGTGGCGGTGAATCTCAACATGAATCGGTTAGAGAGTTACGAAAAGATGATGAATGGTACACAGAGGACTGATTAGCCTCTATCTTATCAGTATCTGGTCACTATTGCCCTGCAATATTTAAACAATATGAAGCCTGTCATTTGTTTGACTGGTACATCAAGGAGGATAATATATGAATGATTTAAATTCAGACAAGCCATTTGGTAGCTACGCAGCTCATCAACCAAACTATGAAGATTTCCAGCAACTCGGTAAGCAGGATGACTATATTTTTCAATCGTTAGTGCATCTCGGAAATGCTTCTCATCACGTATCTTGGGGATTAACGGTCCTGGAATATACGGATGTACCTGTGGAACTGAAAGAAGAAATACGTCAGCTTCAGCGGGCTGTTAAAAACGTACAAGAACAACTCAGAGCACATGAAGATCGAGGGGATGGCCAAAACCCAGTAAATACGAATTCAGAAATTATCCTCAATGCTCGGCCCTTTATTGTAATACCTGAGAAGTAATTAAATCTTCATCGTTGGAAATCAACATCTGCATACAGGCATGTATGGTGTTGTTGCCAGGTATGACTATGAACGTCAAACTTAATTGTTCCATATAACAAAGGAGAGTTCGCATGGAATACGCAGTAATGGATCGTGATGGCAGCAAGCACTTGGTGCATGTTTCCGAAATTGAATACCTTCAACGTTCCAATAGTTTGATTGAGATCGCTCCTCATAAAAAGGACGAGTTTCACATTGTTTTCGGTTTATATAAACCCCAGTCTGGAATTACTTTATCCGGTGAATTAGTTAGTATTCAATCCATTTTCCAACAAATTATCGGAGAGAGATTGGTCTATCTTCAGGGTCCATACTGTATCCAACTACAAATGGTGGACATTCAAGTTTATCCTGCTTTGCAAAGCGGCGTTCCTTTTGCAGCTTTAGTTGAAGGAGAAATTAAGCTAAATAGAAACACCCTTGCCTCGTTTAAACACGACGAAAATGTATCTCTCCAAGATAATATCTTGAAAAGAGAAGGTATTTTCTCACTTGAACGAACGGTAATAGGACGAAATTTCACTCTTGAAGATTGGAAAGCAGTGGCGGCACTAAATGAACACTCTCAACGTTCGGATCAGTCAGAACAAGATGAGAGACGTATAGATACCAGAGAAAATAGATTACAAGAAGTGTTGCAGAAGAAGAAACTTAACTCACACACCCTTTATGCATATATATTGACACACACCTACGGTATTGAAGACACCATATGCATAATGAATTCATCTATTGAACCACAGGTCATGGAAATTTTAATTGCTTACATTCAGTTGCAAGCTTCTGACATTGACCCGCATTACGGAATGTCGGAAGACGAGGTTATGGACATAGTTCTCATGTTGTATGATAACCCCTTAGAGATTACTGAATATGATCCAGATATATGTGAAATCGATCTTTTTATCAATTGGGAAACATGGTGTGGATATGATAAAGAGATTATGGATATGGAACTTTTCAGACAAGATGAACTTCAATCCGTGCTACGAAATATCGTACTCACGAATGATACCAAGATTACGCAGATACATGAAAATTCAACTAAAAAATAAAAATATGCTCTGTAAGTGAAAATCTAAAATTATGACGGGAGAAATTTTCAGATGACCCTTATCAATAAGATTCCTTTTCTAGCATTTGCTTTGTATTACTTAGTTCTATCTTTATGGGGCATTGCAGGTCTTATTTTATTTCCAGAAAGAACTGAACATTTGATTCTTATATTTGCTGGTTGTGTTGCGTTTTTCAGGATTCTGAAGTTTAAAGAAAACCTTAATCGACGAAAAGCTTTTCTAGGCTGTTGTCTGCTGGGCTTGATTACTTTATTCATCCTTATTTCTTAGATAGTATAGTGTTGCAAACATTGGAGGTTAGATTTTATTACCTATCACTTGAGATAGAATCGGTCTTATAAATACCTAAGTAAACATGAAAAATGATGCCTATATTTACTTACTGGGGGATAGTTGGATGGACAAAGAAGGACTTTGGTTAGTTTACGACAACGAAATGGGTTTAATTTGTATTGGAGATTACGATTTATGTAATTCTGAATACAAAAGGTATGTAATTGAAGCAAAAGACTTTGTCGGAGCATTGGATCAGGGGATATTTATTGATACCACGGTCGAGGGGATTCACCTGGCAAGGGTGGAGAAGAAGTCACATATAGTTGAAATGGACAAGTGGGTATATGAATGGAAAGAAGAAAATTATGATTCTACTCCCAAATTAGATAATAATAAGCTGCGGCAGATCCCTTGATCTAAAAAATCTTTCGTATGGTTTCATCAGTGAGTTACCCAGTTATTTACATGCTAACCCAGAGACTCTCCAGAGGAGACTGAATTAATCAGTCTCTTTTTTGTTGACTTATAATCCGAACGCTATTACATTGAAATTTAATTACGTGATAATCAAGGAGGGCTTCTAGTTTGGACACAATTGGTGATCGAGTTCGCATGCTCTGCAGCAGCCAAAAGCTAAACATGGACGGTTTAGCTAAAGTTATGCGTATACCCCATTCGAGAGCAGGGTAGCAAAGTCATAACAGAATATAAAAGCACCACGAGCGCCTCAATCTCCAATATAGAGAAAGATCGACATAGACCATCCCTTGATATTTCTATCGCTTTATGTGAGCATTTCAATGTTACTCTGGATTGGCTTATTTTAGGTAAGGGCGAGTCACTGTGTACACTCCTCCTGAACCAGAAGTCACTAATGATTTGATAGAATTAAAGGCACTTATACGTTCAACTGTGATTACTGAAGTACATAAACAGCTACAGGAACGTAGAGATACCATAAAGGAACTATATTAATGAGTGGTCACGGTTGGGGTAGCTAGATAATCTAGTTTTTTTGTTTTTAGAAGATAGCAACAACTGAAGTCGCTTAAATTTAGCGGTTTTTTTATTCTAGTAGCGAAGGTCCACAACGGCCTAGGAATTTCAAATTATGAATTATGATATGACAGCAGCCAGTATGACGTAATCCCTTGAAAACAGAGATACAGCGCAAACAGACTCAAAATCAGACCATGTATTCCTAAATCTTATATTCTTTCAACGAAGCCAGATGTTGACTCAAACAGTATAGAACCATTTTTGGCCCATCTCAATTTTTAAAAATTCTATAATGAATCTATATATTATAGAAGAGGAGAAGTTATTATGATCAAATTAGTTTTATTTAAGTTATGCAGTGATACTATTAGATTTGCTATTAAAGCAAAGTATGTCTGGGCTTTATGGATCACATTATGTTTATGTAGCTTTATTGTTCTTCTGCGATTTAATGTTAATGCTGCTGCTGATCTAGTGATACTTTCATTCTTATTTTTCGTTGTAAGCGTAGCCGATCGACTTGTCTATAAGAAAATCACCACCTATGTGATAATGAACCGATTTATGAGAACTCTTCACATGAATCTCCCGGAAGGTACAGTAGATCGTCACGAACTTAAATCAATTGTTTTAGAACTTATAGAAGCACTCGAAAAGGGATCTCGAAAAACAAAAAAAACGTACCGCATGAAGACTCACCAACGAATCTTAGATCAGCTATTAGATGATAAGTTTCAAGAGATAGTCTCAGTAAATTATGAACAGTCCGGAACCGGAATAATTTATGAAAAAGTTGTGATGGTATCATATTCAAGAATATGGAAAAAGAAATACAAGAAAATAAGGACTCTCTTCTTATTAGCTCCGGAAAATAAATTCGAGGTGCAGTTGCAATTCAAAAATAGTCTATTGGTTGATTGAACTTCAATGTTTCTCTCATAATGCAACCGGCTGGCCAAACCATAGGCCAGCTTGTTTTGTCGAATTTGGAAGAACAATTTTTCCACATGGCTAAATTAAGGGTTAATTCTCATCAAGAAGACTCCCAATAATTATCTTGGAAGTCTTCTTTTTTGAGACGTAACCCTTACTAAATGGATTAATTATGGAACTTTAGCCGAATGGCACGTCAGACGCACGTACTTCAATGCTTCCACTTACTGTACCATCAGCAGTATTATAATCTACGTTAAAAGTTTGTCCACTTGCGTTAGTAACAAGAATAGTCTTAGAGCTATTCGCACTAACTGTCCCAGTCCAGATATTTTGTTTTTTCCCATTTAAATTGTATGAGATATAGACATTTAGAGTTTGGGATTGTGTATTGGAAATATACACTCTGGCATAATCGTATCCAGCCTTCTGAGACCAAGAATTTCCTGAACTAGTGAGTTTACCATCAGTTATAGGTAAGTACTCGGTAAATGGTGTGATTTCAGGAAGAGATGAGTCCACGATAATTGCAGGTCGTGATGGAGATTCAGCTGCAAAGGCTGAAACGGACGACAGCGACGTTAATGCGGCTACTACAGAAAAAATTAATAAACTCTTTTTGAATCTTTTCAATTTTATTCCCTCCAATTTTAGATTTGTTCACCTATTCCTTGTTAGCAGATGTTGGTGATGGAAATAATTTACCATATATTTAAAAATATTTCCATATTTATTTTAAGAGTCTATATATCTAGCAAGTCAAAAGGAGCTATTGAAGAAGATATAGAGCAGGTTTTTTTAGACTGTGTTTTGTATGCATTTATTTAAACTTATGGATTAAAACATCTTCTTTGACATCCATAATGTGGTATGACATGATATTCAGTAAATCAAAGATAGTCAAAGGCTAATATGTGGGGAATAACGTTGCTAGGAAGCCTATCATCATGATGACTTTAATTTCCCTCTCAGAAGCATGTAAAAAACAAGATAACGAGAGGATGATTATTACATGGAAATCGTCTATCATGCATCACCGCAAACGGATCTGAAGGTTATTAATCCCGGGCACAACAATGAAGGCAGAGTATTTGCAGCAGTCGATTTTGACATGGCTCACGCCTTTTTAGGTCGCGAAGGGCGAGGGTGGGTAATGGGGCAACATAGGGAGAATGGCATTCCCATTTTTACTGAAAGAGTCTTTGGAGCGTTTGAATTCCGGTATCGTGATGTACCAGGAGCGATATATAAGTTAGATGCCGGTCCATTTTTCACAGAACCTGAACGTTGGAATGAGGAAGTTATCACGGATACCGCCGTCACCCCAATTGCACCACCTATAGTCTATACCGATGTCCGGAATAAATTGCGTGAGATGGACAAAGCCGGGCAAATCAAGATCGAATGGTGGAGTGGCCAGAAAGATGATCAAGCGATTCTCGACTATTGGCTCAGGTCAGCAACTGATTCAAGTTATCATAGCTTTGTGCTTCAAACTGCACGTGCCTTTTTGGAATATAACCGACCATACCTTCGACAAGAATTCGAACAACGATTACACCGGCCAAGGTAATTGGATCAACTAAAACATCCCCGGAATAGATAATAACATTTGACTGTACATAATTCTCATTCATCCCAACAATCTCATATAGAATCACTTATACTCCGCATGCTAAAGTTAGGGCGGAGGTTTTTACTTATGCTAAATAAACCATTAAAACCAATGTTATTACAGCCATTAGTACCTGGTGAAATTAAAAAAGACTGGAAGTCCAGCATTAAGTGGGACGGATTTAGAATCTTAATTCATTACGATAATGGTAGTGTACGTGCATATACAAGACATGGAACTGAAGTAACTGGACGCTTTCCGGAGCTTCAAAAAATAAAGTTATCCGTTAAAACGGCTATCCTGGATGGAGAATGCATCGCTTTTGATGTTACTCAGCCTACAGATCAACCACCGAAGATCTGGTGGGACGATGCAATGACCCGTTTTCACACGAAAAAGTCTACCGCCGTCAAATCAATCTGTAAAACATTAAAAGCTCACTTTCCGATATGGGACGTTTTGTGGGTCGATGGCCAGTCTGTAACGACGATGACATTTGATGAGAGGCGTGAACTTCTTCAGATGTTATTACCACCATCTGAGATCATCTCCATAACACCTTTATATGATGATGGTTTGCAGCTCTTCTTAGGAGTAGAACAACAAGGATTAGAAGGAATAGTTCAATACAACAGTGACGCACCTTATTATTTAAATTCACGACCCAAAAATGTAATTACAAAAATAAAGGCGTATCAATATGTCACATGCCAGATCTCTGCAATTAGAAAAGGGGTATTTGGTTGGGGATTACAACTGGATGAAAAATACGTCGGGTTACTTGAATTTCCACCACATAAAGACATCTTGTCTAAGTTTCATTCTACAGCAAAGAAACTTGTAAGAACTGAAAATATGGATTGGATCTATATTGAACCAGTTTTAAGTTGCGAAGTGCGATTTCAGTGCTTTACCAAAGATGGTAAACTAAGATCACCAATAATAGAGGAACTAGTTGATTTTACTGTAGCTTAACGGGGTGTGGAGCCTTTGTTACTAACTAACACTTCTCCATCATAGATCAATGACGAATAATATAGTGAGGTGCATTCGTATGTGCGGCAGATTTACAATTGTAGATCCTCTTGAAAGCATAATGGAACGATACCTAGCTTTCGATGCTAACGGTTTTGACTATCGACCAAATTATAACGTTGCCCCTATGCAGTTTATACCGTCAATTATTGCAACCAGTAATGGTAATCGTTTAGGTTCACTTCGTTGGGGTCTTGTACCTTCATGGGCTAAAGATGACAAAATCGGATCTAAAATGATAAATGCACGTGCTGAGACCCTAACTGAAAAACCTGCATTTAAGCGGTTGATCAGTTCCAAGAGATGTATCGTTCCTTGTTCAGGTTTTTATGAGTGGAAGAAGGATGTATCCGGAAAGCAGCCAATGCGAATCTTGATGAGAGACAACTCTATTTTCTCGCTTGCGGGCCTGTATGACACTTGGTTAGATCCGGACGGAAACAAATTATCAACGTGTACTATTATAACCACCGAGCCTAATATTTTTATGGCTGAAATCCACAACCGTATGCCGGCCATTATTAGACCGCAAGATGAAGAAGAGTGGTTAAATAGAGAAACAGACAAAAAAAGCGTTATAGGACTTCTTAGACCGTTTGCAGCCGAAGAAATGCGTGCATACAAGGTGGACTCTTCAGTAGGTAATGTGAAGAACAATAATAAAGAGTTAATCCGAGAAGTTTCATAAAGAAATAGTAAAACTTTAGGACGGCTATCGCCGTCCTATTTGTCTGTCTCCAGAAGTATGAGCCCCCTTGGCACGTACCACGGATCGTCACCGAGTAAGTAAGGGGAGAGACTTATGTCACGCTGCTTTCATCCGTTCTCGCTTTGGCTCTTTTAACT
This sequence comes from Paenibacillus sp. MAEPY2, assembly GCF_000499205.1. GTDB lineage: Bacteria > Bacillota > Bacilli > Paenibacillales > Paenibacillaceae > Paenibacillus > Paenibacillus vandeheii. The sequence continues at coordinate 40,819 of NZ_AWUK01000065.1, forward strand.
TTAAGTAGTGAAGCTCTTCATTAACATAAAGCAACAAGGGCTTGAAGGCATCATTCAATACAACAGTTATGCACCAGACAATGTCATTACAAAGGTCAAGGCATATCAATATGCAATCTGTAAAATTGTCTCTATTCGAAAAGAAAAGTTTGGTTTAGGCTTACAATTGAATGATAAGTATGTTGGTCTTCTTGAATATCCCCCACAAAAAAACCTGATACAGCAGTTTCATCCAATTAAATAATTGGATTTATTTAGAGCCTATGATAAGCTGCAAAATCAAATTTCAGTGTTTTACAAAGTATGGTAATCTAAGATCACCGATACTTGTTGAATTCCTTCCTACTTGCTGATTTTGTATCAACCTGTAGCTTGTAATCAGATGAGAATATAAAATGGATCTACAGTAAATTTACTCTAGATCCATTCTTTAATGTTCGTTAATTTAAATTTGTTGCCACAGCTACATTTAGTGAAATTCAGCAATCACGTATCAATCAATTGTGTAGATGGACCACATACCTTCATTATTCATCCGGACCGCGTACATCATTTTAACTTCTTCAATCGTGTCTGTACTGGAATCTAAACGTTCCCCGAGGACAGTAACATGCACTTGGTTTTTGATTGATTCATTATTTTCAATGCTTTCAATTGTTGAAAAATTATATTGGAATTCCTCACTATAATACCCATCCATGGAATCGGCCAGTTTTTCGGTGACAAATCCGGAACGGTACAGATTGTGATCATGCTCAACAAGGCCTTTTAAGTTTAATTTAAGTACATCTAGAAGAGGGGATTCTTCTTCCGTAAGGGAGGATTCAGCCTCTTTAAAATCAATATCAATACCAGGTTTAAATTTGGTTGAAGGGTCCGCTTCAGGGCTCGGAGATGTCTCAGGTGATGAATTCTGAGATGTATTTGTCGTGTTATTTGGTTCATCATTTGGTGAGGTTGTATCACCACACGCCGTAAGAAGAATAAATGAAGTTAACAACACTGTTAATGCAAATGATTTTATCATTATATCCCACCTTTATAAGATTCATGTAGATAAAGACGCTATAATGATGGGAAAAGTTACATTTTTTTAAAAAGAGAAATAGGAAAAGGGAAATCATATTGCGATTTCCCTTTAAAAACCGAAGGATTAGGACCAAGTTGCCCCGTTCACGGTGATGATACTGTATACAAGGCGTGGCCCACCAGAGGTGTAGTTTGTACCATCTGGCTTTTTGGCACGTATTTGTGCCGCCGTACTGCCATCTAGCATAATAGCATCTGTACATCCGAGAGACTTCATGATGCCTCTTGCTTCTAATGGCGTACAATCGTTTGCTTTACTCATTACAGCCAGGACAATTTTATCACCTTTATAGCCGATCGCAGCACGTTTGTTGTCTCCGAAATCAACATTGCCTTTTTCATCTTTCAGCAGGTTGTTGAATGCCGTTTCGCTAGTAACAGTTTCTTGAAGTTTGAGGCTAATGCCTCCAATAGCCCATTCAATCCAACTAGTAGGGGCAGACAGATCAGCTAATTTGTTAATGACGAACACATTCGCTACTTGGGGAATGCCAGCATTTGGCCTCATACAAACCATTGTGCCACGTTTATAGGAAGCATTTGTAGAAGCATAATTCCTGACCGGGTTACCTGCTTTAGTAACTGCAATACCATGGACGAAACCAGTGCTGTCATCAAAGAAGGTTCCGTTTATGCCATATTTGGTGGATGCTGTAAGGTTTTTACCGCCTAAATCCTCAATTTGGATCGTAGAAATGTCCGCTTCGATGTAGTCCACCGTAATTCCATTCCATGTTGTTTGTTTATATTTTGCTACTGCCATTTTCATCATCCTTTTCCCTATATTTTAGTGAGCTGAAATCGCGGGAATCAACTGGAGGATTGTCATTCCCCGACAATCTCTGTTGCCGATTTCCTTCTCACTTAGATAGGTAAAATGGAAAGACATCATACAACCGTTAAAACAATAAATCGAGCTGAATAAAATCACTTCCGAAACTGTACTCAGTTATCACATGTGACATTGGCTTTACTTTTCCAACAGTCTGAAATAATTATTTATGAAAGAACAGAAGGAGGGTAAATGGCTGATAAGGGTAGTTGAACATTCACAAGAAGAAATACCTATTATGTTATCAGAAGTAAAAAGACAAATGGATGAGTACATTCAAGGTGTTGAGGTCATTATCCCTACGGAAGAGTTGGAACTTAAAGTACAAACGAATAGCCAGGAATGTAGAGGGACAAGAACTTGTAATCGATTGCCGATTTGATTGGAGAGTAGTAGTTGAAGATACTATAGTTCAATAAAACGCATGGAGGCAGCCGATCAACACGATCGGCTGCCTTCAACTAACGAGCATTATATTTTATGTCTTCCTGTGAAAACTCATTGTAGAATGACATAAAATTACCAACCAAGAAATCCCTTATAAAATACGGAGGTTTTTAATTTTTAGTAGGGAACTTTGTGTCAATTTTTAGTGACATAAAGTTCCCTACCGGGCTAGAATTTGACATAAAGTTCCCTACTGCCTTGGAGAAGAAAAGTTAAATCCTTTTTTATTGTTTATCTGATACGAAGACTAATCTAAATTTGGTAAAGTTTCTTGTTCCAGATGCACACCGGGGAGAAAATTAGTGTGAAATGTGTACAAGTTTTATAATTCTCTCTTGACCACGTTTGTATTTCCAATCCCCCAAAAATTAACACAATGTTATGGGAGAATGGCTCTGTACTCTATCGCAATGCAAGAACAGACACTTCAACTTAGGAAGCGTCTGTTTTTGCTTGCTATCAAAACAAATTACGATAGCATAACAATACCAAGATATGCAGCCGATCCATTGTGATTGGCTGCTTTTGTCTAACTAAGACAAATCAGATTCATAATGCGCATCGGAATTGGGAGAACACCTTCATTTATCTCAATTAGAATTCCCGGTTTATATAATTTACTGAAAATAGTATTTAAATCTTGACATGTAATGCATTACATAAAATATTCTTTACGCTAAAGAAGGGAGCTGCATATCATGAGTAAAGATGAGAAAGAAATTTCAAGAGTCTTAGTCCAATATTTTGGAGGACTAGAAAATTTGAAATCGCTCTCGTGTTGTACAACTAGACTAAAGGTTCAACCTCAAGATGTTTGGATGGTGCAAAAACATGAAATTGAAAAGTTGCCTGAAGTGCTTGGGTGCTGGGAAAAGAATGATGAAATTCAGGTTTTCATGGGTGTTTATGTTTGCCAGATACATGAATGTATCGTGAAGTTAATAGAACAGAAATCAGATCATTCAGGCATGAACAATGAGAAAAGTAAATCTTCAATGACACCGCTGTTAAGAAATGAACATATTGGCTCTCCTTTAAAAGGAAGCATTGTACAACTTGAAAATTGCTCTAAATCGATGATTGAAACAAAAAAGACCGATTCTCAAGTCACGATTGTTTCCTCAGAAGTCACTCTAGTATCACCGGTAACTGGCGTAATAACAATGATTTATTACTCCGAATATGCAATTGAACTCCGTACAGAATCAGGTATTAAAGTATGTCTCCATATTTCTTCAGACCTTTACGAGGGCTTTGAATTATTCTCAAAACTCCAAATTCAAATAGGACACCGAGTAACACAAGGACAGATTTTGTTACATAGATGAAAAGCACACTCATCCCAAGTTAATTTCCGCCACGGTAACCGTCCATGATGTTAACCAACATTTAGATGTCATTCAAACGAACAAACATGATCTTGACGCTGGTGAAATTCTTTTCGTTATAATCGACAATTATATTTAAAAAAATTATCTATTGTGATGGCCCAGTGTCAGTGGATTACAAACATTAATTTCAATCGAAGAGAGAATACTCAATTGACATTGCCTAAAATCAATTATTCAATTGAATAAAATACCATGCTGATTTATAATAACATAAATTCATAAAATAAATATAAAGGAGGGAACAAAATGAATTATATGAAAGCAATTCAAGTTCATGCTAAAGGTGAAACAATGCAATTAGTGGAAATTCCCGTACCTATTCCAGATAAAGGACAAGTTCTTCTTAGAGTTGAAGCTTGTGGAATATGTAATGGAGATTCTGGCACGATTAAGGGTGGTGCCCCTGAATACCCAAGAATTCCAGGACATGAAGTAATCGGATTGGTAGAACAACTAGGTGAGGGATCAACCAAATGGAAAGTGGGTCAACGAGTTGGATTGGGTTATCATAGCGGACATAATCATGTAACAGGGCTAACTATGGATGGGGGTTACGCTGAATATATGGTTGCTTATGAAAATGCACTAATTCTTATTCCTGAGGAAATTACTTCTGAAGAAGCAGCTCCTCTAATGTGTGCTGGCGAAACGACATTTAGTGCATTACGAAATAGTTCGGCACGTCCAGGTGATTTGGTCGCTATTTTAGGCATTGGCGGGTTAGGCCATTTGGCTGTTCAATATGCAAAGAAAGCTGGATATCAAACAGTGGCAATATCCCGAGGAGGGGATAAAGAAAGCCTAGCAAGAGAACTCGGGGCACATATTTACATTGATTCAGAAAAAGAAGATCCCGCCACGGCTCTGAAAGCACTCGGTGGAGCTAGAGTTATTCTTGCTACGGCTCCAAACGCTAGCATGATATCTTCTCTAGTTCATGGCCTAGATACTGGCGGCGAACTCATTATTGTAGCTGGATCTAGAGATCGTTTAGAGTTATCCGCTATGGACTTCTTACGGGGTACTCATACCGTGAAGGGGGCATTTACTGGTCAAGCTAAGGAAATTGAAGCTGCAGTACGGTTTAGCATATTAACAGATGTTCGTCCAATGATTGAAGTTTTTCCTCTAGAACGGGCAAGCGAGGCATATGAAAAAATGATGTTAGCAAAAACAAGGTTTCGAGCAGTCTTGAGTATGGCTGAAAAATAAAGAGAATATATATTCGTGTCATTTTGGCGATATATTTTCTCAATATGCTTAGTGGGCCTCAAGTCAAAATTAGCTTAGAGGTCTTTCGGTTGCAGTTTTTTTGAGTAGCTGGTCAATCAGGGAGGGAATAAACCATCAGAAAATATATAAACATTGGTATTGTCTATGATTCAGCTCATGAACGCACAGGAGAACATGCAACCCAATTAGGATATCTACTAGCCCAAAAAGGGCATAAGATCCATATGATAAGTTTGGGACATCCACTCCAATCATACCCAGCACCTCATAATTTGTTCTATCATGAGGCGAAAGTAAATAATTATTACGTATTTGGCTCTCCCCCATATGAGTTGGCTTTATCAGGGAAGATTATACAAGTGTCTAGAGATCTTCAACTTGACCTGATTCATGTACATTTTGCGGCACCTCATGTGATTAGCGCTTATTTGGCCAAACAAATCATAGGAGTGAATTTTCACGTGGTGACTACTCTCAAAGCTGAAGACATTGACATCCTCGCCACAAGTGGTATAAACAAGGATTTAATCCGTTTAGCTTTAACTGCTTCTGATGTATTAACCGCGGAGTCCAATCATTTAATAAGTGAAACGACCCAATTACTCCAAATTCCTTGTGATAATATCCATTTAATTCCGGGCTTCGTGCATCTACCGGTTAGTTTTTTTAATGAGCGAATTTTGGAAAAATATGAGGATATTTATTACAGAATTTTAGATAGGACAGGTCCATGACCTTTATTATGTATGACATACATGAGACTCCTAAAGAAGTATACATGAGTATACTTGACAGTGCCATTAAGTCGATTTATAATTCAACTAATCAATTGAACATTAAAAAATCGATTGAATATAACAACTAGGAGGTTTATCCTTTATGAGCGCAACTGCTTTAACCAATGAGACGTTTAACAATCAAATTCAGTCTGGAATTACCTTGGTAGATTTTTGGGCACCTTGGTGTGGTCCTTGTCAAGTTCAACTGCCAATCGTGCACGAATTGGCCGATACGATGAAAGGAAAAGCGACCATCGCAACAGTAAATGTAGACGAACAACAGGAATTGGCCGCACGTTTTGGAATTCGAAGCATCCCAGCACTACTTTTGTTCAAAGATGGTAAGCAAATCGATGCGATGGTAGGTATTAATCCACGTGATGTTCTTGAAGCGAAAATCCTTAAACTTACAAACTAAATAATCAATAACTTATTTATCCATAAAACTTAAAAACATAAACTCCAATCGAATGATTGGGGTTCTTCGCCCTTTAATTCAATTAATCAATGGAATTATTGATTTTGTGATATAATGCAGATATTGAACATTATAGATTAGATCTTCATTGTCTAATTGATCTTATTAATGAGTACATTGAAGGGAGCATATAGCATTGGAAGTTGAGAATTTACAAACTCATTTTAAAGAACGCTTGTATCACCAATTTTCGAGGATCGGTAAATGTTTATCGAGTGATAAGCGCCTTGAAATCATGGATGTACTATCGAATGGGCCCAAATCCGTAGAAGGATTAGCGAATCAAACCGGGATGAGTATAGCAAACGTATCAAGACATTTACAAATTTTGTTGGAAACAAGGCTGGTTAAATGTCACAGGAAGGGTAACTACGTAATTTATAGCCTTTGTGATCCTACTGTTTCTCAATTCTTATCTTCATTATGGGAATTAAGTGAAGACAGGCTTTCTGACGTGAAACAGATGAAAGAAGAATTGAAAAAGCAATTTCCTGATGTGAGAAGTATTACCAAAAAGGAATTGTTACTCAAAATGAAGGAAGAAAACATCATTCTTATAGATGTCCGGCCGGCGGATGAATACCAATCGTCACATATTCCAAATGCAGTCTCCGTACCTTTTGAACAACTGGGGCATTATCTAAAAACATTAAACAAGTCCGAAGTGAAAATTGTAGCATACTGCAGAGGGAAATACTGCTCTATTACGTCCAAGGCTGTTGATTATATTCAAAAGCAAGGTTTTACCGCTTACCGGATCGAAGAAGGAATCCGCGATTGGAACCATTGTGATGAAGACATACATCTTGACATTAAACCAGATTCAATCTAGAATTCAATCATTCAATTGAATGATATCAAAAGGTGAGTGGTGATCAACGATGTGTCCATATTTGATGTACGGATCAAATGTTAAAGGTGCCAAGTATACGTTATTAAGGAAAGTTACATGCTGACTATAGGGGTACTGCTCTTCATCATCTTAATCGGGCTTCTTCAGCATTTGCGCTTGCATTTCCGTTACATGCGTAAGGTAAAACTCTTGTCCGCAAAGCAGCGCCAATTTCATGTATTTCCTCATGCCAAATTACTTGATATCAGAGACGCTTCCGATTTTATGAAGTCATCTGTGCCTACATCCATTAACATTCCTGTAGGTCGATTAGCCTTCGTTTGGGAGAAGGAGCTCACCACAGAAGATTACGTTGTGATTTTGAGCGATACGTCTTTCAAGGGCCGTAAAGCAGCACGAATATTATTTAAAAAAGGGTTTCGGCATCTTTACCTCATGGTTGATACGGTATCTGCACAGTGTGAATGGTTTCGTATTCAAGTGTAGTATCACAAAATCAAAAATAATAGGTTTGTCTTGTATATTAAGGAGAGCAGAAATGAATAATCCAGTAATCATTGTAGGCGCAGGTTTAGCTGGGCTTCGTGCAGCGACGTTGCTTCAAGCAGAAGGTATCGATTATCGAATTTTAGAAGCAAGGAACAGAGTGGGGGGACGAATATTAACAAATGTAAGCTCGTATGTGCCCGAATCAGGAAAATTTGACCTAGGGCCTACTTGGTTTTGGCCACGTTACGAAAAATCCATTTCTAAACTTGTCCAGGAATTACAGCTGGAAACGTTCGCACAATATACTCAAGGTGCTATGCTGTTTGAGCGTTATGAAGGGAGATCACCTGAACGACATGTGTTACCCGAAAACGCGATAGAAAGATCCCTACGTTTTACCGACGGAGCGCAAGCTTTAATTAACGCTTTAGTTGATCAGTTACCATTGGATAAAATTGAACTAGGAGTTCATGTAAAAGCTATGGATCTAAGCCGAGAGTCAATCTCGATAAGAGCCGAAGATGTAGAAGGGAATACAAAGGAATACACAGCAAACCATGTGATCTTTGCTTTACCGCCAAGACTCATTGCAAAACATATTCATTTTTCTCCTGTGTTGTCTGAGCAGACATTAAGGGATTTAATGAACAAACCTACTTGGATGGCATCACAAGCCAAAGCCGTAGCTGTGTATGATCGACCATTTTGGCGAGAAACTGGACACTCGGGCATGGCTTCGAGTTGGATCGGCCCATTACAAGAAATTCATGATGCATCTCCTGAAACAGGTACAGGTGCTTTATTCGGTTTTTTTGGAATGCCTGCTAAAACTCGTCAAGAATTAGGTGAAACGCAAATTTCCAAGTTAGTCATCGATCAATTGGTTAGACTTTTTGGGCCTGAGGCAAGAGAAGTACAAACCATCCTACTGCAGGATTGGTCAACTGAGCCAGATACAACGGTTCAAGATGATCTTACCCCTCTACAAAGTTATCCGGATTATGGGGAAATATCAATAGACGGCAATTGGAAACACAAGATCATTTTTGCTGGAACTGAGACAAGTTTGAACTACGGCGGACATTTGGAAGGAGCACTACTTTCAGCGGAAAGAGCGGTTAACATGATTATTAAATTCGTTAAATAGACGATGTTGAAGCTTCATGGAACAGAAACCACTTAATCATTAAGGATGACTAAATGGTTTCTGTTTTTATGTTGAAGCTCGTTCGATTATGCGGTAGCTGAGAGAATGGAGATCATTTTTCGCCTGTGTAAGCTGGTTATGCAAAATAACAAAAGCATTCTCAGCTTGCTGATCGATAGGATAATGAATCGTTGTTATATCGAGTAAATGGGACAACATGGAATTGTCAAACCCCATAACACCAAGGTCTCCTGGTATCGAGAATCCGGATCGACGTAGCACCGTTATTAGCCCCGCAGCCACATCATCATTGGAACAAAAAATAGCATCAGGACGATCTCGCTGCTTTATCCACCATTCCGCAATTTCTTCGCCATCATGAACAGACATCTTGTCTTCAAAACAAGGAAAAGAAGATTCAGCGAGATGATATCTCTCCAGAAATTCAGTATGAGCACGGTGTCGTTCTTTGGTATTTAATCCTTTTGACATGGGATATACGCACAGAATCTTACGGTAACCTTTACGATACAGATATTCAAGCCCATCGCAATAAACCTGGTATTGATCCATAAACACCGAAGGGACTTTCTCATGATCGAGTCTCTGCCAGGTGACAATCGGGCCGTATTGAACGTAGGATTCAATAACACTCCACTCATTTGATCGAATTAAGCAAACAAGACCATCCAGTTGCTTTCGTCTTAACATTTCAAGGGCAATTCGTTCTTTCTCAGGATCGCCATTCGTAATGAAAAGACTTATATTAAAGCCATTCTTCTCGGCAATTAACGTAAACGCACGAACAAAGTTAACAATAATCGGGCTGAAACCAACAGCTATAATTCCAATAAGATGCGTTTCACCTTTTTTTAGAGAAATTGCATTCGCATTCGGCACATAGTCCAGTTGTTTCATAATTTCTAGAATTTTACTTCTGGTGGTATCGTTTACATACTTTTTGTTATTGATTACACGCGAAACCGTTGCAGTAGACACACCCGCTAAACGGGCGATTTCTTGAATATTAGCCACCTATAACCACCTCAAAGGCCAGCATATCACATTTTATTGCTAGGAACAAAGCGACATAGAAGCAATAAAAAAAATTGAAAACGAAAGCTTGACATGTAATGCATTACATCATTTACAGTTCAATTGTAAGCAATCCAATACAGCTTTTTAGGAGGTCATCAACATGAAAAAAGGTCTGAAAGTGGTCACTATTGGTGGAGGTTCCAGTTACACCCCAGAATTAGTTGAAGGTTTCATTAAACGTTATCACGAATTACCCATTAAAGAATTATGGCTGGTTGATATCGAGGCAGGTAAAGAAAAACTCGAAATCGTTGGCGCGATGGCTAAACGAATGGTTAAGGCAGCAGGCATTGATTGCGAGATCCATTTGACACTGGACCGCAGACTGGCGTTGCATGATGCTGACTTTGTAACCACTCAACTTCGGGTCGGATTGATGGAAGCACGGATTAAAGACGAAACCATTCCAAATAAGTACGGCCTTATTGGTCAGGAGACGAATGGAGCAGGAGGCATGTTAAAAGCGTTCCGAACGATTCCTGTCATTCTAAGTATCGTTGAAGACATGAAAGATCTTTGTCCAGATGCATGGCTGATAAACTTCACCAATCCCGCAGGTATGGTTACCGAAGCTGTTCTGCGATACGGGCAATGGGAAAAGGTTATTGGTCTATGCAATGTGCCGATCATGGCTGTCAAGAATGAGGCTGCTGCTCTTGATAAACAAGAAGAAGAACTTTTCTTCAAATTTGCGGGAATCAATCATTTGCATTGGCACAAAATATACAGAAAAGACGGAAAAGAACTCACCCGTGAAGCGATTGAAAAAGTATATGGGCCGAATGCCAAACCTGAGAAAATGGTTCAGAACATCAAGAATATGCGTTTCCTGTATGAACAGATCCTTCAATTGGACATGTTGCCTTGTCCTTACCATCGTTACTACTATATGACTGATGCCATGATCAAAGAGGAGTTAGAAGAGGCTCAAGGAGAAGGAACCCGAGGCCAAGTTGTAAAGCGACTAGAAGAAAGTCTGTTTGAGTTGTATAAAAATCCGAATTTGGATCATAAACCTGAGGAACTGGAGAAACGGGGCGGTGCTTACTACAGTGATGCGGCTTGTGAGATCATCAACTCCATTTACAATAATAAAGGGAAGCAAATGGTTGTGAGCACACGGAACAATGGGGCTATTAACGATCTGCCAAATGAAAATGCCATTGAAATCACAAGCATCATTACTGCTCATGGTGCAGAGCCTATCCATTTCGGATCCTTCCCGCCGGCCCAAAGAGGATTGCTGCAAGTCATGAAATCCATGGAAGAACTCACAATTGAAGCAGCGGTAACAGGAGATTATGCTACAGCTCTTCAAGCTTTCACGTCCAACCCACTTGTGCCAAGCGGGGACACTGCAAAAGCATTACTGGACGAATTGCTTGAAGCACATAAAGAGTTTTTGCCGCAATTCCACAAGTAAAAGGGATGTACACAACGAACACGATTTGAATTCGTTAAACTACAAAAGACCTCTAGCCAGATACTGGTTTGAGATCTTTTGTGTTAGAACAAATGGAAGGATTACTGGATTAGAAAATGGCCCTGCCACTCATTGATGCCTTCGTCCATGCGATAAGCTTTAAAACCTTCTTGTTTCAATTTTTGAACAGCTAGTGCCGAGTATGCGCAAACCGGACCCTGACAGTAAGCAATGACTTCAGCATCCTTGGGAAGTTCACGCATCATGGCATCGAGTTTATCCATGGGCATGGAAATGGCTCCAGGGATATGTCCGATTTCAAATTCGTCTTTAGACCGAAGATCCACCAACACGATGGATTCATTATTGACTTTCTCCATAACTTCATCCATGGTCAGTGTTTGAATCCCATCAAGATTGTTGATAAAGTCATCTTTTAATTTTGAAATGTCAGGAAGTTGTTTCTCACTAATACGCCACAGGGAGGACATAAAGTCGATAATTTCCGGATCTGCAACGGAGTAAATGACATACGTTCCTTTTTTGGTGAACTTCACAAGCTTTGCATCGAGCAAAATTTGCAGATGACGCGACACGTTAGCCACATTCATACCTGTACACTCTGCCAATTTCTCCACAGACTTAGAGCTCTGAGCCAATACATTCAATATTTCAAGCCGTTTATCACTCGATAAACTTTTTCCGATTCGTGCAAGCTGTTTATATAGTTCTTCCTTTAATAGTTTTGCTGAACCCAGTGTATCTTCCATCATGATCAACCTCTATTCTAAGTCGTTATTTTTCATCTTAAGTTGCTACTTAATTTCAATCATTAGCTTTACTGTTTGAATTGATTCAATTGATTAATCAAATTGTATCATGTTCTACCGTGTAATCAAGGACCTGCTTTAGATTATTACTTGACGAAAGAATCACTCTGAACTATAATTCAATTGATTGATTGAACATTTGATTTTCTTGGGCGATCGATACATTAATTCATGGAGGTTTCGAAATTATGGCAAAGGCATATCTTCAAATCACACTCAAAATTAATGCAACTGAACGTGAGGCAGCTGTAAAGGTTTATACCACGTATAAAGAGCCGTTTCTCTCAGGTATTGCTGGTGCCGTATCAAAGGAATTGTTAGTTCGTGATGAAGATGTTCAAGTACTGCACGGCTTTAACAGTGAAGATGAAGCTAAAAACTATCTAGAAAGTGATCTTTTCACAAATGATGTTGTCGTTGGATTGAAAGATTTACTTCAAGCTGATCCGGAAGTCCGTATCTACACTACGTTCTAGTGTAGAAGATATGTACTGCTCTCAAGGAGACAACGCTAATACTACAAAGTTCTCTTCATAAACCGACATTGCCAGTTCCGCTATGTCGGTTTTATTTTTTAACGTCACAGCAAATGCATTAATGAAGGAATTTCATTCCTATTAGAAGAGAGGTCAATATGGCAAATGAAAAAATCACATTGAACACTGTTTGGGTTGGTAATGCAAAAGGAAACGGGACGATTAAAAGTGATAATCTCCAAACTCAAATTGCAATTCCCAGTTCAAAAGGAGGGAGTGGGCAAGGCGTAGAACCTAAGCAACTTCTGATGTCTTCAGCAGCATCTTGCTATCTTATGACATTGGTATTCATGTTGGATCAAAGTCGAATTTCGGTAGAAGAATTGTCTATGGAAACAGAAGGAACTGCGACTTCAGATGGGCAAATAAGCATCATTCATCGTCCGCATATTATCTTGAAGAAATCTGAATCCACGAGTCAAGACAAAACCATGGCGGAATCACTACTTCATAAAGCAGAAGAAAACTGTCACATTGGTCAGCTTCTAATGAAAGCAGATGTTCAGATTACATTGGAAGGCAACGTATCCCTAGAAGTCTAGGGTAGAATCAACGGAGCTGTCTGATTTCTCTGAGACGGCTCCGTTGATTCTATGAATCTTTTTGCAGCATTTTGAGTAATACAAGAAGTAGCTCATTGAAGTGAAGGAGAATATTAATGGTAGAAACAGCCTTTGAAAAAAATCAAACCTCTTTACAGGTTCCACCATCAATTATGGAGTATGTAGAGTCTTCTGAGAAGCAACGCCAGTTACATTCTAGAACGATGAAAGTGGTTATTGCTTCTCAAATCTGTGGTGGAGCTGGCTTAGCAGCAGGGATCACCGTAGGTGCGTTAATTGCGCAAGACATGTTAGGCACGGATAGTTTTGCCGGTGTTCCTACGGGCCTTTTCACATTAGGTTCTGCTGGTGCAGCGCTTATGGTAGGAAGACTTTCTCAACGATTGGGGAGGCGGACTGGACTTGCCACAGGATTCTTGGCAGGAGGTATCGGAGCTATTGGTGTTGTCCTTGCGGCATTGTTCAATAGCATTCCTTTGCTCTTTATTTCGATGTTAGTCTATGGGGCAGGTACCGCTACTAATCTGCAAGCACGTTATGCAGGCACAGATCTTGCTTTGCCAGCGCAGCGCGCGAAAACCATTAGTATGGCCATGGTATTCACCACATTTGGTGCGGTTGCTGGCCCCAATCTTGTGAATGTGACTGGTAAATTTGCAACTTCGCTTGGTGCTCCTGCGTTAACGGGACCTTTCATGCTTGCTGCTGTGGCCTACACTTTGGCTGGCCTTATTCTCCTCATTTTCTTGAGACCGGATCCTTTTATTGTAGCTAAAGCTATTGCTGAGGTAGAACTCCAAGGAAAAACTGGAGAAAAGAATCATGTAACAGAAGTTAAAATCAATAAAAAAGGCATTATCATCGGAGCATCCGTTATGGTGTTAACACAAATTGTGATGATCGCCATTATGACAATGACTCCTGTTCATATGCAGCACCATGGACATGATTTAAGTAAAGTAGGACTCGTTATCGGGATCCATGTGGCTTCGATGTATTTACCATCTGTAATCACAGGAGTCCTAGTTGACCGGTTTGGCTATATTAGAATGGCTTATGCCTCAGGTTTTACTTTACTGTTGTCAGGTCTGTTGGCTGCTTTTGCACCTGGTGATTCCATGGCATTACTCACTCTTGCTTTAGCTCTTCTGGGCTTAGGCTGGAACTTTGGATTGATTAGCGGGACTGCCGCAATTGTCGATGCAGCTCCGTCCAATGTCCGTGCGAAGACTCAAGGAACCGTCGATGTTTTGATTGCATTATCAGGAGCATCTGGTGGAGCACTATCAGGTATGGTCGTGGCACACTCGAGTTTTACCATCCTTTCTCTGATTGGCGCCTTTTTGTCACTGCTACTCATTCCTGTCGTTGTTTGGTTCCGGAATAAATAAACAATCAAATTCATTTACAATCAAAAACCGTTTTTCTAGTTTATTGTGTGCAACAATAAATTAGAAGAACGGTTTCTTGCAAATAAAGAGTTTAGACGTTTGATAAATAGAACAAATTACGTATAGCTCAAGTTCTGTGTAATTTCACTGATGAAGTAACAGCAGTGAGATTTGTATGTATTGATGAAAGAAGTTGAGAAATCAAATGATTATCTCATTATTTTTTTATGCGAAAACAATGCTAAATTCATTTATAGTTCGACAAAACAAGTGTTTTTTAGACAAAGGAATACAGTATATGAGGTTGAATATAAAATATTGTGGCAAAAATACATTTTTTGGGAGGATTTTGCACTTGTATTCACCAATCAAGAAGGTAAAAAATGAAATGGGTAGGAATAGATTTTTTGTATTTAGTAGAAGGTTAAATAGAGAGGTTAGACTATACAATTCACTTCAATATGATCATTGGGTTCTGACAGAATCGGATATTTCAGTAATGAGTTACTGTGAAAGACCGTTGAAAATAAATATACCTATTGCAGGTAAAGTTGTCGAAACAGTTTTTGATATGTGGATTAAATCAGAAAGTGAAGAAAAGTTTGTGTTTATACGTTACTCCTATGAAATTGATCCGGATAACAAACGTTCAAGCGAACAAGCGATTGAGGAAATGTATGCACAAAAAATATGGTGCGCAGAGAATAATAAGACACATTGTGTCCTGACCGAAGAAAATATACGATACAATCCCACTATTATTGCAAATAAAAAAACGTTGATTCCTTTTTTTACTCCACTTTCTGATATAAAACCAGAAGTGTATGAGCTGATTTATAGATCAGCTTTAAATGGTCCTATGACAGTCCGTGATTTAGAAAAATCCATTCAATCTAAAAATCATCCTGTCATAATTCGGAATTCTATATTCGCACTAATCCTTCATGGGATACTTACTTTTAATCAAGATCAAGACTTACTTTGTGGATTGACGGAGGTAAAGTTGAATGTCTAGAAGACGTATCTTAGATAATATAAATATTGATCCGAAACATAAAGACCTCTCAAATTGGCCAATTGTTAATATCATGCAACTTCAACCTGAAGATAGAGAGATATTCAAAAAACGAGAAGCTGCAGTGAAGCTATATATGCTTCATGAAGAAGTAACATTAGAAATAATAACTGAACAAACAGGCGTAAGTAAAAAGGAATTAATCATATTTATAAAAAAATGTTTAGAATTCGATCCAATAACTGAAGCAATCTGGGGATTTAGAGCATTAATCCCTCATAAGAGAACCAAAAAGTATGATAGAAGTGCAACCACAACCTTTTTACCACAACAGCAAAGGCCAAGATTCAGTGGAGCCTTCAATCAACTCCTTGAACAATATCCAGAAATTAGAGAGAAGATCACTTCAGCATATTTAAGACGAAAAGGAAAAAATTCTACGATGCCCACAATCTCAACTGATGGGATCCATAGATTATTCCTAAGTTTGTGCAAAAAGAATGGTATAGGAATACATGACTATCCGTTTAATACAAATGATAAAGGATATCGATCATTATATCGTTTCTTTAAAAAAATTGAGAATAATCATTTTTCAGAAGGTGCAAAGCGTTACGGAAAAGAAGCAGCCAGGCAATCACGGATGGGAACAATGCTAAAACATGAATTGATATTACAAAAGCCTTTTCAACGCGTTCAGTTTGATGGGCATAAGATTGATGCGATGTTTACTATCACATTTAAAACCCCTGAAGGAGACTTATTTACAGAAGTTGTGGAGCGGGTATGGCTTCTTGTAATAGTTGATGTAGCAACTCGAGCAATATTAGGTCATCACCTCTGTGTAAATAAAGAATATAACAAAGACGATGTTTTGCATTGTATTCGCAACACAGTAACCCCTTATGAAAAACGAAAATTTTCGATACCTGGTATTGATTATGATCCTAAAGGTGGTATACCTTCGGCTGAAATTCCAGAAACGGCATGGGCTCTGTGGGATGAATTCAGCTATGACAATGGTAAAGCAAATTTATCAAATATCGTAACCGATCGTCTTTATGAAGTAGTTCGTTGTACTATAAATCCTGGTCCGGTTGACGCTCCAGAAGTAAGAGGCATTATTGAACGGTTATTTCGTTCCCTTGAAGTGCTTGGATACCATAAATTAGTGAGTACTACTGGAAGCAATCCTTCTGATCCTCTTCGTAAAAATCCAGAACAACAAGCAAAAAAGTTTGATATTTCTTTATCGGATCTAGAGGAGCTTACACATATTCTAGTATCTGATTATAATGGTATTCCACATAGTGGAATTAGAAACTTTTCTCCTCTTCAATTAATGAAACAACGAATTGAAAGAGGGATGGAACCAAGAGTTCTTGAACCAGACAAAAGAAAAGATGCTATTTTTTTTATGATTCAAACTAAAAGAAGAGTGAGTGGAAACATAGAAAAAGGAAAACGTCCGTTCATCAACTACGAGGGGGTACGATATCAAAGTGATATCCTTGAGAGCATCCAGACGTTGTAGCTCCCGATAAAGAGTAGCGTTGATGCGATGGAAATCCATATACTGGCGCGAAGCACCCGCTTCAATCCCCAATAACTCCCTCTTGCTCCCACGATAAGTAAGGTCGGTAACACGAACACGGCATATAAAGCAAACAATACAGTGATTTCTAAACTGCTCATATGAAAATTCTTCGCGTATAACGGGAACAGTGAAGACATAAACGTAGCTGCGCAGGTCATCACAAGAAAAACCCAAAGCATTCTTTTCATCAAAATTCTCCTATTCAAATTTAAGATTACCTATTACGTATTGCTTGACCGATTCACGGAGCACACTATGGCAGATGTACGTACCATCCTTGCGGAGAAAGATTAGGCTGCGTCGGCTCCGTTGATAGACTCCATTCTTCCTCTGACCCTAAAAACCAATAGTCTTTATCGCCGTAAGCGTCAAGCTGTACCC
>NZ_AWUK01000066.1 GCF_000499205.1 Paenibacillus sp. MAEPY2
AATAAATTAATAAATATATAAACAACTGATCTAATCGTATAGTATCTTATTCCGAGTCATGATTTCAATCCCAAAATTACAGAAAGTCCAACGTAGGTACAGGAATTCATACGAATCAATCAATCTTTTTGCTTATCTCCCTCTCAATCATAAAGACTCATAAAGACACCCTAACGATAATATTTATGGTTTACAAATATATAAACTGATTGATAATATAACAAATGAAAGCGCTTGATATTTAATATTATCGAAAAGGAGGACTGTCCGGCCATATAACGTTTGCGGCAGTGAATAGGTTGATTTTTCATTTCAGGTATTGGGAAAGGGGAAACGTATGAAACGTTATTGGGTAAGCGTACTTAACATTTCTTTACTGAGCACTGCATTACTTACGGCAACCGCTTTGGCACCCGTGTCCGTGTTGGCGGACAGTCCAGGGGCAGATAGTTCCAACCCGCAAGTTTCCACATCCATTGAGAATACGGCTCCATCATTCAGAAATGTTTCCGTTCATGACCCTTCCGTTATTAAGGTCGATGATACCTTTTATATTTTCGGTTCACATCTCCAGGTAGCCAAATCCAAGGATTTGATGAATTGGGATTCGGTCGCCTCCGGGGTTACGGATGATAATCCTGTTGTGCCCAATGTAACCAAGGAATTCGCAGAAGCCCTAGAATGGGCGCAGACCGATACGTTATGGGCGGCAGACGTCATTCAGCTGGAGGACGGCAAATTTTATATGTATTACAATGCGTGCAAAGGAGACTCTCCCCGCTCTGCATTAGGCGTCGCTGTCGCAGACAACATTGAAGGGCCTTATAAGGATCAGGGCATTCTGCTGAAATCAGGCATGTGGGATCAGATCAGTGAAGATGGCACCATATACGATGCAACGATCCATCCGAATGTGGTCGATCCTGATGTGTTTTTCGATAAAAACGGGAAATTATGGATGGTTTACGGTTCCTATTCCGGAGGGGTTTTCATTCTGGAGATGGACAAAACGACGGGGAAACCACTCCCTAATCAGGGTTATGGCAAAAAACGGACCGGAGGCAATCACAGCCGGATTGAAGCACCGTATATGCTCTATAGTCCTGAAACCGACTATTATTATCTGTATCTTTCTTATGGCGGATTGGGTGCTGACGGAGGATATAACATTCGTGTAGCCCGCTCCAAAACGCCGGATGGTCCTTTCCTCGATGCCGAAGAAAACGATATGATCAACGTCAAGGCGGACAAGGACAAACCTTTGTTTGATGACCGCTCGATCGAGCCTTTTGGTGTGAAATTACTGGGGAACTTCCTCTTTCAAAGACAGATCGGTGATCCCGGCACTGGTCAGGGTATCGGCTATGTATCACCAGGACATAACTCCGCCTATTATGACGCAGAAACCGGAAAACAATTTCTGATTTTCCATTCCCGCTTTCCAGGTCGCGGAGAAGAGCATGAAGTCCGCGTACATGAGATGCATATGAACTCGGAAGGATGGCCAGTCGTTTCTCCCTATCGCTATGCAGCTTCAGAAGAGGATACTGACCAACGGACAACCCAGGATATTGCTGGACAGTACCGATGGGTAAATCACGGGAAGGAAATCACGGCCGAGATCAAATCATCGCAATCCGTTCAATTCACAGCAGATGGGCAGATTAATGGTGCCGTGACGGGAACATGGACTCTTGGAGCAGACAATCAGATGCAAATCACATCAAATAACGTCGTATATAATGGCGTTTTCACGCATGAATGGGAGCCGGATTCCCAGAAGACGGTTCTGACCTTTAGCGCGCTCTCCTCCTCTGGTGTGGCCATCTGGGGGAGTCAGATGACTGCAATGAAGGATCAGGATATTGTTAGTGCGGTCAAAAGGGACCTGAACATCGGCGATACAGGGAACGTATTCTTTAACCTGTCCCTCCCCACCAAGGGAACACGCGATTCAGAGATTATTTGGAAATCCTCCAACGCCTCTGCCCTCTCTTCTACAGGGGTAGTGAATCGCCCTCGGGTTGGCAAGGCAGATGCCAAGGTGGCATTAACGGCAACGATCCGCAAAGGAAGCGCGGTGAGCTCCAAAACGTTTAATGTTACCATTCCACAACAAGCGGTAAGTCCACTGCTTGGAGAATATACGTTTGATCAAAAGAAACTTGCAAAAATCGCACAGGATTCCAGCAAAAATGAATTTCACGGCCAAGCCTTTAATGTGACGAATTCTGTGGTTAACAGCAAAAATCAGGCTGCCGCCTTCAATGGAACAGACAGCTATATCAAGCTGCCCGGAATCATCACAGATACGACGGATTTCACCTTTAGTGCATGGGTCAACTGGAGTGGCGGTGGAGCCTGGCAGCGAATTTTCGATTTTGGAAATGGTCTGACCAGACATATGTTCCTTACCCCCGCACAGCATACAGGAGCTCTGCAATTCACCATCCATGACCAGGGACGGGATCAGAGCCTCATTGGTGCTGAACCGCTGCCCTCCAATCAATGGGTACATGTCGCTGTCACCCTTCAGGGAGATACAGGTACTCTGTATGTGAACGGAAAAGCTGTGGCAAGCAGCACCGAAATTACGTTTAACCCGAAGGATCTTCAAGTGACGGAAGCTTATTTGGGCAAAAGCCGTTATACAGCAGATCCCTTCTATAAAGGCTCGATGGATAACGTAAAAGTATATGATAAAGCGTTAACCTCCGCGGAAATTCAGCGTCTGGCAAAAGAAAAGCCTTAATCAGCAACCTTGCTGCTAAGGTTAGATCTATAACAGAACGCCATTACAGCACCCGAGTTTACAGGCTGCTTATTGGCGTTCTGTTCATTTCATTTTGAATAATGGATGACCATGCTTAACTTGTTCGCAGAGGCACCCGAATTCTTATAGGCATGAGGCTTGTCCGCGCGAAAACGGATCGACTCCCCTTGTTTTACCGTATAATCCTCCTCCCCAACCCGAATTGTAACTTCCCCCTCAAAAACTGTAATAAATTCCTCTGCCCCATCGATATGCGGTTCAGCATTCAAAGAAGACTCCTCATCCATCTCCATAACGTACATTTCAAAACGGCGCCCCTCTTCAAAAGTAAAATGCGGATAAATCCGAATCTTCCCCTCATTCTCCATCAATGCTTGAATATCACTGCCCGTTACGACTGTAGTGTCCGACTTCGGCTCGTGAATCAAGGCGGTAAAAGATATTTTCAGACCGTTCGCAATCTTCCATACGGTAGCAATTGTAGGGTTCGATTCCCCCCGTTCAATTTGACCAAGCATGGTCTTGCTAATTCCAGACATCTCGGCAACCTTGTCCAGACTAAGCTTTCTTTGCTCCCTGAGCTGTTTCAAATTTTGCGCAAGAACAACATTAATGTTTTTCAATATAAAGTCACCTCTGTTTTTAAAAGATTATATTGTGCTTTATAACGCACATAATGTACAATTATAAAGATCGTACGTTATAACGTACATTTTAACTAAATATAACATACACCGAGAATCAATTGTGGAGGACTTATGAATATTATACCGTTACTGACGTACGCAATCGTGGCTTCATTCACACCGGGCCCCAACAACATCATTGCCATGACTCATGCAAGAAACGAAGGATTCAGAAAAATCCTTCCGTTTATTGGTGGCGTTGCAGCCGGCTGCCTACTTATTATGGTTCTGTCCAGTTATTTCAACCTTATTTTGCATCAATACATCCCCAGGATCAAACCAGCCCTGAACGTGTTGGGATGTGTATACATGATCTATTTGGCAATTAAAATTATGCGAAGTAAACCTGCGAATGCCAAAGATCCCAAGGTAAATCGTTTTTCATTTCTCTTTGGCTTTACCCTGCAATTCATCAATCCCAAAGTCATTCTGTATGGTCTTACGGCTATCTCCGTATTTGTCATGCCTCTTGGGCAGTCACATGTCCATATTATCGTTTTTTCGTTGCTTCTCACCATCATAGGTGTTAGTGCGAATATGACGTGGGGGTTATGTGGTGTGTTATTCCAAAGTTTTTTATTGAAATATGAACGTCCTTTTAATATGGTGATGGGCGTTTTGCTCATCTGCAGCGCCCTATCGATTCTATTATAAATACAAAAAGAAAAAGCGTCCTCTCATCCAATGAGGGAACGCTTTTTCTATCAACCTCAGTTCGATCTCCACCATGGCTGGCTCGGGTAAGTCTCCGAATGCAGCACAACCTTCTCACCAATTTTGGGTGTTGCAATGTTGACATTCAATGCATGTGCAGCCTTGGTAATCCGTTCAACCGGCTCGTTCCATGCATGATAGGCCAACGTAAAAGCGGCCCAATGAATAGGAATGAGCAGTCCTCCCTTGACATCCAAGTGAGCCTGCACCGTTTCTTCCGGCATCATATGAATGTTGGACCAACGCTCGTCATATTGGCCGCATTCCATCAGAGTCAGGTCAAAGGGTCCGTACTTACTACCGATTTCCTTGAAATGAGGACCGTATCCACTATCACCGCTAAAGAAAACCTTCGTTTCCTGTCCGGCAATGACCCACGAACACCATAATGTAGAATTGCGATCCAGCAATCCTCTACCCGAGAAATGCCGTGCAGGCGTACAGGCAAATGTCAAACCCTTGAAGGACAGCTCATCCCACCAGTTATGTTCAGTAATCTGTTCCGAAGGCACACCCAGTTGAATTAGCCGTCGACGTACGCCAAGGGGGACAATAAACCGCTCTGTTTTATTCTTTAATCTGCGGATGGAAGAGTAGTCCAGATGATCATAATGGTCATGCGATATAATGATCGCATCCAAGGCTGGAAAATCCTCAGGTTGAATCGGCAGGTTAGTGTTGTATCGTTTCGTACCTGCCCAGGATACAGGAGATGGACGGTTGCCGAGCATTGGATCAAAGAGCAATCGGTGTCCTTCAATCTCAAGCAGAAAAGCCGAGTGACCGAACCATGTCACCTGTGGGTTATCGGATATGTTTAATGATTCCGCTGGTTCATATTTCTCCACGGGAATGCTGCTCGCGGGTCTCCGCTCTATACTTCTCCGCATGGAATCCCTTAACATGCTTACAAGGGAGCTGAAGCTCATACCTGCGGCTGTTGGAATCTGATTTTCGTATTTTGTCATTATTCATACCTTCTGTTCTCTAAAATCAATCATTCAATTCATCATTCAATCTTGAGTATAACAGGAGTAATATTGCTTTATATTAAATCATTGTTCGTTTATAATCAATTTCGCCTTCGGTTATCTGAATTTGAACTTCAATCAACCCTAATGAGCTGTCGAAGATTTTACAGCCCAGCGACGAACATCTCACAGGACTATATCACTAACCCATGTTGATTCATCTCCTGATTAAACATAATTAAGGTGGAATTAAGACTCTGTTTTCTCTCCAATAAGACTGGGCATATATAATAGAGAAAATACAGCAGAGAGTATGTGAGAGATGATGAAAAAATGGCGCAGAAGATTATTTAAAACATTTATATTCGGAGTTGTTGCGATTCTCCTCCTTTTGGGGACAGGCGTGATCTACCAACAAGTGAGTGCACGGCAGGATGCAAAAACATTCATTCCTCCTGGCAAGCTGTACAGCGTGCATGGTGACAATATGCATTTATATACGGGTGGTCAGGGAGATACAACGGTCGTCCTTGCATCCGGATGGGGCACTGCTGATCCTTATGTAGACTATTATCCGCTTTATGAAAAGCTTGCACCTTATACGAAATTCGTGGTTTACGATCGCTTTGGCTATGGTTACAGCGATAGGACCGATAAGAAACGCGATGTCGATACTGTGGCAGATGAATTGCACGAGTTATTAGAGGTATCTGGGCAAAAGCCACCATACGTCCTGGTAGGTCACTCCCTTGGATCGCTGGAAACACTCCGATTTGCTCAAAAGTATCCGGATGAAGTACAAGGTATTGTCATGTTGGATGGGGGAAGTCCGGAATATTACGCCAATGAAACTGACGATATGGCAAGTGTGATTGGTGGCTTCATGAACCAATTCCGGATTCATACGGGGCTGCTTCGCTTGTCCTTACAATCTGACGCTGTCGTGGAAGCCTCCAATGCCAATCGAAACGGTCTGAAGTTTGTGCCTGATGAACTGAAGAAGATTGATACAACGGCCCTGCTGCTTAACTATGGGAATGCCAACACCGTGGATGAGTTACGTGAAATGACAGCCAATGCCAAGGTTGTTGTCGACAACAAAAAGCCCTTTCCGTTTCCACTTACCATACTGACAGCAGATTACTTTGGAGCCAGTGAGCCTATATGGGATAAAACCCAAGCTGAATTTACGTCCTGGTCGGAACACTCCAAGCATGTAACCGTTAAGGATACCGAGCATTATATTCATCAATATCACCCGGACCTTGTCGCCAATGAAATATTGGAATTGGTTAAGAAGTAGATTCCCTGAAGAAACGCTGAACTACCAAACCAATTCATGTCAAATAAAACCCTAACGATTGTGGTAATCGTCAGGGTTTTATTGTGTTAGAGTACTCACTGTGCTATTGCCATCCTCGGTGTTTGTGATCTAAAATGCGCCAATGCCTCCTGAACCTCCGTGCTCGTAAGACCGGGACGATCAAAATAATGCATGAGCTCTTCCAGGTCAGTTCCATCACCGCTATATATCCGCTCTATTTTTCGAATCATATCTTGTTGTAATCGCTCTCGCAACCGCATACAACGGACAGGTTCACATAGCCAAAAATCAGTTCGTTTGACCTCCCCTGTTGCAGTCCATAACAAATTCTCATATCGTATGGCATCCCAATCGTGATACCCCGCCTGAATCTGCTGAAGTTCTGTCGAAAACATATCATACATCAGGTTGTGTGGTATGTGTCCGTACGCAGCCCGATACTCTCTCAGATTGAATCCTTCAATCCATTCCGTCAGCGCAAAATTTCCCGAAGCATAAGCATACAATTCAGGAACATGATGGTTGTTTTGTAACGACAAGAGTGCCTCACATTCATATTCCCCATCCAATTTCCCACGAGCAGTATACACTTTCAGGCAGTATTCTTGTAAACGATAGAGAACCGACTGCTTTCCCATTAGCGAAGCTTGCATAGTCAGATGACCGTTTTTCTCATAGCGATCCAGCAATTGTTCAATATGAACATAACCAATTTCGCCAGAACATGAACTATTTGCTTCCATAATCAAAATTTATTTGATTTACCTTAGCAGTCTATTTTCACTCTAATGGATGGAACCCGTTTCATGTCAAGGTACAAAAAAACGATGCCCCCCTTTTGAAGGGAGAGCATCGCTCGTTTCTTTTATATGCCGTTCAATTAATGCATAGGGCCTTGTTGTTCCTGCTGAGCACCCACCTTAACTCGCTTCAGGAACAGTGAGATGATCAGTCCAATTACAGCGAGAATCAGTGCGAATACAAATGCATTTTGTACACCGGATGTGAACCCTGCCAACTGATTTTCTGGGCTCTCAGGATTCGTCACACCGCTCAAGAAGCGGGTCGTTCCTGCGCTCAGTATACTCACCGCAACAGCTGTACCAATAGCTCCCGATACCTGCTGTAATGTATTCATAATCGCGGTTCCGTGAGGGTAGAAATCAGGTGGCAATTGATTCAAACCGTTGGTTTGTGCAGGCATCATGATCATTGAAATTCCGATCATCATGAACACGTGCATCGTAATAATCTTGCTCAATGTTGTAGTCGGAGTAATTCCCGTGTACATGAAGAGTACAATCGCAGTGATCGCCAGACCAATAATCACAAGCCACTTCGGACCGAACTTGTCGAACAGACGCCCCATAACCGGGGACAAAAATCCATTCAGCAAGCTGCCCGGCAGCAGAACCAGACCAGCAGTCAATGGCGTAACCGCCATACCTTGTTGCAGATACATCGGCAGAATCAGCATGGATGACAACAGCATCATCATACAAAGGAAGATCAGAATCAAGCCAATCGTAAACATTGGATACTTGAACGTTCGCAGATCTATCATCGGCTGTTTCATTCTCAATTGACGGATGCTGAACAGCAGCAAAGATAACACGCCAATAACCAGTGTGGCTACAACGATAGGACTGGTCCAGCCACCGCCACTCTCTCCATGTCCTCCGGCACTACTGAATCCGTACACGATTCCACCAAAGCCCAGTGTCGAAAGTACAATAGAAAGAACATCAATTTTGGGCTTGGTCAATTTCGAAATATTCGGTAAGAACAGCAAGCCACATACCAATGAGATAATGAAGAACGGCAAGGAGATCCAGAAAATCCAGTGCCAGCTCAGATTTGCCAGAATCAGACCCGAGATACTCGGACCACTTGCTGGCGCAAACATGATAACCAAACCGATCAAGCCCATGGCAGCGCCACGCTTTTCAATCGGGAAGATAACCAATATGGTGTTGAACATCAGTGGCAGTAACAGTGCTGTACCTACAGCTTGTAATACCCGTGCCACCAACAAAATTTCAAAGCTCGGTGCAATCGCAGCAACAAGTGTTCCTGCAATCGAAAAAATCAGAGAAGTTGTGAACAACTGTCTCGTCGAAAACCATTGCAACAGCATACCGGAAACTGGCACCAAAATACCCAAAACGAGCAGATAACCTGTCGTTAACCATTGGATCGTAGTAGGTCCAACTTCGAGCAAGCCCATAAGCGGTGTCAATGCTACATTCAGAGCTGTTTCACCAAACAGTCCAATAAAGCCGCTGAGCAGCATGGCAAATAAAATCGGAAATACTTTATATTGTTTTGTTTCTTGTTGATCCTGTACAGAACCAGCTTTCATGGAAGCCTCCACAATCCCATCCTCCTCAAACATTCTGACGATTTCTATTTCTCTTTACGAAGCTTATTGCTTCTCTCTTGCATTCTTTGCCACAACAGACAAATAATCAGCAGCCGTCAGCAAAGGCTGTTTGTCCTGGTTGGTCAGGCTGATAATCAATGCTCCCTCCATTAAGGAAATGACGAGAAGTCCCATCTCTTGTGCTTTCTCTTCACCTATGCCATCCAAAATCAGATGTTTCGTAATCATTTGCTGCCAACCTGCAAACACATCCTGACAGGCAATTCGCAATTGCTGACTGATACAGGAGGTCTCCACGGCTGCCCAGAAACTAAATGGAAGAAAGCCCGTAAAACCTGCCGCCTCGGTTTCAACCGCTAAGTCATGGATAAATTGCTGAATGGCATCCCCCGTATTGTCATGGGCTGCAAATGTTTCTTCAAACTTCTGCAGAATGTTTTCATTGGCTTTTTGAATGCACTCATGAGCGAGCTCTTCCTTGCCATGTGGGAAATAATGATATAACGAGCCTTTTGGCGTACTGCTCTCCTTAATAATCTGATTTAGACCGGTCGCATGATATCCTTGTGAAAAAAACAGTCTGGCTGCAGTGCTGACGATGAGTTCTCTAGCACTAGACTTTTCACTCAATAAAGCCACATCCTTCAATGAATTATAACAATCGGTCTATATAATTAAAACCGTTTCGAAAAATGCTGTCAACCTAATATTTGAGCCCATTCTGATGAAAGCGCTATAGATTTAGATCTGCCTTGATTCGTTACTTAAAGGAAAAACACGAGCAGTTCTATGAACTGTAAAATATCTAAATTGAAGACAAAATGAAGTCATATACATCCAGAGGAGTTTGCCATAAGTAGTTGTAGAAAACGAGTGAAGTTTATCGGCAAAATAAACAAAAAAAGCGAGAACTGCTCCCGCTTTTTTTATATCATTCATTATATATATTGTATCCCTTACTCGAAGAAATCATCGAACGACCGCACAGGTTTTACATCCATAGGCTGCTTGGACGCAGCCAGACATGCATACGCCCCCACATATACGATCAAGCATAACAATATTAATGATAGCATGTTAAGCCCTCCCTTTTTTTATCTAGCCATTCAGAATCCTCTTTTTCAAAATACGATTCACTTGCTCTGAGCTCGCCAGCATCAAGATAAGGAAAATAAGAACAACCAGCGGGAAAAAGCCGATATTGGTTTTTGCAGCAAGGACGCCAAAAAGTGGAGGAAGAAGTGTGGTCCCTGTGTATGCCAGTGCCATCTGGTATCCCATTAATCGGGCAGAATTCGCTTTGCCGAATCGGGCTGGAGTTTCATGTAGAAGTCCGGGATAGATAGGTGCAAGTCCCAAACCAATCAGCATAAATCCAGCCAGTGCAAACGAAATCGATAATGGAAGCAATAAAATGATTCCACCCACAATGGCGGTCACTTGACCCGCCAGAATTAACACCCGATTTTTAATTTTCAACGTGATAAAGCCTGTAATCAGCCTACCAATCGTAA
Organism: Paenibacillus sp. MAEPY2; assembly: GCF_000499205.1. Lineage (GTDB taxonomy): Bacteria > Bacillota > Bacilli > Paenibacillales > Paenibacillaceae > Paenibacillus > Paenibacillus vandeheii. The sequence continues at coordinate 10,366 of NZ_AWUK01000066.1, forward strand.
TGCCACCGTAGTATAAGGAGATCCATCCCGCAGCCGTTTCTGCCGTGATGTTTCTTGCGCCTACCAGATAGCTAGCTCCCCATAAACCCACCGTTGTTTCCACGCCACAATAAAACAGAAATGCGATCAGTGAGTTTTTGACTCCCTTAATCTTCAATACATTCCGTTCGGGTTTGTTCTCACTTTGTAGAAATGTGTTTTCCGCTTGCACATGATCTGATTCGTTTATCGTCCTCGCACGCTCACGACTAGCAGCAACACGCTTCCACAAAGGCAACGTCGCAAACAAAATAATGACGAGACAAAACTGGACGATAGCTACAGCTGTATATCCGTTTCTCCAGGAATGTTGATTAGCAATGTAATACGACATAATGATAGGTCCCGTCGTCGCGCCCACACCCCAGAAACAGTGCAGCCAGTTCATATGGTGTGCTTTGTAGTGCTCTGCGACATAATGATTCAACGCAGCATCAACGGCTCCGGCCCCAAGACCCAGAGGAATGGCAAGAATGACGAGCCATACCAATGAAGGGGCAAAGGAAAATCCAAGGAGTGCTCCGGCAGTCAGACAACAGCTAATTAGCGTAACCTTGCCTGTTCCCCATTTTTGAATAACCGTTCCGCTTGCCAAGCTTGAAACGATCGTTCCCCCTGCAACAACCATGGATAGAATTCCTGCCGACCCAAACGAAGCCCCAAGTTCAGGCCACATCACTGGCCAGGCTGAACCTAGCAAGGAGTCAGGAATCCCCAAACTGATAAACGCCAGGTAGATGATGATAAGAAACCAAGTTGCCATAATAAATCCCTTCCCTGCATATAAAATGAAAACCAATTCTGAATTTACTGTATAAAATATTTTATTCATATACTTTATAAAGTATGTTTATTTATATGTTTATAGTGCGCCAAAACAATCTCTTTGTCAATAGTTTAGAGATTCTGAAAGGTTGTTTTCTTCACTACTGATAACTATGTAGCATCATTCCTACCCTTGAAGGAGACGAAAAACTCAAAAAGGGATTACATGTGCAATCCCCTATTCGTTCCGTTTTATATGCTTTACTAACTATACTCAAAGATGAAACTGTACATCGTTATCCTATGGGTTTAAATGTTTACCACGCTCATCCCAAGCTTCCATATTCAGCTCACTGTTGATCGTTACAGCGGTTAATGCACCCAAGGACGCCGCAGTAATGGCCTGGTACATCTCTGACGCTGCATCTCCGGCGCTGAATACACCTAGTACAGTCGTTTTGCCGTAATCATCCACAACGACCGTGCCGGCTTCGTTAACCTCACATCCTAACGTCCGCGGCAGTTCAGATCCAGCAGTCAGTTTTGGTCCAAAGAAAATTCCCGTGCAAGAGATTTCGGTGCCATCCTCCAGTACAACCTGCTGCACCATCCCATCGCTGGATTCAATGGATCGAATCGGAGATTCCCATAGCGGAACACCATGCTGCTTCAATTCCTCCCGCTGCTCATCTGTTAATTCATCTGGTCCATTCGTGCAAATGGTAAACCGGCTTGTCCAGCCGGAAATGGTTTTGGCCATGTGAAATGCCTTGGCACCATTAACAATAATAACGAGAGCTTGATCTCTTAATTCCCAACCATCGCAATAAGGACAGACAAAAGCACTCTTGCCATATACCTCTGTCAACCCGTTAATATCCAGCGGAAGATCTTTTTTCCCCACTGCAAACAAAACTTTCTTCGTGCGATAGACTTCTCCCTGTGCCGTCGCAACTTGAAAATCACCATCGGTTCCAGTCACTGAGATCGCTGTGTCTCCTACAAAATGAACGGACGGATATGCGCTAATCTGTTCTTTCGCAACCTTCCGAAATTCACGTGGACTTGCGCCATCTCTCGTCAGAAAACCGTGTGTTTCACGCGTGACCCAATTACGCGGGCGTTCATCATCTATAACCACAACCTGTTTACGGGCTCTGCCTAGTACAAGTGCTGCATTAAGACCCGCAGGTCCTCCTCCAATGATTAATACATCCGTCTGCTGCTCCATATTTAACACCCTTTCCAGATATTCAATATCCTTTATTGTTTCAAAAAAATAGGTTTATTCTGGCTGCTTCTTGCCGCTTGCAGTTGCTTCTATTGACAATAATGTAAGAGGAATTAACTATACTATTAAAGACCTCTTATATCCACAATATACAAATCCGATTCAATATGCAAGAAAAATATTCTTTTATTGTTATTGCTGCTTGGTTTCAATGACCTGTATCACATAAAATCATTTTTAACAATTAAAATAAACCTTGTTTTTAAA
>NZ_AWUK01000067.1 GCF_000499205.1 Paenibacillus sp. MAEPY2
TTACCGTAGTAACCGTCTTGTGGAATAGTTACACCCAGTTCTTGTGCAGCTTCCATTTTCAATTGTTGCAGTGCTGAATTTGCTTGAGGTACCACCAAGTTGTTAGAACGAGATCCTTGAGCCATATTTAAAATCTCCCTTCAATCTGTGTCTGTAATGTATTGCAAGCTTGCAAGATTATTATGGCTCGTACGCTTCAGGTTATACGGAATCTCATTAAATATTTGTATGGAGGTTTTTCCCAATGAGCAAGGGTTTATCATTATGGTTTGCATTCTCTTCGATTATGTTGTTAGCGGTTACGGCGATCATGATCTCGTACTCGGGCTGGTTGGCTTCGCTGCTGTTTGTCGTATCCGTTGCCAACATCGGCTGGGGATTTGTTATTCGCGCAAAGAAAGAGCGTCGGGAAGGTCGGGCCACCTCGGAAACCGCTTCTTGACCCTGTAAACATCTAGGTTAGGTAGTACCAAACGATAATAAAGAGGAGCCCTGTCAGGGCTCCTCTTTATTATGTGAACAATTCATCTACTTTAGGCCACTTGCCTCGTTCTACTACAACGTACGTCTAGGAACAAACCCCATACGATCTTTAACTGCATGAAGTGTTTGGGAAGCCACCGCTTCTGCACGACGAGCTGAAGTTTCCAGAATATCGGCCAATTCGCCAGACTCACGAATCTCACGATACCGTTCCTGTAGAGGTTCAATAACGGATACCACCACTTCAGCCAGTTCTTTTTTGAACGGACCATACATTTTGCCTTCATAGCGTTCTGCTACTTCCTTCAATGTCAGGCCTGCGCATTCAGCGTAGATACTCATCAGATTGCTCACTTCAGGTTTGTTTGCCGGATCATATACAACTTCAGTACCGGAATCGGTTGTGGCACGGCTAATTTTTTTGCGGATGACATCTGGCGGATCAAGCAAGGCAATGTAGCTGCCTGCATTGGGATTACTTTTGCTCATTTTCGAAGAAGCATCGTCCAAAGACATTACACGAGCACCCACCTGTGGAATATAAGGGTCTGGAATCGTGAAATACTCCCCATAACGGTGGTTAAAGCGTCCTGCCAGATCGCGTGTCAGTTCCAAATGCTGCTTCTGGTCCTCGCCTACTGGAACAAGGTCAGCATTATACAGCAAAATATCAGCAGCCATTAATGAAGGATATACGAATAGTCCGGCGCCAACGGAATCTTTACCGGAGGATTTGTCCTTGAATTGAGTCATGCGTTCGAGTTCACCCATCGAAGTCAGGGTGGTCATCAACCAGCCCAATTCCGCATGCTGGGGTACATGGGATTGCAGAAACACATTAGATTTCGCAGGATCGATTCCAGCTGCAATAAACAATGCAGCTACCGCCTCGGACTGCTCACGCAGCGCTGCCGGCTCTTGAGCTACTGTTACAGCGTGAAGATCAACTACCATAAAGTGACATTGGTAGTCATGCTGCAATTTCACAAAGTTTTTAATTGCCCCGATGTAGTTACCTAATGTGAGCTTGCCACTCGGCTGAATTCCGGAAAGTACTGTTTTCATTTCACATAACGCCTCCCTGTGTCTAGTTACGGATGACCAAATGGGTATATTTCTAAACCTTTGGCGGCCATCCAGCTATTCTTCTATTCTCAGCGGACGCAAAAAGGCCTCACATCCGCAAGGGACGTGAGACCGTGGTGCCACCCTTATTCGCATCTCTCCATTCCTCTAGTGGAAGAAATGCCTTCATTTCTCCGTAACGTGGAGGATACGTCCGATTCTACTAAGGATAGTCTAAGATCAGACTGCACCTGTTCAAATCAGCACTCAAGGGTCCATTCGGTAAAGAGTTCCCACCGGTTCACATCACCCACCGGCTTTCTGAAGAGAGTCCTCATGACTTACTTGTCCCTGTCATCGTTTTAATTATTATTCGTTGGATAAAACACAGCTTTCAGAATTCCATCTTAATGCGCCGAGACCAGAATGTCAAAATGGAAAGAGCTTTTTTTACCCACTCCGCCGAAATCTGTTATGATGGAATTGCTTATCCTGATCACCAGCATTGATTCGGTATGCTAATCGGATAAGTGGCATGTACACAATGACACGCCTGCAATGGCAGATAGGCATAGCCGTTTGCAGACAGATTTCAAGTGGGAAAAGGAGCATCGATATGAAAAAAGTGACCAAAGGCCAATGGAATGGTTACGACACGTATATCCTACATAGCCGTGAATTGGAGATTACCCTGCTGCCGCGTCTTGGAAACAATATTATTTCGATTCGCGATCTCGTGCAGGGCCGCGAAGTCGTTCGCAGTCCGAAAGAAGATGAACTTGCTTTTTACTTGCAGAAGCCGTATCACTTCGGCGTTCCGCTGCTGGTTCCGCCAGGCCGCATTCATCGAGGACAATTCGAATATGAGGGAGTCCATTACCAATTCAATCAGAATACGGCCAATGACAACCATATTCACGGCCTCCACCGCAGCCAGTCCTGGTGTGTCAGCGACATCGAAGAAGATGAAGACGGTTGTGCAATTACAACGGAATTATTAACTGAAAATGAAGAGCATTGGATGGCTCAATTTCCGATTCCTCTGAAGCTTGAGATGACGTTCAGACTGCAAAATGCTGTGTTAAGTCAGCGTCTGCGAGTAACTAATCTGAGCTCCACTCCTGCTCCTTTTGGAATGGGATATCATACATGGTTTCTGCTTGACGGCAAACCTGCCGAATGGACACTTCAACTTCCTGTTTCCGGAATCTACGGCCAGAATGAAGAGCAACTTCCCACAGGAGAGATTGAACCTCTCGGTGAATGGTCAGCTTTGAACGAAGGCATGAACATGCAGGGACGAAACTGGGATACTATTTTGAAAGCTGCAGAAGGACAATCCGCGGTAGCTCACTTGCGCAGGCAGGACGGATATATGTTGAAATATTCAGCAGATGAAGCATTTTTCAAACATTGGGTCCTCTTCACAAAGGGCGAATCCGATCAATTTCTGTGCATTGAACCCTACACCTGGCTCCCTGATGCACCCAATTTGCATTTAACAGATGAGCAAACGGGACTGATTCGTCTGGAACCTGAACAGCCCGTTGAGCTTTTTACACGTATTGAGATTGTTCCGCCAACCGAGAAATAATCTTGTACTCTCAAGATTTTTCTATGGGATATTTCCCCTTTATTTACCATTTATTCGCGTAGCCGATCCATACTGGGTCGGCTTTTTTCATGTTATCTCTCATCTTGCTCATCCAGTTTTTACCTTACTCCATATCATGCATATTTCCTTATTCTCTAACCATACTAACATCACCAAGCCATAAGGAGGTGACACACATGTACGGAGGTCAAAACCAAGGAAATAGAAATTCTTCAAACAATTTGGTTGTTCCTCAAGCTACTGCAGCTTTGCAACAATTGAAAATTGAAGCTGCACAAGAGCTGGGTGTAACAATTCCCCAAGACGGTTACTACGGTAA
>NZ_AWUK01000068.1 GCF_000499205.1 Paenibacillus sp. MAEPY2
TATAAAGTAAATGATTATTCTAATTTCCGGAAAACTCCGTCACCTACTGGTGTGAATATTGGCTCACATGTTTATGGCGATATGGTCTACGGTGGGACTGAAAGCGTTCTTGTAGATGGGATGACTTATCTATATGTCTACAGTTATAAATATCAGGCATGGGGATGGATACAGAATTACTATCTTGATAAAATCGTACAACCTTAAACTAAAACTTTTAAATCTCAGAAAAGCGTTAAGTTCATGAGTGAAATCTGAACTCAACGCTTTTCTTTTTTTCGTTCATTCAATCCATTAACTCACCAATTTCAACCCTACTGCTGATCCGAGTACCATGGCAATAAACAGAATCCTTAACGCATTTCGGGGTTCTCCATAAAATATCATGCCAAGAATGGCTCCCCCGGAAGCGCCGATTCCGGTCCATACGGCGTATGCCGTCCCCATTGGAAGTGTCTTCATCGCCAGGGACAGGAACAGGAAGCTTAATCCAAATCCTGCAACCAAGAGCACGATAGAGATCAGGTTACGATCTTTGTGCAGTTTATTAATCATCAGAACCCCAATCATTTCAAAGACACCTGCTAAAACTAGAAATACCCAGTTCATGATTCATGGACCTCCTTTGTTTTTCCTTTGCTAAGCATTTTAAGACCGATTACACCCAGTAAAAGAACCCCGATGAGCACCATTTTCCCGGTTTGAACCGCTGCACCAAACAAAACAATCTCTGCCAGCACAGTCCCTGCCGTACCCAGGCCAACAAACACCGCATACACCGTTCCTACATCAAGTGAGCGGGAAGCCGCAATCATCAAGGTGAAGCTGACAATAATGGCGATCAGTGTAGCCCCCCATTCCAGAAAACCACTGGCATGTTTCAATCCAATGACCCAACCGACTTCAAATAAAGCTGCAATAACGACGGACAACCAGGTTTTGTTCATCTCTGTCACACTCCTTTTCAAATATTGCTACGTGTATTATTAGTTACATGAAGCCAAAATAAAAAAGCCCGGGAAATAAACTGCATGAAGCAGTTCATCTCCCAGGCTTTTGTCCCTCCGTGACACAACCAACAGGCTGTGAGTTTTCTCTCGGACCAGACCGACACAATTGCCGCGGAACCCTAGAAAACATTTAAATATTCTGATGTGACTCCAATTATACACATTTCTTTTCGATTGGCAACCCTTTATCGTTACTAGGGCTAGAGGGAACTTACATGCCGAATATTTTGTGTGGGACGTAGTATTCCTCCAGGCTTGCAATTTCCTTCGCATCCAGCTTCACGGACAACGCTGCTACAGCGTCCTCCAAATGATGTTCCTTCGTTGCACCCACAATTGGTGCGGTGACACCTTCTTTTTGCAATACCCATGCCAGCGCAACGGTTGCTCTGGAAACACCCCGTTTGTTTGCAATATCAGCGACAGTCTCCACTATTTTACGATCGGCATCAACCATTCCCGCAGCAAGTCGGTCTCCTGCTTCGTCAAACGATGAACGGGCTGTTTGTTCATTCCAATCCCGTGTAAGTCTTCCTTTGGCAAGTGGACTCCAGGGAATGACGCCGATACCTTCTTCTGCGCAAAGAGGTAACATCTCTCTTTCCTCTTCTCTATACAACAAATTAAGTAAATTTTGCATGGAGACAAATGGGGTCCAGCCATTGCGTTCGGCAGTATACTGAGCCTTCATAAACTGCCAGGCGTACATCGAAGAAGCTCCAATGTATCGGACTTTACCCGCCTTAACCACATGATGAAGTGCCTCCATGGTTTCTTCAATTGGAGTACTACTGTCCCAACGATGGATCTGATAAAGATCCACATAATCGGTCCCTAGTCGCTTTAAACTATTATCAATCTCATTCATAATAGCTTTTCTTGATAAACCTGCGCCGTTCGGCCCCGGCTTCATGCGGAAGTATACCTTTGTTGCAATAACAACCTCATCACGACGAGCAAAATCCCTCAATGCACGACCCACGATTTCTTCGCTTGTACCATCCGAATAGACGTTGGCTGTATCAAAGAAGTTAATACCCAAGTCCAGCGCTTTTTGGATAAAAGGACGACTTTCTTCCTCGTTCAACGACCATGGAGCGATTCCGCGTTCAGGGACTCCATAGCTCATGCAACCAAGACATAATCTTGAAACGTCCAGTCCAGTACGACCCAGTTTTACATATTCCATAATCAACACTCCTTTAATTGGATTTGGATGAATCTAACGTTAATTTTATCCAATAACTGAGGTACATTTCTTTGAAAATCGGATTTTCTTCCCATTTGATCTGGGACTCCAATCTCTCGATTACGATTTGCTTCACTTGGTTCGATAACCGTTTACTCAATCTTTCCACCCAGCTTTCTGGCATACTATAATGCATCAGAGACCTGTTCTTCTCTCCAGCTCCTCTGTATATCTCGAACCCATCAGGGTGATTTTTGAAGCTGCATCATTAATGCTCTGTACATCTTCGGGTGTAAGCTCAATGTCCGCCGCACCCATATTTTCTTTGAGACGACTCAACTTGCGCGTTCCCGGGATCGGTACAATCCACGGTTTCTGGGCCAGTAGCCAAGCAAGTGCGATTTGTGCAGGGGAAGCTTGAATCTTCTCCGCCTTCTCTTTCAACAGATCGACCAGCACCTGATTGGCCTCCAACGCCTCTGGTGTGAAGCGTGGCAGAATATTACGCAAGTCACCCTGATCAAACGTTGTTTTCGCGTTAAAACTTCCCGTGAGATATCCTTTACCCAAAGGGCTAAAAGGAACAAAACCAATACCGAGCTCCTCAAGCGCTGGAATCAGTTCTTCTTCTGGACGTCTCCACCATAAGGAATATTCACTCTGGACAGCGGCTACCGGCTGAACGGCATGCGCCCGTCGAATCGTGTTTACGCCGGCTTCCGACAGCCCCCAATGCTTCACTTTGCCTTCTCGAATCAGATCCTGCACGGCCCCGGCAACTTCTTCAATCGGCACATCCGGATCAACACGGTGCTGATAAAACAAATCAATCGCTTCGATCTTTAGTCGCTTAAGAGACTCTTCGGCAACTTTCCTGATCTGCTCAGGACGGCTATTCATCCCGCTCTGTTTGCCACCCTGAATGTCAAATCCGAACTTCGTCGCTAGGACAACCTGATCACGTACAGGAGAAAGTGCTTCGCCGACGAGTTCTTCATTGATATATGGACCATAGACTTCGGCGGTATCAAAGAAAGTTACACCGCGTTCAACAGCTTCCCGTATGACCGCGATCATCTCCGTTTTGTCCGAAGCTGGACCATACCCGTAGCTCATTCCCATACAACCAAGCCCAATTGCCGAAACTTCCAAGCCGCTATTTCCCAATGTTCGTTTTTGCATCATACAAACTTCCTTTCTTCGTTTGATTTCATAAAACCAAATTACTTGAATTGTTTTTCCCGATTAAGATCAAACTGGATTATTCAGCCTGCAAGCCTAATATTATTATGCCGAACTAACAGAACGAAACGGTATATCATTTGTCTTAATTGATTGCCTGATCCTATCACACCCACTTTTGTCTAAGGTCGTTAAGTCTTATAATGAAGCAAGAACAACTCTCAAGGAGGATTTGTATGTCCGATAACGGAGGTCAGCAGCAACAGGAGCTCACCGAACTGATCAAGCGTCATTCCATTCATAATAGCTCCAAGGAAACGGCAATCCCTTCCCTGTATGTCTATCAGCATTCCAGCATTAGCGAACCTGCTTACCGGGTTTATAAGCCTTCATTTTGTGTAATCGTTCAAGGCTTGAAAGAAATCTTGCTTGCACAGGAAAGATTCGAATACGGACCCTCCAATTATCTGATTGCTTCCATGAACCTGCCGGTGATTGGTCAGATTATAAAAGCTTCCTCTGCTATGCCTTACCTGAGTCTCAAGCTTGAGTTTACACAGCATCAGATTCTTGAAGTGTTGAACGATTGTGATATTAAGGTCACGTCCAAAGAAAACGCCAGACGCGCCCTGTTTGTTGGACAGATGGAACCCTCCATTCAAGATGCTGTACTGCGGTTGGTTCGGCTGTTGGATACACCGGGAGAAATCCCGTTCCTTGCCCCACTCTATACGCGAGAAATTCTGTACCGGCTTCTGCAGGGACCCTATGGAGCCGAACTTGCCCAGATTGCGGTGGAAGGCAGCAGCAGCTACCGGATTCGGGAGGCCATTGAGCATATTGTTCAGCATTGGGAGCAAGCGTTTCGGGTTGAAGATCTTGCGGAGACAGCCAACATGAGCGTGTCCTCGTTTCACCGGAATTTTAAAGAGATCACCGCCATGAGTCCTCTTCAGTTTCAGAAGCAACTTAGGCTCCAGGAGGCCCGTCGGCTGCTTATGGCTGAATCGGCTGATGCTGCTGATGTAGCATTTCGGGTTGGTTATGAGAGTGCGTCGCAATTCAGTCGGGAATACTCCCGCATGTTCGGAGCACCGCCGCGAGCAGACATCAAACGTTTGAAGGGAAAATACGATCATGCCATGAGTGAATAAGCACATTGGCTGAAAAGTTGAGATGCCAGAGAAATGGATAGCCACAAGGCTATCCATTTTTCAATTGACAGAGAATACCGAATTCTATCCCCCTTGTATTGACAGCTTGTGAGACATGGAACTATAATCCATACTAAACCAAGTTACATACCATGCTTTATAAAGGAGAGGTATCGGATGGCTAATGTTCAGACTTTCAAAGCTACCGCACATCTACAAGACGGGGTAAAAGTAATCACCAAAGTGAGACAATTTGAACTGATCATCGATGAGCCAACAAGCCTCGGTGGTACTGACACGGGAATGAATCCTGTAGAAGCTTTACTTGCCTCCCTTGGCGCATGTCAATCCATTGTGGCCCGGGTTTATGCCTCCAAATTCGATGTCGTACTTGATGATTTCAGAGTGGAGGTTGAAGGTGATCTGGACCTTGACGGTTTTTTCAACCGATCTGATGTACGCCCCGGTTATTCCGATATTCGATACACGTTCTATATTAAAACCAGTTCATCTGACGAAAAGGTTGAACCGTTTGTACAATTTCTGGAAAGCAAATGTCCTGTAGGTGATACGATCTCCAATTCGGTGAATACCAAGCTCAATCGCGTAATTATAGACAATGGTATATCGTTATAACAAAACGAATTAACCAGACTCCAAGATACAAAAAGGCTGCTCCCCAACAAGTTAAACTTGCTGGAGGGCAGCCTTTCTGAAATCTTGAATTTATTTTGTCAATTGAATAGCTCTTAGGATAAGTGTAGCGGCTTCGGCACGAGTCGTATTTCCTTGCGGTTTCAATGTTCCGTCTGGATAACCGTTAACGAGACCATTGGCAATGGCTGCGGCAAGTGCTGAACGTGCCCAACCGGATATTTCAGCGACATCAGAGAAGCGGATATTGCTCTCAGTATCCGCAATTTGCGCTGCACGAACGACCATCGTCGCAATTTGCTCGCGGGTCACCAATTCATCTGGACCAAAGGTATTATCACTATATCCATTAACAATACCCAGACCTGCCGCAGTGGAAATCGCGTCTTGGGCCCAATGGGTGGAGGTATCCGCAAATTCTTTAACAGAAGAGCCTTGTAAATTTAAAGCCTTAATGACAAGAGTAACAAATTCGGCTCTGGTCATTTTTTTATCCGGTCTGAAGCTGTTGTCCGGATAACCTTGGATCACACCGAGTTCAACCAGATCCATAATACTGCCGGAAGCCCAATGTCCTTCGAGATCCGTGAAGTTTTTGGTTCCTTCCGGAGTTGGCGTTACCGTCTTATCGGATACCAGAACAGCAAACTTGGTAAAATGATTAATGGTTCCAGATACCGTTCCATTCGTTTGATCCACTTGCAGATGTTCAAGTGCAATCCACTTTTGAGTTTGCTCGTTGAACCAATACAATCCCACAACCGATTTCTCAAAGTTCACCTTGTTCTTGTCGAATGGCAAGGTAACGGTCACCGGCTTGGTGAAGTCCCCGCTCTTGCTCGCCGTAATCTCATAAACATCCCCAAGCAGTTTCAATGTGGAATCCAAGAACAGATTCGAGGTTTGGTTTACTTTATTAACGGAAATTACGACGCTGCTATCCATCGCTCCGGCTGGCACATTGATTTTAACCCCGCTCAGGCTCAACGATCCACCATTCACAGTAACAGTTCCACTATTGCCAGAAGTACCTGCTTGATTATCATTTGTTCCTCCAGTTGGCGTTGAAGGCGTTGAAGGTGTCGATGGAACCGTGGTGGATTCTCCGGCTCTGACGACAGTTACACTGTAGGTCTTGCTTGATCCATTACGTGCTTTTACCGTAATTGGAATTACATTTTTCCCAATAGACAGCCCAAACGATTGGCTTATTCCGTTCACATAAGGTTCACCTTTAGCAGTCAAAGTCGCCTGGCTATCGGTAGCCTTCGCCGTAATACGGATGGAGTCTACGGCTTGTTCAACATTCATACTGTACGCCGTAATTGCAGGATCAAATGCTGGGCTCAAGGAACCTTGATCAACGGATAATTCTTCCAATGTAGAAACGTCAATCAGCTTCCCGGTTCGCATATCCTCCTTCACTAGTGCAAAATCCGCTGCGACCTGATGCGAGTAATCCTCAGCCGCATTAACAATAAAATTCTGCAAATCATCCCAGATCGGTACGATATTCGTTACAAAACGTTCCTCAAACTTGTAGTTCAACTCATCGGATACCTTGTCCAGGCGCGAGCTTGCATACGCGTAGGCTTTGGCCGCATCGACCAAATACTGCTCCAGCTCTTCTTTGTTCTTGAACGGCTTATCCGTGTAATCACCTTTAAAAGGTGAGACTTCCCTATTCAGGTACGAGCGATTCATTGCTTCGAGCACACCCAGATAAGAATCGGGATCGACTGCCGTTTTAAGATATGCATCTTTCGAAAGATTGGCGTCCCGTGTCTGCTCTTTCACGTCGAGCAGAATATCGTCCGTGTTGACCTCACTTGCTCCTTCGATTAGCACATTGTAGCGTTCAACCCCAATGCTTCCAATACCCTGATGAATACGGCGCACAATATCCTTTATCTTAAAATAGGCATTGAATTCATCGTCAGTCAGATTCGGGAAATTGCTTCTGACTTGCACTTTGTATGCTTCCCAAGCGGCTTGCAGGGAAGCTTTCTCCGCCTCCGTCGCGGCCTCAAACTTGTCCGAATTGCCAGCGATGTTTAATTTTCCATCAAGCGTCCGCTTGCCCAGCAATTTTTGCAATGCTTCCTCGTAAGACACTTTGGAGACTTTGTCCATAACCTCTTTCGTATATGGCGTTACATTGCTTTTGGTCAGCTTGGTGTCTTTCGGGCTGATTTTGCTATTAATATCAACCAAAGTATCCTTATAGGTCTTCAGGAAAACGCGAGATACTTCCCGGAAATCGGCATCCTGCAGATTGGCAATCGCGGCGCTGTCTTTTTCGTATTTGACTACATAAATACTTGTAACAAAACGAATCAGATCGTCATAAAAGCTGCCGATTCCGGAAGAATCCACATCGTTCAGACTGAACACCATTTGATTGGTACTGTCGTTAAAGGTCCCCACATTCTGAATATGGGCGTCGCCTTGCGTGTAAGTAAGGATGTCCTTCTGATTCCAGCCTGAAATTACTGAATCTGGAGAAGGAATAAGACCCGCAGCAAGATCATCCTTGAATAAGGAATGTGTACCGCGCAGGAAGGTGTATTCGTTCGCTCCCATGGCATCACTTCCATATTTATATTCTTTGGTGGCAGGGTCATTAAAGCCTGTATTGTCCGCTATGATACTTTCTTCAACTTTCATTTTTCGAGTCTCATTCGCAAGAACCGGTTGACTGTACCGAAGCAGAGATACGTTAATCGCTTCCGAAGCCAGCCAGTCCCTATCTTGCACAGCGTCAGCCATTAACGTCACACGAACCACAGCCGTGTCTATGACAGCGGAAGCGGATGTACCCGAAATGGTAATAGTGATGGTATTGTCACTACTTCGGCCCTCAGCCTGGATGCTCCAGTCACCTTCGGGGAGCCCTGTCAAACTGTAAGCTTCCGGGTCCAGAACCCCATCCACGGGAACGCCGGCGCTAAGATTGAGTTGGATCGTGGTGTTCAGGCCCTTTGCACTTTCCATACGAATGTTGGACGATGAGGCGTCCAGTGCTGCTACAATCTTATTGGAAGGCGTGAATTGAGCCATTGTTACGGTATTGCTTCCTTGGTACACCGTTAAGGATGAGGCTGGTTTGTGGACTTGATCCCACGCCCCAGGATGAATCTCAAATGTCAGAAGGCTATCTGAAACCACATTCCCGTTACCGTCTCCAGTGATGGTGACTTCGATCTGATCTCCACTCGCACTGGCTTCAGCAGAGAATCCTGCCGGGAGGCCAAGCACACTGAAATCATCGGATGTCCAGGGCCCCTGCTTAACCAAGCCTCCAAATGCATTTAACGTAACCTTGTTATGTACAGGATCTACGCTCGAAGCTGATTGCATCTCTATCGTTTGATTAGTTTCTAGAATGACATAGGCGGAAGTTGTGCTTGAATTGCGAGCCTTTGCACCTTTGACCTTCTCAAAGTCATTTCCGTTATTCCGTGTGTCCCAGTTGTTTCCGCGATTCGGGAACGCAGCTTCTGTAGTACTCTTCTCCGGATTCAGCGGATTGAACACCAATCGTTGCATCGTGTTTTGTTTGCCCGCTTCCGGTGCCGGGCTTCCCCAGTAAGCATCAGCACTATATCCAACAAAATCAACTACATGCTCCAATAAAGAATCAGCTGTTGGATTGTTAGCTGTTAAGGGTTGTGTTGTATTCAACAAGACCAGCTTTCCACTTTTGTTGTCTAGCTTAAAGGAAGGTTCGGTGGCATCCGGCTGCGGAAGCTGCTCTCCGACATTGCCGTTGCTGCCAAGCGCAATCAGATAATAGCCATATGCCGGAATCTGGTCAGTAGTTGTACCCAGCTGAGCTACTTTCCAATTATTATTTTGGTTATCAGCAAATTGTATGGACCAGCCGTTCAGCGACACTGGCTCTGCTGTCGGATTATATAGTTCTACAAAGTCGTTGCCGTACACGTCGAGCACGTCGTCTTTCTTGCCTCCATAAAATTGGCTGATGACCACGTTTTTCGCCAAATTACTGGTGTTAAGGTTTTCTGATGCTGCGTATCCAACTCCTGCAAATGTCCAGAATGATTGGATAACCATTACTGCCACAAGGATCATCGCTACCCAGCGTTGATTGATGTCTTTCAAGTTGTCTAACCCCTCTCCCATATAAAAGCTCAGGCAAGTATATCAACCCAATGTAAGAGGACAGTTAAACTAAAAAATCATAATATCAAAATTGTAAAACCCTTGAATATGTAAAATTCACAACGAATGTATAGGATGGATGACATTAATAAAAGCAAATGAAAAGAGCCGCGACTGCTCGCGGCCCCTAGCTGCTGGATGTGGGAATCTGAATTCCTGCTATCCCTTAAGAAACATTTCCATACCATTTATACGTCATAGCAGACTTGCCTGGAATAGTGACAACGAAGCTTTGGCTGCCCCATTGGATCTTCACATTTTTCGAAGAACTGGAAGAGTTGTAGGCGACAACCACTTTGGAACCGTCCGGATTGCGGAAAGCTACATTTTTAACTTCAGATCCTGTGTTGCTGTCAATGCGGTATGCATTTGGTACTACAAATTTACTAAAGTGACCCAGCAAATAATATTGTTTGTGATATGTGACATTATTTTCGGGAGCATCATTACGGTTGTCCGAGTTGCGGATCGTAATCATGCCTTTATTCGTATTGTTCGGTGAAAGCAAAGCTGGACCATCTTTTTGATCCAGGGCAGCATTCCAGAGAATAATCGATTTGGACCAGTTTCTTGTAATATTAATGAACTCATTCATCATATTATCGAAGCCTGATGAGGTTCCATTCTGCGGATCATTCCAGTTACCAAAACCACCCTCTGTGAACCAAACGTCCTTGTCTGGATGATTGTTATGAATGGAGGTCATTGTCGAACCGTCACCGCTATCATAGTGGTGGAATGCGCTGCCTGATACGTAGCTGCCCTTGCCTGCGTTCTTCAGATTTGTAATGACCTGGTTCGGGAAGTTCCAATCCAGAAAGTTATGGTCGAATGCAATAATCTTGGTGTTGATTCCGGCATTGCGGAGTGTTGGTCCAAGGTAATCACCGATAAAGCCAGTCTGATCCTGTACATCCATACCCATGGAAGGATAGTGGGATGGCTCGTACATTGGCTCGTTTTGCAACGTTACAGCATAGATGGGTACGCCTTCAGCCTGGTAGGCTTCGATGTATTTTTTAAAATAATTCGCATATGTGCCGTAGTGCTCCGCTTTCAGTTTGCCACCGTTCAGATTGTTGGAATATTTCATCCAGGCAGGCGCACTCCATGGGGAACCCATCACTTTAATACTGGGATTCTTAGCAATTGCCGCTTTGACCATGGGCAGGATGTAAGCCTTGTCCCGGTCAATTGTGAATTGGTTGAGTGAAGTATCATTGGGCGTATCCGCATAGGTGTAGGCTGCCCAGGCAAAATCGGAGCTGCCGATCGGCTGTCTCAATAAACTGAGCCCGATTCCTGTGTTGCCAAACAACTTCTCCATCACTTCCGCGCGCTTGCTGTTATCCAGCTTGTAGTTCATGAGCCATGCGGAAGCATCCGTTAATGATACGCCAAATCCATCCATTTGCTGATACGTTTTGTTTTCGTTTACGGTTATGGTAACATCCGCATTACCTGAGCTGCTGCTGAAGTTTTTGGATGCAATCTTGGTGAGCCTGGCATCCGTTCTTAGCCCTACAGCCGGTTCGGAATTGGGGTCTGAAGTTGAAATCCATACCTCCACCTGTTCACCCGCTGCATGCGCAGTCTTAGGCACATACGAACCCGTAGCTACCAGAAAAGTGGACAGTAACACTAACACGCTCTTTTTCCATATCTTCATACACATATCTCCTTTGAATGATTTAATTTTGAGCTCCCAAATATTGAATTCTCCAAAATGAAATCGATTTCATTTTCAAAAGCAAGTCGTCCATTTTTCAATTGTTGCATGTTCGTAGTACTCACACCTCCTTTTTGAAGAGTATCGGAGAAAGAAATAGATCAATTTCTTGTAAGCGTTAACAAAGATATTTATACACTTTATTGGAAGAAATTTCAACAATAAAATTCATTTTTTTATTTTAAATTGTAAAAAACATGAGTCGACTGGTTTTACGCTCATTTTCGTCCCCTCCTCATTTCCCCCTGTTTGTCATCATATAATATAAAAATGACGTACTTTGGAGGTATCCTTGAATGGGCCATGTACTGAGCGAAGTTGATGAGGAAATTAGGCGGATGACGACTTCCTTGCTTCAACAGCAGCAACAAGACGGTTCCTGGCATTTTTGTTTTGAGAACGGTACGGTAATTGATGCTTATGTCATCATTCTCTTTCGGATATTGGATGTTCAGAATGAAGCGCTGATCCGGCAGTTACATGATCGTATCCTTAACGAACAGCAACCGAATGGATGCTGGAGACTATACCCCGATGAAGAGGAAGGAAATTTATCTGCATCGGTTGAAGCCTACTACGCCCTGCTATACTCCGGATACAGCCGGAGTACGGACGAGCCAATCCAAAGGGCCAAACGTTATATTCAGTCCAAAGGAGGTATCGGGAAAGTGACGAGCATTTTGACCAAAGCAATACTCGCCGCTACCGGACAAATGAAATGGCCTTTATCCATCTCGATGATCCCACTGGAGATATTAATGTTCCCTACCTATTTCCCCATCAACTATTTCGAATTTTCCGGTTATTCTAGAGTCCACCTCACCCCAATGCTCATTATGGCAGACCTGCGCTTCTCCCTCACCATACCAGATGCTCCCGATCTGTCTGATCTGACCGACTTGCGAATTGTTACAGATGAGTCAACTTCCCGAGAATATCAGGAAATGCAGGACGATATTCAAACCGGGAGAAGCAGACTCTTAGGCAATCCTCGTCACATTCACGACACTGCAAGAACCAAGGCAGAACAGTTTATGATAGAGCGGATTGAGGCTGATGGCACTTTATACAGTTATGCCAGCAGTACCATTCTGATTGTTTTTGCCTTTTTGGCCCTAAAATACGATAAGCAGCATCCCCTGATTACAAAAGCCGTAACTGGACTCACTGCCATGCAGTGCCGTTCTTCTGAAGGTAAAACGACGATTCAAAACTCCCCATCCACTGTATGGGATACGGCTCTGATTACTTACGCATTACAGGAGGCTTCCATTACCGATGACCATAAGGCTATTCAACGTGCGGCCTCCTATTTGCTCTCCCGTCAGCAAGATAAAACAGCCGACTGGAGCATTCATAATCCGAATACAGTCCCTGGAGGATGGGGATTTTCGGAGTCGAATACGCTCAATCCAGATGTGGATGATACAACAGCAGCTTTACGGGCAATCCGAAGCTTGTCCACCACGCTTCCAAATTTTCAGGAATCCTGGAATCGCGGGCTGAATTGGGTTCTGTCCATGCAAAATAAAGACGGCGGCTGGCCGGCATTCGAAAAAAATACAAACAAGGAAGTGCTCACATGGCTCGCCATCGACGGTGCCAAATCGGCGGCTACAGACCCATCGGAGGCTGATCTAACAGGACGTACTCTGGAGTATCTCGGAAACTTTGCCGGGCTTGATACCAGGCATGAATGGATCAACCGTGGAACGAAATGGCTCATTCGAAACCAGGAGAAGGATGGCTCATGGTACGGAAGATGGGGTGTATGTTATATCTACGGTACCTGGGCTGCAATAACCGGTCTAACGGCTGTTGGGCTACCTGCAAGCCATGATACAGTGCAAAAAGGAACCCAATGGCTCTTAAGCATGCAGAATTCCGACGGTGGATGGGGAGAATCCTGCCATAGTGACCGACTTCTACGCTATGTACCCTTAGGGGAAAGCACTCCCTCCCAAACTGCTTGGGCGCTTGACGCCCTTATCGCTGTTCAACCCAAACCCACACCCGAGGTGAATCAAGGCATCTTAAGGCTTATTGCATCCATACGCGAAAACGATTGGAGAACCTCTTATCCAACTGGCGCCGGTCTCCCCGGCAACTTCTATTCCCACTATCACAGCTATACATATATTTGGCCTCTACTTACGCTAAGTCATTATAGAAAAAAATATTGGATATCTTAAATCTTCCTTCGGCAGATACTGTCTTGCCGTATTTCAGAACCAGGTCCATGTTCACCCTCTCCTCCTCCACTTAACCTAAACAAACAGGGAACTCTTAGAGCTCCCTGTTTGTGTTGAAAAAATTTATTGAATAATTAAATTAAACCCACTTTGAATCTGATTTACATTAGGATTGGCAATGTTGCTGGTTGTCAGATTATTGAATGTGGCAGAGCCATTTCCTGTATAGGTGTAAATTGCTGCACCTTTGTGCGGAGTTGTGAACCTGGATGTCTCAATTCCGTCCAGACCAGTACCATTAATATTGATGTTGTTAAACACAATGTTCTGGAAACCGCCGCCGTATCCGAATTGAACGGCACTGCGCTGCGTATTGAGAATATCAATATTGGTAAACGTAACGTTCTTGATGGAATCATTGGAAGCTTCAAGATCAATGGCTCCACGTTCCCCATTGTACAGATCTTTGCTTGTGCCGCTGTTAATGATCGTTGTATCAGAGAACACAATACCTGTGTTGTTTTGGAAATGGTATCCAGGGAAAACCGTGTTCATCCGAATCGCCGAACCGCCAACCGTGTCAACAATCAGGTTGTTGGTTGCCTTATGTCCGCTTCCACCGAAAAATGCAATGCCTGCTGCGCGCCAGTTATTCTCAATCGTGTTGAACGAGAAGGTGTTATTCACGCCTGCAGGCGCACCGTTCACGTTGCTGGTCCATACGGCCAGACCATCATCACCATTGTTGCGAACACTGCTGTTGCGAACAGTTGAATTGCTCGTGCCTTGGGCAAAGTTGACGCCGTCCGCAAGGTTATTCCGAATACGGCTGTTCTCGATCACCAGGCCATCGGCAATGATTGCAGGTGTATGGGCGTAATCCCCTACCCAGAACCCGCATTCAAAGTGTTCGACCCATACATTGCTGAACTTTGAATCTTTGCCGAAATTGTCCATAAAACCTTTGTAGACTGCATTTTCGTTATAGCGTGAACGCAGCATGGAATTCATATAAATATTGCTGAAATCCAGCTTGCCCTGCACACGGAACGAAATCCCGCCAGAGGCAGCATTGGGGTTGGTAAACTGGATGTTGGTATGCCAGATCCCTGCACCCACAATGGTGAGGTTATTAATCATATTCGTCGGTGTGCCAATCTTCCACATATTGCTGAGATGGAAGGTGCCCTCCGGGATGTACAACGTCTTGCCTGTGGAAACCGCGGATTGGACTGCCGCTTCGAATGCAGCAAGATCGTCTTTTCCATCGTTAGCAATCGCACCAAAATCACTTACAGAGACGGAGTTAGCCGGGCGCGGAATCACAGCCTGAACGGGTTCGATTTCGAGAAAATCCACACCGTACTCCAAGCTATCTCCATTGTTTTTCTGAATACGAATGGTGTCTCCAGCTTTTAGAGGCGTATCCATTTTCCAGTGCACTTCATCAAAACGGAACAACGGACGTCCCGCACTTGGCGTATCTCCCGGATGATCGCTGGAGAAGTACTGCCAGTTGTAATAAGAGGTCAAGGGAACCGTTTTGGCCTTGGAACCATTAACATAGACGTCAAGTGCACCATTAAGACCCATGCCATCTGCGGAATCCGGCATCGTGAATCGCATGGTTACACCTGCGCCTCCCTCCCCTTGTCTAACTGTCCATTGTGCATAAGAACCGTTGGAAGGAAGAGCGATATATTTCTGCCCAGATGCTTCCGAAGCCGTCAATGCCTGATCAAAAGTCGGTGCGGACTTCAGTGCGGCACTGCCGCCACGCGTAGCATCTTCCGTATCATAACGGGTATAAGGCATGCTTGCACCACGGGCAGAATATACGTTCAAACTTGTTGTAACCACGTTATTCGTTTGTTTTACCGGTGCTTCATTAGTATCCACTGCTACGGTAGTTGTCACATTGTAATTACCGGTGGCAGCAGTCCACGTTCCAACATTGACATTGCCTGAAGCTCCCGGTGCCAATGTGCCGTTATAGGAACCGTTATACGTCTGAAGCGTTGCTCCGGCAGCATTCTTGAGAACAACCGTAACTCCGTGCACACCGCCTGCGGAGGCCATGTTGCCTTGATTTTTCAGATTAACCGTAAACGTTACTGCACTGTTTGCTGTAGGGTTGCTGGGACTCCAAGAGACCGTGCCTACAAGATCAGAACTTGTGATTGGCGCAACCACCAAAGCTGAGGAGTGCGTGTAATTGTTGTTTCCTTCATTCTCTTCGATGATCTGGTTATTCTCATCCACCTTGGCGCTGAGCGTATATGATGCAGCTCCTTTATTACCTGCATTAAGCGAGACCGTTGTTGAAGCCCCTGCTTGCAGAGCAGTTACCGGTGATGAACCAGCCAGTTCATTGTTTAAATAGAAGTTGACGCTAGAAGCTGGAGAAGCGGCAGAGCCAATGTTTTTGACGATGGCATTAAGCGTTATTGAGTTGTTCTCCACTGGAGAAGACGGAGACCAGGACATGCCTGTAATCGTCAGATCAGGATTGGGTGCAGGTGTGCCAAACACTTGAAATTCAGCAATTTGCCCAGCCGGAGCGCCTGAGTTCGCCGTAATGTTCAGTTGCAGACGTTTAACCGTTGCTGATACGGGAATGGTCACTGTGTTGCCGGAAGCTGGGTTGAATGTATACGATTGTGAGGATACCAGACTGCTGAACGTTGTTGTGTCCTGATTATGTCCGAGCACTTGAATGGTCTGTGTACGCGTGCTCCAGACGGAATCCGGGTTCAGCTTCAGCACGATGGATGAAATCTTATGATTCGAACCGAGATCCAGCGTCAATGCGCTTGGATTGCTCCCGCCTTCCCAGTACGTATTGATATTGTTATCGTTTGCATTCGCAGCTACGAAGTTTAAGGTGCTGGACGATGCAGTAATCGACTTACCACTGGCAATGTTGCTTCCCTCTGTAGGGAGTGGAGGCTCCACAGGATCGGGGCCAGGTACAGTTGGTCCCTCACTGCTCGGGCCGTAGATTTCAAATGTAGACAGTTGAGCTGCCGGCCACTCGGAATTACCCGTTACGCTTAAGCGAACGTACCTTGTCTCGACAGCAGGAAAATCGACGGTAACCGAGTTCTCCCCAACGGATGGATCAAATACATAATCCGCGGAACCCTTGATGTCCGTAAAGGTTGAACCGTTCGTGCTGCCTTGCACGGTTATGGTTTGGGTTCTCTTTTCCCATGCTGTCGGAATCTTCAATACGATTTGGTCAATGTTGGTGTTGCTTCCTAGATCCACTTGAATCCATTGGGGGAAAGCGCTGTTGGTACTTTCCCAATAGGTTGCTTGGTTGTTGTCAATCACATTGGTCGGGCTGTATGTTTGGTTGTATCCGCTCGCAGTAACATTTTTGCCCTGTGCCAAGTCTGGTCCTCCGGCTGCTGATACAGAAGCTGGGGATCCGACAGTCAGAAATAAATTCGAGACTAGTAGTGTCAATACGAGTGACCATGCAATATACTTGTTGCGCATTGAATTCCTCCTCAGGTTATTAGCAAAATTGTTATTCAATAAACGAACGGTTGAATTCCAGCCTATTTCTCTGCGCCGATCATCACCCCCTTATTAAAATACTCATCCTGCTATCTTACTTGGATCTTCCATCGCTGGATTAACTTCAGTATAAACCGCTTCCCATTCTCCTTATCGGACCCCTAGATACGGTATTCGGACTTCTAATGTTCCTTTTCGGATGTTTACGTACAACCTGAATACTTGCGAACATAAAGTACATCGTTATCCAGACTTTCCTGTGTGCATTTCGGACTTTTCAACCATAAAAGGAAAATATTTATATTTTCAGCATGATATTCGCATGATGTTCGTCAAATCATTGGTCGTGTTCTTCTGGATCTGATGATCACCATCTGTCGAACAACAAAAAGCACACATTGATCCCCTAAGAATCAATGCGTGCTTTTTGTTGTGTTTGGTTAAGTCATTCGGCTTGCTGAAAAGAGTGTACGTGGTGGCCTGCCTGAGTTTGCACAAACGACCTAGTTCAGACCAAAACCACAAACCAGCACGAAGCCGATTACGGACAAAACAATAGAGCCAAGCAGCCCTGCCAAGAAAGGCTTTTTGCCCAGACGGCGGAAGGTAGCAATATCCACACCTAACCCCAATCCAGCCATGGCCATCGCAAGCAGCATATAGGAAAGAACCAGAAGCCCCGAGATCATCTCTTGCGGAATAATACCCAGCGTATTTAATCCACTCATCGCCAGAAAACCGAAAATGAACCAGGGTACGGGCAATTCACGCCACCGGATTCCTTTAGCTGATTTTTGCTCTCCCCCAGGCGCCTGTCGTCCACTCCACAAACCGATGATCAGAGCAATCGGCACCAGCATGGCGACCCGGGTTAGTTTCACGATAACTGCCATATCCAGTGCTACTTGCCCTCCTGGTGCAGCCCCCGCGATGACATGGGCCACTTCATGCAGTGTAGCTCCTGTGAATACGCCATATCCATTCGCACTTAAACCCAATACCGGATACAGGAATGTATAGGCCAGAGTGAAAATGGTGCCCAATATAGCCACAGTCGCTGCACCTACAGCGGTTTCTTCATCTTTAGCCTTGATCTGTGGCGCAATCGCGACCACGGCTGCGGCACCGCAGATGGCTGTTCCACATGCGGTCAGCAGCCCTATTCGTTTATCGATCTTTAACCACTTGCTCAGTCCGTAGACGACAAAGATCGTAATCGCAACATTGATTGCCGCTAGCGCAACCACTTTGTAGCCTGCATGGACAATATCCAGCAGGTTCAGCTTCAGCCCCAGCAGAATGATGCCGAATCGCAGCAATCGTTTTCCCGAGAAGGAGATCCCGGATTGAGCGGTCTGCGGTACGCCTCGTATGGCCCGGTACAGGATGCCAAGCAGAATGGCAATAACCAATTGACCCATGATATTCAGAAACGGCAGATAACCCAGCAGCTTGGCAATGAACGAGAGTAGTAAGGTCAGTCCAATCCCCTGCAAAAATCCCCGGTTTCTAACCACTTTTATATTTTTGACGAATCTCAACTGTGTCTGTAGGATCATAGCTCTGCACTTCCTTATTGGATAAAGTATATCCTCACTATAGAAGCAGAATGATAAGAAGTGAAATATGAATCTGCGATCCTAATCATTACAAAAACTTATGATTGATTGCCTTTCTTATGTTAAAATGAGTCCAACAGGCTTATTGCCATGAAAATTCACTATTCAAATGAGGAATTATAATGATTACTGATGCATTAAAGGTCTTCGTTACCGTTGCGGAGCAAAGCCATTTCTCGAAGGCCGCAGAACTGTTGAACCTGTCCCAGCCGGGGGTGAGCCTGCATATCAAAAATCTGGAGAATGAGTTGGGAGCCAAGCTGCTACATCGTTCGCCAAAGCAGGTATCTCTGACTGAAGCGGGGGCGATCCTCTACAGACATGCCAAGGTCATTCAGGCTCGCTACGATGAAGCGAGGCAGGAGATCCAGATGCTGCGGGATGAGGTGACCGGAAGTATTCAGATCGGTGCCAGCTTCACCATAGGTGAATATATTTTGCCTAAGAAGCTGGCAGAATTCGCAGCTCAATATCCGCAGGTCAACCTTCAGGTTACTATTGGCAATACCCAGGAGATTCTGTCTGCGGTTAGGGGAAATCAGCTGGATATTGGATTTGTGGAGGGTGAAGCGCAAGCCTCGTCAGATCTTGACGTTATCCCTTATATGAAGGATGAAATGATTGTTGTAGCTCCTTCCGGCCATCCCCTCTCCGGTTCCGTCGTGGTAGAGCAAAACATGCTTCAGGATCAGGTCTGGGTCCTTCGTGAGTTGGGTTCGGGAACACGTGCTTTCAGCGATCATTTTATGGAACAGACAGCGATCCGTCCCAAGCGTTCCTATGTCTTCACCAGCAGTCAAGGTGTGAAGGAAGCTGTTGCTTCCGGGCTCGGAATGGCGATGGTATCCAGATGGATCGTTCATAAGGAGCTGGCAACCGGAGAAGTCGAAGAGCTGCGAATCAGACAGCCGCATCTGGAACGCAGCTTCTCCATCATTCGCAACAAGGAGCATTCCCAATCCATGGCACTGGATGTCTTCTTGCAGAAGCTTCTTTTCGTCAAAAAATAGGGTTGAAGGCTTTTTTGGCCTTCAACCCTTATCTTTTACACTACCCGAGCAAATACATCCTCGCTTCATACGGACGAAGTGCGTTCTCTGAAGCTCCTTCCGAATAGTTACTAATTAATAATCTTTTATCCCCTGCAAATTCCCCGGGAATCTGGAATGGAACAACTTTGCCGTAGAAGTTGCACATTACTAGCAATTTTGTGCCACCAAGTGTTCGTGTGTAAGCGAAGAGGTTGGTGTCTTCCGGATACAGCAGTTCATAATCCCCATAGATGATTACTTCATGCTCTTTTCGCAGCTGAATCAGTGTTTTATAGTACTGGTAAATGGAATTCGGATCATTTATAGATTCTTCCGCATTAATCTCAGTATAATTCGGATTTACCAAAATCCATGGCTTGCCTTCCGTAAAACCTGCATTTTCGGAAGCATCCCACTGCATTGGCGTACGTGCGTTATCACGGCCTTTGGCATAAATGGATTCCATTACGTCTTCCTTCGAATATCCATTCCCAATCCGTTCCTTATACAGATTCAGCAGCTCAATATCACGGTATTCTTCAATGTCGTAACGTACATTCGTCATGCCTAACTCTTCACCCTGGTACACATATGGCGTACCCTGCATGCCATGAAGAAGAGTGGCCAGCATTTTGGCAGACTCCACACGATATTCCCCGTCATCTCCCCAACGGGACACGATTCGTGGAAGATCATGGTTGTTCCAGAATAGGCTGTTCCAGGCTTCGCCCTTCAACTCGGTTTGCCATTTGGACAACACTTTCTTTAATTGAAGCAGATCCAGCGGCTGGAGGTCCCACTTGCCTTTCCCCGCCTGCTCATCCAGGCTAATATGTTCAAATTGGAAGACCATGGATAGTTCACTGCCGTCCGGGTTGCTATAAAGTTTGGCGCTCTCGGGCGTTGCTCCCCATGTTTCTCCGACAGTTAGCAGATCACCCTTTTGGAAGGTTTCTTTACTGAGTTCACGCATATATTTCCGCAGATTTGGCCCATTGCCTGTAATTTTGAGGTCAGGCTCCTTGCCTATCAGATCAATGACATCCAGACGGAAACCGCCTACACCTTTATCCATCCACCATTGAATCATATCGTATATCTCCTGCCGTACCTTGGGGTTCTCCCAGTTCAGATCCGGTTGCTTAACAGAAAATAGATGCAGATAGTACTGCCCCAGCTCAGGGACCCATTCCCAGGCCGATCCACCGAACGTTGAACCTAAATCATTGGGTGGTGTTCCTTCCACACCATCTCTCCACACATAATAATCGTGGTACGGATTATCCTTGCTTTTACGGGCTTCCTTGAACCAGGGGTGTTCATCTGATGAGTGGTTAAGCACCAGATCCATAATAATTCGGATGTCACGCTTGCCTGCTTCCTGAATCAGCAATTCCATATCCTCAAGTGAACCAAACATCGGATCAATATCCTGGTAATCCGAAATGTCATAGCCGTTGTCATCTTGCGGAGACTTGCACACCGGTGACAGCCAGATCGCACCGATGCCCAGATCCTTCAAATAATCGAGCCGGGATAAAATGCCTTTCAAATCCCCGATTCCATCACCATTACTGTCCTGAAAGCTGCGGGGATAAATCTGATATACGACAATTTCTTTCCACCATTTTTTAGTTCCCATAACGCACCACCTTTTTCTTGAACAGATCCAGATCTGCTCATCCGAATTCCGCTCCATTCACTATTATTCTTTTACCGATCCCACAACAATTCCGGTCACAAAGTATTTTTGCAGCAGCGGATAAATCAGCAGCAGCGGAATGACAGCCACTACGATTTTGGCTGCATTGAGATTTTTGTTCGAAATCTCAGTCAGATTGCTGAGCTGAGCGGAGTTCGTGCCGGCTTGAAGAAGTTCGGCAATATTTACATTAAGCGACTGAATATAGGTCATCAGCGGATAGTTGCTGACTTTGGTCATATAGATCAGTCCACTGAAGAAGTCATTCCACGTGCCTACGATACTGAACAGGGACACCGTCGCCAGTGCCGGAATAGACACGGGAACATACACTTTGAACAGAACCTGCAATGCGTTCGCCCCGTCAATGAAAGCTGCTTCTTCGAGCGCTTTCGGCACGGCTGCGAAAAAGTTCATCACAAGGATGACACTGAATATTGGTACAGCACCTGGCAGGACAAGCGACCAAATTGTATTGAGCATATCCAGGTTTTTGATCAGCAGATAGCTGGGAATCATCCCACCACTGAACAGCATGGCAAAAATCATGACATTCATATAAATATTTCTGCCCTTAAATTCCCTTTTCGACTTAGATAGCGGATAAGCCATCAAAACAATAAGAATCATGTTGAGCACAAGGGATAGAACCACACGTAGAACGGAAATGCCAAAGGAGCGCCAGAACTGCGCATCATCAATAATTTTCGAATAAGCTGCTGTTGTAAAATTGACGGGTAACAGACCTACGCTGTTGGCCGAGACAGCCTCGCTGCTGCTAAATGAAATCGCAACGATATTCCATAATGGAAGGAGGCAGATCAAAGCCAGCAGTATAACGATGGCGTAGATAACAAACCGGCCCATTCGGTCTTTCAGGCTTGCGGAATAAGACACAAGTTTCGCCTCCTTAGAATATTTTTCTGTCGGTGTATTTTTTGGCCAATTGGTTGGCTGACAATAGTAGAACAATACCAATCACTGACTTGAACAGTCCAACAGCTGTACCAAAACTATACTGTCTGCCAACGAGACCAATCCGGTATACATAGGTATCCAGAATATCGCCCGACTCATAGACAACCGGATTGTAAAGATTGTAAATTTGGTCGAAGCCTGCACTCAAAATATTGGTCAGACTCATGACCCCCATGAGCAGGATAATAGGCAGCATACCCGGCAACGTAATATGCCATACTTTTCTCCACCAGCTTGCTCCATCAATCCCTGACGCTTCGTACAAACCGGGATCAATCGAGGTAATGGCAGCCAAATAAACGATGGAACTGTAACCGAATTCCTTCCATACGTCTGTTCCAATAATCAACGGCTGGAACCAGGTGTTGCTCCCTAGAAAATTAATATTTTCCAAGCCGAAAAAGGCCAAAATCTGATTTACACTTCCATCCAGGCTGAACATGTTAACAACCACGGAGGCCAGAACGACCCAAGACAAAAAGTGAGGCAGATATACAATCGTCTGCACGGATTTTTTAACAAATTTAAAGCGGATCTCGTTTAATAAAATGGAAAAAATGATGGCCATCAGTGTGCCGAGCAGAATCTTGGCGATGGCAATCACCAACGTATTGCTAATCACTTGGCCGATGTCCGGCAGTTTGAACATATAAATAAAATGCTTGAGCCCAACAAATTCGGAGCCAAACATACCTTTGGCTGGTACATAGTCCTGAAACGCCGTAATGACACCAACCATGGGAATGTAGCTGAATACCAGCAAAAATAAAATGCCCGGCAGCATCATCATATGATACATGGCACCTGTGCCCAATCGGTTTCTTGCTTTAACATTTTCCTGTTTCATGGATGAACCCCTTTCCTGAAGAAAGGCTGCTTATCGCAGCCTGTCAGCAGTGTTAGCCTTATTATTTTTGAGTTTTGGTTTCAGCTTCAATCTCCTGAATCACCTGATCGCCGCCTTGTTTCTTCCAGTTGCTGACGAACGTTTCGAAGTAATCCAGCGGTTCCGCACCCGTAATGATTTTGATGAAAGATTCCTGTTCCATTTTGGTCAGGTTAGCCCACGTCTGTTTCATGCTTGGTGTAGTTCCGGAGAACGCTGGCGTCATCCAGTTGAATTTGCCTTCCTGCGTCAGCTTGTCGATCAGCCCCACTCCGTTCATACGGGAGTGATATTTCGACCAAGCCGTTATATCGTCTGTATCCTGGTCTTTCAAGTACGTTTGGATACTGCCAATATTGTTCTTCGATTCCGTTGTCCGGACCTGATCCAGACCAATCTCGCCTTTAATTCCGCGAACGACATCGGAGTAATCATCCAGCAGCGATGTAGCCGAGTTGACTTCAATGTTAAACGGTCTGGTGGAACCGTCTACGCCGCTCTCCAAATATTTGGCTGCCTCTGGCATGGAGGTTGCCACGTCTTTGTCATTAGCCAATTTATCGTAGAACAGGTTAATAATTTTAATCGCCAGCTCAGGGTGCTCATACCCTTTTCTCACAACGATAAATTGACCGGATGGATTGGCGTGTGCCACATTTACCTTGCCATCTTCATCTTCCAGCGTGTAAGCCGTGAATTTCGCGTGTTTATCCATCTGTTTGACACTGCTCAGTCCCCAGTCTGGGATGTGCCACGGTCCAAAAGCAATCCCGCTCTGGCCGTTGGTGTAAAGTGCAGTGATATCGTCAAAAGTACGGGTTCCAAATTGCGGGTCAATGATGCCTCTCTTGAACCAGTCGGCCATAACGCCCAGCATCTGTTTGGTTTCCGCTGTAGTCGAGCCATAAACGATGCTGCCGTCCTCGCCATTCATCCAATATTGAGGAAACGCGCCTTTGGTAGAAGCGACGCCCAGCATAGTATAGGCAGATCCGTTATAGTCTGTCGTATTCAGGGTGTTTACAAAGGGAATACCCACCGGTTTTCCGGTTTGCCCAGGATCTTTTTTCAGGAACTCTTCTGCTGTTTTCTCTACATCTTCCAGCTTGATGGCACCGTCTCCGTCAGCATCGAGTTTGATTCCCAGCACATCCAGCCAATCCTGCCGAACCCAGACCATGGTTGGCGCGGAATCCAGCGAAGTCGCCGGAAGACCCATCAGACGTCCATCAATCGTGGCATTGTCCAGTGCACGGCCATCATAGGAGTCGTAAATCTGCTTGATATTATCCGTAGCATATTGTTTGTACACTTCCGTCATATCTTCAATCAAGTCATTATCAACCAGTTCTTTGAGCTCATCCTTGGAATCCACACGCATCATATCAGGCAGTTCCCCGGAAGCGATTGCAAGAGAAACTTGACGGCTGTAATCTTCACCGTTGGCCTCAAATTGGTCCTTAATTTGTGCGTTGAACGATTCTTTGACCAGACGGGTATACGCATTATTCTCGTATGTATCTCCTGCGGGCAATTTCGGGTTTGCCGTCGTAACACGTCCCATCGTTACCGTTACTTCGTCTTTATAGGCACTGAACGGGTCTCCAGGTGTCACCTCATATTGGCCCGCATCCTCAGCAGTCGGCGGATTGGAGGCCCCCCCACATGCTGCAAGGATGGAAACC
Source organism: Paenibacillus sp. MAEPY2 (assembly GCF_000499205.1). Lineage (GTDB taxonomy): Bacteria > Bacillota > Bacilli > Paenibacillales > Paenibacillaceae > Paenibacillus > Paenibacillus vandeheii. Next base: position 24,722 of record NZ_AWUK01000068.1, read on the forward strand.
ATTAAGGCGGACATGGACAGCACAGCCAGTCGTTTCGTCAACTGTTTGCTTTTTATTGACCACTTATTTCTCATCAAATTCAACTCCCCTTCGTTCTGTTTTTTTCTCTATCATGTTGTTTGCGCTTTCATTATAAAACTTGGAGAAGCCTAATCGAGATAGGGATTAAACGCTTGTTTGGATAGAGAAATGTGTACAATTTTTGCTGGGTTCAACGAGCAGCATTGAGGTTGTGAGCATTTATCTTACCTATCGACTTACATTTGTCTATCCTCTCTTCATCAGGCACGTGAAATAAAAAAACCAGCAAGCTCCTTGAACAGGAGAATGCCGGCTATGGATGGGAATTCAGAATCAGTCCTGTAGAAGTTATCGAATCGTCTAATGCTTAGCTACTTCAAGTGTGCACTGTGGGAAGCCAGCACTTCAGCAGTCACTTGGTCGCCGCCCTGTTCCTCCCACTCCTCTACAAATTGATCGAATGAATCCATCGGAGCAGCACCTAAAATAATTTTCAAAAATGTATCATGTTCCAGCTTGGACAGTTTGCCCCACAACCTTTCCACTGCTGGTGTACGCTTGTAAGTAAGACTTCGTACTTTATGGATGTTCGGATCAAAGAAGTTTCTTCCGCCGACGAGAAGAGAGTAACCTCGCATAAAGTTCTCGTTGTGCTGGTCCCAATACGAAATGCCAAGTTGGTCATAAGGCTTTAGCTTGGTTTGTTTTATCGTCGAAACTGTATTTTCCAGCAGTTTATATTCGGACTTGTCCTTGAAATCGGCTGGTGTTTTGGTGCCTGCCAGAATATCCTGCACAGCTTTGGATTCATATCGGGCTTCATCTGCCGGAGCAAAGAAATTGCGACTTAGCATAAAACTCGTACCATACTTGAACTCATCACGAAGATACAGATTGTTTATTTTAATGATCGCCTCCGGATAAGCGTATCCCTTTCGAACCACAAGGAAAGAGCTTGAGGGATTATCGACCTTCACATGATAGGCTCCGTTTGCATCCAGCGGGAGCGCGTAGGCCTGCCAGTTTGCCTTTGGATCATTCAGCCAAGCGCTTGGAAGCGGCCAGTATCCTGCAAAGAAACCTTGAAAGAACATGCCCGCCTGTCCGCTAATGACGGTTTCCTCTGGTTCTTTGCGGATGCCCAGATCTGGATCAAGGAGACCTTTGGCATACATATCACGAAGCCTGACCAAGGCGTTTCTTGTCTCTGGCAGCAGCGAGCCGTACACAGGTTTTCCATCTTTTTCGAGCCAATATCCGGGGAAAGACCCATAAGCCGAGAAGATCGGCGTTAGATCAAAAGCAAATGCGCTGTTGTTAAAATCCTGAAATAGACCCGTGCTTGAAGCAAGCCCGATCGTATCCCGTTTCCCGTTTCCATCCGGGTCCTGCTCCACAAAAGCCTTTGCGATCGCTTCCAGTTCATCCACCGTTTTTGGTGGTTTCAATCCAAGACGATCCAGCCAGTCCTGCCTGATCCAGAGCATGCTGAAATCTTCCGCCGTGACAGACGGTACAGCCATCATTTTCCCTTCAAAGGTCACTTGTTCCCGAGCCAATCCGTTGGTGCTGTCGATAATTTTCTTCATCTCGGGTGAAGCGCTGCTTGCATATGCCTCGGTCAGATCTTCAATTTCTCCTGCTTTGACCATCTCATTCAACTGAACCTGATTAACGATCATTGCATCTGGCAAATCATTGCTGGCGATAGCCAGATCAATTTTCTGACCGAAATTCTCCTTGGATACCTGCCACATGACTTTAACATCAATGTTAAGGTTTTGCTTAATCACCGTTTTCCACTTATTCTTCTCTAATGTCTCTCCTTCAGAGAGATCCGTTCCTGTCGGATCGACCACATATCCCAACCGGATGGAGACCGGATGTTCATATTTGCTGAATGGCTGGGTAGTGGCAGTGGCAGATATGGTTGGCGCTTGTCCTATAGACGATTCCAGAGATTCCCGAAAGTACGAAATGCTGAAAAATACTATACTTGCAATCAAGCTGACGACAACAAGACACGCAGCCATCTTCTTGATCATCTCTTTCCCTTCTTTCATCCGGATTCTCAGTTGGGTATGAGGAGCCTAGGCTATTTGTCCCCTCTGCCCAGCTGTCGAAATTCACTAGGCAGCATGCCTGTCAGTTCACGAAAAATTCGGCTGAAATATTTTTCATCCGTATAACCCACCCGCTCTGCAATCCAGAAAATCGTGTTGTTTGTGTTCAATAAATACTCTTTTGATTTCTCCATTCGTATATATCGGGAATAATCGTTAAAGGTTTTTCCCATGATGTCCTTGAAGCATTGGCTGAAATAGCTTCGGCTAATGTTGAGCTGCTGGGACAGCCCTGAAGCTGTAAAAGCCTGATCCAAATCATTCTGCATGATCATCACGGCTTTTTTCACCCCATCTATCATTTCCTGAGAATACGAAGTCTGTTCATCCGCCTTTCGAATACTTTCAGAGGTCTGCTTGATCCACTGTTCCACTTCGTACCAGGATTGAAAAGAATGGATCATGGAGATTCTGCCCAGCGTAGTCTGGGCAAAAAGATGGTTCCACTCCATGACCAGAGAGTACAGTAATCCCATCAGCTGACCTTTTTGCAGCCTTAATGATTTAAATTCTTCAACAAGCTGGTTGTAATAATGGTCGTTATGAGTCCATGGAGACAGAAACCAACTTCGTTTAATCCGATCCATGTCCTCATCCTGTGGTTCTATTGGAAAGGAGTCTTCTTCATCTAGCGAAACGGCAACCACCGGATCTTGAGGGTCATACGCATAAAATAAGGACGTTTCTGTATAGTTCATAATCCAGTTTTGAATTTGCGACCATGTCCGTTCTTGCACATCAGACAATACCAGCAGGGCTGCTTGCGGAATTTGGTCCAAGTATCCCTTCAATCTGTCGAATAGTTGATCCTCACCATCCAGGGGTGTCGCCCACATCCAGCTGTTCCGTTCCACTTCAAATCGAATCTCGTCTACATTGGATTCAAGTTCAATCGGCCAGCTCTGTCCGGACTTCCGGTCCAGTGAAACAAGTGCATACACTTTACGGTAATGAATGTTGGTTTCACCGAGTAGCGGCAGCTTTCGTCTTGTATTAGCCAACTCACCAATTCGGGTATGTATCCGATTCAGGACATGTTCAAATTGCTCCTTCTCAAGCTGAACCTTGGCTATATAGTCGATCGCTCCCAGCCTAAGTGCTTCCTGGATATAATCAAAATCCTGATGTAGGGTAAGTACGACAATATGAAGTTCCGGGTAGTGCTGCCGTGCGGCTCGCATTAGCTCGATGCCTGACATTACCGGCATCGCAAGATCCGTTAACATCAGATCTACCGAGTTGGATTCCAGAAACTCCAGCGCCTTGACCCCATTACTTGCTTCTCCAACAACCTCCATGCCGAACTCGTTCCATGGCATCGCGGAGCTTATTCCTTTTCGTACCAATTTATCGTCATCCACAATCAATACCTTAATCATGCCGAGATATCTTCTCCTTTGATAGGAAGTATAAGCAATATACTTGTCCCAGTTCCCAACTCACTCTCGATCACCAGTTGAGCTTGATCCCCGTACTGTGCTTTTAACATGCGGTGAACATAATTGAGCCCGATGCCCATGCCTACTTTTTTATGTTCAGGTACACGATTATTCAGAAGCCTTTCAATCGCTTCCTCCGTCATACCTGCTCCATTATCCTGAATCATAATGTTCAACGTTTCTTTGCGTGTCACTTCAATCTGAATAAAACCTTCGTCACTCAGTCCATGGTAAAGTGAATTTTCAACCAACGGCTGTAGAATAAAACGAGGTACTGGTATTTGAAGCACTTGCTCATCAGCGGAAATACGCACATCAAATTCAAAGTCATATCGGATTTGCTGCAAGATCAAGTACTGTCTAAGCGCGTCAATTTCCTCTTCCATCGTGGAAACCTGACCTAATTTGCCCAAATTATAGTACAACAGCTTATTCAGCGACTGCACCAGCTTGTCAATCTCCCCTTGTCCATTCATGACGGCCAGCCAGTGTACCGTATCCAGTGTATTCATCAAAAAATGAGGATTAATCTGATACAGCAGCTTTTCCACTTCAAGATCTGCACGAATTTTCTCCTTCTGCTGTACCTCTTTGAAAAGGTCACCGATTTGATGCTGCATATTGGAGAATTCGCCCAGCAGAAAATCGAATTCGGGAATTTGCGTTCGGGTCTGACTACCTGCCGTTTGTGGATTTTGAGACATTCCGTTGATTTCCGAATGGAACAGACCGAGGGGTTTATAGACCATCTTCCACAGCAGCCAAGCCAGAAATACGGTAAAGCCCAGGAAAAATAAAGCGACCAGGAATATTTGAAGCAACCACTGGTTTTTTTCCTGTTGATACTTGGCCTGCGAGATCACCGACACAACACTCCAGTTCTGAGTGGAATCCTGCCTGAACCAATGGTGACCGCGAGCTATTCCGTCCGATGCCGCATCTTTGGATAAGCTGGAGAAATTCTCCCCGACTTTCATCGCTTCCGGAATCTCACTATACACAATGTTTCCCTCTCCATCGAGAATCAGATGGGATAAATCCCCTTTGTACTGATTGTAACCCAATATATCCTGCGCAAGGTGAAATCCGGATTCAACGTAAATATAAACATCGTCCCTCTGGGGCAATTTTACCTTCCGCATAGCGGATAGAACGAGCTGATCATCAAACCGGTTCATACTGACATGAGGACCATAGTAGGTAATCCCATATGCTTTGGATAGCACAGGCAAAGATTCCGGTGAAAAGCGATCCTTTATGGGGAAGTTGCCGAACTGTGTCGTGCCGTCCTCCTGAAAATAATACAACGTCAAACCGATATTCGGATTGGTAAACGTCACGACATTTAATTCGCTCTTTAATTCATCCCGCGTTTCAATCAATTCAAATATATTGGAGGACGGTTTCAACACCTCATCCAGCTTCTTGCCTAATGTACCACTGTAGGACAATTGCTGAGTAACATGATTCAGGTTGGTGATCGAATTCTCCAGTGAGGAAGTCACCTGCTGTAAATTGCTCCGAATGCCATCATCGATCTTGTTCGCAAAAATGGAATCAATGGTGTAGTAGGAAATTGCAAATATACTAATGAAGGGGATAAACGCACTGAGAAAAAACAGCAAAAAGATTCTTTTTTTGAGTGTCATTCCAACCTATTCTCCTTCACTTCATCCATTCTATGTTGAATGCATAACTCCATAATTATAGATTGATAATTCAATAAGTCAAACGCTTTCAAGTCGTATTGTGTGTTAACTGAATTTCTGATTAAGCCTTCGAAGGTTATATCATCATGACAAAAAGACTCTACCAGCATAACGCCGGTAGAGTCCTCCATAGAGCGAAAGAATTAAACCAGGAAAGCTTTAGAGATGATGACCAACAAGATGAACAGAACAAGGATTGCGCCGATGGATGTGAAGCCACCGTATCCACCCTGACCTCCAACATTTCCATATCCTACTTCGCTCATGTAATCTCCTCCTCTTTTGTGTTATGTCATAAGGTATTCAACTCTTTGTGTATTGACAAGGCTATTTACGTCATCATCAAAAAAAGGGCTCCATCCGCAATACTCTCACCTGCAAACGTACATGAACCAGTTGCTGACTAGATCTGCCTTCAACATTCCTTTTTATTCCTGATGCTGACACACCAATAGCATGCATCCTCAATCGTTACTGTTTTAATTGCTGGGTCATAGCACGAAGGTAAGAAAATGTTTGCTTCTCCTTTATTCCTCTAAATAGCTAACATAATGAACAAGTTCAAGATCATAAAATTACATACTGATTCTAACCATAGGGAGGCTCCCAATTCTTATGCCTGAAAAGATAAAACTGCAAAAATTCGTGGATGAACTGCCTATTCCAAATACGTAGTCTCCCAAGAAACGAAGTAGTCATAGTTCATATTACGAAGTGACTATGAAAGAGTTTTCTCAGAAGCTGCATAGAGACCTCGGGCCAACCCGTTTATGGGGTTATGACGGAACATTTCCAGGTCCTAAGTTTGAAGTGTTGAAGAATGAAACCGTGTTTGTTAAATGGATGAACGACCTGCCCAATAAGTACTTTCTTCCCATTGATACTACGGTTCATGGTTCGGAAATAACTCTTCCAGAAGGTAGAAGCGTTGTGCATTTACACGGAGGAAGAACGCCGGCTCATAGTGATGGCTACCCTGAAGCTTGGTTTACGAGAAATTTCGAGCAAACGGGGCCTTTGTTTGAACGAGAGGTTTATACGTATCCAAACCGATTTCGAATTTTGAACGCATCCAATAGCCGAATCCTTACATTAAGAATGGAATCCAAATCAACCATTTTATCAAATTGGGACCGATAGTGGCTTTCTTGAGACAACAGTAAGAATAAACGAATTTGTACTTTTAAGTGCCGAGCGAGTAGATGTGATCATTGATTTTTCTCAATACTATGGTCAAACTATTATTCTCAAAAATGTCACGAAAAGTGCGTCCCCTGAAACAATAGATATCATGCAATTCAGAGTAGGTGTTCCCTTAAAAAGTACAGATACCAGCTCAATTCCTTTTTATCTAGAAGCATTCGAACGACTCCCGCAAAGTATGGCAAAGAGAACAAGATATTTAACACTTGTCAGAGTGAAGGATCAATATGGTCGCTCCTTAAACCTATTGTATGGAAAAATGTGGATAGATCGCATTTCTGAAAGAATTGAAGTAAATCTCCTCCTAATCCATATGAAACGGGATTAAAAGATACTGTAGCAACTCCTTTTGGTTACGTTACCACGATTATTGCTCGTTTCGGACCCTTTACCGGGCGTTATGTATGGCATTGTCACATGCTTGAGCATGAAGATTACGAAATGATGCGACCTTTTGATATTTTTTAGCGCTCCAGCGCTGCAACAAAAAGTTGACATATCCCCAAAAAAATTAATAAAAAAGAGACATGTCCTGCTAAACATAAGGTACATGTCTCTTTTGAAGGATTTATGACTCACAATCACTTGGAACAAATAGATTATATCTCATGAATGTTAATCTTCCGGCACAGTAGACACATGATGTGTCTCTCCTTCTGACACCTCTACAGAAATAAAGCAGATCTGTTCTCCCCCTTCGGTTGTTTCCAGTTGGGTCAGGGCGGCTATGCCATTGTGGTATAACGTTTCGGCATTTACAGGAAAAGTAGCCTTCCAGACAAAGGGTTTTCCAGATTGCAGCGTCAATGTACTCTCTGTGTTCTCAGTATGTTTAATCGTAATGTTCCGATCAAGGATAGGGATATTCCCCATTTCCGCCCATTTTAGTGAATGTGCAAGTCTTGGCAAGGTGCTGATTACCGATGCTCCGTTTGCCGTAACTCCCATCAATCCAGCAGCCATGGAGCCTATCACGCAATAAGATACCTCCGGGTAATCCCGTCGCTCCAAAGATGGATTTACCAGCTCTTTCAATTCATTAAAGGCTTCTTCATTTTGGCCGTACCGATAAAAAATATCAGGCAGATAAGTCTTTCCTTCAACGTTGGCAACACGATTAATCTTGACATCCTCAAGCGCCTTATGCAGTTTCTCCGGGTCACTGACTGCCCCGTAATAGAGCGGGAGAAAGGTCCCTTCAGCATTATAGCCTGTTACGAAAGAATGGTCCTGAAGCTTGGCGCCGAAGAAGCGCCCGTTCTCCTCGTTCCACCATTCCTGCTGATAACGCTGTTCCAGGTCTTGCGCCTTGGCGGCGTACACTTCCGCTGTCTCCGTTTGGCCTCTGAGACTGGCAAGATGGACAAATGCACGGTAACCGGCAATTTGTGCAGCGATCATATCACCACCCATCAAAGGCTGATGTCCAGCTTCGTTGAATGTAGCCAGCCCCCTGCGTCCGTATTCGGGGTAATATTCCAATATTCCGTCCCCATCTTTGTCCCAAGCACTGGTATATTCATTTAAGGTTAACTCAAAAAATTCCAATAGCTTACTATCATTCAAATAATAAATATCGCCTGTCCACAGGTACTGACGCAAGCTGGCATCAATAATGTCAAAATTGGCGGGGAGATTATACCAAAAATCCTCATCGCTTTCATAATCGACTGGGGCAGGAACATTGTCCTTATTGATCTCCCAGTAAGTACACCAGTCACGCGACTCGGCAATATTTTCGGCAAAATGCATGATCATATTCTTGGTATGGAGACGAAGCCCGAGTACAGCAGCTCCGGTACTGTGGTGCATGACATCACGGATGCAGAATGCCTCTCTGGCTGGAAGAGCAGCTTCGTACCATAGCCCGACGGGATCTTCGCCAAAGTGGGCATACTCCAGTGCCTGGCGTTTGGCCCAAACAAAACCTTCATTCAAATCCTGATCGGATGATTGAAAAGTTACTGCACCAGCTTGGGATTCTATTTCTCTCTCATAAGACATGTCAAAGTCACTCCTGTCCTTTTCGGTTAACTTTCCTTCGAACCTGAGAAGGTCAGACCTTCCATAAATGCTTTTTGCGAGGTGAAGAATAATAGGATACACGGCAAAGTGATTACAATAGCCGCTGCCATTAGCAAATTAGTATCTGTGGCATAAGTCCCCTGGAACCCTGCCAGACCGAGCGTGAGCGTCTTCCATTTATCACTGTTGATATAAATAAGCGGTCCCATGAAATTGTTCCAGGAGCCCATGAAGACCATGACGCCAACCGCCATCAGAGCCGGTTTGGACAGCGGCAGGAAAATCTTCCACCAAATTTTAAAGTAACCGCAGCCGTCGATAATCGCTGCTTCCTCCAATGCGACGGGTAGTCGGGAATAGAACTGACGCAGTAAAAAGATATAGAACGCCGATCCAAAGAAGGCTGGAACGATCAGGGGGTACAGCGTATCCAGCATGCCCAGATTCTTAAACAGAATGAATTGCGGAATCATCGTAACCTCGCCCGGCAACAGCATGGTTGACAGGACCAGAACGAACAATATCCCACTTCCCCTCACCTTCAAACGGGCAAAGGCATAGCCCACAATGGATGAAGAAAGAACCGTACCAATGATAGGTAACACCGTTGTAATTACGGTATTGACCAGATAACGACCGAACGGGAACGCCGCAAGCGCCTTCGCATAATTATCCCAGCGCCAGTTATCAGGCCAGATGCTCATCCCGGATACTGCGACCTCCTCCAGACTCCTTAGAGATGCAGAAACCATCCAGAGAAAGGGATACAGGAACATAACGCTCCCGATCAGCAGCAATATATAGGCCAGCCAATGCACCTTTTTGTGCGCAGAGTTACGCTCTTTTTTTACGGACACGACGCTTCCTCCTTCCGGTTTGCTCTGTTTCGTAATACACCCATAATGCACTGCTGCGGAATACGAGCGCAGTGAACAGAAGGATAATTACAAAGAGTACCCAGGCCAGTGCCGAACCGTAGCCCATTTTGAACCACATAAAGGCATTTTGATATAGATAGTAGGCGTAGAACAACAATGAATTATCCGGTCCACCGTTTACCATGAAGCCTTGGGTAAAGGTCTGGAATGCCCCGATCATACTTGTAACTGTATTGAAGAATAAAATTGGTGAAATCTGCGGCAGCGTCACATGCCAGGCTTTTCTTGCTGCCGTTGCTCCATCAATCTCGGCTGCCTCATACAAGCTTTGTGGAATATCCGAAAGACCGGCCAGATAGATAATCATATTGCCTCCGACCGTCCACAGGCTCATGATAATGACTGCAGGCATTGACCATTCTGGACTGGAGAACCAGCCGGGGCCTTCGATACCTATCCTACGCAATAACGAATTGACCAGACCGACATTCGGGTTAAAGATCCAGATAAACAGCACCATTTGTGCAACACCCTGCACGAGCGTTGGCAAATAATATATTGTACGGAAAAAATAAATTCCGCGTAGCTTTAAATTCATTAGCAAGGCAATCGCAAGAGAGAGAATGACCTGCAGGGGTACACTTACAAGCGTGTAATAGAAGGTCACGGACAGCGATTTATAAAACATGGTATCCTTGAACAGCATGCGGTAGTTGTCCAAACCGATCCATTTCGGGTCGCTGACGACCTCCCATTTGTTGAAACTGATATAGAAAGAAAAAATCATCGGACCTACGGTAAATAACAGAAAACCAATGATCCAGACCGAGACGAACAAATAAAAACTCGCTGCTTTGGTATGGATAATCTTCTTTTTCACAAGAGCGCTGGTAATGGTAAAGATGATAGCGAATACTAGCACGATAACGGTCAGAAAAGGGAGAAGAGGCAGCAAAGCTGCTGGTGCCCCTATTCCTTCATAGAAATTGTAGATCCCTTCTATTATTCCATTCATAGTTTGCTCCCGTTAGTTTTGTTGTAAAATCTGATTTATCTTCTCTGCTACCTGCGGGAATACTTCCTTTACATCCTTGTTTCCAATTCCGATTGGTGTCGTATCATCGATAGCTTTCATCACGTTGTTGATTTCATTCGTACCCTTCTGGGCTTCCTGTGTATGCTGCTTCTCGGCGGCAAGGACGAAGGCTTTCAGGTTCTTGTCTGGGGAAACAGCTTCAAACGCACTTGTTGCACTGGAAATAACCGGCACCCCATAAGCATTCTTGTTCCCTCCGATGATTTTTTGCACCTCTTCGTTTTGTGTAAGGTGATTAATGAAAGTTTCGGCGGCTTCAGAATTCTTGCTGTCTTTGCTTAGAGCCAGCCCGTTAACTTCTTTGGAACCGCCGTTCCCTGGGAAAGGAACAATGTCCCATTTGAATTTCTGTACATCAGCCATTTGCGGTAAATACCAAGGACCAAAGTCGGTGAACATGCCGATCCTTCCTCCCAGATACCAGTTCATCATGCTTTGTCCCTGCTTCTCACTATCGTTCGGCACGATTCCCGCTTGTTTGCTAGAGACAATATACTCCGCAGCTGCTATGGCTTCCGGCGAATCAAGTGCCGACTTGCTCAGATCATCACTGTAAAATTGACCGCCAAACGCATAAATCCAGTTACCGAGCCACAGTGGTTCTGAACCAAAAATCTTTGTTGCCCCTTCTCCAGAAGTGAGATTCTTAGCGATGTCATTGAATTGTTCAACCGTCATCGGTTCAGTCTTGCTTGGAAGCGGAATGTTATTTTTCTCGAAAAGATCGACGTTAATCGCCATGACTTTAGGCTTGATAATAAATGGTGCTGCATATGCTATGCCATCTACACTCATGGAATCGACAAGGGAAGGAGAACTGAAGAGTGACTTATCTATTTTCAACTCTTGGAAAGCGTTTGCAAAACCAGGCAGATCCCCTCCTGAGATCAGCATGACATCAGGAGTCGTTCCTCCTGCAATCATCGTCTGTAGCTTGGTAAGATAATCCTTCTGTATCCATTGGCTCTCAACCTGAATGTCGGGGTAATTGGTCTCGAAGTTATCAATGGCCTGCTTGATCGCATCAGCTTCTGACTGAGCTCCCCAGAATGCAAACGTTATTTTCCCCTTGTCTTTCGTCCCGCTCTGACTTTCCGACGAGTTCCCTCCATTTCCGGAACACGCCGACAACGCAATTACAACAAGTAGAGATAAAATAATCAAAGACCATTTTTTCACCATTTTTCCCCCTATTGAATTGAATATTTAAATGACGTCAAGTCAACCTTCTGTGTCCCCTACGGACCTGATTTCCGCACCACAGCTGCTTCTAATAATCAGCTTCGACGGAATCACGATCTTTAACGGCACTTCTCTGCCACCGATTCGTTCAAGCAGCATTTTTACCGCGCTCTGGCCCATTTGTTCAGTGTAGATTTTCACCGTGGTTAACGGCGGATTGGCATAAGAAGCCATTTCAATATCATCGATGCCGACAATTGCGATATCACTCGGCACCTTTAAGCCGGCCTCCTTCAACGCCCTTCCGGCAGCTATGGCCATGGGGTCAGAACCAATCAGGAAAGCTTCCGGTAAATCCTGCTTCTCAATAGCTTCCTTCATGAGCTGATACCCGGTGGACATGGAGAAATTATTACCGATATGCACATGCTCGGGCAGGTACAGATTTTTCTGCTTCATATAAGCTTCAAAACTGCTTTGCCGCTGATCCACTGAATCTATACCAGAGTTGGAACCGAAACGATTAATAAAATCGCGTGAGCTGATCAGGCCGATCCTTTCATAACCAAGTCCGGTAAGATGATCCAAAGCCATCCGGGTTACCTTGTCAAAATCGACGACGACGGAATCAAAGCGGTCCTCATCCGGCGAATAGTCGACAAAAACAATGTTATGTATCCGGCTGAAGTACAAATTGTATGGATCGAATTCGAACTTGCCGATCACGATAAGGCCATCAAGCCCTGACAGGCTTTCATACGAATCATGGTTCACCCAGCGAATAGTCCGAGTAATGTGAAGCCCCAGCAGATTGAATTCTTTCTCGATTTGCAGCCTTATCGTCAGGTAATACGGATCCTCCGACTCAAATTGCTCCGAACAGAAGGTCACCAGTCCAATTTTATAATCCTTCAACTGCGCCGCTTGATTGGTATGACGACGTTGGGTTACTTTATATTGCAGCTGTTCTGCAGCTGAAAGAATTTTTCGTCTTGTTTCCTCCAATACCGATAAGGAAGGATCGCCGTTCAGTACACGGGAAACTGTAGATGGAGAAACACCGGCCAGACTTGCAATATCACGAATAGTTGACACTACTAATCACCTTTTCACTTCATATTTGGGAAACACCCCTCACAATCATTTTATAGTTTTGCCAAGCAATTGCCAATCACATTGTATTTTGTTTACTAAACATTAGCAAACTAATGCGTGAATTCAATATAACAGAGTTCAAATCGTTTGACAATAACTTATTGTCATCGCTTACATGTATTTTTTTCACCCTAAAATGGTATTTACATTTCAATTTTTGTTTATTCATATTATTTGTTTACTAAATATTTTGTAAACGATATACTCTAAACAAGGTATTGTTAGTCCCTTATCTTTTTATACGAGCAGGAGGTATTATGAAAACTTTAATCAACTACGATTGTCCCACTGTAATTATTAACAGTAACAGCACCCTATTTAACAGCTTTACCAACATTGAAACCATAACGGAGAACCTTTTTCTGGTCCATATCCGGTTAACAGCTGTGAACAAAGAACAGCCGCCAGTGTGCCGAATCGAGTGGTCTATTCCCGCCGTAGACATCCACTCTTTATGGCATCCGGGAACAGACCGCAATAAAGCCTTTCAAGTGGATTGGGGTGACGGTTTCCAGTCCAAAAGCACTTCTCTCGCACCTGTAGCCTCCCTATACAATCTAGAGGGGCGGAATCGAATGACCTTCGCTTTTAGCGATGCATTGAACAGCGTGTCGATAAAAGCCGGTATCCATGAAGAGGATTCCACCTTCCTATGCTCTGTTACTCTGTTTGAAGAAGCTATGCCGAAACTGGATCATTACGAAGCTACGCTCCGAATCGACCGCAGGGATATTCCCTTCTATAATGCGTTGGAAGAGGTAACCGAGTGGTGGGAGAGCCTTCCCGGGTATGAACCCGCCGCAGTTCCTGATATAGCCCTCGCCCCCATGTACTCCACGTGGTATTCCTATCATCAGAAGCTGACCGCTTCCGAATTGGAGGAACAATGCAGACTTGCTATGGAACTTGGTTGTGAAACCATTATCGTTGATGATGGCTGGCAGACGGACGACAACAACCGGGGTTATGCCTTTACCGGGGACTGGGAAGTCTATGCGGGCAAAATACCGAACATGAAAACTCATGTGGATACCGTACATCGGCTGGGTATGAAATATATGCTATGGTACTCCGTGCCATTTGTAGGTAAGTGCAGCAAGGTATGGAGCAAGTTCGAGAATAAACTATTGCGGGTAGATGAGAAGCTGAATGCGGGAGTGATGGACCCCCGGTACCCGGATGTCCGGGAATACCTGATCAGCACCTATGAACAGGCCGTATCCAGGTGGGATATCGACGGTCTGAAGCTGGATTTTGTGGATAGCTTCAGACTGAGTCCGGATCAGAAGGAAGGAACAGCGGAAGGACGGGATTATAAATCAGTGCCTGAAGCGGTGGACCGCCTGCTCTCCGATGTTATGGAGCGACTGAGAGCCATCAAGCCGGATATTCTTATCGAATTCCGCCAAACGTACATCGGTCCGCTAATGCGAAAATACGGTAACATATTCCGGGCCAACGATTGCCCGAACGACTCTATCCAAAATCGGGTCCGCACGCTCGACCTGCGACTATTGTCGGGAAATACAGCCGTCCATTCCGACATGATCATGTTCAACCCTGAAGAACCGGTCGAAAGCGCAGCCATGCAGCTGATCAATGTTCTTTTCTCAGTGCCTCAAATCTCTGTTCGTCTCGATGAGATTGGAGAAGTGTATGCTGGAATGCTCCGCTTCTGGCTCTCCTTCTTCAAGGAGAACAGTGACATTCTGCTGAAAGGTAAGATAGCTCCGGTACAACCCGAGTTACTTTACCCACTTGTCAGTGCCCAAAGAGCAGGTACGAAAATTGTCGCCGTTTACGCTGATATTGTTGTCCCAATGGACGCTACCTATGACCGATTCATTGTAGTCAACGGAACTTATAATGAACAAGTAGTTGTCCGTTGCCACCATCAGGGTCGTTATGACTTAACTGTAAAAAATTGCTGTGGTCAAGTTGTTCTACTTCGCCAAATCGACCTTCAGGACGGTTTGTACGAGCTCCCCATCGCGAGAGCTGGTGTAGTCATTTTACAACGTATAGATAATTGAGGAGGGATATAAGCAGGTTATTCACAGGGGCCTTCCATGGTCATATCATAGTCCGTCAAGTAGACAATAATCATAAGAAATTTTATTAAGCGGCGACTTTTCCCCGGATTTCAACCGGTGAGAGGTCGCCCAGTTTGTTTTGAGAACGTTCCATGCCCTTGTCCATTTCAGCAATCGGATCATGTTCTTGTTTTTCGACGAGAAGCCCCACACAAAGTACACGCTGTTTTGGCGGGAAGATGACAAAAGTCACCTTTACGAATTACTTTATACACTTATAAAAATTTTAAATATCCTCGATACACTTCATGTTCATCTCAGGTATTGATCCCAAGACTCTTGGATTCCTGAATAATGTAGTCGGCAGGCCTTATCGAATCCTAGCCCTGTACGAAGCGAGGACTTTAAAGCTTGTTGTCGCAAGAAGAACTATTTTGATATTTTGCTCTACGCTTAGAAAGCGATTGAACGCTTACAAATATATAAGTTGGAACAAAATTCCCCCGTCCTTTCGGACGGTTTTTTTATTTGTTTTGGGTGGACAAACTGCCTATTGGGATCTGTTCGAACTTCTATTCCATAAAATACAGCTGATGTTTCCTGCGGTACTCTCCAGGCGTGAGGGAAGTTTGACGCTTGAACAAGCGCGTAAAATAGTTGTTGTCCTGCAGTCCGCACAATTCGCCGATGCGTTTCAGGGGGAGCTCAGAATGTGCCAATAACCGCTTGGCCTTCTCCATCTGCAGGTGATGTCTGTATTGAAGTGGGCTCATACCTGTATACTGCTTCAGGCAGCGGGCCAGATAATCAAAATGATAGAGCAAATCCCGCTCCATCTGTCCGGAATCAAACGGCTGCTCCAGGTGCTGACCAAGATAAGCCGCCACCTTCTCACTTAGTAAATAGGAACGAGCCTGCGGGCTGTTTTGTCTCATTCCCTTCTGTAATTGCAGAAGGAATTGGCCTAACAGAACATGCAGCTCGAATGAACGCTGACGGGTAAGCACACGATGCAGCTCAAGCATTTCTTTCATTATCGGCTCCAGGGTATGTAGATCCACTCCCGAGAATTTGGGAATTTCAATGACTCCAGGGGGAGCCTCAATGTCCTGGTCTGTTTGCTGAAGCAGGGGCTGCTCCCATGTCGTCTTTTCTTTTAAAATCAGCTTTTGGACAGAGGGAAGCTGAAAATGAATCCAGTATACCTCCGTCTTCACCTCCGTTGGTTTATACCCACGATGTTCTTTGCCAGGTTCAAGAACCAGCATCATGCCTTCCGCTACCTCGTAACGAATCCCATCTTCCTCCATAAATATGGCTCCATTGGCGCAAATAATCAGGTCGAACACATCAAAGCAACGCTGGGCATGTTGCATACCCGGCTGCCATTCGGTGTGCCCAATTGCTGCTAATAACGGAAACGGCGGAACTTGAAGTTCAAGTACAAGCATGAAAGAGCTCCCTTCATTCAAAATGTAGAGAATGTGCTATATAAAGTCGTAATTGTCAGCTGTTATCGAAGCACGTGATCCCTTAGAGTAGTAGATATAATATGATTCTATCACTTAATGACCAGGGGGATGCAAGCATGAAATTTCGTCAGGTTCATCTCGATTTTCATACGTCAGAGGCCATTGAAGGCATTGGCCGTGATTTTTCGAAGCAGCAATTTCAGGAGATGCTCAAAACGGGGCATGTCGATTCCATCACCGTATTCTCCAAGTGCCATCATGGCTGGGCCTATCACCCGACAACCGCCAATCAAATGCATCCACATCTGAATTTCGACCTAATGGGTGCCCAGATTGAGGCTGCTCATGAGATAGGCGTGAAGACACCGGTCTATCTCTCCGCCGGCCTGGATGAGCGACTCGCCCGCAAACATCCACAATGGCTCATCCGCAATCAGCAAGAGCAAATCAGCTGGACAGCAGACTTCATGACGCCAGGATATCATCAATTTTGCATGAACACCCCGTATCTTGATATTCTCGCCCAACAGGTCGAGGAAGTCGTAAAGCACTATGATGCGGACGGCATCTTCCTTGATATCGTTGGCGTCCGGGAATGTTATTGTCAATATTGTGTTGCCGAAATTCGCACGCAGGGCTCCGATCCACGAAACATTCAAGACATGAGAACACTGTGGGAACAGACTTATGCTCGTTATACCCTTCGAATGAATGAGACAGTACATACATTGAAGCCCGGACTACCCGTGTTCCACAACAGCAGTCACGTCGACCGCGGGCGGCGGGATCTCGCCCATGTGAATACCCATCTGGAGTTGGAATCGCTGCCAACGGGCGGCTGGGGGTACGACCACTTCCCACTCTCCGCGCGTTATGCACAGTCACTAGGGATGGATTTTCTGGGCATGACCGGGAAATTCCATACCTCCTGGGGTGAATTCGGCGGATACAAACATCCAAACGCGCTGCGTTATGAAACTGCGCTGAGCCTTGCGAACGGGGCACGCTGCTCCATCGGGGATCAGCTGCATCCGGCTGGTCAAATGGATCTCGCCACGTATTCACTGATCGGTGAAGCCTACCGCGAGGTTGAAGCTAAGGAGGAATGGTGCCGAGATACTACAGCGATAGCCGATATCGCTTTGCTTTCGGTGGAGGCAACGCGATGGGAAGCGGGAGGTAATCCACATGATCAGCACAACCACTATGATACCGGAGCTGTAAGAGTTTTGCTGGAAGGCCACTATCTCTTTGATGTCGTGGATTTGCAGGCTGATCTATCCAAATATAAAGTCGTTATTTTGCCGGATGACATCCTCATCACAGAGTCCATTAAGACCAAGCTGAAAGGCTTTCTTGCGGAGGGCGGCAAAATGCTCGCCACCGGCCGTTCCGGACTTTCACTGGATGGAACGGGCTTTGAATTCGATTTGGGTGTTGAATTTCAGGAGGTATCCCCATTCCGCCCCTCCTATTTCCGTCCACATTTCGAGCTCCCTTCACTGCGTACAGCTTCTTTCGTCATCTATACCGAAGGACAGAATACAGTACCGACGACAGACGGCATCGTCCTTGGCAGTAAAGAAAATTCATATTTCAACCGTGACTTGTTCACGTTCTGCTCTCACCAGCACACCCCTTCTGATCTGCAGGAATCGGGAACGGGCATGGCCGAAGGACGAGACGGGATCTACATCGCGTGGAATGTTTTTGAAGATTACGCAACGAAGGGCAGCCTGCCTATCAAGGAAATCATCTGTTATGCGCTGGATCGCTTACTCGACAACAATAAATCCCTAATAACCAATCTCCCTGCACAAGGGGTTACCACGTTACAGGCACAAGCGAACTCGAAACGCTGGGTGAATCATCTGCTGTATGCTTCTCCTGTGCGCAGAGGATTAGGTGTGGAAGTGATCGAGGATCTTCCTCCACTCATAAATACAGAGGTGACCATTGCGGCGGCTGAAAAAGAAGTACAGGACGTGTACTTGGCACCACAGCGCCTTAGTCTTCCATTCAGTCAGGCGAACGGCCTTGTGACCTACACCATACCTCTATGGTCCTGTCATCAAATGGTCGTAATTCAATTTTAGTAAGCACATTTATCGATCATATATCAGCAAACAAAAAAAGAAGTCGCCATCAGCATGGCGACTTCTTCATTGGCGGTTTACTCCGCCAATGTACTATCCTTTAGTGATTAATGATTACACACAAGCTTTTAATTTGTTTAGGCCCTGGGAAATACCACGAATCAATGAATCCACATTTTCCCGCTGAGTTGCCCAACTGGTGCAAAAACGAACGACGCTGTGTGTATCGTCCACCTTTTCCCAGAATGTGAACGAGTAACGGTGGCGTAAGTCCTGAAGCAGGTCATCTGGCAGAATCGGAAATTGCTGATTGGTTGGTGAATCATATAGGAAAGAAATACCTTGCTCCACGAGCGAATCATGAATCAACATGGCCATGTCCACAGCATGCTGGGATATTTCAAGATAAAGACCATCTTCAAACAGCGTTTCAAACTGAATACCCAGCAATCTGCCTTTCGCGAGCAGGCCACCTTTTTGTTTGATCATATAACGAAAATCTGGCTTCAGCTTGTCATTCAGGATGACTACCGCTTCCCCCATCAATGCTCCGATCTTGGTTCCGCCAATATAGAATACGTCACATAGGCGGGCGAGATCAGCGAGAGTCATATCACAATTTCGGGAAGCAAGAGCATACCCTAGGCGCGCCCCATCAATAAAGAAAGGGAGACCACACTGGCTGCTTACGTCAAATAATGCTTGCAGCTCTGCCTTGCTGTACATCGTACCATTCTCAGTAGGCTGAGATATGTAAACCATTCCGGGCTGGACACAATGTTCCGGAGATCCATCATTGACATGGGCATCATAGACCGCTTTGACCTGATCCGGGGTAATTTTCCCGTCATCGCTTGGCACCGTGATCACTTTGTGACCTGTGGCTTCGATCGCTCCCGTCTCATGGACCGCAATGTGGCCCGAAGTCGCTGCAATCACACCTTGGTATGGACGTAAAGTAGAGGCAATCACCGTTGTATTCGTTTGTGTACCGCCAACCAAAAAATGCACATCCGCCTGTTCATTTTCACAAGCCTGTCGAATAAGGCTTCTCGCCCGATCGCAATGGGGATCTGTACCGTAACCGCTCGTTTGTTCCATGTTCGTTGAAATGAGTCTTTGCAAAATACGCTCATGCGCGCCTTCGTTATAATCACATTCAAATCGTATCATCGTCTTGTCTCTCCTGCTCTCTTGTTCAACTTATCCTGAATATTCATCATTGAAGCGTACACTTCTCTGATCTCTTCCTCATCCAAACCATGCATTAATTTTACAAACTGCTGATCCGAACGCTCATTCAATTCACTGTAAAGCTCCTGGCCTTTCTCAGTCAGACGAATCAAACTCACCCGGCTGTCAGCGGCTGAATCCACTTTCATCAACAGCCCTTCTTTGGTCAGTTTGCTCACTATTCGGCTCATGTAGCTGCGATCAATCGTCAGCGTATCCACCAAATTGTTCGCAATGCTCTCTCCTTGAATGCCAATCTCAATAATGACCCTTGCTTCGGCAAAGGAGTATCCCGTTCCCAGGATATGCTTATCAAGTACACCGAGTATATTGGTATAAAAACGGTTAAAACGCCGCATTTCAGTCAACATATCTGCATTTATTTGCTGAGAGTCGATGTCAAACCCTCCTTTTTAGTGGACATTGTCAACATTATAATAATCAGTTTAGTGGACGTTGTCAACAATATAAATCGTAATGAGCAAGTTAATGCACTTGAACGAGAAGCTTAGCAAAAGCCGTATTTGTAACACACGGATTAACTGTCTAAATGCTCATAATAAAAAACCGCGCAATATGCGCGGTTTTGGCGTTACAACATTATGAATGGCTGTATTGCACCTGATGAAGTCGGCTGTATATGCCTCCGGCAGCAACCAGTTCCTCATGGTTACCCTGCTCTGCAATGCCATCAGCGTTCACAACGATTATCCGATCTGCATTCTTGATCGTGGTCAGTCGGTGTGCAATAACAAGCGTTGTTCTACCCACAGACAGTTCTGCCAAGGACTTCTGGATCAGCGCTTCGGTCTCCGTATCCAGAGCGGACGTAGCTTCGTCCAAGATGAGAATCGGTGGATTTTTCAGGAACATCCGAGCAATAGACAAGCGCTGTTTCTGACCTCCGGAAAGTTTTACACCACGTTCACCAATGATCGTATCGATTCCTTCTGGCAAACTAAGAAGCAGCTCTTCCAAAGAAGCGCGACGGGCTGCATCCCAGATCTGCTCGTCCGTTGCCGTTAAATCGCCATAAGCGATATTTTCCTTAATTGTGCCTGAGAAGAGAAAGACATCCTGTTGAACAATACCGATATGTCTGCGCAATGATTCCAGCTGCACCTCGCGAATATCCATCCCGTCAACGGTGATCCGGCCTTCTTCTACTTCATAGAATCGTGGAAGCAGACTGCAGATCGTCGTTTTACCTGCACCGGAAGGACCAACAAAAGCAACGGTTTCCCCTGGATTGATGGACAGACTGATATTATTCAGAATACGTCGATTCTCTTCATAACCGAACGAGACATTTTCGAAGCGAATATCCCCACGCACGCTTTTTAGTTCAACGGCATTTTTCGCATCCGCGATTTCCGGCTCGGTATCAATGATTTCCAGATAACGCTTGAATCCGGCGATGCCCTTCGGGTAACTCTCGATTACAGCATTTATTTTCTCGATCGGACGGAAGAAGATGTTGGATAACAGCAGGAACGCCATGAAATCACCCATATCAATTCTGCCATCGATAAAGAACCAGGCACCGCTGATCATAACGAACACGGTAACCAGACGCATCATCATGTAGCTGACCGATATACTCTTCGCCATCGTTTTATAAGCAAGCAGCTTTGTTTTGCGGAAGTTCTCGTTGTCTACGGAAAAAAGTTTTTTCTCATGCTCTTCGTTAGCAAAGGATTGAACGACACGAATTCCGCCTACGTTGTCTTCAATACGGGAATTGAAATTCCCCACATCACCGAAGAGACGACGATAGGTCTTCGTCATGCGTCCACCAAACACGATAATTACCCAAGCCATGATCGGGATAATGATAAAGGTGATTAGTGCAAGCTCCAAGTTAATGTTCGCCATGAGCCAGAAAGATCCGATTAATGTCATCACTGCGATGAATACATCCTCCGGTCCATGGTGAGCCACCTCGCCAATATCGTTAAGGTCATTGGTCAGATGACCGATCAGATGACCCGTCTTGCGATTATCGAAGAACCGGAAGGAAAGCTTCTGCAAATGAGCAAACATCTTCGAACGCATATTGGTCTCAATATTAATACCAAGCATATGTCCCCAGTAGGTCACGACATAATTCAGGACGGTATTCAGCGCGTAGATCGATAACAGTACAACACAAGCGAGAATAATGAGCGGCCAATCTTGACCTGGCAGCAAATCATTAATGAACTTGCTTACAGCAAGTGGAAATGCCAGCTCCAGTAAACCGGCGATGACTGCACAACCAAAATCAATTAGAAACAGTTTTTTGTAAGGACGATAATACGAGAAAAAACGACGAACCATTCTTATTCACTCTCCAGATCCTGATTAGGGCTATCTTCTTCATTTTGCAATTCAAATAGTTGGATGTACTCATCAATAACCTGATCTATGGCTTTCAGCTCACCACTAATCATTTGGTGAATATTCCGGAACTCCTCCTGACCAAGCTGTCTGGCCAACGTAGCTCTGCGATTCTGCATTTGTTCCAAAAAGACTAGAATTCTCCCACGACGAAACGTTTGTGCCCCATTCCCCCGTTTTCCGTGATGCTCTCCATGTCCTCTCCCACGTCTGGAACGTTCACCCTGTTGCTCATCTTCCCCGCGGCCGCGTATGGAACGCTCTCCATGACGCTCCGTTTTCTCATTCTCATTGATATGTCTTTCTCTCATTTGTGAAGCACCTCCATTTTTTTGATTGTATACATATGTATACAATCTCCTCATGTATACGATTGTATACGTGCAAAATCATTCTGTCAACCCGTATTTTTCCAGTTCATTCCGGGTCAATTCATATTCAGTTCACCGTCCTAGAGTACACTAACTTACGTACCACCACAGAGATTCCCAATTCACAGATAAGACAGGAGAAGATTAGATTGACAATGAAAAAACGAACTTCATTTGCCGCCGTAAGCCTGGTGTTAACGATGTTGGTCCCAATGTCTGCTTTCGCCGCACCGGCAACCTTGAGCAGCAGTAATCTTACGTATGAGACAACGAAAAAAGCAGTAATGGACAAGGCCAAGATCCTTACCGAAACTTACGGTACAACAAGTGTGCAGTACGCACTCATGGACGAGGGAAAGATCGTGATCTCCGGACAAGCAGGCAAAAACGACCCGGAGGACCATATGCCCCTTTCTTCTAATACGATGTATGGAATCGGTTCAACCAGTAAAGTAATACTTACAGCCGCAGTAATGAAACTGGTTGACGAAGGCAAGATTAATATGGATCTGCCGGTTGTACACTATATCCCGGTGTTCAAAATGAAGGACAAACGTTACACCCAAATCACACCACGCATGCTGCTGAACCATTCATCCGGGATTCTCGGAACCTCAAGCAGTAGTGCAATACTGTATGGAGACAATGACACCTATGCACATGATACGTTATTGGATCAATTGGCAGAGCAAAACCTGAAGGCTGATCCAGGAGCCTATTCGGTCTACAGCAACGATGGCTTTACGTTAGCCGAAATTCTGGTCGAGAAGGTCAGCGGTATGAGCTTTAGCCATTTCATCCATCAGAATTTCACCGAGCCCTTGGGCATGAACCACACCAAAACGCCCCAGGATCTGGTTGACCCTGACCAAATGGCAGTAACCTATTCTCAGTTGCACAAGGAAGAACTTCCAGTAGAGAATACAAACATGATTGGCTCTGGAGGTATTTACTCTACCGCTGAAGACCTGGTCACATTTTCACAAATCTTTACGGGAGAGGTCAAAGGCATTCTTTCTAGTGAGTCGGCAAAAGCCATGACGCAAGAAGAATACAAAAGTGGCATGTGGCCAGAGGACAGCGATTCCTCTATTTCGTACGGGTTAGGGTGGGATAGTGTGAACTTGTTCCCATTTAGCGAATACGGCATCAAGGCAGTTACCAAAGGCGGGAATACGATTGCGTATCATTCTTCATTAATTGTTCTTCCGGAATACAACATGGCAGCTGCTGTTACCTCCTCAGGTGGGTCAAGTACAACCGACCAATTGATTGCGAGCGAACTGTTGCTTAGCGCACTTGAGGAAAAAGATATTATTAAAGAACGGAAAGCGGAAAAATCGTTTGGCGTACCTGTAAAAGCATCCATGCCGAAGAAACTAACGCAGTATGCAGGCATTTATGGGGCTGTCGGCAGCTCGTTACTGAAAGTGGAAGTGAATGATGAAGGGCAATTAACGACGTCCCTGCTATTGTCGCCGAATAGTACAGAACAAAAGTATACGTATACCGCAGATGGTTCTTTTGTTAACGAGCAAGGTACAGAAAAGTTGAAATT
>NZ_AWUK01000069.1 GCF_000499205.1 Paenibacillus sp. MAEPY2
TGTTCGAAATGAACTTTTTCATAAAATGAATTTGTTGAAAAAATACAAAGTGATAAATTTTATTTATCAAGGAGAAATTGAATTTCATTCATGAAAGTTTCATGAGTTCGTTTACATGCCATATAAAATACCTTATAATTGTCATCGGAAGATCTATAACTAACTAAAAGTTATCAAGTGATAAAAATATATTAAAAAGACAGCGAAGAGACGTCATGAAAGAAGGCAATTAGTAAATGAACTCATTTTTTGTGGATTCCAATGGAAACTTAAAAACCTCTTTGAAAGGCAAGGACGTTCTGTCCAATCCGATGTTGAACAAGGGTACTGCTTTTACCGAAGAAGAGAGAAGAGAGCTTAACCTGAACGGCATTTTGCCGCCGATGGTTTTAAATATTGAAGAACAAGTGAGCCGCGTATATCAGCAATTGCAAAATGAATCGGATAATTTGCGCAAAAGCATCATGCTTAGTGATCTGTTTAACCGAAATATTGTACTATTCTACCGTTTAATGAAGGAGCACCTTAGTGAAATGCTACCGATTGTGTATACACCTACGGTTGGGCAAGCCATTCAGGAGTATAGCAATCAGTATCATAGACCAGGCGGTATCTATCTATCCATTAATGATATGGATGGGCTGGAAGAAGCCTTCCGCAACAGTGGCCTGCATGCGGGAGATGTGGATCTGATCGTGGTGACCGACTCGGAAAGCATCCTCGGGATCGGAGACTGGGGTGTTGGAGGCATCAATATTGCTATTGGCAAACTGGCCGTATACACCGCAGCCGTGGGCGTTGATCCAAGCCGTGTACTGCCAGTTGTACTGGACGTCGGAACCAATAATCCCAAATTGCTGAATGACCCATTGTATGTGGGCAATCGTCATGAACGTATTCGCGGGGAAAAATATGATCAATTTATCGAGGCGTTTGTGAAAGAAACAACAAAGTGGTTCCCGGATATCCTGCTTCACTGGGAAGATCTGGGCAGCGTGAATGCCAGAAATATTATTAAGAAATACGGGGAAGAACTCCTTACGTTTAATGATGACATACAGGGAACGGGCGCTGTCACGCTTGCAGCTATCATGTCTGGAGTTCAAGTGACGGGTGTACCTCTTCGAGAGCATCGTGTTCTTGTATTTGGACCAGGGGCTGCTGGCATTGGCAATGCGGATCAGATTCGTGATGCCATGATGGAAGAAGGTCTTGAGCAGGAGGAAGCGGAAAGTCGGTTCTGGGCATTCGATTACCGTGGAATTCTTACAGATGAGACGGAAGGTCTGTTCGAATTCCAGAAACCTTATGTACGTGAAGCAGCGGAAGTGAAAGATTGGGTATTGAATGAGCAGGGACAGGTCAGTTTACTGGAAGCTGTGAAACAGATTAAACCAACGATCCTGATTGGGACTTCCGGTGTGACTGGTGCTTTTAATGAACAAGTTATCAAAGAAATGGCGAAACATGTGGAACGTCCAATCATTATGCCGATGTCCAACCCGACATCCCTTGCCGAAGCAGCACCAAGAAGTCTGATTGAATGGACG
Source organism: Paenibacillus sp. MAEPY2 (assembly GCF_000499205.1). GTDB lineage: Bacteria > Bacillota > Bacilli > Paenibacillales > Paenibacillaceae > Paenibacillus > Paenibacillus vandeheii. The sequence goes on from NZ_AWUK01000069.1 coordinate 1,551, forward strand.
GATGGTAAAGCGTTAATTGCAACAGGCAGTCCATTTGAACCTGTCATGTTTAATGACACTTTATATGAAATCGGTCAATCCAATAATGCCTTTGTTTTTCCAGGATTGGGACTGGGCGCTATCGTTGCAAAAGCATCGAAATTCACCAAAAACATGTTCACCGCAGCAGCAGTGGCCGTAGCTAATTCGGTAGATTCCTCTGCACCGGGTGCTCCACTTCTGCCACGAGTAAAAGAGCTGCAAGCTGTTTCGTACAAAGTTGCAGTCGCAGTCGCCAAAGCGGCAGTCGAAGATGGCGTAGCGCGTGTGGAGCTCAAGGACGTGGAAGAGGCCGTCAAAGCTGCTATGTGGCATCCGGTTTACAAACCGCTGTATGCAGCGTTTGATAACTCAATGAATGCAGAGCAGGTCGCCTTGACCTAAGCACGCATTCCATGTTAAGTTTCTGGTATTAAATTGTTGAGCCTTTAAAGGGGGGATAGAGCGATGACTGAGTTAGAGGTTGTAGATGTTGTTGTGAACCTGTCAGCGAACATGGACATTGACATGGTTCACAACATAACTAATCAGAATCCGGCACTTTATCCTCCTATGCATAGATCATCTTGGCGTTAAGCTCCAGGACGCCAGGTTTCGTCATTGTATAGTCAGGTTGATGTAACGCAAAAAAAGCACCGGGTGAATTGGGCTTTTTTGCGTTTTTTTTATTTTGAGGATATATTCTCATAATGCTGACACGGGAAGTGTGTCTTTTATTCAAAAGCGGATTGAAATTCTGATTATGTTCAAATATAAAGTGAGGGACCATGTCGTGGTAAATACTCCGCCCGCTTAACTTTTATATTTCACATAAAAAGGATGATCCTTAATGTCTTTAATCAACGTTACGAACCTAACCTTTGCCTATGATGGCAGTTACGATAATATTTTTGAAAATGTGAGTTTTCAGCTGGACTCCGATTGGAAATTAGGCTTTACCGGAAGGAATGGAAGAGGCAAAACGACATTCCTCAATCTGCTGCTCGGTAAGTATGAATACAGCGGAACTATTTCTGCAAATGTCAGCTTTGAGTACTTTCCGTTTCAGGTTGAGAACAAAGGAGCTATGACCCTCGATGTCATTCAAGAGGTCTATCCTGAGTATCTGCACTGGCAGCTTGTGCGTGAGCTTAACCTGTTAAAAGTGTCGGAAGATATTCTGTATCGACCTTTCGATTCCTTATCCAACGGAGAGCAAACGAAGGTGATGCTTGCTGCCTTGTTCCTGAAGGATAATCGATTTTTGCTCATTGATGAGCCTACCAATCATCTCGACATTCATGCGAGAAAACTTGTAAGTAATTATCTGCGCAGCAAAAGTGGATTTATCTTGGTATCCCATGATCGATCCTTTCTGGATAACAGCGTGGATCATATTCTGTCCATCAATAAAAACAACATCGAGATTCAGAAAGGGAATTTTTCCGCGTGGTGGGAAAATAAACAGAGACAAGATCAGTTTGAGCTTGCCAGTAATGAGAAATTAATAAAGGACATCAAGCGTTTATCCGACTCCGCCAAACGGACGGGTGGATGGTCGCATGAAGTCGAAAGAACCAAAAATGGTACGAGAAATTCCGGTTCCAAGGTGGATAAAGGATATATAGGACATAAGGCTGCCAAAATGATGAAACGTTCCAAAAATATCGAGCAGAGGCAGCAATCCGCCATTCAGGAAAAGTCCAAATTGCTCAAAAATATTGAAAATGCAGAACGCCTGCAGATTCATCAACTGGATTATCACAAGAAGGAACTCGTCGAATTGGAACATGTATCCATTGCATATGATTCCAATGTCGTTTGTAAGGACGTGAGTTTCACGGTTGAAAAAGGGGATCGTATCGCCCTTTATGGTCAAAACGGATCTGGAAAATCAAGCATCCTTAAACTGATTTGTGGTGAGAATATCCCTTATATAGGCCTTTTTCGAAAGGATCACCAGCTTAAAATCTCGTATGTGTCACAGGACACGTCTGATCTCGGAGGTCATTTATCTGACTTTGCGGCCGCCCAGAGTATTGATGAAAGCCTGTTTAAATCCATATTAAGAAAACTGGATTTTTCCAGATTGCAGTTGGAGAAGGATATCTCAACGTATAGCGCAGGCCAAAAAAAGAAATTGCTAATTGCCAAAAGTCTTAGTGAGAAAGCTCATTTGCACGTTTGGGATGAACCTCTCAATTTTGTGGATGTCATCTCACGTATGCAAATTGAAGAGTTGCTGTTGGAGTATTCCCCGACCCTTCTGTTTGTAGAGCATGACAGTGAATTTTGCGCAAATATTGCAACGAGAATTATCGAGCTATAAGCAACAGGGAATGTCATAGATACTAAAAGCCGCCGAAAGGCGGCTTTTAAGCTTTTAAGCTACATCACCAATATTTGCGGATGTTTGTCATGTTCAGATATTGGTATGGTGAGGAACTATGCTATAATTTTATAGTTATATTCCACTCAAATGATGGATTATTGAATCAATATATAGAATAAACTCCCCAAGAGGTGTAAACCCGTTGAAAAAAGAACTGACATCGATGAAGCAAACGAGACTTAACTCCATCCTGGACGAAGCAACCAAACTGCTGATTGAAAAGCCCAATGCATCCATGAATGACATCGCAGAAGCTGCAAAAATCGGCATTGCGACCCTGCATCGTTACGTGGAGAGTCGCGAACAATTAATGGTTTACCTGGGCTTGCGTGCGATTGAGGTTGTAAGTGAGGCCATGCAAAACATTCATCTGGATGAAGAAAACTGTGAAACGTATATTCCGGAACTGATTGAAGTGCTCATTCCGTTAGGTGATAAAATATTTTTCCTTACCCATGATGCAGCTATTCACTATAACCCTGAGATCGAAGGAGCAGATTCGAAGCTGAGAGAGCCGATATTGCATGCGGTCAGCTTGTTGCAGCAAAAGAATTATTTTCGTCAGGATGTCAATAAAAACTGGATTGTAGATGTGCTGTATTCTATCTTGTTTCTGACTTGGCAGCAGGTAGTAAGTGGTGATATTGCTCGTAAATCGGCAGCTTCTCTGGTTGTGGATACGTTCTATCATGGCTTCAAGGCCAGATCGTAGCCGCTAATTATATGGAATGATGTATTGTTATATTTGAAGCACGTCTGGTAGTCAACCGTGTCAATGGATACGGAGTGGCTCTGGGCGTGTTTTTTGCGTGGATAGCTAACAAAAAATGCTCTAAGCATTAAATTGATCTAATGGGTACATATTCAAAAATTAACAGTGTTCATAATTTAAGATTTTAAACTTACAAAAAATGATATAAATTTCTAGTAGATTCAAATCATTACCAAATTAAGACAGTGAATTTGCGACAAGGAGGTCGATAATCTGCACTGAACCCGATACCGTTTCAAGCCGCTTTTGCACGCATTCCATCATATCCAACAGGAGGGATTCCATGCTTTACACCATTATTGTGCCAGTCAACCAGGACTATAACATTCTGAACCTGTTCACCGATTCGCTGCTTCGGACCGTAAGCCCGTCCACTCAAATTATTTTTATCAACGATGGTTCCGGCTCTGCGGTTTTACAGCATCTGGAGAAACTGAAGCAAGAGGTAAGGGAAGGTGTAACCATCGAGATTCTCCAGCATGATTTTCCACTTGGGTGCGCTGTATCGATCAATAGTGCACTGCGGCGGGCAGAGGGGGAGTATATTTTCTTCCTGGATTCCGACACGATTCTTCAACCAAACTGGCAACCGATGATGAAAGAGACACTGGATACTGACATTACAATCGGCATGATTGGTGGGGTCTTGTTATATCCGCAAACGGGAGGTGTGCAGCATTGTGGTATTGCTTTTGCTGACACGATTGGCCGACATTTATTCCTGAACGCATCGCCTGATGACATTCCGAAGGAAACATTTTCGGTTCAGCTTGTCGTATTCGCCATGTTCGGCATGAAGAGGGAAGTGTATGAAACGGTCGGCGAGCTGGATGAGAAGTTCTTTAACGGATATGAGGATTTTGACTATCAGATGCGAGCACGAGCAGCCGGGTATGATACGGTCATTAACCCGAATATTCTCGCCTATCACTGGGAGCGCAGCAGTGGCATTCATCGCAACTTCAACCGGAAAAACAATCTGGCACGTTTTTGGAAAAAGTGGGGTGGGGAAATTGAGGCCGATGTTTGGCCATTCGTATTCAGTCATCTGAAAGAACAGCTTAATAACCAGCGTGAATATCAGCATCTGCCAATCGTTGGTATTGATCTTGCAGAGGTTCGCAGTGACGCGGATACATTCTGGACCAAGCTGGAGGAAGCAAATATTGCACCTGTTGCCGAGGTGCGTGACTATTCCAACCGCTTTAACTCTAATGGAGCCATCTGGCTTCCGCAGGTTCTGGGCAAGGAGCTGATTCATAGCGAGAAGCGATTATTGTTTTTGGTGGACAATTTCGCTCGTTTGCTGGAAAACCGTTATTGGATCGAGATGAGACATGCTCATCGGGCCAAAGATCTGATTATTGACCTGTATGGCAATGTCATTACCATGGATCGCATATATGATGGCTGCTGGCCCGGTTCCAAAGTTCGCTAACACACAAACCAAATAAACAGGGAGGAACGAAAGGTGAATTCAAAAGAGAGCACGTTGGACCGTGCCGTAAGGTTTACCCGGAATCTGGAGTGGTTGGAACATGTCGAAAAAGTAATTCCGAGCGGATGCAGTACGTTAGCCAAAGCACCAGAACGATTATTCCCGGGATATACGCCTGTATGCTGCGCCGAAGCACGTAATTCCCGTTTTATCGATATCGATGGTAATGAATGGCTGGATTGTGAGATGGCCATGGGTACGGCACCATGGGGACATGCTCGGCACGAAGTTCAACTAACGGTCATCCATCAGCTGAAAAAAGGCGTAAGCTATTCCATTCCTGCTGACATTGAACTTGAATGCGCTGAACTGATTTTGGAGCGATTTGAAGGCCGTTACCCCTCATTGCGATTCACCAAAAGCGGAGCTGATGCAGTCAGCGGAGCTGTACGTCTGGCACGTGCAGGAAGTGGAAAAAGCAGGGTCATCGCGACTGCCTATCATGGTTGGCACGACTGGTCTGCCTATGGGTACTATGGCCGCGAAACGAAAGAGCGAGGCATCCCCGTGGATATAGAACGTACAACCATCTGGGTAGACAAGCCCTCGCCAGAGCGTATCGAATCCCAAATTAAATCCTCTCCCGAGGATATCGCCTGTATTGTTCTTTGCCCGAATGAATGGAAACGTGAGCCGTTGGAGCAGGTCGTATCCTTATGTCGTTCATTGGATATCATTGTCATATTTGACGAAGTGACCTCTGGTATTCGAATGGGCAAGCAAGCTACAGCCGGGGAGTATGACATCTGGCCGGATCTGCTTTGCATTTCCAAAGGCATGGCGAATGGACTGCCTCTCGCAGCCGTAATGGGACCGGAACATCTGATGTCGTTATCAGGACAGGTCAGATTCAGCAATGCCCATTCCAGCGAGACCACTGCGCTGGCGGCAGCAATTGCATGTGAGCGATTGATGAAAAGCGCAAAAGTATGGCCTAGCTGGCGGGATGCTACAGTCCGGATCATGGATCTGATTGAAGCTGAACTCGTGCTTCTTGGATTAACCGATCAATTGGTGTTGAAGGGTACCTATGCGAGCTTCTCCATTAGCTCTATTTCGGAGGATAACTTTCACACGGATCCTTTCCGTGAGTTTATCGTAAAAAGAATGGCCCACTTCGGAATTTTCACCAAAGGGTATTTTATTTTCTCGGATGCTCATACCCGGGAAGAATTGCTCTGGGTGGAGGAAGCTCTTTTGCAGACACTATCGGACTGGAAAGAAGTTCTGAAACAGGAACACCTTTCGAATTGAGATTTCCGAAAACGTTTATAATTTTTGTCCAAACAAGAAAATCGACTAGGAGGAGTATTCAATGAAAGCACTGGTGTATCAGGATCTTAAACAGGTGGCGTTTCAGGATATTGAGGAGCCGAGCATTCAAAAGGCAGATCAGGTTAAAGTGGAAATTTATGGTTCTGGCATCTGTGGTACGGATTTGAACATCGTCAAAGGTAAAGTGCCGGCCAACAAAGGAACGATTATCGGTCATGAAGGCGTGGGCACTGTAGTAGAGGTGGGGTCAGAGGTTCGGGGACTTCAGGTAGGAGATCGGGTGTTAATTGATCCGACCCAATCCTGTGGCATTTGTTCTTATTGCCGTGAAGGTTTGTTCATCTATTGCGAAAACTTTGATGACCATCAGGTTGGTATGACCACCCATGGTACATTTGCAGAATATTACGTCGGGGATGAAAAGTATATTTATCCGATTCCTGATTCCATGAGTTGGGAAACAGCGATGATGATCGAGCCACTTGGTTGTGTGCTGCAGACGTTCATGAAAGCAGGGGTTAAGCCAAGTGATTCTGTTCTTGTCCTGGGTTCCGGGGCCATTGGTTCATTATGTCAGCTTGTGAGTAAACGACTAGCTAGGCTTACTGTAGGAACAGAAGTAGATCCATACCGCAAAGAGTTTGCTGTAGGCATTGCCGATCATGTTTTCTATCCTCAGGAACTCACGCTGGATAAAGTATATGAGATCAATAACAATAAGAAATTTGATATCGTGGTCGATGCAGTCGGAAACCAGCTTCATGTGGGATTTGAACTGATTGCCAAAGGGGGCAGAATCATTCCTATGGGCTATGACGACAGCTATGAAGTGACGTTTAAATCGACACACGTAATTAATGACGGAATTAGTATCATAGGTGCGGTGGCTAATCATTCGATGATCAGTACGGCACTGAAATTCGCACAAAGCATTCCGGAACTGGAGCAAATGGTTACCTCTTCAGAACTGCTGAGTGATTATGAACAGGCGTTCAACGGCACACTGGGATATCATCTGCGTACAGGTGAGCCTCTGCCCATGAATTCGGTTAAAACAGCTTTGATCTTGTAAGCATGTAGACATTGGCGGTTTTGCCGCTGCGAAAAGCAGGAATTCGCAGCGGTGAAAACCACCGCAGAAGAGGGGGAGAAATCGATTGAAGCTGCTACAGGATTTGCCGAGGAATCCGCGGTACTCCATCTTACTTGAACCGGTATGGGCCATTCCGGGCACGATAGTTCTTTTTTATGCTCCCTTATATATGAAGGAAGCCGGACTTTCGGATATCGAAATCGGTTTGATCAATTCGGTGAATCTTTATTTTGCGTTTATATTTCAGTTGTTTGCGGGTTCAATCACGAATAAGCTCGGTCGCAAGCGAACAACGCTGATTTTTGATCTGATTGCCTGGAGTGTTCCCATGTTCATCTGGGCTTTTTCTCAGAATTTTTGGCTGTTTCTGATGGCTTACCTGCTGAATGCCACCTCCAAATTTGTGACGGTTTCCTTTAACTGTTTGATTATCGAGGATGTTGAGGAACACAAGCGATCTAAGGTATTCGCCATTCTCAACATGATTATTACAGGGGCTGGAGTATTGACACCGATTGCCGGAGTAGTGATTGCCGATTTTGGCATTGTGCCAACATTAGCCAGTATTTATTTTGTCGGTGGCATCCTGATGACCGTGATGTTCTTCATTCGTAACCGATATACGGATGAGACAGCAGTCGGGAAGGAGCTCATGGGTATGCATAGCCAGACCCGAGTGATACAGAGTCTGGCTTCAAGTTTGCGCCTATTCGGTAAATCGTTCTACAAACGGAGGCTTTTACCGATTATTCTGATTACGGTGCTTTCCAATCTGATCCTGCAGCTGAATTTTTTTCAAGTGATTTTTTTCAAGGAACAGTTAAAATTCAATGATCAGATTATTTCATTTATCCCGGTTGTCACCGCAGTAACCGTCATGCTGCTATATTTGGTCATCATCCCTCGTCTGAAACGACGTTCGGAAGAAAAATATGTCGGGTTCTCCATCATTCTGAGTACAGCCGGGGCAATCCTTTTTCTGTTGATACCTGTAGGGAATATAGCCATGTTATTTCTGACTTTGATCGTACTGGCGGCAGGTAATTTCATCTTGCAAACGTACCGGGACTCCCTGCTCATGAATCGATTGGGTACACATGAAAAAGCGGATATGTTCTCGGCTGTGCAGACCGTCATGACGTTAACAGCTATTCCCTCAGGCTACCTGACAGGTCTGTTGTATCACTATAATCCTGTGCTGTTATTTAGTGTCATTCTTGCACTTTACATCGTACTCATGGTCATTATGTTATTCCTTTCTGATCCCCAAAAGCACTCCCAAGTGATTGGAACTTACAAAAATATGTAGGGGAAGGGGTTTTCTGTATATAAAACGAATATATAATACAGAAAATGAACCTGGGAGGCAAAGAAATGACAAATGTATTTGCAGCAGAAACAAAAAACCAAATGAAGTGGATCAATGAGCCGAATACCTGGTCGTATACGGATCAAGGCGTACTTATTGTAGAAGCTCAGGCCGATACGGACTTTTTTCAGGACCCGGCGGGTAAACATATCCGTGCAACTGCACCGTTTCTGTCGATGCCCGTTCCTAATGATTTCGAGATGACAACCCAGCTAACCGTGGACATGAAACATCAGTATGATTCCGGTTGTTTGATGGTGATGGCGGATGAACGAAACTGGTGCAAGCTTTGTTTTGAGTATGATGGAAAAGCAGCTACTATTGTGTCGGTGGTCACGAAGGATGGTTCATCTGACGATTGCAACTCGGTTGAAGTTCCCGTAACCAATCCTTATCTGCGCATACGCAAAGTGGAGGACTGCATTTCATTTTTTTATTCACCCGATGGGGTGGAGTGGAAACTGATTCGATATTTTGGCATGCCGATGGAGGGGGAGATCCGGGCTGGAGTTGTTGGACAGTCACCAGCTGGAACGGGCTGTACCTGTCACTTTTTATCCATGAATGTTACCCGTCCAGACGTGACTGCACGCTTCTAAGCCCATCTCCCTGCCATCGGCTGATCATTGGAGGGAGAAAAGCTGAATGGTAAAAGCCTTTATTTTGGATTTTGATGGACTTATTGTAGACACGGAGACCCCCTGGTTCTATGCCTTTCGCGAGATTTATAAAGAGCATGGAATTGAACTTAGCTTGGAGCTTTGGTCGAAAAATGTAGGGACATCATTTGAGGAATTTCATCCGTTTCTGTATCTGGAGCAAGTGCTGCAAAAGCCGATTGATCACGATCATATCAAGTTGCTCTCTGAACAGAAATATGAAGCATATCTGGGACAGGCAGCAATTCTTCCGGGGGTGCATGAGTTGCTCCACGCTGCTCGTGAAAAGGGAATTCGCCTTGCCGTTGCTTCCAGCTCTACCCGGGATTGGGTTCATGGGTATTTGCGCACACTTGGCATTTTCGAATTATTCGATGTCATTCATACCGCCGAGGACGTCAAGCGGGTCAAACCGGACCCGGAATTGTACCTGCTTGCCCTGGAGAGTCTCGGGATCGAGGCATCCGAAGCGGTTGTGTTCGAAGACTCCCCCAATGGACTAAAGGCAGCCAAAGCCGCTGGGATTCGCTGTGTCATTGTGCCTAACGAGGTAACGCGTAATCTGGAATTCACGAAGTATGATCTGCGGTTAACCTCGCTGGCAGAGATCACAATGGAAATCCTTTAACCCTGATATTGTTTGCGTAACTCGATAGGGGAGATCCCTTCATATTTTTTGAATACGGATCCAAAGTAACTGGCGCTGTTAAATCCGACAGCTCTGGCTATCTCATGAGCAGTTATCCCGGCGTCATGGACGAGCAATTCCTTGGCTTTCAACAACCGATATCGTGTCAGATAATCAAGCGGAGTCATTTGAAATTCCTTTTTAAATATTCGATTCAAATGCTGTTCGGTGACATTCATCTGCTGTGCCAGCATGGAGAGTGAAATATCCTGATGATAATTTTGTTTGATAAACGTGACAAGTCCGCCCAGCTTTAGGCGGGCATCCGAGCGTTCAAAAGCGCCATAACGCTCACCCTCAATGGTTAACCTGACCAGAAGCATGTACAGCAGTGCAGATACATGCCAGATCTGATCCTTGTGCCGGGACTGCAGCGCCAACGTTATTTCATGCAACAGGATATGAAGCATTCCGTCCGGCTTGAAGGCGCGCAGCTCCCCGATCTGCAAGGTATGCAGAAACCGGGGCAATAAATAGCCATTAAAGGACAGACAATCGAACAACAATGAATCACTCAAATTGTCGTAACGGTACGTCACCTCTGGGAACATAATAAGAGCGGTTCCTTCCCGAATCGAGTACTCATGATTTTTGGCTGCGATTTTCCCAGTTCCCCCGATACACTGAACAATGCTGTAATCCCGTGAATGGTCGCTCCAATGGATCAATTCATCTACGGTCAGCTGGTTTTGGCCTGTAATCATAAGTGGCATATCGGTATCCAGCGAATTCCCCATACTACGTTTCGGCATCGTTGTGTTATTCCTCATTTCGTTAAAGGTCGTGTGCGTAAATGGCGCGGATACTGCGTTAAAAGAAACTTGATTTGAATTATATTACATAATTAACAATAATTTAAATAATGTTTTCAATCCGATGAGCTTTTACCGAAAACCTTTTAGGAATATGTATCATCATGCCGATGCCTTGCCATTATCATGTCGAACAGTATAGGCTATAATGGATACAGTGATTTAGGAGAGGAATGCAATCATGAAGAAAGTCATCGTCATAGGATCAGGAATTCTTGGGGCATCAACAGCCTATCAATTAGCAAAATGGGGTGCAGAGGTCCTTATTATAGATCGGAAAGATCGAGGGCAGGCTACGGATGCCGCTGCCGGGATTATCTGTCCCTGGTTGTCCCAACGTCGTAATCAGGACTGGTATCAGCTTGCCAAGGCAGGTGCACGTTTCTATCCCGGGTTGATTGAAGAACTTAAGAGTGAAGGGGAAACGGAAACGGGTTACGCTCAAGTGGGTGCGCTTAGTATTCATACCGATGTGGAGAAACTTAACAAGATGCAGGGCCGGGCACATCTTCGTAAAGAAGATGCACCGGAGATTGGTGATATTACCCTGTTGGATGCAAAAGAAACCCATCAGCGTTTTCCTCTATTAGAGGAAACTTTTCAATCCGTGTACATCAGCGGTGCTGCGCGTATCGATGGGCGTGCGCTGCGCGATGCCTTGATCCGATCGGCACAGCGAAATGGAGCGGTCCTGATTGATGGGGACGCGACACTTCAACATGAGTCGAATCGGGTAATTGGAGTAGTTGTTGACGGGAAAGTCATATCGGCTGACGAGGTTATTGTGTGTGCCGGCGCTTGGGCCAAAGAACTGTTCAAGCCCTTGGGCATTGAATTTAAGGTTCATTATCAGAAGGCACAAATTATGCATTTGCAGGTTCACGATCGAGAAGACACGGGGAAATGGCCTGTGGTCATGCCTCCTTCGGATCAATATTTGTTAGCCTTTGATCAACAGAAGATTGTGATTGGGGCGACTCACGAAAATGATATTGAAGGCTATGATACAAGAGTAACCGCAGGCGGAATGCAGGAAATATTGAATAAAGGTTTGGAACTGGCTCCCGGTTTAGCTGATAGCACGTTTCAGGAGGTGAGAGTAGGCTTCCGTCCGTTCACACCGGGTTTTCTTCCGGTAATGGGTGCTGTTTCTGGTTGGGATGGATTGATCACAGCCAACGGGCTTGGAGCATCAGGTCTGACGATGGGGCCCTTTATAGGAAGTCAACTGGCCAAATTGGCCCTGGGTATGGATTTGGACATCGATATTCAGCCATATAATATAGGAAAAGCAATGGAAGACCAGAAATGAGGTGAACCATGACATATTCACAGCGTTTAACTCACGGCAGCTCTTCAGATATCATATATCTGGAGCACCAGATTGGCGTTGCAGAGGATGAATTGGCAAAAGCCAAGGAAGAGGAACAGGCATACGAAAGGGATTTGAACCAGTTAAGTGAAGTGCAGAATAGGATTGAAACTATTCGCACCCGTCTTAAGAGCTTGCAAGAGGAATTAGGCAAACTCGAAGATTAATAGGAATAGTTTGACATTTGGAAATACACATGTTGTAATAAGCCTGAGCTATTTGCAGGGGGACTGTTCGCAGTTGAGAAGGTTAAAACCTGACCCTTTGAACCTGTTAGTTAATACTGACGTAGGGAGCAAATGACATGTACTCATGTTATTTTTGCCCTTGCCGAAATTAGGACAAGGGCTTTTTGGTTTGCATATTTCATAACAGGAAGCAATAGCTGGATTGCAGATGGGACAATATGATTTGGACAAAGGAGAACTGATCATGTCATTTTCAAGAACGTTAAAAGACAAGTCCATAACCGTATGGGAAGATGGATACAATCATCCTTTTTTACACGAGATGGGGAAAGGCACACTGGATCAGGAAGCGTTTAAGTTTTATCTACTCCAGGACTATACATATCTGATTGAATATGCGAAGATTTTTGCGATGGGTGCAGTGAAGGCTACGGATGAAAAACTGATGACGAACTTTACGGATGTTCAACACGCTATTCTGTACGAAGAAATGGATTTGCACCGGAATTACATGAATGAATTTGGGATAACGCTGGATGAACATCATACTGTCAAACCATCTCTGTTCAACAAGGCATATACGTCAAATATGATGAGTGTCGCTCAAACAGGCGGGGTTGCCGAAATCATCGCCGTCATTTTCCCTTGTGCGTGGACATATTACGACTATGCCACAAGATTAAAAGAACAATATGGGGATTCATTAGAGGGTAATTTCTATCAGACTTGGATCGAAAATTATGCAAGTGATGAATTCCGCGACTCATTCGAATGGTTCTATGATACACTGGATGCATTATGTGAACATAAAACCGAGCAGGAACTGGAAGCCATTGAGGACATATTCAGAAGAAGCGTTGAATTTGAATATCTGTTCTGGGATATGGCGTATAAACGGAAACTCTCGTACTTCTAATGATGAAATAGACTACAACCAGAGACAAGGATGAACATACAGATGAACAATCGTGGAGAACGCATCTATTTACGATTTTTGAACATGGAGGACGCGGCATCACTGCTGGATGTACAGCTCCGCAATCGGGCTGTTTTTGAAGAGATTTCGGCAAGTGAACGATCGGAGACATTCTATACGCTGGAGGGTCAGGTCACCCTGCTTGAAGGTTGGAACAAGGCCAGGGAAGAAGGGAAGCGTTATTCTTTCGGAATCTTCCTGAACACGACAAATGAGCTCATTGGGGAGATCTCTCTGTTCGAGCTTGAACTGGATTCCAAGCAAAAATGGATCGTAGGTTATGTGCTCGACCAGGCGCACAATGGCAAGGGCTACATGAGTGAAGCCCTTGGGCTAGCACTGAGTTTTGCCATGAATGATGCGGGAATAAAACGCGTGGAGGCAGGTGCGCTGCCCGATAATGCCGGATCGATCCGAGTGCTGCGTAAGGCGGGTTTCCAGGAGACGGATCGCCAGAATATTAAAATCAGGGGGATATGGAAGGAACATCTGATGTTTGCAGTGGATTTACGCTAGATGATCAAGATATCGTGACGTGAACCACCGAAATCATCCAGGGGGAACTTATGAATAAACGGAAACAAATGTTATTGGACTCTGCGCTTGTGCTCTTTGAGAAACATGGAGTGACCAGCACCTCCATACAAATGATCCTAGATGAGTCGGGTGTGTCCAAAGGAACATTTTATAAATTTTTTAGTTCGAAAGATGATTGTATTCTTGCTATTCTGGAGCAACGTGTACAGGAAGACATGATGATTCGCAAAAATTTGGAGAGTCAAAGCTATGCTTCCGATTTTGATTTACTGGTGGATCAGATTATGATGCCGATGATTTTGCCTGAAAAACAGCGTGTTGTGGAGCTATTCTGGACAGGCTTTTATTCTGGAAAATGTGATGTGGCAAATCTGACTCGCATGCAGTTAAATTGGTTGTCAGAAAGACTGGTACAGGTATTTGGTGAAGAATTAAAACCCTTTGCTTTTGAAGGAGCTATTTTTTGTTTTGGCATGGTACATCAAATCTCAAATACGTGGAGAAATTTCCATCTCGACCAACCGGATTGGAGTCATCTTGTGCCAAAAGTGCTGAATTATATCGAAATTTTGCTTCGTTCCATGCTGGAAAGACAGGAGCACATTATTGATTTTCCTAGTCTTTCGATGATTGCTCCAGATTCTAAAGACATTGCGCTGGATAAAAACAGCCTGATTGCAGGTCTTCAGAAATTCAGTTATTCCATTCTCCAATCGGAAGTGTCTATTAAAGCAAAAGAATTAACAAAAGGGCTGCTTTCCTTAGTCGAGCAGAAAGAGATCAATATTTCCATGTTGGAAGTAACTCTACAGGCATTTCAGACGGAATTTGAATCGGGTTCTCTTCAAGGCGATGCAAGCAGGATTGTCAAGGATTGCAGATCATATCTCGAACAAATCAGGCGTGTCCCGATGGGGAGCACGAAATGAGACGATAACGAAGTTGATCTTACTTATGTGATAAGGCTATATTCATAATTCAATACACAAAAAGCGGCAGATTGGACAAAGCTTAGGGTCCGGATCTGCCGCTTTTTTGTATAAGGTACCAAGCACTCTACAAGATGCAATTCATGTAAATGCTATTTTTAATTTGTATTCATGGAGACTTTTTGTCTTATAGGCTGTTTGGAATCGTCCTCTGTTGCCTGTTTGGTACGTTTAATGAAGAAGGAAAGTAACAATCCGAGAACAGCAATGCCGATAATGACAACGTAAGCATCATTAATTCCCTGAATCATGGACTCCATTCCCAACTGCTGCTTCGTTAATCCGTTGGCTGCACCCGTTGCAACCATATCTTGCGCATGTGTCATTGTACGACTGGTCATTACACTCACGAGTAATGAAGTACCAACTGCGCCAGCCACTTGTCTAACGGTATTGGATATCGCTGTACCGTGTGGTCCAAGTCGTGGTGGCAGCTGATTCAAACCTGCCGTTTGAATTGGCATCATGAGCAAGGCCATACCAATTCGGCGACCTGTTGACATTAATACCAGGTAGGTGTAGCTGGTAGAATCGGTTAAATCAATGAACCCGATAGTGGTTACGATTGTGATAACCATCCCGATAATCGCCAGCCATTTTGCGCCAAAACGGTCAAACAATCTACCCGTAATCGGCATCAGGAAGCCCATGACAAGCGCTCCTGGAAGAAGCAATAATCCGGACTCCAATGCAGTGTAACCCCGTGCATTTTGGAGGTATAACGGAAGCAGCATCATATCGGCATACATGATCATCGTGATCGCGATATTAATGATCGTGGTCAGAGAGAACATATTATACTTGAAGGCCCGCAGATCGAGCAGGGGATTTGCAGATGCAAGTTGTCTCCATGTGAATAGTCCAAGAGAAACAACTCCTGCTGCAAGGCATATGATGACTTCTGCACTTGACCATCCCAGACTTCCCGCCCGGCTGAAGCCATACAGTAATGCACCAAATCCAATCGTGGACAGCAATACACTGAGTGTGTCGAATTTGGTATTGACTCGTTCCGATACATTTTTGAGGTATACAAACGCAAAACCAATAACGATAACAGTTAGTGGAATCATCCCGTAAAACATCGTTTGCCATGTGTAATTTTCAAGAATATAACCAGCAAGGGTCGGCCCAATCGCCGGAGCGAAAATGATGGCAAAACCGACCATGCCCATTGCGGCGCCCCTTTTCTCAGGAGTGAACAAGGTTAGAATGACATGCATTAACAATGGCATGATAATACCAGCACCGGCTGCTTGAACCATACGCCCTGTCAGCAGTGTACCGAAATTACTCGCAAGGGCAGATATAATCGTACCGATGAGGAAAATAAACATCGAAGCTTGAAATAATTGCCGTGTCGAGAAGCGTTGCATGAAATAGGCCGTGATGGGAATAAGTACACCATTCACCAGCATGTAACCTGTTGTAAACCATTGGGCTGTTGCTGCTGAGATATTAAAATCACCCATCAGCTCCGGAGTTG
This sequence comes from Paenibacillus sp. MAEPY2, assembly GCF_000499205.1. GTDB lineage: Bacteria > Bacillota > Bacilli > Paenibacillales > Paenibacillaceae > Paenibacillus > Paenibacillus vandeheii. The sequence continues at coordinate 17,675 of NZ_AWUK01000069.1, forward strand.
CCACACTCATTACGGTTTGGTTCAATGTGGCAAGAAATGCACCCAAAATCATAACAAACAGTATGGGGCCCTTTTTTACGTCATCTCTTTCTTTTAATCTAGCCTGGCTCAATCCATTCCATCCTTTCAATCCACACGTGACTAAATTTACAACGTGTTGTATAGTTTACATTGTATCTATTGAATTATATACATATTCCCGAAGAATACAATTTACGATTTTGGGTATTTTCGTTGCTTATTTTACGGAAAAATAAAATATGTAGTCTAATTCGCAAATAAACGACTGATCATTTAAAATTGTAATTTTTAAAATTTGAGGAGGGGATTTTGCGATGAAAAACGAAAAGAAGTCTGCTACAGACCCTCGTATACTTCGTACGAGGCAGTTGATTCGTGATGCTTTTGTAGATCTTTTGCAGGAAATGGACATCGAAAAATTGTCGGTCAATCGGATTGCAGAACGAGCGACGATCAACCGTGTGACCTTCTATCTGCATTATCGGGACATCACAGACATGATGGAGAAAATGGCGGACGAGATGATCGAGCACATTGAACGGATCGTGGACGAGTATGCTCCTCCGTTAGAGGATGCTGCCAAAGACGATGGTTGGCCTGTGCTTGTGAAATTGCTTGAACACTTTGCCGACCATTCCAAATTCTATCGTGTTGTTCTTGCATCCAGACGCACACCCATTTTTACGGAAAGGCTCTTGAAATTGTTAACGAGACTCGTATCGGCCAAGATTGAAAGTTTGGAGATAGGAAGTTCTCTTGCACAAGCGGGTATTCATAAGGAGATCGCCATCTGGTACAGTTCCTCAGCCCTGATAGGAACCATTGTATCCTGGCTTCGCAATGACATGCCCTATGCACCACATTTTCTTGCCAAACAGTTTTCTTTAATTCGGGCTTATTCTTACAATGATTTGATATAACCAAAAAAACATCCAACGATAGTCAGGATCAACTATACGCGGATGTCTTTTCAACGGATTATAAAATGGCTATTCATCTGCCGGAGTTCGTAATATCATATACAGCCCAATGAGTGCTGCAAGAGCACCAAAAATAATACCTGACAGTCCATTGTAAAAGGTGGGATCTCCTTTGTATGTGAATGACATAATCGCAGTTTGTGTTAAGGAAAGGGAAATCAAGGATGAGGAGAAATTTGTCAGCTTGATAGCTTCAATGACTGGCTCATTATTCCGTCTCGCCATAATCGCGCCCCCAAGAGATACCGCAATTTCGGTAAAAGTAACGGCAGCTATAATGAAGGCAACATAGTGAGGATAATGTGTTCTGCTGCTTGCAACAAATAATAATTTACTGCAATAAATGATGTACACCACACTTGAAGCGAGTACAATATTGCCTATAAATCGGTATGCAGCGTATTGTTTTTTTAGGATTTCCTCCGGGCTGGAATCATCAAGATTCGAGTCCTCATGTGCTTTTGCTGCGAAATACTTGGCAACAGCAATGCCGATATTATAGAAGGCGTTAATGCATAAAAAGAAAGAGAGGGAGTAGATCCCTAAGAATATTTTTCCAACTGCGATAAGGGCATTAAGTGGAATAGATAATTTTGCAAAGTAGACAATGCGATTATTTTTAACTTTAAAGACAGATTCTCCTCTATTCAATGGACGTATCCAATTCACTGTATCCCTCCCGAACGAACCCATGTGCAAAAAAATGAACCTAGTGTTCAAGCATACCATAGTAAACCATATGGTCCACGTATTCGGTTTAGACATGTTCATTCCTAGTGATATGGAACTACATAGCAGTAAACCAAATTTCTTCTTAATTTTCATCATTAAATGTACGAATAGTATAAAAATACACCTTAAATTATACATATTATGAATTTAGTTCAAAAGTTTCATTTCAAATAATATACGATTGGTATAAAATGGGTTGTGCGCTGAACTGTCAATTCATGTGCCGACAAAGAAAAATAGTTCGAGAGGCGGTGTTTGGATGTACAAAGAAGTGATTCGTGTTCACGATATAAGCAATTTCCAGTCAAGATCGGAGGAGTTTTTCCCAATTCACTGGTTTCGGAAAATGTTGTCGGAGAAACCTGTCTACTATCATGAGGATACGGACACCTGGAATGTGTTCAGGTATGACGATGTTAAGCAGGTACTAAGCAATCATGAATTTTTCTCATCCGAAGGCTCAAGAACAACCATATCCGTTGGTGCCAAAAACAAGGAAGGTACACCCCCGGACAAAATGAATATTTCGAGCATCGATCCCCCGCGCCATCAAAAAAGCCGTTCGCTGCTCTCTGCTGCTTTTACACCGCGCAGCCTGAAAAACTGGGAGCCACGGATTCGGAACATTGCAACTCAACTGGTCGAGGACATCGAGCTCGATACAACGATCGATATCGTACAAGCACTGGCAGCACCATTGCCTTCAATGGTTATGGCTGATTTGTTGGGTATCCCACTAACAGACAGCCATCGCTTCAAAAGCTGGGTAGACATACTGTTTCAACCTGCAAATAACGAAAATGCAGAGGAAATGGAACTGAAAAAGCAGGTCGCAGCGCAGGAGTATTACCAGTTCCTGTACCCTATTGTCGTTCAGAAACGGACACAGCCTGGTGACGATATCATTACGGATCTGCAGAAGGTGGATGTGGACGGCGAGAAATTTTCCGATGATGAGGTTGTTCGGACCACAATGCTTTTGCTCGGAGCCGGTATTGAAACAACCAGTCACATGGTATCCAGTACATTTTATTCTTTTCTCTATGATGACCCCAACCTGTATGTTCAATTAAGAGAGAACCCTGAGCTTGTCCCACTTGCAGTGGAAGAGATGCTTCGTTATCGATTTCATAATGCCAAGCGGCATCGGACGGTTAAGAAGGATAATGATCTGTTGGGTGTGCAACTGAAAAAAGGGGATGTTGTCATCTCATGGATGAGTGCGGCGAATATGGATGAGAACGTATTTGAGAATCCGTTCGAATTGAATATTCATCGTCCTAATAACAAAAAACATCTAACCTTTGGAAATGGTCCACATTTCTGTCTGGGTGCTCCACTGGCGAGAATGGAATTAAGTGTTGCTTTGACCGCATTTGTAGAAAGGGTGCCCTTTATCGAATCGGTTGAATCATTTGAATTGGAAAACCATCTTACCGTCTCGGCTCCAGGTCAGTCCCTGACATACTTGCCCGTGAAGATTGGGCATTAGGAGAAAGGCGAATATCATACTTTTCATACAAAAAGCCGAGATTGGATGCTTAACAGCATCCGATCTGCGGCTTTTATATCGTTTAAGCCATTTGGTTTTGATTCAACCGTGGCAGAGATTCAAGGGGATAATTCACGCAAGTAGGAGCTGCAGCAATGTTGGCTGAACATTCTCTTAAGCTAGAAATGATAATACATATGACAAAACAGCTATTTAGGTGACAGAGTAGGGGAAGGATTTTACTGGTTACCATACAATTAAATATGAGAAAATCACATTAGGGGAGGTGGAGATGACTCGACGTGGTCTTCTTTCTGCGTCATGTGCTTATTTTCGTCAGGAGGGGAAAACGACCGGGCAAAATGCTGCTGCTCCTTCATGAGCAAATCGACTTTGTGGTGCAGATGGTCCAACTTTTTATTGTAATGCTTGTAGGTATAGAACCCAATTACAGCCTTGATCGCAAAAAAAATAACAGCTGCCGCAATAATCAAGATATAGTTAGAAGCAATATGCCTGATCCAGCTATTGATTTCATTTATCACGTATAACCTTCCTTTCGCTAGAAATGCAGAAATACAGATTAATCTATTCATTGCCTTAGTTACAGGAAAAATTACGTGGAAAATGTTCTCAAATGAGAGCTGAGGTACCAGGATTACACATGGTATCATTGTGTTTATTCCTGTTATTCAGTAAAATTATTTTTAATTTAACTTTTCCAAAGGAGAGCAGAATCGTGCTGGAACTTAGCTTTAACGACCCGGAAAAACTAGTAAGTGTCACTCACGCCTTGTCGACTCGTTCCCGGATTGACATTCTCCAGCTTTTGAATGCAAACAAGCTAAACATTATCGAAATCGCCGAGGCGTTGAACCTGCCAGTGTCGACGGTAGCCAACCATATTAAAGTGCTGGAGGCCGCCCATTTAATACATACAGAAATGCTTCCAGCTTCGCGCGGGGCCATGAAGGTTTGCAGCCGCAATTATGATGATATTCATATTGCCTTGGACAGGGTGAGTTCCTTTCCCCAACGGGATACGAATGTCTATGAAGTTCATATGCCGATAGGGCATTACAGCGATTGTGAGGTTGCGCCAACATGTGGTATGGCGAGCACGGAGGAAATGATTCTGAAGGAAGACGACCCGGCAAGCTTTTATCATCCCAAGCATATTGATGCTCAGATCATCTGGCTGGCAAAAGGGTATCTGGAATATTTGCTTCCGATGGATATTCCGCAAGGTGCTACGATTGAAGCTTTGGAATTGTCCATGGAAATCTGTTCTGAAGTAGCAACCTATAATAATGAGTGGCCTTCGGATATTTCCGTTTGGGTCAATGGCACTGAGATCGGGATGTGGACAAGTCCCGGAGATTTGGGTGACCGCCGTGGCAAACTGAATCCGGCATGGTGGTCTGATGGTTCCACACAGTACGGCATTCTCAAAAAATGGCGAGTGGACGACAACAAGACCGTGCTGGACAAGGAGAAAATTTCGGATGTGTCCCTGTCCGATCTTCATCTCGAGGATAAACACAAGTTAAGATTACGAATTGGAATTCATCCGGATGCCAGACATCAAGGCGGTATGAATCTGTTCGGCAATGAATTCGGAGATCATGAACAGAACATTATGATGCAGGTAAAGTATACGATGAATGCGGGCGATAAGGATGCGAGATATGCCAAATAACGGTACCTCATTTATCGTGAGTATCGAGCGTTTCAAACCTCACTTGTTTCATCTGGAGCAGGGTGAGGGCTTATTCAAGTCCCATTCACATGCATATGATGAACTCACACTTATACTGGATGGAGAAGGGTATTACAGTTCGCCTGAGCAGAATGTCAAAGTGGGTGCGGGTGACCTCATTATGATTCCGCCAGGGCTTCATCACGGTTATGTGTGGGCACCGGAAATCCATTTTTTGAATGAAAAATGGTACATATACTATACGGCTAATGATGGTGGAGGGGACGATTCACGGCGAATTTGCGTACTGGAGAATGAAAGTTTAAATCCTATGGAAGGTGACTGGGTATGGAAGGGGGCACTGGAAACTCCTGTCCCCGGTCTGGATGGCACCGTGTTGAAGAGGGGGAGCGAGCTCTATTTTTTGTACGCAGGTTATGGTCATTTTCCGGACTATGGGTCAGCGATCTATATTATGCGGATGTCTGACCCTTATTCTATAACGGGGGAGCATGTGCTGCTAACTGCGCCACCCTTTCTTGGGAAAAGCAAGGCGGAATGGCGATTAATGAAGGTCCGGTCACGCTGCATCGAAATGGACGCATTTTTCTGATTTACTCGGCAAGCACAACCTGGTCGGAAGATTATGCGCTGGGCATGCTGACCATGAATGAAGAGGATGATCCGATGTTGGCCTCATCATGGACCAAATCCTTGCAGCCTGTTTTTCGAAAAAGTATTGAAAATAATGTATATGCCACAGGGCACAACAGTTTTACAACGTCACCGGATGGTCTGGAGGACTGGATTGTATATCATGCTCTTCCTGCACCGGGTGCAGATACCGGTTTACGGGCAACGCGCATTCAAAAATTTGAATGGAACGGCGATGGAACACCTGATTTTGGTGTGCCTTTCAGCGATGATCATGCCCTTCAAATTCCATCGGGAGAGTGAAACATAAGGCTCGAGAATCGTGTATAAGTGCGCCTATAGTTACAAGTATTTTGTAATTAAAAACAAACACAAGTGAATAATTTGATGGAAATGCGTGCGGTCATTCATGGAATAAAGCAATACTTCTATTGCAATTGAATTCATGTGAAGTGTATTAAATCAGCGGTATTTCAGCTATTTTACATTGATTTAGTTAGTTTTTTTATGTATCTTGTAGAAAAACAATCAGGAATGGCAAATGTATTTTGTTACAATAAATTAGATTGAAAGCGTTGACATCTAATTATTGTGTAACTATAATTTGAGTCGAATACAGAACATTACAATTCAGGATCAACATCGTTCTGGGGAGGATTTCAAATTCGTAGCGGGGGGAGGATATGTTCGGACCATTCCCAACGATTATTCAGCCTATCCCTATAAAACAGATGCCACGCTGAACGTTTGCATGCCAGCCATTCCCAGCATTCCGGACATGAATAATCAAGCCGTGCAAAAGCAAGTGGAGCAATTGACCGGTATTAATGTGAATTTTATTACACCGTCCGTTGGACAGGAGGCGGATGCCTTTACTCTGATGATCTCATCCGGCGAGCTTCCCGATATCATTATCAATCCCGAACGTTACCCTGGGGAGCTTGAGGCCGGATTGAATGATGGCGCTTATATGGATCTCACTGATTTTTTGTAAAAGGAGTATACTTCGGTTCGATCAAAGACTAATAGGAGTGATTTTACATGAATAAAGAGAAGATGATACAGATACCCCGCCCGGAATATCCTCGTCCTCAGTGGGTGCGGAGCAATTGGACCAATCTTAACGGAACCTGGCAGTTTGAAAAGGATCATGGAAAAAGCGGAAAAGCACGCGGCTATGAGCAGTCCGAGCATCATCTCGCTGGAACGATCACCGTTCCGTTCTGCCCAGAAAGCAAGCTGTCCGGTGTGGCATATACCGATTTTATGGCGGCGGTATGGTATAAACGGGAATTCTCTATTCCAGATAACTGGATGAACGGACGCATTTTGCTTCATTTTGGCGCTGTTGATTATGAAGCGGAGATCTGGATCAACGGAAAAGCCGTTGGCAAGCATCGGGGAGGCTACTCACCCTTCCATTTTGACATCACATCCCATGTCTCATCGGGTACAAATGTAGTCACGGTGTATGCGGAAGATGATGTGCGTTCTGGGCGCCAGCCGCGAGGCAAACAGAGCGAACAATTCCATTCACATGGCTGTGATTACACCCGGACTACGGGGATCTGGCAGACCGTTTGGCTGGAGCAGGTGCCAGAGGTGTATCTATCCGACATGAAAGTCGTCGCTGATCCGGATAATTCATGCGTGCACCTGGAAGCGAATATATGCGGTAACGCTGCTGGAGGCGAACTGACTGCAAATGCCCGCTTTGAAGGAAAGGATGTTGGGTCGACAACGGCGGTTGTTCATGGTCCTTCGGTGAAGCTTATCGTTCCATTATCCGAGATCCATTTATGGGAGCCGGGGCATGCCAAACTGTATGATCTGGAACTGAAGCTGAATAAACAGGATCAGACCAGCGATACGGTTGCTTCGTATTTTGGACTACGGACGGTAAGGCTGGATGGTATGGCGTTTCGTATCAATGAGAAATCCATTTTTCAGCGGCTCGTGCTGGATCAGGGATTTTACCCGGAAGGCATCTATACGGCACCCAGCGACGAGGACCTGCGCAAGGATATCGAAATCTCTATGGAGCTTGGCTTTAATGGGGCGAGATTGCATGAAAAGATGTTTGAGCCGCGTTTCCTGTATTGGGCTGACCAGCTAGGCTATCTGGTATGGGGAGAACATGCCAACTGGGGACTGGATATTACAACGACCGAAAGTCTGGCCCGGTTCCTGCCGGAATGGATGGAAGGTATGGAACGTGACTTCAATCATCCATCGCTTATCGGTTGGTGTCCGTTCAACGAAACATGGGATCGTGGTGGGACGCGTCAGGATAACGACGTGCTCCGTATTGTCTATGAGATGACTAAACGAATGGACCCGACACGTCCTGTCATTGATACCAGCGGTAACTTTCATGTGGTGACAGATATCTTCGATTTGCATGACTATGATCAGAATCCGGAAACGTTCCGTGCCAGATATGAACCGATGAAAAGCGGCGGGGAAGTGTTCAATACGTTTCCGGAGCGGCAGACGTATGAAGGGCAGCCTTATTTTATCAGTGAGTACGGTGGTATCTGGTGGAACCCGGATCAGCAAGATGAGAATGCTTGGGGATATGGAGATAGACCCCAATCCGAAGAGGCTTTCATTGCGCGCTACGAGGGATTAACCAATGTCCTGCTGGACCATCCAAAAATGTTCGGGTTTTGCTATACCCAGCTGTATGATGTGGAACAGGAAGTGAATGGACTGTACACCTATGACCGACGTCCCAAATTCGACCCGGAAACAATTCGTCGAATCAATTCCCGCAAGGCTGCTATCGAGGATTGAACGTTGAAGGGTTAGTTACGTGCTTGATTCATAATCCGATAGGAGAGGGAGCGTGACTGTAGATGAAAATCATGAATTACAGGAGCAAATTGTTGCTGGCCTTATGTGCATTTCTTATTTTTCCAATGGGACAGACGACACATGCAGCTACCGTTCAGAACAACTTCTATAATGTGGTGATGCAGGATGGAGCTGATCCATGGGTTTACAAGCACACAGACGGATTCTACTATTTCACCAAAACGACAGGCGGAGACGTTACCATCTGGAAGTCAGCACAATTAACAACCGTTGATGCGGCTCCAACCACGGTTGTAAATACCGGCTGCTGCGGCATCTGGGCCCCTGAGCTTCATTACATCAACGGTGCATGGTATATCTATTATGCCAAGGATGATGGAGATAACGTCAATCACCGCATGTATGTTATGGAGAATACATCAGCTGATCCTACACAGGGAACCTGGCAATACAAAGGACAGATTACGGACCCAACCAACAAATGGGCCATCGACGGGACGGTATTACAGGTGAACGGACAGCTCTACTTCATCTGGTCGGGATGGGAAGGAGATACGAATGTACGGCAGAATCTGTATATTGCCCATATGAGCAATCCCTGGACCATCGATTCGAATCGTGTGGAGATTGCTCGACCAACCTACGCCTGGGAAACCAATCATTCTCCGAATGTAAATGAAGGACCGCAGGTAATCGTTCGAAATGGTGTAATCAGTCTTGTGTACTCGGCAAGTGGCAGCTGGACCAATGATTATTGTCTGGGGCTTATTACTGCCAGCACCTCAAGCAATTTGCTGAATCCGGCATCCTGGAGCAAACGCAGTCAGCCTATCTTCCAATCCGGTAACGGCCTTTACGGCCCGGGTCATCATTCCTTTACCAAGTCTCCTGACGGGACCGAGGACTGGATCATGTACCACACAGCAAAATTCAATAATTCCGGATGGAATCGAGAAATCCGCATACAGAAGTTCACCTGGAATGCCGACAATACCCCGAATTTGGGTGCACCTGTGAATCCCAATGTTCCTATTGCCTTGCCTTCGGGAGAAAAGCCGGTCGTTCGATATGAAGGAGAAGAGGGAACTTATGGCGGGATCGCTTACGCTTCCCAAAGTCCTTCCGGTTCAGGAGGCATGAAAGCTGGACATATTGATACTGCGGACAGCTATGTGGAATTTAACGTCAATGCAGCGACTGCTGGCCAGTATATTCTTCTGGCGAGGACGGCGAATGGCACCGCAGATGGCAACTGGTCCAACCTGCTGCTGAGTGTAAATGGAGGCACGGCCAGCCCTTTCTACATCACGAACAAGGGATGGGAGAACTGGGGACTGTCAACAGCGAGAATTCAGCTGAAGGCCGGTGTGAACAAAATTCGCTTCTCCAAAGGTGAAGGATATGGAGAACTGGACTTTTTTGATATCAAACCTGCAAATTAGAAAATTATAATACGATCCCAACCCTGCCAGTATCCCATGTGGACCTTGGCGGGGTTTTAATGTTTTAAAATTGAAACTTCATTCCATTCATATTCAGTTCATAAAAGTACGTTATTCTTCCCCTATAAACGATATGGGAGGAACCACAATTGAACAATACAGAGCAAAGAGCAACAGGCAATGACCTTGGAGAATGGGCGATCGAAGCACAAGGACTCGTGAAAACGTTTGGAGATAAACATGCAGTGGATGGTGTGAATCTGAATGTAAAGGCGGGTACAATCTACGGCGTACTGGGTCCAAATGGAGCAGGGAAAACAACAACGATTCGTATGCTGGGCACGCTGCTTCGGCCAGATGGAGGATCGGCCAAAATATTTGGCCATGATGTGGTGAAGGAGTCACATATCGCACGCCAGCTGATTGGACTCACAGGACAATATGCATCCGTTGACGAGTCACTTAGTGCCAACGAAAACTTGATGATATTTTCACGGCTTCTGGGCCTTGGCCGCGCAGAATCCAAACGCAAGACAGCTGAGCTTCTCGAAGAATTCGGCTTGACGGAAGCAGCGAAACGTCCGATCAAAGGGTTCTCGGGAGGGATGCGCCGCCGTCTGGATCTGGCCGCAAGCCTTATTGCTCAGCCGCCGCTGATCTTTCTGGATGAACCGACGACGGGACTGGATCCACGGACACGTGCCCAGATGTGGAATACGATCCGGCAGTTGGTCAAAACAGGTTCAACAGTGCTTCTGACGACACAATACCTTGATGAAGCAGATCAACTTGCCGATCGTGTTGCCGTAATCGATCAGGGTCATGTTGTGGCAGAGGGCACGGTGGATGATTTGAAATCTTCAGTTGGTACTGCATCACTTCAGCTGCGCATCCAGGAACCGACACGGATTGAACACGCTCGGCAGATTGTGGAGCAGATCCTTCGGACAGAATCCAGTGTATCGGCGGAAGCAGGGAAGATTACTGCACCTATGGCGAATGCGAATATTGCAGCAGATCTGCTGATCGCCTTCCGTTCCGCAGGCATTGATCTGGCAGAGATGAGTGTCCAGAAGCCTACACTTGATGAAGTGTTTCTGACCATTACAGGCCAAGATGCGAGTGGTCATGCGTCTCAAACATCTGAAGAATCTCAACAATCAAATGCAGTGAAGGAGTTGCGAGCATGAACAGTACAATAGCGAAACAAAACCCAAGTCGGAAGCTGAGAAAATACACAAGCTTTGGGCAAACCGTCCGGAATTCCTTGACGATGGCTTATCGTGGGATTTTGAAGGTTCGGCGTACACCAGAGCAGTTATTTGATGTTACACTACAGCCGATCATTTTCACCTTGATGTTTACGTACATTTTTGGCGGTGCGATCTCGGGAAATATTCAAGCTTATTTGTTGGTTATTATTCCGGGTATACTGGTGCAGACGGTAATTACAAGCTCCGTTGTTACGGGGGTGCAATTGCGTGAGGATATGGATAAAGGGGTATTCGACCGGTTCAAATCGCTGCCTATAGCTCGTATTGCGCCACTGGCTGGAGCATTGCTGGCAGACACGATTCGATATACCATTGCAACGTTCGTTACCTTTACGATTGGCTATTTATTGGGATATAGCCCTGCAGGTGGACTAGGTCATGTCGCTTTGGCAGGATTGCTGGTCATTATATGCGCTTGGGCAATCAGTTGGATATTTGCTTTTCTTGGTGTTATTGCTCGTACAGCTTCCAGTGTACAGGGGATTTCTATGCTCGTGCTGTTTCCGCTCACCTTTGCTTCGAACGCTTTCGTTCCGGTAGATACGATGCCGAATTGGCTTCAGTGGGTTGTCAATGTCAATCCGATATCACATCTGGTCTCGGCTGTACGGGAGTTGGCGAATCAAGGGACAATGGGAACCGATCTGGTGACTAGCCTTGCCGGAGCTGCGGTTATTGTAGCCATTTTTGCGCCATTGACCGTACGGGCATATATGCGTAGAACATAATTGAAAGTCATGAAATTTTGCTGAAACGTGTTGGATGTCAGGAAAGAGACGTATGCCCGCAGGGTATAAGGTCTCCTTCTTGACAGAATGTGAAGTATAAGGCAAGGTTGAAAAAATGGAGGTGGTCACATTGACAAGCATATTGGTTGTTGATGACGACCCGCATATCCGAGAGCTGGTAGGACATTTTTTGCAGCAGGAAGGTTTGCATGTAATCGAGGCTGTTGACGGACTGGATGCACTGCGATTACTCGCTGACCATAAGGTCGACCTGGTCGTTCTCGATATTATGATGCCGGGTATGGATGGATGGGAGCTGTGTCGTCAGTTGAGGCAGCAGACGGATCTGCCGCTCCTGATGTTAACGGCAAAAGGGGAAACTTCGCAGATCATTAAAGGATTTACACTTGGGACGGATGATTATTTAGTGAAGCCTTTTGACCCGCTGGTACTGGTCGCACGGGTGAAGGCTTTGTTGAAACGATATCGTATTATGACTTCACAAGTGATACCCCTTGGAGAACTTGTTCTGCGGCGTGATACGTATGAGTGCAAGCAGGGGGATCAGGATATTGTGTTGCCACGCAAGGAATTTGAACTGTTGTTTACTCTTGCGAGTTATCCTGGCAAGACCTTTACCCGGGATCAGTTAATCGAAAAGATCTGGGGTTATGATTATGAAGGGGACGAGAGAACGATTGATGTGCATATCAAGCGTCTTCGTGAACGGTTTCCGGAGGAAGAGCATGCTTTCGTCATTCGTACCATGCGAGGTTTGGGCTATCGTCTGGAGGTAAGGCAATGAAGCAGGGGCCCGGATTTCTTCATGTTGCCAGAAATTTCATTCTGGTATCTCTGGCCCTGTTTGCCTGCTGGACAGCGGCATTCTACATTACCAAGAGTGTGTATGCCTATATTTCGTGGAATCCGCATGATTTGATTAGTTTACTCATCAATGCCATGCTCGGATTTATTTTTTTTGGATTATTCATTGTCATTATCGGCCCGCTGGTCAAAGGTAGGGAATATGACTTCCTACACGAGATGATTCAGGCGTTAAGAAGTATTTCCCGTGGCGATTTTCGTGTAAATCTGGATTCGGCTTATGTGAAAAGAAACGGAAGGCCAGGACATAATCATCCGTTAGCCGAGCTGGTAGATAGTATTAACGATATGGCAGCGAACCTCAAAGTGATGGAAGATCTGCGTCAGGAGTTCATTTCGAACGTTTCACATGAGATCGGATCACCGCTCACGTCAATCAGCGGGTTCGCCAGAGCGTTGAAAAATAAAGATATGGATCAGGAGAAACGGGAAAAGTATCTGACGATCATTGAGACGGAATGTGTCCGTTTGTCCAGACTCAGTGATAATTTGATGAAACTTGCCGTTCTGGATTCATCCGAGCATGCCTCTCATAAAACATCTTACCGATTGGATCGGCAGCTGGTGACTCTTGTTCTGGCTTGCGAACCCCAATGGGATGATAAAAAAATTGATATGAACGTAGAGCTGGAAGAAGTTGAAATTTTTGCTGACGAGGACTTGATGATTCAGTTGTGGATTAACCTGATTCATAATGCAATCAAGTTCACACCAGAAGGTGGAACGATTGGTATTTTCCTAACGCAGAGTGAAGACAAGGTCAGTGTTCGCATTACGGACAGTGGTCCCGGTATCACCAAACAGGATCAGCTTCGCATATTCGAACGGTTCTACAAGGTGGATCAATCCCGTACACGTTCCATGGGAGGCAGTGGGCTGGGCTTATCCATCGTGCATAAGATTGTGGAGATGCATGATGGCACCGTCTCTGTGTTTAGTGAACCGGGAGAAGGTGCGACATTCACGGTACAACTTCCGGCCCATTCAGCCTAAAAAGAATGCCATAAAGGGTAATCGATGGACATTGTCTGTCAATTACCCCTTTTATTTCAATGAATTCGGCTTTTTTTGTACAAAATAAGAGATACAAGTGATAATTTCACAGGGAAGCCAAACACATAAGGTCGTAAGGAGTGGGCAATGTGCTGATATCTTCTACTCACCAAAAGCGTCTGACTGACATAATGAATTCATTCCCGATACAGCCAAAGTATACAAAAGCACAACTGCTGATTAATGATCTGAAATTAAGCTCTTCAGGAGAGATTGAGATATTCTATTCTCCGCATAATGAATATATCAATCCTTCCGCAAAAGTCATGCTTGTGGGCATCACACCAGGTTGGCAACAGATGGAGATTGCTTATAGAACGGCCATCCAAGCTCTGAAGGAACATCATTCATACGAACAAGCCTGTAAAGAAGCCAAAATAGCGGCAAGAATGGCCGGCTCCATGCGTACCAACTTGATTCAAATGCTCCAGGAGATAGGGCTGCATGACTACTTAACAGTGCCCCATGTGCAAAGGCTTTTTGGAGCAGACTGTACATTGTTACATACAACTTCCCTGATTCGATATCCGGTCTTCGTGAATAAGCAAAATTACAATGGACACCAGCCTTCCATTACTAAAAATGAATTTCTGTATGAAGCCATACTTGAGTCTTTTCTTCCAGAATTGGAACAGCTGAAGCATCCTCTTATTATTCCATTAGGAAAGTCGGTGGAGGCTGTACTTCATCAATTGCTTGATGAACATCGGATAGACAATGGAAAAATTTTATGGGGATTCCCTCATCCATCTGGTGCCAATGGCTCTCGTGTGACACAGTTTCTTCATAACAAGGCGGGGATGCAGAACATTTTGAGGGGATGGCGTGATTAAATTTCTTACGTGCTTCTTGCTTTTTACAAATTCAATAATAGTATAATGATTACGACTACATGACATGGAAACAGGAAAAGAGGAAACAAATGCCTACAATACTAGTTGCTGACGATGATCCGAACATTCGTGAACTCGTCTGTTTATTTTTGAGAAATGACGGATTTGAAACGGCTGAAGCCGCGGATGGCAAGGAGGCACTGACCGTTTACGGCTCAACGCATGTTGATCTTGTCGTGCTTGATATTATGATGCCGATTATGGATGGATGGACATTATGCAAAGAACTGCGGAGAGCCAATCCGGATCTTCCGTTGCTCATGCTGACGGCGAGAGGGGAGACCTGGGAGAAGGTGAAGGGATTCGAGCTGGGAACCGATGATTATTTGACGAAACCATTCGATCCGTTGGAGCTCACGGCTCGTGTTCGAGCTTTACTGAAACGATACAAAATCGGCTCCACGCAGACGATTCATTTCGGCAACGTCATCCTGGATCGACAAACCTACAAGGTGACAAGCGGAACAGAGTCGCTTACGTTGCCGCTGAAGGAGTTCGAATTGCTCTATAAACTCGCTGGAACACCCGGACAAGTATATACACGTGAGCAATTAATAGATCAGATCTGGGGCATCGATTATGCTGGTGATGATCGAACCGTAGACGTACATATTAAACGCCTGCGTGAGCGCTTCGCAACAACACCCGATTTTCGGATCGAAACGGTGCGAGGTCTGGGGTACCGGCTTGAGGTTTACGAATGATTAGATCGTTATATATCCGTGTGGTCCTGACATTTCTGGTCTCCGTCATCGCCGGCACAGTCATTTCTTTTTTTATGTCCACGATGATATTTGAAGATCAATTGAATGAAAATGCTCAAATTAACATACGTAACTTCGGCCAAGATGTCGTGCAGATTTACAAGACCCTTCCATTAAGTGAAGCAGAATCGTTCGTGAGTGGAATGAAGCTACTGAATTCATATCATATTCGAATTTACGATGCATCGGGTAAGTTCCAGTCGTATGGAAAGCTTAACGGACATAAATCGGCCACGGTGACGAAAGAGCAACTAAAGAAAGTGTTAGATGGAGGCGTAGTCCAGGACAATCCGAACGGTATTGCAACAGTTCTTTTAGGTTTACCGGTGAAAACGGAAATGGGAGCGAAAGCAATATTTTTTGAGACGCTCGCTCCACCTTCTTCCTTGTTTGTCGTCCAATGGGCTTCGATCTTTGCAACCTGTTCGTTGCTTGCAGGGAGTATGATCATTCTGATTGCTTCCGTATTTCTGGTTAGACCGATCAAAAAACTGACAAGAGCGACGAAGCGGATCGCTGCTGGAGATTTCAATGTTAAGCTGAATATCAAGCAAACCGGAGAACTGGGGACACTGGCACGAAGCTTCGAAGAAATGATGCATGATTTGCAGCAGTTGGAGCAGATGCGCAGGGAATTTGTAACGAATGTGTCACACGAGGTTCAATCTCCGCTTACTTCGATATCCGGTTATGCTCAAGCACTGAAACAAGTTAATCTCGCAGATCATGAACGAAGTCGTTATCTTGATATTATAATCGCCGAGGCGAAGCGGATGTCCAAAATGAGTGATAATCTGCTCAAGCTCAGTGTGCTTGAATCGCAGTCACAGCAACCGCGACTTAGCACACTGAGCCTGGATGAACAGATCAGGCGGGTGATCGTAGCGCTTCAGCCACAATGGTCTTCACGCAACATTCATTTTGAACTGGATCTACAGACCGTTAAAGTTACGGCTGATCATGATCAGTTGAATCAGGTATGGACAAATATCCTCAGCAATGGCATCAAATTTTCCAAAGATGGCGGCGTGATTCACGTAGATATCAAGCAGGATGCCAAAAATGTGACCGTACGAATCTCCGATACGGGCATCGGAATTCCTCTCGAAGACCAGAAGCGTATTTTTGAACGGTTTTTCAAGTCGGATCGTTCTCATAGTCGCAAGTATGGCGGCAGTGGTATGGGACTTGCTATCGTTAAACAGATTGTATCGCTTCATCAAGGTGATATTGAGGTGGAAAGCGAAGTGGGTCAGGGAACGACCTTTATCGTTTCATTGCCAATCACGCCTCCTACCGATATTTAGACATACAGGTGAGGTGAATGTACAGAACAGAATATACACTGGATTATGGTTTAAACCGAATTTTCAGGCCACGTTTCACATACAAGTTTCCTTATATGTGAAACGTGGCCTTTTTTTTGTTAGTTCATGCTCCGTTCATATTGTCGTCATGGTGAGGACATCTTGGTTGGTTAGGCTTGTATTAACGCTTGTTACGGCCATTAACCAGATGAGGACAGGAGCAGATGTATGTGACACAAGAAAGAGAGAAGAAAAAATGAGATGGAATAAAATGAAAGGGGATATTAACCCGTCGTGATTCTACCCGGTTATGAAACAGCCGTACCACACTAGATTTTAAGCCGCTTATCTCAGAGCTGACTCCATATTATAAAGTGGTCGTGGTTGAGCCTGGATTGAGTGATCAGACCGAAAAGTAACGCAGTACGGCAAATATCGTTAATGAAATTCATGAAGCTTTACAGAGTCTCCATATTGATCGTTATATCCTTATGGGTCATTCCATTTCGGAAATTTATCCGCCAATGACGTCACCGTAATTATTAATTTATTTGCTTGTTCATATTCAGTTCATATTGACGTCACGGAGAGTACATTTTCATACGTTAAGATTTCATTAGCAGCTAAGAAGAAAGCCGAACAAACAGTTCAAGACAGGAGAAGATGAGAGTGACACAACCAGAGGAAAAGAAAGCGAAGAATGGCTCGAGGGCCAAAAAGGTAAGAAACAATATACTTAAAGTACTAGGAGCAATCGTAATCGCCATTGTTTTGTTTCTAGGTATTGTTTATATCACGAATGTGATCAGCACTAATTCAGAGGCGAAAAAGATAGAGACTTACGGCCAGCACGTATCGGTAGACGGGAAAAATATGAATGTGCTCATTCAAGGTGAAGGCAAGGAAACGATCGTGCTTCTGCCCGGTTATGGAACAGCAACACCAGCGCTTGATTTCAAGTTACTTATTGATGAATTATCTCCATTTTACAAAGTGGTTGCAGTTGAGCCTTTCGGTTATGGATTAAGTGATGGAACAGAAAAAGAAAGAACCACAGAGAATATCGTAAGTGAAGTTCATGAAGCTTTACAACAGCTTAACATTAACCAGTATATCCTCATGGGCCACTCCATTGCAGGCATTTACGGCATTGATTATGTGAACAAATATCCAAACGAGGTGACGGCATTTGTCGGAATCGATAGCAGTGTTTCAACACAACCGGGTATGGATGCCAAAATGCCTACAAAAATGTTCGGATTCCTTAAAAAATCAGGTCTCCAAAGATTAGTGGTCAAATTTGGTGAAGGCCCTTATGCTGGACTCCCATTTGATGAACACACCGTAGAGCAGATGGAAATGCTGTCGAATAAAAACTCGAACAGTTCCACGATGTTAAATGAGATGGACCATATTTCTTCCAATTTCAAAGGGGCCCAAGGTTTAACCTTCCCTAAAGACCTTCCACTTCTTCTCTTTGTTCAAGCGAATAATGAAGGTGTAAAAGGTTGGATACCTTTGCATGAAGGGCAGATCAAAGATTCGGTACATGGAAAAGTAATCACAATGGATGGAGGACATTATTTACACCATACGTTATTTAAAGAAATAGCTGAAGACTTTAGAGCATTCATGAACGAAGTGAAGTAAATATCCTGTAATAGTCTACTCGTGATTTCACAGATTTGTATCAATGAATATGAAAAGCCGTCCTGTGGGACGGTTTTTCCATAGTAAGTCCAATTCGGCCGATGTCCGTGATGAAAGAGAGGAATTCAAATGAGATTATTTGAGATACTTTTAGTTTTATCCTGTTTCGCTTTACTGGTAGATCTATTGTTTATTAAAAGAAGTGCAAAGAAAATAGGCTTGGGTTTGGGTATAGGAAGTAGCGTTATATTATTAGTTCAATTATTTGTTGAGGGATACAGATGGCAGTTGCTTTTGGTATATATCATGACGGCGCTATTCATACTCATCGTTTTATTCAGACATTCCGAAAAGATGGTGAATCTAAAAATAGGGAAGTTCTTGAAATATAGTTTATCTTCCCTAATCGTCATTCTGATGGTTGTTTCTACTGCCTTGTCTGTATACCTACCTGTTTTTAATTTGCCGAAGCCGGATGGTCCAGAGAAAGTGGGTACTCAAACCTTTCATTTTACGGATCAGAACAGAGACGAAGTCTTAACTGAAGATCAGAGCGACAAGAGGGAGTTAATGGTCCAATTCTGGTATCCTACTGAGAACATTAATAACAACAAGCGTGACACACTGTTTCCGAATAATAAAGAAATGTTCAAAAAGTATATTCAGAGCTTCTCTGCTTCTTTAAAACTGCCCGAATTTTTGCTTGACTACTTGAAGTATAGTCAAACCAACTCTTATGAAAATGTAGAAATATTACCTTCCACAAGTCCTTATCCCGTGGTACTGCTATCTCATGGTATGGGAACCAGTAGAATTCTACAAGCATCACAGGCGGAGAGTCTGGCCAGTCATGGGTTTATCGTAGTCACCATCGACCATACGTATAGCACCTTTGCTACTCTTTTTCCAGATGGCCGTGTAACGGATTACAAAAAAAGTACGACTACATTAGATGAACGTACAAAAACAGGGAATATATGGACAAAAGACGTGGAGTTTGTAATCGATCAAATTGAAAAGCTGAATTCAGGTGCAATTGAAAGTCAATTCAAAGGGAAAATTGATTTAAATAACATAGGCGCGATGGGGCATTCTTTTGGGGGTGCAACGGCGTTTAATGCAACGTATTTAGATCATCGAATCAAGGCCGGGGTTAATATGGATGGGTCACTGAATGAAGTAGAAGATAGAGATGATATAAACAAGCCGTTTATGTTCATCCGATCGGGAAGTTTTGAAGAATGGTTAGCCAATTTTGAAAAGGATAGAAATTCGGATGACGAAGTAACTAAATTTCTTTCAGATGAGCTACACATTATGAAAAATGTTATCAATCATGGGGGAAATGTGATTTATATAGAAGGAACCCAGCACTTCAATTTCACGGATCTTCAATTCTATTCGGAGCTGGTTAAACTGTCCGGGATCACAGGAGACATCAATGGTAAAAGAGGATCAAACATTGTAAATCAATATGTACTTGATTTCTTTAATAAGCAATTGAAAGGAACGGGCGGAACTCTGATTCAGGGGCCGAGCGACTTGTATCCAGAGGTGAAATTTATAGATCCAAAAGAACTTTAATCAACCAAAACATTAAAATTCAGGAGATGATGTGATTGGGACGACAAAAGGGGAAACGCAATTCAATCGCTGTGTTAACTCTGGTATTAACGATGTTAGCTCCAATGTCTGCAATGGCCGCGCCTGCTACAAGTAGCAGTAATTTTACGTATGAACCAACCAAGAAAACGGTGTTGGAGAAAGCCAAGTTACTCACTGAGAAGCATGGAATCACAAGTCTGCAATATGCCCTTATCGATGGTGGCGAGATTGTGGTGTCCGGTCAGACGGGTAAAAACGATAAAAACAACAAGGTGCCTCTTACGCAGGATACGATCTATGGCATAGGATCAACTAGTAAAATGTTTCTCACAGCTTCTGTTATGAAGTTAGTTGACGAAGGCGAGGTGGATTTGGATCTGCCTGTTGTGAACTATATACCTGATTTTCAGATGAAAGATCTTCGCTACAAACAAATCACACCACGCATGCTGTTGAATCATTCTTCCGGTCTGCTGGGCAGCACTGGCAGCAATGCCACATTGTACGGGGATAACGATACGTACTCACATGATACGTTTCTCGATCAATTGGCGAGTCAAAACCTGAAGGCAGATCCCGGCGCATTCTCGGTGTATAGTAACGATGGGTTTACGTTATCCGAGATTATGGTTGAACGTGTTAGCGGCATGAGTTTTACAGCTTTTATACACCGATATTTTACGGAACCTTTGGACATGAAATATACCAAAACACCACAGGATGTGGTTGACACGGCAGCAATGGCGGGAATCTATTCTCCTTTGGTTGAGGGTCAGCTTCCACAAGAGAATTATAATGTTATCGCTACTGGAGGCATTTATTCCACAGCTGAAGATCTTGCGAAGTTTTCACAAATCTTCACGGGAGAGGTCCAAGGTATTCTTACCGATAAGTCTGTAGAAGCCATGGCGCAAGAAGAGTACAAAAAAGGCATGTGGCCAGAGGATGGCGATACGTCTATATCTTACGGTTTAGGGTGGGATAGTGTAAATCTGTACCCATTCAGTGAATACGGTATCAAGGCAGTAACGAAAGGTGGAGATACCATATCGTATCACTCATCATTAGTCGTACTGCCGGAATATAATCTGGCTGCAGCCGTTACCTCATCAGGTGGAACAAGTGCCAAAGATCAGTTCATTGCGAGTGAATTATTACTCAGCGCACTTGAGGAAAAGGGAATTATTACAGAACGGAAGCCGGAAAAATCGTTTGGTATGCCCGTGAAGGCAGATATACCTAAAGAAATATCCACGAATGCAGGTATATATGGCGGCAATAATTCGGTTAAGAAGATCGAAATGAATACTGCTGGACAAATGACTGTATCCACACCCACAGCTCCAATTGATTCGGCTCAAAAATACACCTATACAGCGGATGGTACTTTTGTTAACGATGAAGGCACGGAAAAGTTGAAATTCGTTAAAGAGAAGAATGGAAGGACTTATCTGTGGTATCGATCTTATATATCCTTGCCAGGACTTGGACAATTGGCTTTCTCCGAATATAAAATGGAGAAGCTGGAAGCCAATGAATTATCCCAGGATAATACGGCCTCATGGGAGCAGCGTGAAGGTAAAAAATATTACCTGGTGAATGAGAAATATACATCAACGGTGTATCTCAATTCAGCACCAATCCTCCCTATTCATTTGGACAAAGAGACCCCAGGGTATATATCCAATACTAAGATTATTGGAGCAAACGAAGCAGTCACTGAGCTGCAAATCCCTGGCCTGGCTGGACGTGATACAAAGGAGATTTATTTTGCTAAAAAGAACGGAGTAGAGTACATTACAGCCGTTGGTAGCATATACGCCAGTGAGGAATTTGTACAAACACTCTATTCGGGCAAACAATCTGTAACAACGATTCAATCAGACGGATATGCCAGATGGTATTCGATACCCGCAACGGTGAAAGGAAAAGTCATGACGGTAAAAATGCCTAAAAATGGCGCTTTCGCCGTATATGATCAAAAGGGTGTATGTATTAATCACACCGTGGTTAGCGGTAAGAATGAGGTTATTTTACCAGAAAACGGCCGCATTGTATTTGCTGGTGACGTTGATTCCACATTTGAAATTTCATTGAAATAGACGAGTCTTTATCCCCTTTAAGTGTCTACTTAAAGGGGATATTTTTATGACGAAAAAAGGAACGATCATAGATCGTAAATCATCATGTACTCAAATTATTTTGCCTGTTCATATTCGGTTCATATAGACGTCACGAGCAGTACATTTATATTGGTTAAGCTTAGTTTAGTACAAAGCAAGATACTCTAATAGAGAGATAATGACAGGAGAAGATGCAAATGATACAACAAGAGAAAACCAGAGTGCCCAAGAGAACCGTCAAAAAACGAACTTCAATTGCAGCGTTAACTCTAGTGTTAACCATGTTAGCCCCATTATCTGCAATGGCCGCACCGGGTGCCATGAATAATAACAGTAACCTTACGTATGAGACCACGAAGAAAACGGTGATCGAAAAAGCCAAGTTACTGACGGAGACGTATGGTACAACGAGTCTGCAATATGCGCTCATTGATGGTGGAGAGATTGTGGTGTCTGGTCAAACGGGCAAGAACGATATAAACGACAGGGTACCTCTTACTTCGAATACGATCTATGGCATTGGTTCAACCAGTAAAATGATGCTGACAGCCGCTGTTATGAAGCTGGTTGACGAAGGTAAGATCGATTTGGATGTGCCCGTCGTGAACTATATCCCTGACTTTAAAATGAAAGATAACCGATACAAACAGATTACACCCCGTATGCTTCTGAATCACTCCTCCGCTCTGCTGGGCACCTCAACCAGCAATGCCACATTATACGGAGATAATGACACGTATTCACATGATACGTTTCTCGATCAATTGGCGAGTCAAAACCTGAAGGCAGATCCCGGCGCATACTCCGTCTACAGCAACGACGGCTTTACGTTAGCCGAGATTCTGGTCGAAAGAGTTAGCGGACTCGGTTATACGGCTTTTATACACCAAAATTTTACGGAACCTTTGGATATGAAACACACCAAAACACCACAGGATGTGGTTAATCCGGCAGAAATGGCGGGAATCTATTCTCCTTTTTACAAGGGACAACTCCCAAAAGAGAATTATAATGTCCTCGGTACTGGAGGTCTGTATTCTACCGCTGAAGATCTGGTCAAATTTTCTCAAATCCTCACAGGACAGGTCGAAGGCATTCTATCCAGTAAGTCTGTAGAAGCCATGGCGCAAGAAGAGTACAAAAGAGGCATGTGGCCAAAGGATAGCGATACACTTATGTCTTACGGGTTGGGGTGGGATAGTGTGAACTTGTTCCCATTCAACGAATACGGCATTAAGGCCGTTCTGAAAGGTGGAGATACGTTATCTTATCATTCTTCATTCGTGGTACTTCCGGAATACAACATGGCTGCAGCCGTTATCTCTTCAGGTGGAGCAAGCATAACCAATCAATTCATTGCGAGTGATTTATTGCTAAGCGCACTTGAAGAAAAGGGCATTATTAAAGAACGGAAACCAGAAAAATCCTTTGGTGTACCTGTGAAGGCAAGTATGCCTAAAGGAATATCCAAGTATGCAGGAATGTATGGCGGCAATAATTCGGTTATGAGGATCAACATAAATAAGGCAGGACAAATGAGTGTATCCACACTAACAGCTCCGAATAATCCGGCTCAAGAATACACCTATACAGCAGATGGTACTTTTGTTAATGAAGATGGTTCAGAAAAATTGAAATTTGTTACGGAGAAAAACGGGAATACCTACCTGTGGTCTCGTTCTTATATATCCGTTCCAGGACTCGGACAGCTGGCTTTCTCAGAATATAATGCGGAGAAGCTGGAAGCCAATGTGTTATCCAAAGAGGTTAATGCCTCATGGAAAAAGCGTGATGGTAAAAAATATTATCTGGTGAATGAGAAATACACATCAATGCTCTATCTTAATGCTACATCGATCCTGCCTATTCAGTTGAATAAAGAGAATCCAGGGTATATGTCCAATAACAAGATTACTGGAGTGAACGCAGCGGCCAATCTCTTGCAAATTCCGGGTACTGCTGGACGTGATACGATGGACATTCATTTCTCCAAAAAGAACGGAGGAGAGTATCTTACATTTTCAGGTTATGTATACGTCAGTGAGGAAATGGTGAAACCAATATATTCGGGTAAACAATCCGCAACAACCATTCAAGCAGATGGATATGCGAAATGGTTTTCGGTACCAGCTAAAGCGAAAGGAAAAGTCATGATAGTGAAGATGCCTGCAAAGGGAGCCTTTGCCGTCTATGATCAGACCGGAATTTGTATTAATCACACCGTGGTTAGCGGTAAGAATGAGGTTGTTTTACCAGAAAACGGCCGCATTGTATTTGCAGGTAACGTGGATTCCACATTTGAAATTTCATTGAAATAGATGAATTCTAGTAAGGTAGCATGCTGAAGGTAGCAAGAACATGAACAGAAAAAAGTTGCAGAATGGTATTATCCCCTTTAAGTAGACAGCCGGCTAAATAGTCGACTGTCTTACGGTTAAGCTAAGGGGCAGGTTAACGCTATATCATAAATTCTCACATGTGATTGCTTCCTGAGGATTGCAAAACCATGGAAATAGGGGAGTTTAAAATAGATGTTGTGCCGTAGTTAGTTTTATGAAAGGAAGGTATAGGGGGAGTATTTACGTTAATTTAACGAAACTAAGAAGGCAGCCGATCAAAGTAATCGGCTGCTTTTGTTCAATATGGAATTATGCAAAGAAGAAGATGTATTTATAGTAGAACAGAGTGATTTTCATCAATGAGGTAGCATGATTAGAATTCTTCGCTCTTGCTCAACGGAAGAATTATTCTTTTTTAGGAGAGTGGAAACGATGCCTACGATATTAGTTGCTGACGACGATGCGAACATTCGCAAACTCGTCTGTTTATTTTTGCGCAACGACGGATTTACAACCATCAACGCCGTAGACGGAAAGGAAGCCCTGGCTATCTATACCTCCACGCCAGTCGATTTGGTTATTCTTGATATTATGATGCCAGTCATGGACGGTTGGGCATTATGCGAGGAACTTCGAAGAGCCAATCCCGATCTTCCGTTACTAATGTTGACGGCAAGAAACGAGACCTGGGAGAAAGTACAAGCATTTCAGCTCGGGACAGATGACTATATGACGAAGCCATTTGATCCGCTTGAGTTGATGGCTCGCGTCAAGGCACTGTTGAAACGATACCGTATAGGTTTAACGCAGACCATCCAATTAGGAAACGTTATTCTGAACCGGCAGACTTATAAGGTCCTGAGGGGTACAGAGTCGTTCACCTTGCCGCTTAAAGAGTTCGAATTATTGTATAAACTTGCTGGATTACCGGGACAAGTCTATACGCGGGAGCAATTAATCGATCAAGTTTGGGGAATTAATTATACTGGCGATGATCGAACGATAGACGTGCATATTAAACGTCTACGCGAACGTTTTGCCGATATCTCCGATTTTCGTATCGAAACGGTGCGGGGACTTGGCTACCGGCTAGAGGTGCAGGAGTGACCGGCTCCCTCTATACACGTGTAGTCCTGACCTTTCTGGTCTCCGTGATCGGGGGCACAATCCTTTCTTTTCTTGCTACAACCTGGATATTTCAAGATGAATTAAACGAAAACTTACAAGGCTCCTTGCTTGACTTTGGCCAGGATATCGTCCGCATCTACGAGACATTGCCTCTACGCGAAGCAGAAATGTTTATAAGTGAAATGAAACAACTCAACTCTTACCACATTCGAATCTATAAAGCAACGGGTCAGTTTCAATCCTATGGAGAACTTAAAGGACAACATCCTTTTCTAGTGACTACAGAACAAGTGAAGAAAGTGCTGGATGGAGGAAGAGTCCAAGTTAATGGAATCGATACGATCTTCTTGGGATTGCCGATAAAAACTGAAATGGGAAGCATAGCAATGTTTGTAGAGCCCCTCACTTCCTCTTCCACCTCATTTCTTATCAAGTTTGTTGTAACCTTTTTGATTTGTTCGTTGTTAACAGGAAGCCTATTGATACTAATTGCGGCTATTTTTCTGGTAAGACCGATCAAAAAATTGACAGAAGCGACCCGGCTTATAGCTGCTGGAGATTTCAACGTCAAGCTTAATATTAAACAAAAGGGTGAGATAGGTACTTTGGCTCGCAGCTTCGAAGAAATGATGCACGATCTACAACAGCTTGAGCAGATGCGCAGGGAATTCGTAGCAAACATGTCCCATGAAGTTCAGTCTCCACTCACTTCCATTTCCGGTTTTGCTATAGCGCTCAAGCAGGTAGACATCCCGGATGACGAACGAAGCTCTTATCTCGACATTATCATCACTGAGACTGCACGGATGTCCAAAATAAGTGATAGTCTGCTAAAGCTGAGTTTGCTCGAATCTCAGTCATTGCAAATGCGACTTGCCACGCTCAGTCTGGATGAACAGATCAGACGAGTAATCGTCGCTATTCAACCCCAATGGTCGGCCCGTAACATTCAGTTCGATCTTGATTTGCAGCCCACTAAAATCACGGCCGATCATGACCAGTTAAATCAGGTGTGGATCAATATCTTCGGCAATGCGATCAAATTTTCCGAAGATGGTGCCCGAATTAGCATCAGGATCAAACAGAATATCAAGAGCGTGACGATCCGCATATCGGATTCGGGTATTGGAATTCTCCCGGAAGACCAAAAGCGTATATTTGACCGCTTCTTTAAAGCTGATCGTTCCCACAGTCAAAAATATGAAGGAAGCGGTATGGGACTAGCTATTGTAAAGCAGATCGTCTCGCTTCATCAAGGGGACATCCGGGTGGAGAGCGAATATGGACGAGGAACGACCTTCATAGTCATCTTGCCAATCACAACACCCACAGAGTGATTGGATTTCATGCCTTCTCTAGGCTATGACACCCTGTATAAACCTCCTTGCGTATGATGATGCAAACTTTTTTGCCTATTCATCCTCCGTTCATGCTGTAGTCATTAGGGGGACATCTTGGTTTGTTATATTGTCTTTAGCGCCCAGGTTAAGGTGGCTTACCACAATGATGAAGACAGGAGTAGATGCAAGAATGAAACCAAGAGAGGTAACAAAACTGAAGATGAGTGTGAGGACAGCAAGAAAGAGAAATACTATAGTTGCTGTGACTCTCATGCTGACGATACTTGCCCCAATGTCTGCAATGGCCGCACCGGCTCCCATGAACAACAGTAACCTTACGTATGAGACCGCGAAGAAAACGGTGATCGAAAAAGCCAAGTTACTGACGGAGGCGTACGGTACGACGAGTCTGCAATATGCGCTCATTGATGGTGGAGAGATTACGGTGTCCGGTCAAACGGGGAAGAACGATCTAAACGACAAGGTACCTCTTACTACGAACACGATCTATGGCATTGGTTCAACCAGTAAAATGATGCTTACAGCCGCTGTAATGAAGCTGGTTGATGAAGGCAAGATCGATTTGGATGTGCCTGTTGTGAACTATATGCCTGATTTTACAATGAAAGATAAACGATACAAACAGATTACACCCCGTATGTTGCTGAATCATTCGGCCGGGCTTCTCGGAACCTCTAGCGGTAGTGCTATACTGTATGGGGACAATGATACCTATGCACATGATACCTTTTTGGATCAATTGGCGACCCAGAATCTGATGGCAGAGCCAGGTGCGTATTCGGTGTACTCTAACGATGGATTTACATTAGCTGAAATTCTGGTTGAGAGAGTCACTGGTATGAGCTTTACGGCATTTATACACAAATATTTTACAGAGCCTCTGAAAATGAATCATACCAAAACACCACAGGATATAGTTAATACGGGAGAAATGGCGGGAATCTACTCTCCTTTGTATAAGGGGCAGCTTCCACACGAGAATTATAATATCATTGCTTCAGGAGGCATATATTCCACCGCTAAGGATCTGGTGAAATTTTCGCAAATCTTCACAGGAGAGGTCAAAGGGATTCTTTCCAACAAGTCGGTAGAAGCCATGGAGCAAAAAGAATACAGAAGAGGCATGTGGCCAGAGGATAGTGATTCTTCTATGTCTTACGGATTAGGGTGGGATAGTGTGGACTTGTTCCCATTCAGTGCCTACGGCATCAAGGCTGTTACGAAAGGTGGAGATACGTTATCTTATCATTCTTCACTCGTCGTACTTCCGGAATACAACATGGCTGCAGCCGTGATCTCTTCAGGCGGAGCAAGTATAACCAATCAATTCATTGCGAGTGAGTTATTACTTAGCGCACTTGAAGAAAAGGGCATTATTAAAGAACGGAAACCGGAAAAATCATTTGGTGTACCTGTGAAGGCTGATATGCCTAAAGAAATCTCCAAGTTTGCAGGGATATATGGTGGCAATAATTCAGTTACGAAGATCAAAATAAATAAGGCTGGACAAATGACGGTCTCCTCTCTCACGGCTCCAAGTAATCCGGTTCAAGAATACACCTATACATCAGATGGTACTTTTGTGAGTGATGATGGTACAGAAAAGTTGAAATT
>NZ_AWUK01000070.1 GCF_000499205.1 Paenibacillus sp. MAEPY2
CATCTAGATTGTTTTATAATTAGTTGATCTACTTGTTAAAAGATATTTAAAGAGGACTTTATTTAATTCCACTCATTTAAGGGAATGAAAACCTGAACTTCCTAGCTCGTATAAGGGAATTTAAAACCACCCTAACCAAGTAGATCAGGTAAATTGCTAACCTTTTAAACATTAAGGAGAACTTATGTATGAACAAAATAGAAATTAGAGACTTAAGTAAATGTTATAAAATTTTCAATAAACCACAAGACCGACTTAAACAAAGCATAGTGGGTGATAAAAAGAAATATTACAAGGAGTTCTGGGCACTGAAAAATATTTCATTAAATGTGAAAAAAGGAGAGACATTTGGGATCGTTGGGAAGAATGGCTCTGGAAAAAGTACTCTGCTTCAAATTATTGCTCGAACCTTAAGTCAAACATCAGGCACTGTAAAGAGTGATGGTAAAATTGCAGCACTACTTGAACTCGGCAGTGGTTTTAACCCGGATTTTACAGGTAAAGAAAATATTTATATGAATGGAACAATACTTGGATTATCTAATAATGAGATAGATGATTTTTATGATGAGATTGTTAATTTTGCGGATATAGGAGATTATATTAATCAGCCAATTTCTACTTATTCTAGTGGAATGGTAGTGCGACTGGCTTTTGCAGTACAGGCCATTGTCCCTAAAGATATTCTAATTGTCGATGAGGCCCTAGCTGTAGGAGATGAATTGTTTCAAAAAAAGTGTTTTAATAAAATTCAAGAATTTAAAGATTCAGGTGGTACAATTCTATTTGTGTCTCATTCAGGTGGAACTGTGATAGAGCTCTGTGATAGAGCTATGTTGCTAGATTCAGGTGAATGCCTGCTAATTGGAGGCAGCAAGGATGTTGTTAATACCTATCAGCGGCTTATGTATGCATCTGGCGAAAAGAAAAACGAAATTCGTAATGAAATTATTCAGATGCAAAATACCTTTACTCTTTCCGATAACCTCAAAACATCTGAGACTATGTATAAAAGAGATACTGACTTCTATGAGGAACTTTACGATCCAAATTTAAAACCAAAGGATACTTTACGTTACGAAACTAAATATGCTGAGATAAGCGATGTCAAAATAGTTAATTCGAAAGATAAAATTGTTAATATCCTCAAATCTGGAGATATGTATCTTTATAAATATAAAGTGAAGTTTTATTCCGATTGGAATACGGTGAAGTTTGGTATGCTTATAAAGACAATATCGGGTTTTGAACTGGGAGGATGCGCGACGGAAGAATTTAAATTATTTAAAAAAGGTTCCGAGTATGAAGTTGTTTTTCAATTCACACCTAAGCTTAATATTGGAACCTATTTTTTGAATGCAGGAGTGTCTGCCATAACCGCAGAAAGTGAAGAGGTTTACTTAGACAGGCTAATTGATGCTGCAGCGTTTAAAATTATGGAATGTAATAAAAATATGACCGCAGTTGTTGATTTTGATATTACAGCGAGTATTGATCCTGTCAATTATCCTACAATTAATATTCGAGATAACATAAACAAGTGAGGTTTAATTTGGAAATGATAAAAAAAAGAGCAGTATGTGTTTTGGGTATGCATAGGAGTGGAACTTCAGTAATTGCTAAAGGACTTCATACTTTAGGTGTATATTTGGGCCAAGAAGAGGATCTAGTTCCAGCTAACAACGAAAATGTAGAAGGGTTTTGGGAGCATAGTAAAATAGTGGATATCCATGATGAGATATTATCTTTGCAATCTAGAAAATGGAACACTTTAAAACCTTTGGAAGAAGGTTGGGATAAAAGAGATAGTTTGACTCTTCAAAAGGATAAACTGAAAGAGATAGTTTTCGAGGAATTTCAAAACCATGAGATTTGGGGATGGAAAGATCCAAGAACATGTCTTTTATTTCCTATTTGGGAGGAAATTCTTAGAGAAATGAACATTGAACTTAATGTGATTTTTGTTATTCGAAATCCTCATGAGGTTGCAATGTCACTACACAAAAGAAATGGTATTACATTGCAAGAAGGTTACGCACTGTGGCTTTTTAATAATCTATCTGCACTTTACTCTTCATTACATTCCAGAATAACATTTCTTCACTATGATAAATATATGCAAGATCCCAAAGCTTGTTTGATTAATGTTTCAAATGAGCTTCAATTATCTGATGTAAATATAAGTTCATTGGAACTGAATAGTATTGTAAGTCCAGCTCTACGTCATAATCTGACTAAAGACGTGGAGTTTTTTGAAGATGAAAGTGTACCTGAGATGGTTAGAATGGTTTACAGGTTTCTGCTTGGGGCAGAAAAAGATATTAGAAGTTTGAATCTTAACGCTAATAATATTGCTTCGTTATACAATGAATACAAAAAATATTCTGAGATGTTCCCTGCTGATTTAAAGGATGATTATTATATTTCTCAATTGTTCGTTCCTAAGGAAAAGGAATATAGAGAAGTGGATTCTATTACAGTTTCTTCGAATATATTTGGAGAATATCATGAAGTAATATTTCCATTAAGAAGTGAAATGATTTCAACCGAGCAGTATAGATTGGATCCCATTAACCAAACAGCAGTCGTTGAGATCAATTCAATTACACTATTTGATTTGGATAGTGGGATAAATATTTACAAATGGAGAATTGACAAGATAACAAAATGGGATAATATTGAAATTATAGAAATGAAAGAATCTATGAAGTTTATTTCATTAAACAATGATTGTAAAATATTTTTAGAAGTTCATAGTCCTAACTTGCTTAAATATCGAAACTTAGTAATTAAAATGAATATGAGAGTTAACTCTTTAAATAAAGATGCATTAGAAATCTTTCTAAAACAAAAAGAGGCCTCCGAGATTTTATTAAGAGATGTAGACTCACTTAAATCTCAAGTTATAAGTAGTGAAGTTGAACTTAAAAACACTGTTGATGAGTCTTTTAGGATTAAAAATGAATTAATAAAATTGAATGAAGATTACTCCAGATTGATTAAAGCTACTGAAACTGAAAAAAATAAAACAGAACAAAGTATGGAAGATTTCAGAAAAGAGATCAGTGGATTAGAATCAACAGTAAAGGAGAAGGAGAATCAACTTGAGCAAACTAAATTAAACCTAAATCGCATCTATAATTCGCAAGGGTTTAGATTTCTTCTAAAATGTTATAAATTAAGGGATAAATTGCTTCCCGAAAAGTCGAAAAGAAAAAAAATACTGAAGATCATGTACAAATTAATGAGTAAGAGAAAAGAACTCAAATTAATAATAACAAAAGCTAACATTAAAAAAGCAGTGTATTACTTCAAAAAAGGTAACTTATTAACGGTTATGTCTAAAATAGAACATAAAGTTAATTTGCAATCAGAAGAGATTCAAAAGATAGAATCAAAGCCGGAAAAGAATTATTTTTTTGATATGATTTCACAATCTCCTTCTAAAATATTTAAAGAGGATACGATAATTGACATTGTGATTCCAATTTATGATGCTTTGGATTATACAAGAAAGTGTATAGCGACAGTCCTGAAAAATACTAGTATCCCATTTAATTTATATTTATTAAATGATAAAAGCCCCGATTCTAACGTTGAAACATATCTTAATTCTTTAAAAGGATATTCGAAGAATAATTTCCTTCAAAATTTGTATGTTATCCATAATGAAAAGAATATGGGATTTGTGAAAAATGTAAACAATGGGATGAGGCTTTCTACTAACGATGTTGTGATCTTAAATACTGATACTGAAGTTCCTCCTTATTGGCTTGAGAGGTTAGTTAAGCCAATGTTAGAAGACCGTTCTATAGCAACTATTACTCCTTTTTCAAATTGTGCAACAATATGTTCTTATCCAAATTTCTGTGAGGATAACGAATTGCCGCAAGGGCAATCGGTTAATGAGTCGGATCAATATTTTAAAAAGTTTAGTACAGAAAAAGTAATTGAAATTCCAACAGGCATTGGATTCTGTATGGCTATGAACAGAAAAGCACTCAACCAAATTGGTTATTTTGATGAAGATGCCTTTGGCAAAGGATATGGAGAAGAAAATGACTGGTGTATGCGAGCGAAACATGCAGGTTACAAAAATGTGCTTGTTCCAAATTTGTTTGTTTATCACAAACATGGTGTAAGTTTTGCATTGCAGAAGGATAAAAATAAGCAAGAACGTATTATGGAGAATTTAAAGAAAGTGGAAGAACGGTATCCAGACTACACTGCTAGAGTACATGGTTTTATAGAAAAGGATCCGATTAAACCAATACGAAATATGATTGACAGTGCTATGTATGCTGACAGTAGTGTGAAAAGTAAAGGGGTTTTGCTTATAAATTTCTCCATGGGAGGAGGTAGTAAGCTTTATTCCGATTTACTGATCGAAAAAACAAAAAATGAGAATAGGAATTACACTTTTGAACTATATTCCGATATCGTTTTGATTAAAGATCTTGATTTGAAAAATGAATATTCTATAAATGTTAACGACATTAATCAACAAATTTTTAATAAATTAATGGATTTTTTGAACATCAAATTAATTTATATCAATCAGTTACTGTCTTTCCCAATATTTAAATTAATGGAACTTATTAAAAACTCGCAGATTGAATATATATATTTTATTCATGATTATTTCAGTGTTTGCCCTAGTTATGCACTAATAAATAGTGATGGTGTGTATTGCTCTGCGGAAACTGACAATGCCACTTGCCAAGCATGCATCCGTAAAAATCTGGTTACAGAACCATGGATTAATATGAATGCTTCCTCAATAGATATTGATAAATGGAGAAATGAGTTTAATTCCTTTTTGTTGGGTGCAACAAAAGTGATTGCTCCTAGCCGTAGTGCAGGAGACATTGTTAATAAGTATTATCCAGAGTTATCAATTGAAGTCGTTGAACATACTATACAGACACCGATAGAGTTTACAGCCTCAACAGAAAATGCCTTGCTTGAATCAATAAATGTTGCTTTCATAGGAGCGATTGGTGAGAGTAAGGGCTCAAATATTATTTATGAAATGATTGATTCTATTGAGAAAGATAATTTACCAATAAATATTACTGTCATTGGTGTCACCAACAAGCAGCATGAATTTTATGAGAGTGAAGATAAAAAGGTAGTATTTACAGGTTATTATGATAATACTCAAATTTCAGGGCTGCTTCGGAAATATAAAATTAGTATAGTTATCATCCCTGCTTTGTGGCCGGAGACATTTTCTTATACCACAAGTGAAGCAATTCTTTCGGGATATCCAGTGATGACTTTTGATATAGGTGCTCCTGCAGAGAGAGTAAGAAGAGATGGCTCAGGTTGGATTGTAGAGGAACGGACGAGTAAGGCTATATTAGATCAACTCCAAAAGCTTCAAGGTGATCGAAACGAAATTATCGATAAAATGATAAATATTAAAAAAATTCATTCTACAGATAACCAGGAAACCAAAAAATCATTAATCAAGGCGTAAATAATTGAATTATATTAATTATTTCAGAAAATATAGTACATTTTATAAATAACATTTTGGAGGTAGGCGGATGGGTGGTAATAGGGAAAATATTCTATATCATCAGTTTTCTGTTACGAAGGAGAAAAGACATGATTTAAATGGGCACAAAAGCTGTGTGTTATGGTTTACAGGTTTATCTGGGGCAGGAAAATCGACCATTAGTATGTGCGTAGAGAAGGAGTTGTATAAAAGAGGCATTCGCTCATATGTTTTAGATGGAGATAATATTAGGCTTGGATTGAATAATAATCTTAGTTTTACTCCTGAAGATAGAAAAGAAAATATTAGACGAGTTGGAGAAGTTTCTAAGTTATTTGTCGACGCTGGATTGATTGTTCTTGCCGCATTCATATCTCCATATGAAAAAGATAGGAAAGTGGCGAGGGAGTTGCTTAACCCCGGTGAATTTATCGAGATTTATGTTAAATGCTCTTTGGAAGAGTGCGAACGAAGGGACCCTAAATTTCTCTACAAAAAAGCCAGAAATGGTGAAATCCATAACTTCACGGGGATTTCTGCTCCTTATGAGGAACCTCTCAGACCGGAGCTTACATTGGAAACAGATAAAACAAACGAAGAAGAATGTGTAGAACTGATTATTAACTATTTAGCGAATAGGAAGCTGATATAAACAATGTAGAATGGGTCAGAAGTCTATGAGAAAAAGACTACTGACCCATTCTATATGTGATGAGGAGAAAATTTCTGAGTTGCTTTTGAAGAGAATTCAGCATAGTAACCCTTCCATTCATTTACCAATAATATGTTATACTTTAGATTAGAATAAACACAAAATTCTGATTGTTAGGTATGACATTTGCTGTTGAATGTTGTCACAGTAATAAAAGTCAGGAGTTTAAACAATGACCAAAACGATAGATGCCCCCTCGTTGGGCGGATCAAAGAACACTAAAATGAACCTTAAAGATCTTATTATCATCATTGTAAATTACAATACTCGTCAACTGACACTGGACTGTCTGGACTCTGTCTATGCCTCCACTACCTCTTACAGCTATGAAGTCATCGTTGTGGACAATGCCTCGCATGATGGCTCAGTGGAAGCAATCCGTGAGGCATACCCACAGGTTCGATTAATTGCCAATAATGACAATACAGGCTTCGCCGTTGCCAACAACCAAGGTATGAAAATTACCAAAGGACGCTATATCCTGCTCCTCAATTCGGACACCATCGTACAGCAGGATACCCTCCATACAATGATTGGATTCATGGACCGTCATCCTGAGATGGGGGCATCTGGCTGTAAAGTCATTCTCCCGGATGGCTCACTGGATAAAGCATGCAAGCGGGGATTTCCTACGCCATCGGCATCCTTTTATTACGCATTCGGTATTTCTCGACTTTTCCCAGATCGGCCGAAGTTCAATCAGTACCAATTGGGACATCTCAGCCCGGACGATGAATATCCGGTAGACTGTCTTGTTGGTGCGTTCATGCTGGTACGTCGTGAAACGATTGAGCAGGTTGGTGGGTTGGATGAGACGTTTTTTATGTACGGAGAAGATATCGACTGGTGTTATCGCATCAAAGAGGCGGGTTGGGGCATTTTTTATTATCCGCGTACATATATTGTGCACTACAAGGGCGGCAGTGCCCGTCGCAAACCTTTGAAAATTACGTATGAGTTTCATAGAGCGATGTGGGTGTTCCACCGAAAGCATTATGCGAAGCAATACAATCTGTTTACGAATGCAGCCGTGTGGATGGGCATCTCGCTCAAATTCACGTTGTCCCTGCTGCGCAGCAAGCTGTCTCTTCCTGCCCGCCCAGGGCAGACTGTAACCCGCATGAGAGCGGAGAATGAAGCTTCTTCCGAGGTGAACCCATGATTCGGCGTAATCAGCGATTTTTAACCCAACTGTATATTGCGGCTGACTTTGGCGTGATCCAGCTCTCGTTTCTGCTGGCTTGGTGGTTGAAGTTTGAGAGTGATCTGTTAACACACCAGAGCCCCTTGCCTATAGAGAAATACATGTTATGGAGTCTGGTTTACGGAGTTCTTGCGATCGTCGTTGGCATGATGTCCTCTCTATATACGCCCAAGCGCAAAAAGCGTTTTGCAGACGAACTTTGGAGAATTGTTCAATCTCATGGCGTAGCCTTTTTCATGCTGCTGAGCCTGATGTTCTTTTTCAAAGAAGTAAACATCTCTCGTGCGTATCTCGCCATGTACATGATTGGAAACGTATCATTCACATTGTTTTATCGCTATGTTGTAAAACTACAATTGAAGCGATTGCGTAAAAAAGGATTTAACCGCCAGTTCGTACTGATTCTCGGTGCTGGCTCACTGGGCAAACGCTTCTATGAAAACCTAAGAAACTACCCTGAGCTTGGGTATGAGGTGACTGGTTTCCTGGATGACTATCGCCATTGGGATGAGGCAGAACAGGGGAGATACAAACCAATCCTCGGTCGTATTGACCAACTGGAAGAGTTTTTGTCCAACCAGTTCATAGACGAAGTCATTTTGGCGCTGCCCCTGGATGCTCACGACAAGTACTCGCACATTATTAATGTCTGTGAGAAGGCGGGAGTGCGGACGCTAATCATCCCAGACTTCTTTGATTACCTACCAGCCCGTCCTCATTTCGATAACTTTGCTGGTATGCCAATGATTAATGTGCGTGATATCCCGCTGGATATTGCGGTGAACAGACTAATGAAGCGGGCGTTCGACATCGTTTTTTCGTTAGCTGCGATAATACTGACTTCCCCAGTAATGGCTATCGTTGCACTGGGCGTACGACTGACATCATCCGGTCCTATAATTTTCAAACAGGAGCGTGTCGGTCTCAATCGTCGCAACTTCATGATGTATAAATTCCGCTCCATGAAAGTCATTCCTGAAGGCGCAATGGACACGGGATGGTCAACGAAGAATGATCCGCGTCGAACGGCATTTGGCACATTTATAAGACGTACGAGTCTGGATGAATTACCTCAATTTTTCAATGTGCTGCTGGGTCACATGAGCGTAGTTGGCCCAAGGCCGGAACGCCCGTACTACGTGAATCAATTTCGAGATGAAATTCCGAAATATATGATTAAACATCATGTCCGTCCAGGAATTACGGGATTGGCGCAAAGTAAAGGGTTAAGAGGAGATACGTCGATCGAGGATCGAATTGAGCAGGATATATTTTACATTGAAAATTGGTCTTTATTATTTGATATCAAAATCATATGGGAAACCATTCGAAATGGCCTCAAGAATGCTTATTAGGCTTGAAACATTAGATTGTCCACCATTGTGAGTAACAAATCATCCCAACATTTTAAGCCGCCTCCGGGCGGCTTTTTGTTTTACACCTCTCCAATCAGGGTAGTTAGCTATCTAAAAGGAAAAATCGCACATGCTTCGTCATATCATGATTATCATACTCTTTTTCTTTCCTACCACCCTACTAAGGATGTGAACGCCATATGAAACGAATTGCCGCCGTCATTACACTACTTATCGTAACCGTGGGCACACTCTTTTTTGCCTATGAAAGTCAGAGTGAGGAGCAGCACGACGGATTTACGGCCTATCGATTGATTGCCCATGCGATGGGCAGTATCCGTGAACAGCCCTACACCAACGCCTATGAGGCGATGATTGCCAATTATGAGAAGGGCACACGTGTGTTTGAGATCGACTTTATGCTGACCTCGGACCGGAAAGCAGTAGCCAGACATGAATGGACCGCCAACATGAGCAAAATGCTGGGACAGGACGAGGAGTTACCCGAAGACAAACAGGCTGGGGCGCTCACACATGATGAATTTATGAATACGCCCATTCTGGGCAAGTACCAACCCATGGATGCCGACGGCATTATGGACGTATTGGCCAAGTACCCGGATATGTATATCGTGACCGATACCAAAGAACAGAAGGATGAGGATATTCAGCAGGTACTGAAATCACTCGTGGACGCAGCCAAGAAACATGATCCGACAATCCTTAATCGGGTCGTTGTGCAGATCTATAACGAGCCGATGCTCGAAACCGTGAAAGAAATCTACGCTTTTCCTTCTATTATCTATACTCTTTATGCTACGCAAGATACGGAAGCCCAGGTGGTTGATTTTGTACAAAAGAATGACATCGATGCCGTAACTATGCCGGAGTATAAAGTGAATCAGAATTTTGTTGCCAAGCTGAAGCAAGCAGGAGCCGTTACCTACGTGCATACCATTAATGACACCGACCAGGTGGCGAACTATGAAAAATGGGGTGTGTATGGCGTGTATTCGGATGTATTGACGGAGCAGGAATTGGATGATATGAACACACGTTTTGCCTGGAAGCCTTGAGATATTATATTTTGATTCAAATGGATACAGTGCTCCTACGAAAGACTGTTGAGCTCTACTCATGATTTTGATGTTCGTAGTGGCACCTGCACCTGGTACCTAACTTGAATTCTTCTGTAGCATCGCAATCTTATCTTTTAAAATTACAGGCTTCTCCTGCAATTCCAGGGAAAAGTCTGTGATTTTTTGTTCCCCTTTTTATACGAACATTGACACTCACTCCCTGCTGACTTAGACTTAGTTTACAAGCTTTTTAGGATGCAGAAGAACCTCTGGAGGAATGTTCGTTGATAGACATGATTAAGCAGTGGAGACATGTATTTAAGCTCGACCCGGACCGGGAAATAACGGATGAAGCACTCGACCTGATTTGCATGTCGGGGACCGATGCCATTATGGTAGGCGGATCTTCGGGAATTACCTATGATAACACGGTGGACCTGATGTCCCGAGTACGTCGCTACGAGCTGCCCTGTGTGCTGGAAGTATCCGATCTGGAGGCCGTTGTGCCCGGTTTTGACGGATATCTGATTCCGATGGTACTGAATGCAACGGATAGCCAATGGATCATTGGACAACACCAGCAAGCCATTGAGCGTTACGGTTATCTGATTCCATGGGATCTGCTTATTGCAGAAGGCTATATTGTCCTCAATGCCGATTCCACTGTTGCCCGAATGACCGGAGCGGATACGGAATTGACGGCTGATGCTGCGGTTGCTTACGCCCAGGCTGCAGAACGTCTGCTTAACCTTCCTATCGTATACATGGAGTACAGTGGAACGTTTGGAGATATGGAGCTGGTCGGAGAGACGCACAGACAACTCACCAAGGCGCATCTCATCTATGGCGGCGGGATTGATAGTTCTGAGAAAGCTGGACAAGCCGCTCAGGTGGCAGACACCGTTGTGGTTGGCAACATTGTGTACAGTGATTTGCACAAGGCGCTGGAGACGGTCCAAGCTGTGAAACAATCCGTTTAATCGGTTTAGTTTACCATTCCCCCAATTTACCTTCCTGATCTGTTAAAATAGAACTTTGACCTACTAATTAAATCAGTATAAGCGTAATGTTGTTTACAAAGAAACAGAGAGTGCAGAAGCAATCTGAAGAAACGAAGTCCCTTTTTAAAAAACTGAAAGAGTCATTACAGTTTTCTTGTTATTTTAACTATCTCTAAATTATAAGCTGACTATTTTTACACGCGAACGGAGAGGACAGAAATAAGCTGGAGAAGCGGAGCGTTCGCCATTATTACCGGATATTCACCTTTAGAAATTTAATTGAAAAAATCCGGGAATAACAGCGATCGAAAGTTAATTCTGTCATCGGAGTGGCAAGTGTAATTATTAGTGACCTTATATCGATCTCAACCAACGAAAGGAGCATGCATGCATGCAACCTGTAAATATACATGATGCCGTTGCACGGCTTAATACCCCTCAACGGCAAGCCGTCGAGGCGACGGATGGACCGCTGCTGATTATGGCCGGAGCGGGTAGCGGCAAGACCCGGGTGCTCACACACCGGATTGCCTATCTGATTGCAACACGAAAAGCACCGCCATGGGGCATTTTGGCTATTACTTTCACGAACAAAGCGGCACGCGAGATGCAAGACCGGGTATCCCAACTGGTTGGCGGCTCTCAGGGCCGTGATATTTGGGTTTCGACGTTTCACTCCATGTGCGTGCGTATTCTGCGCCGTGACATTGAACGTATCGGTTTCACCTCCAATTTCAGCATTTTGGACTCATCTGACCAATTATCTGTAATTCGTAGTTGTATGAAAGACCAGAACATCGACACCAAGAAATTTGAACCGAAAGCTGTTCAGTCGATGATGAGCACCGCGAAGAATGAATTGATCAGTCCGGAGCAATATGAGAAGCAGGCTGCTGACTATTTCGAAGGCATTGTGGCGAAGGTATATAAGATGTATCAGAAAAAACTCAGAGCCAACAACTCGCTCGACTTTGACGATCTCATCATGGCGACCATTCAACTTTTCAAAGAGGTACCGGAAGTTCTCGACTTTTACCAAAAGAAATTCCAGTACATTCACGTGGATGAGTATCAGGATACCAACCGCGCGCAATACATGCTTTGCCGCATGCTCGCTGATAGTCATCACCGTATCTGCGTCGTAGGGGATAGTGACCAATCGATCTATCGCTGGCGTGGAGCGGATATCAGCAACATCCTGAATTTTGAGAAGGACTATCCTGAGGCCAATACGATTTTGCTGGAGCAAAACTATCGTTCCACTTCGAATATCCTGAATGCAGCGAATGAGGTGATCGGCCTGAATACCGGGCGCAAACCGAAGAAGCTGTGGACGGACAAGGAGGGTGGTTCGAAGATCAAGGTGTATCGTGCGGACTCTGAGCATGATGAGGGATACTTTGTAACTTCCGAGATTAGTAAAAACGTGAAGAGCGGCAAATCCTATCAGAATCATGCCATCTTGTACCGTACCAACGCACAGTCCCGGGTTATAGAGGAAATTTTGATCAAGTCTGATATTCCGTATCAGATTGTTGGCGGCATCAAGTTCTATGATCGTAAAGAGATCAAGGACATTCTGGCTTATCTGCGCCTGCTTTCCAATCCTGACGATGACATCAGCCTTACCCGGATTATTAATGTGCCGAAACGCAGCATTGGTGATACAACGGTAGCGAAGCTGGCAGCTGCGGCAGGAGAACGGGGGATTTCAATATACCGTGTGCTTCAAGTTGTGGACGATCTTGGTTTTGCTGGTCGAACGCGGAATGCGTTGGTGGAGTTCTATGACATGATCGCCGCGCTGCATCAGATGGTAGAATATCTGTCTGTGACCGAGCTAACCGAGAAAATTCTTGAGATGAGTCAGTACCGACTAGAGATGCAAAATGAAAACACGCTCGAATCCCGTGCACGGCTCGAAAACATTGATGAGTTCCTGTCCGTTACGATGGAATTTGAGAAAAATAATGAAGACAAAACGCTCGTTTCGTTCCTCACCGATCTCGCACTAATTGCGGATATCGACAGCATGAACGATGATGAAGAGGATCAGAGTGACGCAGTTACCCTGATGACAATGCACAGTGCCAAAGGTCTGGAGTTCCCTGTCGTCTTTATCGTTGGTATGGAGGAAGGGGTTTTCCCGCACAGCCGGGCCTTTATGGACAACGAAGAGCTGGAGGAAGAGCGCCGGCTGGCTTATGTAGGGATTACGCGTGCGGAAGAACAACTCTTCCTGTCTTGCGCGCAAATGCGGACCTTGTTCGGACGTACAACTGCGAACCCGCCTTCACGTTTCCTAGACGAAATCCCGGATGAGCTTAAAGAGGATACCTCAATGGCTCGTGACCGCTACCGTCGTGGTAGCAGCGCAGGTGGATCTTATGGTGGTCGTGGACTTGGGGCCAGTGGTGGAAGTAACTTTGGTGGGGGCAATACGGCCAAGCTTTTCGAACAGCAAAGCAGAAGTGGTTCCTCTGCTACCACATCCACGCCAACTTCGCGTGTGACCACAAGCACTTCCCGCCCAGCATATTCTACGCCATCATCTGCTTCCAAGCCCGCAGCTTCTAATGGTGAAGCAGGGTTCAAGGCCGGAGATAAAGTACAACACGGCAAATGGGGAACAGGTACGATTGTTGGGGTGAAAGGCACGGGTAATGACACGGAGCTTCAGATCGCGTTCCCTGCCCCGGTGGGCTTAAAACGTCTGCTTGCAGGCTTTGCTCCAATTACCAAAGTGGAATAGATTTAAGAACGAAACATTCATGTTGCACAAGCTGTAATGTCAGCGGAGATCGAGTGCCATATGAATGTTCGTTCTACATAGATTCAAATTTTATTTACGGAGGGATGGCCCTATATGGACCCGATGCACCGGATGGAGCAACTCGTTACCGAGCTGAACCAGTATAATTATCAGTACTACACGATGGATCAGCCCCAGATCAGCGACAAGGAGTATGATCTTCTGTACGATGAACTGGTTACGCTGGAACAGGAGAGTGGCATGGTTTTGCCTGATTCTCCGACACAGCGTGTGGGGGGTGAACTGCTCAAAGGGTTTACACCGCATCGCCACTTATCTCCATTGTGGAGCTTGGACAAAGCCCAGAATATTGAGCAGCTGCGGAGCTGGAATACTCGTGTGCTCAAGCTGGTCAATGATTACAACACCAAAAATCCGGACAATCCGTTGCCTGAACCCGGCTATGTCATTGAACTGAAGTTTGACGGTCTGACCCTGAACCTAACGTACACGAACGGAGAGTTGGTTCAAGCCTCTACCCGTGGGAACGGAACCGTAGGTGAGGGCATTTTGGCTCAGGTTAGAACGATTAAGTCTGTCCCGCTCAAAATCCCTTATACAGGCGGCACGATTGAAGTCCAGGGTGAAGGCATCATGAATCTGTCTGTGTTGAATCGATATAATGAAACCGCAGCAGAGCCGCTTAAAAATGCCCGTAATGCCGCAGCAGGAGCGCTGCGTAACCTGAATCCGAAGACAACCGCTGAGCGGCGGTTAAACGCCTATTTCTATAATGTAGGTTATTCGGATGATATTCAGTTTGCCAACCATCAGGAGATGATGGATTTTCTCCGTGAAAATCGATTCAAAGTCAATCCATCGATTACGTATTTCCATGAGTTTGATGATGTGATGGAGCAGCTTGCAGCGATACAGGAGAGCCGTGGCCAACTGGACTATCTGATTGATGGAGCTGTTATCAAAATTACAGACATGCGCACCCGTGAGGCACTGGGTTACACAGACAAATTCCCTCGTTGGGCGGTGGCGTACAAGTTTGAGGCCGAAGAGACTACGACTGTTCTGAACTCTGTTGTTTGGAATGTGGGTCGTACCGGCAAAGTGACTCCGCTTGCGCGGGTAGAACCGGTTGAGCTGGCTGGGGTAACAGTACAGAACTGCACATTGAATAACGTCGGTGACATTGAGCGGAAAAATCTAAAGTTTGCCTTGGGCACACGTGTCTTTATCCGTCGTTCCAATGATGTCATTCCTGAAATTCTGGGCAAAGTGACTGAAGAGAGTGATGGCGAGGAGATTGTGTTCCCTGAGCAATGTCCGGCATGTGGTTTCCCGCTGGAGCAGCGTGGAGCGCATTTGTTCTGTAACAACAAGCTGGCGTGCAAACCGCAGACCGTAGCCCGTATTTCTCATTTTGCTTCCCGTGATGCAATGGACATCGAGACGTTCAGCGAGAAAACGGCGATTCAGCTGTATGATGAATTGAACGTGCGTGAGCCCGCTGACCTGTATACACTGCAATTCGATGATTTGGTGAAGCTGGAGCGGTTTGGTGAAAAGAAAGCAAACAACCTTATTGCTGCCCTGGAGCAGAGCAAGGATCGTGACCTCGCTTCGTTCCTATATTCACTGGGTATTCCGAATACAGGTAAATCGACTACACGCATGCTGGCTGATCATTACCGTGACCTGCATGCCATTATGAATGCAACGGCAGAGGAGCTCGTTGAACTTCCGGACGTAGGTGGCATTGTAGCTGAGAGCATTGTGACTTTCTTTGCAGATCCGTTTACACAGGCGGCGATTGAGAAAATGCTGAATTTGGGTGTGAAAGCCCAGGCCCCTGAGGCACCAGCAGCGATTGTGGAAGACTCCTTCTTCAGTGGCAAAACGGTCGTGCTGACCGGAACGCTGCATCAACTGACGCGGGAAGAGGCAACGCAACGACTGGAAGCGCTTGGAGCGAAGGTAACGGGCAGTGTCTCCAAAAAGACAGACCTTGTTATTGCTGGAGAGAAGGCAGGTTCCAAACTGGCCAAAGCTCACGATCTCGGCATTCCTACCATTGAGGATGAGGATGAACTCGTACGTCTTTTGAATCAACAGGGATAAATCCTGAATGTGAAGTATGACTGGGTGATTTAGAACTCTTTGTCATCAAAGTGAATGATAAATAACTTAAAGACCCCTGTACCACAAATCAGTGGAACGGGGGTCTTTGGTTTACACGTATATTTAAACTTAACCTTACATCCGTATCAACTTAAATCAGGAACGAGCCTGAGAAGCACCCGTGAGCCATGCGTCCTTGTCGTATCCACGTTCTTCCCAGTAACCGATATGGTCGCTGTCGATCAGTTCAATGCGATTCAGCCACTTGACGGACTTATAGGCATACATCTGGGGAATGACCAATCGTACCGGACCGCCCAGATCTGCGGGAATCGGTTTGCCATCATGCATGACAGCGACCATAATATCATCCATCTGGGCCTGATCCATCGTAATGGCATCCGTATACA
Organism: Paenibacillus sp. MAEPY2; assembly: GCF_000499205.1. Taxonomy (GTDB): domain Bacteria; phylum Bacillota; class Bacilli; order Paenibacillales; family Paenibacillaceae; genus Paenibacillus; species Paenibacillus vandeheii. The sequence continues at coordinate 16,150 of NZ_AWUK01000070.1, forward strand.
CACCGTCTCCGGAGTAGAACTTAACACTTTGCGCTTCGGGTTTAACTCCGGCTTGAGTCAATAGTTGTTTAAGGGATATGCCTTCCCAAGTATTCTTATATACAGACCAGCCTGTAACGCAATGAAAGTCGCTAACCTGAACCGTACGTGCAAGCTTCACGAACTGTTCCCAGTTCCAGACTTGCGCCCGTTCAACAAGCCCATCGATCCGGAATGACCAGTTTGAATTGGAAAAGGAAGGTATCGGTGTTACCGTATAAACGCGAAAATGACCTTCGGCTCCGCCTCCCACGGGTGGTGAAGAAGCAGGTAATGCTTGCGGTAAGGGTACCATACGATTGGGGTCATTCTCCAGCATGCTATCAATACTGTTGTCTATATTGAGGTTCCGTCCAACCCAAGATATAAAAGTAGGTCCCAAAGTCACAGCTAGCCCCACGCCAACAGCAGACCGAATAAATGCCCGCCGTGTATACACGGGTTGAGGTTTCTCAGGTTGATGGAGAGAACCTTCCTTTGGGGTACGTAAAGATTCTGTAGGAGCTATCGCTGCTGGTGGCGTAATTTCATCAGGAGCATCAGTTGGATGCGCCATTTTTCTAGCTTCTGCTACTGTAGTCGTTGTTTTTACTGCACGTCGTGCAGGGTCTTTTAACCACTTGGTTCGCGTGATGGAGTGGTAGATAATATAAGGCAGGCCAACCCAAGTCAGCAAATCATGAATCAGGAGTGCAGCGTTCGACCATCTCGGTCCAGCGAGCTTGAACTGCCATAACACAATACCAGACAACAGCCACCCTACCAGCAGTGCAAGAACAACAATAGTATTTGCTCTCTGCCAAGGCCTATTGCGAAGTTGTTTCCAGTGCTTTCCTGACAAAAGCAAGTAATATACTACGGGTGCCAGCATAGCTAGCCCGACGATAATATGCAGCCACTTTAACCATACGCGTCCAATCCCGAGTAACTCACGCCAGAAACCACCAACCAACATAAGACCTGTTACCGCGAGGATGACAACAATCCAGGCATTCCAGGCATGAATGGAAACGAGCTTTTTACCATAACCCTTTCGAATGTCCTTCAGCCATTGTTTCATATGCGTTCACCCCATATAGGTTATTCATCCGTGCACCGTGCATCTTCAATATGAATAAAGCCGATTGTGATTTAGAAAGCGGGTTCTGAATTAAGTATCATCCAGCAGGATGTCATAAACATTGGAATGGAAGTAGCATTCATGCCTTAATCTATACTATATATACCGTATTATAGAGCGTTTGGATCACTTACATCAAAGGGAGTGGAGGAAAACACTTATTATATAAAAGTATCCTCTAAATAGTTATCTAATACTATTTGCGTAAAAGTAGATGTGTCTATCTGTTTTTAGTAAATAGAATTATTCATTTATTCAGTAAACCGAAAGTATCTGTATGTAAATATAGTCGATTCTTCTGGATTGATATAGGCTGTCGAATGCTTTAGTTGAGAGTTTCTTTATTTACGGTTGTTGTGGATTATAAAGTATTTATATAAAGGTTATTAAAAAGTGCTTGCTAAATGAATTAGATCATGATATATTATTTCTTGTCGCCTCAAACGAATGATTGTCGAAACGCTTTGGACGCTGACGAAAAAAAAGAGTTGACGGTTACTTGGTCAACATGATAAGATAAGATTCCTGTCCGGTTGACAAGCATTAACACGAACGGACACAAGTTCCTTGAAAACTGAACAAATGGATAGTAACTTTTGATTCATAATGAATCGTCAGTTTCAAAATGAGCTTATCGCTCTTTTCAATACTTTATTGGAGAGTTTGATCCTGGCTCAGGACGAACGCTGGCGGCATGCCTAATACATGCAAGTCGAGCGGA
>NZ_AWUK01000071.1 GCF_000499205.1 Paenibacillus sp. MAEPY2
TTTATTTTATCGGTACAAGTTCGTGTCCCGAGCAAAAGACAAGAACTTGTACCGATTGCCGGAATGGACAAGAACATAGTCCGATTACCGATTAGATACATGTCTAAATAAAATGAGAAATAATTAAAGTCTCAATAGTCAGTATAGTGCAGGACAGTTTTTTCATTTCTAATGGATCAAATGAATTGATTAGAGATAAATCACGGGCAGATAGGGTAAAGAAAGCGAAATATTGTTATCGGAACTAGCTTTTAGGACAAGAACTTGTACCGATTGCCGAAATGGACAAGAACATGATCTGATTACCGGTTAGATGGATATCTAAATAATCAGCGTATGCACTTAATACTTCATTAAGCTACATTAAACATGAAAATGTTCACGTTGTTTTGGGACAAAAGGCAAGATGTGAGAAGTAAATATGGGCGGCTTGGCATTAAAAACCGAAATCTTGGTTACTGGAATTTGCTTTTGGGGACAAGAACTTGTGCCAATTACCGGAATGGACAAGAACATAGTCCGATTGCCGATTAGGTATATATCTAAACATTTAACACACGCAGTTACAACTTCATTAAATACCTTAATACATAACAATTTTTATATTGTTAAAGGAAAACTGACACGATGAGAGGTTAAACACGGTCGGCTTGGCATTAAAAAAGAGAATTATCAGAATGAACTGGCAGTTGAGGACAAGAACTTGTACCGATTGCCGGAGTGGACAAGAACATAGTTCGATTACCGATTAGACATATTTCTAATAAAGTTTTCGCTCATCAATTCATTAGGCTAACAGGTAGATTAGTTAAACAAATGCAGAGAAAAGGAGGTGGTTCATAAAAATACAAACGACGGTTGCCTTTGAGCTATACTGTGGATCATAGCAAAGACGGCTGCCTACTGCAGAGGAAGAAAAATGACTCTTAGCATGCACAACGTTACAAGACCAAACAAGATGGTCTGATTATAGATCATTTCAAAGAAGATCCTTCAGTCAAGCTATTTGGACTATGGTGATGAAGTTGATTTCATTATTTCAGGCAAGATGCGTATGCAAGTAGAGTATGACTGAGGGGTTCCGCTTCTCAGTAATTATGTTTTTTTGTACATATTAAAAATCGACCCTAATGCTTGTTTTTTGGCTTTTAATTAAAAAATACGTATACAGGGATTATCAAGGGTTATCATAAGTATTACAACTCTATTTCGTTGGTTTAAATGCTATATTGACCTAAGGTTTTAGGTCAATTATTATGTTCAGGAACGCGTTCAAGTTATTTTATATGTTGTTGTTGAGGAGTAGATAGAATGGAATTTATATGGTATTTGGCTTTAATCATTGTTAGTACAAAAATAGCAGGACATGTATCAGTAAAATTGGGGCAACCCTCTGTACTTGGCAAACTGGTAGTCGGTATTATTTTAGGACCTGCAATTCTCGGGTGGATTAATAATAATGAATTTATTCATTACATCTCTGAGATAGGTGTCCTATTACTTATGTTCATTGCTGGATTAGAAACGGACCTTGACCAGTTAAAGAAAAACTGGAAGTCCGCGGTTGCCGTTGCCATTGGCGGAATTATTCTTCCTTTTGTAGGTGGATTTGGAGTAGCAGATCTATTTGGACTATCCACGAACTATGCACTTTTTATGGGTGTTTTATTCAGTGCAACATCTGTAAGCATCTCAGTACAAGTGCTGAAGGATATGGATCGTTTAAGTTCAAAAGAAGGCACAACTATTCTCGGAGCTGCTGTAGTAGACGATATTTTAGTTGTTATTCTTTTGGCATTTATGATGAGTTTCTTGGGTACAGATCAGGATGTATCGTTAGGACTTTTAGTAGGGAAGAAAGTGCTGTTCTTCATAGGTGTGTTTGTTGCAGGGGTATTTATAGTTCCTCGTGTTATGAAGTGGCTCTCAACTCTTAAGGTAACAGAACCCATAATATCAATCGCACTCTTCATTTGTTTTGGATTTGCGTACTTTGCTGATTTGATGGGTATGGCCGGTATAATTGGTTCATTTGCTGCCGGTATTGCAATCTCACAAACGAATTTTAAGAATGTTGTTGAAAAAAAGGTCGAGCCCATTGCATATTCAATTTTTGTTCCCGTGTTTTTTGTGAGCATTGGCCTCAATGTTTCATTTGAAGGTGTAGGACAACAGATAGGATTCCTTGTCGTTCTAACCATTGCTGCTGTTTTGACTAAATTACTGGGCGGTGCATTGGGAGCAAAGATTACAGGATTCAGCAATGTATCTTCTTTTGCTATAGGAGCTGGGATGGTATCAAGAGGAGAAGTTGCATTAATTATTGCTTCAACTGGTATACAAGCAGGGCTTCTTTTACCTGAATATTTCACTTCAGTTGTTATAATGGTCATTCTTACAACTTTAATGGCTCCACCAATGTTAAAGGTGTTATTTAAGCCACGTAAGGAAACTGCTTCAAAAGAAGGCGGACTATAAGAGTAAAAGGGGGCGAATATTATATCTAAACTCTATTTGTTTTCTTATAAGCCTAAAAATGAAGGATGGACTGAGGAGTGTATAAACTTTCATCTTGAACACCTGTTTGAGGTCAAACATCTTCATGACAGAGTGTATTTAATTAAAACAGCTGATGATATTGATTTGTTAGATAAGTACCTTCTTGAGTGTCTGCGGACGCATGATAGTTACTTTTTATTACAAATCAGTGAAATGCCTGTCACACATCGTCAGAATGGTCTTATATCTGAAGATGTAACTAGATGGCTTCAACTCTAATAATTATATCGAACTTTCATAAGATAGTTCGTTATAGACAGGTTAGTTTAATTTAATGGCCCCACATTCATGT
>NZ_AWUK01000072.1 GCF_000499205.1 Paenibacillus sp. MAEPY2
TGAAAACTGCATTGCGATGGTATCGAATGGGAGCGACTTTTGGCTTTGCGCAAGCAAAACAAGGGAAGCGAGCAGTCGAAACCGGAGCAAAATGGTTAAGCTACTAAGAGCACACGGAGGATGCCTAGGCGCTAGGAGCCGATGAAGGACGTGGCGAACAACGAAACTGCCTCGGGGAGCTGTAAGCAAGCTTTGATCCGGGGGTGTCCGAATGGGGAAACCCAGCTGGGGTAATTTCCAGTTACTCACAACTGAATACATAGGTTGTGCAGAGGCATACCAAGGGAACTGAAACATCTAAGTACCTTGAGGAAGAGAAAACAATAGTGATTCCGTCAGTAGCGGCGAGCGAACGCGGAGAAGCCCAAACCAGAGAGCTTGCTCTTTGGGGTTGTGGGACGTCTCACATGGAGTTACAAAGGAACCGGTTAAGTGAAGAGGTCTGGAAAGGCCCGCCAAAGAAGGTAAAAGCCCTGTAGTTGAAAGTCTGTTCCCTCCGAGACGGATCCCGAGTAGTGCGGGGCACGTGAAACCCCGTATGAATCCGGCAGGACCATCTGCCAAGGCTAAATACTTCCTAGCGACCGATAGTGAAGCAGTACCGTGAGGGAAAGGTGAAAAGCACCCCGGAAGGGGAGTGAAATAGAACCTGAAACCGTGTGCTTACAAAAAGTCAGAGCCCGTTTTAGGGGTGATGGCGTGCCTTTTGTAGAATGAACCGGCGAGTTACGTTCCCGTGCAAGGTTAAGGTGAAGAGCCGGAGCCGCAGCGAAAGCGAGTCTGAATAGGGCGACTTAGTACGTGGACGTAGACCCGAAACCGGGTGATCTACCCCTGTCCAGGGTGAAGGTGCGGTAACACGCACTGGAGGCCCGAACCCACGCATGTTGAAAAATGCGGGGATGAGGTGGGGGTAGCGGAGAAATTCCAATCGAACTCGGAGATAGCTGGTTCTCCCCGAAATAGCTTTAGGGCTAGCCTCGGAAAACAGAGTCGTGGAGGTAGAGCACTGATTGGGTGCGGGGCCCGCAAGGGTTACCAAGCTCAGTCAAACTCCGAATGCCATAGACTTACTTCCGGGAGTCAGACAGTGAGTGCTAAGATCCATTGTCAAAAGGGAAACAGCCCAGACCATCAGCTAAGGTCCCCAAGTGTGTGTTAAGTGGGAAAGGATGTGGAGTTGCACAGACAACCAGGATGTTGGCTTAGAAGCAGCCACCATTGAAAGAGTGCGTAATAGCTCACTGGTCGAGTGACTCTGCGCCGAAAATGTAACGGGGCTAAACACACCACCGAAGCTATGGCTTGATGCTTTGCATCAGGGGTAGGGGAGCGTTGTATAAGGGTTGAAGGTGTACCGTAAGGAGCGCTGGACATTATACAAGTGAGAATGCCGGTATGAGTAACGAAAAGATCAGTGAGAATCTGATCCGCCGAAAGCCTAAGGGTTCCTGAGGAAGGCTCGTCCGCTCAGGGTAAGTCGGGACCTAAGGCGAGGCCGAAAGGCGTAGTCGAAGGACAACAGGTCGAAATTCCTGTACCACCGTAAGCCGTTATGAGCAATGGGGGGACGCAGCAGGGTAGTGACGCGGACTGATGGATGTCCGTCTAAGCAGTGAGGCTGATGTGTAGGCAAATCCGCACATCGTAAGGCTGGGCTGTGATGGGGAGCGAAAATTATAGTAGCGAAGGTCATGATCTCACACTGCCAAGAAAAGCCTCTAGCCAGGTGATGGTGCCCGTACCGCAAACCGACACAGGTAGGCGAGAAGAGAATTCTAAGGCGCGCGGAAGAACTCTCGTTAAGGAACTCGGCAAAATGACCCCGTAACTTCGGGAGAAGGGGTGCCCCGGTAGTGTGAATAGCACGAGGGGGCCGCAGTGAAAAGGCCCAAGCGACTGTTTAGCAAAAACACAGGTCTGTGCGAAGCCGTAAGGCGAAGTATACGGGCTGACGCCTGCCCGGTGCTGGAAGGTTAAGGGGAGCGGTTAGGAGCAATCCGAAGCTGTGAACCGAAGCCCCAGTAAACGGCGGCCGTAACTATAACGGTCCTAAGGTAGCGAAATTCCTTGTCAGGTAAATTCTGACCCGCACGAATGGCGTAACGACTTGGGCGCTGTCTCAACGAGAGATCCGGTGAAATTTTAATACCTGTGAAGATGCAGGTTACCCGCGACAAGACGGAAAGACCCCATGGAGCTTTACTGCAGCTTGATATTGAATTTGGGTACGATCTGTACAGGATAGGTGGGAGCCTTTGAAGCATGAGCGCCAGCTTGTGTGGAGGCACCGTTGGGATACCACCCTGATCGTATCTAGGTTCTAACCTGGTACCGTAATCCGGTGCGGGGACAGTGTCAGGTGGGCAGTTTGACTGGGGCGGTCGCCTCCTAAAGAGTAACGGAGGCGCCCAAAGGTTCCCTCAGAATGGTTGGAAATCATTCGAAGAGTGCAAAGGCATAAGGGAGCTTGACTGCGAGACCTACAAGTCGAGCAGGGACGAAAGTCGGGCTTAGTGATCCGGTGGTACCGCATGGAAGGGCCATCGCTCAACGGATAAAAGCTACCCTGGGGATAACAGGCTTATCTCCCCCAAGAGTCCACATCGACGGGGAGGTTTGGCACCTCGATGTCGGCTCATCGCATCCTGGGGCTGAAGTAGGTCCCAAGGGTTGGGCTGTTCGCCCATTAAAGCGGTACGCGAGCTGGGTTCAGAACGTCGTGAGACAGTTCGGTCCCTATCTGTCGTGGGCGTAGGAAATTTGAGAGGAGCTGTCCTTAGTACGAGAGGACCGGGATGGACGTACCGCTGGTGTACCAGTTGTTCCGCCAGGAGCACCGCTGGGTAGCTATGTACGGAAGGGATAAGCGCTGAAAGCATCTAAGCGTGAAGCCCCCCTCAAGATGAGATTTCCCAGTATGTAAGACCCCTTGAAGACGACGAGGTAGATAGGCTGGGGGTGGAAGTGCAGCAATGCATGGAGCTGACCAGTACTAATCGGTCGAGGGCTTATCCAAGATATGCAGGTGATACATCGCGAATTTCGTTTCGGATCTAGTTTTCAG
>NZ_AWUK01000073.1 GCF_000499205.1 Paenibacillus sp. MAEPY2
TTTATATATTTATTAATTAATTTACATTTATACGAATTAAAGAGAGGCATCTACGATAATTTAAGTTACATAGGAGGAATGAACATGACTACATTTCACAATCAACTCATTGCACACTACAAGTTTGAAGATGCAGCCGAGATCGGCAAGGATAGCTCAGGGAACGGACACAATGGAACAGCCTCAGGAGAAAAACTACCCAGCATTTCCGAAGTAAATGGCAGATGGGCGGTGACTTTTACCGGAGGATCGAACGGAACATCCTATTTGGAGCTGCCTTCGAATTTGCTGCAAGATGTAAGCGATAACACAGGTGTGACTGTTGCGGTATGGGTCCATTTGGGCAAAGGTTCGAATGTGTGGGAGAGAATTTTCGACTTCGGCAATGGCGAGAAGGGCCCCTATTTATTTCTGACTCGTCAGATGAGAGGTACGTTATATGCGGGAGATGATTTGGTTGTAGACCCGGGACGCGGATTTGCCAGTGGGGAATGGATGCATATTGCTTTGTCGGTGGCAGGCAGTCAAGGCGGCACACGCAGCAGCGCAGGTCCGATTGTGTATGTGAATGGGGAGATAGTGGCGGATGGCTCCATCAGTCAGACGTCCAGTGGCAATTATGCCAAGCTGCGCAGATGGTTTGATTCGTTCGTGGACCCTGTGAACTATAGCCGTAATTATATTGGACGTTCTCAGTACTCGGCAGATGTGGACTTTGCGGGATCACTATCTGATTTTCGGATTTATCAGGCGGCTCTATCCATGGATGAAGTCATTGAGGTGATGTGCGAGTCCCTGACTGATGAAGAGATTGTGAAGCTTGCCGGAGATAAATATTTGTCTGCTCCAGCCCGGATTATTACCAAAAATGTAGCATTGCCTATAGATTTGCTAGGGGGAAAGGTGAACGTTCAATGGAGTTCAAGTCAGCCTGAAGTTCTGTCAGCGAATGGAGAAATTCAATCTCTGAGCTCTGCACAGGGAGTTCGTTTGAATGCACTTTTGACCAAGGGTGGAAGTACGTCAAACAAAAGTTTTGATGTCTCTGTTGTTCCAGAGCACCTCCCGCCATATACCGTTACGATTCACGGGGATCAACGTGTGGCGGATATTAGCGAAGTAATGTACGGCCTCTTCTTCGAGGACATTAACAATGCGGCAGACGGGGGAATCTATGCAGAGCTTGTTCAGAACCGCTCGTTTGAATCCTTTGCATTCGATACGTACTCGCATGACTCGGGAGAATGTGGTTGTTCGACAGGTCGGAACCGTGATCCGTTGTATGCCTGGTCCGGGGATACCGACAAAATGATCGTGCAGCAGACCGATGGATTAAACACTTATTTAAACGTGGAAGACCCGGAAGTGAATCCTTATTATGTAACGGTTCAGGCTGGTGCGACGATTCGTAATCGCGGCTTCTCGGATTCCAACCAACATTGTGCCATGTCCATTAAGAAGGGTGAGGCGTATGATTTTTCTGTCTGGGCCAAGGCAGTATCCTCAGGAACGATTACGATTCAATTGCAGGATGGGAACGGCGATGCCATCAGTGATTCAGTTGCGCTGCAAGTTGAAGGTGGTAACACATGGATGAAGTACGGAATCCAGAATTCGAACGTAACCCTGACTGGAACGGAAACTGCGCTGGGGCAATTGGCACTCACCTTCGATGGGGACATTTCCATCGATTTGGTATCGTTGATTCCACAAGATGTATGGGGAGCCAATCCGAAAGAGCAGGGAATATCCGCGTCAGCGCATGCCAACTACACGGGTAATCCAAACTATCGACTCCGGAAAGACCTGGTTCAAGCGCTCGTCGATCTGCATCCAAAGTTTCTGCGTTTCCCGGGGGGATGCATTTCGGAAGGTTCATTTATTTGGGACAATGTGTATGACTGGAAGGATTCGGTGGGACCGGTTGAACTTCGCAAGGAGAACTATAATGTCTGGGGTTACATGATGACGATGGGCCTCGGATACATGGAATATTTCCAGCTGGCTGAAGATTTGAATGCTGCTCCCGTTCCGGTCATGGCCTGTGGGGTTCTGTGCCAGGCGCGTTCGGATTATGCACATCCGGCGGGTGGCGCTTTGAGGGAGTATTATATCCGTAACTTTACAGACCTGATCGATTTTGCGCTCAGCACGGATATTGAACATAATGAATGGGCGGCCATGCGGAGCAGCATGGGGCATCCTGAGCCTTTCGATCTGCGTTATCTTGGCGTAGGCAATGAGAACTGGGGAACCGAATTTTTTGCGAACTTTGAAGTATTCAAGACATCAATTGATGACTATATGAAGTGTAACTATCCTGATCATGAGCTGTTTATCATTTCGACAGTCGGCGCTCAGGCAGACGATGATGCGTACCAGCAGGGATGGAAATTCCTGAGCGGCAATCTGACCGGATCAGCTCAAGTCGCTTTTGCAGATGGCAAAGAGGTGATCGAGGAGACGGTCACTTGGTATGAGAACCAGGACAACTATATGGATACCATTGCCGATGAACATTACTATCGTTCCAATGACTATCTGCTGAATAACGTGGATCGGTATAACTATTATGAGCGGGCGTATCACGAAGATGGCAGTATGGATTGGAAAGAGACATCTAAGGTATTTGTGGGAGAATATGCGTCAACGGACAAAAATACCTTGGCAGGTGCGGTTGCCGAAGCGGCCATCATGACCGGATTCGAAAATAATGCGGACGTTGTTCGCCTGGCTGCCTATGCGCCACTATTTAACAAGGTACTGACAGACGGCACCTACCGCTGGACACCGGACTGCATCTGGTTTGATGATGAGACGGTGTGGTACACACCGAATTACTATGTACAGCAGCTTTTTGCCAAGTACGTGGGCGATCAGGTGCTGAGCACTTCATTTTCAACATACAGCAAGGGTCAACCGATAGAGCTCATTCCGCGCGGCGGGATCGAGATTGCGACAGGTCAAGCTGACATTGTGGTGCAACGGATTACGGTCACATCGAACCAGGATGGCAGGGTGCTGTTTACAGAAGATTTTAGGGAGCAGACAGCTCTGAATGAGGCGTGGAATCGGATTCCGGGATCGGCAGGATATATGCTGGAGACGGGAAAAGGGCTGATCTTAAAAGCGCAGGCAAGCGGTCTGAATGGGGTATATCTTCTGAACGATGAATGGACGAATTATAAAGTTGAAGTTGAGATTCAGCGCATAGCGGGCGAGGACGGCTTCACCATCGGTGTGGGATTGACGGATATATCCCCTAAGAAAAAGGACGTCATTGAATACGCGATTGGATATGGCGGCAATGCAACGGGAGTCAAAGTATACAAACAAGGTGTAGAAGGCTACACCCTGGGTGATTATTCTTCCAGTTCTGCGGCGGGAAATCTCCGGGCAGCCAACTATGAACCACTGGAGAACGATACGAATTATACGATTACGGTGAATTATGGTGGTGACACAGGGGGAAATCTAATCTGCTCTTATACTGATGGTCACACAACCAGCCGAATTCTGGATTACAAGCTCGAAGCATACAACCGGGACGTATTCCATTCCGTTACGAGAGATGCACAGCATGTGTATGTGAAGCTGGTGAACGCAGATGGGGTGGACAAAGCAACTCAAATTCGCCTTCAGGATCTGAACATTGCCTCTGTTGCTAGAATGATAACACTTAGCGGAGATGAAGAATTGCTACATGTTCCCAACGTGAATCAGAAGAACGATGAGAAGATTGTTCCACAAGAACAAGTGATTCATCTACAGGAGGATTCGGTTGTGTTGCAGCTCCCTGCCCATTCGGTCAATGTGCTGGTTATGAATGTCCAGAAATAATGATATAAGTTGAACCAATAATTTCCACACGGAGTTACTACGTGGTCAGAACCATCTTCATATCTCAATAATAACCAGCTTTAGTCTTAGAACCGCGACACTCGCGGTTTTTTGGCTTTCTACGAAGAGGGTCAACAAAAGATACCTAAAGTAAATAGCCTACACTATGGCCGATTCCTGACGGATTCTATAATGAATTTGAAGGAGGAGACAGCTCATGCGTTCCAACTACAAACAATTTATACGAAACGTTCCGCTTCATCTTATGATATTGCCTGGACTGATCATCATCATTGTATTCGGTTACATTCCGATGGCGGGACTCTCCATTGCCTTTCAGAATTTTACTCCCATTGCCGGATTCAAAAATATGAATTGGGTCGGTCTGGACAATTTCAGGTACTTGTTCGATCTGCCTGGATTCGGTCAGGTCGTATGGAATACCGTTTTCATTTCCGTGATGAAAATTGTGTCCGGTTTGGTCATTCCGGTGCTTGTCGCCTTATTACTGAACGAGGTACGCAAAACAGCGTTTAAACGAACAATACAGACGGTCATCTATATGCCGCATTTCTTTTCGTGGGTCATATTGGCCGGGATCATTGTGGATGTGCTGTCTCCTAGCACAGGTATCGTAAATATGCTGCTTAAGGCGATAGGGGTTGAACCTGTTCAGTTCCTGGCCAGCAACGAATGGTTTCCTTACATACTCGTCATTACGGACCAATGGAAAGAATTCGGATTTGGCACCATTATATATTTGGCCGCATTGACAAACATTGATAAATCCTTGTATGAAGCATCCGTGATGGATGGTGCGGGAAGATGGAAGCAGACATGGCATATTACGCTCCCCGGCATTCGTCCAATCGTAATACTGATGGTTACGCTAAGCCTTGGAAACGTGCTGAATGGCGGCTTTGACCAAGTGTTCAATCTATATAATCCGCTCGTCTACGAATCGGGAGATATTCTTGATACAATGATCTATCGGATTGGTTTGCAGGATGCCCAGTACTCCGTATCCACCGCATTGGGCCTCATTAAATCAGTCGTTTCGTTCATCTTTATCGGGCTTGGATATTTCCTGGCCTATCGATTAGCCAATTATCGGATTTTCTAGAAAGGAGGCAAGAACATGCATCATGCTTCGAGAGCCTATCGTTGGTTTCTGGGATTGAATTACGTCACCCTGACCCTTCTTGCCTTGCTCTGTCTGTTTCCTATTGTGAATATTCTGGCGATTTCGTTTAGTTCAAGTGATGCAGTCAAGGCGGGGAGTGTGACATTCTGGCCGGTGGACTTCACCCTGTCCTCCTATAAATACATTCTGGAGAATCAGCAGTTTCTAAATTCGTTCGGCACAAGTCTTCTCCGCGTTGTACTCGGGGTTGCGACCAATCTGGTCTTCACGATTCTTGTAGCCTATCCACTCTCCAAAGAGGCAGCAAAGTTCCGTTCCAGAACATTCTATGCGTGGATTTTTGTCTTCACCATGCTATTCAGTGGGGGATTGATCCCGGGTTATCTTATCGTTAAGGAAGCAGGTCTGTTGGATTCAATCTGGGCCCTGATTTTGCCGGGGGCGGTTCCCATCTTTAATGTATTGCTTATGCTGAATTTCTTTCGAGGCTTGCCGAAGGAACTGGAAGAAGCAGCATGGATGGATGGCGCAGGCCATTTTCGCACACTATGGAGCATTTACCTTCCCATTTCATTGCCAAGTATTGCAACCATCACGCTATTTGCCATGGTAGGACACTGGAACGCCTGGTTTGATGGCATGATCTACATGAAGAGTCCGGAAGGTTATCCGCTAGCTACGTATCTGCAATCGATGCTCCAGCAAGTGACGATGCTTCAAAGTGAGATGATGACCCTGGAGGACGCAACGCTGTTAAGCCAGGTGTCGGACAGAACGACTCAGGCATCCCAAATCTTTTTGTCCGTTATACCCATTCTGCTTGTGTATCCATTCCTGCAAAGGTATTTCGTCCATGGACTTGTTGTCGGCAGTGTAAAGGGATAAGATCGATGGAGGAAAGCCAATGGGAGGAGCCGATTTCCGGCTCCTTTTTGCCGTTGAGGAAAGGAGTGGAGGGAAATGAGATTTGCGGTGGGCACCTGGAAAAATGCATCCATTGTCGTCAAGCTGATGATTGCTTTTGTGCTTGTCATTCTGCCCCTATATGGAATCAGCATTATGATTACACATACCAGCTCCAAGCAAATGCAGACAGAAGTGGAGAAGGCGCATGAATCGAAGCTGTATTTTTACCACAATCATCTGCAATTCGAACTGGAGCGAATGAGTGGGCTTGTGACCGAATTTTCGTTCGATGATACGATGTCCACGCTAAGTACACGAGCAGCGATCATGAGCAGGTATGAGGTGACTTCCAGTCTCAATAATATCCACAACAAGCTGGGTCAGATCATGGTAACGAGTCCCTATATCAGTGATGTTGTGTATTACGTACCGGCTCTTCATAAGCGGGTCAGCGCAGTGGACGGAATTCGCAATGTAGAGGATGGCGAATGGAAGGATCTGCTGGCAACTATGGGAAATCTGAATGGTGAGCTGTCTTATTCGGATAACAATCTTTATTTTCTCAAAAGCAACCCGTACAACATGAATCATGAGGAACCGCCCAATTTTATATTAGGCATACGTTTGTCTGCTGAAGAATTGAAGCACAGATTGCAGCAACTCGCGGAAACCGGGGGCAGTGATATTACGCTGAGCTTCGGAGAGCACCACAATGTGGTCATTTCTTCTTCTGATGAACCTGCATCGTCGGCACAATTGCAACAGGTATCTCCAGAATCTCCGGTATCCATACAGGTTACGAGGTTTCAATCCGATCCATTTCTGTGCTATTCGCTTTATGATCCCGATCACTCATTCACGCTGACGGCCAGCATTCCTAATGATGTGCTCAAAGCTCCCCTGGAACAATACAATCTGTGGTTGTGGATGCTGACGCTTATTTCAATCGTTATTATTATGATCTTCTCCTTTTCGATCTACAGGTCCATTCACAAGCCGTTATCTGTGCTGATTCGCGGGTTCAGAATGGCGGAGCAGGGACAGACAAGCATTCATATTCCACAATCCAGACGGGACGAATTTGGTTATTTGTACTCTCGTTTCAATCACATGATAGAGCGCTTACATATTCTGATTGATGAAAATTATGTTGCCCGGATTCGAACCAGCGAGGCAGAACTTAAACATCTGCAGTCTCAGATTCAGCCTCACTTTTTATATAACAGCCTCTTCAGCATCAAGCAAATGGCCGAGGTGGAGAATGTTGAATTGATTCAGGAGTTTACCGATTATTTGGGACAATATTTCAGGTACATGTCCAGGGATTCTCATTCCGAGGTATCGCTCGGTGAAGAGATGGACCACGCCTTGGTCTATGCTTCGATTCAAAAAATCCGGTTTGGGTCAAGAGTCCAGCTGCAACTGGAGGAACTAAGCAGGGATTATCGAGGTATTGCCATTCCCCGGGTCATCATTCAGCCGATTGTAGAGAATGTCTTCGAGCATGCCCTTGCCAAACGCAGTCAGGGGGGGGATCTGAAATTATCCTATCAAGTGGATCAAGATAAACTGTCCATTCGAATTGAGGATGATGGCGATCAGTTAACGGATGCAATCTTGAGCAATCTGCAAGCGTCCTTTCAAGAATCTGCGAATCAGAGATCTGGGAATGAAGAGATTACAGGGCTGATGAATGTGAATCAACGTTTACGAATCAAGTTTGGGACAGGCTATGGTCTTAGCGCGCAGCGCAGTGCGTTGGGCGGGCTATGCATAATTATAAATATTCCATGGAGACGGGAGTAGTCGTATGCAGCGAATGTTAATTGTAGATGATGAACCGGTTATTTTGGATGGACTCTATGCTTTCTTTCAAAAGGCGGATTTGCAGGATATGGAGATCATTAAGGCATACTCTGCCTTTGAAGCAATCGAGTGGTTGAATTCCGTCAAAATTGATATCGTGCTTAGCGACATCTGTATGCCTGGCATGGATGGCATGGAGCTGATCGAGAAGATTATGGATCGGTGGCCACGATGCAAAGTTCTTTTGCTGACAGGTCATAACGAATTTGATTATGCGCATCAAGCGATACGCAACCCTTGTGTTGTGGATTACCTGTTAAAGACAGAGGGCATGAGTCATATCCGCGCTTCGGTAGAGCGGGCGTTAACACAAATTTCGGAGGAGAATGATTTCCGGTACCAGCACGCCTGGTTTCGCAGCAAGCTGCCCAGAGCGCTGCCTCAGCTACAAAGACAGTTGCTGCTGGATCTCCTTAAGCGAACGGAACGGCATGATATCGCCTCGCTTCAGGAAGAATTGGATGCTGTCCAGCTCCCCTTCATATCCGCTGAGCCTGTAATCCCGGTCATCATACGGGTCGAGGAGTGGAACAACTATCAATCCCAGGCAGACCGGAGTTTAATTCGATATGCCGTTGCCAACGTTGCGGAGGAGCTGCTTCAGGATAAGGCCAAGGTCAAAGCAATCGATCTGGATTATCAAGTCATTGCCTGCTTTGTTCAACCCAAGGTGGAGCCATCGAGCTTCCATACAGGACGGCAGGAGAAGTGGGAACAGACACTGCGTTTTGTCTATGGAACGCTGGAGTCTGTGCAGCAATCCTGTGCGAACTGCCTGAATCTGTCCGTCTCCATTATGGTGAGCGAGCAGGCAGTGGAGTGGATCGGGCTGAATCAGGCCATCGCGCAGTTGCGCCTGTCTATTTATGAGGGCCCTGGACTCGGGATGGAGAAGCTGCTTCGTGTCAATGTGCAGCATGATTTGCCATACACCCCCAATATTTTAAATCAACAGAGTGTTGCAGCCCTTCATCTGGATCAGATCAAGCAGCGGGTTACAGCAGGTGATAGGGAGTGGATGGAGTCGTTTCACAAATGGACAGAGGCTTCAAAAGAAGGGCTTCAGGACCCATTCTTTCGAATGAGAATCTATACAGGAGCAGGCAGTGGGCTGATCGATCTTCTTCATGAACTGGGCTTGTACGAATCGGCGATGGAGGAAATGGCATTGTCTCGAATGCTTCATTTTGACATCCATACGGCTTGGTCTGATCTGGTGGTTTTCTATCAATCGGCATATGAATGGATCATCTCCAAACGAAGTGTTACGCGCATCCATGATCAGTCGCAGATTCTTATTACTATTCATCATTATATCAAGCACCATCTGGAGGATGACCTTTCGTTAACCCGAATTGCACAGGAGGTTTCTCTCAATCCGTCATATCTGTCCCGTTGGTACAAGCGCATAACAGGCAAAGGCATATCCGACTATATCCATGACCGGCGCATTGAGCGCAGTAAGGAATTACTTCTCGGCTCGGCCTGCAAAATGCATGAAATATCCGCCAAGGTCGGATTTAGTGATCAGCATTATTTTTATCGATTCTTCAAAAAAGCTACCGGCTGCACGCCGCAGGAATATCGGGATCAAAAAAGTTAGATCAAGTATGAAATGGTAAATCAAAGATACCAGATGTCAACGGGGTACACTCGAAGTGATAGCGCTTTCTTTATAAAATAAAACTATATAAGATGAAACAAAATTAAACCATAACGGAGAGAGCAGAAGAGACCTGTTAGAAGCGGAGCGTTCGCCTTTATCACCGGATTTCTCCCTTCTAAAAGGGATAAAGGAAATCTGGGGATAACAG
>NZ_AWUK01000074.1 GCF_000499205.1 Paenibacillus sp. MAEPY2
AGGCTTTTGCAGGGCTCTCTTAATGGAGGCCCCGCTTTGCATTAAACATATTTTATTGTGAAATATGCAGTTTCATCATTTATCCAGATTTAGCTCATTGGCTTTTGGCTTTCTTCTGTTTACGTTCTTCCTGCTCCCAGTGCCTCAGATGCGGATAGGGGTCGAATGACCATTCGTGTAACCCGCTGTCCCGATAGATGCCATAATGCAAATGAGGAGGGAACTTGCCCTGCGTACCCGGTTTTCCATACCCTGAGCTGCCTACCCAGCCCAAAATCTGACCAGGGGTAACCACTTCGCCGATATGGGCGTTTTTATCGAAGCCCGATAAATGAGCGTAATAGTGGTAATGGTTGTTCAAATCACGAATGCCGATACGCCAGCCGCCAAACGGATTCCAGCCTTTGATTTCCACAACGCCGTAACAGGTACTGCGCACAGGCAGTCCATGTGGTGCAAAAATATCCGTGCCTTCATGAATACGGTACCCGCCCCAGCTGCGTTTGGTGCCCCAAGTGCTGCGATACGAATAGTTGGTTCCGAGCGGGACGGGAAAGGCGTGTCCAAACAGATTGAGGCTGTCAAAATGCTCATATAACTTCGCGAATTGTTGAATGCGCTGCACAGCCCTGGAGTTATGATAATATTCCCACAGAGCGATGTTGAAGTCCTCCGGCTTGGTCCCATAATTCTGAATAATGGAAGCCATGCTGTAAAGTACATCCAGATCATTATTGGCATCTGCTACACCGTCACCGGAACCGTCACGACCATACCCATTAAAAAAGACAATTGAACCCGGATGTTGATCCGTCTCGTCAGGATTTAGCCAGCCTCTCCAGGCTGGGGAGGTCATGAATATGCCAGTCAGCCTTTCCAGGTGTTTACGATCCTTCGGATGTGCACGCGAGATCGTTCGTTCATATTGATCGATTGCCGCGAGCCTGTACCAGGGAATGTGGGTCATCTGACCAATGCTTTCATACAGATGTCGGCGCGCAGCGAAAATGTCCTCTGGTTTCTGCTCTACAGCCTGAGGTTTGGAATCAGCGGCGGTGGGTTCACCGTAAACATCAACAGGCAAGAATGGGAGAAGCAGTGTGCCTGCAAGCAATGTTTTGATCCAAAAGGAATAAGTTAACCGCGATGTAAAGCCATCCTGCACAGGGAAGCAGCCCCCTTTCCATTGAGATGATGCACATGGTGCCCGGTGAACCAAGCTATAACCTAGCGTTCTTCAAAAGTCTTCATTTTATCCATGTAAGACATGAATGCACAAGATGTGACAAATGGGGGTTTTTCCAACGCTTTCATGGTATAATATGTTCCGAGCAACAGCCTAACTTCAGTAGAAAGAAGGTTTATGCATTGGCTAAACGTGTTAAAGAACCGAAACCGGACTGGATTCGGATCAAATTGACAACCGGCGATAACTATCAGGAAATGAAAACGATGATGCGTTCCAAAACGCTGCATACAGTATGTGAGGAAGCACGGTGCCCGAATATTTACGAATGTTGGGCCAATCGGACGGCTACGTTTATGATTTTGGGCGACATTTGCACACGGGCATGCCGTTTTTGCGCGGTGAATACCGGCTTGCCAACGGAACTTGATCTGCAGGAACCAGAACGCGTGGCAGAAGCAGCAGAACAGATGAATCTTCAGCACTGCGTAATTACGAGTGTGGCTCGTGACGACCTGAAGGATGGAGGAGCAACGATCTTTGCAGAGACGGTAAAGGCGGTTCGTCGTCGTTTGCCATTATGCAGCGTAGAAGTGCTGATTCCGGACTTTTTGGGTGATCGGGATTCCTTGCAGATCGTGATGGATGCCAAACCGGACATCTTGAACCATAACATCGAGACAGTAGAGCGGCTATCGGACAAAGTCCGTGCCAAGGCGAAATACAAGCGTTCACTCGAACTGCTTGCTCGTGCCAAGGAAATGCAGCCAAATATCCCAACGAAATCGAGCATCATGCTTGGTGTAGGTGAGGAATATCATGAAATTTTGCAAACGATGGATGATCTGCGCGCTGTGGATTGTGATATTATGACGATTGGTCAATACTTGCAGCCATCAGAGAAGCATCTGTTTGTGGAGAAGTATTATCCGCCAGAAGAGTTCGCGGCATTGAAGCAGGAAGGACTGAAGCGAGGATTTAGCCACGTCGAATCCGGACCTATGGTCCGCAGCTCCTACCACGCCCATGAACAAGTGAAATCCGCTGCGAAAAATACGGAAAAATCGGCATCTCACGCATGATGGAGGAGACAGGTTTGGAAGAAGAAAAAAGTTCAGAACAGATTCAGGAATCGGTTCAGGAGCCTGTACAGGACAAACCTCAAGAACCGGTTATTGTTCAAATCGGCGGAAAGAATTATGAAATTGTGCAGAACCACAAAGACGGCTGGAATCCTGAAGTCTTCCGTGACCGTTACAGCGAAGTGCTGGAGCGGTACGATTACATTATTGGGGACTGGGGTTACAGCCAGCTGCGGTTGAAAGGTTTTTACCGGGACAACCATCCTAAAGCAACAAAGGATTCCACGATCTCCAGCATGGTGGACTATATCAATGAATATTGCAACTTTGGCTGTGCATACTTTGTACTGCAGAAGAGCAAAGATCAGCCTCAAGCCAAAGCAAAAAGCGGTTCCTGAAAAGGACCGCTTTTTCTTTTGCATATGATTAGTCCAAAAAAGCTGTACGAACCCTGTTCCAAAACGGATAGGGACGGAAACGGGCGAAGCTGACCTTGTGACGGGCCACCTGACAGCGTACCGATATGAGATCTTCCACCATAACGTTTACGTGGTCAATGGTCAGCAGCAATCGCTGATCCTTGCGTGAGAAGATATCACAGTGATGGTGCTTGGGCAAAATAACCGGTGAACCCAGCGTCCGATAGACGCGGTTATTGATTGAAGCAATCTCGGCGATTTGAATAGCCTCGATCGTGGGATGCACCATGGCGCCGCCAAGCGCCTTGTTGTAGGCCGTACTGCCCGAAGGTGTAGATACACAAATTCCGTCTCCCCGGAACATCTCAAACGTAACGTCGTTAATGTCGACCTGCGCGACGACTGTACCGTCTACACCTTTTAACGTAAATTCGTTCAGTGCGATATAAGAGGTGTTGCCCGACTTTTTACGAATCTCAAGCTCCAGCAGCGGATACTCCACTATTCGGGGTTTGAGTCGTTCGGGGTCTCCTTTACCACTCATCAATCGAACCAATTCACGCAATTCTTCCTTCTTCCAATCGGCATAAAAGCCGAGATGGCCTGTATGAACCCCAACAAAAGCAATGTCCGGGATGCGGTCGATGAAATTGTGAAATGCTTGCAGCATCGTACCATCGCCTCCGATGGAGATGACAATCTCCGGCGATTCTGCATCCAGCTTAAACCCTTCCTCTTTGGCCAGCGCATGAAACTGCTGACTGAGATCAATCGATAACTGGTCTCCGCGGTCTTGAACATAGTATCTCAAGATGAAAGCTCCTTTGTGGTCATTATACTACCGATGATAATCAATTCCAGAGAAGAACACAATGTCGGATTGATATTCAGTTGAATATAAACGAACTGAATGGCTCATTTTTTCATACGTCGGGGTAAGAAAAAGGAACTCATCAGAGAAAGCATCAGTAGTAAAAGGATTATGCCTCCCCATACAGCCGCTCCTGAAAACAGGATCTGTCCCCAGTCTGGTGTATACAAAGATAATTCCGGCATGCCACCGGTTTGGAACAAAACAGGCGTTTCCAAATCACCCATCATCGGTAACCACAGCAACAGTACAAGTATGGGTGCAATCAAAGCATGGATGGCTCTGGCAAACAGAAAGGGGCCATATCTCATTGGAGTGCTGCTCAGGACACTCATAATTTGGGCATGAACGGATAATCCTCCCCAGGAAAGGACGAAGGCAGCAGCGGCAGCTTTATACACGAGTGGAATGGATATGCCGGCCCCTCCTGCTTCTTTGGCTCCCAACGTGACTTCGAATAATCCGCCTACGAGGCTATGAGATAAGGCTGGAGGAAATCCCGTATATAGAAGCAATTGTTCCGTAATCGCATATAATCCGCCGAGCCATCCGGTTTGCACGAGTAACTCCATCATGACGGAGAAGAATACAACTAACCCTCCTACGATAATAATAAGGCGAAGGGATGAGGAGATCGCTTGGCGTAACAATTCACCAAATGCCCGTCCATCCGCCTTTCTTGCCTCGTGCATGGCATAAATGGCTCGGATTAGCCTGTTTCTGTGAACCTCTTTGGAGGTGCTGGGAGAATCGATAGTTGACGGTTGATTCTTAACAGAGCCGCCGCCATGGAACCGCATAAGCAGGCCCACAAGAAAAGCAGCACCATAATGCGATGTAACCAGTATTGGAGCGATAGCGACATTATGAAAAAAACCGACCGATACGGCTCCAATCATGAAAATGGGATCGGATGATGTGGTGAAGGCAACGAGGCGTTCACCTTCTTCCCGAGTAACCAATTTTTGCTCCCACAATTGTGCGGTCAATTTGGCTCCAGTGGGATAACCGGAAGCACAGCTGACGGCAAACACAAAGCCGCCGCTCCCGGGAACACGAAATAGCGGACGCATAAGTGGATTTAAGAGGGTACCCAAAAAATGAACAATGCCGAATCCGAGGAGCAGCTCGGATAGCACCAGAAAGGGAAAAAGGGAGGGGAAAAGCACGTCCCACCAAATGGATAGTCCACGAACACCTGCATGCCAGGTTTCCACCGGAAACAGCACCATCAACACACACAGGATCAGGAGAGCTAGTGGGATCAGGACATGGGTGATTCGTTGTGAAGCGGCCATGAATTTTTCTCCTTTATTTTTGGAATGGTCAGTGTGCAGCAGAGCGTTCGTACGTTTGCCATCAATATATGAGACAAAGCGGACAAACAGTACAAATTAATGTTTAGAAAGCGCTTGCAAAAGTGGCTGTGTTTTTAAGAGATGTATGCTAAAATAATAAAAACGCCTGAACGTCACCTCATATGTTCTAGAAGGTGGAATTAAATCGGATGGAGTGATGATTATGAGTCTTGTCACCGGAATCCTGGTTTGTGCTTTTGTTTATGTTATACGTGCCTCGCTTGTGCGCTCTGAAGAAGAGGACTGGCGAAGTTATTAATGAAATATCTGGTGCGCCAAACCTCACGTTTGGCGCTTTTTTTGTGCCTTCAGTACGAGATAGACCTGTACGAGTCGTGGCTAAGTGGATCCATAACCCTTTCATGTTATATAGGACTTTTGGGATTTTTTTGATAGAATGAAGATAAAGGCGTTCTTGGCCTTGTTCTTGAATCTCCTTTCATAATTAAGCATGGGAGTGTAATATATGTCAAAATTCGACACTGAAAGGAGGGTAAACAATGAATCCAAGTTTGAGCATCTACGACAATCTCGGTGGGGAGGCAGGCGTTCGCGCACTGGTTGAAGCTTTTTATCCGATTGTTCAGCAGAATGAGAAGCTGGCACCTCTTTTTCCAGAGAATATTCAGCCGGTAATCGACAAGCAATACATGTTTTTGTCTCAATTTTTCGGTGGACCAGCATTATTTTCCGAGGCTTTTGGTCATCCAATGATGCGTGCCCGCCATATGCATTTTGAAGTGACGGTTGAACGGGCAGAAGCTTGGCTCGCATGTATGGATCAGGCGTTGACACAGGTTGGTGTGGAAGAGCCGTTGCATTCTTTCGTCCTGCAGCGATTGTCGGGGCCAGCACATCATTTTGTGAATACACCTTAGTTCCGATTACACGCATATGGGAGAGGGATGGACGGAGTGGAATTAGAGCCCCTGTATAAGGTAAAGGTGAAATGTCATTATTGCGAGACCGAGTATGACACCTCACGCGTAAGACCAAGCTTGAAACGGCCATACCGGACGGATTCCGATTTTTGTGCTTACTACAAGCGGGAGAATCCGGATTTCTATGTTGTACGAATCTGTCCGGCGTGTGGATTCGCTTCGACGGAGAATTCGACAGAACAATTAAACGAAAAACAGCGCAAGGATTTCAAGGAGCAAATCGGCAATCGCTGGGTGAAACGAGATTATAGCGGTGCTCGGACACTTGAACAGGCGATGGATTCATACAAGCTTGGATTGTTGTGCGCTCAAGTTATTCAGGAGAAAGATCGTGTCGTTGCGGGTCTGCTGCATCATATTGCCTGGCTGTATCGGTATATGGAGGATCATACCCAGGAAAACCGCTTTCTCGAATTTAGCCTTGATGCTTACGTAAAGGTTTTTGAACGGGAAGGTACTGGCGGTAATGAAGCCAAGCTGTTGTATCTGCTGGGGGAGTTGAATCGCAGGGTAGGTCGTTTCCATGAGGCTGTAAAATGGTTCGGCCGAGTCATCCATGATAAGCGCATTACCGATGCTGCCATGATTCGTTCTTCACGGGAGCAGTGGGCATTGCTGCGGGAACAGATGATTTCGGGCAAAATGGAGTTGCCAGCTGAAATGATTGAAGCAGACAAAGAGGCTACGAAACGTAGCCCCATTTGATAAGTGACAGTTGTTCTCTAATTGCGGACAGGACGACTGGATAGCAAGTAATCACTATCGTTGTCGACGACAGTCATACTGGTATTACAACAAGGAAAGACCAGCAATTTCTTTTTGCCTTCACGAATGCGTACAAGCTCCTTCGGTTTGAGTGGCAGCAGTACATTGTTCGCATGGCAGTACGGACATTGCTGTACATAAATGTCCCCCATTACAATATCGTATGGCCAGCTGTTCTCAAAGGGAATCATTCTTGCTCGCCTTCCGTAGAGGCAGGTTTAGCCGCTTCTTGTTTGGCCAGTTCGGCGATTTTCTGCATCAGGATATGCTGCGGCATATGCATCAGATGTTCGAGGGGAACACCTAGAGATTCTGCTAATTTGACGGCTGTGTCAGCCGAGACTTGTAAAGGTTTCATACGATGACCTCCTGAAATAGCTTAAACTATTTCTCTAGTATAGAGATATAGCGCTTATAAAACCAGTTCTAATTCAAGGTTAATTATACATTCTACTGAGAGAGGGGCCTTATTTAAATGAAAACACCATTACAACCCGTCTGGGATCTGGAGTCCATTTTTAGTGGAGGATCTGCCTCCGAATCATTCGCTGCTTATTTAATTGAGCTGGAGCAGGATGTACGCAAGCTGCAGGTCCTTTTGAAGGAAACACCTGCGCCCAAGTCGCTGGAAGAAACATATGCGTTCGACCCGATCCTGGAACTGCTGCAGAGCTGTTATATGCGAATTTCGGAAGGGTCTGCATTTGTCTCCTGTCTTTCTTCACAAAACCAAAATGATAAAAAGGCAGTTCAGCTTCAGGGAACCATGAGTTCTCTTGGCGCGATGTTGAACAGTACCAAGTCCCAATTCGATAATATGCTTAGCCAGACGACAGACTCGGTGTGGGAAGCATGGATTGCCCGGGAGAATATTCAGCCGCTTGCCTTTGCACTGAACGAGAGCCGTACGCAAGCTCGTGAGAAGCTGTCTCCGGAGCTTGAAGGACTTGCACTTGATCTCGGCGTAGATGGTTACCATGGCTGGGGCAAATTCTATAACACCATTGTAAGCAAAGTTAACATTCCATTTGAACAAAATGGTGAAACGGTAATGCTGTCTGCAGGTCAGGCTGCTAACAAGCTGAGCGACAGTGACCGTAATGTACGCGAAACTGTATTCGCTAACTGGGAACAGGCTTGGACTGATGTCGAAGACTTCTGCGCAGATACATTGAATCATCTCGCTGGCTTCCGTCTCAAATTGTATGAGAAGCGTGGTTGGGATGACATTCTCAAAGAACCATTGGCGATTAACCGGATGTCGCGTCAGACGCTGGATACAATGTGGAACGTAATTAATGGTGCCAAACCTGCATTGGTTCAATATTTGGAACGCAAGGCGAAACTGCTCGGTGTAGAGAAACTCAGCTGGAGTGACGTTGATGCACCAGTAGGCAAGTCTGGTGGAAAAGTCACCTATGATGAGGCGGCTATCAATATTGTGGATCAATTCGCCAAGTTTAGTCCCAAACTTTCCAAATTTGCAGAGATGGCGTTTGAGAAACGCTGGATTGAAGCAGAGGACCGTCCTGGCAAGCGTCCAGGAGGATTCTGTACTTCATTGCCACTCAGCAAAGCAACACGTATTTTCATGACCTTCTCTGGGACGCCGTCGAATGTGTCGACACTTGCCCATGAACTCGGTCATGGCTATCATCAGCATATTATGGAAGAACTGCCGGCCTTGAATCAACGATACGCCATGAATGTGGCGGAGACGGCTTCTACCTTTGCTGAACTGATTGTAGCGGATGCCCTGGTTCAGTCCGCAACGGATGAGCAAGAGAAGCTCGCTCTGCTTGAAGACAAGATTCAACGAAGTGTTGCGTTCTTCATGAATATTCACGCTCGTTTCCTGTTCGAGAATCGGTTCTATGAGCAACGCAAAAAAGGTTTGGTGAATGCAGATGAGCTGTCCAAGCTCATGGTGGAGGCACAGCAGGAAGCATTCTGTGGTGCACTTGCATCCGATCATCCGCATTTCTGGGCATCCAAGCTTCATTTCTATCTGACAGGTGTACCATTCTACAACTTCCCGTATACGTTCGGATATATGTTCAGTGCAGGCATCTATGCCAGAGCGCAGGAGGAAGGCACGGCATTTGCCGATAAATACGATGATTTGCTGCGGGATACGGGCCGAATGACGGTAGAAGATCTGGCTCAGAAACATCTGGGTACGGATCTCACGCAACCTGATTTCTGGCAAAATGCTGCGAACCTGGTCATTGCCGATATTGATCAATTTCTTAAGATGACAGAATCCGCTAAATAGGATGCCTATATATGTAACGGGGCTGCAAAACTGTGTAAACGCACACAGGTTTGCAGTCTTTTTTATCCTTTTTTTATATTTGTCTTCTGCTAAATAATTTGTCGCAATTAAGAGAAATAACTCGCTTGAAGGACGCAAAATGGCAATTAATTGTGCAAATTATAGTTATATTTACCCAAGTTTGTTTGTCTTTGTTGAATGACCACATATGTTGTCATATAATGAGTCGTAAGTCCTTGTTTTGTAGGATGAAGTGCACAAAGGAGGAGCGTTATGGTAAAAATTGACCAGCTTTCATTAGCACGACAATTGGATTTGGTGTTCAAAGAGCTTGATCATGAATTATCAGGTTTAGATTCAGGTGTAGTTTTTGTGCAAATACGAAATAATGTTATTGGAAAGTTTGGAATTCGACATAATCCGATAACCGGACGTGATGGTCAAATGGAAGTGGAGGACGGTGGATTAAACGAAACCCAGCGCTCTTCTTTCCGTGCAATGGCACTGGAGACTTTAAAATTCAAGCGTAATTGGACTCATGGAGAAATTGCATATGACTTTACAGTAAGACAAGGGATGATTTTGGTTGATGCCACGATGGAGTCCAACTATAATATGGCGAACCTGATGATTCGTTATCCTAGAACCAATACATACATGGATTCAGGCATGGAGTCGACTTCTTAATTGTGATGAGCACACAGGAAAGCGGCACTTCCGAGGAAGGCCGCTTTTTGTTGTTGCATATACGAGCGCGAATTACGAGCTTACGAACGACCCGATAATTGCTGCTCAGCGATTTGGACCAGACGTTTAGTGATGTAACCACCCAGAGAACCTGTCTCACGGGAAGTGTAGTTACC
>NZ_AWUK01000075.1 GCF_000499205.1 Paenibacillus sp. MAEPY2
TGGGCTGCCTTACATATGGCCAAGGCTGCTCACGGCAATGGTGTGCGAATGTTTGTTTACGTCGCCATTCTGGGTGCTGTGGTATCTGCCTTTTTTGCCAATGATGGAGGCGCACTGATTCTGACGCCAATTGTTCTAGCGATGGTACGGGCGCTGAATTTCGATGAGAAAAAAGTATTTCCATTCATTATCGCCAGTGGTTTTATTGCCGATACGACCTCTTTGCCACTGGTTGTAAGTAACCTAGTCAACATTGTATCTGCTGACTTCTTTGGCATTACATTTATGGAGTATGCAGGAAGGATGTTTGTTCCGAATCTGTTCTCACTGGTGGCTAGTATCGGCGTGCTGTATCTCTTTTTCCGAAAGAGTATTCCAAAACGCTTTGATGCGAGTGAATTGAAACCTCCGGTAACTGCCATTAAGGATATGAAGATGTTTCGGTTGTCGTGGGTGGTGTTGGGGGTTCTGCTTGTTGGATACTTCACCAGTGAATTTATCGGAATTCCCGTATCCCTTGTGGCCGGTGTTGTCGCGATATTCTTCCTGATCATGGCTTCCCGCAGTTCTGCTGTGCCGACTACATTAGTAGTCAAGGAAGCGCCGTGGGCCATCGTATTCTTCTCCATTGGTATGTATGTCGTGGTCTATGGTCTACGTAACGTGGGTTTGACCGATCTGCTGGCCGTAGTCATACAGGCTATGGCCGATCAAGGATTGTTTGCTGCAACGATTGGTATGGGCTTTATTGCGGCAATCATTTCATCCCTGATGAACAATATGCCGACCGTGCTGATTGATGCGCTTGCCATTGATGCAACAACGGCTACGGGGACTGTTCGGGAGGCGCTCATCTACGCCAATATTATTGGATCGGACTTAGGTCCCAAGATTACGCCGATTGGCTCACTGGCGACACTGCTCTGGCTTCATGTGCTTAGCACCAAAGGTGTTAAAATCTCATGGGGTACGTACTTCAAGACAGGTATCATTATCACCGTTCCGACTCTGCTTATTACGCTAGTGGGTCTGTATCTGTGGTTAAGCATTCTATAATTCAAACAATGAGGAGACGATGAACATGAGTAAAAAAACACTGTACTTCCTGTGCACAGGCAACTCTTGCCGGAGCCAAATGGCTGAAGGCTGGGCCAAGAAATATCTGAGTGAGGACTGGAACATTTATAGTGCAGGAATCGAGGCACACGGTCTAAATCCAAAAGCAGTGGAAGCCATGAAAGAAGTTGACCTGGATATTTCAACTCAAACTTCCGATATCATTGATTCAGTGTTGTTGAACAACGCTGATTTTGTAGTCACGTTGTGTGGAGATGCCGCAGATAAATGCCCAATGACGCCTCCACATGTGAAGCGGGAACACTGGGGATTTGATGATCCTGCCAAAGCGCAAGGTACAGATGAAGAGAAATGGGCTGTATTCCAACGGGTCCGTGACCAGATTGGGGAGCGCATTAAAACGTTCGCTGAAACCGGTAAATAATACAAAACTGCCGGGAGAGTTCTTTCCCGGCTTTTCCATTTTCGAGAGGAGTGTTTGCTTTGAAAATAATGGAGATTTATGATCCTGCCATGTGTTGTTCTTCAGGCGTATGTGGCCCAGTCAAATTCCTCTAGCGCCGTTTAACATCACTGGAATTGAGCATTTGCGTCATTTCTTCGATGCCCCAGAGGTTAGGCTGGTACAGGAGAAAAATTTAAATCCTTCGTTGGTTGTCCCCTTACAACATCTCATAGATGATATGGAAAACACAGGTATCCGAGTGATTTTCACCATGGGAAAAGGTGGCGTAGGCAAAACAACAGTTGCATCAGCTATTGCAGTTGGTCTGGCAGAGAGAGGTCACAGGGTACATCTGAGCACAACCGATCCCGCTTCCCATCTGAGTCATGTGCTGGAACAAGAGACAGACAACATCAATACGAGCTGTATTGATCCGAAGGTCGAACTAGAACGATATAAAAAGGAAGTTCTGGCGCAGAACAAGGATTCTTTGGATGAGGATGGTCTAGCTTACTTGGAAGAAGATTTAAGATCCCCTTGTACTGAAGAAATTGCAGTTTTCCGTGCATTTGCCAATCTGGTTGAACGAAGCAGCGATGAAATTGTGGTTATCGATACGGCTCCAACAGGGCACACGTTACTTCTTCTCGATGCAACAGAAGAGTACCATAAAGAGATTTCCCGTTCTGCAGGTGTCATACCCGCTGCGGTTCAGCATTTGTTACCACGACTTCGTGACCCGAATGAAACAAGTGTTGTCATTGTTACACTCGCAGAGGCTACACCATATTATGAGGCATTTCGTTTGGAACAGGACTTACAGCGGGCCAGTATACCAACCAAGTGGTGGACCATTAATCAAAGTTTTGCCGTGACAGACACCACGGACCCCATACTTAGCGGACGGGCCATAGCTGAACAGGAATGGATCCAACTGATTCATAAAGCTTCGGAGGGAAACATTGTAATTATTCCGTGGGAATCCAAAGATGTAGTTGGATATGACAACCTAAAGTTCTGGACTGAAGTAAGCCCAAGTGAAGTTTAGAGAGGAGGATGATCGACGATGGTGATTACCGATGAAGCAAAAGCCTATATTGAAGAAATGATGAGAGAAGCAGGCGTGCATAAGCTTCGGTTTGCCATGGTTTGCGGAGGGTGCTGTGGACCCAGTTATCAACTAGGACTCACGGATTCTTTAGAGAATTATCTAGTACAGGAGATTAATACAATTCGCGTTGCAGTCGATCCTGAGATTGTAACCACTGTAGAATCGATTACCTTGGATGTGGAACGATATGATGATGGACTTGGACCGTCGTTAGCGGAGGCTCAAGCTGCTGTTAAGAACAACTAGAGAAGGGGAGAATAACGATGTCTAACTATCATGAACTGGTTAAAGGCAAAGTATATATCGGAGGAGCAGATGCTGCTCTAAGTGCAATTAAGGAGCAAGGTATAACGGATGTATTTGATCTCCGAGATGATGGTAATGCGCAAGAGGGGCTTCCTGTTTCAGCAAACCGACATCACTATCCAATTGTTGAAAATCGGAATGATCAGGAAGAATCTCTCAAGTCAGCCATTCAAGCCGTGACTGAAGCTGTCCAAGAGGGCAAAAAAGTATTCTTTCACTGTGCTGGTGGCCGGAACCGTACTGGAACAGTAGCTACAGCTCTTTTGATGAATCTGGGTGAAGCTACAACAGTTGAAGAAGCTGAAAAACTGGCCATGGCGAGACGCCCGGACATTTCAATCAAGCCCGAAATGCGTAATGTGCTGAAGAATATGTATGAAGCAAATAACAGTTAATATCATTTTGAGCCCGCTGTTAGTGAGATAATCAGAGGTGACAAAGATGTCAAAAATAAAACACTTCAAAAATCAATTAAGGCTTATGTCAAAAAACTAAGTTTTTTTAATACCCGTTAATCTGTGATATGATGAGATGTCGCGGGACAAGAACTTGTTCCATTCAAAGTCGCTATTATAGCGGCTTTTTTGTTTTAAGGAACCAAGTTCTTGTCCCAAGCTGAGGACAAGAACTTGGTTCCTTTGCCGAAAAGGACAAGAACATTGTGTCATTTCGGATTAGGTAGTTATCTAATATTATTATGACAGAACTGATGTGGCGAGATAAATAAACAATTTCCTTATTTAAAGATTTTTATATTAGGAAACAGGTTCTTGGGATGTAGGCAAGAACTGAGTGTCATTGCTGAAAAGATTGAAAATAGGGTACCATTGTCGATTAGAACATTTGTCTGTTTTATTATGCTAACGGGCAGGATAACATAATAAATTCTCCTCATTTAGTGAAAGCTACCCTTAAAAATGCTGAGGATGAGGGTTTTAGAAATGAAAATATGTATCGGATCACTGCTAATAGTCATCATTTTCTTTGTGACAATACAGCCAGTTTGTGCAAAGCCAAACGATGAACCATTGAAACGGCTTGTACTTACTTTGTTAGCTCCAAAAATACAGGAACAGATTAACCAATACTATACAAGTAAATTAACTGTATCACCTACGTTTGCGCCTTTTTTGGATGGAACTGATGTAGACGTTAGATATCATTCTTCGCATATTGATGTTCAGGTTAAAACAATCCCGTACGTAGGACCTCATTTGGATGTTGGACTCGACTCGATGAGGTTTAGTATAGATAACTCCGGATTAGTAGTGGTTTTTGAGTATAAGCACATTAGGGATTATGACTTGCCTCCTAACTGGCAAGAAATTATTAAAACTCGTTAAACTAACAGGAAACGATAGTTCAATACTCTAAGAAGGTAACCGATTCTCATTTTTTATGTTGGGCTTTCGGTGACATAAGTAAGTAACAAAGAAGGTGAGCCAAGATTGACAAAAAATTAAAGCAGCCCGCAGCAAAGGTATTCGTGGGGCTGCCTTTTCAATTGTGGTTATAAGTTGTAATTAATGCCTTCGCCAGCGCCTGTGCCGGCGTTGATGTATACATGAGAAACGCCTTCAATCCCAGTGACGGGAAATGCATATACGAGCTTGTCGTTGCGGAGCTCCAGCTTTGGCTTACCCGAAACGTTAACATTTGGACCAAGCTTCGCTGAGGCTTGCTCCGCTGTAAGTTTCGGGTGAATGGGGAAGGTTTTATTGTAATGGGTAAAATACTTAGACGCATCAAAGCTCTTTAACGCACCGGTACGGCGATCAAATTGCCATACGACTTTCATCTGTGGAATGGAAACTTGCTCCCGGACCGGAATATACGTGAGATAAATGGAGGTTTCTTTTATCTCTTTCGCTACTAATGTCAGACGTTCGTCAGACCAGCGAGCCATCCAGGTGTCCGCAACCGCGACAACCTGCTTTAAGTCCATAGATTGCTCTACATCTCCTTTTTCGGAGATCGAGCCGTTGCGTCTCACTTGGAGCACGTGTCCGCTTTTACTCAGTGTTGCAATATAGGAGCTGGTTGGTTTCCCATCGGTGTCCGATAAATTGAAATCCATGACTTCTCCGAACTCGGGGCCGATCCCGCCGGAGGACATGTGGACGATTTGCTTACCTACTCCTTTATTCCAAGCCTCGCCCATGAAAATTTTCGCTTTGGCCGCAAGCTCTGTAGCCTTGTACGT
Source organism: Paenibacillus sp. MAEPY2 (assembly GCF_000499205.1). Lineage (GTDB taxonomy): Bacteria > Bacillota > Bacilli > Paenibacillales > Paenibacillaceae > Paenibacillus > Paenibacillus vandeheii. The sequence continues at coordinate 5,143 of NZ_AWUK01000075.1, forward strand.
GGTTTCCCCGGCGAACACGGTTCCTGGCTTCAGAGGTATGTAAGGATTCTGGTTGTACAGGAACTCGTTAAAGGCTTTATTGCCGGACGTAAAGACCGAGTCGAGTTGAGACAAGGCCTCTTCCATTTCGGTCGAAATCTGTTGTATATCTGATAAAGAGGAATCAACAGCTTTCTTTCTCATCTGCTCGAGATACGGTAGGGCGGTACTCGCGAACGTTCTCAAGCGCTGAATTTGTTCTAATTGATCCGGGTTGAGCGACATTCCCTTCTCGCTGGCGGGATAGGCCAAGTAGCGGCTGCCGTCCGTGATAAATGACTCATACGAGGACCAAGATGGAAACTTCATTGTAACGGATCCGATCCTTACATATTCCAAGATAAAATTGGCATGTTCAATTGCAGATTGAAGTGCTGCTTGCCGATCTGCAATCGTAGATGCCGCAAGAGCCTCCGCAAGCGCATAGTCGAAATCGCGCAGGTAGATCGCTTGCATATGCGACCAGTATTGCGTATTGCGCTGTTGTTGCTGCTTCCATTGTCGATTATCCTGATGCTCGGTATAACTGAAATACGCGCCTGCTAATGTCGTCACGCAAAGCAGGCCGATGATGGATTTGGTGCGAATGTTCATGTCAATTAAAACTCCCGTCTTTGTCTTCATAATGCTTACCCACTTTAACAAAGATGAGAACACAGTTTAATGAGTAAATTTTACCAATACAAATCGCTAGTCCATTACGCCAACTCTTCATGCATAAGGCTGATGAAAAGCACATTAGAGGTGGGAAATAGTATCATTAAGGCGTTAGATTCCTATTATTGAATTATCTCTTCAGGAACGCCTACAGTGACGACTTCAAGTGTCTCATAGTTTATGAGGAGGAACACTTCTGTATCTTTATCTTCTGTCAAATGTCCATATAGCCCAACGTCCGTCCCGAGATCGGGAGGATTTAACTTGTGGCGTGTAAATTCAAAGTTGAGATTGTATTTTTCTTTAAAGTGTGTTTCTCCTGCTTCTATAGCCTTGTTGATCGCTTGAGTATTTTCGCGTGAATCAGATACGAAACTACAACATGCCATGATTAGGACAAAACAAACAAAAATTAATACATTCAAAGATTTATCTTTTCGTATAATGTCCATTCCGTAACAGACAGGAAGCCCTCGATTGGGAGAAAGCGAATGCTATGAGTCAATGGAAAAAAGGCAATTCAATGAGTAGACATCTACAACCACGTCCATGGGAAAAATAGAGGGAGATGAGTGTATTGTATCTAAAAGCATTTGATCTAGATTTGCCTTATATAATTGATGATGAAAATGTCGAATCAATAATGAAAGAAGAAAATTGTGAATATGACGATGCGACAAAAAAGGATTACGAGTTAAATTGGAAATGGAAACGGCGTTCATTTAGTTTGGAGACGCGTTGTATAACTGCTATGTTTGAACGTTTATTCGGAAAACAAAAAACGAAAGATTGTTGGAAAATTCTTGTGGATTGCGTTGAAAACATTTCGGATGAGAGAATTATTAATAATTCAGGAGTCTGTGTAGTTCAAATTAAATTTAATTTGGATGACTTCAGCGTAAAAAATGAGACAGAGAAAAAAAGAACGACGCTCCAACTGCTTATGAATGGAATTGAAAAACTGGTTTCGGATAAAAACTGGGATATTACACCATTTAAAGAGACTGCTCTGAAAATTGAAGAGTTAGGGTATGTAAATGAGTGGGTCTGGAAGAAAGTTATCAAGAGTCCTAAAAAGAACTATAGTGCTAAGGTTATTTGTCAACACAATGTAGAAAGCATGGATATATACCTTTCTATTATGCACCGAGACGGAACACAAATACTGTTAGAAAAAGTGATTTCAGAACTTCCGAATGAATTCGCCTATGCTAGGCATCTAGGTGAGCTTAAATGGATATCTGATTCTGAAGTTGCTTTAATTGATGAAGATAATGATGGGATGGTATCAATAAATCTAGAGAAAGTAAAATAAATTATTAAAAAATCGACAACACGACGGGGGCCTGGGAGGCGGCATTGCTGATTGGAATCGCCTTACCGGCCATCGACGGAGTTTTCGAAATTAAGGAAGGGGAAATCTTATTGATTGAGCACAGTTGAGTAATCTACACGTTTTAAGCTAACGGGAAACGATAGTTCAATAATACAAAGAAAGCAGCAGATCAATGTGATCGGCTGACTCAGATTATTCAAGAACTGTCGAGGGACAAGAACTTGTTCCTATTTCCGTAGATAGGGCTTCCGTTCACGCTATCTCATCTATGATTTACTGCTGCATCTTAAACGGATTATTGTTAAACGAAAGCTATTCTATCTGCAATTTAGGAGGTCAAAAATTGAGTCTCTTTAATAAAGACGGCGATAGAAGGAGATATCGCTTCCAGGGAGGGGACTGCTAATCCTATAACACGGTTAATGGAGGGGTTAATGGTTTTACCAGGATATTCGCTGGCTCAGCCGGTAGAATCATCGAAGGTACGATGGATACTCCAATGCCTGCCTCAACCATGGAGATAATAGTTGAATTCCCCACCCAAGTTTGTTGTACCTCCTGATTATTTCACAGGTAAACAGGAATGTGGAATTGAGGTTGGGGAGAATTATAATTTGGCTAAAGTCAGAGGATGCGAAGCAACCGAATTGCCAAAGCTAATGGTAGAATCGACAGACTTATACCTTATAAAAAATAGTGGAATTAATTGACAGAACAAGTTGAGTGTGATAGCATTTGGTTTAATTTAAAACGAAAAGGCTATGAAGAGAAATAGTAGGTATTAGGGATCTCACAGAGAGAAGATGGTTGGTGCGAATCTTCATTGATCTAATATTGAAGCAGTCTCAGAGCTGTGAACCGAACAGAGGAATCTTAGTAGGCTTCAACGGAGTTCCACCGTTATTCAGGAAACAATATCGGAGATATCCCGTATTGATCGAGTGCAGAGAAATCTGAATTTAGGTGGTACCACGGACATAATCGTTCGCCCTAAGTTGACATAAAATATGTCAGCTTAGGGCTTTTTTTGCTTTATTCTTTTCGTTTAAACATATGCAAAATCATTTTCCAAGAATAAACAATAATTAAAATGGAGGTATTGAGCATGGTTAAAATGACACCAGATGAGCTAAGAAAATCATACATTGACTTTATGAAAGGAATAGGGGCATGCCAAGTACCCTCTTCTAGCTTGTTACCAGAAAATGATCCCTCAACGCTTTTTACGGGAAGTGGAATGCAACCTATGGTTCCATATTTATTGGGGGAAAAGCATCCGATAGGTAATGACATTACTAATATTCAGAAGTGTATAAGGACAGGCGATATTGATGAAGTAGGAGATACGTCGCATCTGACATTTTTTGAAATGATAGGTCGATGGGAGTTTAAAGCTAATGAAAATAACTATAAGAAAAAGCAAATCGATGCCGTATGGAATTGGCATATTAAAGAATTAGGAATTGATCCTGGCAGACTATATATCAGTGTGTTTATAGGAAGTGATGATTTAAATATACAGAAAGATACGGAATCCATTCAAATCTGGTCAGAAAAATTTAAATCAGTTGGTATAGAACCTATCGTTGAAGATGATCCGTATCAATATGGGGCATCTAGAGGTGGGAAAATATTCTTATACGATGAAAAAGAAAATTGGTGGAGTCGATCCGGAAGTCCATTGAATATGCCTGTTGGTGAACCCGGTGGGCCTGATAGTGAAATGTTCTACGATCTTGAGCCAGACGGTGATTCACTGGATCATCCTGCTTCTGAAAGCGAGAGGTTTTTAGAAATTGGGAACAACGTATTTATGTGTTACAAAAAAGAAGACACAGGATTTGTAAAAATGAAAAGACCCAATATTGATTATGGAGGTGGATTAGAACGGGTTGCAACAGCCCTTAACGGTGACAAGGATATCTATAATACGGCTTTCTTCCTTAATCCCAAGAAAAAATTGATGGAGATAAGTGGTAAACAATATAACGACGATTTGAAGTCGTTTAGAATCATACTTGATCATGTGAGAGCGGCTACTTTTCTAATTAATGATGGTGCGGAGCCAGCGAATAGTGATGCAGGCTATATAACAAGAAGGTTATTAAGAAGAGCCATTCGAGCAGGTAAAAAATTAGGTATACAAGGCAGTTTTGTGGGTGAGTTGTCTGAAGTTTATATCGATGAAGCAACAGCTTATGAAGATTTGACGGGTAATAAAAAGAAAGTTATCGAAATAATAAATAAGGAAGAAAATCTGTTCTATAGAACTTTACAGCAAGGAGAACTTGAAATACAAAAACATCTTAAGAATAAGGGTAAAGTTACAGGTGCAGATGCCTTTTATTTTTACGAAACATATGGGTTTCCCTTGGAGTTGACGGAAGAGTTTCTAACTGAAAGTGGATATAGCATGGAGGACAAGGAGTCTTATATAGAGGCGGCAAAGAAACATGCTGAAAAGAGCAGAACTGCTTCTGTGGGTAAATTTAAAGGAGGACTCGCTGAACATTCAACAGAAACAACAGCGCTGCACACGGTATCTCATTTATTACTTGCTGGTTTAAGGGAAGTTTTAGGTGATCATGTTCATCAACAAGGAAGTAATATTACTTCAGAACGATTACGGTTTGACTTCAACCATGATGAAAAACTTACGCCAGAGCAAATAGCTGAGGTGGAAAAGTATGTGAATAATGCGATTTCATCAAAAGCAGTTACCTATATTTCAGAGATGCCTAAAATTGAAGCGAAAGAAAGTAATGTTGAAGGGAATTTTTGGGATAAATATCCGGATATCGTTAAGGTGTATACAATCAAAGATAACGAAGGGAAAGTTTGGAGTCGAGAAGTATGTGGAGGACCTCATGTAGAAGATACAACAAACTTAGGAAAGTTCAGTATTAAAAAAGAACAATCTTCTGCTGCTGGAGTTAGAAGGATTAAAGGAGTAATTAATAAAAACGCGTGAGTTGCCGGGAATCCAGGATGAATGATAAAGCCGGCAATCGAAGAGGGTTTGACATCGCTTGGCCTTTCCGTTGGCGGTACCGAAGCACAAAGAAAAAGCAATTCGGATTAAATCCGAATTGCTTTTTTACTGCAACGGTCGAGGGACAAGAACATTGTTCCATTCAAGTCGTTATTACAGCGGCTTTTTTGTTTTAAGGAACCAAGTTCTTGTCCAAAGCCAAGGACAAGAACATTGTGTCATTTCGGATTAGGTAGTTATCTAAATAGTTTCGAGTGGAACTCATGTGGCGAGATAAAAGCACATTAATATAAGACTTCGCTTAAATAACTATTTTTTTGTATCAGGAACCAGGTTTTTTCTGACCTAAGGCAAGAACTCAGTTCCATGCGGAAGGATTAAGAACATGGTGCCAATGTCGATTAGAATATTATCTTCCCCTGTATTTCCTTGCGCCTTCATGTTGTTCTGGCCTTCTCCAATGTCCCTTTTACTATCTTTCTGTATTTCTGGCAAGGTTGAAATCCTGCGAATAAGTGAGCATTCGTGAGAAAACTAAATCGTACCGAGGGAGTTGAACGGTTTAGTTGAACTTCGTCGCAGAGAAGGGGGTGGCCCCGGCATGAATCTTGATGACATTCGCGCACGTTCTTGCGCCAGTCGTAGTCAGATTTACTACTACTTTGAAGATCGCGAAGATCTCGTTCATGCCGTCATCGATGCCACGACCAATATGGTCCTAGGCAACCAAGGCGAGTTGCTCCACGGTTTAGACACTTGGGCCGGTATCGACTACTCGTTTCAAGCACTTGTTCAGCATGAGATCAGCCGAGGTGGATGCGGTGGATGCCCAATCGGCACCCTCGTCGGGCAACTCGCTGAGAGAGACCAAGATGCCCGCGCTGCAATTGCCGCGGGCTTCGACCAATGGGAAGCGCATTTACGCGACGGCCTGACCCGCATGAAGATTGAGGGCAAGTTGAGCAAAGACGCAGACCCCGCTACGTTGGCTACTGCTACGATGGCAAGTATTCAGGGGGAACTACTTCTCACTCAGGTCCGCCGTGATCCTTGCCAACTACGCATTGCACTTGATGCAGAACGCAGCAACCTTTATCTCGCAAAGTCCTGAGGAGTAAGACAAGCGGTATCAACGAGTGACCGTCTACAGCTCGCCCTGATAGCAGCTGCAGCTCACATGAGCGGCCATCCTCGCCGGGCTGGAACACGGCCAACTCGCGCTGCCTGCCGCTTATGGCCCACTGCATGGTTCCGTTTCCCCGCTCATCCAGATAGCATGCACAGATTCAGGAATCAATTAAGGGTACGCCGACGTTGAACTGTATTTTATGGATTGGTAACTCCATTTTTGGTATACTACATTCATGGAAAAAACAATGGATATACAAAAACCAAAACATCGCTTAACCAAAAAGGGAAGAGAGACCCGCACACGTATTGTTGCTGCAGCAGCCAAATTGATGTTTGAGCGTGGTGTTGCTGGTACAAGCGTAGAAGATGTGCAGCAAGAAGCCGGGATCAGCACCTCACAGTTGTATCATTATTTTAAAGATAAGCGTGAGCTTGTTCTGGCTGTTATTGTGTATCAGACGGAGCTAGTGATGAGTGAGCAGGAGCCTTTGCTGAGCAACCTTGACAGTATGGAAGCACTTCGAACTTGGCGTGATGCGATTGTGCAGTTACAGATTGAACGTCAAGGAGGCTGTCCAATAGGCTCTCTCGCCAGTGAGCTCTCAGATACGGAACCATCGGCTCGTATTGAATTAGCGACCGGATTTATGCAGTGGGAACTTGCGATTCGCCAAGGACTTCGTGCGATGCATGAACGGGGCGTAATAAGAGCCGATGCCAATCCTGATAAATTGGCACTAGCATTGTTAACGGCAGTTCAAGGGGGACTTCTCCTCACCCAGTGCTATAAGGAAAGGAGCCCGTTAGAAGTAGTATTAGACGTAATGCTTGAGCACATTGCTAGTTTTACCATCTGAGTACAATCAGTAGAACCGGGAGGACATTAATTACGTCCCCATAAATCAAATTCACATAGGGAATATAAGAACGAACGGTCACACCGGGACTGACCCCCGTTGGTAAGACAGGGATCAAAACACGTTGCAAGTCTAAGCGGCCTGTCATCGGAAATCAGACGGCGACTGGCTATTTAGTCTCGAACGGTCTGTACCAC
>NZ_AWUK01000076.1 GCF_000499205.1 Paenibacillus sp. MAEPY2
GAGGTTTTTTCTTTCATGACTGATACAGAAAAAGCAATCGTTATGCAATCTGTTAAACTGCTTAATGAGAGTATGTTAAAATCGAAAATGTGCTGTACGTCAGTGGGGTAATGAGCATTATTACCCCGTTACATTTCTCTAATACTTGTAGGTTGCAAATATATTTAACTAACTACTGGAGGTCATTTGAAATGAAAAACATTGAATTTAAACCAGTCGAGTCCTGTTGTGAACCTACGCTCATGGAAAAGCAGATCTCTCTTCAAGATCCTGTACACCAAGGAGAGCTATCTCATTTACCTGTAGCCATCATTGGTGCTGGGCCTATTGGTCTGGCAGCAGCGGCACATCTGATTGAAGCTGGCCAATCATTTATCATTTTTGAGGCGGGGAGTAAAGTAGGTGAGAATATCTCCAAGTGGGGCCATGTTCGTCTATTTTCGCCATGGCAGTATAACCTAGATAAAGCAGCAGAAAGGTTGTTGACGAAGAATGGGTGGATTGCCCCATCTCCAGACGAATTACCGACGGGACATGAGCTGCGTGATCAGTATTTACGACCACTCGCTGAGTTACCCGAGATAAACTCCGATCTTCATTTGAATACACGTGTTGTTGGGATCAGTCGCAAAAATACAGATAAAATGAAAACACCCGGTAGAGAACAACAACCTTTTGTCATCTATGTAGAAGAAAAAGGCAAGGCCAAACAATATGAGGCGAGAGCTGTCATTGACGCTTCGGGAACCTGGGGAAAAGCAAATCCGGTGCTTTCAAGCGGAGTACTGACTTCTCAGGAGCAATCTCTTCATAAACAGATATTCTATGGTATACCGGATGTACTTGGGGCCGATCAAGTGCGCTATACGGGTAAACATATTGCTGTCGTAGGTGGCGGCCATTCAGCCTTAAATACCTTACTTGATTTAGCTAAACTGCAAGAAACGAATGCTCATACCAAACTGACCTGGATTATGCGAAGAGATCAAGTAGAGGAAGCTTATGGTGGAGAAGCGAATGATCAACTGGAAGCTAGGGGGGAATTAGGCAGTCGCATGCATGAATTGGTGGATTCCGGAAAGGTTAGTGTGGTCACCCCGTTCCACATTCAGGAGTTGAAGCAAGATGGGGAGAGAATCACTATTAGTGGAGAGCAGCTTGGGGAAAGCCGCGAACTGCAGCACATGGATGAAATCATTGTGAATGCAGGAAGCCGACCTGACTTTTCCTTTCTTGGCGAACTACGTTTGAGCATTGACCAGGCAACAGAAAGTGTGGAAGCGTTGGCTCCGCTAATCGATCCGAACATTCATAGTTGCGGTACCGTTCGACCTCATGGGGAAAAGGAATTGCGTCATACAGAACCAGGCCTGTATATTGTGGGTATGAAAAGTTATGGCCGTGCACCGACCTTCCTGATGGCCACAGGTTACGAACAAGTTCGATCTGTAGTTGCTTTTCTGGCGGGTGATCTGGAGGCTGCTGCAAAAGTAGAACTCGATCTGCCTGAAACAGGGGTATGCAGTGTCAGTCGTCCACAAGCAAAGCAAGTGCAAGCCACCGGTGATTGCAGTTCCTCTTGTTCTAATGAAGGATGATATGAGTTGAAATTTCAAAAAAGGTACGTTAACAACCTATTTGTTAACGTACCTTTTTATATTCTTCTTGAATTTTCCTACTTCCGTCAAGATTATTATGGCTCGATCTACTTCTTCAAACGGTAATTATGTTGATATGGTTATCTTTTAGCCACCCAATCAGGATTGCTGAAAACCAGCCCTTTGTAAAATTTCTGTAAAACCATTTGCTTTAGGTAAATTGAGTATTACAATATAAGCATAGGCTTATATTTGTCTGAAATAGAGTTTTTTATCGACACTTAAGTATCTCAAGAAGATTGATTATAGTCTACGGAAGAAGGTGTGATTTTGCTTATGGAATGGATGGACTTTGTACCAAAACAAATTTTAGTTATTCATCATAATCCAATGATGATCAGCTTATTGCAATTCGGTTTATCCAAGCAAGGATACCACGTCAAAAACTTTGAAGATAGACACTATACAGATTCGAGTCATCTGGATCTGATTATTTTAGATTCGAAGCAAGCCAAGGAGAGGGATATTCTTTTGACAATACAGTCTTTTCGACATACGCCACCAATTCTCTTGCTTGCTGAGACGCCCGTTGATGATGAAAGAAATGAAGCTGGAGAAGGTTTAGATTTTGTTAAGGAAAATCTTAACGTTCCTTTTGAATTTGAGGAATTGAACTTGAAACTAAAGTTGATTTGGGCCAAGTACAGAATGAAGATTCGACCTTATGACTGGCAAGTATCTGTTCAACATAAAGCATTTAAGTTAAATGAAATTGAAATTTATCTCGATTGTATGGAGATACGTTTGGGGCATGTTCGTCAGGCACTACGCAAGGCAGAAATTTATCTATTAATGCAACTTCTTCAACGGCCAGAGCAGTATACATCGGCTGAACAGCTAAAACTTTTGCTAGCGAAAGACATTGTACTGGACCGGAGGCGTGTTGAGTATTACGTGAATGAACTGCGGCGGAAGATAGAGATATTTGATGATTTGATTCATATTCAAACCAAACGAAACTTTGGATATTGCTTGCAATTTAAAGGAGTGAGTTAATGAAACAGCCCAAACGAATATTTTTCTGGTGTACACATAATCGTTGTCGAAGTCAGCTCGCGGCTTCGTATACTTCTTTCTATGCGGACAAACAGGTGCAGGTAGATAGCGGCGGCATAGATCCGAGGCCTGTTCATCCACTTACCATTCAAGTTCTTCAGGAAGAACATGTACCTTGTCATGAAGAGTCGGGCAAGCTCCTCAATATGATTTCATTTGTAGATTCCGACGTTATTATTATACTGTGCGATGAGACCAGAGAGGCCTGTCCCGTAATCCCTTTTGGTCTGGATTACCGAGTATGGCCGATTACCGATCCACTCGCTGTAAATAATCCTACGATCCTTGCTGTTCGTCAAACTAGAGAAGAGATCAAAATGTACGTGAGGGAATTGCTAAACGAATATGGATTACTCCGGACTTTTTGAATCCAAAACGATTGTGGCTAAACCTTTTACACAGATTTAACACAAAAGGAGAATTCATTTAATCATATAAACTAATAATGATATGTGTATATAAACATTAAATTTTAGGAGCGATGGGGATCATGAAAAAGGGAAAATGGTTTTATATGCTGTTGGTGCTGGTAGGAGCACTATCTTTGTCAGCATGCGCAGGGGGTACAGCTAGTACAGGTAGTAACGAGAGTTCAGGGAATGGACAAACCGCTACATCAGAAGAACAAGGCACCTCGGAAAAATTGACAGGAACGGTGGATATTGACGGATCAAGTACGGTATATCCCGTTACTGAGGCGGTAGCTGAAGAGTTTGGTAAAGAACATGGAGATGTCCGTGTCACCGTTGGTGTTTCAGGTACAGGAGGCGGGTTTAAACGATTTGCTAACGGAGAGACGGCGATTAATAATGCATCCCGTCCAATTAAACCGGAAGAAGCCGAAAATGCGAAAGCAAATGGCGTAGAGTATCTGGAACTTGAAGTTGCATATGATGGTCTTTCCGTCTTGGTCAATCCCGAGAATGACTGGGTCGATCATCTGACTGTAGAAGAGTTGCACAGCATCTTCAAACCTGGAAGTACAGTCATGAAATGGAGTGACGTACGCAGTGAATGGCCAAATGAGAATATTAAAATCTACTCACCAGGTGCCGATTCAGGAACATTTGACTACTTCACAGAAACGGTAAACGAGGAAGCGCAGCAAAGCCGGAACGATGCGCAAGTTACATTCAGTGAAGATGATAATACACTGGTTCAAGGTGTGGCAGGTGAGAAGTATTCCCTTGGGTATTTCGGATTTGCTTACTATGAAGAGAATCAGGACAAGTTGAAGGTGGTTCCCATTGATGGAGGAAACGGTCCAATTACACCTACACACGAAACGATTAATGATGGGACCTATGCACCTCTATCCAGACCGCTTTATATTTATGTGAACAAACAAAAGCTGGAAAATCCTGAAGTTATGGCATTTGTTGAATACTACTTGACGAATGCTGCTGAATTGTCAGAAGAGGTCGGCTATATTCGTTTGCCAGAAGAAATGTATAAGGAAGATTTGGAGAAGTTAAAGTAACCGCGTAAACCTTAACGTGTGTGATGCTTCTTGGGGACCAAGAGGCGTCACACACGCTTTAGTTTTTAATGAGGAGAGCTGATATGAACACAATACCCCAAGGAAATCATCCTTTTCGCTCTAACCAGGTGCGATACGCAGATTATGTGATGCCTTTCCTTTTATTCTTATGTGCATTGGTGTCCATCCTTACAACAATAGGCATCGTATACACACTCGTTTCAGAATCCATTGCATTCTTCAAGCAGGTGCCGATTCTTGAATTTTTAACAGGTACGACTTGGGCGCCGTTAATTCAGCCAGTAAGCTTTGGGGTAGTTCCGTTAATGTTTGGAACATTGATGGTCACGCTAATTGCTTGTTGTATTGCCATCCCTGTAGGGCTGGCAACAGCCATTTATTTGAGTGAATATGCAACACTGCGAGTACGAAACATCGTGAAACCTGTGCTAGAGGTTTTGGCCGGAGTTCCAACCATCGTTTATGGATATTTTGCCTTAAGCTTTATTACCCCTGTCATTCAAACGCTTATTCCCGGAACGAGTCTGTTTAATGCCCTAAGTGCAGGAATTGCCGTTGGCGTGATGATCATTCCTATGGTTTCATCACTCAGCGAAGATGCCATGAGAGCTGTGCCCAGCAGTTTGCGATACGGGGCTTATGCGCTGGGGGCAACACGATTTGAAGTGGCTGTACAAGTTGTTCTTCCTGCAGCATTATCCGGAATTATCTCTTCATTTGTTCTTGCCTTTTCTCGTGCTATAGGAGAGACCATGATTGTAACTGTTGCAGCAGGTGCGACTCCTCAGCTTACGGCGAACCCACTTGATAGTATTCAAACCATGACAGCTTACATCGTGCAAGTGAGTTTGGGTGATACTCCGCATGGATCACTAGCGTATGGATCTATTTTTGCTGTAGGTCTTACGTTGTTTGTAATCACGCTTATCTTAAATATCATTGCTGCGGCTGTATCGAAAAGATATAGGGAGGTCTACTAAATGCCTGAAACGGTTGTGAAGCAGAACATCCAGAGTACAGAAACAAAACAGGTTCAGGCCAGAAAAAAAAGAGACGGTTGGATGAAAATTTTGTTTCTGGCGGCGACGTCCGTCGGGGTACTTGCACTTATGCTTCTTATTATCGATATTATGATTGACGGAGTTGCTACATTTACTCCTGAGTTATTTACCAATTACCCTTCTCGCAGGGCAGAGGGGTCTGGCTTGAAGTCAGCCCTCGTTGGAACGCTCTATATGGTCTGTATCATGGCTCCAATTTCATTTCTTATTGGTGTCGGAGCAGCTATATTTTTGGAAGAGTACGCAAAGAAAAACAGGCTGACTAGACTAATACAGCTTAATATTAGTACACTTGCCGGAGTTCCATCCATTGTCTATGGTATCCTGGGACTCACCATTTTTGTGAGAGGATTAAACCTGGAGCGAAGTCTGATATCCGGGGCATTAACCATGACACTGCTTGTCCTTCCGGTGATTATCGTGTCTGCACAAGAAGCGATAAAAGCCGTTCCAGGTTCCCGCAGAGATGCTTCTTTTGCACTGGGAGCCAGCAAATGGCAGACCGTACAACGTTCTGTCCTTCCGTCCGCTTTTCCAGGGATCTTGACGGGGATCATTTTGGCAGTGTCCAGAGCAATCGGAGAAACGGCTCCTCTGGTGATGATTGGAGCTTTAACCTATGTAGCCTTTTTACCTAGTAATCTGATGGACCAATTTACGGTGCTTCCTATACAGGTATACAACTGGATATCCAAACCGCAGACTTCGTTTCACGATTTAGCCGCGAGTGGTATTATTGTTCTGCTCATTCTGCTGCTTACACTTAATCTGATTGCCGTTGTATTGAGAAATAAATATCAGAAAAACCTGTAATTTTAAGGAGACATATTGTATGAACGCCATTCAAATTCAAGACTTGAGTGTATTTTATGGACAGCAACAGGCTGTGAAAAATATTAGTCTAGATGTACCTGAACATTCCATTACTGCGTTTATTGGTCCTTCGGGCTGTGGAAAATCAACACTTCTTCGAACCATTAACCGGATGAATGATCGTATCGATGGGGTGCGAATTGAAGGAAATATTCGCATTATGGGGCATGCTATCTATGATGATCAAGTGCGTGTGGAACTACTCCGAAAAAAAGTGGGAATGGTGTTTCAGCAGCCTAATCCGTTTCCCAAATCAATCTATGATAATATCGCTTATGGTCCTCGGTTACACGGCATTACCCGCAAACCCGAGTTGAATGATATTGTGGAGAAGAGTCTGAAAGCAGCGGTTTTATGGGACGAAGTGAAAGACCTGCTAAAAAAATCCGCTCTGCAGCTTTCAGGAGGACAACAGCAGCGCTTATGTATCGCCCGAGCTCTGGCGATGAATCCTGAAATTTTGCTGATGGATGAGTCTACTGCTGCATTAGATCCGTTATCCACCCTTAAAATTGAAGAACTCGTTAAAGAACTTCGACAATCCTATACGATTGTGATGGTGACTCACAACTTGCATCAAGCTGCAAGGATTTCAGATCATTGTGCCTTTTTTCTGGATGGAGAACTGATTGAATACGACGACACAAGCCAAATATTTAGTAACCCGAAAAATCCAAAAACGGAGAATTATGTTGCAGGTCGTTTTGGTTGAAGGTTATGTTCACGAAAGAAGCATTACACTGACTTCCTTGATTTCAACATATCCTTGCTTTAGAATATAAATATAAACTTATATATCAGTTAGGATTGTTGAACGCAGGGAAGGATGAACGCAAATGGAATCTATTGAACAAATTTCAGATAAGTTAAAGTTGCTTGGAGATAAAACCCGTCTGACCATGCTCATTCTCTTAAGAGAGAAAGAATGGTGTGTATGTGATTTTGTTGAAGTACTTGATATGTCTCAACCCGGAATTAGCCAACATTTACGCAAATTAAAGTCTCAGGGGATTGTTAGCGAAACACGCCGGGGGCAGTGGGTATACTATTCCTTAGATGTAGAAGATAAGCCATATATTAAAGCGGTGCTCGATCAGATGCCAGATCAGGAAACTGTGCTGCTGTCTTTGGGGAAAAAAGGAGTCGGTTCCCAGTGTTAAGGGAGGCTGAATACTCAACCGAATAAAACGGTGTGCGTGGACTCTTTATACCATGGAGTCGACGCACACTTTTTTTACGGTAAAGGGTTGATACAATTAAATAACTATATTATAATATAATTATTCGATTATATACCGTCTGGAAGGAGGAATTCAATTGAAGACCATACATGAAGCGGCAGACAAACTAAAGCTCTTGGGAGACAAAACCCGTTTAACCATGTTGACGCTCCTTAAAGATCGGGATTGGTGTGTTTGCGAATTTGTTGATGTCTTGGATATTTCTCAACCGGGGATTAGTCAGCATTTACGTAAATTAAAGGATCAAGGGATGGTTAAGGAAAATAAACGAGGACAGTGGGTCTACTATTCTTTAAATGTGGATGATACACCTTATATCAAAACCGTTCTGGACGCCATGCCTCATTCCCAAAACATTCTCCGGACTCTGAACAAGGTGGACGTACCTCGCATTTGTAGTTGAACTTTTGATCATTATATAAGTACATCATTATATAATAATTGAATGACATGAAGGTATGAGGAGAATGTTATTAGCTATACTGCACTTGATTAGAGGAGGTAGAACTTGTGTTTTCTGTCGTCATGGCCTGCATTATCTTTTTAATTACGTTAGTCCTCGTCATCTGGCAACCTAAAAACCTGTCCATTGGTTGGTCTGCTTGCGGCGGAGCAATTCTTGCTTTACTTGTGGGTGTGGTCAATCTCCAAGACGTCTGGGATGTGACGCAAATCGTTTGGAATGCCACGCTTGCGTTTGTAGCGATCATTCTGATTTCGTTAATTCTGGATCGTATCGGATTTTTCGAGTGGGCTGCCTTACATATGGC
>NZ_AWUK01000077.1 GCF_000499205.1 Paenibacillus sp. MAEPY2
GCTTTTTTATTTTGATCTCATACGATTTATTGACAATTAAATTTTCATTTGCGTATAATGAGTTTATATACAAACGTATGAGCATTTGTTCATATATCGAAATTGAATTTATCTCTGGAGAGGAGTGAGCGTTATATGGAAGCACAGCAACAGAAGGTCAGAAAAGACTTAATATTAGATGGTTTAGACTGCGCGAACTGTGCTATGAAGATTGAGAACGGCGTTAAGAAAATTGATGGAGTTAGTACTTGTTCTGTAAATTTCGTAACTAAAACTTTAACTTTAGAGACTGATGAGGGAAGAGCAGAAAGTATTGTATCAAAAGCCAAAGAAAAGGTGAAGACATTAGAGCCTCATATACGTGTAATTGAAAAAGGTGAATCTTCATCAAGAAGTGGCTCCAAAGGTACAGAAGAACATCATAGTCATGAAGATGCTCACGATCATGCCCACGACCATGGAAATGAGAACACCAAACGTATGTTAACCCGGTTAATTATTGGTACTCTTATTGCTGCTGGTGCGTGGTTCTCTTCTTTTTCTGGCTATATAGAGTTCTCACTGTTCGCATTAGCTTATATCATAATTGGTGGCGACATTGTATTCAGAGCAATCAAAAATCTTGTCAGGGGTCAAGTTTTTGATGAAAACTTTTTGATGGCCATTGCAACGGTGGGAGCTTTTGCGATACAAGAATATCCCGAAGGTGTAGCCGTCATGTTGTTTTATCAAGTAGGAGAGATGTTCCAAAGCATTGCTGTAAATCGTTCTCGAAAATCGATCAGTTCACTCCTGGATATCCGTCCAGACTACGCAAACTTAAAAATAGGTGACGAAATAGAACGTGTATCTCCTGAAGAAGTGAAGATCGGAGACATCATTTTAGTAAAGCCTGGTGAAAGGGTTCCGTTAGATGGCAAAGTCATTGAAGGTGTATCTGCTATGGATACTTCTGCTCTAACTGGAGAATCTGTTCCAAGAGAAGTGGAGCCAGGTCATGATGTGCTCAGTGGCTTTATAAACAAAAATGGTGTGTTAACGATAGAAGTAGCGAAGGAGTTTGCTGAATCAACTGTATCCAAAATATTAGATTTGGTTCAGAATGCCAGCAGCAAGAAAGCACCAACAGAGAACTTCATCACAAAGTTTGCTCGCTATTATACACCAGTAGTAGTGATCATTGCTGTACTGCTTGCTGTGGTACCTCCTCTCATTGTAAGTGGAGCTACTTTCTCAGAATGGATTTACCGTGCACTTATATTTTTAGTTATCTCTTGCCCTTGCGCATTGGTGGTCTCCATTCCACTTGGCTTCTTTGGAGGAATCGGTGCAGCATCAAAGAATGGAGTGTTGGTTAAAGGGAGTAACTACTTGGAAGCCCTAAATGATGTGAAATATGTCGTCTTTGATAAGACGGGAACCCTAACTAAGGGAGCATTTACGGTTACAAGCATTCAAACTGGAGGGCATATTTCTAAAGAGCAACTCTTGAAATATGCAGCTTATGCAGAAGCTCACTCAACTCATCCCATCGCCGAATCCATTAGAGCTGCTTATGGTGAAAGTATAAATGAGAACGAGTTAGTGGAGTATAATGAGATTTCAGGACATGGTATTAAGGTTAAGGTCGATGGAAAAGAAGTACTTGCTGGTAATGCAAAACTAATGGTTAAGGAACAAATTCGTTATGATCAACCAGCTGACTTAGGTACAATAGTGCACTTGAGCATTGATAATGAATATGCAGGGTATATCGTCATTTCTGATGAGGTGAAAGAAGATTCCTTAGAAGCCATTCAATCATTGAAAAAGCTTGGAATTAAAAAAACAGTCATGCTCACTGGTGATTCAAAAATAGTGGGAGAAGCGGTTGGACGCCAGCTTGGAGTAGACCAAGTGCATGCAGAGTTGCTCCCACAAAACAAAGTAGAAGAAATTGAAAAATTAGATCAAGAAAAAGCGTCAAAAGAGAAAATCGCGTTTGTTGGTGATGGAATTAATGATACGCCGGTATTGGCGAGGGCAGATGTAGGAATTGCTATGGGCGGACTTGGATCTGATGCTGCTATTGAGGCAGCAGATATAGTCATTATGACTGATGAGCCGTCAAAGATTACAACGGCTATTAGGATAGCAAAAAGGACAAGAAGAATAGTGTGGCAGAACATTATTTTTGCTCTCGGAGTGAAGGTGGTTTTCTTGCTCCTTGGTGCATTTGGTATTGCAACGATGTGGGAAGCGGTATTCTCAGACGTTGGTGTCACTTTGTTGGCTGTATTAAATGCAGTACGAATACTGAAAAGTTCATAAGCATAATTAGGCTTCGACAGAACACCTTAAGTAAACAGGCGAGGGTTACAACTTGTCTTTTCTTAAGGTGTTTTTTTATGGGAGAATTCTTTGGGAAGATCACGCCGTTAAAGTGTTTATTTTAGCAGCTTAGTTGCTCTTTTCTTTTGTCATATCACAAACACTAATCTTTAAAAGGTTCATGTTTTGTTTACAATCAAATCATCCTTAGATCATGGTGATTGACTAGACTAAGGTTGTTTACTTTGTGTACAGGACTTTAGCAAGCGATTTGCATTATGTTACTAACAATTAGATCGACTGTGAACCTACACTTACATAGAGAATTCTAAATAAGTTAACGCTCTTTTAATTGATCTTCTCTGCTGTCAGATAAGATAATAATTTCTGTTTATATGTCGTCGCAAAAGTTGACAAGGTAGTGATAAATAAACTACATTATGTAGGGTAACAAAATTTTAATAATTTCGCCATGTCTCGAATGCAATTATTGATAATTTTAGAGTTTTTAGTAACTTTGTGGCGATGTAGGACAAGCAGCGTTCTATCAATCATAAGGCCATTAAACTCAATGAAAGAAATAATTCAAATCTAAAATATGTACAAGGATGGGAATTAAGTTGAAAAAGACAGCAACTGCACTTGCAATAAGTTTGATTACAATCACAATTCTTAGTCCTGCTTATAGTCATGCAGCATCAGGCATTAGTGATATTGATAATGAGTTGGAAAAGCTCAAACAACAGTCTAATTCGGCAATATCGGAACAGGAAAAAGCTGAAAAGAAGAAGAAGGAAGCCGTTTACTATAAGCAAAAGCAAGAGACATATTTGAAGAGCATCATGAAGCAAATAGAAAATGTAAGTAACGAGCTTGCAACTGTCTCTTACAATATTGAAACAACGGAAGAAAATTTACGCTTTACAAAAAAAGAGTTGGAAGCTGCAGAAGAAAGAATTGATGCTCGTGAGGACGTACTAGCATCCCGAGTGCGTTTGATGTACACCGATGGTACAATTTCCTATTTGGATGTGCTGTTATCATCTACTAGTTTTATTGACTTCCTTCAGCGTATGGATTCTCTGAAAATGATTGTGGACCAAGACCAGAATCTATTAGTTGAGCATAAGAAAGATAAGCAGCTTGTTGTAGAGAAGAAGCAACAGCTTGATAGGCAGTATGCGGAACATAAGCGGCTATATGTAGAGAAGAAAGCCCACAAGACAGAGCTCGCTAGTAAGGAGCAAGAGAAGCAGAAGCTTATTCTTGGATACGAGAAAGAGATTGAAACACAAAGTGAGCTCAGTGATAGGCAAGATCAAATGCTAGTTGAAATTGCGTTAAAGCGGTCGGCACTGGTTCAAGAAAAAAATACGCTGAAAGAAGAGCAGGCTGCAAGAGCTGCAAAAGCTAAAGCAGCTGCAGAAGAGGCTGAAAGAAGAGAAAAACTACAGAAGGTTTCTAGCTCTAGCACTAAATCAAGCTCCAGCAGTTCTTCCAATGGAAGCGGAGTGTTAGGGATGCCAATTCAAGGTGCAACCATTTCATCAAACTTTGGACCACGTGTCCACCCCATAACAGGTGAGTTAGGAAAAATGCATAATGGGACTGATTTTGCTGCTCCTCAGGGTACGAGTATATATGCTGCAGAAGATGGGGTTGTCATTATGGCAGAATGGTATGGCGGATATGGCAATACAGTTATCGTCGATCATGGGGATGGTTTATGGACTCTATATCCTCACATTAGGGAGAACGGTATTCAAGTAAAAGAAGGTGAATCAGTATCCCGAGGTAAAAAAATCGCAGAAGTAGGTTCAACAGGGAATTCAACAGGTCCACATCTGCACTTTGAAGTCCGTGTGAATGGAACTCCACAGAACCCATTAAGCTATTTATAGAGCATTAGTTCAAAAGGTCTTTGCAATGATTATTATTCGTACTAATGATAACAAGGATTACAGGTAGGAATATTTCGGATAGTAGGATAGTTAAAAAGTGCGTTGCAAG
>NZ_AWUK01000078.1 GCF_000499205.1 Paenibacillus sp. MAEPY2
TATAGTATAGGGGGGCTATAGTATAATATAAGATAAAATAATGAGGAGTGATCGGAAAATGGGAGACCTAATTCAAGAGCATGAGTCATGCAACACGGAAGAACGCAGGAGCCATCATTCTGAGAAAACAAAGAATAATTTAATTAACCGACTTAACAGAATTGAAGGACAAGTTAGAGGGCTAAAAGGATTAATCGAAAAAGATACCTATTGTGATAATGTGCTGAATCAGATCTCTTCAGTCCAATCGGCTTTGAACGGTGTTGGAAAACTTTTGTTAGAGCATCACATGAAAAGCTGTGTAATTGAACGAATTCAGGAAGGTGAAAACGAAGTTATAGATGAATTGTTAGTGACCATAAATAAATTAATCAAATAGTGCTGTAAACAAAAGAGGGTTTGCAAAAACTCTTTTTTTGTTTACAGCTAAATACTTTGACAAATATAGTGAGGGGGGGTATGGTATTAATGAAGGAGGTGATGTACATTAAAAGTCATTCATTTGGACAATATAGGATGAAGTTAATGGTCCAATGACAAACAATCATTGAGGCCTAATGCTCCTATCCGCTGCAGGTGCACTTAATGGAGTCAACAAAGCATATTGAAGTAGTGAATGAATTAATCAAAAGAGTTCATGCCTCAATGAAATAACATATATTTAAACTCAATTAAAGGGGAGTATGAAAAATGGAAAATGTTACACTAAAAGTAAAAGGTATGTCATGTGGGCATTGTGTAAATTCAATTGAAGGTGCCTTAAATCAAATAGGCGTAGAAGGAAAAGTAATTCTCGCGGAAGGTAAGGTTGAAGTTAAATTTGACGAAACCAAACTAGAGTTTTCGGATATTAAAGAAGCAATTGAAAATCAAGGCTACGACATAGTCGAATAACATGATCTTCTTGAATCATTACTTCAAGTTAGAAGAAGGTGAAGCGTATGCATGTCGAGGTATTTACAACGCCAACTTGTGAAGATTGCAAAAATTTCAAAAAATTCTTAAATGATCATCAAATACCGTATACAGAGTTTAGTATAGCTGATCATCCAGAAAATGCTGTCCTTCTGCGCGAACGAACAGGTAAAAATTTGGTCCCTACAATTTTCATTGAAGGTAAAGTTTATTTCGGATTTGTCTTCAATCGTCAAGAAATTGAAAAAACACTTCTTGGATAAGAACCCTAAATGATATTTCGGTTCACTCCATCGATTGTGAAATGTGCACAGAATTATCCTCTTTCACACTCTAGAGTAGTAGATTATCTTCTGAAATGCCGCCATGAATAGAAATTTCTATATGGGGTAAATATAGAATAAGGGACTACCCTACTACTTTAGATACGAGAGGAGAATTATAATGTCACATCAAAAGTACAAAGAGTGTATTGAAGAGTGTTTAAAATGTATGGTTGCATGTAATCATTGTTATGTTTCTTGTTTAGATGAGGAGCATATTGGAATGATGAAAGAATGTATTCGCTTGGATCGTGAATGTGCGGATATCTGTGAATTTGCCGCTCATGCCATGTCGATCAATAGCAAATATGTTAAAGAGATATGTCTTGCTTGCGCAGACGCTTGTGAAGCTTGTGGGAACGAATGTAAAAAACATGATCATGAGCATTGTCAACAATGTGCAGAAGCGTGTTTTGCTTGTGCAAAAATGTGTCGTGAAATGGCCGCTTAATAAAAGAAATGTAGCACAGAAGGAGTTTTCTCAGAATCAGTTCATAAATTCTGAGAGAACTCCTTTTATTAAATTCCTAAGAAATAATTCGAATTTTGAAAAGGAAGAATAACATAATTACATATCAACAATAAAATGGGCTTAAAATTTTCGGGTATTGCGCTTGACAAAATATAGGGTAGGGGGGTATGCTTTATACATGAAGTGAAGTTAATATTACTGAAATAAAAATCTCATATATAAGGAGAAGTGAATTATGAAAAATGAAGTGTTAAATGTGAATGGCATGTCTTGTGTACATTGTGTCAACTCAATCGAAGGTGCTTTGAAATCGCTCGGTGTTCAAGGGAATGTTAATCTTGAAAATGGCACTGTTACCGTAGTATATGATGAAAATAAGGTGACTCTAGAGACCATTAAAGAGGCTATTGAAGAGCAAGGATATGAAGTCTAAAAGGTGAGGTGTATATATAGTGTCAACAATTGAAGAGAAAAAATCACAAACATCAATTCAACTCTCAGGTATGACTTGTGCTGCTTGTGCTTTAAAAATTGAGAAGGTTTTGAACAAGCTGGAAGGTGTATCAGAAGCTAACGTAAACTTTGCGATGGAAAAAGCGACAGTAACATATGACCCAAGTAAAGTCGACATCGGTAAGATGGAAGCAAGCATTGAGAAGCTTGGCTACAGTACAGTTAAGGAAGCCGTTGATTTGGAACTTTTCGGTATGACTTGTGCGGCTTGTGCCTTAAAAATCGAGAAGACTCTGAATAAGTTACCTGGCGTAAGCACGGCCACCGTAAATTTCGCCATGGAAGTTGCTCATGTCGAATATAATCCGGCAGATGTTTCTGTGACTGATATGCAAAAGAGAGTAGAGAAACTCGGCTATCAAGCTGTACCGAAACAGGAACAAAGCGACCCAGCTGAACGTCGACAAAAAGAATTATCAAAACAAAAAAGAAAACTTCTTATTTCTGCGATTTTATCGTTTCCCTTACTCTGGGCAATGGTAAGTCACTTTTCATTTACTTCGTGGGTATGGTTACCAGATCTCTTTATGAATCCATGGTTCCAATTGGCATTAGCAACGCCAGTTCAATTTTATATCGGAAGACCCTTCTATATTGGTGCATATAAAGCTTTACGCAATGGCAGTGCAAACATGGACGTTCTTGTTTCATTAGGGACCTCAGCTGCTTATTTTTACAGTCTGTATTTAACCATCGTTTGGGCAATTGAAGGCGGTAGCGTACATCATGGACCTGCGATGTACTATGAGACAAGTGCCGTGTTGATTACCTTAGTGGTTATGGGGAAACTGTTCGAATCCCTGGCAAAAGGACGTACGTCAGAAGCTATTAAATCCCTAATGGGACTTCAAGCCAAGACGGCGATAGTTGTCCGAGAAGATCAAGAATTGACCATTCCCGTGGAAGAAGTGATTGTAGGTGATGTTGTAATTGTTCGACCAGGGAGTAAAGTGCCTGTGGATGGGGAAGTTCTGGAAGGACTCTCGTCTGTGGATGAATCGATGCTTACTGGTGAAAGTCTCCCTGTAGAAAAAAAAGTGGGGGATGCTGTTATCGGAGCAACCATAAACAAAAACGGTGTGCTTCGAATGAAAGCAACAAAAATAGGTAAAGAAACAGCTCTTGCACAAATTATTAAAGTTGTCGAGGAAGCGCAAGGATCAAAAGCTCCTATTCAACGGGTAGCAGACGTCATCTCAGGGATTTTTGTGCCGATTGTTGTAGGAGTCGCTGTAGTGGCATTCTTGGTATGGTACTTCGGAGTAACACCGGGTGATTTTGCTGGTTCTTTAGAAAAAGCAATTGCCATTCTGGTTATTGCTTGTCCTTGTGCACTTGGGCTTGCTACACCAACCTCCATTATGGCTGGTTCTGGACGTGCAGCTGAACTTGGAATCTTGTTTAAAGGTGGAGAACATCTGGAACAGACCCATAAAATTGATGCAATTATTCTCGATAAAACAGGTACAGTAACAAAAGGTAAACCTGAACTTACCGATGTTTTGGTCGAGGGCGATGAAACAGAATTCCTTAAACTTGTGGGGGCAGCTGAGAAAAATTCAGAACATCCATTAGCTGAGGCTATAGTTGCGGGCATTATGGAAAGAAATATTGAACTGCTCAGAACAGAATCCTTTGAGGCCATTCCAGGCTTTGGAATCAAGGCTGTTGTGAGTGGTAAAGAGTTATTAATTGGTACACGTCGTCTAATGGATAAATTCGATGTAGAAGCAAAACAAGCTTACAACATGATGTCTACTTTAGAGGAATCCGGGAAAACAGCTATGCTTGTCGCTATTGATAAAGAGTATGCGGGGATGGTTGCTGTGGCAGATACCATTAAAGAAACCTCTCAGGCTGCTGTCAGCCGTTTGAAGGAGATGGGTATCCAGGTCATTATGATTACCGGGGACAACGAACGGACGGCAAAAGCGATTGCGGCTCAAGTTGGCATTGACCACGTCCTGGCTGAAGTTCTCCCTGAAGGTAAAGCGGAAGAAGTTAAAAAACTGCAAGCACAAGGTAAAAAGGTAGCGATGGTAGGAGATGGTATAAACGATGCTCCGGCCCTTGCTATGGCAGACATCGGAATGGCTATTGGTACAGGAACAGACGTTGCTATGGAAGCTGCTGATGTAACATTGATGCGTGGCGATCTTTCAAGTATCCCTGACGCTATTTATATGAGCCGTAAAACTATGGCTAACATTAAACAAAATTTATTTTGGGCACTCGGTTACAATACGCTGGGTATTCCAATAGCTGCGATCGGCCTTTTGGCTCCATGGGTAGCTGGTGCTGCAATGGCATTAAGTTCAGTATCTGTTGTTCTTAATGCACTTCGGCTACAACGTGTGAAAATTCGTAATTCTTAAAAACTGACGTGATAAAATCATTGTATAATATAACGATAGGGGTACGTTTGTGTTACATTATATAAAGTATCAGTAACAGGGGTACCCCTATGTGTACGTTAGAAAAAGATTGCCAAAACTCACTTGTAAACTAGAAATTCGTTCAGGAGAATGTTAGGTTGAAAAAATGGATTATATTCTGTATTAACCTGGTTGTATTTATGCTTGTTTTCATGAAGCGGGATTTATTGTATGCATGGATAGCTGGGGATAATACGGCTAGCTTACCTCTGATGTTTCTTGTAATTACTATTCTTGCTATGTTTCCTGTGATCCCGTTTGGCATTGTAGGTGGAGTGATCGGCGCTAAATATGGTGTAGTATTGGGCAGTACTATGAACGTGGCCATATCCACTTTAGCTGCGATTATTGTCTATCTATTGGCAAAATACTTACTTTATTCTTGGGGAAGAAGGATTACCCAGAGATTTACATCTCTAGATCAACTACATGCGATGAGTAGCCAGCGCCTGTTTTGGATGATTCTATCAGCTCGCATCATACCCATTTTACCAGCTGCGGCAATCAATATTTACGCAGGAGTATTCCATTTAAATTTTAAGATTTTCATACTCGCAACCTTATTAGGTAAAATCCCCGCAATGATGACCTTTGCCTATATAGGGCATGAAATATGGAATGAAGGAACACGACTAGTACAAGTCAGTTTGATGTATGCTTCATTTTTATTACTGGTTTTTATCGGCTATAGAATATATCTTCGATATAAAGAATAAATACAATTCAATAAGGTGACTAAAAAGGCTCTACGTCCTCGTAGAGCTTTTTTGGTTTGCCTTCAGCTATTTGAAATTTGGTTGTATTGATATAACAAAAAAACACACTTCCTTCAAATTTAAAATTTACACTGTTACTTAAGAACGACCAAGAGGAGTATTATCAGATGAACAATCATTACGATGCAGAAGAACCAAAACCAATCAGTTCTAAGTTTCGCATTAACTTTTTCTTTTTTGTATCCTTTGTCATTTTTTCAGTTATCATCATTCGTCTCGCTTATATGCAATTCGTAGAAGGCCCCGAGCTTAGCCGTTTACAAAGTGAAAGTGTCACCAGAACAAGTCCTTTGTTGCCCGTTCGTGGTTCCATTTATGATTCATCAGGTAAAATAAAATTGGCATATTCCGAGCCCATTCAGTCGTTATACATCACATTGTATAAAAATTATAGTCAACAGGAGGGGGGGCCTAAAAATCCCAATCGTGAGGAAGCTGGTCAATTTGCAGAAAAATTGTATGAAGTATTTCAGGAATTTAAAGATCCAGGGAGTAAAGAGTTCTCGGTAGATGATATTTTGAATGCGATGGATCTGGAATATCGACAGACCCAAGGTTATTCTCCGAGATTGATCAAGAGTGACCTATCTGATAGAGAAGTCGCTTACTTTCTTCAGAATAGAAATATCATTCCTGGATTGAGTGTAGTGGAAGAAAGCAAACGCAAATATGATAAGGATGGCGTGGCTGTTCAAGCTATTGGTTACATGAAAACATTCAAAACATCAAAGACACTAGCAAAATACAAAGAAATTGATCGTTTAAATCCAACTCAAACCAATCCTGGGCTTGTATACTCTGAGCTAGAAAATGTTGGTGTTGATGGTCTTGAACTTCAATATCAGGACGTGTTACGAGGACAAAGTGGTTTTAAAGAGATCCCCATTAATGCGTTAAATTTGCCTGAAGAGGGAGGAAACATGCTCCCTCCAGAAAAAGGATACGATATCATCTCGACCATCAACAAAAACGTACAAGTTCAAACAGAACAAGCTATAAAAGAACAGTTGAATTGGTTACAGCGGACTCCAGTTTCAGGAAAACTTCATACTAATGCAAAAACAGCTTTTGCTGTCGCAATGGAAGTAGATAGCGGTAATGTCGTGGCTATGGCAAGTATGCCTGATTATGATCCGAATGCGGAATGGGATTATGAAAAGATTAAGTACATCTATAGAAATGGTACAGTTGAATCCTTTCCTCCAAACGACACCGGAAAGCACCCAGAGTCAACCGTATTATTGGGGTCAACAATAAAACCATTAAGTGTTTTGATTGGCTTAAATGAAGGTTTTTTTGCTCCGAATTCAACATATCAGGATCGCGGATACGCGGAGTTTGGTAAAGATCGTACCAGAGTCAGAAACTCTTCAGGAAGCGTATATGGTCTTTTAAATCCAGAGACAGCAATCACGAAATCATCAAATGCTTTTATGATTGACATGATCGGTGAGCAGCTTTGGAACAAGTATAATGTGGAAGGTATTAAAGTATGGGACAGATATATGAAAGAATTCGGCTTAGGCGTGGATACTGGAGTGGATTTACCCAAAGAATTTAGAGGCAGAATTGAATATAACCAAGAAAATCAATCTGCACTCACAGGCTTGGCTTTTGCTTCATTTGGACAACAAGGCAAATATACAACAATGCAGCTCGCACAGTATACCGTGATGTTAGCGAATAAAGGACAACGTCTTGAACCACACCTGGTAAAAGAAATACGTGACTCTGAAGGTAATGTCGTTAAAAAAATTAAACCAAAAACACTAAATACAGCAAATTATGATGACAGATACTGGCGCACCATTCAACGTGGAATGTCTACCAATGTAGATGCCGCGTTCAGTGGGTTTCCCTATGATTTCGCGAGAAAGACAGGCACCTCTCAACAGACTATTTATATAAATGGTCAATCGATTAATGTTGAGAACGGCGTATTTATCGCCTTTGCACCTCGTAAGAATCCAAAACTGGCAGTAGCCGTGGTTGTACCTGAAGGGGGGTATGGATCAAGTAGCGCAGCACCCATTGCTCGTGAAATATTTGATGCCTATGATAGGGAATATGGACTGGGTAGCAATCCAGCAAAATGAGCCGTCAAATAAAAACAAAAATATTATTCAATTGATTTATAGTGACCATATGATAGCAAGAGTTGTTAGTAAGAACTGGGGGATAGGGCAGAATTCCGATTGTTGCACGCTTTTCTTGTTTGGACTTGAAAAGTGAAGAAGAAGTCACTTAGGGGATATCGTTTAGGCTCCTGCGACACAACACAGAAATAACTATATCGGAGAACAACAACCTAGGCTGAAAATCATAAATGTCCTTGGATGTACTAGCGAGCAAGCATTTGATATAAACTAAGGTTCATCTTAGACATAGTATTCGGCTATGGAAATAAAGTAATAGCACAAGCCTCGAATTTCATATATATCCTCCATTGTAAACAATTCCATTTGGGATGGAGGAGTACTATGGTTATCACACCGGATATCCCGGATCTTCCCTTTACCGTCGAAGAGGGAATGAAGTGCTTTGTGTTAGTTGCGGAGCCTGTAACGAGAGAACTATTGCCTGGAATAAAAATGAAGGGCTGGGGGTATAACGGTTTCATTCCGGGTCCAACTATACGAGTTAAACAAGGCGATTGGGTTAAGATCAGGGTTATAAACCATCTACCGGAGGCAACCAGTGTCCATTGGCATGGCCTGGATATCCCCAACTCTATGGACGGTGTTCCTGAAGTTGAACCAACACCCAAAATTAGACCAGGTGAATACTTTGATTATTGTTTTCAGATTATGAATGCACCGGGAACGCATATGTATCATACTCATCACAATACAGTTACTCAAGAATTAATGGGACTAGGGGGTGGATTTATAATAGAATCGGGATGTAATGACTATATTCATAGAGATTACTTCATCATGCTTCAGGAATTTCATCTTCAAGGCCTGCCTAAGGGTGAATTGAGGAAAGGAGATTACGATTTAGACCCCTTAACGGACAGTTTTAATTTTTTCACAATGAATGGGCGTTGTTTTCCATATTCTAATTCTTTACCAGTTAAATATGGCGAAAACATTCGTATTCGTCTTGGGAACATAGGAATGAATGCACATCCCATTCATCTTCATGGACATCAATTTCTTCTCACAGCTGCAGACGGTAATGAAATCTCAAGTTCCGCCAGATTACTTCGAAATACGATAGAAGTTTCGAGTGGAACGACATACGACTTACTCTTTTGCGCGAATAACCCAGGAACATGGCCCTTCCATTGCCATATGCCACATCATATATCCAATAACTTCACTAAACCAATTGGTGGAATGTTTAAGACAATTGTCTATGAGAAATAAGAAAAAAATGATAACCCAGTAAAGAAAGCGAATGGAGGGGCTAAAATCTCATTAAGTGGAGAAATATTTTTTGATCCAAAGACGGGATTAGAGAACCTTACGATCTGGTCCTCTATAAATAACAAAGAACTACATGCATCAATAACCATATATAATGATCAAAAGAATACAACCTCACTTTTAGTTCATATATTCTATAATGATGGTTCGTACATTTTTCCAGTATACCCCGGAAATTCAAGAGCATGTAGCTGTCAAAACATAACCCAAATAATTGTAGCACCTGAATCAGAAATTACGAATAACTGTAGTGGGAAATTTATTATGGAAATATTCTGACTACATTCAGCAGTTCTAATGGTAATTAAATGAAAAAATGAAAAGAGATCCTCAAACCTCTCGCTATGCACACATTGTGGCAGCAGACCGCAGATGGCGAGGGACAAGAACATATTCCCATTGAAGTCGCTATTTTAGCGGCTTTTTTATGTTATCGGTACAAGTTCTTGTCTCAAGGTAAGGACAAGAACTTGTACCGATTGCCGAAATGGACAAGGACAAGAACATATTCCGATTAGATGATCATCTAAATAATAAGCATATGTAGTTAAAACCTCAATAACACTTAGAGGTTCACCGAGTATCGGGAGAAGGCTGTTAGCATTTAAAAATTAAACTAACTCTCAAGAGTAATTAAAGCTTTTTCTGGACAAAATTCTTGAGTATGTGCAGGAATGTCTTGATCTACCCCAATCAACCGTATCTCAACATTTGCAGAAACTTCGCAGTGCCGGTGTTGTCGCTACAGAACGGATCCATTATGTGGTATTATTTGGATTGAAGATAAAGCTCTACGGAGGACGTACAAAATATGTAGGAAAGGGTGTAATTATGAAATTAAATCATCTGAACCTAACAGTTACTGATGTTCCTGCTGCTCGCGAGTTTTTAGAGACTTATTTTGGTATGAAATGTGAAGGTACGAGGGGAAACGCATTTGCAGTTATGTTTGA
Organism: Paenibacillus sp. MAEPY2; assembly: GCF_000499205.1. Classification (GTDB taxonomy): domain Bacteria; phylum Bacillota; class Bacilli; order Paenibacillales; family Paenibacillaceae; genus Paenibacillus; species Paenibacillus vandeheii. The sequence goes on from NZ_AWUK01000078.1 coordinate 9,819, forward strand.
TGATGAAGGCTTTATTCTCACTCTAAAGAAAGGTAAAAACGTACTCTATCCTAGTGACTTTTCATGCATCCATGGGTGGTACTTCTACTGCTGTCGCTGCGCCAAATATACCGGAATTTTGCTCCCCGCCGGAAATAATGTTTAATTTGATGTTAAATTTATCCTTGATTATCTTCCCAAACCAACCCGGCTGCTGGTATGGATATATATGGTATGGTAAGAACGATATCAAATAATCTCATATAATTACGTAAAATAATAATTTGACGAATAAAAATATTGAATTATAATATGTACAAAGTATCCTTTAGAAAAAAGGAGAATCCCATGGAAAAGCAAACAAAAATTAAATATTTAGAACGTATTGAAGAAAAACTTGATGATTTGCCCTGGTATGTTACAGAGTATATAGATAGCAGAAAAAGAAAATTATCACCAACCACCATGCTCAACTATTGCCATGATTATATAATTTTTTTTGACTGGCTAATTTCTGAGGGGCTTGTTAAATGTAGTCGTAAAGAAGTTGAGTTAAGTACACTGGAATCATTGACTATACGTGATGGGGAAAATTTTCTTTTCTTTTTGGAGAATCAACTAGGGAACTCTAAAAGTACTGTGAACAGAAAATTGGCTGCACTTAAATCATTGTTTAATTACTTACAGAATAAAGCTGAAACTTCTGAATTAGCTCCTTATATTAAGCGTAATCTGATGGCCAAGTTAGAATTAAATCCTGTTTTAAGCACAGCTCAGTCGAGTGCACAAAAAATCAGTGGTAAGATTCTGAAGCATGAGGAGTTCAATCTATTCAGACAATTTATTGCAAATGATTATGGTGAATTGATTAAAGGAAATAAGAGATTATATAACTATTTTTTATTTAATCGTGAGCGTGATACAGCCATCGCTTCTTTGATTCTGGGATCTGGATTGAGACTGTCCGAAGTGGTTGGCGCTAATATTGAAGATGTAGACTTGACTGAAAATTTACTACGAGTAGTCCGTAAAGGCGGTAAGGAGCAGTATGTTTACTTTAGTGATCTTGCATTATATGACATCAAAGAATATATAAAAATTAGAGATCAAAAGTATAAACCCAGCTCAAAAGAGATAGCCTTATTTATAGCTGCTCCTGTAGGAAGAAAAGGAGGCACACGAAGACTTACTCAAAGAGCCATAGAAAAGTTAGTTCAAAAATATGCTAATCTTTATGGTAAACCATCTTTAAATGTGCATGCATTGAGACATTCATTTGCAACTCGATATCATAAGGCTAACAATGATGTTCCAAAACTGAAAGATCAACTAGGTCATTCATCAGTACAGACAACGATGATATATACACATTTATCAGATGATGATTTGAAGAAAGCGGTTAATAAAATGGATTTAAATTTTTTTATGCAATAAACTTTAAGTTCAATTGTTGTCGAGGGACAAGAACATAGACCCATTGAAGTCGCTATTTTAGCGGCT
>NZ_AWUK01000079.1 GCF_000499205.1 Paenibacillus sp. MAEPY2
GGTACAGAAAAGTTGAAATTTGCCCAAGAGGATAATGGGAATACATACCTGTGGTCTCGCTCGTATCAGTCTGTGCCTGGGCTTGGACAGATCGCCTCCTCGGAGTATAAGGCAGAAAAGCTTGAACCCAATACATTACCCGAAGATGTAACAGCCGCTTGGAAGCAGCGCGAAGGCAACATTTATTATCTGGTGAATGAGAAATACACCTCAACGGTATATGACAGTGCAACGCCGATCATCCCCATTCATCTGTTTAATGAGGTACCCGGTTATGTGTATACCAATAAAATTATTGATGCAAACCTGGCCGTGAACCAACTGCAAATTCCAGGCTTGGCTGGACGAGATACGATGGAGTATGAGTTCTTCAAGAAAAACGGCGTGGAATACGTGGCAGCAGGAGGAAAGATCTACGTCAGTCAAGAACTTGTGAGACCACTCTTTTCGGGAAAACAATCGGAGACAACGATTCAAACGAATAGTTATGCGACATGGTATTCGGTACCCGCGACAGCCGCAGGTAAAGTGATGACGGTGAAGATGCCTTCGAAAGGTGCTTTCACTGTATATGACCAGGCTGGTATCAGTACGAATCATACCGTGGTCAGTGGTGAGAATGAAGTTGCATTGCCCGTGAATGGCACGATTGTATTTGCTGGTGAAGCAGGTTCAAGGTTCGAAATTTCGTTAACAGATAAATAATAATGAATATGTAAAATACGCCCGTTCCCCAGTGTTCTACTGGGGGACGGGCGTTTCGTTCTTTCTGAAATCAATTCTGAAAGGTACCAAGTTTATTTTACTTCATTCATAAACTTCCTGAAGTTTTCGGCTATTTCTTTGGATCGGGTATGGTGTAAGTAATGTCCTCCTTCAAATGTCATCACTTTACCATGTACTGAATTTTTAACTTGCTCTTCATGCAAAGGTATCCATCCTTCCGTTTCGGTATCATTCGCTTGTAAAAAGAAAATCACAGGAAGATTTTTGGGGAAGGACAAGTTCTCCGTTGCTTTGAAATTAGGACCAAAGTTTTCACCTTCATTCAGGTTGTTCGGATTAAACGTATTTTTGAGTGAAAGGATTCTAATTTGCTCTCTGGTTTCATCATCAACATCGGGTGCAATCAGTTGATCAGGGGCCAGTTTCATTAACAACCGGTAGAATCCGGATTTTTTAAGCAGCTTGTACGTTTCAGTTGGAAATGGATCATCATTACCTCCCTGCGTTGGAACGCTGCTATCAATCCCGACAAAGGCACTTACTTCGTTTGGATATTTGTTCACATAGTCCAGTCCGTAAATTCCTGAAATGGAGTGACCCATGAGCGTGTAACGATGAATATTAAGCTGCTGTAACGCTTCATGAATTTCACTAACCATATTTTCCGTGGTACGCTCTTTTTCAGTTACGTCACTTAATCCATAACCAAAAGGCTCAATGACAACAACTTTGTAAAATGGTGATAACTCATCAATGAGTGGTTTGAAATCAAGGGCTGGAGCTGGTGTTCCGTATCCAGGAAGTAATACGACCGTTTCTTCGCCTTTTCCTTGAATCAACACGTTCATGTTTTTCCCGTCAACCGCTACAAACTGACCATAGGGTTTTATTTTACCTTCCTCTGATTTGTTGCTAAATACATTAACAATAAAAACGGTGGCGATAAATAATGCAAAAGCAATAACGATCGCACCAAATATTTTAAGCAAAATGATTAATATTTTTTTCATCATGATGGTGTTCTCCTGTTGAGTTCGTTTGTTGTACAGACGTTTGAAACGCTATTCATTTTACTTTTTTAATGAAATTTCAAATTGGGAACCAACCTCACCTGCAAACACAATACGACCGTTCTCTGGTAAAACAACAACATTCTTACCGCTGACCACGCTGTGATTAATACAAATTCCGTTCTGATCATAGATAGCAAAGGCTCCATTTGCAGGTAACTTCACTGTCATGACTTTTCCTTTCGCAGTAGCGGGTACCGAAAACCATTTGGCATAGCCATCTGCTTGAATGATTGTTGCGGATCGTTTACCCGAATAGATTGGTTTCACCATTTCCTCACTGGCGAATACATAACCTGAAAATGTAAGATACTCTCCTCCGTTCTTTTTGGAGAAATGAATGTCCATCGTATCACGTCCAGCAGTACCCGGAATTTGCAAGAGATTGGCCGCTGCGTTCGCTCCAGTAATCTTGTTATTGGACATATACCCTGGATTCTCTTTATTCAACTGAATAGGCAGGATCGATGTAGCATTAAGATAAAGCATTGATGTGTATTTCGCATTCACCAGATAATATTTTTTACCATCACGCTTTGCCCATGCAGCGTTAATCTCCTTGGGTAATGTATTGGCTTTGAGCTTCTCCGCATTATATTCTGAGAAAGCCACCTGTCCGAGTCCTGGAACGGAGATATAAGATCGAGACCACAGGTAGGTATTCCCATTTTTCTCCACAACGAATTTCAACTTTTCTGTACC
>NZ_AWUK01000080.1 GCF_000499205.1 Paenibacillus sp. MAEPY2
ACAAAGAACTGGTGATTGATACCCAGCTCCTCCATGTTTAGCACGTCACGCCACACGTCCACCAGTATGCGCTCCACCTCGTTGCGCGGTGCTTCCGTCTCCGGTCCGGCAGGCAGATGGTGATCCGGCTCCGGCAGCGCCTTGCGGTCCAGCTTGCCATGGGACGTCAGCGGCAGCTGCTCCAGCTGCACGACATATGCGGGGATCATATAATCCGGCAATTCCGCTTCCAGCCAGTCCCGAACGGTAGCGGCTGTCCACACTGCCTCGCCTTCGGATACAACATAGGCGCATAACGCCCCATTTCCCTGCGGGTCCTGATGAGCCAGAACCGCTGCTTCCCGGATGGCCGGATGTTTCAGCAGTTGCTGCTCGATCTCGCCAAGCTCAATCCGATAGCCACGGATTTTCACCTGTTGATCGGTACGCCCCATAAATTGCAGGTTACCACCAGGCAGCCAGCGCACCAGATCACCTGTCCGGTACATTTTGCCGCCAGGTTCATGCGGGTTGTCCACAAATTTTTCGGCTGTCAGTTCTGGGTTATTCAAATAACCTCTTGCCAGACTTTGACCCGCGATGTACATCTCTCCCGTCACGCCTGTTGGACAGAACTGAAGACAGTCATTTAAAATGAAAACCCTTGTATTAGTAAAAGGCTTGCCTATAGGAATGACAGCCTCTAAGGAATGGACTTCATGCAGAGTGGTAACCACCGTATTTTCCGTCGGCCCGTAAGCGTTGATCAGCCTGTAATTCGGAAGGGCATGAAGTTTGAGCTGTTCTCCCCCCGAGACAAGCAAACGCAACGACGAGTTCGGCAATTCAATAAAGGATTCACATACCTTGGAAGATAGCGTTGCAACCGTTATTCCATGCTCCTTTACGTACTCATCCAGCCTCGAAAGATCCAGTCTCCGATCGGCCGGAATGATATGAAGCGTCGCCCCTGACATCAATGCCGGGAAAATTTCACTTATAGAAGCGTCAAAGGTCATTTGAAGATAGTTTGCAACCCGGTCTTTCTCTGTTAACTGTAAAGCATCTATATATCCACAACAGAAGTTGGTCAAGGCGCTTTGCTCAACCTGTACCCCCTTTGGCTGACCCGTGGAGCCTGATGTGTAGATAATATATGCCAAATCGTCAGGACTTGCTGTCATCGCTGCCGAATCAGCCACAGACGGAATTTGAAGCGATGCTGCAGCATTCCAATCCTTCAATGCTGCCTCATCCAGAATGAATGGCACACATTCGGAATCAGCAGCCCGGAGCTGCTCCGTCCAATGGCTCTGGGTCACAACCAGTCTTGCTCCGCTATCCCGAAGCATGTAACGGATTCGCTCAACCGGAGTTGATGGGTCCAGTGGTAAATATGCCCCTCCCGATTTCATAATTCCGAGAATGCCCGCAATCATTTCTACAGACCGATCCATCATAATACCAACGACCGTTTCTCTGGTTACACCACGCTGACGCAGGCGGTCTGCAAGGAAAATCGCCGCTTCATTCAGTTCATGATAGGTCATGCTTCTGCCGTCATGGACAACCGCAACCTGATCAGGTGTCCGTACAGCATATTGCGCAATCCAATCGTATACCCGCTGGTGCAGCGGATAAGAGCGGGCGTTATCATTATAAACATGCTGTAGTATCTGCTTCTCTTCCTCAGATACAACTTCATACTCACCCAGCTTGCCGTGGGGATTGCTTAATACCCCTTTTAATAATTGAATAAAGTGTTGGCTCATGTTTTCAACCGTTTGAAGGGAGAACAGGTCACTGCAATATTCCAGTTCAAACTCAAGGCGGCCATTCTGTTCGACCGCAGCAAGGGTCAGATCAAATTTGGCAATAGGCAGCTCCGTCTCATAAGGCTCAACGTGTAAATCACCCCATTGTTGTCCGGATGTACGCTCAAGCTCCAGATTTTGCAGCACAAACATCGTATCCACCAACGCGTTTCTGCTTCTGTCTCTTGAGACATGAAGCTTGTTGATGAGCTCATCAAGCGGATAATCCTGATTTTCATAAGCCTGTAATGCATTTTCCTTCACTTCTCCAAGGAACTCACTAAAGGACCGTTTTGCTACAGGATAATTCCGCATAGCAAGTGTATTAACAAACATACCGATCACCTGCTGGAGATCTGCGTGTTTGCGCCCCGCAATCGGAGATCCCACAACAATGTCATCTTGTCCTGAATATCTGGAAAGTAAAGTTGTATAAGCAGCCAGCAGTACCATATATAATGTCGCTTCATGATCTCTGGCCAATTGATGCAGTTCGCGTGTAAGCTGTTCGTCACATGAAAATTGCACCCGATTTCCTTTAAAAGAATAAACTTGCGGCCTTGGCCAGTCTGTCGGCAATTGAAGGACCGGAATTTCTCCCTCGAATCGATTTAGCCAGTAGGTTTCCTGTGTCTTGAGTCCTTCACTGTTAAACCAATCCTTTTGCCACTCCGAATAATCCTTGTACTGTAACTTCAGCTCAGGCAGAGTTTTCCCCTCATACAATTCATGGAACTCCTGAACAAGCACCCCCGTTGACACACCATCTGCGATAATGTGATGCATGTCCATCACCACTACATGTTCCTGTTCACTGATCTTCATGAGTTCGATCCGCATTAACGGGGCCTTGTCCAGCTCGAATGGGCGAATTCGATCGGAAAGCGTTTCTTCCAGAGATCGGCTTCCCCGTTCAATATGTTCAACAGCAAACGGAACATCTGAATGAATTCGTTGGACGGGTTCGCCATCCACAATGACAAAGGACGTCCTGAATGACTCATGTCTCTGCACCAATTGCCGGAATGCCTCTTCAAATCGCATTACGTCTAGTCTGCCAGATACCTTCATCACTGCAGGCATATTATATGAAGTTCCGGTATCCGAAATCTGATGAAGCATATGAAGTCTGCGCTGAGCAGAAGAGAGTGCATAATAGAGCTTTGATTCGGCCGGCTGGATGGAAAGAAAGTCCTCTTTGGCAGCAGATTCAATGTAATTGGCAATCCCTCGGATGGTTGGAGCAAGGAAAAGCTGTCGAATCGGCACCATCACCTGAATCTCTTTGTGAATTCGTGATGCCAGTGCTGTCGCTTTAAGTGAATGACCGCCGGACTCAAAGAAGTGATCATGAACCCCCGCAATGGGCACTCCCAAAATTTCTTTCCATATCGTGCAAATGCGATTTTCCAGCACCGTACTTGGTGCTTCATATTGGTCATGCTTCAAGTGATCCATGCAATCTGCCGGCTCAGGCAGCGCCCTGCGGTCAATCTTCCCATTTCCAGTTAAGGGAAGCTCATCGAGCAGGATAAAATAAGAAGGGACCATGTAGTCCGGCAGGCGCTCCGATACATACGTACGAATCCCGGCAGACGTTAACTCTGGATCAGCCTTTAGATAGGCAATCAATATGTCCTGATCGGCTGCATCTTTTCTCGTCACTACGATCCCTTCGCGAATCCCTTCATGCTCCAGCAGAACATGCTCAATCTCGCCCAGCTCAATGCGGTAACCGCGCAATTTAACCTGGTGGTCCAAGCGTTCGAGAAACTCAATATCTCCGTTTTGGAGCCGGCGTACCCGGTCCCCTGTTCGATACATCCGTGTTCCCTCAAGCAAGGGATGTGGAACGAATCGAGAATCGGTTAGTTCCTTGTTATTCAAATACCCCAGACTCAAACCATCTCCGGAAATGCATAATTCACCCGGAATACCAGCTGGAACGGGATTATGGTACCGGTCCATCACCCAGACAGAGGTATTGGCAATCGGTTTTCCGATGGGAAGGTTGGTGACCCCTGTATCGATGGAACGGATGGGATAAGCTGTAGCAAATACCGTACTTTCTGTTGGTCCGTATACGTGAATCAGTCGGTCCGGGCCGAGAATGTCCAGTCCTTTCCTGGCCTGGGCTACGGATGCCCGCTCGCCCCCAAACAAAACTTTGCGGAAGCCGCGAAGACACTCCGGCTCACGATCAACAAGCAGGTTAAACAGTGCGGTCGTCATGAAAGAAACCGTGACCTTCTCATGCACGATAACCTCAGCGAGCGCTTGGGTGTCCAGAACCGTATCCTGTTTGAGCAGAACCAGACTGGCTCCGTTCAAAAGTGCGCCAAAAATATCAAAAACCGATCCGTCAAACGCATAATTGGAAAGCTGCAATATCCGATCTTCCGGGCAAATATCGATGTAGTCCGTCTCACATACAACCCGAATGACATTTGCATGAGAGATCATTACGCCTTTGGGCAATCCGGTGGAGCCAGACGTATAGATCATGTATGCCAGATCATCCATGCGGCTCTCCTTGTCGGGCTTCACTTCCATTACCTGTGTGGCAGCTGCCATTTCCATGACCGCAGCCATAGGATCCATGTAGTCGGCATTCAGCGGTAACCACGGAAAATCAGGCGGTGCCTGGCTGATCCATTCTGGCGAAGTCAGGAGCATCGCAGCCCTGCTGTCCTGAAGCATATGACTTATTCTTTCTTCCGGCCAGCTCGGGTCCATGGGAAGATAAGCTGCCCCTGCTTTCAGAATCCCAAGTATGCTCGCGATCATATCTACCGATCGGTCTGCCAGCATTCCTACCACCGCATGTTCAGGTAGCCCAAATTGATACAACCGGGATGCCATTTGCTCCGCTTTTTCCTGCAATTCACGGTAGGTGATATGGGCTTCATCCATGATAAGGGCGGTGGCATGTGGTGTCTTCTGGACTTGTTCATCAAAAAGCTGAGGAATGGTTTTCCATTTGGGATAATCCGTCACAGCCCCATTTGAAACCCTCTCAAGCATCGGAATTTCATCGTCTCCAACCAGCGTAATGTCCTGGATCTGGATACTCTCATCTGATGTAATTTGATGGACAATCGCTTTCATATGCTTCTCAATCTGATCCATCAGAGCCGACTCATAAACATGTTCATCATAAATGAGCAGCAGCGTCAATTTCTCCCCAAGTCCAGCAGCCATCGTAAACGGATAGTTAGTTCGTTCCTCTCCAGTGATCTCGTTGATTTCAAAACCCAGATTGGATCTCTCCGCCATCTTCCTCGTATCCAGAGCATAATTCTCAAACACAACGACATGATCAAGCAGATCATGCTTCAGTTCAGTGCGGGCCTGCACTTCGGCCAGACTTAAATATTGATACGCCTGACTGCTCAGTGCGTCCGATTGAATCTTTTTCATAAGCTCTACAAATGATTGCTCTCCGGAAAAGGTGACCCGTGTAGGAATGGTATTGATAAACAAACCAACCATATTCTCAATGCCATCAACAGCTGCATCCCTCCCAGATACAACGGTCCCAAAGACAGCATCTTCGTTATCATTATATTTGGCGAGCAGAAACCCCCACATCGCTTGAATGACGGTGTGGGGTGTCACGGCATGTTTCTGCGCCATCTCTTTCATTTTTGTAGTGAGAGCTTGAGAAAACTCGATTTTCTTCTCGTTTCTGGAAAACGGCATGTCACTTGTAGGTCGGTTTGTTGCAGGCAGCCCAGTCTTCTCACTGTATCCGGACAGATAATGATCCCAGTAACCAAGCCCCTTTTCCTGGTCCTGCTGCTGGAGCCACTTCATATAATTGCTATAAGGCCGGGTATCTGCCATCTCAGATTGTAGGCCATTGGATCTGTCAGCATATATATCCAGTAATTCGTTGAAGAGAATGCCCATGCTCCAGCCGTCCAGTATCATATGGTGAAACGTCCAAATCATCTGGAAGTGCTGTTCACCGGTACAAATCAAAGCAATTCGAAGCAGGCCATCCTTGGACAAATTAAATCCTTTTGCACGATCCTTCACCATAAAATCTTGCATCAAGGCAGCAATTTCATCGTCCGACCTGCCTCGCAGATCTTGAAAGGTAAACCCGATGCTCCGTTTCGCAAGTACAACATGAACGGGTTCCTCCAACTTGGTATGAACAGACGCTCTCAATATTTCATGTCGTTCAAGCAACTGATTGAAGCTTTGCTCCAGAATTTCGGGATGAATCTCCCCGCGTATATCGAGTAACGTTTGTTCAAAATAGGCATCTTCGGACGGATGTTCAAGCGCATGAAACAGCATTCCTTTTTGCATCGGGGATAATGGGTAAATTTTCTCGACTTTTGCCTTCATGGACCGATATCATCTCCTTATTGGATCGTACCTAAGCTGGGTTATAATGCGATGGAATAGACAGATATTAATCCTCAATCAGCTCATACTCGCTTAATAAATCTTCAAGATCCTCTAATGACAAATCACTAAATCCATAGTCGGAAGATGTCTTCTCTGCATGTTCTTTGTTGACACAGTGCTGAACCACCTGTTCAAGCGCCTCGATATAATTTTGGTTTAAATTAAGAATCATTTCTTCTGAAAACGCAGCCTTGGTATAGGTTGTGCTTAGGGTCAGGCTTCCGTTATAGATGGCTGCATTCAGCTCAATCGGATTAGTGCGGGCAACATGATCGCCCATGCTTTCTCCTGGTTTAAAATGCGAAGCATGAACCCATCCGGAATTTGCAGATGCTCCGATCTCTCCCAAATAGTTAAATAGAATTGGAGCCTTCTTCTCCGCCTGTAACTCCGGCATCCGGGCCACATATTTCAGCGCTCCATAGCTGAAGCCCTTATGCGGTACCTTGCGCAATCCTTCTTTCACTCGTTTGATGGTGGTCGAAAGTTCGTCCTCCGCTTCTCCCTCCAACAGAACCGGGTACAGCGTCGTAAACCAGCCCACGGTGCGACTGAGATCGATACCTTCCAGCACATCCTCCCGTCCATGGCCTTCCAAGTTCACTTTCAGCTTCAGCTCACCCGTCAGCTTCCGCACTGCAAGGTACAGCGCACTGAGTAACAGATCATTAATCTCCGTCT
>NZ_AWUK01000081.1 GCF_000499205.1 Paenibacillus sp. MAEPY2
AACCCTTGTACACGATAGACCTCTTTATTACTGTTTTCTTCTTCATGTTGTTGCATGCAACATCGACTCCTTGCTATGTGTTGAAGCTAAATGAACTAATTGGCGCATGTATTCATCTTCCAGTGAATAAAACGCCAACTTTCCTTCTTTCCTGTATTTAGCTACTCCAAGCTGTTTTAGTGATCGCAAATGGTGAGATGCAGTTGCAAGTGAGGACCCTGTAATATTGGCCACGTCACAAACACAAAGCTCGTCCTCTTCACATAAAGCAAACGCGATCTTCATTCGAGTTTCATCGGCCAGAACTTTAAACATCTTGGCCATGCCCTTTATATCTTGCTGTTCTAATGCCTTTTGTACTTTACGAACTTTAGGCTCGTCATAACAGTAAATTTCACAACTGTCCTTCATAAATATACCCTCCAGTCAATCAAAGTTGTATTTGATTATTGTTACCTTACCATATTATAATTATTCAATCAAACGAAAATTTGATTGAAGTTGATTACTCAATTGAAGGAGGATAACTATGTACGATGTGTTAGTTATTGGTGCAGGACAAGCCGGATTAGCCACAGGGTATTACTTAAAACAAACGGGTTTAAACTTTATGATTTTGGACTCTGCACCATCAATAGGCGATTCTTGGCGTCGCCGATACGAATCACTCCATCTCTTCACACCTCGCATGTATGATGGATTACCAGGAATGTTGTTGAATGGGGATCAAAATGGTCTACCGAGTAAAGATGAGATTGCAAGTTATCTTGAATCATATGCAAATCACATGGAGTTACCCATCATGTTGAAATGTTTAATTAAACGACTTCGTAAGAAGGATAAACACTTCATAGTAGAATCATCCAATGGTGGTATAATGGAGGCGCGTAAAATTATCGTTGCAACAGGCCCTTTCCAAGTCCCCAATATCCCGCCCTTTTACAAGTCCTTTTCAGATGAAATTATCCAGTTGCATTCTTCAGAATACTTAAATCCGGAACAGTTAAGACCTGGAAACACGGTGGTTGTTGGTGGAGGAAACTCTGGTGCTCAAATAGCAGTGGAGCTGGCAAAAGATCAAAATAGAAACAACTCAATATACATATCCATAGCACGGGAGATTGCGTTTAAGCCTTTGTACATTATGAATCGAAGCATCTTCTGGTACTTTGAAAAACTCGGGTTTCTCCGTGCTAAGACTCAGAGTCCAGTTGGTAGATGGTTAAAAAACCAGACTGAGCAAGTATATGGATATGATCTGAAACGACTAATTAAAAGCGGAGAAGTATGTGTTGCTCCTCGGGCACTGAACGCTAGTGGCAACTATATTACATTTGAGGATGGGACTCAGATCAAGGTGAATAATATAATTTGGGCTACTGGATTCAGGCGAGATGACCAATGGATTGATATACATGACGCATTTAATTTGCATGGCCAAATTCAACATACTGAAGGTGTTTCCCAGGTTGCTGGATTGTATTTTGTCGGGCTACCTTGGCAAAGTTCTAGGGGTTCAGCCTTATTGGGTTGGGTAAAATATGATGCTCAAAAAATTGTAAGCCATCTAAATGCAACTTTTAATTAGAAAATGCTTCTGTTTTCACTAACGGTTGAAAATAGGGATCGGTGCAGAAAAGCTACGATCCTTTTTTTATACCTTTACGGACATTCAACTACCCTTCGTTAGCTTAATGATTTAACGAAGAAAAGACCGATTAGTTATATTCCTAATCGGTAATAAGACCATGTTCTTGTCCAATACAGTAATCGGTTCAAGTTCTTGTCCCTCTACAAGTACAAGTCAGGACAAAGTACGATCTAGATAATATTTTCACTCTTTGATACAAAAGCACATTCGCCATCCTCTACATTTCTTTGCTAAAGTGCTTATTGACGAGCTTGTTATATCCATTTCAAATGGGATTAAAGTTCCAGTTGATATACTTCCGAGTATTGAAGCTGGTCTTTTGATCATAATCCAGCCTTCAGCGTTTTAGTCACTCAAAAGAGACCCACCACTTCCACTTTAGATATTCACCTAATCGGTAATAGGACTATGTTCTTGTCCATTCCGGCGATCGGTACAAGTTATTGTTCCTCGACAACCCGGTCTCAGATTTCATAATAAAAAAAATAAAACAAAAAAGCCGCTATAATAGCGACTTTGAATGGGACAAGAACTTGTACCTTTGTCAGCATCGTTGTTTACTGTTTTCATCCCCTATCGATCTCATTAATTAATTTAATAAGTGACTCCGTTTTTTCAACTGATATTTTGTACCCAGTGTCCGTATCATCTTTATTCATGTACATCGCATTACTTTTCTTCGTTTTGTCGTTAATATTGATCCATAAATAACACGAAATTTCATTACCATCGTTCTGAATGGTCACTTCATAATTTGGAGAAGCTACATTAGCTATTCCGCTTATTTTTTGAATCCTTAATCGCATCAGTAAACTATGTGGTGTTCGAAGAATCTTCAACTTCAAGGATTACATCCTTTTGAGTATGAAGCTTGTATTCCTGAATTGTTGTGCGTATCGGTAATTTATTAATTATGATTTTCCCTTGAATTGCTCTTTCGGTACCAGAACTCCCCTCAATTTTTTCACTCGTTGTATTACAAGCGACACTTACCAGCATAAACACAACAAGCAAAAATAAAACACTTGTTTTTCGCATCTTTAGAACCCACTTCCAAATTTAATTGTATTACCTTAAAAGACGTTACATAATTGAAAAACATTTCTGGAAAAGGATATTTTCTCAAATGTTTATTCTTCATTTATTCCTATAAAATGATTTTTTTACATACATCGGCCATTTCAATTCCTTCAAAATTTCTTGCTTATTGGTGTTAGATTAATTATAAACCTTCTGCAAAATGAAAATAACACCCTTTATAACGAGTTCGCACAGATAGGATATCAGTACTTCACATCTTACAAAGAGTGTTTACGTCAATAGTACTTACGCGATTGAACCTTGTACCAACAGGTAAGTGCAGTGGTGGGTAAGCTTTTCTTATCATCTGATTTTTTTAGTCCACACTAAAATTTCCCACGCTATTTATGGATACGATTCTTCATGACTAAAACGAACTATCCTGCCTTAGTTTAATGAATTGAAGGCAAGATGACGATTAGATACACGCCTAATCGGCAATAGGAACATGTTCTTGTCCAACACGGTAATCGGTACAAGTTCTTGTCCTCAGCAGCTATTTTCAGTCAGATAAGTCGCCTTATTAATACCGAGCAACCGTCTTTAACCTCTCACCTTGTCAGTTGTCACATAACAATGTGAACATGTTCATGTTTTATGATACTTAATGAAGCTTTAAGTGCATGTGATCGATATTTAGATATCCATCTAATCGGCAATCGGACTATGTTCTTGTCCATTTCGGCAATCGGTACAAGTTCTTGTCCATGGCTCGGGACAAGAACTTGTACCGATAAAATAAAATAGCCGCTAAAATAGCGACTTCAATGGGACCATGTACTTGTCCCTCGACATTATCACCCTTATATAAATT
>NZ_AWUK01000082.1 GCF_000499205.1 Paenibacillus sp. MAEPY2
CAAACTCTCAAACGTTTGGTGGCGATAGCGAAGGGGTTCCACACGTTCCCATCCCGAACACGACCGTTAAGCCCTTCAGCGTCGATGGTACTTGGACCGCAGGGTCCTGGGAGAGTAGAACGCCGCCAAGCGTAAACCCATTATGGGTTTCAATATGATATATAATGTGGGCCCTTAGCTCAGTTGGTTAGAGCGCACCTCTGATAAGGGTGAGGCCGGTGGTTCGAGTCCACCAGGGCCCACCATGTATACCTTAAAATCTAATATGGGGCCATAGCTCAGCTGGGAGAGCGCCTGCCTTGCAAGCAGGAGGTCAGCGGTTCGATCCCGCTTGGCTCCACCAACAAGATTTTACAAGCTTGTTCTTTGAAAACTAGATATCGAAACGAAATTTTGCGATTTAGAACATTCCTTTTAGGGATGAATGCTTGTTCGGTTCAAGTAACCGATCAACAATCATCCTAGCTGAACTTGTGTTAAACAAGTTTCAATAAATAGTGAAAACTGCATGAGCGAGTGATCGAAATGGAGCGACTTTTGGCTTTGGACGTAGTCCAAAACAAGCGGAGCG
>NZ_AWUK01000083.1 GCF_000499205.1 Paenibacillus sp. MAEPY2
GGAAACATTCAAATATGCAGGTTCTCAGAACCTGCGACAGCGATTCGTTTCGGTCCATCACTTCGGTGTGGATGAAATGAAAAGCAAAAACACAGTTACTTATCCATTTGTTCAGTTTTGATGGAATTTGAGGGGCCATAGCTCAGCTGGGAGAGCGCCTGCCTTGCAAGCAGGAGGTCAGCGGTTCGATCCCGCTTGGCTCCACCAAAGAATTTCGTCTATTTAGCTTGTTCTTTGAAAACTAGATATCGAAACGAAAATTGCGATTTAGAACATTCCTTTTAGGGATGAATGCTTGTTCGGTTCAAGTGACCGATCAACAATCATCCTA
>NZ_AWUK01000084.1 GCF_000499205.1 Paenibacillus sp. MAEPY2
TGAGTCGAAGCCTACACCGTCCGCTTGCCCCCTTTGCATCCGAATCGGTACAGCTGTTATCGAGGTCGAACCTGGGTTCAATCCTGCCCTGCTCCGCGATGTGGTGCAAGCATTGGAGGCCGAATGCTAAGCGAGCTGATCACTCAGCAAGTGTATCTGGCATGCGGTAAAACGGATTTACGGAAATCCATCGACGGACTGGCTGCTCTCGTCCAAGAAGGACTTGTATCCCAATCCCATTGTACCGAAAGGTGATGGAGCGAACGTTGTCAATGTCCGGGCGGACACATGAGTGGCTCTATGAAGAAGTGTTGTACACCGCGCAAGCGGTAAAAATTTATTCTTTCTGATCAAATTGTCCGGCCAGCGAAGCAATTGTTACTGCAGCAAGTTCATTTTCCATCGCAACCTGAACTTTGCCGTAGACCTGGTCCAGCATCCGGGGAATCTTGCTTCCAACTGGACAGGTTGGACATGTGGAACGATGGACGGCGAAAAATTTTTCTTGCTGCCCGTCCGTTACCGCACGATAAACATCCAGCAGCGTGATCTGCTCTGCCGGCTTCGCCAACGTAATATTCGCATGGACACCCAGCGAGGATTGAATCAAGCCCGCCTGCGTAAGCTTGCGCATATTCCGCCGAATAGCAGCCGGATTTGTGTTCACACTCACTCCCAGCAATTCGGAGGTCGTTCTTCCGGAAGCGTTGAACGCAAGAAAACATAAGATATGAATAGCGATGGAAAACTGATTGCTGTTTACCATCAGGACACCCCCTACCTTCTATCGAGCTTAGCTGCTTAGTCTATTGTATGAGTTTAATCTTTCTAAATCAATGCATAGTATTCAGTTGACATTGCACAAAAAAAATGCTAATGTTTAAATGTAATAGTAATTAATACTGTTACAAATAAAATGATGAGGTGATATGAAACAATGGCAGATCAGAATGCAAGCTATTCCGTTTTTGAAGCAGGACCTTTCCGACAATTGGATAAAGGCAAGCAATTTCTGAAGGATTCGCTAAATTTGAACAGTATGGAAGTATCGCTCAACAGCCTTCCTCCCGGAGGTCAATTTCCCTTTCTGCACAAACATAAGGAAAACGAAGAACTGTACTTGATTATCCACGGTCAGGGACAATTCCAAGTGGACGGGAATATCTTCCCGGTACAAGAAGGATCGTCAATCCGCATTGCGCCTGAGGGCGTTCGTTCATTGCGAAATACTTCGCAGGAACAACATTTGGAATTTATTGTGATCCAAGCGCAGCAGCACAGCTTAAAACAATGGGTGAGCACAGACGGCATTCCGCTCGAAGAGCCCATCACCTGGTAGCCTATCTTTCAAGAAAGGCAACCGAGGCGGAACGTAACGGAAGATCCACTCCCACCTCGGAATTTTATGAAATTGTAATGTGTTAAAAAAGACGCTTCCATGCCCGTCGGTTATGCGGGTTTGGAAGCGTCTTTGCACATTTTTACGCCCATCTTCGCTCAAGCTTGCATGCGCATTTGGTTCTTACCCTGCGAATGGTTGTACAGCTCCGCATAATAGCCGTTTTCCTCCAGCAGCTTCTTATGTGATCCGATCTCAACAATTCGCCCGGCACGCATCACGATAATCCGTCCGGCATGCATGATCGTCGACAAACGGTGGGCGATAACCAATGTGGTACGCCCTTCTGCCACGACATGGAGCGCATTCTGAATCAACCGTTCGGTATAGGAATCCAGATTCGCAGTCGCTTCATCCAGAATGAGAATTTTCGTAACTACTCAGCACTAGAAAATTATTCTTAAAAATTTTAAAGGATTTTGCGTTCTCACGGAGAAGTAGTCATTGCGTTCTCACGGAGAAGTAGTCATATAGAAGACTTTCTGTGAGGGTGTGGGACTTATGAAGCTTACGCAAAAGCAGGTTTTACGTATTAGCAAAGGGGATACTGAGATTGCGAGCTTTATCTCAACGCTCCTCCTCCAGAATCAGCAACTAACGGAATTAGTCGCAGTCCAAGCCAAGCGAATTGAAGTGCTCGAAAATCGCGTTCACGAGTTAGAACGTCAACTTGGTCAGAACAGCAACAATAGCAGTAAACCACCTTCAAGTGACGGCTATCAGAAGCCGAATCCTAAAAGCCTCCGGGGCAAGAGCGGCAAGAAAAGCGGTGGACAACCGGGCCACAAAGCGCATTGGCTGAAGATGAACGCCTTCACTAACGGTGGAGCCAGTCAGGGCATGAACCATTTCCGTAATTCGTTTCAAAGGCAGAAGTTGCTGTACGTGGAAATAGCTGAACAAAGCCTTGGTTGGAGAACCATATTGCGTTTTATAATCGATACCCTCTGGGTAGACAGATTGGTTCCGATGTTGACAGTGAGGATTTGAACAGATTTTCGTCTGAATACGGTGTTCAGTCGTTTCCATCTTCACGATAATATTGAACACTTGCCGCTTATCTTCATGGAGAGACGGTACGTCCGAAAGGTCGCAATGGCATCTTTCACAGTTTTGTACTTCATGAGTTATGATATGATCTGGATGAGTAGTTACACCGGGCATGCACGCAAATAACCAGTTCTATCAGCTTTTAAACAACAAGAGCAACAATGACCAGATGATGGTTACATTTAACCGCCGTCCACAGGTTATTGGTTCCGAGGATGCCGGTATGATTGCGGTAGACGACAGCCCTCTGGACATGTTAATGGCAGAAGTGCAGGCAGTGATTTTGGCTCAGGAAGGAGTACTCATCCCGCCAGGCATCTCCGATCACATGCGTGAGATTTTGGTTTCCTCGTATCTGTTGCATGCTGGACTTTGTGTGGTTCAGGTGAACACGAAGCACGGTGTTGGTTGAGTACTGGTTAGTTACGAAGAGTAGCTGGGTGTTATGGAGTTATCGCGATAAGCTGGCTCCTTCTGAACGAATGAAGGGATATGATCGTTTCAAAAGCAGTGTTTTACACGTTATGAGGAGCTTGCTCGGGGTAGTTTTTCTGTTGTTCGCATCATTCATGACAAGGACGGAGTCTACTTCAAAAAGCAGGAACTCGGTGCGCGTTATGCGCGACACCTCAGTAAGAAGCGTAAGCTTTCTGCCTCAACACTTCTTAATTACTGCCACGATTATATAATCTTTTTTGATTGGCTAATTACAGAGAACTTTACCACAGTCCAAAAAAGAACAGAAATTGAATTATCCACGCTAGAAACATTAACGATACGTGAAACAGAAAGCTTTTTATCTTTTTTGGAGTATCAACTTGGGAATAATAAGCTAACAATAAACCGTAAGCTTTCTTCTCTTAAGTCCTTATTTGATTACTTACAGAATAAAGCCGAAACAATTGATTTAAAGCCTTATATACAACGAAATGTTATGGCTAAAATGGACTTAAATGCAGTAAAAGAAAGTCAGGAAACGATCGCGAATCGTATGGAAGGAAAAATACTGAGAGAAAATGATTTTGAAGCTTTTAGAGTGTTTGTAGCATATGATTATGGCGAATTAAACAAAACAAACAAACGTATCATGCATTACCATCAGTTTAATCGTGAACGAGATACGGCAATAATTTCATTAATCTTAGGATCAGGACTTAGATTATCAGAAGTTTCCGGAATCAATCTTGAGGATTTAGATCTGACGAAATCATCTGTAAGAGTAGTCCGAAAAGGGGGAAAAGAGCAATATGTTTACTTTAGCAGCCAAGCATCCCTAGATATTGAGAATTACCTGCAGATAAGGGAAACAAAATATACCCCAGAAAAAAATGAAAGATTTTTGTTTATTGCAGCACCTGTAGGACGCAAAGGTAAAAATAGACGTTTAACACAACGTTCTATAGAAAAACTTGTTGAGAAATATGCAACAGCCTTTGGAAAGCCGGCTTTGACGGTTCATTCTTTGAGGCATTCATTTGCCACACGTTATCATATTGAGAATAATGATGTCCCAAAATTAAAGAATCAATTAGGACATTCTTCAATACAAACTACAATGATTTATACGCACTTAACAGATGATCAAATGAGAAGCGCTGTAAACAACATGGATAAATAATCCGGAGGGAGTGACATAAAGTTGCCTACCAGGCTGGAAAATTGACATAAAGTTACCCACCAGACTGGAGAATGACACATAAAGTTGCCTACTAGGCTGGAGAATGACATAAAGTTGCCTACCAGACTGGAGAATGACATCATAAAATTGCCTACCAAGTTCCAAATTTGCTCCGTTAATTAAAGACAAAGGGCATAAATGCCTGAAAGTAGGGTACTTTGTGTCATTTTGGTAGGGAACTTTGTGTCAATGTACATGTGAAAACTCATCTTTTGAGATCGGCGTATTCAGGTGTAAAGACATTTAGTCAAAATACGGATTTTCTTTTGAGATCGGCGTATTCAGGTGTAAAGACATTTAGTCAAAATACGGATTTTGTGCAATAGTCTTTAAAAAACCGCGTAATGGTGCGGTTTTATCATTCCATGTTTTTGTAAAATGACATAAAGTTCCCTACCAAAATGACAAAAAGTTCCCTATTGATCTCTGTCATGATCAATAAATCCAACGCCTAAGTTTAATCTTTCCATCAACTCATTTGCTTCCTTTAATTCTTCAGAATCAAAATCGTCTTTGTAATTTTCAAACAAACGATGAGCTTCTCGGTAACTATTTTCAGCTTCTCTTTCAAACTGCTCTTTATATGTTTCTGCTTCTTTCAGTTGGAATTTTATAGATTTATTTTGTTTGTGTTCTTTCAAACCAGATATTACGTTTGCTTTAGCTTCTGCAAAACCTGAATTTCTTTCATATAGAACTACCTTTTCCCGTATGTCTTCTATTATTTTTGCGGTAATAGACATTTGATTTCCCCCTTTGTTTGTTCGGAGTAATTTTACCATAAATTAGGGATGCTATCTTAAAAGAATGTTCCCTAGATTAGTTCGGTTTATCCCAAAGTAAATTCTCACAGCAAAAAAAACCGTCCATCATTTAGATTAACGGTTTTATAATAAATTAACCTAACATTAGTAATTCTTCGGCATCATACTCTCGTTCCATTTACCATAAATCACAGGTTTTATTTCGTTATGAATAAGGTCATTCAACCCTGGCCACTCGCGATAGGAAGCATTCCTACTATCCATCTCTTTCAAATAAGCCTCTTTGGTAATCCGATCAGCCACGAGCTTCCATCCTGCTTTGATTATCTTATCTTTAATGTTAATCCCATCTGTAAGGCTATACTCAGAAGCTAGTTCCTTAATCACTTCTGCCATCAAAACAGGATATAGGAGTCTTTGTTGTCTTAATTTTAGTTCTGATTCTTTGAGTCGTACTGAGTTGATGCTGAAGGTGACTTGGGCATCTTTGAATACGATTCCCCCTTCAGCTCGATAAAGATCATTATATGACCGTTCAGGGTCATTAAATAACGCATATGGATGTAGCGTAACCAAGATGCACGTCGCTGCTTGGAAGGCGCCTTCTTTCAATGAAGAAATCTCGAAGGATATTTTCCGGAATACTGCAAGATGTTCTAGATCGGTAAGAATCGTTGAACTTATGGAGGATGTTGTGTTTGAAGCGATAAACGAAATCTTTAAGATCAACTTCGCGGTAACGCCAACGACCTTCTCCATTCAGCTTTATCGCATTTACTTCAAAATTTCTGGTCCAACTACTCAGTTCCGATGAAGTAATTTCCTTTTTAAAAACAGGTTGGTACTGATTTAAGTAATGAAGTGCCTCTTTGCTTGTTAATACGTACTCTTGATTGGGGATATAAGTAAACATCGCGTACCTTCATCCTCCTTTAGATCATATACATTATATCCCAGTATATCATCTTCTGGATTTTTTAAACGTCGTAATATCTCAGTTTTTTTCGCTGCAGAACACAAATAATAGTAGCTTGATTTTGTGGCTCTCATTCTGGGGCGGTACGCAACCTTAAGGTTTGTATTCCTCTAAGTGAAACCAGTGCTAGTTTCCATCGTAATAGTGAAATAGATACATATAACACTGGGGGAATATTATGAGAAGACTAGATCCAAACGACCCTAAACCTGGAGATTTTGAATACGCAAATATCGATCAAGGTATCGCTGGCATCCAGAATAAATTTTCTAAAATACCGGCATGGGATAGTAAATGGAAGCTGAATTGGGTTAGGTATTTTTTTATACCGATCATGGCCGTACCAGCAATCGAAAGTGGGTTGCGGATGTACGCCGAGTTTAGACATACTACATATAACCAAGTGATAGATGGACTTCCAATAGTTCCATATTGGATACTTGGGGGTTTGTGGTACTCCTTTTTCTGGCTCTATGAGACCGGATTGTTAGGACTTCTAGTAATTCTATCTGCTTGGGGGTTTCTGGTCACTGCTTCCAAATTATCTAAGGGTGAGAGAAATCTCCGGCAGAAGGTTTCTAAACGTGATGTCTTCAGCAGCGCATTAAATTTCACATTCTTGTTTCTGGGCGTGAAATATCTTTCTCCTGGAATGCACAAAGCGACTTATGTCATCCTCATTGCACTAGTTTTGGTAGAAATTTTTCGAATTCCCCTTCTTCGAAGGTATCAGCGACATTATGGTCCACTAGACCTAGAAAGATTCCAGAAAAAAACAGCTCGTAGAACACGAAAACAAGAGGAAGCGAATCAAATTAAGAATGGACCTAAAAAGAAAAAACATGGTCGCCAATAATTTGAAAGGGCCGTGTAATTTAAATGATAATAGGACGCTCCAGAACCTTACTGGAGCGTCTTTTTCATAGATCAAGTAAATTGGGTTCCAACATATCAAATAATGTCTCCTAAAAGGCATGTAGGCTTCCATATTCATCGGCTATGGCTATTTGATGTTGTATTCCTGTCCCGTTCTCTCGGGTTATTGGTCCATCGGCTTCAGACGAAGGACTTTGTCGGCTGGGGACGGCTATGAAGTGTGATCCTTCCGGACGAACAGCTGCTACGCAGCTCTCCAGGAAAACCGTGCAAAAGAAAATCATTTTAAGTATACGAAGAACCGACCCCTATAGTTAAGGATCGGTTACCCAATTAATTGAGAGAGGAGAAATGGTCATAGTTATAGCATCTCCCTCCTTCTCCGATATATACCTATTATTTGGTTTCATCAGTAAAAGCTTATGAATAATTATCGTTCACTGCTTTGTGGAGCATATTCAGACACCGATCGAGATCCGTTTTGACCTGTTTCTTATACAACTCTGCTTTCTCCGCACCATCATTTGTGAAATGATAAAGAACGATTTCTTGAAAGTCGACCTTCGGATCATTACCCTTCAGCTTTTTCGTCCTATACAATACACCCTGCTGTACCAATTCATGTAATGCTCGATATATTTCACTCTGGGGTGGTACGTAACCGTAAGGTTTGAATTCCTGCTTCATCGCCACCAGCATCTCGTAGCCATACCCCCTATGCTGTTCAACCATCGTAATCAGATACAGCTTGATGTATGCGCGTTGAGCAATCATAAAACCCATGCCTAATCTCCTCCGAATCTTCACCTGCAGCTTTCTGTTCATATCTATACTATCATTCTTTTCTACTCCATACTTCGGCGTATACACTGATATCACTTATCTTTTTTGATTCCTCAACTCCGCCCTATCCATCCAATTCGGATCAGACATATAGCGTCGCTCTAATGGATACCAGTGAGCTGCAAGATACTTCACTGTAGCGGCGTTTTTTAAAACGACAACGGAGACAAACAAATTCTCCTTAAAATAAAAAACCTTCGTTTATTAGACGAAGGTTTTTTATAGAGGATATTCAAGCTTTATTCCTTTGAGGGCGCAATGTCAGGAAATAGATCTTTTATCAAATTGATATGTGCGCTGTTATAAGTCAGAATGCCGATTTCCTGCAAAAAACATTCCCCTCTTAGATGAAATGGTTTGTGTTGGATTGTAAGCATGTAATCGCCATCTACGATAATTCGGGTGCCTCTTATATCAGGGAATTCCTTTGAGAAAACAGTTTTTATATTTGATTTTTCTTTTATTTTAGAGACAACAGAATTTGATCTATCCCCATGGCCAATATAGATCGCCGAATGTTGAGAGATTGCTTCAATTAAGGCTAGCAGGCTATATTCACTCTTTTCTAACATGTACAGGTTATCCGTTATAATGGTAACCTCTCTAGGTTTCTTTTGGGTTAGAGATCGTAGAATGTCTTGATACTCCTGGTAAATCATAAGTCGATCTGTAAAATAGCTGTTGTAGATCTGATCCGTGTCTACACTTGAACTTTGGAGGTGTGTCACAAACTCAAAGCGCTTATTCTCTAAAGTTTGTATGTCATACGCTTCTTCAGGATACCACTTGAAGGTGTTTTTGGATTTTATTCGTTGCTTATGTTCCCATGTATCATACATTTCATCACATGATTTAGGATGATTTTTCATTTGATCTCTTAAACATGTGTGATACAAATCTTTATTATCACTGCTTATCAGTTCAAACGCGAGGTTGTCAGTATCTCGGGAGTAGTAAACATGTACTGGAATTTGTTCGTATACGCGATCAAAATCTTCTATTGAAATGACCCTGTATAATTCGTCCATACCAACAGTTTCATCATCCATATATCTATCCCGATTATCCCTAATTCTTATATTATATAACTCCCTGATTTCATGTTCGTAGGTAGTAAGAAAATCGCCATTTAAATCTTTAATATTATTTAGGTAAACCATACATTTAGATCTATTCCTCATCTTGGATCTCATCATGCTTTCATCTTTTACAATTTCTCCAGTAAGCATATTGAAATAGACACTGTCCATAAAATCCGGTTCAATTCGTATGGATTTTAATCCAAGTAAAACTTTTCTTCCGGCATCCGTCAGGGAGATTAGTTTCCCCATATGACTAATGTAATCAGCAACGCCGAGCTCCAGAAGAATTTTGTCCAAATAGTCTTTATCTATGCCAAGGACTTGACTTATCTCATCATAGTTCGTCCATTTCTGTTCAAGAAGACGTAGAACCATTTCTTGCGCCAAAGGCAGTAGATATTCCCGACGAGTAGTTATATTTAACTTCATACGAACGTATGGAATGCCGATCGTAATTGTTTTTAAATAGATTAGACCCTCAATATTGGGAGGGATTTTTGATTTCAAATCTAGAATGTATTCATTTTCTCGCATCACTTGGCTCCTTGTATTCAATAATTTCACAGCCTTCTTTTTGTGACATGTATCGGTCTATTTCAGGAAGTTTATTTGTTGGCAGTCTATTTCCTATGAAATGATCTTTGTCTCCAACGATTATTAATAATCTTCGTGCTCTGGACAGTGCCACATTAATTCTTTGTGCTGACTTTTGAAATCCAATGTCGTTATCCTTGTTACTACGGACGGTACTAAAAATGACAATGTCTTTGTCTTTTCCTTGATATGCATCTACCGTATTGACCTCAATATTCTTGATGTTTTTAAAGTCCGCTCTCGCAACAAAATCTCTAATAATAGATTTTTGATAGCTGTAACCCGTAATTACTGCGATTTCATACCCACTAGCCGTCTCTTCTTCGTCAATATCCCAAAGCATCTTTTTTATAATTTGAATTTCTTTTTCATTTTTAAATGAGTTTGTATTTTGTTGCGTCTTATGCTTTTGTTCTCTTCGATTGTATTCCCTACTTGTACTCACCCATATCAATTGTTTTCCTTGATAAAACTGTAGTTCATGGGTTCGTTCTTCATCGGGAATTCCAGTTTGAATCTCATTACCATAAAAGACATTACTAATCATATCACCTATGGTTCGGTGCATCCGGTATTGCGTCGTTAAGCGGATTCGGTTCGATTTCGGAAAGCTATCGTACAGGCGTTTGAATATACCACTCTCAAAATCTTCTTGTTTTCCATCAGAAGTTAGCTTGATAGCCTCTGTATTTAAAATAGGTGGAAGCTGTTGATGATCTCCAACTAAAATCAGCCGGCTGCCTTTAAGGAGCGGTATAAGAAGTTCTGGTACGCTTGCTTTTGCTCCTTCATCAACAATGACATAATCAAAGTTCATATTTCGGGTAGATGGATTCGAATTAAAGCCTGTACAGGTTCCCGCAACAATCGTGGCATTTTCAATAAGCCGTGATTCTGAATCGCTGGCAATTCCGAGACGATCTATCCAGTTACGTTGGATTGTAGCGGTACGTATAATCCTTTGTTTTTCTGGTTCATCCTGGTATTTCGCTTCGAATTGCTGTATCAGCAATTCTTCCTCCTCTGAACGTTGCGTTTGGGAGTGAAGTTCAACGTAGCGATTTAGCTCATCCGTATCAATTCCATGCTGTGAGATCAGCTCATTCATCTTTCGGTTAGAGGCTTCTTTGGTTTCAATAGCCCATAAACTCCTGACGTTTGAGACACTAAATTTATCTCGAATCGCCGGCAATATATTATCATCATGTCCAATCCGAATTACTTTTGTGCTAATATCTTGTTGAAAATCTAGCCCTTCCAACACATTATCAACAGCGGTATGTGATTGAGAAACAATGAGAATTTTAAACTTCTCCTGTGAGATATCGGCATTATTACGATGTAGGATCTGATTGACAAATTCTCGAATTACCGTCGTTTTCCCCGTTCCAGGAGGTCCCTGTATTACGGCAATAGAAGATGTATTGAGGGCCACTTTTACAGAATCCTTCTGATTCCCATCTAATCTTTTATTAAAGAAATCAATGTCATTAAAACCCTCTACTGATTTTGGGGTTTCAAAACCTAAGATGATATCGCGCAAATTCTCATTACATACGGCCTCATCGCTATTTAAAGCACGAATAGCGCTCATTTGTTTATCAATTAGAGTAAGTTTAAAACGATAATCTTCTACGAGTTTCCCCGAATTGGGAATTCCTCTGACTCTTTTTGGAGATTCAACGATGAGAAACACTGAATCGTCCTGGTAAGTAATTTCCTTGAACTTCCCAACAACCACTATTTTTGCTCTGTTTTTACTATTTGGGTCTTCTAATTTGGGATCAAAGATAATGGTTGTTTCATTCGTAAATCCTAAGCTTTCTATTGTTGTATCTTTCAACTCAAACTCTGTCGTATGATCTTCTGTGTTATAGCGATAGTTTAAGTATTCTACGGTTTTTGCAGCTGAGACAAGCAAGTCTTTTTCGTTTTCAAGATACTCGGACCAAATCCCAAAAAACTTCTCAAATTCAGTTTGTTTACTGGCATCCGATTGGTAATCGGTCCGATGATCGACGAGATCGTTTACAATTTCGATGGTATGGTGAACAACCTGTGTATTATGTTTTAAAGCCGCATGATTAAAGATAGGTTTACCAGCTATACGTAAGTACTTTTTCTCATAAAATGTTCGCTCAGTCTGCTGTTTAATGAATTTAATTTCATGAACTAAAAAATATTCGTCGTGCTCCCTATACAAGCCTTTCAAAAGATATCCATCTGTCGAGAAAAAAGATACTTCATCGTCGTCATTCAA
This sequence comes from Paenibacillus sp. MAEPY2, assembly GCF_000499205.1. Taxonomy (GTDB): domain Bacteria; phylum Bacillota; class Bacilli; order Paenibacillales; family Paenibacillaceae; genus Paenibacillus; species Paenibacillus vandeheii. The sequence goes on from NZ_AWUK01000084.1 coordinate 11,523, forward strand.
CCTGCCATACTCTAGTTTTGAATCGACAAATCCATATATATCTTTTTCAAACCACTTGTTTAAGTATTGGTCAATAAACACATCACTGTGGATGCCTTTTGGCACAAATTTCTGTCTTTTAGCCTTCTCTAGCATCTCATGAGTGAACATGATGGAAAATTTCGTATCCGACATTAGAGATCCCATGATCTGAGCTAGGTCTCGCTTGAGATCGGTGATCGTTTCATATCTTTCATCAAGCTCAGGGTTAACAGCCTTTATCAGGACTTCCTTTAATGATGGAATAATGTCGGAACTTCTTGAAATGGAATCCTGTAACTTATGAGGTAATTCGGGCACAGATCCAGTTAGGAGAAAGTAGATCGTGGCTCCTAAAGAGTAAATGTCACTTTGAAAAGAAGCATTTTCTGGATGATAGCCGACTTCTGGAGCTGTATAATGATTAGAACCATATTTATAAGTCGTATCACTTGTAACCATTCCCTTGATCTTGGAGAGACCGAAATCAATGAGCTTTGCATGTCTATAATCCACGATCATTATATTATATGGTTTGATATCTCTATGCAGTATAGCTTGGCTATGAGCAGCTTCAACTGCATCAACAAGCTGCTGAATGATTCTTATTTTGTCAACGCTTTCGATTAATGAACGATCTATAGTTTGGAGGGTTTCTCCACTTATATGCTCAAGAAATATTCTCCCTTTTTGGCCGCCATTCTCACCAGCAGCAAACTCAAACTTATACATTTGGACAATATGATTATGGTGGAGCTTTCGTAAAGCTCCTACCTCTCTTTCAAAAAGAAGTCTCGTAAATCGATCCAGATTTCCTTTTGTCTCCTTTAAAACAATGTACTGCTGCTGTTCCATGTCAAAGTACCGTTTGATCAAGGAAAATTCAGTTTCAGCAATTATCTCAAGTTGCTGTGAATTAATATCCATCGATATGCCTCTTTTCCTGCATCATTTTTCCTATATTATATCATAACGATTTGAAAGAAACGGAATGGAACACACATTCGCACCTGGTTCTATCTGGCTTTAAGTATGATGTGATGTGAGTATAAAAAGTGATTTTTCAGAGTTTAGACCAGCTTGGAAGAGGCTTTTATAGGATATTAAATGCGTTCCTCAAGAATTTATATACACGACAGATTGTCAAACCAAGT
>NZ_AWUK01000085.1 GCF_000499205.1 Paenibacillus sp. MAEPY2
GACACCTACTGGAAATAAAAAATGGCCCATAGCCTGATTCGTGTAGAATGAAAGTTACCACACCAGCATTCACACAAGGAGAATCAGTCCATGAGTTATTCACATCTTAGCATAATCGAACGCAGCAAGCTAGAAATCCTACATCGACAAGGGAAAAGTGCAAGAGCCATCGCCGAGGAACTTGGTCGGCATCATACGACCATTTGTCGGGAGATCAGCCGGAATGTTCACCTAGAATCTTACCAGGCAGAAAGCTCACAACAAGCTTATGTGCAGCGCCGCAAAGCCTCGGTATCCAAGGGCAAATGGACGAAAGATCATGCTGAAGAACTGGAAGAGAAGTTGCATGCCACATGGTCTCCTGAGCAGATTGTGGAGCGCTTTAAAACTGAAAATCGTCCCAGCGTATGTTTTAAAACCATCTACCGCTGGATCTATGCAGGTCGTCTATTGAAAGGTGCTTTGCATGTACTCCGACACAAGGGTAAGCGTCAGAAACCCGCGGAAACCCGCGGTAAGTTTGCGGTAGGCAGACCCATTTCCCAGCGTCCGAAGGACGTTCGCTCTCGGGAAACATTTGGGCATTGGGAACTGGACACGGTGGTTTCGGGACGTGGAAAGAGCAAGGGGTGTTTACCAACCTTCATTGAACGTAAAACACGCCTGTACACCGCGATTCAAATGCCTGATCGGACGGCTCTATCGATGGAGATTGCCTTTGGTGTAGCCGCTGCTCAGTATCCTGCTGCGGCTTTTCAAACTGCTACAACAGACCGTGGCAAGGAATTTGCCTGCTACGCGAACCTGGAAGAAACGCACGACGTACAGATCTATTTTGCCGACCCTTACTCTTCCTGGCAACGAGGTTCAAATGAGAATGCAAACGGTTTACTTCGTGAGTTTTTTCCCAAGGGCACAGACTTTACTCAAATATTAGATGCAGCATTGGAGCGTTCGCTTCATTTAATCAACCATCGCCCTCGGAAATGTCTGGGCTGGAGAACCGCTCACGAATCTTTCACAGAGGAACTGTCGCACTTGGTTTGACAATCTGTC
>NZ_AWUK01000086.1 GCF_000499205.1 Paenibacillus sp. MAEPY2
ACTTAAAAAAGAACTCCAAATAATTGCATCTTTTATTCCTCCAGATTCTTTTTCATTTTTATTCTTGAAGGGCTTTCTTAACTCAAAAGCTTTTTGATAGATTAAGTTTAATTCTGCTTGGTGAATGTCGATTACATTTACTTTTAATTGAATTAGTGTTTTGTTAAGTTCTTCGGCGACATTTGTTTGACCAATATGCCGTAAAATTTTCACTCCATATCTAGAGCCTTCCCGTCGTAATTTTTCAAGATCCGCTAGAACTCTATTTTGTTCTTTTTGATGATTTTTAATAACTTCATCAATAACAACTTGGGATAGAACAAATTCTATTAGTTCACTTTTAGAAAAGTGATTGATTATTGGTGAAGAATCAATTTTATAAGAATTTGCGATTATCGAATTTGTATCTAAAAACACCGTGAATCTTCCCATAATTTCAACTCCTTCTTGTTACTAATGGATCTCAGATAACATTCCTGTATTCACGACCTTGCGAATTCTAGGTGTCCGGCGACTACCGGACCAAGGACGGATGTCCGATGCATGAATTATTATGTTAAATGATGTTATCGCTTTAACTTTCATTAATGTAAGCTATCTCATTGTAGAGTAAGTTCATCGCATTTTTCATTTCTATAGTTGCATTTTTCCCCACGTATCTTATTTTAGTAGTAAAGTCGCCATTTGCACTGATTAATACTTCAATCCCCTTTCCCTCACCGTCACAAGCAAAAGTATATAATGAATGAGATTCTTCAAAAAGAATTTTTGCACTTAGACACTTGCTAAAAACTAAGTCCCGATACCCAGAACCATAAGAACAGTTAATAACTTTTATATTGCTTTCTAATCTTATAAGTGGCTCCTCACAATTTGATTCATAACACAGATAATCAAATAAAAAATCTAAGGAGAAGGGTTCATTTTCTTCTTGGAGACACCAATCATTTATTTCATCTGTATTATACTTTCCAGTACACCATAAAAATGAAATTTCGCTAGTTTCCAGTTTTCTAAAATTAAGTTCCTTCTCAAACATAGAAATAACTGGTGGATTGGGTAATATGTCATGAATCAGCCAGTTCCTCATAGATTCGAGTAATAACTTTTCATATTTATCAACAAAATACTTATCTATTAAATCTGGAAAAGTATTTACTATAAGATGCTTAACAAGTTTACCTTCAATAATATGTATCCTGTACTGCCTGCCTTCTTGCATTTTTTCTAGCCATTGACGAGAAGAGTTAGATAAATACGAACTAACTTGTAAACAGTACAATGTGATTAGGTTTTTCTGCATCTGCCCATGCAATTTTTGTTGAAATTTGTTCTACTGGAACTCCGTTTGTATAATGCTTGCATTCAAAAAACCATTTTTCTTCTATTGTTCCTACTAACTGATTGTTAACTATAAATTTACCTTCTATATCCCTTCCTTGGTCAGCGCCACCTTGACGCCATATTAAACTTTGATAACCCATTCGAAGTAATATATCAAAGCATAATTCTTCAAATTCTCTTGGTGAGATTCTTTCAAATTGTATGTCTTCTGCCTTGAATAACATATGTCCCTCCAATAAATCAATTTTATCTAACGTTTCTGTATTCACGACCCGGCGTATGCTGGGTGTCCCACGAATGCTTAACCCAGGGGGTATGCCCGTAGTGTTAATATTAGTTAGATGAATGCCATACTTTCTACGCTACTCACAAATCTCTTGTATCCCTTTTGATAGTACACCAGTCAAAAAAAAATAGACAATTAGGAGTCGGAGATATTTTGATCTCCTGAATCTAACTAGGGTTCATTAGGTAATTGATTTTCATTTATAGAATATAGTTATTAGTCAATTCATTTTCGTTTTTCTCTTCCTACCCTTCTTTGCTATCTTTCTTCTGATCTTCAATAAACTTATCTCTTTGAATCAAGTATTTTAACAAAGCATTAGATACTAGAAAAGGCAATACAGTAGCCCTAATAAAGTTTAATACAGCCTCTTTGTTACTGCTCAAGACAGTCCCTAGCTCCTTAATGAATATTCCATTTAAAAACTTTTCCTGAAAGAAATAAGGAGACAAAGAAATTAGACCTGTTGCCCATACGAGATAAAAGAACGTATTTAGGTCGACTGCTACGGGAAATATTTCTTTAAATTGTTTTCTTTTTAATGCATCTTGGCGTGTGCAAAACAAATAAAAGAGTATGCTGATAAGAGGAATCCCGATCATGAAAAAAGGCAAAAAGGGTAGATCTAGTGTCCTGTATGTTTCTCCAACAAATTTAAGAAGCGTATCTATTAAAAAATATAACACTACAGAGCTTATAAAGGGTATTAACATTAACTTAAAAGCCAACTTCCAGTAACTCCTTGCTTTTACTCGAATAAAATATGTACTAAAAAATATTAACAAAGTAATACAAAGCCCAAACATCAGATTACTAAAAAATATTATTGGAACTGAGCCGATGCATAGAACTAGAGGCCAGATGATTAATCCTTTCCACACAAGTCTATAGTAGCCTTTCTCAAAAATATTTAGCGTTGTTCTTAAAAATCCGTCAGATTCATTTTCTTTAGTCATTTTCTCCTCCATATTGACTTACTCTCATACATTCTATACAAATATTCGTTCATGCTCATTAGCTTTAATTTAGTTGTATGATTTTGATTTTATGTGGCTTCATCTAACGTCTCTTTTACTCACGAACCCTCATTGGCTTAAGTGAGCGATAGCGAACGGGTCGACATACTTAGCCAATGCAGGGTTGTCCGGCTGAATCCGCTTCTCGCTTCTTATCATCGTTCGGACCAAGGTACGAATGCCCTGAAGCTTGAATACTGTGTTATACGGAGTCCTTGTCTTCACTGAAAAACTTACTAGACACCTTAATTTCTTCCTTTGTAACAATTGCCTCAGCTTTATAATCCATGGTTCTTCTCATGTGTTTTTTATATGTAGAAAACGATGAATAAATAAAGTAAAAGTAGAATATCGGAATACCAACTCCTAAATACATCAACAAGTCACCAAGTAATAATTCTGCAGAAAAAATATTGATCTTATTATTAATACTAGAATTATTATTCGTATAAACCCCCAAGATAAATATTATTATTGGAATTGGAGAAAACGTCTTCAACATGTCTAATTTTGTTTTACTTATTTCAGCAAAAGTTCCTGACCAAACGGCATATTTCTCTAAATTAGCATAAGACAATTTTTCCTTCTTAGTTTCATATATCATGTCTAAGTGCTTAGAGAAATCCTTGAGCTCTTTATAGTCCTTGTAGCATATACCAATAATAAGAATCGCATAAACTAACCAAAAATAAATTGAAAACATAAATTTAGATACATCAGGAAAAAAAGTCTTTCCCAAATATGAAACTATAATCATTAGAATCATTTTAGATATAAAGGAACTAATAG
>NZ_AWUK01000087.1 GCF_000499205.1 Paenibacillus sp. MAEPY2
CGCGTCGAATCAGTCTGCCGGCGTATCCATTTGCCAGAAATCGCTACTGGGCTCCAAAGAAAACAGAGGCGTTATCATCCAATGCGGTTGGAAATAACGGAGCCACGATTCTCCATCCACTTCTGCACAATAATACTTCGGATCTTCATGAGCAGCGATACAGTTCACTTTTCACAATGGACTTGCCTATGCTTATGGATATCCATAAAGAGCAGCCAGCCAAATTATTGCCTGACTTGCTTCATCTGGAGATCGCCTATGCAGCTCTGGATTTGGCCATACCTGATGATCATGATCCAGCAGAACCTGAATTATCGATTCAATTGCAGGATGTGATATGGGACAGATCTATTTATGTGTCTGCTCAGCCGCTCCCGTTACACATCTCATTGCACTCCGAACCACATTTAACAGTGGGATACACCATATACGGTGAAAATGCAGAGGGAGATCATCCTATATATAGTAGCGGCGTGGCCAAAAAGGTGGGTTCAGCGTTTACAGCATCTGACACTTTGGAGGTTGGATCTATTGATGTTCTCTACACGGCTAAGCTGGATTCGTCGATCACCGATTTTGTAAACCATGCTCCAAAGCCAGCCTTGTCCTCATCTCCTTATGCGGTAGAACGTATATATACGGGGGAAGGTCATATCCTGATCAAGTTTGAACATGAGAAGGATGCACTATCTGTACCACCAGTGTACAAACTGCCAGTAGATGCAATTCACCTTGCTGTATATGGGGGACTGGGCTGGACGGAAAGCGAAAATGAAGCAAAACAGCAGCTGGATATTTCTGCTTCACATCCTGTTTATATTCAATCTCTTCAAAAATTTGATGCAGCCATTGGCGGTTCACCTGGCGGATCAACTGTTTCTTGGGCGAGAGTGGACAGGAGGGAGCGGGCTGGCAGGACACCGGGGCTTGAAGTGTTTGACATTCGTTTGTATTCATCAGAGGGTCGCATCATGTTAAAGATTCAGGGGGTAGAAGCAGGATTTACAGCCAAATCAGACGAGGCGGGAAATGAAGGAATGGCGGTCCATTCGGATGCTGCAAGTGCAAGTGCATTTGCCATTGAATCTTCAATTGTTGAACCCGAGAAAGAAACTTTGACCCTCTCAAAAGAGGCTGCATCTGCTCCGGTGGGTTCTCATAGAAGACCGGAGCTCTTGGGCCTGACAACGTCGGAATGCGTAAGATGGGAGTTAAAGGAACTGGCAGGGCAAACGTTGAAAATTCCAAGGGAACTGATTGATGGCAATGAAAATCTCGCTGAATACGGATTTGATTCCATTAGCCTGACTGAATACGCTACCATTCTTAATCAGCATTTTGGAGTGGATTTGGCACCATCCATATTTTTCGATCACACCACACTTCATGAATTGGCTCATTATCTGGAGCGAGAATTCGAGCAGGCAATCACGGATCAATATGCAGATCACGAAATTCAAACGGGAGAAAAACATATAGAGCAAGCCGCACTGTTAAAAAGCAAAACGGTACAGCATCGCTCCAAAGCCCGAAAGCCTAACGCCCAACGACAAGCATCTGGCAAGTACCGGCGTTTGGGCGATACAAGTCGAATACAAACGGCCGATGAACCTGTTGCCATTATTGGCATCAGCGGGCGATTTCCCGAAGCGCGCAATGTAGATGAGATGTGGTCGATTCTCGTAAATGGACAAACGGCTGTTAAGACCGTTCCCTCGGATCGATTCACCAGCAGTAAAAAGGATGCTACTTGGAAATGCGGTCTTGTACCAGGGGTACGAGAGTTTGATCCTCGCTTCTTCGAAATCTCTCCACGCGAGGCCGAGAGCATGGACCCGCGTCAGCGATTGTTGTTACAGGAGTCCTGGAGAGCGCTGGAAGATGCCGCTTATGGCAAAAAACAACTTTCCTCCGGCCGGGTCGGCATGTTTGTCGGGGTGGAGAATAATGAATATTTACAGTTTGTCGGCCTGGACGGACCGCTTACGTCGAATCACAATGCCATTTTGGCCGCCCGGTTAGCGTATCTGCTGGACCTGAATGGCCCGAATATGGCGATTAATACCGCTTGCTCTTCGGGGCTGGCGGCTGTTCATCAAGCCTGTGCCAGCCTGCGGGCGGGAGAGTGCGATACGGCGCTTGCGGCAGGGGTAAGCCTGCTGCTCACTGAACAGGGTTTCGAGGCCATGTCCCAGGCGGGCATGCTGTCTGAGGACGGACGCTGTTATGCGTTTGACCAGCGTGCCAATGGCATGGTTCCTGGAGAAGCGATCGCGGTGGTTGTGTTAAAGACCTTATCGCAGGCTGAGGCGGATGGAGATTCGATCTACGGGGTCATTCGGGGCAGCGGCATGAACTATGATGGCAAAACCAATGGAATTACTGCGCCAAGTGGTGTGGCACAGACAGCGCTAATGAATGAGGTATATGCCCGGTACGGCATTCGAGCGGAGGACATGCAGTACATTGTGACCCACGGGACGGGAACCCGCCTCGGAGACCCGGTCGAAATCAATGCTTTGCAGGAAGCCTACAAAGGACGGAATATGGCGCCAGGCTCCTGTGCGTTGACGTCGGTAAAAACGAATCTGGGTCATACCCTCGCCGCTTCGGGAGTGGTGAGCCTGATTAGCCTGATACAGGCGATGCGCTATGAGACGATTCCGGCAAGTCTGCACTGTGAGGAAGAGAGTGAGTATATCCGCTGGTCAGAGGGTCCTTTTTATGTGAACAAAAGCAATCGGCCTTGGCCACGAACAGAGCAGGCGAGATTGGGAGCTGTGAGTGCCTTTGGCATGAGTGGAACCAACGTGCATGTCGTGGTAGAGAGTTATGAAGGCAACAGGCAAAACCAAACCTCTGCCTATACGGCACCTTATTATTT
>NZ_AWUK01000088.1 GCF_000499205.1 Paenibacillus sp. MAEPY2
GAGGTTTTTTCTTTCATGACCGATACAGAAAAAGCAATCGTTATGCAATCCGTTAAACTGCTTAATGAGAGTATGTTAAAATCGAAAATGTGCTGTACGCCAGTGGGGTAATCAACGGTATTACCCCGTTACATTTCTCTGATACTTGTAATTTGCAAATATATATTCAACTAACTACTGGAGGTCTTTTGAAATGAAAAACATTGAATTCAAACAAGTCGAGTCCTGTTGTGCACCTACGCTCACGGAAAAGCAGGCCTCTCTTCAAGAGCCTGTACACCAAGGAGAGCTATCTCATTTACCTGTAGCCATCATTGGCGCTGGGCCTATTGGTCTGGCAGCAGCAGCACACCTGATTGAAGCTGGCCAATCATTTATCATTCTTGAGGCGGGGAGTAAAGTTGGTGAGAATATCTCCAAGTGGGGCCATGTTCGTCTGTTTTCGCCATGGCAGTATAACGTGGATAAAGCAGCAGAGCGGTTGTTGACGAAGAATGGGTGGATGGCCCCATCTCCAGACGAATTACCGACGGGACATGAGCTGCGTGATCTGTATTTACTTCCGCTCGCAAAACTTCCGAAAATTCAGACTGATCTTCATTTGAATACACGTGTTGTGGGGATTAGTCGCAAAAATACAGATAAAATGAAAACCGTAGGCCGCGAGAAACAACCCTTTGTGATTTATGTTGAAGAGGAGGGGAAGAACAAGCAGTATGAGGCCAGAGCTGTGATCGATGCTTCAGGAACTTGGGAACATGCTAACCCTGTACTTTCTAGTGGTGTACTTACTCCTGGTGAGAAGGCTCTTCATGACCGTATATTCTATGGCATTCCGGATGTACTAGGGGAAACGCGGGAGCGTTACACGAATAAACATGTTGCTGTTGTAGGAGGTGGGCATTCGGCCTTGAATACGTTACTTGATCTATCCAGTCTGCAAGAAATGAATTCAGGTACAAAACTGACCTGGTTGATGAGAAGTGACCAGGTGGAGGAAGCCTATGGTGGAGAAGCAAATGATCAACTGGAAGCTAGAGGTGAACTAGGAAGTCGAATTCATAAACTTGTTGATTCTGGAAAGGTCAACGTGATAACGCCATTTCATATTCAGGAACTCAAGCAAGAAGGCCATCAAGTTACCATCATTGGAGAGCAACGTGGTGTTGTTCAGGAAATCACTCAAGTGGATGAGATCATCGTGAATGCAGGAAGCAGACCCGACTTTTCTTTCTTAAGAGAGTTGAGGCTCAGCATTGACCAGATTACCGAAAGTGTCGAAACCCTTGCGCCATTAATTGATCCAAATGTTCATAGCTGCGGCACCGTTCGTCCACATGGGGAGAAAGAACTCCGTCATATGGAACAAGGGTTCTATATTGTAGGTATGAAGAGTTATGGACGTGCACCTACTTTTCTGATGGCTACAGGGTATGAACAGGTTCGATCCGTGGTGGCCTTTTTAGTCGGTGATCTAGAAGCCGCTTTAAAAGTAGAGCTGGATCTACCGGAGACCGGTGTATGCAGTGTCAATCGCCAGCAAGTGAAGGTAGTAGCTGAGGAAAAGGGTGATTGCAGTCCTTCTTGTACCAATTGAAAATGGAAGAGAGTTTACGAACACCCGAAGCGTTGGTTCTAATTTGAACCAACGCTTTTTTAGGTTAATTCGAATTAAACGTTGACTTCAATTTTTTTATATTATAATATAAGCATGCACTTATATTGACGGAAGGAGGAAGTGATATGGATTCTATTCAAGAAGCAGCGGATAAGATTAAATTGCTGGGCGATAAAACACGTCTTACTATACTTACACTCCTCAAAGAACGTGAATGGTGCGTGTGTGAATTTGTAGAGATTTTAGACATGTCACAACCTGGAATTAGTCAGCATTTGCGCAAGCTGAAGGATCAAGGCTTGGTTAAAGAGAATAAACGTGGTCAATGGGTATACTACTCTTTAAATGTAGAGAATACACCCTATATTAAATCTGTCTTGGAACTAATGCCGGACACGGCAACGATCCTTAAGTCCTTGAATAAAGAGAACTTTACATCCGTTTGTAATTAATTTTTATTCATTATATAAGTATATTGTTATATACAAATATAAATTTAGAGGAACTGAAAGAGGGGGAGGGTTTTGTTTTCCACGCTGTTAGCTTGCATTATCTTCTTAATTACGCTTGTTCTAGTCATTTGGCAGCCTAAAAACCTGTCCATTGGTTGGTCTGCTTGCGGGGGAGCGATCCTTGCTTTACTTGTGGGTGTGGTCAATTTTGAAGATGTATGGGATGTGACGCAAATCGTTTGGAACGCCACGCTGGCTTTTGTTGCGATCATTCTGATTTCGTTGATTCTGGATCGTATCGGCTTTTTCGAATGGGCTGCCTTACATATGGC
>NZ_AWUK01000089.1 GCF_000499205.1 Paenibacillus sp. MAEPY2
CACAGGCTTGATGAACAGCCGCCAGCCCCGAAGAGCAAGCGGTATTAATCGCCATATTCGGGCCATTCAGGTCCAGCAGATACGCTAACCGGGCGGCCAAAATGGCATTGTGATTCGACGTAAGCGGTCCGTCCAGGCAGACAAACTGTAAATATTCATTATTCTCCACCCCGACAAACATGCCGACTCGTCCGGAGGAAAGCTGTCTTTTGCCATAAGCGGCATCCTCAAGCGCTCTCCAGGACTCCTGTAACAGCAGCCGCTGACGCGGGTCCATGCTCTCGGCTTCGCGTGGAGAGATTTCGAAGAAGCGGGGATCAAACTCCCGTACCCCTGGCACAAGACCGCATTTCCAAGATTCACGCCCATTACGGGTGGAAAATCGATCCTCCGGTGCGCCTTTTATCGCTTCCTGACCCTGACTGATCATGGACCACATCTCGTCTACATCACGCGCTTCGGGGAACCGTCCGCTAATGCCAATAATGGCAACAGGCTCCGTGAATTGATCCCTTTGGTTCTGGTTCTGACTAGGTGAAGTTGAGCGAAGCTCGGATGCAGCGAAGGATTTGCCGCCAATCCATCTTCCGGAACGTCCCGATCGGTAACCTCGGTCCGCGGCATCGGATTTCTTCTCGGTCACGGCCTTCCTTTCTTCGTACATGCCAATTAAAACATCCCGATGCTCGTTTTCCAGATATTCAGCCAATCCCTTCAGTGTAGAATGTCCAAAGAAAATGGATGGTGTCAGTTCCGCTCCGTAATGACGGCTCAACCGTGCTGCATACTCCGTCAAGTTGATGGAATCAAACCCAAACTCCGCGAGATTGGCTTGAGGGTCCAATTCTTCATGAGGTATCTTTAACAGCTCGCTTGCTATTTCTCCTAACTCCCATTGTGCGCACTCAGCTACCGTTTTGCCACGCAGCTCCACACGGAGTTCCACCGCAGGGGTTGCCTCGTTCAAGACCGGATTCCCAACCTCATACGAAGTCTGAGATGCGCTAGCCGGCTCATCAGGTGTGAATTCAACACCCAGAAAACGATGTATGCGTTCCGGGTCCCCTGCCATAACCAGTTGGTGAGCGTATGGTTCATTTAACATTTTTTGAAATAGGGCCACCCCTTCATCTTTTTCCAGAAAACGTTGACCGCTCGTTTTGAGATACATGGACGAAGCATTCTTTTCACCCATGCCCATTCCGCCCTCTCTCCAAAGCGGCCAGTTAATGGATACCGTGTGAATAGGGCCGGTGCGATGCTGCTCTTGGGCATAGGCCATCTGGAATCGATTCGCCACAGCATAATCACAAGAACCGAAGTCTCCCAAAATAGCCGATGAAGAAGAGAAATAACTGCGGAACTCCAGCGGTTCGTTACTCAGCGCTTGGTCCAATGCCAATGTTCCCCGAATTTTGGGATCAAGCACACGTTCAAAATCAGCTGCTGATTTATCCAGCACACTTACCCGGCTTTCAATCCCGGCGGCGTGGATCAGTCCGTGAATGGTACCGAATTTGCTTTTGACTGCCCGTACCGCTTCTTCGACTTGTTCCAGTACGGCAACATCAGCCTGAACATACATGGCCTGACTTCCCGCTTCGATCAATTCATCAAGCCTATGCTGCTTTACGGAATCCAGAGAAGATCGGCCCATCAAAACCAGATTTACACCCAGCGGAGCCCATGCTCTGGCAAAAGCGAGGCCAATTCCTCCCAATCCGCCCGTAATCAAAAATGTCTTTCCTGGCAACACGTATTCAGTCCCCTGTTTGTAGTGCTCGACGGATGAGATTGGTCTGATACGGCTTATTTTGCGCTGATGATTCTCATACCGTACACTGCATCGCTGGTTCGACCTTAATTCCTGCCACAGCCGTTCACTCCACCATTTCCAGTTCACTTCGTTTATGGATTCCACATCGCTGCTGAGCACCTGTAATTTCGTATGGGGCATAACAAGCCCCAGGGAACGTTCAAAACCGATCCATGCATCCAGGTAACACCGCTCAATCCCTGTTCTGTATTCACCTGCGAGCAAAATTCGCCCAGGCTTGATCTTCTCTGCTGCCAATGCTTGAAGCAAAAGTAAAATCGGCTTTGTGTCCCGCAGCAGCAGTGGTTCCTCCAGTGCCTGCATGTATAGTACAGTATCCACGTTCCCATATTGCTGTCTGATCTCCTGAAGCGCTCCCCTGTACTTCGCAAGATGAACGGTATCCGTCTCTTGTCCCCACAGTGCCGGATCGATGAAGACCAACCGGATATCAGGACTGTGCTGCTTCATTAGTGAAACAAATGCTTCCTGATTCTCCTGATTGGAAAGAATACATAACAGGGTCTGCGCTTTCTCTTCATGATGAAGTCCAGGCTCCGATTGCTCCCATATTTCCTCAAAAGCCATCAGAAGGGTATCATCAGCGATTTTGTGTTCTTTCTCCATTCTCTTCAGGCCCTCCGGCTTCTCCCTTTTCGCCTGATCCTTCTGGACCTGCAAACCCGCGATGTGGGCAACCACCTGTTCCTCCTCATCACAGAACGTAACGTCCAGCCCGGAGCCAGACTCCCTAACCCATATCCAGATCGGCTGCTGCAAGCGGTTTGCCGTAAACTCCATGGATTCCATGGAGAGCCAGGTATGGCTTTCACTCTGTACCTCATATATACTCGACTCGCCTACCTCACTTGCTGGCATGGCCTTGGGAGGATAATCTGCTGCCCTTACCCGTCTTGTCTCAAAGATGTTAGCCGCCAGTGATACCACTTCAGTCAGCGACTTCGGAGTATAAAACAAAATCCGATCCTGATCATGGCTTTCAGCTGAGAGCTTTATTAACACTTCATTTTCGCTGGTATAACAACAGACAATGGATGGTCCTGTATGTTCTGAAGATAGGTTCGCAGTCTCCAGACGTGTACATCTATCAATAATGGACCGCATGTCCATAGATGGATTCACGATTTTGTCCAGTGGTTCATACTCAATATGGCCCCTGCTCCATAACTCTTCATCGCCCTCAGCTTGTTCACTGAATATTTCATAGATCAAAGATTGATCCGATTCTGGAATAATCACCACATGAACCTCCAGCGCCTGCTCTGTCACCACAACTGGATTGACCCATTGATGGTTGGTCAGCTTCATCTGGACCAGAGCCTGGTTCATCTCGCCCGCTCCCGTTAACGCATATTGGGCAGCAGCCCGGACCATCTCCAAGTGGGCTGAATCCGGCAGACATTTGTAACCCGATTCCATATGGTCATGTAACAGCGGATCTTCCTGTGCAAAAATAGAGCTATACCGCTGCTCGCGCAGCGTTGACGTATTCCGGTGTACAAGCGGATGGAGCTTAGCTGTATGAACCTGCTCATTCAACCGGCTTGCTCCAGGTGATGACTGGATCACCCAGTATTCTTCTTGGGCAAACGGATATGAAGGCAAATGAATGCGTTCAGGAGCAGCCTCGCCGTACATGTTCATCCAATCCAATGTGTAACCTTGACAGTATAAATCCGCCAGCACATGAAGAATGTCACGGTATGCGCCGGTTCCGGTCGCTTGAGTTCCATGCTGAAGTTGATGCAAAAGCTCATGACCGTGTTCCCGAACAATGCGCTGTTCAACGAACTCCCTGCCCACTGTCCCGCGAAACATCTTCCCGTTATTTTCTTTCGTACCGAACTGTTTCCAGACATGCACAGCATCCGCCCGGGACTGCACAACCACCGCACAACGGTGACGGAAATGCTGTCGTCCCTCCAGCAGCGTGTAGCTGATTGCCGCCAGATCCGGCTTCTCTTCCCGCTCCAGTACGGTGATCATATCCTCCACCTTGCGCTGTAGTGCCTCTTCTGTTTTGGCTGACAGTGCCAGTAAATAATAAGGTGCCGTATA
>NZ_AWUK01000090.1 GCF_000499205.1 Paenibacillus sp. MAEPY2
ACTTGGTTTGACAATCTGTCATTTGTAAACGGTAATCTGTTTCAAATTAACAAATTCATTTGTTTTCACCAGGCATTGGGAGCAGTAGGTCTTATTGTTGCTTGACGAGCGAGGTGGGTCAGTGTATTTCGAAAAGCAAGTTGGGCATGAAAATACTCGCGAAGGAACCTTCCCTTTTTTGTTCCAGCGTCCCTTCTTTTTCATGATAGAATGTGAGGTTTTAAAAGACAATTCCTTACCCCCTAAGTTATATGCTATATTACCTTTAATATACAACAACAACTATTAATAGACCATTAATTAAAATTGTACAAATTGTACTGGCAAAATACCACCCAGATACTATGAATAGTATCTGTCATGGATAAATATAGTTTAAGGGAGGAATTTTGATGCCAAGCATGTATGGAAGATACATACGACCAATAAAAATCAATAATAAACCAGAAAAAATACTGACAAATGAATCAGTTCAAGACCAGATTGTTAAACGAGATCTGTACTCTCTATTAAATAAGAATTCAAGAAGTAAAATGCTCATGAATACTACAGCTAAGGTTTTTGAATGGATTGCAATAATAACTTTAAGTTTATTAATTTTATCAATCTTCGGTAACCTAATCTTCTCATGGTGGACTGGAAAAGAGACACCCAGTTATTTGGGTATAATTTTTGTTGTCATGTTCTTAGGCGGATTCGTTGGTCTTATTGGATCAGGTACTGCTTCAAATTTATTTGTGAAAAAGGAGTATATCGAACTCTCCTTTCTAGTTAAGTACTGGATCTTAAACTTCAACAAAGAAATACTCTTCTCTATCCAGTGTAGTGCTATCCATAAATACTTAAAGAATAATAGCAAGATGGATAAGAATTACATTGATTATCTTATTGCGTACTACACAGAACGAAGCGATAGCCTCCACAAATTGAGATGGTTGCCAGTTGCCATTTTCACAGCATTTTTATTCCCACTATGGAACATCTCATTGAATAAACTTTTTGCTGCTTCTAATTTAAGTACTGCAATAGGGATTATTTTAACTCTTATACTTGCAGCAACTATTATAGTCTGGCTATTTCGAAAAGTTATTGAACCAATAATTTTTTATAAGTCGATTAAATATCTTCAATTGGCGACGATTCTCCGGACAGTAAAAACCTTCTGATGCAACAAATGTAAGAAACCTCTGGGCTTAGCACCAGAGGTTTCGCTATTTCTCAGTCATTAAGTAAGAATAATTTAATCTGAATTATTCGAGTTTATCCGGATACTACATATGGTATGTTCAAACTTCGGAAGATTACTCATGAATTACGCAGAAACACGATTTATTATTCTGTATTTTTTTTTAATAATCCTTTGTCTATAGCCTTCTTACTCTCCCATAGCATTTGAGTAAGTAAGGGTATTTTGTTACTATGTATATCGACTATGCCCTGTTTACAAAATAGCATATGTTGGGTTACAGTATGATAGTAGCAGCTGTGGTGCCCTCTATGAAGGGAGGGGACAGACATTAGCAAGATTTTTTTAATTATATTTATTGTTTCGAATGGAGCAATATTTCTAACAACATTGTTGAACCTTGGTACAGCATCAATAAAATTTATTCATACCCTTCGCACATTCTTTTGTCGGAGTAAGTCTTCTTCTCGCAAAAAAAAGAAGCATTAACAGCTACCAACTGTTAAATGCTCATTTCTGACTTACTTAATGCATTACTGTTAGGACTACTTTTAGAGAGGGAATCCTAGCTGTAAATAAGAGTGGCACTACTTCTACTACTTTAATCTGTCTTTATGTAACGTTACTAGGGGTAACGTTACTCATAACGTTATGGCAATTATAGCACCACTATATAACATATACAATGTATATGCAACCTTGGGTTAATAATGAAATAATTCTGAACGATCAGTTACATTTCTTGAACGAAATCGCTCTATACACTAATTTTAATGAGAAGACTCGCTACATTATAATGCCAGTCTTCATTGTAGTTGGTATAAATGCCTCTAAGTAACCATAGACAATTCACCCAATCCACTGATTACATCAATTAATTTTGAAGTAATAAATCAACAACCCCTGCTAAACCAAAAAGTACTAACAAGATAACAGCGAGTAAAGGTATCCCAATTGCTACAAGACTCTCTAGTTCGTTCTTTTCATTCACTCTCATCTTCTTAAGATATAATCCGATCATACGTTCATAGGCTTTACTTTTAATAAATCGGTAACCTACAAACATAACTATAGCTAGAAGAAGACCTTATAACATCAAAGTATTCGTGAATTGACTGACTTTTTCTAGATTTCCATTGAGGTTTTCCATAGATCCTCCATATCTTTAAGATATACATATAAATTTTTTATACATTCAAGGGCAATTTTCTTTTTCCAGGGTTCATGACACAACGAAGAACAGGATATTTTTTGCGTTTCCATGCCTCTACCTTATAGAAAGTAACAATAAAACAAGTGACTCTATAGAATAGCGCTTGTAGCAAATTTGCCGGTCGGATCTCTATCGGAAAATTTAACCTTTGTGCAAGTTCATCAAGACGGTGTTTGTCGAAATGATTGGTATAGAAGAGTACACTAACATCCATCTTCGAAGCAATTCGTCGAATTCTGGCAACTCTTATAGCTATCGTATTCCAATCTGTGAGGGATCCAATATGAAACTCTAAATTATTAAATAACCGATTGTACCATATTCCGTGTCCGTACTTTTTACTCGAAATAATCACCTCAACCGAAGGATAAATCATTGCTAAGGCAATCATAAGAATGATAGGGATAGCGGTACCGAGATAATTAGCAAGTGAAGCAAAATATGCAGCAACAAAAAACATAATTACTGTAATTAACACTGCAAATTCTAAAAGCTGCATTCTTATTTTATTCATCTAGGTTCTTCTCCTCAGTTTTTTTTGAGTTGTAGCTTTCGTAAACTGAATTCACCAAGTCTTTAAGTCGTTCTGATTCTTTTCTTCCTCCCCCTATGTACTGGCACTTCATAATATTGAACACCAAACCATCATTATAAAATACATGTACATCTTCTTCTTTAGTGTAGTAATTGTATTTGCCAACTACATAATAGAAGAAATCATCACCTTTGCATTTGAAAGCAAGGGCATTTCCATCCGTGGGTTGACTAGCTTTGTAGATATTATATTTGGCCCCCATATCTTTAAAATTATCAATGATAACATGGAAGACAGCAAAAAAGTCTATTGTGGACATTAAATCTGTTACAATATGCTTGACATCTACTAAATGATTCTCATTTAAGTAGGTTAAGTACTTGAAGTGTATACTAGTCGACCACTCGAACGGTCTGCTCATTTCTTCGGCATACTCCATCTGAATTGCCCAGTTATTTGCATGAATCCAGGTGCAATCGTTTTCCTCTTTAAATTCAATAGCCTTCCGAAAAGTTTCGAGTGCCCTTTTATCAAAACGCTCATTATTGCTCATTAAATTCAACTTCTGAAGCTCACTCCGAAAATTATCGACCGTACCTCTCCTTTGATCTGTTAATTCCATAACATCATTTACGGTAAACATTATAATCCCCCTTGTTAAATATTTACTATAGTCTGATTCTACTACAATCAGACTATATGTACAATCAAAAAGATACCCCAACATTAAATGAAGGGGTGAACGCCGGAATAAATTCTATTAGATGGACTAATCAGATTATTTGACCTAATTCAGGAAATCTACCAGAGATAATATCCAGTTAACTCTCATTGATGCGATTTATGTAATTTTTATAGTGTTGATTTATCACTTCATCTAATCGTTCGGATTGCTTAATAACTAAAGGGTGTGCAAGCCCATAAACGTTTACTAATTTAAGTAGACACTCTCTTTCTTGTTCCAAAGTGCTCATGTCTGAACTTTTAATCATAATGATTCACCTCAATATATATCCTAGCGGTTTCTGCTCAAATTGTAGACTTAACCACATGAACAAAATTCAAAATAAAAAGTCTCCATTACAATGGAGACTTACGTAGGCCACTAATCTTCTACCAACCACCTTCACCGTGTGAAGAGGTTGTTGCTATAGTGTTCGGAGAAACGGGAACAGCAGGTTTAGTAGAATCCGTATTTGCAGATATCTGGTTTAATGGACTGAATACCAGGATTGCCAGAGCCACAAATGCTGAAACTAGTACCGATTGTCTTTTCATCTGTTTAATTGAACCTCCCTTAAAATTGCTTTGTACCTATGGAGATGCTCTTCTGTTGCTGAATCCCTTATTTCATCAAATAAACATAAGCATCTTACCATACAAGCATCATTTTTGATCTTAGCAGAGATTGCCAAACTATCTAGTATAAAGAGAATTCCAACCTTTGGGCGTAAACTCTTTGAGAAATACTCCCCTATGTCGGCTAGGAAAATTACAAACCGGTCATTGATAATCTGTGAAGAATACGACCCTACTTTACATTGTGAAACCACCTGAGATTGGATGGTTTCATCAAACCGTTCAAGTATATGATCAATGTTCACGTCATATCTCAGAGCAGCCTTAACTATCTTAAAAAGTGCACGCAATATTTCACTCTCGTTAGTTGCCAGGGATTCCACATAATCATCAATTAGATCAGTTTCACCTGACATCAACCTATAAAGAGTTTTGTTAGCGGTAGCCCATAATAGAAATTGTTTTTTTGTTTGCTCAGCAACTGCATCACTTTCTATAATCCAATCATGATTTTCGTACCTTGCAACATGTTGTAAGGCTTGTTCGTACTCTTGTTTCTCTTCAGCAATAGCCCCAAGAATTAAATGTGAGTATAGAATATAGCCAAAGAGGGGTTTTTGTGGAGTTGCTTCACTTCGGTCTTGTCGCTTGCGATTATGATTTTGCTCATACTGAATTTTCGCAATTCTCCCCATTTCGCCACCAAGACTCATTGCTTTGTCCCAACGTCTAAGTGACAAATACAGATTCGCTAGATCCTTTAGTGCATCTAACTGTTCGGTTTCACTCAGTCTTGTAACAAACGGTTCAAAAATCAAGGCACGCTCTAAATTTAGGTCTTGGTCATCATTTAAAGTAGACTTAAAAATTCTGTATTGGCATATAGCCAGTCGCTCTGCATGTTGATATCGCTCCCCCTCAGAGACTTTCTTGTAAATAATTAATGCAACAGATTTATTCCCTTCTGCGTGTAACATTTCTGCAAAATCAAAAAGCGAAGAGATATAATATGCTTTTTCCAGCATCAGATCAACAACTTGCTCAACACATGCGAGTTTATTCAATTCCGCGCATCGTGCGATGAATGGTCTTAATCTTCTCCAATCCGTTGAGGGATCGTGCATCAGCTCTTCAACATAGAGGTCATAGTAAGCCCCTTCTTCTAATCCCATAGTTGAAGTCAATTTGTCGAGGGTTCTGATCGGCATAGGTTTCGATCCATTAATGATTCTACTCAAGGTACCTGAATTAATTCCGGATTTCTCAGCAAAATGATAAATAAGTAGTTTATTCTGATCTATGTAGTGTAGCAATTCTGTTCGGATCGTCTTTACATTATTTGATTCCAAGTGAGATTCCACCTCCACAGATAATAAACCATTTTTTATATGTTTTTCTCTTTATAAGTAATACTATGGATTAATCTACCATAGGTCAATGCCTTTTATGCGAAATTCCTGATTCTTTTAAATTTAGCAGGACAGCGAACTGATCTTCAATTTTTATAACATGCTCGGTACCCCTAACAAAACAATGTACTATGAAATTTGAAATAAAAAGCAAATAGACCAGGCTAAGTAGCTGGTCTAATACATACATTGATGATTAGCTGTCCCAGTATATGGTGTTAATCTTCATTTGATATATTTAAAGTATTTGAATCATTGTTACTGAGCCTGTAGGCTTCTTCAAACAGTTTGCGTTTGCGTCTTGGCAAGTCTATTTCAACAGCATTGTGCAATAGGATGATATAGTTCCCTATCGTATTCTCACTAGCAAACACTTTAGACACATAGTTCATGTTAATGATGTTAGACTGATTAGGCATAAAAAAGCTGCTTGAGCACTGACTCATGATATATTTGAGTGAGCTGGTAGATATGATCTCATCTTCACTGCCTTCAGCATAAATGATAGTCCGATGCTCCCCTTTAAGCTTACTTGCGTAAATAAGATTATGCTCGTTCACATAGATGGTTTTGTAACTCGATTTCAAATTTATGATTCTACCTGGCGATCCATGTGTAATGCTCAGGTCTCTATCCAATGTCATTCTAACCTTATCTACGGCTTCAGTCATACGAACTAAATTCACAGGTTTATTCAAAAAATCAAGACAATTTAGCTGGAGCCCTGCTAGCATTAACTCTGTATTCAATTCATCAGCCATGATGATCAAATAGGGTTTAACTCCATAATCAATTAGTCTTTCATATGCAATCAATCCTGGAGTTCCATTAAGATCATTTTTCAAAAATACAATATCTGGATTGTAACGGATACAATCGTCAATAAGCCATTCGCCGGACGCGACGGTGCTTAGAATGCTAATCCCTATCCTATTTGCGTAAATCACCATTTGTTCACGATTTTCAATGTTATCTTCAGCAATAATTGCGGTCAATATTTTGTTTGGCACGTGGACTTCCCCCTATTCCTGTTTAATTCGCTGTTATTCGACAAATTTTTCTCCACATAAGGTCAACCTTCGTCCAAATATGCCATATCATACTAATGACCCATTCATGCGGTATAATCGTACTAAAAGTAGTACATTTTCACTACAAAAAATAAAATTCACACACTATCCACGGAGGGCAATATATGAAAAGCAGAGAAGTAATGATTTTGGTCGAAGAAGACTATTCTTCTAAGAACGTCAGCGCATACGCTCCAGAGTTTCGGTTGAGCGTTGTTGGAGATACAGAGACGGAAGTCCTTGAAAATATAAAGGAACTAATCAACTTAGAATTGGACAAATCAGTGAACCTGAAGAGATTCTCTTCTAAATTTGTTTCTATTCCATTGGAATCCACCCTGCCATTAACAGCAGTATAGATGCCTCTTGTAAAAATCAGCTCCCGGCCGCCAATGTACATGGGGAGCTGATTTTTTGCAATAAAAAAGGGCCTCTCTGAAGAGATCAGCCCATTCCACCGGTTTAAAGTCAATTGATTTTCAACTTCGGTAACCAGGCTGTCATAGTTCCAACAGGAACATTAGACCCTCGGCTTTGCGTCCTCACTTTTCAGTAAGTTTGCCATTTATCGTACAATTCATTGTATAACATCTTTATTTTTTAGCCAAGTTATCTCAAATCCATGAGGGAAATATCGTGAACATTTTTTCACTGTATTATGAATAAAAATTTGTAGTTATCCACGCTTTCCCATAGATAGTATCTACTTTGTTACGTGAACGATCCGGATATAGTAATTTACCGCAGTATTTGCAGTTCAATTTAGTTAATTCATCTCTTAAAGTAGAGACATACCTGGCGCTGCAGTCACACTGAACTTTGTATGAGACTTTAGTTATAGCAACTACGTCCAATTTTGATTCATTTTGTTGAAAAGTTTTTGTTTCTTCGACTACTTCTTTATTTGGTTCTAAGGTATTACCAAGCTCACTATTCTTCTTAATTTTAAATACAGAAACAAGTTTGGGATTCAAACCTCTGATATATCCACCTTCTGTGGTGATATATTTACGACCATCCTTATAATGTTTGAGCCATTCCTTTTGTTGAGCACTGTTCAGTTCTATGTTTCCGGTAACCCCACTATGGAGTGTATAAATCATTGTTTCGGTACTTTTCTCACTATCAGTACTCCGCGTATTGTTGTCATTGAACATATGTAGGACCGTTCCCCTTCAATTTTCTTTAAGTTACAAACAATATAGAGTTAGCTGAATCGAATATTGATCTTAGTAAATCAGTTTGATATGTTATTTCTCTTTATTATCTGAAAAGTCCTTAAATAGTCCTATGACATCTGTTGCTAGGAAGAGTGGGAGCAATACGACCATTATTGCAGGATTAGTAAGAAGCGCAATACCGAACAGGACAACAGCAGCTGCACCAATAATATTTTTAGTCGTTTGAACAGCAGCCTTAACACCAGTAACCGTTAATTCCCCGCTCTTTTTAACTTTAGCATCAATTTCATTTATAAAAAGCTGTACCTTCTCTGGTATTGTAATTCCCATCTCAACTGCTTTTTCAACTACGTTGCCCTTTAGAATAACATAAGTTATGGCAGTAGTTAATGACTCAACAGATCGCGTAGGCATACTTCTGAGATAGTTCATTCGTTCTTCTTCTGTTTTTAGAAATAGCAGGGCTCGAACTGGCTTAGGAAATTGAAATTTTGACTTCACGCTTTGCAATGCATTTTTCCATTGAAATTTTGGTGCGGGGGAGTCAATACTATCATTTAACTCATCTTTACTTACAGTAATAAGGTTCCCATCTCCTAAATCAACTGTGTAGCCATCTTCAGTTTTCACTACCGTATACTCACTCATTAGATTCCTCCTGTTGATCAAATTATATCTATTTTTCATAGTGTTGTACTACAATCTATCTAAAGACCGATATTTTGAGCAGCATTCTCGGTAAATAAAGAACCCATCCGAATATATCTTCTAACCATAGCATCTGAAGCATGACGTGTTTGTTCTTTTATCGACCTTTCACTTTTACCAAGCATAGCAGCTGAGGTGGCAAAACCTGAACGTATACTGTGGCCGGCATAAAGTGCTGGGTCCAATCCTACAGCAGCTACATACTTCTTAATTATCAGTGCTACGGCCTTGTCAGAGAGTCTCTTTTTTGAAACATGGCTATGTTTATTAACAGGCCTGAATATTGCTCCATCAGTGATACCTGATTGTTTTATCCATTCATTATAACTACGGACCGGACAAGTCTCTAAACGTGAACCATATGGAATACCAATGAATTCACCTTTCCCCTCCTGGTCTGCTTTCGATTTTGCGATCCGCATAATCATCCCTTCAGGAGTAATTCGGATGTCCTTCACATCAAAATTCACTAATTCGGACCTTCTGTATGCCCCACTAAAGCCGATTAATAGCAGAGCCCTATCGCGATAACCTATCATTCTATTCTCCGGAACATGCTGTAGTATCTCTTTTAATGTGTCAACTGTGATTGGATTCTTTCCTACTTCTGCAGAACCATGAATTCTTTTAATTCCGGACCATATCGTTTTGATATGAATAGTATTAGGCGATTCTAGTTTCTTCATTATATGTGCTCGAGATATTGAGGAGATCCTACGTTGAATCGTACTAACTTTATACCCGGAAGCTGCTAAGCTTGTTAAATAGTATCCATAAGCTTCATCGGTGGTTGGCAAGTAGGGTTGCTCATACTTGATACACCATGATTTAAAATGTGCCCAATCACTTTTGTAAGATATAACTGTATTGTCCGCTTTTGATTTGGACATATAGTGTTTACTCTGTTCTAAAAGAAGCTCCAGGTTTATCTGGGGGTTTTCTATTTCAGTAGCATCGAATTTTATAAGTGCCAAATTCAACCACCTCCTATTTAGGACTCATTTTAACCCATCTTGCTTTTGAAAATATTTGAAATATAAATTCTTCTTAAATTCATCAACCCCGTTTTCCAAATCCATCAGCCGTGCATGTAAGTTATTTATCTCAAATTCGGCTTTTTCTAGACGAATCTGCACAAACATTCTTCCAATCTCTTTTTCTTTTTCTTCTATATAAAGAAGCTCATCTTCAGACATTAAATTAATATTCAAATAAGCAGAAACACTAGCCTGAATTTTCTCTATTTTCAACTCATTACTGATTACTGCTCTGTGGTTACCACCACTGCAAACTACGTGATGCTCAGTATCCGGAAGAAGTACAAGGTGCAACCCTTGAGGGGTTGGATCCTTCCACCCATGCTTATTAACTTTATTTCGAAGACTCACTAATTTTGATTCTACTGGAATTCGTGATAAAGCGATAATGGACTTTGGATCAATCGTTCTCATTCCTAATTCAATGGACATGTACAATCCGCTTTTCTCATATTCTTCAATTATCGAATCTGATGATTTCCAGTTTTCATACATGTAGAGTATCTCAACTCCTTTTTGTAATATTGAACATTAAAATGTATATATCTCATTACAAGTAAATTCGGCATACAAATGTTAAATATCGATACAAAGTTAATCATGTTCAATAGAATTGACATATTTAATATTATGTAAAGTATCCCTAAAAGGGTAAGTTAGTTAACTCTCGTAAGTTCCAATACATTTAAATTATAG
>NZ_AWUK01000091.1 GCF_000499205.1 Paenibacillus sp. MAEPY2
GGGTACAGCTTGACGCTTACCTAGAGAATTTGGCTGGTGAAACCAATTCTCAGTATAGCAAAGGAGGACTTTCTTCCATCATGTCTCACGGCACTTCCTGTTTTGTTCACCCAGGCATAGCCTGGGGCTTAATGTTTGAGTTAATATTAGCTATTCACTTTGAGCAATACTGTCACATCTCAGTCTTTTCGCACCATCAATATTGAGCACTCCACATGAATAGAGTATGTAACAAAAATAAAAAAATCGGCATCGCTGCCGTATCTGAATAGGTTTGGTGGAGAATAGGGGGATCGAACCCCTGACCTCTTGCATGCCATGCAAGCGCTCTCCCACAGGTAGTCATTTACACACCCATAATTAACATAAATAGCCCAATAGTTAAAACCAATGGAACTATATATTATATAGCCTTAAATCTTAAATAACAAAACTACACCAAATGAGTTACTTTGATTTCTTTTTTATGCTGATTCAGATACTCTGCGAGCAATCTCCTATGACAGTGATGGGGTTTGTCTTCACTGCACAAAAAGCATGTTACTTCATCAGCCAAAATATCGTTGATCCGGTTTTCAATTTTTCTTTTCTCTAGCAAACCAACGTACTGTTTTTCGAATTCGTCCCAACTCATCTGCTTTTTTTTATATGCGCTAAAAATATTTTCTGTTGGAGCAAGCAATACATCATGCTGATAAGATATTCCTACCAATCTCATTACATATGAGAGGTCATTTTTCTTGGCGTAACCCGATAATTGTGAAGTATTGTTGAGACGAGTATCAACAAGACGAGTCACCCCAGCATTTTTCATTAAGTTCACAAACTGCTCCAAACTCTTTTTTGCGAACCCAATTGTACAAATTTCTTGTTTCATATTCTTAGCCCCTAAAAAAACGTAATTTGTTTCGTCCTGCACCGCTACCACACGAGACCCGTTATTGGTCAGGAACTTACAGCCGCGTCTATTAACCTAGTGGCGACCTCACGAGCTGTGTTAGTGATCTTGGGGTTTCGATCCATGCGTTCCGCCACCGTAGCTCCGTCGAATAAGAGGACAAGTTGTGTCGCCAGATTTTCAGGGTAGACAGCTCCTGCGTCCTGTGCAAGCTCAGTAAACAGGGTCCGTACCGAAGCACGATACATGTCGGATACCTCCTCAACCGCACTGCCCGATTGCTTTTCAGCGCTAGCATTCATGAATGCGCATCCGCGAAATCCCGGCCCATTAAACGTCTCTCCTTGCAGGTCAAACACTCCCAGAAGACGTTCCCGTGGCGTCTCGTACGCGACAAGTCTATTCTCCATGCGCTCCTTCCATTTCTCGTACCGTTCCGTGAGGTATGCACGAATGAGCTCATCTTTACTACCAAAGTTGCTATAGAGGGTTGCTTTGGCCACTCCAGCTCGTTCGATCACACGGTCAATCCCAACAGTGTGCACGCCTTCCTGATAAAACAACTCGCTAGCCGCGGCAAGCAGTCTTTCCCTCGCTGACAATCGGTCGTTTGATTGCGAGTTCATCGTTTTCACCTCCATGGCTTCATTTTAACATGGTACGAGGAGCAGTTTCGTCTGGCCCAGCAAAAGCGATTCGGTGCTTCCAGCGAGAAGACACATCCGGATCAGCTCGATTTGTTCAACGAGGCGGAAGTGCTTGCCTCTCCGGAGGCGGCAGAACCTGAGGTTGAGGTCGAACAAGTGACCTATACGCGCAAGAAGCCGACTGGCGGCCGCGAAGCGAAATTGGAGCACTTGCCCGTTGAAACCATCGTCCATGAACTGCCGGCAGAAGAACGGTATTGTCCTTGCTGCAGTGATGCACTTCATGAGATGAGTACCGTAACTCGCATGGATGCGTGGTACCTCAGCCAAAAAGAAGAATGGGACTCGTCGAAGAGTCTGTTCTATCCCACTGCCGCTTAAATTTTAAAAATGGAACGTTCAAAATGGTGTTAGTCTGCTCATTTATGAAACTGGTTTTCATTATCCATGTTTTCCAGTCCAGTAACGTGGCTTCCGAGACCTATTCCCCCTTTAAGCCCACTCTAATGCCGAGAGGCTATTTCAAATATAAACACACAGGGCTGTCTTGCTTTGATTATATACAGACTGGTCTGTCTTGTAAACACGTTTTTTAACTCGCACTCCATCATGGATGGAGGCACACGATGGCGGTAAAAAACACAGCACTGGACAAGGTGGTACATGCATCTAAGGTTCCCCGATCATCAGGATTTCATTCTTGTTACTCTTAGAATCGACTAGTAACAAAGGATCTTGAACGTATTGACCTTATTTCAGCTTCGCCGACAGCTCGGCATTCATCTGTTCCAGTTTCGCGTTTTGCGCTTCGAGTTCTTCGATTGTGGGGAGAGAGTCCGTTCGATTTTCCATACCTATTGATTTCGGCATAAAGTCGGCGATTCCTAGGCGTAGGTATGGCGAAATAGCGAACATTCGCTCGTTACAACATGTTTTCCGCAACCACCGGCTTATACGCTTGTTGCTGGGTAAGGGAAAGCCCATCGAGCAGCCAGCGAAGCTCGCGATATGTGATCGTTACTTTGTTTTCACGGCTTTCCGGCCAGCGGAACGTGCCGCGTTCCAGACGCCGATAAAATAACCAGAAGCCGTTATGCTCCCAGTACAGCATCTTCAGCTTGTCCCGTCCCCGGTTGCAAAAGACAAACAAGCATGGGGAGAACGGATTCAGTCCAAGTCCTCCTTGGACGAGAGCAGCCAGTCCGTCGATGGATTTCCGTAAATCCGTGTTACCGCATGCCAGATACACTTGCTGAGTGGTCAGCTCGCTTAGCATTCGGCCTCCAATGCTTGCACCACATCGCGGAGCAGGGCAGGATTGAACCCAGGTTCGACCTCGATAACAGCTGTACCGATTCGGATGCAAAGGGGGCAAGCGGACGGTGTAGGCTTCGACTCAGGAGTTACGTTAGCTTTGACAAAGGTAGTTGACTTGGTACTGTTGGCGTCCGAAGATGAACTGCTTAGTCTTTTCAACCATGCGTAAAGATGACGACGATTTACTTGATTATCTTTGCACCATTTTGTTGCTTTTTCGCCGCTGGAACGGAATGCAGCGATGCGGGCTTCCCATTTCTCTTGGACATCTTCCCTGGCCATGAAAAAATCCTCCCTCTGTTGATTCTGAGGAGGATTATCTCATAGCGAATGCTAAGTAAGAAGGTGGGTACAGCTTGACGCTTAC
>NZ_AWUK01000092.1 GCF_000499205.1 Paenibacillus sp. MAEPY2
GTCTATCGTGTACAAGGGTTCACCTGTACAAACTGTGCCGGTAAATTTGAAAATAACGTAAAAAGACTTCCTGGTGTCACAGACGCACAAGTTAACTTTGGGGCAGCCAAAATAACCGTAATGGGAAATGCAACTGTTGAAGAGCTGGAAAAGGCAGGCGCTTTTGAAAACTTAAAGATAACGCCTGAAAAGCAACGAGTTATAGAAAAGAAAGAGCCATTTTGGAAAGAGAATTGGAACGTGCTTCTCTCACTTGTATTGATGGCGGCAGGTTACTATTTGGCCTCGTACTATGGTGATGAAGCCATGGTTCCTGCATTGGCATTCGGTACCGCCATTATTATTGGCGGGTATGAACTATTTAAAAAAGGGATCAAGAACCTGTTTCAGCTGCAATTCGATATGAACACACTGATGACGGTTGCCATTATCGGTGCAGCTGCTATAGGAGAATGGAGCGAAGGCGCTGTTGTTGTGTTGCTCTTTGCCATTAGCGAAGCGTTAGAACGCTACTCTATGCAGAAAGCACGTCAGTCGATCCGTTCACT
>NZ_AWUK01000093.1 GCF_000499205.1 Paenibacillus sp. MAEPY2
TCGATCCGTTCACTTATGGATATTGCTCCCAAGGAAGCGCTAATTCGACGTGGTTCTGCTGAGATGACCATAAGTGTTGATGATATTCAGGTTGGAGATGTAATGATCGTTAAGCCAGGACAAAAATTGGCTATGGATGGAGTTGTAATACAAGGAACGTCAACGCTAAATCAGGCAGCAATCACGGGAGAATCAGTTCCGGTCGCTAAAACTGTGGACGATGAGGTGTTTGCCGGAACACTAAACGAAGAAGGGCTGCTTGAAGTCAGAGTTACCAAGCATGTAGAAGATACGACTATATCTAAAATTATTCA
>NZ_AWUK01000094.1 GCF_000499205.1 Paenibacillus sp. MAEPY2
GACAACCCACGATATATCCAATCTCCCCAGTCCCCACCCAACAAAGGCGGAATAATCGCAATGCCCAAAGCCAGCACCATAATTGCAGGCGTGTAGTATTTAGCAAACCGGTCCACAAAAGCTTGAGATGGTGCCCGTTCAGCTTGTGCCTCTTCCACGAGATGAATGATTTTGGAGATTGTTGTATCTTCAACATGCTTAGTAACTCTGACTTCAAGCAACCCTTCCTCGTTTAGTGTTCCGGCAAACACTTCATCGTCAACAGTTTTAGCAACAGGAACAGACTCTCCCGTGATTGCTGCCTGATTTAACGTCGACGTTCCTTTTATTACAACTCCATCCATAGCCAGTTTTTGTCCTGGCTTGACGATCATAACGTCTCCAACTTGGATATCATCAACACTTATGGTCATTTCAGCAGAATCACGTCGAATCAGAGCTTCTTTAGGGGCAATGTCCATAAGTGAACGGATCGA
>NZ_AWUK01000095.1 GCF_000499205.1 Paenibacillus sp. MAEPY2
AGTTGGATTATCAAGATGGATACAATTATATATCAATAATTGGTGATAGTTCTGAATCGGTCCACCCAGTCTATGTTAATGATGATACCCTGCAAATTAATACATATATCTTAAAGAGAATTAAATAATTGAAGATAATTAACGTAATTCAAGGTAGTTGTCACTTCTGATAACATAATATTCAAGCAGCGGCTCCTTCGGAGCCTTGGTCTGCGGATGGATTTCGGGGAGGAATTTCAGCAGACAACTCCTAGCGGGGTTCATGAATACAGGAACGTTATAAGAAATCGGGGGCTAGAGATGTAAATACAAAGCTAACGCTTAAAATCTTATAAATAATCATTTATTTATAACTGATAGAATTTGTTTTTGCTTTAATGCTCTATAAAACATCTAATTTTGGAATTGTGCCACTCCAGCAACGGGGAATAGGTACAAAATGAAAAACATTTAATTGATGATCTGATTTCTAATGTCTAATTGTGAGCATTGCGAGGGAAAATGAAAATGAATAAATTAGTGGAATTCATAAAACAATACAAATGGATATTAATTGCATTTGTATCAGGACCAGTTTTTGTTAATATATTAGTCCTGATACCAGCAATACCCAGGGTTACAGCAGGAAATACTGAGCTTTGGTTGAGCTTCTTTGGAAACTATTCAGGTGGTATAATCGGAGGGATTGTTGCCCTATTAGTGACAAAATATCAAATCGATCAGCAAAAGAAAGTTGACCATAATAAACGATTGTTAGAGCAACTTCCGACACTTCATGCCATAAAAATCGAGTTAGATAAGATCAGGAGTGTTATGGAGAATTACTCATCTGGATTTAATCAATTTACAGAACTTCATGAAGAGATGGTTAAGGGGAAACATCTGGTGTCTGATTGGAATCAGCAGTTGTTTAGTAATGTAGACTTGATAGTTGATGAAACTCTATTGGTAGATTTACTCTATTTTAGAGAAGAATATTTGGAAATATGGGGGAGCCTGAGATATGATTTGATTGGACTAATTTCGGAGTTAGAAACTTCGAAAAAGGTAAATACTGCCGCTAGAATGTTTGATAAACGAATACTTCAGAAAGAAGCAGAGTTAGCTGTACTTATTACACAAATAGAAGCTGAAAAGCGTAGTGCTTGGGAAGCTATTTCTAGTGGAGTGATTGTTACAAAGATTGATGCTTTACTAAAGAAACTTAAAAAGGAAATCAGAGCTGCGAGTAACGGTGATACTTGAATGTTCGCTTCATCTTATTATAATATTTGTATTTTATGTGAGTTCCACCGTATAAGAAAAGAAGAGCGAATAAGAAATGATTTGAAGATAATCTCGAGGAAGGCCCCCAACATCTTATAACAAAATATTCAAGCTGCGGCTCCTTCGGAGCCTTAGTCTGTTAGTGGAGTTCAAAGGGGGATTTCAGCAGACAACTCCTTCGGGGTTCATGAATACAGGAACGTTATGTGAAAGAAATGAAAAGATATATTAATTTGAGGTGATACTATGGAGAAAGAAGAAAAACTCTCATTTATTAAAAGATTTATTGAGGAAGTGAGCACCCATTTTCTCAAGGAAGAAAGTCCAATGATTATCCAAGAAGATTATGAAAATGTACGTGATATTATATTATTATACGCTAAGCAAACGAATCTGCTTAATGGATTACTGGTCTTACTAGAGAATAACTATACAGAAGAATCTTATATACTCCTGAGGTCACAAATTAATAATTATATGTTGATTGAATACTTATGTCATGATGATAGTTCAAAATCAAGATACAAAGAATTCATAATGCAACCGCTTAAATCTGATTATAAGTTTTTGAAAGATCTGAAAAAAGCTATTGATAAGGGATGGTATAGAGATAGTGAATTTCCAGATAGGATCAATAAATTAAACAATATAAAAAGAGAATTAAGAAGAAATGGATATGATCTAAATAATACGAGAACCTTATCGCCAATTACTGTAGCAAGTTTAGCTAAAGAAGATAAATTGCAATTTGGCATTTATATATCTTTGTACAGACAAGCCAGCAAGTATGAGCATTCAGATCCAACTTCGTTAGAGGTTTATCGAACACAGATTTTAGAAGAATACTCCTCAAGTGTTGTATTTAAGATGGATTTATCAAAATCAAATACTGAAGATGAATTGAAAATTCTTGACATGGCAAGCAACACTTATTTTTTAACTTTGTCGCATTTGCTACAATACTTAACTCAAAACTATCCCCATTTACTTGAAACTTATGACAAAGCTAAATTGATAGAAATAACAGCAAATGCTGTTATACGTCATTCTTCTATTAATAAAGAAGAATTTATTGGAAATCTGATAAATAGAACAGAATGATTGTGAGTATATCAAGAGGCTATTTTCTTCACATAACATAATATTCACGCATCGGGCATACGCCCTTGGTCCGGCTGAAGCCGGACACCCTAGCATTTGCTAGGGTCGTGAATACAGAAACGTTATGTGAAAAACCGAATCATTTGAAAATCTGTATAAACTTTAAAAATAGTGTTCACAGCTACTAAATAATTATTTAAAGAAATGTGGTAGGAACATATGTCAAAAAAAAATAACAACCCTGGAAAAAAAGTAAGTGAAAATTGGAAGGTTCTATTGAGAAACACTATACTAACAGCCCTGACAACAAGTCTAATTACTACAATTTTATCCTTTTCATTATGGAACTGGCAGTTTGATAAAACTAAAGAACAAGAAAAATGGGATAAGAAGTTTGGGATATTTTCAAGACTTACAGATGACCTTGCTATGCATCATACTTTGCTAAGTGCAAAACTAAAATTTAATCTTGAACTTCATTCAAGAACAAAAGGAATACAATTTGCTTCAATAGAAGAAAAAAGAAGAATAGAAGATGAGTTGGAAGAGTATTTGCCATATGAATATGAAGGCTCAGTTGAGTATGATAAAAATAAACCTAAATTAATCGGTTCTTTTTTTATTGCAGAAGCTACATTCGGAGATAAGACAGATAAAGCAATACTGGATTATCTAAACAACATAATTAACAAAAGACCTCAAGAACATATTGATACATATCTTGCAAGATTGAACAAAAAAGAAGCAACAATCAATATACAGGACTTAGTAGATAGTATATATATTGATGCTGATATATTAAGACAGAATATACTTGAACAAATGAAGAATGAGTTAGGGTTGTAATATTTTCTTAGGAGATGAAAGCGAAATGAATAAATTTTCCGAGGATGTCAGGCTAATCACATAACATAATATTCACGCTGCGGGCATACGCCCTGGGTCCGGCATTCGCCGGACACTCAGCTACTCTGAGTCGTGAATACAGAAACGTTATGTGAAATCAGTCAAGTGCGTAATGCAAACCTAAACCAGATGGAGTGATCACTTGATTATTATGATTAATGGATCATTTGGATCGGGCAAGACCTCGGCTTCTCAAAAGCTACAGCCTCTAATTCCTAATAGTATGATTTATGATCCTGAAGAAATTGGATATATGTTGAGAAAAATCATAACAGAAGACATCTACTTTGAAGAAGAACAAACTGATGATTTTCAGGATATAGAACTATGGAGAATACTTGTAGTACAGACAGCTCAAGAATTAATGAATAGGTATAAGAAACATCTTATTGTTCCAATGACAATTTATAAGTCTGAAAATTTCAATTACATATTAAATGGATTTAGAAGTATTGATCGAGATACTTTTCATTTTTGCCTCTTAGCATCTGAAGAGACAATCAAAAAACGAATTGAAAATCGTGGAGACAAATTTGATGTTTGGTATCAGAAGCAAACAAACGCGGGTGTAATTGCATTTAGAGATATTAAATTTCAAGAACATATTGACACAGATAATAAAGAAACAGAAGAAGTTATAAGAATAATTCTAAGAAAGATTTCAAAGATCAATGTGTAAGTAATTCAACGAAGTGACTGACTCCACATAACACCATATTCACGCTTCGGGCCATTCGGTCCTCGGTCCGGCAGGGGAATTTCGGGGAAGTGGAAGCAGCCGGACAACCCTGCACTGGAAAAGTCCGTCGGACCCGGGCTCGGTGTCTTTAAGTCAGTGAGGGTTCGTGAATACAAAGACGTTATGTGAAATTATCAACAAAAAAATTTATCAAGGGAGTTTGCTCATGATTAATTTATTCCTATTGCAAGCAACCCAGGAAACCAACAGCCTATCTCTATCATTAGCCATTCCTATACTTACTGCCATTCTTACTACTGGTACGACTTTTGGTACAATGTTAGTAAAAGATATATTTGTACAGAACAAAAAAGATAGAGCGCTATTTCTCAAAGAAAGATTAGAGTCTTGCTATACTCCATTATATTTAAAGATGAGAACAAGGACAGATTTCAGTGTTGGATTTTTACGTGATGAAATTAACGATCTTATTCTAAGCAAGGGGCACTTGTTAAATATTGCTTTGTTAGAAAAATACTCTGAATTATATGATTTAGAGAAGGTAGCACTTGCATCATACGATCATACACAGAAAATAATATCAGATATAAATGAATTCAGGGAAGAAATTAATACGCTCGATAGGAGAACAGAAAGTTATAATCATAACTATGAAATGTATAATCAACGTATACAGGATTACCTCGAGTTGGCAAAGAAGTCTAACGATGTTTATGGACAGAAAGAAGAAAAGTACTTAGATGAAGTCAAAGCTTTAAGAGAGAAGATTGAAGATGAATATAAAGAATTAGTGGTTCAATATTATCGTTACTTTAAAACCGAGATAAAGAAATATGAATGATACTTCAAAGATGGTTCGTAACATCACATAACATAATATTCACGCATTGGGCAGATGCCCTCGGTCCGGCAGAGGGATTTCAGAGAAGTAAAAACGGCCGGACACACCTGGCATCGGCCAGGCGTCGTGAATACAACAACGTTAGATGAAATATGACAATAGAAAGAGGAAAAAGATGAAAGAATTATCACATACTTTAAAACAAGAGTTAGAATCCATGGGGGTTCATCTGTTTGAAATAGATGAAAGCAATTTAAGCAAAACCAAGCAGTTCAAATACAACTGCTATATATATGATTCAGATAAACAGTATACAAACCATGTGGTGTATATTAAAGATATAGTAGGCACATTACATCCTTCATATGAAGGTCTATCATTTTTAGACATATTCACAAAACTTAAAAGGAGAGAAAGAATTGTATCAAACTATTTGGAGAATTCATCCTATTATACTGAACAATTAACTCGGGATATATCTGATGATGAAAATGATCGACCATGTTTTATAAAACTAAATGATGAATATTACGTTGATACCGGTAATCACCGAATTACTATTTGCAAATTAAAGAAATTTGATTATGTTGTAGGCGATGTTACGGAGCTTATTTGGAATCCAAACAAACAAAAATTGTGGGATGGGTATATTTATAGAGGCTTTAAATTGGATTATGATTCAACTAATGATCGATTGACAGTCTTCTTTGATGACGATTATGTATACTTCGATGACCGTACGGTAAGTGAACTTACTGAATTTCTCATTCTTTATGATAAAATTTCAATACATAAATTAGGTTTTATTAAGAACAGAAAGTTAAGGAGTCAGAGTATGAAGTATAATTATTCAAATGCCAGTTTTCAATTTAATAGAGTATTCAATAAACTATTACAATTCAAAAAAACAGCTGTTAGCATTTCATGAGGATCATACGTCATCTAACATAATATTCACGCTGCGACTCCTAACGGAGCCTTTGTCTGTGGGAAGGAATTTCGAGAGGGATTTCAGCAGACAACCCCTCCGGGTTCGTGAATACAGGAACGTTAGATGAAATAGCCTAAAATCACTTATAGAACATATAAAAATATAATAGCTATAGAGGCGAAGAAATGACAAACATAGATAATATTGATGTCGAAGAACTTATAAAAGTGCTAGAAGATATGATAAGTGAAAGAATACCTATATACCAAGGGTGTCATCTACTTCTCGGCAATGTATAGCTCTGGGAATGAAACGGTTTGGTATGATTTCATTGAATATTATGACAATCTAAGTGACGTACCTTTGCCTGCTCCGTTGGAGCCTTGGTCTGCTGGAAGGATTCCGATGAGGCATTTCGGCAGACAACCCCTTTGGGTTCATGAATACAGAAACGTTAGATGAAAGACATGCAATTAAAAAAACAAAAAAACATTCGAATAGAGTTGATTAAAAATGGAACTTAAATCATTTGAGAGAAACGATCTCCTGAGATGTACCAATACTTTCACTAATGTATTTAATCAAGAACCATGGAATGATGAATGGTCTACAGAAACTGCATTTCAATATTTACTTGATTACACCAACTCATCTGGATTTATTGGTATTATCGCTGAAGACAGGGAAGAGATAATTGGTTTTGTTTTTGGTGTCCGGAAGCGTTGGTGGAGTGGAGATGAGTTTTTTATTAATGAAATGTGTGTAAGTGTAGAGAAACAAAAAACAGGAGTAGGATCAAAGCTTATGAAATTCTTAGAGAAAAAACTTGAATTTGATGGGATTGAGAACATAACTTTATTAACCGATAGAGGTATTCCTGCAGAGATATTTTATAAGAAGAATGGATTTACTGAAGTAGACAGAGTAATGTTTTTAAATAAGAACATAACATGAGTTTTATTTTGAATGTGAATTCAAGAGGGCATTGCCCATCATCTAACATAACATTTCTGCATCGTCGCGTTCGCTCCTCGGTCGCCAAGAGGGGATTCTGAGAAGTGATTCAGACGACACATCCAACTGGCTAAGTCTGGAGACCCAGTGCAATACGCACCTTAAGCCACTTGAACGTCAGAAATGCGCAAACGTTATCCGAAAGACTCGCAAATACTATTAATTAAGATAGAGGTGTATGTATGTTTTTTTTACAGATGTCAGGATTCCCTGGTTCAGGAAAGTCGACATTAGCAAGACAGATTAGCCAAACAACTGGGGCTGTCATTGTCGATCATGACATTTCTAAAACAGCAATCTTAAAATCGCTATCATCACAAGGATACACGATGGAAGGTAAAGTAATAGGACAACTGTCCTATGATGTAGATTGGTCGTTGGTGGATTATTATTTATCGAATGGACATAGCGTGATCATGGATAGTCCTTGTTTGTACAGCAATTTATTAGAAACTGGGCTTGAATTAGCGAGAAAACACAAAAAGAAATATAAGTATGTGGAATGTTATGTCGAAGACATTGAATTAATTCGAAATCGATTAAAAAATCGAGAAAGACTTTTGAGTCAAATCGAAGCACCATCATCAGAAGAAGGTTTTTATAGAGCTTTAAAAAACAGTAAAAAACCAGAAGAAGAGAATTATATAGTGGTAGATTCATCGAAACCAATCGCAGAATACTTGTCAAAAGTCCTAGAATACATAAACAAATGAAAACAAAAGTAAAGACGATGAAAGCAGAATCAAGAAGGCAAGTCCATCGGATAACACAGTATCTACGCTACAGGCTTTGCCCTTGGTTCGAAAGATGAGGTAAGCTGAGAAGCAGAATCAGCTCACAACTCTACAAGGCTAAGTCCGTCGGACCCGGTCGCATTCGCTCCCTTAAGCCTCTCGGGTTCGTAGATACAACAACGTTATCGGAAATCAGCGCAAAGAATTAAATGGCTTTAAGAACTATGTTTCTCTAAGCCATAACGGCACAAAGTAGGTATTTATGGATGGTGTTTAATTATATAATAGTTTGGTTCATTATTATTTTTTTAAAAGACTTACAATAGGGAGAACCACAATGAAGAAAATACTAAGTAAAACAGGCACATCAACAGTATGTATCATCCTACTTATCACAATCATTACAACTATAGTGTGTTGGAATGAACTTGGGAGTTTGGTAAGGACAGGGAATTATGATAATACGGATAATATGGTGGAAACCATAATGGCCAAATCAGCGACTCCAGGGGTGGCTATGGTAGTATCAGAGCAGGGCAAGACAGAATATAGGAATTACGGATATGCAGATGTTAATAATAAGAAGAGGGTAACTGAAGAGTCATTATTTGAGTTGGGATCGACTACAAAGGCATTTTCGGCTTTGGCCGTTATTTTATTAGAAAAAGAGGGCTACTTATCTCTTTCAGATTCTACTACAGATTATATTCCATCGTTTGAGCCAACTATTAAGGGGGAGAAAGTTAATATTACGATTCATCAGTTGTTAGCTCATACAAGTGGAATTCCACCGTGGAGTATTCGGTTAATTCCTGAAGGTACCACGGAGGATATGCTTGAAAAAACGATACATAATGTGTCAGACATTGCATTAGATACGTATCCTGGGACAGCATATAATTATGCTACAGTTAATTATGATATTTTAGCGTTGATTATTGAAAAAGTTACAGGCAAACGTTATCAGGATTACATGACTGAAAACATACTGGTTCCTTTAGGAATGACTAATAGTTATTTTTCAACAGGTCAGGAAAAGGAAACTGATAAACTTACCAAAGGATATCGTGTATTTTTTGGAAAAAGCTTAGAATATGATGCCCCTAGATATTATGGGAATATCGCTGCAGGATATTTGGTAACGAATTCAAAAGACTTAGAACGCTGGATTAATGCCCAAATGGGGATAGGCGATATGCCAGATAATTTATTGAAAGCGATACAACAATCTCATCAAGTCGACATCAAAACGGCGGGATACGAAGATGAAAATCAATACTATTCATTCGGATGGAGTATTGATACGAAAAATAGAGTTGTTAGTCATAATGGATCTAATCCTAATTACTCCTCACAGGTTCTTATTGATTTAGAAAAGCAGCAGGCCATATTTGTTCTGGCTAATTTGAATTCAACTGCACCATCGCTAATTGCTAATAACATTTATGAGAATATGAATGGAAATCATATGAATAAATTTAATTATAATGACGTGTATCTATTAATTGATTTGGTATTTTCATTCTTAGTAATAATAGCCGTTGTTATCTTATGTGTACAAGCAATTAAACTCATTAGAGGAATAAAACTAAATATTAAAGTTGAAAAGACAAGGTTCAGAAAAATGATAGGAAGTAGTATCGAACTAATCTTAAGCATTATGCTTTTGGTATTGGTAATGATCTTGCCTTATCTATTAGACAATAATTATTTAATGATAAAGGTGTGGATGTCGTATTCAATGTTTATTTGGATGGGGCTTACTTCTATCAATTGTATTTTATCGATAATAATTAATATTAAAAAAATCGGAATTATTAGAAGCGGTTTATAAAAAAATATGAGGTGAAATGTGAAAATCACATACGATTGTTTGTCTGATCTTGATTTCTCAAATCTTTAAAGAAGAATAGGTTTATTTCGAAGAAGGAGCTGACATCCGATAACACAGCATTCCTACAGCGGGCATTCGCCCTTGATCGCTAAGAAGGATTTCCAAGGAGATTATTCAAGCGATACATTTAACCAGCTAAGTTTGACGACACGTTTCCTACGGTCACTTAAGCTGCTTGAACGTCAGGAATGCCAAACGTTATCAGAAATCATTTGCAAGTATAAAAGCCTCTAAAAGGAGTAAGAGAATGAAAAAGAACAAGTCTCCAATCCTAGAATTAACTACTCCAGAGAGAAAGGAGTTAAGAAAAAATAAAATACTAATTAGTGAAATTTATAAATTAACAAATAACGAGATTTGCTTAATTATGAATGTTGCAGAAAATAGAGCCAAGGAAATAAAGGCTTTATCTGAGTTTCAAAGTTTACCTTCA
Organism: Paenibacillus sp. MAEPY2; assembly: GCF_000499205.1. Taxonomy (GTDB): domain Bacteria; phylum Bacillota; class Bacilli; order Paenibacillales; family Paenibacillaceae; genus Paenibacillus; species Paenibacillus vandeheii. The sequence goes on from NZ_AWUK01000095.1 coordinate 9,821, forward strand.
ATTGGACCTAAATTGGCAAAGGATTTATTAATGTTAGGTTATTATTCATTGAATGAAATAAGAGATAAAGATGGTGCCAGATTATTTGATGATTTAGAACATATGTATGGGGAAAGAATTGATCCTTGTGTTGAAGATCAATTTAGATTCGTTATATATTGCGCTAATAATAGTTATTGCGGGAACCAATGGTGGGACTTCACCGAGGAAAGAAAACATTACAGGGATACTTATGGATATTCTAAAGAAAGACCTGAATAATGACTATTGAAGTATATAAAAAAATTCGGAGAGGGCATATAACACCATATTCAAGCTTCGGGGCATCCGCCCCTTGTTCCGGCCGAAGTTAGATGTGGATTCTGAGGGGCATTTCAGTAGCGAGGTAGCGAATTCAGCCGGACACGTCCCTCCACCTAACCGCATCCGGCCGCCCTTCGAGCTTAAGGTAGAGGGACGTAGTGAATACAACAACGTTATAGGAAATCAGCGCAAATCGTAAAACCAAAAAATGAAAGTGACAATAAGAAATGCAAGTAGTGTTAAGCAGAAAAGCAGACTCTCATTAAGCCTCTCGGGTGTATAAACATAAAAACGGTAGGTGAAATTAATGCAAATAAGATGAAGATGGATAAGATTTACAATTTAACCCGGTTCGAGGAAACAAAACAACTGGTGGCGTATGCAGGATCTGTAAGTATCAAAAACCCGACATAAATTGCGGGTTTTTGATACTTTATTGTTGGGAGATGAAAGGCGCTACCCAGTAAATTCCTGGACCCATGTGTTGTTATAATAAGCAATACCGATATGAGTATAACTATTATTCAGTATATTTGCTTTGTGGCCAGGGCTATTCATCCACTCCTTCATAACCTGGGTAGGGGTGGTTTGCCCTTTTGCGATGTTTTCTCCAGCGGTATTATATGTGATCCCGTATTCCTTCATCATATCGAAGGGGGATCCATGTGTTGGCGAATTATGATCAAAGTAACTGTGGTTGTACATGTCCTGTGCCTTGACCATAGCCACATTTGACAATTCTTCATTCCTACTCAAGGAACTTAATCCTGTTTTGGCCCTTTCTTGATTGACTAGATCCAGAACCTGCTGCTCAAAATCGGTTTTATCCGTAGTATTTTTTTTACCTTCCTGTACTTGTCCTGTTGGCTCCTTTTTTTCAGGATTTCCTGAAGGTGCCTGGTTTACTGGATTTCCATCCGGTGTTCGAATCATATCCAACAAATCCAATGGAATTCCATTTTGGGCTTCTTTTGTTGTAATAGATCTCTCTTGCCAAGATGTAGCTGTTGATGATGCCTGTGTGAGGACAGAGTTTGGTGCAGCAGCATGATCATGAATTGAAATTTGTTTTTGCTCAGGAGTCACTTGTTTTTGCATCATATTGTTATGGGACGAACAGCCTGCCACCAATAATAATATTGTTAAAACGAAAAACTTTGCCATTTGCCAACCTCCTTGATCCGTTAGTTATTGAAGTTCCCGGATTTATGTTTTCCTGTATGCCATTTACTTATTCCTAATATGTTATCCAGTACTTTTTTATGATCGATACCATTTAGATAGCCTTGTCTTTTTTTGTGTCTCGAGGAAAGCAAAGCGTGTTGCGAATGGTTATGGATAAAGAAGGCCATATCGGGTCATAAATGCATCACGGGATGAATGTTATCTATTTCAATGGGATTCCTGATGATTGGAGCATTTCGATGGATAATTGGGAGAATCTATTCAAACTAATTTCACTCATTCATTATTGCCGCGAGATACAGTGTACTTTTCGAAGTCCTGCTTAACTAAACGCCCCCGTTGGCGGTATAGACAATTTTATAGAATATAAACCATATGCTGCATCATATAAAACAAGCTGAAAGCGAGTATTTGATAATTCCATGAAGTCAGAAACTGCGTTTAACAAAGTATTCAAGCTGCGGGGCTATCGCCCCTTGATTGACAGATGTATAATCATGGAAGAAATCTCAGTCAACAAACGCCCCAGCCTAAGATAAGAGCTATCTAAGGCCGAGCGTTTCGTGAATACAAGAAAATTATGAGAAATCATCGTAAATAAATTACAAGATAGGAACTGTATAATGCTACTCATTATATACAGTTATGGCTAAGTGCTTGAGATATTCGTTTTAACTAATCCTATGAGGTGGTTATATTATGCAAATAAGAAAAGCAACGATTAATGATGCAGAAGGCATTGCAAAAGTTCATGTGGATAGTTGGAGAACAACTTACAAAGGTATTATTCCAGATGAATTCTTATATAATCTTTCATATAAAAAAAGAACTGAATTATGGATCAAAAATATTGAAAGAGAAGATAATTTTGTAGTTATAGCAGAAAACCCAGAAGGAGAAATTATTGGATTTGCAGATTCTTGGAAGAGAGAAACAAATATAGTAGCCAATTCTAGTGATTTAACATCTATATACATACTTAAGGAATATCACGGAAGAGGTTTAGGGAAAGAATTACTTAAACAACTGTTTCTACAATTTAAATTTTTAGGCTATCAAAAGATATTTGTTGAAGTTCTAGAAGATAATAAGACACGATATTTCTATGAACATTATGGAGCTAAATTATGTAAATCAATTCAAATAATAATCGGGGGAAAAGTTCTAAATGAATTAATTTATGAATGGGATAACATTGATGAGGTTTTAGCGAAATTATAAGTTTATTAAACTTTAATTGAAATAAAACCACATTTAATAATATTCTTGTATT
>NZ_AWUK01000096.1 GCF_000499205.1 Paenibacillus sp. MAEPY2
TCTGGGGATAACAGCGATCAAAAGGTTGTTCTGCTATCGGAGTGCAGCGTTTAATATTCATTAGTTCATCTTATATACCTCACGGGAGGAATAAAAAGGGGGATTCGCATGAACATGTCATTAAAGAAATTCTCATTGTTAACGTTAACCATGGTGCTGGCAACTACGCTTGCAGCCTGTTCATCCGGTACGGGTAGCGCGGAGAATGAAACCCAGCCGAACAACACACAGCAGGATGCCGGAGGTCCGCTTACGAAATATGATCCACCCATCAAATTAACATCAACTATGAATGAAACCGGAAAAGAATCCCTTGCTGAGGGTGATACACACGCCAATAACATTTGGACCCGGGGATACAAGGACGAGCTGGGTATCGATGTCACCTACGACTGGATTGTTCCGGATGCCAATTATAACGACAAAATGAACGTCACCCTGGCTAGCGGCGATTTGCCAGATGTACTCAAAGTGAGTGCTGTTCAATTCGAGCAGCTGCATGAGGCGGGAATGCTGGAAGATCTGACTGAGGTTTATGATAAGTATGCATCGGATCTGGTCAAGGAGTTTATGTCCGCTGAGGATGGAGCAGGTTTGAAGCCAGTAACGAAGGACGGCAAGATATATGCGATGGTAAGCTTTCCAGGCTCGCTGGATTCCTCGGATATGATCTGGATTCGCCAGGATTGGTTGAAAAAGGTCGGGCTTGAAGCGCCAAAATCTATGCAGGACGTCATCCAGATTGCAGAAGCTTTCACCTTTGAAGATCCGGACGGAAATGGTAAAGATGATACGTACGGTATTGCACTAAATAAGGATTTGCCTATTAATGCGTTCCTGCTTGGTTATCATGGTTATCTCGAAACCTGGATGAAGGATGCTTCAGGCCAGGTTGTGAATGGTACGATTCAACCTGAAGTGAAGGAAGGATTACGTGAGCTGCAAAATCTGTACCAGAAGGGTGTGCTCGATCCCGAGTTTGGCGTTAAGGACTTTACGAAGATGATGGAAGATGTGAATGCAGGCAAGTCAGGCATGTTTTTTCTGCCACAATGGGCGCCATTTCAGGTTAGCAGCATGATCAAGAAGGATAAAAACGTGGACTGGTTGCCTTATCCGGTTCAATCGATCGACGATCAGCCTGCCAAAACGCAGAACCACCTTAGCTTGGGCGGCATATTCGCCGTACGTAAAGGCTATGAGCACCCGGAAGCATTGATCAAGCTGCTGAACTTCCAGGCAGAGAAAATGTTCGGTGAATCTGCCAAGGCAGAGCGCGCTGCGTATTTGAACGGGTTGACCGGACTTGGTTTTCATAATGCGACCGTATCCAATTTGCCTGCCAACAAAAACGTAAAAGCACAGGATGAAGTGGAGCAGGCGCTCAAAACGGGAGATACTTCCGGATTAGAGCTTGAAGCGAAGCTGTTCTACGATGACATTATGGATTACCGTAATGGTAATCTGGATAAGTGGCATATGGAACGTATTTTTGGACCGGAGAGCTCGCAGGGCGTCATTAAATATTATCGGGATAACGACCTGATTGTCATGAATGAGTTTATCTACGCACCAACGAGAACCATGAACACGAAACAGGCAACCCTGGATAAGCTGCGCGCGGAGACGTTTCTGAAAATCATCTACGGCAACCTGTCTATTGATGAGTTCGATAGCTTTGTTGCCAATTGGAAAAAGCTTGGTGGGGACCAAATCACTCAGGAAGTGAATGAAGTCATTCATGCGAATAAGTAACGAAAAGTTGATGCACAGCAAATGCCACTCTGCGTACAATACGCAGGGTGGCATTTTTATGGTGGAGGACAGGAACATATGGATCAGAAGAATCAGATTCACAAACCAGGTTATAACCCTGCGTTATTCCGCTTCAGGTCTGAAGATCATCCTGTTTCATGAGCGCCATCCCGGTGCTTCTTACGATATTCATTGGGACTGCAGCCCATCTCTTGCTTAAACAGCTTGGTAAAGTGTGAGTAGTTGGTATAGCCAACATGTCCCGCAATGGCATGGACTGATTGTGAAGTCGTTTCCAACAGCTGGCGAGCGGCTACAAGACGGGTATGTATGACATAATTTCCAAGTGAGATTCCCATCTCTTTCTTGAACAGACGTGCGAGATAGTCCGGATTCAGATAGACCATTTCCCCCAGGTTATTCCTCGTTAGATCTTCCCCGTAATGAGTACGTATATAATGGGTAATCTCATGTACAACCGACTTCGGCTGCTCGGCAACATTCAGGTAATCCGCAGCGGTATTAACGAGATAGGCTATGTAGGATTGCATATCTTCAATAGAATACAGAGATTGCATGAACAATTGATCATTCGTTTTGCCCATATACAGCTTGTGGACCTCAATCCCTTTGCTCTTCAATTGGGCATAGACAAGCTGTACCAGATCGAGACGCAACAGGCTGAGCACGGCAGTACCGACCACCCCTTCACGAACAAGTTGGTGCATATAACGAATGGTTTCATCCATAAAGGCCTGAAAGCGGTTCTCATTCAGCAATTGCTCCAGCAATGCCAGATCAGGCGGTGTGTAATTCAATTCAGGCGTGCTGTAGTTCTTCAGAAAAAAGGTCTGGTTGCGGTGTTTGATTCGTTCTTCATTCATTAGAAGCAGCTCGTTGATCGTGTGACGAATCTGACCCAGTGGCAGAGAAAAGCCGATACTACAGCAGGCATCCGACTTCAGGTAATTATTAACCTCCGGGATAAACGAACTGCACATGGATTCGATCAGTGGTGCATCGGGTGCTCTGTTCCATTTTAAAATAACCATCCAGTTATGTTCCTTGATCTCGGTAATGGCTTCAATGGAGAAGAGAGCGTCCTGAAACCGTTCAACCATCACATTCAAACAAGCGTAATCGAACAGGTTCTTGTCGGTCTTGCCCAGGGTGCCATCATACGGAAACAGGTTAACCAGAATAGGAAGAAATAGATCCGTTGTTTCATAGGGCAGATTTTGTTCTGTCAAAAAGGCAGAGACGTCGGCAGGGCCGGAAGGAAAGGCTTTACCAGAGATCAGCCTGCGCCAGCTGTCCTCAATGAGCTTGCTACGGTTTTTTTGCCACAGTTCACCCTCATGAATGGCTTTCGCAATGAACTGCTGATCTCGGGCTTTGGCAACCGCTTTTTGAATAATAAGAGTCAACTTGTCAAACTCAATAGGCTTCAGGAAATAATCAAAGCTTTGCAGTTCGATTGCTTTCTGGGCATAGTTGAAATCGGCATAGTTAGTGAGAAAAATTGTCTGTACACTATGTGATTCCTCCCGGACCCATGCCAGCAGTTCAAGTCCGCTTCCCTGGGGCATCTCAATATCGCAAATGAGGATCTGAACAGGATGGCTCTGTAAAATCTCCTGGGCCTGCGCAATGTTATAGGCTGTGAATATGGTGTCGATGCCAAGGCTCTTCCAGTCAATTTTCTTTTCCAAAGCCATGACGACAAAGTAATCATCATCAACCAGCAATGCATTCATGGTTTGTCACCTCTCCCGTAGTATCTGAATTCAGTATCATTTTGGGTAAGGAAAGCGTGATCCGAGCGCCACTTGCGTCGTTTGCAAATGTAATATTCGCTTCCTCTCCATACAGCAACTCCAAACGTTGGATAGTATTCATAATGCCAATTCGGTTGCCGCCAGTTTGTTCGAGCGCTTCTCCACGCATGAGTGCGTCAAGAACATCCCGGCTAAAGCCTGGACCTGTATCCGAAATTTGGATGAGCACATGATCGCCATGTTCTTGACGTTCTTCCGTCACAGATAAAGTAATACATAATTCCCGGTCCCGGGAGACCCCGTACTTGACGGCATTTTCAATGAATGTCTGAATAACAAGCGGTGGCACAGCGATGCCCGTAATAACCTCTGGCTGTTCAATTCGATAGGAAAAAGCATCTCTATAACGTGATTTCTGGATGTCCAGGAATGTTCTCACATGCTCAATCTCATTCTCCAGAAGAACGAAATTCTCCCCACTTTGAAAGATATAGCGGAAATATCGGGATGTAGCCAGAGCCATGCTCTCAATTTCTTCGTACATCTGCATCTGTGCCATACTGTACATGCTCGTCAGACAATTCAGGAAGAAGTGGGGCTTAATCTGTAACTTCATATAATCCAAACGTATTTTTTGTTTCTCCAATTCCTGCTCGTAGCGATCAATCTTGAATCGTTTAATCTGGCCCACCAGTTCCTTGAACTGTGCATTGACCTGTTCCAGTTCCATAATTCGGCTGCTCTTAAAGTCTGTAGCTTCGTCACCTTCGTTAATACGCGCCAGATTTTTGGAAAATCGCTGAATGGGAACCAACAGATTTTTTCTGAAAAACAACATAATTGCGCTTAACGAGGACGTTACGATCAGAAAAAGCAGCATAATGAGCAGCTGAGCCACCATAATTTTCTCGAATGCGCCAAACTTGATAACCATATGTGCGCTGAATGCCGCATTGGAGAAGTCACTGCTCACGACATTGTGAGACTGGAACAGATCAAGAAATGAATGTCTCTCTTCCGGTATGTGATCCCCGCCGGCAGGCCCGGAAAGTTGCACTCCATTCTCGTCAACGAGAGAGGCGTATCCGTTAGCACCCAGATTAATCTGCCGGAGAGGGGAGATCAGATCATCCGCGGATATCAAGGCAATCAGATAACGGTTGTAGTACGGCACAATATTGATAAGATAAGAAGTGCCGTTCACGTGAATCGGTGTCCAATGGGAATAGAACTTCTCATAGACAGCTTTATCGTGGGTCAGCGTAATGATCTGTTTTTTCACTTCTGCATAATCCGAATAGGAGATGCTTATTGGCGCGCAGTTGAGGAAATATTCACTATTCTCCAAATAATAAAAGAAATTGTACGATTGCCCGTAGTTTCGCTGTAGTTCGGCGAAGAGCATATGTAGTTTTTCATTGGCCTTCAGGAACGGAATACTGTTTACACCATATGTATTCATGTTGTCGAGATTCTCGTCATTGGCAAGTGTCCATCCCATGAAATGATTAATGTACGCAAAATCGTGATTAATGCGATTGATGTACAGATCGGCCGCATCCTGCAAGTATTGGGTGGATTGCTGCTTCACCATAGAGATGGAAGCAATGCTGATGACCAGATCCAGAATGAACACGACAAATGAAATGACGAACATCATGCGGATATAATGCCGAATGGGGTAGGGTTTAATGACGTTCAGGTTTGCCATAAGCAATGCACCACTTTCTTGATTCCTTGGTTATGAATGCGCTTTAATATCTCAGGAATAGTATAAAACCTTTGTTTGAAAAAAGCATAAAGATTTGCGTTTTTTGATTCATAAGTCCGAAATACACACACGAAAGTCTGGATAACGATATGATTTTTGCTCCCAAGTGTTTCGGTTACTCGTGAACTTGAACAATGGAACCATAGAAGTCCGAATAACGTCCGTAGCGGTCCGATAAACCGAATGTGATGGGGTTTATACTGAAGCTATTCCAGAGATGAGAGGTCCAGGGGGAAAGCAGCATCAGTATAGATTACAGGAGGGAAGGAAGAACCATGAGGACCAATCCATTATATATCGGAAAAAGGCTAGAGAGAATCAGGCGAAACTGGGGCCTTTACGTCCTGCTTTTTCCAGCAGTTCTGTTGACTCTATTATTTGCCTACAAGCCAATGTACGGCGTATTAATTGCGTTTAAGGACTACAGTCCGGCCATGGGTATCGGAGACAGCCCTTGGGCTGGATTCAAATACTTTGAGAAGTTTTTTCATTCCTATCAATTCACCAATACGATTCGCAATACACTCGTGATTAGCTTGTACAGTCTGGCTACCTTTCCGATTCCGGTTATGCTTGCACTACTCGTGAACCAGATGAGATCGGGGAGATTCAAAAGGTTTTTCCAGACCATTTCGTATATGCCCCATTTTATTTCAACCGTAGTGATGGTGGGGTTAATGCTGATCCTGTTCTCACCAAGTACCGGGCTCGTAGGTAACATGTATCAGCTTTTTGGAGCGGAAGCACCGGATCTAATGGGTTCATCCGCTTTATTCAGCAGTGTATATGTCTGGTCTGATGTGTGGCAGCATGTTGGCTGGGACAGCATTATCTATATTGCTGCACTGTCTGCCGTAGACCCAAGTCTTTACGAAGCGGCAACGGTTGACGGAGCAAGTCGATGGCACAAGGTTCGATATATCGATATTCCGATGCTGCTGCCAACGGTCATCACGCTGCTTATTTTACGGATGGGCGGATTACTCGGGGTTGGATTTGAGAAAGTCTATCTGATGCAGAACGACTTGAACATTCTCTCCAGTGAGATTCTGTCTACGTATGTTTACAAAATCGGTCTGCTGAGCAGCCAATACAGCTTCTCCTCGGCGATCAACCTGTTTAACACGGTTATTAATTTCATTTTGCTTATTCTGGTCAACCAGTTGTCCAAGAAATATAGTGAAAACAGTCTATGGTAGAGGGGAGAAAAACAAGATGAGCGTTATGGAACCGGCAGCAATGAACAGAACTCCCCGTACCAAACGTCGTGCACCCTTTTCGGTTGCAGAAGTCGTGCTGTATGCCTTTGCTGTTCTTTTTCTGATTGCTATCATTTACCCGATCTATTTTATTGTCATCGCCTCCTTCAGTGATCCTTCATCCGTGGCTAACGGACAGGTGTGGCTGTTTCCCAAAGGCTTTACGCTGGAAGGGTATAAGGAACTGCTGCGACACGAGAATATCTGGATTGGATATCGCAATACCATTCTGTATACGGTGGTGGGAACACTTCTCGGACTTGTGGTTAATATTTCGGCGGCTTATGCTTTATCCAGAAAAGACCTGGTCGGACGAAAGTTTTTCTCACTGTTTTTTATCTTTACGATGTTCTTCAGCGGAGGATTGATTCCAACCTTCCTGACGATCCGCGACTTCCATCTCTACAACACGTTTCTCGTGATGGTGCTTCCATTCTCTGTGGTGGTTTTCGACATGATCGTTGCCCGGACATTTTTCCAGACCAGCATTCCGGGGGATCTATGGGAAGCTGCCCAGATCGATGGCTGTGGGAACCTGCGGTATTTTGTACTGATCGTATTACCGCTGTCCAAAGCAATCATTGCAGTCCTCGGACTATGGATTGCTGTAGGATATTGGAATTCATATTTTAACGCTCTGATTTATTTGAAAGATCCGAATCTCTATCCGCTTCAATTGATTCTGCGCAATATCCTCATCACGAATCAGATGCAGTCCGGCATGGGTACAGGAGAAGCAGCACAAGTTGCCCTGCGCCTTGCCAATTTGATGAGGTATTCCGTTATTATTATCGCTACAATTCCGATCATGTGTGTGTATCCGTTCATCCAGAAGTACTTCAATCAGGGGGTGATGATCGGCGCCGTGAAGGAATAAGGCAGGTTGAAATTCATTACGAATCAAGGGGGTTCCCAAATGGGGAAAAAGATAGGCAAGAAATTATTTACCAAAATGAGCAGCGTGCTTCTCGCGTCGGTCATGTTGGTCAGCGTTGTTGGCTGTAGTAGTGGAAAGGGTAGTGAACCTGCAGAGCCTACAATATCAAGCGACTTCAATCAGGAAGGTCTGCCGATTGTCAATAAACCGGTTACACTCAAGGTACTGACGGTTCGCTGGGGAAATATGGGCGACACCTTTACTCAGAACCAATGGCTCAAGGATTTGGAGAAAGATTCCAATGTGAAGATTGAGTGGCAGGTGATGTCTTCTAATGACTGGGGTGAACAGAAATCCATTATGCTTGCCAGTGGCACGCTCCCGGACATTATTCTGGGCGACCAGGTGTTTAGTGATTCGGACATTGTAAACAACCTGAGCTATTTCCGCCCATTGGATGAATATATTGACTCGTATATGCCCAACTTGAAGGCGGCTATGGAAGAGACGCCAGACATGAAGAAAATCAGTACATTTCCAGATGGAAAAATCTACTCCATGCCAACCAGACTTCCTTCCCGTCCAAAAAGCCGGAACCAGCCTGTAATCAACAAGGCATGGCTCGATAAGCTGGGCCTGAAGGCACCAACAACAACCGAGGAACTGTATCAGGTATTAAAAGCGTTTAGGGAAAAGGATCCGAATGGTAATGGCAAAAAGGACGAAATTCCTTACACGGAAACGGGACTGAATGTGGATTTTCTGAATCCGTTCGGGATTACGGACATTAATGCCAGCAGCATGATTGTCCAGGATGGAAAGCCCGTGTTCTATCCAACAACCGACGCCTATAAAGAAGCTCTTATTTATACCAATAAGCTCTATTCTGAGGGACTGATTGATCAGGAACTGTTCACACAGGACAACACCATGACATCAGCCAAATGGCAAAATGCAGACATCCCAATCGTCGGTTTCAGCAATCAGTGGACACCTGATGCGGTATTTGGCAAATGGAGTGAACAATATGAAGCCATTGCTCCCATTGCCGGACCTGACGGCAAACGCTATCAGCCGGGTGACCCCGGCGGCATGAACCTGGCCCGGAACGAACTGCTTATTACGACTTCATGCACTGTTCCTGAAGTAGCTGCACGCTGGGCTGATCAGTTCTATTCCAATGAAGCCAGCATCCAGAATTTCTGGGGTGCCATCGGAACGGTAATCAAGAAAAACGATGATGGCACATACACACTCATGGACCCGCCGGCAGGCACCAGCGCCGATGCATGGTACTGGGATCAATCCCTGCGTGACTTTGGTCCCAAATATGTAAGCCCTTCCTTTGAAGAGAAAATCAAACTTAATCCGCAGGCAGGCGACGGACTCAAACTGCAAATCGATCAGCTGGGCAGTGCCGATGTAACGACACCTTATCCGAAGGTCATGTACAATGCAGAAGAGTTCCAGGAGCTGCCAACGCTGACAACGGATATTGATGGTTACGTGGCAACGATGCGTGCCCAGTGGGTAACGAAGGGCGGTATCGAACAGGGCTGGGATGCTTATATCAAAAAGCTGAATGATATGGGACTTGAACAGTTACTGACCATCCGTAACAATGCCTTCGAGCGTTATATGAACGTCAAATAGGCTCGAATCAGCCGTTCATTTCTTGAAATACAAACAGGTGCGCTTCCGAGTTGAAGGAAGGCACCTGTTTATTTGTTTATGATCTGCGTTTTAACAATAAGACGCCACTGATATTTGATGTTTTTTTACGATATACCACTTTGAATCCGATATCATTGTCCAGCAAGCAGTTTAAGGCATTGATCAGCAATGCACCAGGTACCAGTGTGAAGGTACAAGGGGAAGTGTTTCCGATCACACGCACACTTTTGATTCTGCGCGGTGAACCGGGAACGAGCGGATTTCTGGACCAATAGATCAATACCAAATCCGGTTGTGGAACAGCTTTTGCACAAGCCATCCTCATCATCTCTTTTCTATTAGAATTCTTTATAGTAAATGAAAAGTAGATGAGGAAGGTGCTAGACAAAAGACGCTATGTTTGAGAAATGGGGCAATGATCAAGTTGCCAATAAGGCAAATCCCATGCGACATTACATTAAATGCCTTTCTTCGGGATAATAACGGAACAGAGATGTCTTCCAACGAAGGGGTTAAAATATCGGATGACAGTAACTCGCTAAAAGCGGGGGATCGTGAGCCTAGATCGTTTGATTACTTTGGGCCGCCGCTGAATCACAGATTGTTGAAACAGGATCTCTTCCCAGAGATCCTGTTTGTTGTGCTGGAACAACGAGGAGCATAGTATATCCACTCTTTCATTGCAGCAGTTCATGTAGGCCCTACTTATTTGTGCTGTGCTGCTTCGCTGGCAATTTATCTGTTGGTGTTCCCTTGCCATTGTTTTTGTTATGACGTGCTTTCTCGGCATTTTCGTTTACCTTCTTCACAAAATCATGGGTGCTTTCCATGTCTGAGGATACCTCCTTTAAAATTAAAATGTGCAGCCTGGATCTTAATATAACCACGGAGAGATCATTATATTTTGGAAGCTCGATCTCGACTTCATTTCACAATACAGCCATGACAGAGGCATGTGGGATAAACTGGACATGCGAAGGTAAGGCGTCTACACTGTATAGAAAGATACAAACAAGAAGGGACGGGCCGATCGGACCATGTTGCAGAAATTTGGTTTTACACAATATGAAAGTCAGGTATACGAGGCTATATTTGCGCAGGACCAACCACTGGATGCTACATCCATCGTCAATTCCTCCAATGTGCCCAAGGCCAAAATATACGAAGTGCTTAATCGGCTTATTGATAAGGGAACAGTCCTAACAACGATGCATGGGAAGAAGAAATTGTATATGGCGGTTGATCTTCAGTCCATTATCCTCAAAATAAGGGCCGACTTTGAGAAGGATATTGAGGAGTTGAAGACTTATAAAATCAAACGTACATTCACGGATGAGCATATCTGGACATTAAAGGACGCATCATCCATTGCATCAAATATTGAACAGCTTATTGAAGAAGCCGACTCATCCATTCTTTTTCTGGCCTGGAACGAGCAAATGGACCAATATCGGGAGCTTTTGGAGCAGAAAGAGGCTGAAGGGATTCATGTGGAGGTTCTGGCTGTAGGAGGATTACAATCGTCTCTAACGCATAAATATTCGTTAATTCCCATGCTTGAGGACAGTAAACTTGAACCTTCGCAATTGATCATTGTGGATTATGCCTATCTTTTGTTTGCCGGTATTGAGCATGACTCATGGAAGGCGATCAAGACGACATCCAAACCAATTGTTAAAGCAATGACGGATTACTTCTATCATGACGTCGCACTTACTCAAATTACCAAAAAATATGGTGACCAGCTGCTTCAGGACGAAGAAATCGCACGTCTGCTGGCGCGTTTAATTTATTGAACCATATATCGAAAAGCTATTCTTTCGGAGAATAGCTTTTTTGTATTGAAATCTTTTCTTTGTTAGGTTACTATCGTAGTTGTAACTTTCGAGGAGGATTCAAAAATGAACAAAAAAGTATATGTCCTTGCAATCGCGGCTTTTGTGGTTGGCACCGTTGAACTCATTTTAGGCGGGATTCTGGACTTGATTGCGACAGATCTTCATCTAACCTTGGCAAAAGCCGGGTATTTAATCTCCATCTTTTCCCTTGTCTATGCGATATCTGCGCCTATTTTGTTAAATATGACGGCCAGATTTGAGCGTAAAAAAGTATACATGTGTACTTTATTCGTTTTTTTGATTAGCAATCTGATCTCTGCATTCAGTGCCAACTTCTATATCCTCATGGCTGGAAGAGCACTGGGAGCCGCAACGGGCTCACTAATTTTTGTCCTGTCTCTGACGCTTGCAGCTCGCATTGTGGAGCCTCAGTATAAAGGGCGTGCCGTGGGAATAATTACGATGGGAGGAAGTGCTTCACTGATCTTGGGTGTACCTATTGGAATCTTTGTGGGTAACCTCGCCGGATGGCGTGAAGTGTTTATGTTAATTGCACTTCTGACTGCAGTAGTTATGGTTGCCATTGGCATCGCCATGGAACGTGTGCAGCCGATTCCAGCCGTATCATTGAAGAAGCAGCTTGCTGCTCTATGGAATCCAAAAATGCTGGCGATCCATGTTACCACATTACTTGTGCTCGCAGGACATTTGACGTTATATGCGTATTTCACACCATTTCTTCAGGAATCGCTGGGAGCCAGCTCAACAATGGTCACCTTTATATATATGATGTTTGGAATTGCAGCTGTGGCAGGGGGAGGAATCGGCGGCATATTATCAGATCGTCTGCACCCGGCCAAAGCCATTGTCATCGTGCTGATACCCTTTATCGTGAGCATGGCGGTTATTCCATTTAGTACCGGATTGCCTTTGATTGCTTTCTTGATCTTGCTAAGTATCTGGAGTGCGTTAAGCTGGACGGTTACCCCGGTACAGAATAGTCTGATTATCAAAACCTCACCGGCAACGGCTGAAACGTTGATTAGCACCAATTCGGGGATTGCACATGCTGGCATTGCTCTGGGAACCTATATTGGCGGGGTAGTTATCGATCATTCGTCCATTATGTATACCGGATGGGTGGGATCTGTTCTGATCCTGATGGGTCTCGTGTCAGCCATTTATGCAATTAGTCGCAAGGAGCAAACGGTTCAGGCGGCTGGATAAAGCGTTAATTTAAATGTTGTCTGTGCAAACTGCTCTATATTGTATTACTTCAGCAACCCACTCAAATCCAATAATTTATTGGATTTGCAGTGGGTTTTTAAATAATATTACGCATAATATCTCTGTATTCAATTTGTAAAAGAACTTGATTTATTTAGGTTATCCCATATAATTATTATAG
>NZ_AWUK01000097.1 GCF_000499205.1 Paenibacillus sp. MAEPY2
TAGATCAACTAATTATAAAACAATCTAGATGAAATTAGCAGGAAATAATTTAGTTTATATTTTAACTAACAGTTTTTTTTATTAACCCCTATTGGAAACTTCGATAAAGTGTAGCTCCTAGATTACTCCAACTCCTTTATTGGAAAAAAATTAAGAATGATTTCTCTCCACAAATTTAGTAGTTATTTAAGAGCTCAGGCATACTCTCATCCTTTGCCTTCCATTGCATTCTCCTTGATTGAACCTTAATAAGGTGATCTTCTATATTATCAAGAGTTACATAAGTCCCAACGAGGACAATTCCATTGAGAACAAATTATTTATTTTATCTAAGAAAAAATCAAAGTATTTATAGTACCCTAATAAACCTAAATTAAATACAACACCTATGATAAGAGTTTTTTTTATGCAGAATAAGAATCAGTCCAACGAAAAAATTCACAATTATGGATAAAAGGATGAGGGGGGATATACTGCGGGTTCCAATAACCATAGAAAAAAGAGCATGCAGCTAACCAAGCTCTAGAAAAAATAATGGGAGCACAGGAGCTTAGTAAAAAACACCCTAGAAAAACAAAGGTAAAAAAAATAAACTGAGGTGAGTTAAAAAGCATATCTACATGTCCGGATATGTAAATTAATGTAATTTAATTCCAAATACATATAAGATAAACGGATTGTCGGACTTAACATGACAATCCGTCATTTCCTATCTAGATTATCAATCAGTTTGAGGAATGCCTTTAGCTACGAAATTCCCCTAGACTGATCAAAAATTTGCACAACGCTTCACGCCATGGAGGCAAATCGGAAAGCCCATTGGTTCGAATCGACAAATGATCCAGTACTGAATTTTTTGGACGAGGGGCTGGTCGTGGGAATTGTTCACTTGAGCAAGGTTCCAGATCAGCATGAATTGACAGTCCATTAATAGCGCGTGCCTCTTCAAAAATTGCCTGAGTAAATTCATACCAGGTACATGCATGGCTGTTGGAAGCATGATATATTCCATACTTCTCTGTAGTCATAAGCTCAAGCAAAAATTCTGCCAGATCTACTGTAAATGTCGGTGAACCTTTTTGATCATGGACTACCTGTAACTTTGGTTTTTCCTGCCCCAACTTCAACATCGTTTTGACAAAATTATTCCCGTAAAGGCCATAAACCCAAGAAGTACGCACAACAAACCATTTTGAGGTCAAAGACTGCACCAGTAATTCTCCTGCTCGTTTAGACTTGCCATACACACTTTGTGGATTCGTATTATCGTATTCCTGATAGGGAGTTTCCGAGTTACCATCAAATACATAGTCCGTACTAATATAAATAAGTTTAGCTCCGGTTCTTTCTGTCGCTACAGCAACATTGCGAGTTCCCACCGCATTCACCTTATACGCACCATCGATATCCGTCTCAGCTGCATCTACGGCAGTATAAGCTGCACAATGAACGACCACTTCAGGATAATATGAGGAAATGACGTTATTACACTGTGCCTGATTCGTAATATCCATCTGATCGCGATCACAAGCAAGAACAGAATGTCCATACTTTTCCAAAATAAGAACGACATCCCGTCCCAGTTGTCCTTTTGCTCCCGTAACCAGAACCCTCATTACTTCACGTCTCCCAATTGAGAGCCATATTGCTTGGCATAGTACTGTTGATACACTCCGGACTGAATACGGGTCCACCATTCCTTGTTATCCAAATACCATTGAATGGTCTTCTTGATCCCGGTTTCAAACGTATGCTTGGGCTTCCACCCGAGTTCGGACATCGTTTTGGCCGGATCGATGCCATATCTGCGATCATGTCCAGGACGGTCTTGTACGTATTTAATTAGGGATTCTGACTTACCAAGTTGCTCCAAAATAGTTTTAACAATGTGCACGTTGGTTCGTTCATTATTGCCGCCAATATTGTATACCTCACCAGTGATCCCTTGATGAATCACAAGGTCAATGGCGCTACAATGGTCTTCTACATAGAGCCAATCTCTAATGTTTAATCCGTCTCCGTATACAGGCAGAGCCTCGTCAGCTAGGGCACGTGAAATCATCAGAGGGATCAGTTTTTCAGGAAATTGGTAAGGACCGTAATTGTTGGAACAGCGGGTAATGTTCACGGGCAGACCAAAGGTCTCATGATATGCGCGTACAAGTAGGTCTCCACCTGCTTTGGAAGCCGAATAAGGGCTATTGGGCTGTAGTGGGGTCTCTTCCGTAAATAGACCTGTTGAACCAAGTGATCCATACACCTCATCCGTCGATACTTGCACAAACTTAGAGATATTGTGTTTCTTAGCAGCTTCCAGCAGTGCTTGGGTACCGTTCACATTAGTCCGTACAAACACATCCGGTTCCAAAATACTTCGGTCCACATGGGATTCGGCTGCAAAGTTAACAACAACTTCTACACCTTGACCTATGAGGCGCTCCATTTCGGCAGCATCCGTAATGTCTGCTTTGACAAAAGTATGGTTTGTGTTGCCTTCAAGTGATTTCAAGTTTTCTAGATTACCTGCATACGTCAGAGCATCTACATTAATGATCTCGTAATCAGGATACTGCTGCTGCATATACATCACAAAATTACTTCCAATAAAACCGGCCCCACCGGTAACGAGCAGTTTCATAACATTATAACCTCCTGTATCTTCACGAGCTAAAATTAAAGTTTATCTCTGCATCCTGCAGCAGTGGATGCTTTTGATCTTTCTCCGATAAAACCGGATTGGATGTAGGCCAATCTATGCCAAGTGTAGGGTCACTCCATAATATGCCACGATCATGTTCTGGGGAATAGTATTCGTCTACTTTGTACAAGACTTGAGTGTTCGGCACGAGCGTGCAAAAACCATGTGCGAAACCTTTAGGCACAAGCAACTGGCGGTGATTATGCTCACTAAGGATGAAACCTTCCCACTGACCAAATGTTGGCGAGTCTTGACGGATATCTACGATGACATCGTAGATTGCTCCAGTGATAACCCTAATCAGTTTTGCTTGCGCTTTGGGATTGAGCTGATAGTGTAACCCACGAAGCACACCAGCTTGTGCGGATAGAGACTGATTATCCTGTATGAAGTCGTAGTTAAGACCATTTTGTTTCATGACTTGGTCGTTGTAACTTTCCATAAAAAACCCCCGGTGATCTCCATGAAATATCGGTTCGATCAAACAGGCATTTTTAAGGTTCGAAAGATTAATTTTCAACTGTTTCATCCTTTCTCCGTTTACAGCTTTAATTTCCCAAATTCCTCTCCAAAGGAAATCTCCTGAGCCAGTTCGTTGGCCCTCGCCAATGATGCATGTGTGCCCGCATCCGTCCACCAACCATGTAACACATCATATGTTAATGTACCACTATCAATATATGCATTATTTACATCCGTGATCTCTAATTCCCCTCTTGTAGAAGGTTTAAGAGTTTTAACAATCTCAAATACACGTTTATCAAACATATAAATTCCAGTGACAGCATAATTGCTCTTTGGTATCAACGGCTTTTCCTCAATAGATACTATGCGCTCCCCCTCTAGTTCTGCCACTCCAAAACGTTGTGGATCTTGAACTTGCTGTATTAAAATTTTCGCACCAAAGATTTGTTTGCGGAAATTTTCAACAAAGGGGGCAATGTCATCTTCAAATACATTATCGCCCAGGATGACAACCATCTGATCCTCTCCTACAAAATGCTCAGCAAGATTTAGTGCCTGAGCGATCCCTCCTGCTTCATCTTGAACCTTATAAGTGAAGGTTACATCCATTTCATGTCCACTTCCCAGAAGGTTTACAACATCGCCCATATGATCTTTTCCTGTCACAATAAGAATATCTTCAATCCCTGCCATTTTAAGTTTACGGATTGAATGAAATATCATTGGATATTTTCCAACGGGTAAAAGATGTTTATTTGTGACTTTCGTTAAGGGATATAGACGTGTTCCAGTTCCTCCCGCCAATATAACACCTTTCATCTGAATGACCTCCGTTATTTTTCAAATGCTATCAATGCTACTCCTATGATAACTATAATTGCACCAAACCATTTGGTAATGGACACTGTTTCATGGAAAGCGAAGGCAGCTATAAATATGCCTAATACATAGGCTAAGCTCTGAATAGGATAAGCAGTCGAAAGAGGTAACCTCGACAACACAACGAACCATATGAGAGTAGCAACCACGTATAGTACTAACCCTATTACAATAGTAGGCGATAATAGGGCTTTCCAAGTATTATGTAACGAAACCCCTCCCATTTTATCTAAACCCAATTTAAAAAGTGCTTGTCCACTTACAAGCATTATGATATTTACAAAGAGTAAAAAATAACCAAAAGTAATATCAGTTTTCACAATAGTTCACCGCCTTTCTAAATAAGAATGAAAATAACCATGAGCCTATTACATATATATTCTCAGTCCTTTTTTTTAACTTCTTTTAGCTGCTCTACCTCATGCTTCAAAAGACCAATTTCTTGGGATAATTCTTTAATTTTTGTTGTTGATTTGGAAATTTCAAAAGTTAAAGAGAACATTATTATTACTACTCCAAAAATAACTAGTAAAAACAGGGCATTCACAGGTAATTCGATGCCCATCAGATGAGATATATGACTAAAAGAATTAGGGAATATCGATAAAATAACAACGATAACCGAGGTGAATATCCAAACTATGGAATACTTAAGTTCAAGTTCATACTTTTTTATCAAGTTCACCACTAATAAGAATGAAAGAATTGCTCCAATTAGCAAGATAATCTGTAATTTAAATGAGATCATGCTTTATTTCTCCTATGCAGTTTCTCTACGCAATTTGTCAATGATTATAGCTATAGAAACTTTCAACATATAATAAATGGATTTAATTGGTGTAATAGAGGAAGAACCACTTTCTCTGCTGTTCATAACAACAGGAACTTCTTCTATCTCATAGTACTTTCGTTTTAAAAACATAATTGATTCAGGCTCTGGATAATCAATTGGGTAACGTTGTGAGAAAATTTCAATAACACGTTTATTGCAGGCCCTGAATCCAGATGTAGGATCAGTAATCATTTGACCAGTCAGAGCATATATAAGCTTCGAAAAATAACTTATTCCAATCCTTCTTATCAGTGTAGACTGAAAACCCTCTTTGTTAATATACCTTGAACCAATAACCAAATCTGCACTTTTTTCAATGATAGGTCTTATCAGCTGTTCAATATACTCTGGCCCATGTTGTCCATCTCCATCAACCTGAATAGCTATATCAAAATTGTTTTTTTTAGCATACTTGTAACCAGTCTGAACTGCGCCACCAATTCCCAAGTTGCATGGTAAGTCAATAACTTTAACTCCTAATTCATTAGCTACACTCAGTGTGTTATCTGTAGATTTATCATTTATAACAATGATTTCATAAAAGCAGTTTAACAGTTTTAATTGATTAATAGTTCTACTAAGATTACCTTCTTCGTTATAAGCCGGGACTATTACTAGTACCTTCATTTCCACTCCCCCTTAACGCTCTGGTATTTTTTAATTCTTTAATAATTAAAGCAACATATATTAATGATAAAGGGGCAACTCTAAGAATATATCTTGAAAATGAAGCAGCCGTTTGAGCTTCCATACCGAACATAAAGATATATGAAAGATATAAAAATGCTATATTAGCTAAGATTATAGCAAGAACATAGATCTGGTACTTACGAAACCCAAGATATAAATTTATTACCAACATACATAAACAAAGTGGCCAAAACATTCCCCAATTAGTGGTGTTCATTATCTGCTCAATCGAAGAGCTTATCATTGAAAAAACAAACTCAAAATGGGGAGAGAAACTCCAACGGGAAACTGGGAAATTACTAATATTTGTATATGCATTCCAGGTAAGCGGGATTATACTTGCCCCCCCTAAGTAAATAAGGACATTTTTAACATTTCTAATGAGTTTTATGCTTCGATATTCTAAAAACATGTGTACCAATAAAATAAAGAGATGAATAATTATCAAATATTGACCGTCCGTTTTAACCCACGAAGCAATTCCTAAAAACAGTGCCGAACAGAGCAAGGACCTCACCTTTTTATTCACTAGATGGTAAAGAAGAAAAACTGCCGAGATCGTATAGAAGTACGAAAATGCAATGTCAGCATAAAGACCTGAGGAAATTTCAAACACTACAAATCCCGAAGTAAGAAAAATACCAACCATTAGTATAGCTATAAGATGACTCTTTACAATCTTTACAATAATAGAATATATGAAGATCGATAGAGATCCTAGAAAAATCGGACCTATTACTCTGACGAACGAATCAACTATATCGTTGGAGAATATATAAAAACACGCTGCAATAAGAGGAATAAAACTCGGATATCTTTCGAAACCTGTTTCAAAACCGTTCCCGCCATAAAAGCTTTCAAGGCTCTTCCCTTCGAAAATCACCTTTGCTTGAAAAGCCCACTGAGAGTATTCATCGGGTTGATACACTTTAACAGAGATGCTATGAGATAATATTGCTATAAATTCAACTAATAC
>NZ_AWUK01000098.1 GCF_000499205.1 Paenibacillus sp. MAEPY2
TTCTGATAATTTGCAAATAGCAACTTTATTTTTCGTTGTTCAACATTAAATTTAAGTGTTGATTTCCAAAAACAGTCATGCTAAAGTCTGTTCATGAATTCATTATTTACTTACAATAGATAGTTAAAAAGTGAGGGATTCTTATATGCAAATGGTATCTATCCGCCAAGCCAAAGTGAACGATTTAAATAGTATATTGGGCATCTACAATCAAGGTATTGAAGATCGAATTGCAACGCTAGAAACGGAAACGAAAGATATGATATACATACAAAAATGGTTTAACCAACATCAAGGGAGACATGTCGCATTGGTAGCAGAGGTATCAGAACAAGTTATTGGATGGGCTTCGTTAAATCCGTACTCGCACCGCTGTGCTTATCACGGTGTCGCTGATTTGTCGATATATATTCATAGAGAGTATCGTGGAAAAGGCATTGGAAATGCGCTCCTTTTAGAGTTGGAAAATGAAGCGAGGAAGCATAACTTTCATAAAATTGTGTTGTTTACCTTTCCCTTTAATAAGGCTGGGCAAGGATTATACCAGAAACTGGGGTATCGAACTGTAGGTTTTTTTGAACAGCAAGGTATTATGGATGGCGAACTTATTGATATTATGATTATGGAAAAACTCATTCACCAAGCTGGAATGCACGGATAAAGGGATGAAAACAACGCTCTTCAGCGACTACTAAAAGAAATGATAAAGGGACGTCGTCATTGTGTATGACAACGTCCCTTTATTAAAAGAAATAATATTAACTATTAGTTGCTTCATACATACTCTTCAGTACATGACGCATTTCAGGCTTGATTGAAATGTCCGG
>NZ_AWUK01000099.1 GCF_000499205.1 Paenibacillus sp. MAEPY2
ATGTATTATATTTATATTGTTCGTTATTTTAACGTCATATTTGTGTTATTTATATGTTATTCCACATATATTTTATTTTATTTTCAAAAAAAAGACGCTGTTCACGAATATTTCGTAAATCAGCGCCCTTATATTTCGTTTACAGCATATGTTTGGGCTCTTCTACTTCATCTTATGTCCCTGTTACCGTTTTCGTTCATAGAACTCAAACGTATACGCATAAACATTTTTTTCGTCTTGCTCGCCTTCAATCTGTTCCTTTAGCTCCCATTCCGACCAATCCACTTCCGGGAAAAAGGTATCCCCCTCAAAATCCTCATGGATTTTGGTCACCACCAGCCGATCTGTGAGCGGTAAAAACTCACGATAGACCTGGGAACCGCCAATAACGCAAAGCTCTTCGCCTTTTGTCACTTCCAGCCCCTCTTCGATCGTATGCACCACTTCAGCCTGATCCGCTTTATAGTTCAGATCTCTGGTTACGACAATATTTCGACGTTGTGGAAGTGGCTTGGCCCCAAAGGACTCCCATGTATTACGTCCCATAATAATCGTTTTGTTCAGGGTACGCTGCTTGAAAAAGGCCATATCTTTAGGCAAACGCCATGGAATGGAATTATTCAATCCAATGACGCCGTTCTCGCCCATCGCCCATACCAGTTCTATGCTCAAAGATTACACACTCCTTCAGTCTGTTTATAGGTTGTTCAAAAAGTTCACTTTTGATTACGAATGATGCCTAGCGGCATCATCAGCATCGAATA
>NZ_AWUK01000100.1 GCF_000499205.1 Paenibacillus sp. MAEPY2
AGCCGTTTGCGTACATCCTTTTTTGCCAAATTGATCCCACTAGCACCTGGTGTGCTGAATAAAAAGCGAAGCGGGGATCTGCTAGCTCGAATCGTCGGCGATGTTGAAAGTTTGCAAAATTACTTTTTGCGGGTAGCTTATCCGCCAGTGATTGTGGTCATGGTCTTTCTGGCTACGATGCTGTTCACTGCTTCATTTTCAATCTGGATTGCGTGTTTGTTCGTACTTGGAATGCTGGCAACGGCACTGATTGTGCCTGGAATCGTTTTGTTAGGACAGCGAAAAACACAGGGGCGCGTCCGTAAACAGCGGGCACAACTGTCAACAGAAGTTACGGAGGTGTTGTACGGATTCCGGGACTTGAAAGTATACGGACAGATGGCACAGGGCGAACAGAAGCTCCAGCACATCTCCGCAGCATTAGCAGCTGAGCAGCAACGTGCAGCAGGGAACTTGTTGCGTGGTCAATCGATACATGCCTTTGTTACGTTTCTGATTTCATGGGGAGTGCTGGCGCTTGGCGGCTATTTAATCATGGATGGAGCGCTTGCTGGCGTATTTTTGGCCATGCTGGTGATGGCCTCATTAACGGTATTTGAAGAAGCGGCGGCCATGGCAACATTACCTGTGTATAAGCAGGATAGCGAGCATGCGGCCAAACGTTTAACGGAAACGGTAGTTGCCTCCGCCACGCTGTCATCACAACAACCGATCGGAAAAGTGTCCACGGATCATCCCGCCTCGATCGAACTATCTGGAGTTACATTTCAATATGAGGGGGAATGGAGGCCAGCGCTCAAAGAAATCTCATTGCACTTTCCTGCAGGTTCCAAAACAGCGATTGTTGGGCCGAGTGGGTCGGGAAAATCAACGCTAATCGATTTGATTCTGAAACTTCGTACACCAATGGCTGGAGATATTCGATTGAACGACGTTTCGATGGATGAACTGAATGAGACGAGCCTTTGGGAAATGGCGAATGTTGTATTACAACAAAATCATTTCTTTCGGGGAACGATTCGTGACAATCTGCTCCTCAGTCGTGGAGATCATACCGACAAGCATTTGTTGGACGTACTTGCCAAAGTTCAATTGTCCAGGATTTCTTTAACGGATCTAGTGCTCGAAAAAGGGGAGAATTTATCCGAGGGCGAGAAGCAGCGTATCGCTCTGGCTCGGGCTTTACTCCGTCAGGGAAGAGTATGGCTATTGGATGAACCGACCTCCTCCCTGGATTACGTGACAGAACAAAGGGTGATGACACATCTATACGAACAAGCAGCCGGAGATACGCTATTGCTGATCTGTCATCGGCTTACCGGATTGGAACAAATGGACCGGATCGTCGTCATGGAGCAAGGCAGAATTGTAGAAACGGGATCGTATGCAGAATTAATGATGCAACAAGGCTATTTCTATGAAATGAAGCAGATCGAACGGCAAATGGTTGGAGGAGGTGCAGAGACATGATCCATGTTCATAAACGAATTTTGTTGGTAGACGACGAGAGCCGAATTCGTGCATTGCTGAAGAAGTATTTGGAGAAAGAGAACTTCATCGTAGAAGAGGCCGATAGTGGGGGAGAAGCCATTCGGAATTGTTATATCAATGGTGGAAATTATAATCTCATGGTGTTGGATTGGTTGCTTCCTGACATGAGCGGCATTGAAATTTGCGAATATATAAAATACTACCATCAGGGCCTTCCAATTGTCATGTTATCCGGGCGTTCGGAAGAAAGGGATCGACTCGAAGGCTTTAGAGCAGGAGCTGATGATTACGTGGTCAAACCATTTAGCCCAAGAGAAGTCGTACTGCGAATCCAAAGCATTCTGGCTCGGATGGAGGGAACGTCCTTTTTTGAATTCAACAATCCTTCAGACAGCGAAATTCTGATTTCAGACCTTATTATTCAGCCTTCCGCTCGACGTGTTCTGGTGCATAAGAGCGAAGTTCATTTAACGCCAAAAGAATACGATCTGCTCTATTTTCTGGTCACGCATCAAGAGACCGCCTTTTCAAGGGAGGAATTGCTTAAAGAAGTATGGACGTCGTCCCATCAAAAGATTTATGATCAACGTACGGTAGATACCCACATCAAGCAATTACGGGAGAAGCTATTTTTTCATTCTCCTAAAGGAGACGAGTTCATTCGGACCGTATGGGGATACGGCTATATGGTCTGCAGTACAGATAAGACGTAGCCATAACTAGAACAAATGAGCTAAATCATTAGAATCTTGCTCAAATCTTACGAATTGCAATTCATCATATTTATAGCTAACCAACCATTATAATAGAAGAACACTTCGAATGTTAAGGTGCGAACACGATGAGTTATTTTGATTAGATATCTATCTAATGAATATTCAACAGTTCTTTAAACCATAGGAGGCCGCCGATCAACATGAACGGTGGTCTTTGTTCAACTAACGGGAAGGTTAGTT
>NZ_AWUK01000101.1 GCF_000499205.1 Paenibacillus sp. MAEPY2
TTTTTCTGTCCTCTCCGTTTCTGTGTAAATGAATAGTTCAACTTATATAGATGTACAGTAACGATTATTGTACTTGAACGGACATGTACACATCCACCTCATCTTCACTGTCCAACACAAATCCAAAGCGTTCGTACAACCGCCGAGCCGGACTTCCCTGCAATACATTTAAAATAACACGTTTGCCCCGGACCTCATCCTGTTCCAGCAGCGTTTTCAGCACCTGAGTTCCTATTCTCTGACCCTGATAATCAGGATGTATGTAGAAATGTTCTAGTAGAATCTCCTCCGACTTGGGCTTCAGCGCTACACACCCCACCCATGTACCCTCGACCTCAATAATCCACGTGTGGACAGGGTCGAATGTATTACGGAAACGTTCACGAACCTTCACTTCATCGTACCTTCCCAACCTGTGTAGATCATCATATAGAACCAAGGCTCGCAACTCTGCAAGGTGCTCCTGATCTGCCTGCTCGGATTGACGCATGGTTATTTGGATCATTGGATGACCTCCTTTTCCGAATTAATTTACTCTGGATTCGACTACCTACGTTGCTTCGTCCTCATCCTCTTCTTCCATGCACTTCTGAATAAATTCAAATAAGCTCGCAGCCTCAACCGACCGATGTCCCCAATCATGCCAAAAATATAGCACCTGTCCCACCGTCCCCGTTCCTGACGGATCGGTATCCAGACACAGATAATCCCCACCGCCATTTTCAGCAATAGGTATCCATCTGGGGTTCCACAGCACGGGCTTAATGGCAGCCTCGTCAATCTCAAGTTCCATCTCGTCCGGGTCAAATTCCTCCTGCAAAAACGTCCAGTTCTCCTTCACCTGATCCAGAGGTGACAATGTCAGGTTACGAACAAATGGAGCTACGCCTATATTCCAGGCTTGTCCGTTATGCACACGATACAGTGCCTTCATTTCTTCAGGCAATGTCACGCCAAGTTGATTTTCCACGGATTGAATATCTTCATCCGTCGCACCTGGCTGGAGATTGAGCGTAACTCTACCATCTGCATTTGCTCCCGTCCCTTTTGTAATAATAAGTTGCCACAGCAGTTCTGCTTGCTTGATCATTCTCCATCCTCCTTCTTGTGCGCTTTATAGATTGTCTATATAAATTGAACTAAA
>NZ_AWUK01000102.1 GCF_000499205.1 Paenibacillus sp. MAEPY2
GATAACGGATTGGTAAACAGGGCCCAATAATTCAGGGAAACCGTCTCACCTTGCTGCAAAATAAAACCGCCTTCAGACAGTGTCAGTGCCACTGACAACGATGCAGGAATCAGCAAACCCGTAGCGCCATATAAAAACAGATATACGATGTTGTTTTTCGATCCATAATTTTCAAAAGCATAAAACGAACCCCGAATGGCGAGCAAAACAACGGCAATGCTGCCAGGAACGATTAGAGCTGAGCCGTAATAATAGGCCGTATCTGGAAAGAAACCGATAATGCCGATGTAAAAGAAAACAAAGAACACGTTGGTGATCTCCCATACGGGTGATAAATAACGGGAAATCAGGCGATTGATCAAATGGTCCTGTTTCGTCAATCGTGCATAAAAGGCAAAGAA
>NZ_AWUK01000103.1 GCF_000499205.1 Paenibacillus sp. MAEPY2
TGATGGCTGGAATCGGATTTGCGTTGCTTTGCATCTCCATGTTGTATTTTCTGTTTGTATTCTGGAAAAAACGTAATGAAGTTAACAAGTGGCTACTGCGGATTATTGCTTTGGGCGCGCCACTCGCATTTTTAGGGGTTGAGCTAGGATGGTTTTACGCGGAAATCGGAAGGCAGCCATGGATTATCCGAGGATATATGCGCGTAGAAGAGGCGGCTACGACATCACCAAGTGTAAGAATTCTTTTCTTCCTCTTCTCGTTGTTGTATATCGTATTGGGTACCGTGTGTGTTCTCGTACTTCGACGCCTATTCAAAAATAATCCAGCTGAAACTGAGATGGAGAAGTGGATGCAGCATGTAGGCGACAAAACAACGGTAAAGGGTGAGCACACACAATGAGTTACGAGTTGATTGG
>NZ_AWUK01000104.1 GCF_000499205.1 Paenibacillus sp. MAEPY2
TACTCACAAATATTAATTTTACTTTCACAAATTCACACCTCGATTTTTTATAATTGTAATTTCTGATAACGTTGTTGTATTCCCGACGCCCCACCACTTTAAAGGAGCTCGGAACCATATGCGAAGCCGGTTCCCGACTGAGCGCGACCGCGCTTAGGTGGTGCGGGTGTGTTACCTGAATCCAATTCCCCGAAATGCCTCTGGCAACCAAGGCCCCTTTTGGGACCACAGCGCGAATACGGTGTTATATGTTGTAGCCGCCTTCTTCGATTTCGCATAATTTATTTATGTTGTCATATTTACATTTAACTCTTGGTTGTCTATTTAGTATTTCCCTTTTTATAAATGCATTAATAAATGGATTAAATCTATTCCAGTTAAAAAGAACTGCATATCCGCATTGATATTTGAACAAGGTTTATTCTTATTTCTGATCTGCTATTCCAACTTCGACTATCCCATTCGACACCACTTAAATCATCACCGCCATACAAGATAATACCTAATTTTACATTTCTAAATTGTGAAACAGCCATAAATGCTGCTGCTTCCATTTCTACAGTTACACACCCTTCTGCTTTCCGCAACTCAACCTTTTCTTTAGTCTCTCTATAAAATGAATCTGTCGTCCAAGTTTTGGCCTTTATATACTTGATATTATGTATATTAAAATCGTCCTCAATAATTTTTAATACCTCTAGATTACATTCAATTTCTCTTGATGGCTTAATGTAATGGTATGATACTCCTTCATCTCTCACTGCAGAAACGGGTACTATTACATGTCCAACAGCAATGTCTTTTTTTAATACACCTGCACCACCACAAACTATAAATTTCTGAAAACCATAGGCTATCAGTTCTTCTAAGAATCCTGCTGAACCTGCAGCTCCTAAATACCCCAAAGTAATATGTACTTTTTTCCCTTGATAATATGTTTCATATATTGGCAAATCTACAGTCTCGCAATGTAGACTTGCAACTTCTTTCAACTTTCCCTCCGTTTTCATTTTTTCAATTACATCTCTAAAAAATGTTATGACACAGTATTTAAATTCTTCTTTTGGATTGATAAAATTAGTTGCCTCAATTATTGCAACTCGCGATTCATCAAATTCCAATATCGGGAATTCTTTACTATCAATTTTTTTGCTCTCCATCTCACTTACCTCCAAAGTAATTTAAATTTTTTTATTATTTCTTTGCGGCTATTACATATAACGTTACTGTATCCACGATGTCCCACCGACTTAAGCCACGTTAGAGGCGGCCGCGATGCGGTTAGTCGGTGCGGATGTGTCCGCCTGATTCCACTTCCCTGCCAATTCCCTTCGGGCTGACCGAGGGAGCGTCAGGACCCGAAGCTTGGATATAATGTTATCTGACGTAAACCTCTACTGTGAATTAGCTATAATCTTCTTTGTTAAGTTAAACTCATGACGGCATTCATGGTAATAACTTTTGAGTTTATATCCCCCAGCTTTAAATACAGGCTTATGTTGATACCACACTATAATTAGCGTTCCTTCAAAAAGGATTCTACGAAGGATATAAACTATTCTGTTAAAGAGAACGCTTCTATTTTGAGCAAATTTATGAAGTGTTTCGGATTGAAACTGAACATGTTTCTCCTCATCACTTAAAATCTGATTACATAAATCTATTAATACTTCTGACTTTGTAGATTTTTGCAAGGCTTTATAGTACAACTTAGCAATGATCTCAGCAGTTAATAGAACAATGACTGATTGTTCTAGACTCGCATATCGACGTAATCTTCTAAATACATTGTCCACCCAATGTCTACGAAGGAGTGGGATTCCTTGTACCTTCATAAATCTGCCTAGATCTCTAGCGTGCCTTTGTTCTTCTTTAATGAATTCTATAAGTGCTTCATAGTAATCCTGATCTTGTGTCTGATGTACATATTCTTGCGCACGTTTAATTAGATGTTTACCTTCAGATTTTTCTCCTAATTGAAACTGTTGAATTGACTTAATGATTATTTCTCTTTCATTAGTTGTTAATTTATAGTTGTCATCCCAATGAATATATTTGAGGTTTTGATTATTTCTTCGATAATATTGCACCCATTTCGAGAAAGTGATATTCATTATTTGCTCCTAAAATGTAATAGGTTTATCTCAGATAACGTTTTGTATTGACGACGTCCTGGCCCCTTAGAGTCGCTGCTTATAGTTGTGAGGCTTGCCGAACACCTAATGCAGTGACTTCCCGACGGGCTTAGGGGGCTGGATGTGGTCACTCGCTTCTCAGAGTGACCCGGATCGTCAATATGATGTTAGCCGAGGGAATTTCTGGAGGCAGCCATTGTATTTAAGGCGTTCTCAAAATAGCTATATACTTTATCTGCAATTCCCAGAAACTCTTCAACAAGTACATTACTATCCAAGTAACAAGCATACAGATAATCAACTAAAGCGGAGTCAATCTCACAATAGTTTAATATGGCATTCTTCATCTTAATAATGTCATCTTGCCATACCCCTGTATCTTCTAAAACCAAAGAGTATAATGCACGAATTAATCTCTTAGAGTAACCTTTAATATATCTAGTTTTCATTGTGTGATCACTAGCATTAGAAAGTAAACGATGTATACGATCTACTTCCTCCTTGGTCTCTGTATTTAAGTCTAAAATAAACTCTGGAGAAATAATTATCGGTGGTACTTTTTCACCAACGTCATGACCATATAGGCAAACACAAATGATCTTAACCCAAAAACCCCACTCATTTGGTTTACTTAATACATCGTCAATCGAGCAAATTATCGTATCAATCTTAGTTACTACTGGATATTCTTCCAAAAGCCTGTCTTTAATATTTGACAATCTTTCGTAATCAATATCTTTGGGATTTGCACATACAATAGTAAAGTCTGCATCTGACTTAAAAGGTTTAGCAGTTCCTTTTGGAATCGAGCCACACATATAAATGCTATGAATCTTATCTTTAAATTCGGCAAGTATATGATCTATATACTTATCAACAAAATCCTTATATTCACTTTGTATTACAATTCTATTTATAACTTTTTCTAATATCATATAGACTCCTCCTACACTAAGAACTTCTTTCGGCTAACGTTCCCGCATTCACGACGCTTGGCGTATGCCAAGTGTGTGTCCGGTAGCCTCTGCTTCCCTGAAATACTTCTGCCGGACCAAGGGCGTATGCTCGATGCGTGAATATAATGTTATGAGATGTCATCGACTCCAATGAAATACAAGAATATTA
>NZ_AWUK01000105.1 GCF_000499205.1 Paenibacillus sp. MAEPY2
GAGTCATTAGCTCAGTTGGTAGAGCACCTGACTTTTAATCAGGGTGTCGAAGGTTCGAGCCCTTCATGACTCACCATCATATGCGCGTGTGGCGGAATTGGCAGACGCACTAGACTTAGGATCTAGCGTCTTTGACGTGGGGGTTCAAGTCCCTCCACGCGCATCCTTTATAAGCGGACGTGGCTCAGCGGTAGAGCATCGCCTTGCCAAGGCGAGGGTCGCGGGTTCGATTCCCGTCGTCCGCTCCAATATTTGCGCCCTTAGCTCAGCTGGATAGAGCGTTTGACTACGAATCAAAAGGCCGGGAGTTCGAATCTCTCAGGGCGCGCCATTAT
>NZ_AWUK01000106.1 GCF_000499205.1 Paenibacillus sp. MAEPY2
ATGAGTATCATCTAATGAATAAAAAACAGTCTTTCCCTCTTTTCGGCGCTTAACGATTCTCATATTTCTTAAATAACGCAGCTGGTGAGAAATCGCGGACTGTCCCATTTCAAGAAGAACAGTAAGATCATGAACACATAGTTCTCTCTGTAATAAAGCATGTATTATTTTAACTCGAGTAGGATCACTAAATGCCTTAAACCAGTCTGCCACTTGAACTGCCACATGTTCTTCAATCATTTGAGTCTTAGCTTGTTTATAATCATCCTGAGAGCCAAGACATGTAGTATCACAATCTTCGATAAGGGTGGCTTTCTGGTCATCTTATAAATCACCTTCCTATTCACCATTACTACTTATTTTATAGTAAAGGTCAAAAAAACGAAAGGATTACGATTAAGATATGTTACATAGATGAATATAGTTAACTCTGCTCAATTCATCTGAGTAACATATTGACCCCATCCAACCATTGTATTCTCAAAAGGTCTGCCATGGTAAACCAACGAAATAAAGCCCCTCGGCTACAGATACCCCCTCCGAGTGCTCAATCTCCCCTTCTTTAAACGCCTCAATAATATCTATCCATTAATCAACACGTTAAAACCAGTAGCAAAAAAAATCACGATTTAGAGGATAATGGGTTCACCAAGCGACAGGTTGTACCATTTGAAGTCTCTATAATGGAAGGACAGATCAACTTCAATTGTTTATTTGTTAGACAGTACAGCCTTAATTACTCTAATGACTTCATTTTGTATACTGACATTGCTAATTATTTTCGCAGGTCTTATTGTGAGCAGATACTTATATTTTTGGATTCCCTATATTCTAGATTGGCTTTAGCTTTGTGGAATTTAGTGTCGTGCGACGAATTCGCATCGTCCGCAACATGATCTAAACCTTCCCATAAAAAGCGGGGTCATGAAGTCTTTTCAAGGACTTTAATTATATCTTTGACAGATGCTTTATTCTTCAGCTATATTTTTTCTAGTCGATTGTGGGGTAAATGCAGCAAAAAAAGAACTACATATTGTAGTTCTTTACACATGACTTTATATTTAGATCGGATCACCTGTCGATCAATCCAGTTCTAACGCTGTTACTAATGCATTTCTTTTGTCATCTTGTTGGAGTTATTTTGTGAAACGACTCTTCTTGCCGTCACATACCGCTCTTTATAATACTTTTCACTTAGCCGGCTAATTGTAACTCCCCTACTACTTGAGGAATGAGCAAAAGAATTGTCTCCGATGTAAATACCAGCATGTGAAATTCCTCGCCCGCTCGTATTAAAGAATACAAGGTCACCTGTTCTCAGGTCTTCCATCTCAACCTTAATCCCCGATTTCGCTTGCATTTGTGAAGTGCGCGGCAAATCAATGTTGTACTTGTTCATAATATATAAAATAAAGCCAGAACAGTCAAATCCTGAAGTGCTTGTCCCCCCCAGACGGTATGGAGTGCCTATCACTTCATTTACTTCTGTCTCAATACGTACCTCGTTTGCCGACACAGACTCTATGTTAGAGAACATAAATATAGCACCAAGGGCAATCATAAATACTCTTTTCAAAAGTTTACTCCTCCTTTGAAGGTGAATATCTGTTATTGAATGTCAAAAAAGATTAAAAATTTGTAACCCTACACACTGTAGTATATTGTTGTATGGCTCGTCTACTTTTTCTCCATTCTTTTAATTCTTGTTGGTCATAGGATTAATCGCTTCAATGCGTGGGTATGACTCTCTGACATCACGCTCTGACTCGGTGAACCTCTCACCGTAGAACTGTTGTACCAGGAAATTTAAGTTAAAAAGGTAATCATCCTGGATAAGAATAGTCATCTGTCTCAGCATTTTTTTGCAATCTCTCGGACTAAATTAGGATACGGAATGTATGAAGCCAACAAATGACACTAGACTAAATAATACACCAAAGGCCACAGCTGCATATACATTCTTATTTTGTTTTAAAACGACGTACATGGCGATAATTGTACCCAAGGCCAATAGATACATAAATACTGTAAAGGTTTGAACATGAAACTGAACAGGGTACAAGATGGGACCTCCCTGGTTAAACCAATTGTACAAACCTGAAGCAGATAGTTTCATGGTTTCGGGGTTCAGTTCATGTGGTGCTGGTTGTTGATTCAAAAAACCGGTGATGATATAAATGACCAAAATTAAAATACCTTCTGCCATTAGCCATGTTTTAGGATTGAAATGGGCATTATTTTTAATTCTGCGTTTCATTATAAACCCGTTGAAAAAGGCCATTATTAAGAGTGGAACAATTAATAGATGTTTCATAAGTAATGCTTGCCCGTACGAAGTAACCCATGAGTTAACATAGTCTGGATCCGTTCTGAAATTTAGAAAGAGGCCAGAAAGAAGAATCATGATCATCACTACTACCGCAAATGGATGATACCAAGAAAGAAATGCTTTCCAGTTATCGGCGCTATTCGGCATGTATCTACCAGCGACCATCAAAATCCCCGCCCAAATCGTTACAGAGAACAAATGAATGAAATGATTCCAAAAACCGACCATCCCAAAATAGGAAGAAGAATGGCTTGACCAGGATAAAGTAGCTATAAGCCCAATCGCTATCAGTAATAGTGCCACTGTGTGAACACGACTCATTTGTCTTTTCGTGAAAATCATCATCATGAACAAGATTGAGAATATCAATGTCCACATATATGCTTTTCCTTCTGCAAATGAAAGCATAACACTTCTAAATATGATGAACCAGTTTGTGTCATTTGCGAAAAAAACAATAATCCGAAGAACCGGAAAAAATGAGAATATAATGATCCCTGTAACGACCCAAACCATTTTCATTTTAGGCACCTGAATATTAGGATGGATTCGTGGAAGGATTATCGTACCCAATAATAATGCTAAAAAAATGTAAAGAAATGGCTCTCCTAACCAATACCAGTTCATGATTTTCTCCTTCTTACAAATCGTCTGGAAAGATCAATAATTATCAAAATCACAGCTAATCCAATAGCAAAATACCACAAAGCATTAGAGTTGGATGAATTCTGAGTTAACTCTTCACCTTCAGATGGTGCAGTCGATGTAAACTCAGGAGTAGTTTGCGGATTATTTGGGGTCATGTCATTCGTTGCTATTTCATCACTCACAGGAGGCTGAATAGGAAGATTCACTTGAAATGGGTAGTCTCCTTCAATAGGATGACCATCCTTACCAACAATCTTCCACTTAATCGTGTAGTTCCCGTTTTCAAGACTGCTTCCTGTACTGATGTGCCTGATCATGGTATTATCCTTAATTTCAGTAGAATCCAATGGGACTTCTTTTTCTCGTTCATCCAACAATTTAAACGAACTTAACACCTCAATCTTTGTGTTGAATTGAAGTGTGATCACATCTAGATTCGTTGTGACCACCTCGCCGACTTTTGGGGAAGAAGATTCCAGCTTGGTATGTGCATATGAGTTAGATGGAAACAAAAAAAGAAAACTAAAAGATATAATCAGAGCCAATAGTATTGTTGATTTACGGATGTTCATGAAGAATGAGCCCACCTTCCTAGGGATAAAATAAGTCATTTAATTTACTGTAGAGTCATACTGTCTTGAAAAGTGGAATCCACCAGCGGCATAAAAGTGCCCCAATAATGTGTAGTCATTGCTTGATAACAATTTCGTTTCTGTCGAGTATATCCCTTCACCTTCATAGGCAGCTTGGAGCCATACGGAACCATTAGTCTCAGCGCTCCATATCTCAAACATAACCCATGAACCATCACTAATGATCGACTCATCGAGAATTACTTCAATACGGGATTCATCCTCAGATTCTTGTTCAACCTTGATCTGCATATCCGAAACACCCCCTGTTCCAGCCATTGGTGTACTACACCCTGACAGAATCAGGATTATAGTAAGTAGAGACATGTATACTGTATATCTACGCATTCACTACCCTCCTTTTATTTAAGTATCGCGCCAGCCACAGTCATTCATACCTGACGAATCTTCTTGTTTAGACTATCATATGAACATGTATTCATTCAACGAGGTGAATTCGACAAAATTCCAAACAAAGTATCAACTTTATCTTTTGAACTGGAAAATTAATATTTAATAATTCTATTGAAAAGTTCTTTCATATATTCACTTGTAGATTGTTATTTGTTCATCTATGGTATCCAATGATTGAGGAAGAAACTAGAAATAAAACGAGGTTTGTTCCTTCATTAGGAACAAACCTCGCTAGTATATTAATTTGCCCTTACAAATCCAAGGTAATCAATGACTATGATGAGCATGTGCATCAGGCTGATCTGCTTTGACAACGCATAAGACAGAAGAATCATGCAAATGTTTTTCTGATTCAACTTGTAGAGTCACGTGTTTAATCCCTTTATGTTCAAGCATATGTTCAACCTTCTGTAGGAGTACTTCAGTTTCATATACATTCTGATTTCCTTCTACGACGACGTGGCCCGTCAGGACATTAAAGCTACTGGTGATCGACCACACGTGTACGTCATGCACTCCTTTAACACCGTCAACTTGTTCTAGCCGGTGTTCCTTCCATTAATACATTTAATGCTGACTTCGTCACATAGTATCCACTACGTAGAACCAAAGCTGCAACAATAACGCTTGCAAGAGGGTCTGCCCAGCTCCAGTTAAAGAACATCATGAGCAGGGCCGCCGCTATTGCGCCGATGGAACCTAACATGTCACTGATAACGTGAAGGTAGGCACCACGCATATTTAAATTGTTTTCGGTATCGCTTTTGCGCATCATCACCCAAGCAACTAAGATGTTAACTAGCAAACCAATTACGCTGATGATTAGCATTCCTAATGTAGCAACTTCTGGCGGACTGATGAATCGGTTGATAGCCTCGAAGAAAATATACAGAGAAACCACAATTAGAGTGATGCCATTCAATGCAGCTGCTAAAATCTCAAAACGACGGTAACCATATGTTTTCCCGGTATTTACTTTTTTTTCACTAAAGGTAAATGCAAGCAGTGCTACACCAAGTGCAATAGAATCGGACAACATATGCCCTGCATCCGATAGTAGGGCTAAGCTGTTCGTAATAAATCCACCAAATGCCTCCACAAGCATATAACCTGTTATGACAATAATGAGACTAAAAGTACTTTTCTGTTAGCTGATTGTCCATGACTGTGTGTATGATCATGACTTTCATTATAACTGGACATTTGCTCTCTCCTTATATGCGGCAATCACTCATACAATTATGGGTTTTTTTTATTGTATGGATGGTTCTAATGTCCACCATATGAATGAAAGTTATGCAAATGATATTTAAAGATAAATCAAACATCTCTTTGTTCCATAAATCTAAGATTTTGTTGTTTTCGTAATAAATTGACTAGCAAATTTAACCTTGAATTAAAAAATAATCAGTTAACAATAATATGTCTTGACTCCCATTTGAAAGGATGATTTTTATGCAAGAAATTTCCATCCCTGAGCATTACGAAGTGAGACTTCACAATGGCCATTTTGACTTAGCGCAACATGAAGAAGCGCATACTGGTTATTATGAAGGAAAAATGGAAACTCTCTCAGGTGAACCACCACAAGGACATATCCCACACGGATACCATTGGATCTCAATACCTGGACATTATGATCGACACGGTGATCATGATCATTATGAGGCACCTCACTGGGCTCTTCATGAGCATCATTAATACTGATCCGCTGAATTAAGTGTGTAGGGTAGGGTGTTGTTTTGAACAATGCCCTACCCTTTCTAGGTTAATCCAGACATTATTCAAAAAATGAGCACTCGTGTACGTGACAAGCACTCTTCTTTACTTTTAATATACATATTCCTAGATTTTTATTTACATTTAAACGATAACCTTCATATTGGTAGATAGATGAATAAAAGCACATGCGTTCATATTTGAAACAATAGGAGGAATAAAAGTGAAATTATCAAAAAAAATATTCCCTGCTGGTATTATCCCCTCATGGT
>NZ_AWUK01000107.1 GCF_000499205.1 Paenibacillus sp. MAEPY2
CAACATCCACTAGCATCAGCAATTGTGCGCAAAGCGGAACAAATGGGAGCCGACCTCTCCATTTCAGTTGAGCACTTTCAGTCAATCACAGGGAAAGGCGTCAAAGCTTCGGTGGGACAACAGCTATATTATATTGGTAGCCCTAAGCTTTTTGATGAATTGGAAGCTGAGGTATCCAGTCCAATATGTCAACAAATTATCACGCTTCAGACTCAAGGGAAAACGGTAATGGTGCTGGGGACACAACACGAAGTCCTTGCCTTAATTGCGGTTGCCGATGCCGTACGTGATTCGAGTAAGGCTGTAATTAATGAATTGCATTCTATCGGTGTAAAAAAGACGATCATGCTCACTGGTGACAACCA
>NZ_AWUK01000108.1 GCF_000499205.1 Paenibacillus sp. MAEPY2
CAACATCCACTAGCATCAGCGATTGTACGAAAAGCTGAACAAATGGGGGCGGATCTCTCCCTTTCAGTTGATCACTTTCAATCAATCACAGGGAAGGGTGTCAAAGCCTCGGTCGGACAACAGCAATATTATATTGGTAGCCCTAAACTGTTTGATGAACTGGAAGCTGAGGTATCCATTTCAATACGTGAACAAATTACCATGTTTCAGACACAAGGGAAGACGGTAATGGTGCTGGGGACGCAACATGAAGTCATTGCCTTAATTGCGGTTGCCGATGCCGTACGTACTTCGAGTAAGGCTGTTATTAATGAATTACATTCTATAGGCGTAAAAAAGACGATCATGCTCACTGGTGACAACCAGGCGACAGCTAACGCAATTGG
>NZ_AWUK01000109.1 GCF_000499205.1 Paenibacillus sp. MAEPY2
AGAGAGCCCTGCAAAAGCCTTAGTTTTTAGAAGATGGTTACTCTGAATTGGTAAAAGTGGTGAGAAAACTAAAAATAGCAGCTCGTTTCTCAGTCAGAGGGCGGGCTGCTTTTGCTCTATTAGCCTAACCATTCGTTTCACATTTACAACGAACGCCGTGAGATAGGCCTGTATTCGCATGCGAAAGAGACCACGATATTTGGCCTTTTCCATCCCGTGGAACCTCTTCATCTCTGCATTTTTGTGTTCAATAATCGGCCTGCGCTTAATACGCTCTTTGAATGTATCGCTAAGTTCAAACTCGATTTGCTCTTTGAAATGCTCGGCGATCATCCGGATGGAGTACGTCTTGCTTTTGGACTCCGGTTTGTAGCAGCCTTCGCGCAGCGGACATGCTTTGCACTTCTCTACGTCAAAGTAGAATACAAGTGAGCGGCTCTCTCCGCTTGTTTTACTCCCTTGAATTGCTTTGCGAATGCTCCGTTCGCCTGCGGGGCAGACCACGAAATTAGCGTCCTTGTTGTAGTCGAATCCATCTTGGCGCACGCCACCCGAGTGAACAACGGGATTCAGTGGAACGACAGGCTGAATGGATTCTTTTTTCATTTCTGCCAGATTGTCTTTTCCAGAGTATGCCGTGTCTGCAATAATTTCTTCGACTCCAATTCCATTTGCTTTCGTTTGCGCCAGTAGAACAGATAACTGCTTTCCGTCATCGCTGGTTCCCGGTGTCACTTCAACAGCCGTAATCAATTCTTCTTCTGTCATAGCCAGGTGCTCTTTATAGCCAAAAAACGACTGGGTACTGCTTTTCCAACCGAACCTTGCGTCAGGGTCGATCGCTGACCGGATGCCTTTGTTGGCTAGCAGACGCTCATCTTCTACGATTTCCTTCGCGATATGCAATTTGTCACTTATGGCTCCTTCATGGTCCGGTAACAACGCTTCTACCGTTTGGCCGAGTTCGGCGAGATAATGCAACATGATCTTTTCTGCATCTACTTGCTCACTCTTCACTTTCGGCAAGGGAGGAAGCTTCTTCTCAAGCTTCGGATGCCGTTTCACTACAACGCGAAACAGTCGTTTGGCTGCTTGCCGAAGCACGTTAAGCGGTTGTTGCCGCTGGG
The DNA here is from genome assembly GCF_000499205.1 of Paenibacillus sp. MAEPY2. Lineage (GTDB taxonomy): Bacteria > Bacillota > Bacilli > Paenibacillales > Paenibacillaceae > Paenibacillus > Paenibacillus vandeheii. Next base: position 1,128 of record NZ_AWUK01000109.1, read on the forward strand.
TTGCTGCATGCGTATGCGTTGCATCCAAGATGATGGTTTTTGAAGTAATGAGCCCTTTGTCGATGCATTGGCCTATGACTTGTTTAAGAACATCCTCCACCTGGCTCACGCCAAGACGGTGGTTACGAAAACGTGAGAGTTGTGAAGGATCTGGCAGGGGATCTTCCGGATTAACTCCGATAAACCACTTGTACGCCAGATTCACTTGGGTTTCCTGTATAACTCGCTCGTCTGAAAGATTGTAGAGAATCTGTAAAAAGAGCAGACGAAAGAGCAGTTCCGGCTCATTAGCTGGTCTGCCGTAGTATTTACAGTATGAGTTTTCCACCAGCTCATGTATGAAACTAAAGTCCACCATGCTATGAATCTTGCGTAAGAGGTGATTTTCCGGAACAAGTGTATATAACTCCGCATGAAATGATGCGGTGATTTGTCTACCTGCATGTAACAAAGTCTTTCAACTCGCTTTTCCTTTTTTCCCATTATACAACAAGCCCAATGCCTACGCGGCATTGGGCAGTATTTTACAGAAACTGTATTCGTTTTGCAGGGCTCTC
>NZ_AWUK01000110.1 GCF_000499205.1 Paenibacillus sp. MAEPY2
CAGATGATTTAAGAAAATTGTCTTACACTATCCGTTTAAGTAAAAAAACACTGGCTATCATTAAACAAAACGTAGCTTTTTCCTTAGGGATTAAGTTGTTAGCTTTAATACTTATCGTTCCCGGATGGTTGACCTTATGGCTTGCAATTCTGGCTGACATGGGAGCAACTTTGATTGTGACCCTTAACAGCTTAAGACTTTTAAAAATTCAAAAAGAAAAGTAATACGATCCGACCGCTGAAAGGCGGTCCTCTTTGTAATTACTATACTACCCTACTCGTTAGCTTAACGAAAAGACAGCCGACTAATTAGTC
>NZ_AWUK01000111.1 GCF_000499205.1 Paenibacillus sp. MAEPY2
ATCAATCACCAGTTCTTTGTCTCCGGGGGAGACTCCATCAAGGCACTCCAGATCGGATCACGTCTGGCTCGGGCAGGACTGCGGATGGAGGTCCGGGATTTGTTTGCCTATCCGAAGATTAGGGATCTCTCCCCGTATGTGAAATGGGATCAGCGGGAGCGCATCGACCAGGATCCGGTGGAAGGGGAAGTGCAGCTGACCCCGATTCAGCAGTGGTTTTTTGCGAACAATACAGCGGAACGAAACCACTTCACCCAGTCCTTTATGCTGCACCGGGCAGCCGGATTCAAGCCGGACGTGCTGGAACAGGTGCTGGACCGATTGCTAGAGCATCATGATGCGCTGCGGATGAGGTATGAGGTGCAAGCGGATGGCAGCATCCGTCAAATCAACCGTCCCGTGCCTACCGGGGAGCGGATGTATACCCTGCACCGGTTTGATACACGGGGCTGGGATGAACCGGAGCGTCAGGTCTATGAGGCGGCTACCCGGGTGCAGCAGGCATGCAATCTGGAAGAGGGCAAGCTGGTGCAGGTCGGGTGGTTTGAAGCCGAAGATGGAGACCATCTGCTGCTGGCGATTCATCATCTGGTCGTGGACGGGGTATCCTGGCGAATCCTGCTGGAGGACATGGAAGTGCTGTATCAGCAGGCGGAGCGGGGAGAAAAGCTGGATGCGGGCGAGAAGACCGACTCTTACCAGCGTTTCGCAGAAGCCTTGCAGGATTACGCGAACAGCCCACAGGCTGCGAAGGAACGAGCCTACTGGAGCAGGCTTGCCGCGGAGGGGGCTGGACTGAACCTGGGAGAGCGGAAAGAAACGGCAGGGCCGGATCGATTTGCGGACAGCCAAACCCTGCAAAGCACCCTGAGTGCGGAAGTCACCCAGCAGCTGCTGCGGGAGAGCAACCGGGCATACCAGACGGAGATTAATGATCTG
>NZ_AWUK01000112.1 GCF_000499205.1 Paenibacillus sp. MAEPY2
CCAACTGAGCTAATGACTCATAGAAACTGGTGGAGGATGATGGATTCGAACCACCGAACCCGTACGGGAGCAGATTTACAGTCTGATGCGTTTGGCCGCTTCGCTAATCCTCCAGGATTACATGGTGCCGGCGAGAGGACTTGAACCCCCAACCTACTGATTACAAGTCAGTTGCTCTACCAGTTGAGCTACACCGGCGTATCAAATCATGATGAAAATGGTGGCTCGGGACGGAATCGAACCGCCGACACGAGGATTTTCAGTCCTCTGCTCTACCGACTGAGCTACCGAGCCTTATAAATGGCGGAACCGACGGGATTCGAACCCGCGATCTCCTGCGTGACAGGCAGGCATGTTAGGCCAACTACACCACGGTTCCAGATCACTTTCTTAAAAGAAAGTATAATTGCGGGGGCAGGATTTGAACCTGCGGCCTTCGGGTTATGAGCCCGACGAGCTACCGGGCTGCTCCACCCCGCGTCGTTATTCAGAAAATATATGGTGGAGGCTGAGGGGATCGAACCCCCGACCCTCTGCTTGTAAGGCAGATGCTCTCCCAGCTGAGCTAAGCCTCCATATTTATGACCCGTAGGGGATACTCTCACTTCGTTCGAGCGAAGCCGCTGCTCACGAAGTTTATCCTCCGACGAACCTTTGGGATTCTCATCCCTTTTTTTAAGCTAATAAATATAGCTATGACCCGTAGGGGATTCGAACCCCTGTTACCTCCGTGAAAGGGAGGTGTCTTAACCCCTTGACCAACGGGCCTTAATGGCTCCCCGAACAGGACTCGAACCTGTGACAACTCGATTAACAGTCGAGTGCTCTACCAACTGAGCTATCAGGGAATGGTGGAGCCAAGCGGGATCGAACCGCTGACCTCCTGCTTGCAAGGCAGGCGCTCTCCCAGCTGAGCTATGGCCCCATACACTTTTAGTTTATCTGGTATTACTATGGGCCCTGGTGGACTCGAACCACCGGCCTCACCCTTATCAGAGGTGCGCTCTAACCAACTGAGCTAAGGGCCCTTGTGAAAATATCGAAAAAAAATACCCCAAAGGGGTTTCGCTTGGCGGCGTCCTACTCTCCCAGGACCCTGCGGTCCAAGTACCATCGGCGCTAGAGGGCTTAACGGTCGTGTTCGGGATGGGTACGTGTGGAACCCCTCCGCCATCGCCACCAAACGCATAGCTTAGCTTTACCTTCAGAGATTATTCTCTGA
>NZ_AWUK01000113.1 GCF_000499205.1 Paenibacillus sp. MAEPY2
TTTTATTTCCAGTAGGTGTCGCACTTCATATTACAATCCGTCAAATCAAAATAATATAATCTTATAAAGATGTTAACTCTCTTGTTATCAGAACAAGGGTTGAATTAATGGAGGAAGGACAGGTAATTATGATAATGGTAACATGCCCTAAATGTGGAGGAGAATTGCAAGAAATACGACATTCTACGGAAATCCAAATTAATGAGCAGAAGAAGGTAAAGCTGCCGGAGCTCTCTGCTCTTAAGTGTATACCGTGTAGTGATGTATATTTTACCCCTTCTGCGAATCAAGAGATGGAACGGATACTAATGCGTGAAATTCTAAACACGGAAATAGATGAGCTGGAGAAAGAATGCCGATCCTGTAGCAGCCAAGAACGATATGAAGAACTTCTTGTTGAAATTGCAAATCTTAGAAAACAACTGGAAGACATCATTGAGAACTCATTGTAATGGCTAAACAACCCAATATTCGTTCTACGGGATCTTATGAAAGCCCGGTTGGGATGTGGTCTTATAGATAGTAAAAAGGGGACCTAACGTGGGGCCAGGCTCAACGTTTCCTAGTTAAGATTGACCTTGGAGTTGTTTGTCTTTTATTGAGCTTGAGAGATGTTGGATAGCCAAGATAATGTATGGAAGCTTCAGTATGATCCAAATTTTTGAACAAACTTTAAATCTTTAATCAGGAGCGGATTTATAAATTGAAATCGATAATTATAACTATAGGGATAGGCTATTTTTATATAGTCATTTCTATTATGAGATTGATCATTGAGGTTCCAACATTGTTTATTGCATTACTATCCATAGCTGCAGCATTATTTACCCTAGCGGATTATTACAGCGATGTGAAAAGCAATGAAAAGTGGGCCACTAACACATTTGTTAGCGGTCTGGTTTTTCTTATCGCATCTCTCGTCTCGTTATTACCAATCCCTGTACTCAACAATCTAACAGGGGTTTGGATTGTGCAAAGAGCTGGAGATTGGGCTACACTATTTGGCCTTGGCATCGTTGTTATCACAATCGGATATAAAGAAATGGCAAAAACTAAATTAGCTGAATCTCTCAAAGTGCAGGCGGAACAGGTTCCCCCCATTGATACTGAACCTATCAAAGTGCAGGAAGAACAAGACTCCCCAATTGTTATTGTCAAAAAAATGAATGAAAATGAGTACAACACGATGATGGAATTGAATGATGTCATTACTCAATTAAAAAAAATAGATCCTCATGTCTTCGGGAATGGTAAGGTTTACAATGGCTGGTCGGTATTCTACGATATTCTGGTAGACTTTTATAATGCAGGAGGCCCTTTTTATGACGGTTTAAATCGGCAGTTATTTTCCAAATTCTTAGAGTCGTTGGATAGTACTACAGAAATTATAGTGAATCTTGCTAACCCTGATTTTGATGATGATCGCGATTTAGGTGATATCGTCTTATGGGGTACGAGCTACGAGGTTTACTCACAGTCTTCTATTAAATATATTGAAGGACCGACTGTTCAGGATATCGTTGAAAATTTGGGTGAAACACTTGAGCGGTGGAAATCTCTTAAAGATAACATTACGAAGCAGTATGAACAAACTCGAGTATAATGACAAACCCTGCTCTGGATGTAGATTTTGGAGAATCTTGAAGACGAAATCAAGCCCTCAAGTGAATGACGTTGTTTATTTTATCTTATCTTTAAAGTGAGGGGGGCTGTAGATTTACGATTAGAGTTTAGGACTTAAAAGTAATCATGATGCCCCGGAATTACCATAAATTGAACTAGTCGCTTACCAAAAAAGAGTACTTTGGAAAGGAGTGGAATGATTTGCAAATTTGCAATTACGAGAATACTCTAATCTCTCTTTTTGACGAATTTAATAAGTATCCCCGGAAAGATCTGGCTATCACAGAGATCAGGAAAAAGGGGAGAAAAGATGGAATTAGGTGTCCCTTCTGTGATGAATATCTCATACTTCGCGCGGGGAACATGAATGAACCTCATTTTGCACATAAACAGGGTAAGTCCTGTACAGTTGCCCATTCATATGAACAATATGAGCAGCAAGTGAAGAGAGAATCAGCTCAGCACTCGGTAATACGGGACGTCATTTACGATGACTTGAGAACGCAGGAGAGATATAAACCTGATCTTAAAGTGGAGCATGGCTATAAAGCGAAAGCTGAAGGAGGTTGGAAGGTTGTCCCTGATATCATCGTAAAAAAGGGCAACTATGAGTTTGGTATATCAGTCCTGACCAATGTATATCAGAAGGGTGATGAGTCACTCGTTAAGATAATTCGAAAAAGGAATCAATATTTCGATGAGAAAGGCTTAAATAATATCTGGTTTATAGAGGATCAAGAGCTGAGTTTAGATTTATCGTATAGAGTATTGTTTCTTTGGGAATCTGAGACCCTTCTTAGTACCAAAACAGATTGGGATCACAAATGGGATAAACTACTGAATAATCTATCTGGTAACGATACTTACTCGATATCAGAGGCGTTTAATTATAATGAGAAACAGTTTCTTCAAAATGATGTCCGCAGCCTGTACTATGTTCATTCCACGCCTGATGGAATATCGTTTTCTGTTCATCGAATCATCTTTGATGAACTTGAACCCCCATACCGAGCTTTTGCTGTAACTACGGGTTACAAGATGCAACTTACTGAAGCTTTGGTAATCCAGGATTACCTTCAGTTATCTAATGATGATTTCGAAAATCGGCAAATGGATATTTTTAAATCAGATTTTGCTAATGGTGTAGATCGCCTCACGCAAATTGATAAAGGAAGAATAGAGGACACCCACGCATTGAATGATGTTGAAATACCATTACCTCAAATTGTGAGACAGGACAAACCTCAAGAGGGTCTTCCGGTGATTTACTGGGATGATGGGACCGTTACATACCTCATCGAAAGACTTAAACGAAAGTACATCTCTGCAGAGGATGCCGCCTTACTGGCGCAATATTTGAGACATAACAGGGAGTTGGTTATTTTTAAGGGATGGGACCTTCGTGATATTAAAAAAATGGCTTTTGAAGCACTGGGAAAAATATCGGATTCCAATGTTAGGATACACCTTCTTGAGATTGTAGATTTATAGTTTGTTATAATGAATAGACTTAGTTCTAACAATGGAAGGGTGGTTAACGATGAAGGAAACATTCAAGGTTGGCAGTACATACGATTGTGTTGTAAGTGGACAGATCTGGGCGTTTACTGTAGTCGAAGTAGATGAAGAAAATGAGGGAAAACTTTGGATTACCTGGAGTACCGGTAGCACTGGTGAGGAAGAAGATGAAGAATGTCATTCCATTGATGAATTGTTGTTCAACAAGGTTGAAGATCATAAAAATAATGTGGCTGCAGGAATCATCTATCCACGAGGAGATAGCGAAGAAGCACAATTTAATGGATTAACTGAGTTAATATCAAAGCCGAGATACTATTTTGGGCAAATGGAAGTTCCGCGGGCTTTTGTACTTACAGACCATTTTTCACCTGAAGGGTACAGACCGGACAGAGAGTATCTAGATTTCGTTTATGATCCCGAAAGCTCCCTGTTAAGAGTGTCAAGTCCGGATCCTGCTGCAGACGTTCCCAGTTGGGTAATTGAACGGTTTAATGTATCTGCTGTTACTAGGGTGAAACCTGAAACTGGTACTAAGAAGGTAGTCTATCTTCTTAAGATTAACCAAGTATAGTGTATCCTCTAATAAGGTGCGCATTCTGGAGTACAGCTTCAGCTAAGTATTGATGTGATATACGTTAAATAGTTTTCAAAAATAGAGTATCAGCTAATCATAACCCAATAAAAGGAGGAACGTAGATGAAAAGTCACGGATTTGGTAACTAAAGGCGGTTTTAGAGGGTCTTCTAGGAATAATATATAAAAAGCTATCAATCAGTAGTTTCGATTGTTAAAAAAATGCTAAATGTGGTTGTTAAGTCTCTACTAATAGATTGTATTTCATTATAACGATGAAAATTTATTCATCTTGATAAGAATAGTGTAGTTCCTCTAAAAATTCATTATGCTTGGCTCATTAAAGCTTTAGTACATCACGAATTGACGTTTAAATAAGTAATCGAAAGCTCCGGCTAATGTTCGGGGTCTTTTTGTGTGACGGATTGTAATATGAAGTGGGACACCTACTGGAAATAAAA
>NZ_AWUK01000114.1 GCF_000499205.1 Paenibacillus sp. MAEPY2
CGCACACTGCTGACAAGGCACGGATGGGACATTTCCACAGAAACACTTTTGGAACATTTAAATATAAGTCAAACTGTCCAGCATATTACCGGTCAGATCCACCCAATGGGGAAGGAGCGAATGGACCTGCATATCAATGAAGAGAAACATCGACCCGTGCAGAAAAAAGATGCGGATTTGCGAGTAAAAACAGTTCAATTTCTGCAAGAGCGTTTAGCCCGTGTCATCGGACTTCCAAAATCAAAGATTGACGTAGATACAGCAATGGACCGATACGGGATAGATTCGTTACTTATTATGCAGATGACCACCAGTTTGGAAGAACAGTTTGGTCTCTTGCCCAAAACCCTGTTTTTCGAATATCAGACCCTTCGGGCTCTGAGCGAATATTTCCTTGAACACCATCATGAACAGCTGAGACTCATTTTAGGGGGAGAACGTTCTGAGGAATCCGTTGGTGGATCTCGGGCTGCGGTTGCTGTACAAAATGATGGAATAGTGGACGTTAAATCGAAGGGCATTCTACGGCAAAAGAGGACATTGAAGAATCAACAAGCTGCTGATGCAGAGTCGAAGAACGCTAGTTCAATGAAATCTTTGAATGCAACTGAATCATCCATTCAGGTTCAAGAGGACGAGGTGAAGCAGGATATCGCCATTATTGGTGTGGCGGGAAGGTACCCGGGCGCGCGGAATATCCATGAGTTTTGGGAGAATCTGCGCAGTGGAACGGACAGTATTACCGAGATTCCATCGGAACGCTGGGATCAGGAGCAGGTGTATGATTCAGCGCCAGGCACACCGGGCAAGACCTATGGACGCTGGGGCGGATTTCTGGACGGGGTGGACGAATTCGATCCGTTGTTCTTTCAGATCTCTCCTCGCGAAGC
>NZ_AWUK01000115.1 GCF_000499205.1 Paenibacillus sp. MAEPY2
CTGAGCTAATGACTCAAACTAAAAACTAAAATGGCTGGGGATATAGGATTTGAACCTATGCATGACGGAGTCAAAGTCCGTTGCCTTACCGCTTGGCTAATCCCCATTAAGTTAAGTGGTGGAGGCTGAGGGGATCGAACCCCCGACCCTCTGCTTGTAAGGCAGATGCTCTCCCAGCTGAGCTAAGCCTCCATCCTATGACCCGTAGGGGATTCGAACCCCTGTTACCTCCGTGAAAGGGAGGTGTCTTAACCCCTTGACCAACGGGCCCCATTTCCAAAGCTCTCAACCGGGATCGAACCGGTGACCTCATCCTTACCATGGATGCACTCTACCTACTGAGCTATGAGAGCAAATGGCTCCCCGAACAGGGCTCGAACCTGTGACAACTCGATTAACAGTCGAGTGCTCTACCAACTGAGCTATCAGGGAATAATATGCATTTGCAGTGCAAATGCAATTCATCATACAACGTTAACATGCAGAGCCTGTTTTCTATGTAGGATGA
>NZ_AWUK01000116.1 GCF_000499205.1 Paenibacillus sp. MAEPY2
TTCTCCAAGGTGTTCCATGTTTTAAGTTCCGCCTACTTAACTGGTGCTGCGCTGTTAGCAGGAATTGCGGCTTTTACGATGCTGAGAAAGGGCGTATCTGGATACCACAAAAAAGCTCTGAAGCTAATGATGGCTGTTGTGATGTTGTTTGGGTTACTCAACACATTAGCCGGAGATGTCTCCGCTAAATTTCTAGCCGAACATCAGCCGGAGAAGCTGGCTGCTGCAGAATGGCATTTCGAGACCGAAAGTGGTGCGGATCTGATTCTGCTAGGCTGGCTTAATGCAGAGCATGAAATTAT
>NZ_AWUK01000117.1 GCF_000499205.1 Paenibacillus sp. MAEPY2
TTATTATTTTTGATTATTTTAGTATATGACTATTTTAATAAGCAATCGTATTTTAGGTATTTAAAGAATACAGAGAACCAGAATAATGTTATGTAATTTTAGGAAGTCACCCATCATCTGACACTATCCCACACGGAGCGGGTCGACAACGTCGTTTCTCGATCAGGGAGGAGCCAAATGTGGTTTGAGGAGGCAGTTCATAATGGGGAGGCAGAAGCAACTGGACATATCCGCACCACCTAACCGCATCTCGGTCGCCCTTCGGGCTTAACGTGTTGGGACGTCGTGAACACGGTAATGTTATCCGAAAAAACTAATACTATTATAGAGTAGATTTCTATCTCAATTTTGGGAAGGTGGTGATTATTGTGTCTCACAACAGACAA
>NZ_AWUK01000118.1 GCF_000499205.1 Paenibacillus sp. MAEPY2
CAAAGATATAATAATTTTAAATATTAGATTTTGCAGTTACTTGGAGCGCACATCGAACCGACCAATCGGGAAGTTTACTGAGCAGTGGTCACTTTTGCGAATTACTTTGTGAAATATTTCTCTTTTGTGGGTGTTGAGCTCATTGACTGGCCAAACCTGATATCGAATGTAATGTAGGGCAAGTGTTTCAGAAATCTAGCAACATCTTAGTACAATAATTAAACGGATTTTGAAGGGAGGCAGGGAAGAGATGAGCATTGACACGGTACTGTGGAGCAGGCTTGTGACAGGGATGACCCTGGGGTTCCACGTCATATTCGCGACGATTGGCGTCGGTGTGCCCCTTATGATCGCTATTGCGGAGTTTGTAGGTATTCGCAAAAAAGATAACCACTACATCTTGATGGCAAAGAGGTGGTCGAGAGGTTTTGTTATTTCTGTGGCAGTTGGTGTGGTGACAGGTACGGCGATTTCGCTGCAACTAGCCTTGGTATGGCCTAATTTTATGAAGCTGGCAGGGAACGTGATTGCACTGCCATTATTTATGGAAGTGTTCGCTTTCTTTTTTGAAGCGATTTTCCTAGGCATTTATTTGTATACGTG
>NZ_AWUK01000119.1 GCF_000499205.1 Paenibacillus sp. MAEPY2
AAATAACTGTCAGCCTCATCTACTGCATCCAAAGCGACACTCACCTTTCCACCCGTTTGCCCGTGAAGAGTTGACGACATTGAAGCATGGATCAAGTTCTGCAGTACGGCTGCTCGCATATTCGTCTTGGCAGTCGCCGCCATCTGCAAGCCAACTTTTCCGTTTGCATACGACAACGCCGTGCGTAGAGCCATGACGGACAACAATATGCCGAGCAACATGGCAACAGAAGTAAAAGACGACTTCTCCACGAAAATCCGCTGTACCACTTCGGCCAGAAGTGCAGCCTGACTCACGATAGCAACGCCAAGTGCGGTCGACATGACCGCAAGGAGAACAAGACGATTTCGCTGTAAAGACATTTGTTGAGAAATGATGCCTTTGTTCTTTCTCTTCTTCTTCAACTCTTCCCCTCCTTGGTGTTTATGGCATGCGAGGGTACACCCACACATGCACTCTTGAAGAAACTACTTTCGTTTGCCCTTCACATAATCCGCGTCAAACAGGAAAAGTTTGAAGACCAGAATCAGAGACGGTATCAACAGACACATCCCGCCGATAAACACAACAACGAGTGCGAAGCCCATCGATGGTGAAGTGACGCTGTTCTGAATCGTAATATATGGGTCAAGAATGTACGGATACTGACCAATGCCATAAGCGAAGAAGGCACAGAAAAATTGCAG
>NZ_AWUK01000120.1 GCF_000499205.1 Paenibacillus sp. MAEPY2
TACTATTCTGTTCTTCTTCATAATCTTGAATGTACCCTTCTCGGCCAATTCCCAGTATGAGTGATTGAATTCTTATTGTTATAAATAATTTTTTATCTACAACCCTGACTCCACAATCACCTGAACCATCAAGGCCACATACTATTTCAATTCTATCTATTTTTTCTCCAATACCAGATCGAGCTAATTCTTCTTCTATAGTCTGAAAATACTTATCTTTATGAAAATAGATGATTTCCCCACTGTCTACATCTTCAAATTGTTCCGGAAAAGAACGTTCTATATTGTTTTCCATAAAATATATTTTATTTTCTAATTCTGGGTACTTAATTACCTTTACTTCAGGTTGTATCTCTTCTTCTAAATAAGACTCTCTAATTTTCGTGTTACTAGTATAATTATCTACTACATCACTACCACTAATGGAGGTTTTAGCTTTCTTTCTGAACCAACTAAACATTATTATCTCTCTCCTTCTTTAGATAACTACGATGCTTGAAAATCCCTCTCTTGATAAAAATTATAATTTGACGTACTTTTTATGGAAGAATTGGCCCAACTCATATTCTCTCTTTTAAAAACATACATTTCTTTCAATCCAATCTTTATTCAATTTATATCGGTGAAATAGCTGCAAAAAAAAAGATCGAACAATAAAGTCCGATCTTTTAAGTGTGAAATTATTTGTTTTCAGATTCTTCTTCAGGGAGAATTCTTCTAAGTGTAAAGTACTGAGTACTGATGAATAGGATGATGAATGCAATGAAAACGTACAGTGAGGTAATTAGGTACTTACCAATCGATGTTGGGATACTACTTGCGTTCGTATCAATTGCAAAATAGGCAAATGTATCTCCCCTATCATCCTTCAGAGGATATAAAA
>NZ_AWUK01000121.1 GCF_000499205.1 Paenibacillus sp. MAEPY2
GTCTATCGTGTACAAGGGTTTACCTGTACAAACTGTGCCGGTAAATTTGAAAATAACGTAAAAAGTCTTCCTGGTGTCACAGACGCACAGGTTAATTTTGGGGCAGCCAAAATAACCGTTATGGGAAATGCAACTGTCGAAGAGTTAGAAAAGGCAGGTGCTTTTGAAAACCTAAAGATAACGCCTGAGAAACAACGGGTTATAGAAAAGAAAGAGCCTTTTTGGAAAGAGAATTGGAATGTGCTTTTGTCCCTTTTATTGATGGCGGCAGGTTATTACTTGGCCTCGTACTATGGAGAAGAAGCCTTGGTTCCTGTAATGGCATTTGGAGCGGCCATAATTATTGGCGGATATGAACTGTTTAAAAAAGGGATCAAGAACTTATTTCAGCTGCAATTTGATATGAACACGCTGATGACTGTTGCCATCATTGGAGCCGCTGCCATCGGAGAGTGGGGCGAAGGTGCTGTTGTTGTGTTACTCTTTGCCATTAGCGAAGCATTAGAACGGTATTCAATGCAAAAGGCTCGTCAGTCGATCCGTTCACT
>NZ_AWUK01000122.1 GCF_000499205.1 Paenibacillus sp. MAEPY2
ACGATGATTACGGTGGCTCACCGATTATATACGATTCAACAAGCTGACAACATTTTATTTATGCAGCAAGGAGTGTTGGTCGATTCCGGATCACACGCTGAACTGCTGGAACGCTTGCCGCAGTATGCCGAAATGGTCGATCTTCAACGAAAAGGGGGATTCGCGTGAGCGAACTGACTATTTTATCAAAAGCGATGCTTGGGGAGCGAAAAGACATTCTTCTTTCCATATTGGGAGGATTAATTGCCGGCATCGCTGGTGTGGCTCTTTTTTCCGCAAGTGGATACATGATTTCACAAACCGTTTTTGCGCCGCCGCTTTATACATTAATTGTGCTTACTTCGTTGGTCAAACTCCTTGGTTTCCTTCGAGCGGCGAGTCGTTACGCAGAACGCTTATATTCCCATCGTGCGACGTTCTCCATGCTCAGCCGTTTGCGTACATCCTT
>NZ_AWUK01000123.1 GCF_000499205.1 Paenibacillus sp. MAEPY2
CCTGCCATGTGTTGTTCTTCCGGCGTGTGTGGTCCGGGTGTTGATCCGGAACTGATTCGTGTATCTGCTGTCGTCCATAATTTGCAAAAGAAACAGTTTCAGGTATCCCGTTATAACTTAACCAGTGAACCTGATGCTTTTGTGGCAAGTCCGCTCGTAGGACAGCTTTTGGCTGAAAAGGGTCCTCAAGTGCTGCCCATTATCATTGTAGATGGTCAAGTGGTAAAGGAAAATGGTTATCCAAGCAACGAAGAATTCGTTCAATGGACCGGTTTGACGGAAGAAGAACTGGTGGCTAAGCCGAGAATACGTCTTGAAGTCAAAACCAAATCCGAGCTTTAGGAAAGAAGGTCCTCTCAACATGTTAAACCGATTTGAACCGAAATCCATGTCGTTAACCCCTTATCTGTTTTTTACCGGAAAAGGGGGCGTAGGCAAGACGTCTACGGCTTGTGCAACAGCCGTATCGCTTGCCGATTCGGGGAAGCGTGTTTTGCTGGTGAGCACCGATCCAGCTTCTAACCTACAGGATGTTTTTGGTATGGAGCTCTCTAATCACCCCGTACCTGTAATTGGAATGAATAATCTGGATGCCGCCAATCTCGATCCTGAAACCGCCGCTAATGAGTACAAAGCTGAAATGGTTGGGCCATACCGCGGCGTGCTTCCAGATACAGTGATCGCCACGATGGAAGAGCAATTATCTGGAGCCTGTACGGTTGAAATAGCTGCCTTTAATGAGTTCAGTTCCATGCTGACTAATCAAGAACTGCGAGAGCAGTATGATCACATCTTGTTCGATACGGCTCCGACAGGGCACACGCTGCGTTTGTTGCAATTGCCGACCGCCTGGAGCGGGTTTTTATCTGAAAGTACGCATGGCGCTTCCTGTCTGGGACCGCTTGCCGGTCTGGAAGCGAAAAAAACATTATATGAGGATGCCGTCCAAACCTTGTCTGATTCCAATGAGACGACACTTGTACTGGTGACTCGTCCGGATGATTCGCCGCTGAAGGAAGCTGCGCGGGCATCGCAAGAGCTTGGAGAGATCGGTATTCAGAATCAGTTATTGATCGTGAACGGGATGCTTTCTTCGGTTGTCGAGCAGGATACAGTTTCTTCTGCTTTTTACGGTCGACAGGTACGTGCATTGGAGAAACTTCCTGAAGCTGTTCAGCAGCTTCCAATCTATCAAATTCCTCTAGCGCCGT
>NZ_AWUK01000124.1 GCF_000499205.1 Paenibacillus sp. MAEPY2
CTAAAAGGGAGAAATCCGGTGATAAAGGCGAACGCTTCGCTTCTTCAGAATCGATTCCGTCTCCTTCACTACGTTTGCTCGTGATATGTACCTAAACACGACACAGGACAATTCTCGGTAGCTTCTTAATAAAAATCAAATGACTTATACGAGGATCTTTAATTATCTGTACTATATCGTATATATACCATTAGGTAAAGGGATATGAAACAATTATGCCAAAAGGCAAAGGAAATGAGAGCGCGGGTTTTATTTTATAGTTAAAACGACCCAAAATGAAGGTTTACGCCGATCCCCAGAAAGTGGTATCCTCAAATAGAAATACGAACAAAATACGAACAAAATGTAAAGATGAGACAAGTTGGATGATGAGGAAAATGAATTATTCCTGCTTCATCGCTGGCTTAAATTGATTCCAAAAGGCAACATGGAAAAAATGAAAAATGCCGTTACTATTTCAGAGAACTGGATAACCCTAATAAGAGAAGTATTTTGTATTAATCCAAAGAGCGATTCAAATCAGCAATAGGTAGATCGAAATGCTTCTATT
>NZ_AWUK01000125.1 GCF_000499205.1 Paenibacillus sp. MAEPY2
TTAAAATTATTATATCTTTGACTTTAAACAATTCAATGACGGTCACGTATTCGCCCCTAAACGTTCAAGAAAGGATCAATTCTTCCTGACATATCAGTGAATATCTTAATAACCACCCGATAGAGCTATTGATTGAACTTATTATACGTGATGATCCACTCCACTAAGTAGTAATCACATCAATATCATCTACCTTATATCCATTAAGACTTCGTTGAAACGTCATTCCAACTGTTTCTGGCCACTCTCTTTTCATCATTGTCATTTCTAAAATAAATTCAGCCTTAAGATTATCCGAACCTTGGATCGGTAACACGTGGAGGTTCGCGTACAAAAGGTTGTCGCGATATTTTGACGAAGAGTGTTCTGGATTAACGAGCATTGCGTTGTGTGTTATACAGACAGAGTTTCTTCTCGTTTAGCTGGAGTTTTGATTAGCGAAGATAACCCGAGCGCTAAAACGATTGTCAAAAAATTAGCTTTATCAAATGCAATCACCTCATAGTTGGAATTTTTTATTTTTCCTCATATGGGTGAGTT
>NZ_AWUK01000126.1 GCF_000499205.1 Paenibacillus sp. MAEPY2
GCCACCGTAATCATCGTCGCTGTTTTTGCCAAAGTAGCGATGGAGCGTTGCAACACACGCTCGGTTTGTAAATCAAGTCCAACTGTAGGTTCGTCAAACAATATAATGGCAGATCGCTTCAGAAAAGCCCTTGCCAGAGCAAGCCTTTGCTTCTCCCCGCCAGAGAGCCCCCTGCCGCCTTCGCCCACAAAGGTATCAAACCCCTGTTCGAATTGAGCAACAACCGCAGCAAGCCCTGCGTCCACCGCTGCTTGCTCGATTTCCTCTCGAGACACGTCTCGGCGGGTACCGATGGCAATATTATCAGCGAACGTACCTGCGAAAATATACGGGTGTTGCGTAATATAACTAACGTACTCGAACCATGCAGACTCATCATGTGTCGTGACTGAATTTCCGTTGATAAGGACCTTGCCTGACGCTGGTTTCAGTAAACCAGCAATGAGATGTAACAAGGTTGTTTTGCCTGAACCACTTTGTCCAACAATGGCGATATGTTCTCCCGGAGTAATCGAGATCTTCTTCGTTTGAAGCTCAAATGAATCGCTCCTATACTGAAAACGGACATGATCCAGTTCGATGGTTGGTGGCAGGGGTAATAGATTTTCATGAGATGTCTCGTACTCTTGCGACAGTTCTTTTAGGGCCTGGTTACTGCTTGGATGTGCCCCCAGTTCCCCCTCAGTTTGTGTATTTCGATCGTCGTCCGTTTCAACCAGCAACTTTTCAACTCTGCGAATCGCCCCCATACTCGTTCTCCCGCTATGAAAAGCCGTTCCGGTATTCTTCAGTAAGGTATAGAACTCTGGAACTAGCAACAATACCAGAAAGGCGGTGTGAAACGACATGGATTTGAAGACGAGCAGCTGAATGGCCAGTTCGAGAGCGATAACGCCGATGCTTAGCATGACAATCGATTCCAGCATGAACGTATTCGTAAAAGCGATTTTTAAAATATCCATCGTAGCATCACGGTAACCTAGGCTGCTGCGTTCGATGACCCGCTTCTGATGATGGGCCCGTCCAAATATTTTCAAGCTAACCAGCCCTTGAAGCGAATCCAGAAAAGTACCGGAAAACTCAGCCAATTGCTCATATTTTTCTTCTGATTTGTTTTTTGTTCGTAGTCCCACAAGAATCATGAACAGCGGGATAAACGGAGCGGTAAATAACATAATCCATCCCGAATTGGGGTGCTCGATGAATGTAATGATTAGAATTAAAATCGGAATGATTGCGGCTTCCAGCATACGTGGCATGTACTGACTGAAATAACTGTCAGCC
>NZ_AWUK01000127.1 GCF_000499205.1 Paenibacillus sp. MAEPY2
ATATGGTATATTATACCTGTTCACTGGTACATATACAGGGAATAGTACATAGAAAGGAGTTTTATATAAAGTTACAGTTATATTTAATAAAATCTCACTTTCACTATGTTAGAAGAAATTCCTTTTTGACCACAACTAGAGATTATTAATACTCGAAAAGTAAAGTATTCTAATCCTAATTAAAAAGGAGAATTTCAAATGTTGAAAAAATTCATTGCAGCTTCCCTATTGGCCACAACATTACTTCCAGCTTCCGGAGCTTTTGCAGCTCAAGATACCGATATCATTCCATCATCTACACCAGCGGCAGCGGTTGTTCAGCAGTTACCTAATTCAGATGTTAGCATAATGGCTTTGTCATCCTACTATAAAGTAAATGATTATTC
>NZ_AWUK01000128.1 GCF_000499205.1 Paenibacillus sp. MAEPY2
TTGCCGCCGTGATTCAAGGCAGACCCTTTGATCACGCCGTAAATCCGGTCCCCGTCTGCAACCGCTTGTGCAAGCGGCTTTAACAGGACAGCACCCACGCCTTCACCCGGCACATACCCGTCGCCCCCTTCACCAAAGCTCTCACACCGGCCTTTGCTGGACAGGAATCGTCCTTGAGACAACATGATATATTTGTTCGGGTGGACTGACACATTCACCCCGCCCGCGACCGCAACCTGACACTCGTTCTGTCTTAGACTCTGACACGCCAGATGAATGGAGGTCAGCGAAGACGAACACATCGTATCCACCGC
>NZ_AWUK01000129.1 GCF_000499205.1 Paenibacillus sp. MAEPY2
TTTTGCCGTGACAGACACCATGGACCCCATTCTTAGCGGACGGGCCATCGCTGAGCAGGAATGGATTCAGCAGATTCATAAAGCTTCGGATGGAAACACCGTGATTATACCATGGGAATCCAGAGAAGTAGTTGGTTATGATAGCTTAAAGACCTGGACTGAAGCGGGAAGTACGAGTGAAGTATAGAGAGGAGTCAACCGAGGATGATGATTACCGATGGTGCTAAAACCTATATCGAGGCAATGATGAAAGAAGCAGGTGTGCATACGCTTCGGTTTGCCATGGTTGGCGGCGGATGCTGTGGACCCAGTTTTCAACTAGG